>NZ_AXZL01000054.1 GCF_000485795.1 Shewanella decolorationis S12
CAGGGCTGCGTATTCTACGCATTCCCGTTTTTGCGTCAAGTAGTTTTTGCAACTTTCTTTTCGCTCATCGAGGAGTTAATCACTCGATGAACTGGCACTTGAAACTGCGTATTGCTGTCTGCCGTGTCAGTGGATGCGCATTATAGGCAGCAGAACTTTTTGTGCAAGGGCTTTTTTCGACTAACCGAATCGTACGCCGATATTTTAAACATCATGTCTATTTTTTATCTCTTTCTGCTTTGTTATTCGATTTTAAAGCGAATTTTTATCTGAGAAATGATAATTCACGCTCAATTTTTCGGCAGCGGTCTAGTGTAAAAGTAAATAATTCATTACCATATGACTTGCTGTTAACAGTTATTTATCATTTTCTATTTCATTCAGAGAGCATTTATATGCAAAAGTCATTTCTTATTGTTTTGGTTATTGCCATTCTCGGCGCAATCGCGCTATCTCAATTTGCAACTACATTACCTGCGTACATCGCTTTTGTTGCTGGCGTTATCATTACTACTCTCGTTTTTAAATTTGTCCCTGAGACAAATCAAGCTCAAGGTGCAGATGAGCAATATGTTGGCCCAACCATGACACTCTATGTAGGCAACTTGCCTTATCGCGTCCACGAGGGTGAAGTGAAGGTTCTGTTTGGTGAGTTTGGCCCCGTCAACTCAGTACGTTTAGTGCGTGATCGTAAAACGGGTCGTCGTAAAGGGTTCGGCTTTGTGGAAATGTCCGAGGCGGGAGCTCAAAAGGCGATGGTCAAGTTGAACGACTTTAACTTCCAAGAAAGAACCTTAAAGGTTAGAGAAGCGAAGACTCAAGATTCGGAAGCTGCCGACCGTACAGGTACCGATGAGTAACCCGCGTTAATTTATCCGTTTGAGTTGATTGTGGTGATTCGCTCTAAAGTTGAAAAGCCACAATCGACTAACGTAGTCGCTAATCCCTCACTGATCTCCGCTTTAGTATAAAACGCCTGCATATGTACATCGCAGTGCGCGTCTTCCTGAACTTGCTCCTCACTCTTAGTCTCAGCCAGCAAGGTTTTGACTCGCTTGGCAATGGCCTTCCCGGAATCGAGCAAGGTGACACCTTGACCTAATACCTGTTGCAGTTCATCACGCAGCATGGGGAAATGAGTACATCCGAGCACCAGTACATCTAAATCCGCTTCGACGATGGGTGATAGAACCTGTGTTAACCGCGCCATGTCCAATTGGCCGGTGGCAATCTTCTGCTCTGCCATCAGCACTAATTCGGAAGATCCAAACAGCTCAACGTGGCAATCATCGGCAAATTGGCTGATGAGTTCATAGGTATAGTGGCGCTTGACCGTTCCCGGGGTGGCGAGCAAACCAATACGCTTACTCTTAGATAACTGCGCCGCGGGTTTAATAGCGGGGACCACACCCACAACAGGAATTGATAAGGTTGCACGCAGCGCTGGCAGCACAACAGTACTGGCGGTATTGCAGGCAACGACAACAATCGCGGCATGGGTACGCTCGACGACTTGGTCGATAAGCGCGACACAACCAGAGACAAGTTCCTGCTCTTCCAACTCGCCATAGGGCAATCTGGCATTATCGAACAAATAGCAGTAATCGTGATGTGGGAGCAATTTGTGAATTTCGGCCAATACGGATAGACCGCCGATGCCAGAATCGAATACTAATATTGGTTGCGACAAGCCCGTCTCCAGTTAATTCGTTGTCCCATTCGCGAGCGGATTCTCCCACAGCTTAACTCAAACCGCAAAACCAAGATGCTGGACATTCGTGTCACCTAGTATAAAATTTGCGCCCCAATTTACAGCCACGGTGAATCGACAATGAACTTAGCAGCAATGGATCCCACGACCTATGATGCGCAACTAACTGCAAAGCGTATCAAGCTAGAGCAGGCCTTTGCCCAATTTGAGACACCGAGTGTTGAAGTGTTTGCCTCAGAACCTGCCCACTATCGGATGCGCGCCGAGTTTCGCGTATGGCACGAGGGCGACGATTTATACTATTACATGTTCGATAAAGTATTGAACGACAAAGTTCGTTGCGATCAATACTTACCGGCGAGCGCCTTAATCAATCAGATGATGGTGGCTCTGATCGCCGAGTTAAAACCGAACCACAGCCTACGTCATAAACTCTTCCAAGTTGATTTTTTATCAACACTCAGCGGTGAGATTTTAGTGTCATTGCTGTATCACAGACAGCTTGATGACCAATGGCGCAGCGAAGCCGCTGCACTTAAAGCCAGATTGAGCAGCCAATTTAAGGTCAACATCATAGGCCGTGCGCGCAAACAGAAAATCGATTTAGATAAAGACTTTGTGGTTGAGTCACTGCAAGTGAATGACAAAGTTTTCCATTACAAACAAATCGAAAACAGCTTTACCCAGCCAAATGCCAAGGTGGCAATCAAGATGCTGGAATGGGCTATCGACGTGACTCAACGCAGCCAAGGCGATTTACTGGAGCTTTACTGTGGTAATGGCAACTTCTCCATCGCGCTGGCACAAAACTTTAATCGCGTGCTCGCAACCGAGTTAGCTAAACCTTCGGTGGATGCAGCCCAGTACAATATCGAAGTCAACAATATCGATAATCTGCAGATTATCCGTATGTCGGCGGAAGAATTTAGCGATGCGATGGCGAAAAAACGCAGCTTTAGACGCTTAGAAGGCATAGATCTGGACAGCTATGTCTGCAACACCATTTTTGTCGACCCACCACGAGCAGGTATCGACCCTGCGACGTTGGAGTTAGTGCAAGGTTATGAGCGGATCCTGTATATCTCTTGTAATCCCGACACCCTGAAAGACAATTTGCAGCAATTAAATCAGACCCATAAAGTCACTCGTTTTGCCCTGTTCGATCAGTTCCCTTACACCGACCATATGGAAACAGGTGTGCTGCTAGAGCGTCGTTAAGCGACTCTATGTACCTAAAAATAAAGGAGCCATTGGCTCCTTTATTTTTGGACTAAATCACAATCTTACTTAACGATGCTCGACCTTATGTTGTAAGGCTTCGGCGCCCTTAGCCACCATACGTAATTGCATCACCAGTTGATCGGCAAGCACTTTACGATCGGCGCGCTTCATATCCAGTGCCGACGCTCCGGCGTTAAACACTAAGGTCACTAAGGCTTCTGCCTGTGCTCTGGCCAGCATAGGCGTGCGGCCCGCTGTCGCTTCGGTGTAATGGGCCAGTTCAGAGATAAAATGTTCAATCTCACGGGCTACTGCTGCGCGGAATGCCGCCGAAGTCCCTGAGCGCTCATGCAGTAAAATTCTGAAAACGTTTGGGTTAGAATCAAGCACTTCCATAAAGGTATCCACAGAAATACGGATCACACTGCCCCCGGCTTCGGCACGTTGCCGCCCCTTTCGCATCATCTGTCTTAGGGTGAGCCCGCCTTCGTCGACCATGGTCAACCCAAGCTCATTCATATCCTTAAAATGACGATAAAAGGATGTGGGCGCAATGTTGGCTTCCCTCGCCACCTCACGCAAGCTTAAGCTAGAGAAACTGCGCTCAGCACTGAGCTGGTTAAACGCCGCATCGACCAATGCCCGCCGAGTTTTCTCTTTTTGCTGTGCACGAATACCCATTCTTCAATCCGCTAACTGAATGTAATGACGCGATAATACCGCTTTTGCGTCTGAAACACAGCCCCATCCACCTTGACCAAACAAGATTGCTAGGCTAAATTAGCTTACAGTTGTACGCTCAAATGCGGATATTGGAAACTATAATGAATAAACCCCCTATCATCTGGCTAAATGTCATCCTCTTTAGCCTCACCTTCCTCAGTGCAGTTATCCTCGTTCCTTGGTATGGTCTAACCCACGGTTATAGCGCCAGCGAATGGATTGCTTTTGTGGTGTTAGCCTTTGCAAGTGGTCTGTCGATCACCGCGGGTTACCATAGACTCTGGTCACACAAGGCCTATAAAGCTCACCCTGCGGTACGTTTCCTCTACGCGCTTGGCGGTGCATTAGCATTACAAAACAGTGCATTACATTGGGCATCCGATCATCGCGTGCATCATAAGCATGTCGATGATAATGATAAAGACCCCTACTCGGCTAACATGGGTTTCTGGTACAGCCATATAGGTTGGATGCTGCGCGAATACCAAGCCCAGCGTTACCATGACTACCAAAACGTGCGTGATTTGCAGAACGACCGTATCGTGATGTGGCAACACAAGCACTATCTCGCCCTCGTCATTCTGATGAACATTGGTTTGCCCGCGCTACTCGGCTGGTTCACTGGCAATATCGCCGGCATGTTGCTGATGGCGGGATTACTGCGCTTAGTCGTTGTGCATCATTGCACCTTCTTCATCAACTCCCTCGCCCATGTGTGGGGTAGCCAACCTTATACCGATAAAAACACCGCCCGTGACAACGGTTTTCTGGCGATGTTGACGTACGGTGAGGGTTACCATAATTTTCACCATATCTTCGAGAACGATTACCGTAACGGCATTAAGTGGTGGCATTACGATCCGACTAAGTGGCTGATTAAGGCTTTATCTTGGGTTGGCTTAGCCAAAGACCTGCGCACCAGTCCACAGGAGCGGATAGAGAGCGCACGCCTGCAGATGCAACTGCTACACGCCAGAAACAAAGTGCTAAACTTGCCAAATGCTGATGAAATTATTGAAAAAATTCAGCAAGAGTATGAGTTGATGAAACAACATTTACTCGAATATTACCAAGCCCAAAAGACACTGTTAGATGCCAAACGCAAGCAACTGGTCGATCAACAGTTGTTGCAGCAAGTCGAAGAGTTGAAGATACGATTCCTGACTCAGCAAAAAAGCTGGAAGAGCCTAACGGCAAGTTATAGCTAGAGCACAATTCTCGGTAAAAATCATACGGCCGCCTTGCATGGTGGCCGTATCCTATTATGATGATGCCTCAATCACTTTTTACAGGATGTAGGGCTCATGTCGAATTCCACTGTATCTTCCACCGATAGCATTAAACTCACAGAATATAGCCATGGTGCTGGCTGCGGCTGTAAAATTTCCCCTAAAGTACTGACCACCATTCTTGCCTCGCAGCTGCCTGTATTCACCGATCCTAACCTGTTGGTCGGCAATCAAAGCCGTGATGATGCAGCCGTTTACAAGCTCAATGATGAAATCGGCATTATCAGTACCACCGACTTTTTTATGCCAATCGTAGATGACCCCTTTACCTTTGGCCGCATCGCCGCCACCAATGCCATTAGCGATATCTATGCCATGGGCGGCACGCCCATGATGGCGATTGCGATTCTAGGCTGGCCAGTAAACAAGCTTCCCGCCGAGATCGCGCAACAAGTGGTCGATGGTGGCCGTCAAGCCTGTATGGAAGCTGGGATAATGCTGGCCGGTGGTCACAGTATCGATGCGCCTGAGCCAATCTTCGGCCTTGCGGTCACTGGGCAAATCGCCCTGAAGGATTTAAAACAAAACGATACCGCAAAAGCGGGCGATCGTTTGTATCTCACTAAACCTATCGGTATTGGCATTCTTACCACGGCACAAAAGCAGAAAAAGCTCAAAGACGAAGATAGCCAAATTGCGGTGAATGCGATGTGCCAGCTCAATAGCATAGGCGCCAAAATCGCTAAGATTAAAGGCGTGAACGCCCTCACCGATGTTACTGGTTTTGGGCTTGCAGGCCATCTATTAGAAGTGTGTCAAGGTGCTAAACTCACCGCTAAACTTAACCTCGATGCAGTGCCACTCTTACCCCGCGCCCTCGACTATCTAGCACAAGGCTGTATTCCCGGTGGCACCCATCGTAACTACGACAGTTATGGCGAACACTTGCCCACACTTACCGATCATCAAAAAGCCATTTTGTGTGACCCACAAACCAGTGGCGGCTTGTTAGTGGCAGTGTCGAGTGATGCCGAAGCGGAACTGGTGGCACTGCTTAATGCCCATCAGATAGAGCCTATCTGTATTGGCTCATTAGAAACGCCCACCTCCACCGCTAATGTAGTGCTGTGTTAATGTCAGCGATGATCATTCCCGCCCAGCAATATCACGATATCTTTATTGCTGGGCAGCCATTAATCGACTTAAGGGCGCCGATTGAATTTAATCGCGGCGCCTTTCCCTCCTCGATAAATCTACCGTTAATGGTTGATAAGGAAAGGGAAAAAGTCGGCACTTGTTATAAAGAGCAAGGTCAGCAAGCTGCAATAGCCTTGGGCCACTCCCTCGTACATGGCGTGGTAAAACAGCAGCGTATTGATGCCTGGTTAAACTTTTTATCGACTCACCCCGAAGCTTACCTTTGCTGCTTTCGTGGCGGGCTGCGCTCACAATTAACTCAGCAGTGGCTGCAAGAGGCTGGTGTTTCCGTACCTTATGTGCAAGGCGGCTACAAAGGTATGCGCCAATATTTAATGGGTGTAATTGAGGCGGCGCCAAGTCTGCAACCTTTGCTAAGCCTGAGCGGTATGACGGGAAGCGGCAAAACGGATTTTTTAAGACTGCGCAAAGAGGCAGTGGATCTTGAGGGTATCGCCAATCACAGAGGCTCGAGCTTTGGTAAAAACATCGACCCACAACCGACACAAATTAACTTTGAAAATCAGCTCGCCATTGCCCTGTTACACCATCAATTAGGCAATCACGCCTGTTTGTTGCTCGAGGATGAAAGCTTTTTGATTGGCCGCTCGGCGCTGCCGCAAAGTTTTTATAGCGCCATGCAGACGGCCGATATTCTGGTACTCGAAGAAGACGATGACATCAGGCTCACTCGCTTACTCGATGAATACGTTCACAAAATGCACCGAGGATTTTGCGAGCGTCTCGGCTTAGAGGCAGGTTTCGAAGCCTTTAGCCACTACCTATTACAGAGTCTTAGCAGTATTCGCAAACGTCTTGGTGGTAAGCAATATCAAGAGTTGCAAGACATGATACAACAAGCACTGTCGCAGCAACTTAATCAAAACCAAACCTCACAACATTTGGCCTGGATAAGCCTGCTGCTGCACAAATATTACGACCCCATGTACGAATACCAGTTACAAAAGAAAGCCAGCAATATTCTGTTCAGGGGAAATAACCATGCCATGCATGAGTGGCTGGATAACTATCAGCGGGATAGCTATCAGCGAAATAACGATCCGTTGGATAGCCACCACTTAAAAGGCTGAAAACAAGAAAACCGTGTGCTAACTGCCACGGTTTTCTTTATCTATCCCGTTAAGTTAGGGCTTATTGAGTAGATTCGCGACACTATCCCTGAGCGAGTGCCGATCAGCATTTTGCCCATCCACCACATCCGTTAAGCTCACCGATACCTTTGACCAAAAGCGTTTCGGCATAGTAGTCAATGCATGGCCGTCCTTATGACTAAAGTAAGAACCCCACAGTCCATTGAGCGCCATAGGGATCACCGGCACGGGATCGCGGGCCAAGATTTTATCAATACCGGGGCGAAACTCGCCGAGCTCACCATCGGGGGTTAAACGACCTTCGGGGAAGATACATACCAACTCGCCATTCGCTAACGCCTCATGAATCGATTCAAAAGCTTGATTGTAAGTTGCCTCACTCTGGCGCGGCGAACAAATCGGGATTACTCCTGCATGGCGGAACAGGTATTTCAGCACAGGGATTTCACTGATAGATTTATCCATCACGAAACGAATCGGCCGGGTCGACGCCCCCATAATGATCAACGCATCCACATAGCTCACATGGTTACAGACTATGATACCTGCACCTTCTTTGGGGATCTTTTCTCGCCCAGTCACAGTCACCCGATACATCACATGGCTGAGTAAATAACTGATAAATCGTTGAGTAAACTCAGGCACTTGCGAATACACGTAAAGCGCAACCACAAAGTTCATCACCGCCAGCAGTAAGAACAGCTGTGGAATGCTCCAGCCAGCCACCCCGAGTAGCAGCATAGACAACAACGCCGATGCCACCATAAAGAGCGAGTTCATAATGTTATTCGCAGCAATCGCTTGCGCACATTCTCCCTTAGCGGAGCGCGCTTGAATAAAAGCATACAGAGGCACAATAAACAGACCACCGCTGACCCCAATCATAAAGAAGTCCAACATCACTCGATAATGCTTCTGCTCGGCAATAAAGCTTTGTAAGCCATACACAAACTGCGCATCTGCAGGTGCGGGCGGAATCGCCCACAGCAAGTCCACACCAAACACAGTTAAACCGAGCACCCCAAAGGGCAGCAAGCCTAACTCCACATGGCCAAAGGAAAAACGCTCACAGACAAAGGAGCCAACCGCAATCCCGATAGAGAACATCCCAAGTAGCAGCGACACCACAGTCGCGCCAGAGTGCAAATGCAACTTGGCAAAGTTAGGGAATTGGGTCAGATATGTGGCACCTAAAAACCAGAACCAGCTAATGGCGAGGATGGCCATCCAAATCGAAGGCGTTTGACGCGCCTTCTTTATGGTGCGCCAAGTGCCTGATAATGGACGAAATTGGATTTTCTGAACTGTACCCTGTGGCGGTAAAGCAGGGATCGCACGGCTAGATAAATATCCCGCCAAGGCAAGGGCTGCGACCGTGATGGCCGACCACAAAGTGGCATTGTTATCAGACACTAAAATCCCGGCACTCAAGGTACCAATCAAGATAGACAGAAACGTCCCCATCTCGACCCAGGCATTGCCCGTGACTAACTCATCCTCTTTTAAGGCTTGAGGTAAGAGGGAATATTTGACTGGCCCAAAATAGGCTGACTGACTACCGGTTAAAAACAGCAGTAATAACATCATCATGTAATTTTCGCTCACGATGGCCGCGGCAGCGCTGAACATAATGATGACTTCGAGCAATTTTAAGCGGCGGATAAGTTTGGCCTTATCCATATTGTCGGCAACTACACCAGCATGGGCCGAAAATAGGAAAAACGGCAGGATAAAAACCCCTGCTGCCAAATTAACAAACATATCGACGCTAATGGGTAAATCGTTGACTTGGCTGAAGGTAACCAGCAACAACAACACATTTTTATAGATATTGTCGTTAAGTGCCCCAAGACATTGGGTAGCAAAATACGGTAAAAAACGTTTTGTTAGCAGCATGATGCTTCCCTCTGATAACCCATTCCCTGTAAATACCCTGTCACATGACTCTCTAACAAAGCGGGTAAAGATGCCGTATCGGCAAACAATTTATTATCCAGTGATAATGCCGTGAGGCCGTGGATGCCGCCCCAAAGCACTCGGCTCATTTGGAGTTGCTGCTCGACAGTTTTATGGGGGAACAACAGGGCTAACTCACGTTCAATTAAACTGAATAAACCCGCGATAAGTTGGCCTTGGGATTCAGGCAAAGGCTCAGAGTCGAGTAGCTGCAGTTCAAATACCAACTTAAAACATTGGCGCTGTGCGTGGGCAAACTCAGCGTATTTTTGCGCCATGCTAATGATTTGATTGCGACTATTATCAGCACTTACCTCGGAGAGCTGGTGCATCAGCGCCTGCAACGTTGCCTCAGAAACGGCTAACAGTAGGTAGTTATAACTACCAAAGATATTGATTAAGGTACTCGGCACATAGCCAATCTGGCTAGCAATCTTGCGTAAACTCAGTTCTTGTGTCCCTTGCTGTTGCAGCAATGCCATTGCCGCTTCTACTGCCATAGCACGAATCTCATCATGACTATGTTCTTTGCGTCTCGCCATAGGTCTCACTCCCTGTTGAATGATGTGAGATTAACAGTCTAAAAAATAAAAAACAACGTTCAAAATAAGTTTATTTTGCGTACAGCATGAAGTAAAAGGCATAAAAATGAGAGAAGAAGGGCTAACTTCGAGGCAAGCGCTCGATGGAAACCTTGAAAGGAACTTAACTTTTAACGCATAAAAAAATGGCGCCCTCAATCGAGGGCGCCATTTCGAGGTTGAACTTTTACCTAGCGGCAGTGATAACTCATCACGACTCTATCTGCCCCTGCGCCAAAATAGTCCGCTTCGAAGGCAGTATCGACAAACCCTAAACGCTGATACAAACCATGGGCTGGGTTGTGGGGATCGACGGTTAAATCCACCCGCTTAACCTGAGGCGGTAGCTGAGTTAAACATTGTTGGATTAATTGTTTGCCAATGCCTCGCCCGCGGGATTGCTCACTCACCGCCACGGAGAGAATCCACATACAAGCAGGGTCACCACTTTGAGCGCAGAGCAAATAGCCTAACAACTTACCGCCATCATCTACGGCAACCAGAAAATGCTCTGGCCAACAATCAAATCCTTGGCGAAAGAAAAAATCGGGATAACAATGGTCGCCAAAGATAGCCTGTTCGAGTTGAAAAACGTCGGCTAACTCTGACTTTAATACTGGACGAATCGACTGCATGTAAAACTATTCACCAATTAAAATTTTATCCCACTCTAAATTGGGCGCACCAACAACAATAAAGTTAGGATTTTCAAGCGTCTCACGCTCGTTATAAGTCAAAGGTTGCAGTTCGGTATCCATGAGCTGGCCACCCGCTTCCTCAATAATGATCTGCGCGGCACCGGTGTCCCACTCCCCCGTCGGCCCGACTCGCACATAACAATCGGCGCGTCCTTCGGCAACCAGACAACTCTTCAAGGCCGCACCGCCCATGACCACCAGCTCACAGTGCTTAGGCTGATTGAACAGGGTCAACACGGATTGGGGATCCTGACGACGACTCACAGCTAACCTAAGGGAAACTTGCTCACGGTGCTGAATTTGCCGACTGCTGATGCGCACTTCCTGCTTATCGGTACGTTTATAGGCGCCTAAGCCCGCAATGGCGTAGTAACACACCTGCGTCATAGGCACATAGACCACACCCATCACGGGGCGATTGTGCTCCACCAGCGCAATGATCACCGAAAAGTCACCACTGCCCGCAATAAACTCCCCCGTGCCATCGAGAGGATCGACTAACCAATAACGTTTCCAGCCTTCGCGCACGCTTAGGGGAATATCGGCAGCCTCTTCCGACAGGATAGGAATATCGGGCGTCAATGCGGCTAAGCGTTCACAGATCAGCTCATTCGCCGCTAAGTCCGCCGAGGTGACGGGGGTATTATCAGACTTGGTTTCTCGTTCAAAATTACCCTTGAGGTAAATCTCACGAATAGTGCGACCCGCATCCGTTGCTATCGCAATCACCTCGTCGATTAACTCTTCTGGCTTCATAACCACTCCAATCGCAAACTTCGCGAATGATTTACAAGCACTCAGTTGCTGAACGCTTTAACGAAAAAGATTATTTAAGTTGTAGGTGTTTCTGCGCTAAAAACAATGCGCTCACACTACGAGATTCGGAAAAATCGCTATTATCGAGTAACGCTTCCCACTCGGCCAATGCCCAAGGCACTACATCTATGGGTTCTGGCTCATCGCCTTCGAGGCGGCTTTCATATAAATCTTCTGCTATGAAAATTTGCATCTTGCTAGAGAAATAACCCGGTGCAAGACTAAGTTCTTTCAACAGTGTCAGCTTACGCGCCCCAAAACCGATTTCTTCCTGTAATTCTCGATTGGCCGCCTCGATAGCTTGCTCACCAGGGTCAATTAATCCCTTAGGAAAACCTAGCTCGTAATTGTCGGTGCCAGCGGCATATTCACGGGCTAACAACATGTTGCCTTGATGAATGGGCACCACCATCACAGCGCCACGGCTTCCGCCCTTCATCCGCTCATACTGGCGCTCGACACCGTTGGAGAATTTAAGATGGACCTGTTCAATTTGAAACAAACGGCTCTTAGCGACAACTTCAGTATGCAAGATTTCCGGCTTATGGTGCCGCTGCGACATAACTGCCCCTGGATAAAAAATAGCAACAAACTAACTAGGATAAGTGACAATCTTACTATCCTGTCTTTAATCTACAACCTGAATTTAGTGCGGCTATTCCAAAGACCACCATCCAAGCCATGGGATTTAAATCACATACTCAGCAAGGACAAAGGAGAAACGGTTAAAACTTTTCGCTTTTTACCGCGAAAAATCACCAACAAAAAAGGGGCTAAGCCCCTTTTGATGTCAACATCATCTAAAACTGATAGCGCAGATTGAGCTGATAACTCAATAGATCATTCGGCTCGATATCTATGTATTGATAACCTAACCCCACGGACCAAGCATCACTGAATTGGTAACTAAAACGCACTCCCGCATACCAATCAGTACCATCTAAATCGGTCTTGATCGTTGTATTGCCCATGGTACTGCCAATATCGGCTTGCCAATGGAACAAGCCAAAGGGTACTTCAAAACGCCACCCCTCATGTTCAAGCAAGGTAAGTCTCAGGCCAAGCATCACCCCATCGGCAAGGACTGGAGTGACGGTTTTCACCAACTCATGATATTGCTCCGGTGTTAAGGTTGCGCCCTTAATTCTCGCGCTTCCTTCACCAAAGTCGGCATAACCCAGTTCCAACGCTACGGTCGGCGTCCACTGATAACCCAGACTCACCCCAAATGCGGTATCCGAGTCATCGACGTTGAGAAGTTGCCCCTCTCCGACTTGGGCGTTCAACTCAGGCAGGGTTTTATCGGCCTTCGCTTGGCCAATGAACCCCTCAACATACCAGTCTGTTGCCTGTGCCTGTTGCGTCACACTGAGAAATAACAGGCAGCCTAAGGCCAATCGCTGTAGCTCTCGGCGGCGCAACATGGCGCACGCTAAGATAAATGCCAACGCCCATAAGGTCATACTGCCTCCTCCTGACTTATTATCGATAATGACCTCTTGATAGGCTTTCACTGTGATAAGCACTTGCCCCGTCGCTTCACCACCTTGGCCGTCGCTAATCCTATAGGTCACGGTATCCACACCATCGAATCCTGTTTTAGGGATATAGCGCAGTTTATTCGCCTCGATAGTCACACTGCCTTGTTGAGCTGTCGCACTTAACAGGGTCAACGTATTACCATCCAGATCGGTGTCATTACTCAGCACGTCGATAAGCAAGCTGGTGCGATCATCGGTGGCGGCGCTGTCATCAACAGTCACAGGGGCTGTGTTGCCATTCACCTCAATCGTCAGCTCACTACTTGCCGTACCACCTTTACCATCGGTAATGCTATAAACCAACACATCGGTGCCGATAAAGTCTGCCGCTGGCGTGTAACTGATCCGTTGATCCGCTAACACTGTGGCAGTGCCAAACTCACTGATCACTTGAGTAACACTCAAACTATCCCCATCGCTATCCGTATCGTTGGCAAGCACGTTCACATCGATACTCTGGTTCCAGGCAATTGCTGCCGAGTCAGGATTGGCGACAGGCAAGTGGTTACCATTGAGCATCACAGCCACGCCACTTGGGTCGACAATAGTACGGTTAGCCACACCATCATCATCGTTAGGGCCACCGTCTTCGATGGTTAACTGCACACACCAATGGCCTTCGGTTAATCCCGGCGTCCAACTGCTATCCCCCGGTGGAGGGCAGAAACCACGCTCACCTTCGGTACTGGCAACAGTGTTGTTTGCATCAATCACAAAATCTCGCCAGCCCGCTTGAGCATTGAACTTGCGATAGATGGCATTCGCAGGAACGGGCGAACGTTGTGGCAATACCAAGCTATAGCTTTGGCCCTGTTGTGGCAGACCCGTCGCGATAAAGTCGAAAATACCACCCACATTGGCAGCTAAAGCATCTTCAGCCACGGCTTCAGGCTGTAGCTGCACGCCGCCCTGTCCACGGCTTAGGGCAATATTCCCCAAACGTAAACAGACACCCGCCTGCCCTTCGGCCAAGAAGTAGACCGGCTGTAATTCTCCCTCAGGCATCACATTACAGTCGTTATTGGCATCTAAATAATCCGGAATACCATCGCTATCGCTATCGCTATAGCCTTCTTGAACATCAGGGATTAAATCGCCATCCGTATCGGCACTCGTCAATGCGGCTAAACTTGGACGCACAACGATATACACAGTTTCGGTACTCGACAGTACAGGCGAACCATCATCGGTCACCGTTAGGCTCACAGGATAAATCCCCGGAGTCACCGCGGCTGGAGAGAATGTCATGCCCGTCGCATCCGCTTGCAAGCTTAACCCGCCGCTTGCCCACGTCAGCGTCAATGTATCCTGCTCATTGGCGTCCGAGGCGGAGGCACGAATGTGCACATCGCCGCCATTTTGCGCGACAATGACTTGTTGCTGGCCAGCTTGAGTCACCGCTAAACTGACCTGTGGTGCAATATTGGCTTCGGTAATCACAACTTGGCTCTGCTGCTTACTACCAAGATTCAGGCTTGGGTCAAGGCTGATTAATACCTCTTCATTCCCTTCGCCCACACCATCGTTCAGGGTAGTAAAGTGGATTTCTGCCATTTGTCCTGCAGCTATCTCCACTACGCCATCAACCAAATCATGGTCGCTACTGTCTGCCGTTCCTGACACTGTGTAAGGAATACTCAGCGGATAACTCGGTGCCTCACCATTGAGATGAACACTCACAGTCACTTGATTTCCTTCAGCAACAACTTGATCTTTGCTCAGTGAAATCAATGGATTGACTTTAACCTTCTGCGCTTTAATCGCCTTATTGCCCTCGCTGTCTACTGCCTGCCAATAGGCTAAGTAGTTGCCAGGGGCGAAGAACAAGCTCTTATTCACCAGCGACACAGGCAATGGATGGCCATTACGGTCAACCGCCTTGGCAAAACCGAGTTTCACCCGCGTAAACAGGCCAGTCGCATTCACCTCAACATCATCAGGGAGGGTGATCACGGGTTGATTCGCTGAATCAGCGCCTTCAATCAGCACATTCACTTTGGCGGTTGCTCGGCCTTTGTTGCCATCGCTAATGGTATAACGCAGTGCAACTGGCCCCACATAAGCCTCGGGCGCGGTAAAGCTGAGTCCATCGGCAGTGATTTGTACACTGCCAATATCCGCAGCGGCACCATCAATGCTTAAGGCGTCACCATCGACATCCACATCGTTTGCCAGCACCGCCAGCGAATAGGTGTCATTGGGGGTACTGGTTAAGGTATAGCTATCATCGACAGCTTGAGGATCGTCGTTCACAGGCGTAACCGTAATGGTGACTGTGGCGGGCTCAGAGCTTAACTCTGCATCCTTGGCAATAAAGCCAATAGAATCAGTACCATTAAAATCCTTCTCAGGCGTATAAAGCCAGACACTACCATGCTGCTCTAAGGTACCAGAGGCTGGTTGCGCGGTGATCTCATAGGTCAGAGGATCATTGTCGGCATCCTCACCCGCAAGCGTGATCATCAGCGAACTGTCTTCCTCTAATGTCACAGACTGATTGGAAGCGACAGGTGCATCATTAACGTTTGCCACCACAATGGTAAAGCTCTGCTCTGCCGTCAGGCCATCTGTGTCTGTTGCCCGTAGTACTACCGCATGACTGCCCACGTTACCATTGCTTGGGGTACCACTCAGCACACCCGTCGCTGCATTGAAGCTCAGCCAGCTTGGCAGTGTGACGGCACTTAAGGTGACACTGTCGCCCACATCGCTGTCGCTTGCGACCAAGGTATAGCTATAGGCCGCATCCTGAGTGGCACTGGTCATCGCAGTTGAACTGATGGTCGGCGCATCGTTGATGTTTGCCACCACAATGGTAAAGCTCTGCTCTGCCGTCAGGCCATCTGTGTCTGTTGCCCGTAGTACTACCGCATGGCTACCCACGTTAGCATTGCTTGGGGTACCACTCAGGACACCTGTCGCCGCATTGAAGCTCAACCAGCTTGGCAGTGTGACGGCACTTAAGGTGACACTGTCGCCCACATCGCTGTCGCTTGCGACCAAGGTATAGCTATAGGCCGCATCCTGAGTGGCACTGGTTAACGCGGTTGAACTGATAACAGGGGCGCCATTAGGCTTCACTGCGTTACTCGCCGTGGAGGCACTACCGGTTCCGGCTGAGTTTATAGCTGCAACAGTAAATGAATAGGAAGTCCCATTGGTTAATCCAGTTATGGTGATAGGTGAAGCAGTACCCGATGCCGTAATACCGCCAGGAGTAGACACTAAGGAGTAGCCCGTAATGACCGCACCGCCAGTGAATGCCGGGGCACTAAAACTCACCGTTGCTTGAGCATTCCCCGCAGTAGCAGCGCCGATTGTTGGCGCGCTTGGCACAACGGCATTGACACTGAATGAACGACTAACTTGAACAGCAGCCAAATAACTCGCATTGCCTGCTTGATCTGCGTTGATGGTACAAGTACCCACAGTGACAAAGGTCAATACGCCACCACTGGTAATAGTACACACTCCGGGGGTGGAAGAGGTAAATGTCGGAATCAAACCTGAATTGGACGTAGCGACCAGTGTCGGCGATGTACCAAAGTTTTGCGCTCCAGGATTGGAAAAAGTAATGGATTGGCTTGCTGCGGGTGTTACGCTATTCGATGTAGCTGATGCAGCACCTGCGCCAGCAGAGTTATTTGCCGTTACCGTAAAGGTATAGGCCTGTCCATTAGTTAAACCTGTCACTAGAATCGGCGAACTGGCACCATTAACAGGGGCAACATCCGGCGGGCTGACGCTCACGGTATAACCCATAATCGAAGTACCACCTGTACTAGCAGGAGCAACAAAGGCAACACTGGCCTGAGTATCTCCAGCAGTTGCTGTGCCAATTGTTGGCGCACTCGGTACAACAGCATTTACTGTAAATGTTCGGCTGACCGTGGCGGCGGCCAGATAGGACGAATTACCAGCCTGCTCAGCGTTGATAGTACAAGTACCTGCAGTAACAAAAGTCAGGGTTGAACCGCTAACCGTACATACCCCTGTGGTCGATGAGCTAAAGCTGACGGTTAAACCTGATGTTGAGCTGGCAGACAAGTTGGGCGACGTTCCAAAATTCTGCGCCCCAGGGTTAGCAAAAGTAATGGTTTGAGGCGATGCGGGTGTAACTGAATTAGAAGCCGCAGACGCAGCACCAGTCCCTGCGGAGTTAGTCGCTGTAACGGTAAAAGTATAGGACACTCCGTTAGTGAGCCCTGTGACTGTGATCGGCGAACCAGATCCAGTACCCGTTGCACCACCGGGGCTAGCAGTGACAGTGTAGCCTCCGGCAAGGATCGGTGCACCACCAGTGCTGGCGGGAGCTGAAAAGCTAACCGATGCTTGAGTGTCGCCCGCGGTTGCGGAGCCAATAGTTGGGGCACTAGGCGCGACGGCATTAACGCTAAAGGTTTGGCTTACCGTCGTTGCAGCATTGGTAGCAGCATTCCCAGCTTGGTCCGCATCGATAGTACATGAGCCAGAGTTAACAAAGGTCAGCGCACCTCCTGAGGTGATGGTACAGATCCCCGTCGTTGAAGATGAGAAGCTGACCGTCAAGCCCGAGCTAGAGGTCGCACTTAGGGTCGGACTGGTACCAAAGTTTTGTGCGCCGGGATTATTGAAAGTAATTGTTTGATTAACTTTGGGCACCACTGAATTGGAAGCAGCGGAGGCAGAGCTTGTTCCAATGGCATTAGTTGCGGTCACCGTAAAAGTATAAGCCGTACCATTCGTAAGGCCAGTCACCGTTATCGGAGACGTTGTGAATCCATTACCTCCAGCAGTAATACCGCCGGGGCTGGATGTCACGGTGTAACCGGTAATCGCCGAGCCGCCGTTATTGGACGGCGCAGTAAAGGCGACGGAAACCTGTCCATCACCTGCTGTTGCAACCCCTATGGTGGGTGCATCCGGTGCCGTTGGAATGGCGACCGTATGGGTCGTGCCACTGGTATAAGCAGCGGGGCCAGCATTGCCAGCCGCATCGGAAATATTGGTGGAACCGTTTAGGTTGAGCTTTATCGTACCATTGCCAGTAATGCTACTCACAGTCACTGTCACACTGGAGCCTGAACTCGCAGATACACTAGCAATCGTGCCTGTTGCACTACCCGTAGTTCCCAAAGCGAAATCGTCAGTGGAAATATTGCTGACAGACTCACTGAAATTCACGGTGAAATCCACGCTGGTGTCCGTTGATACCGCGCCACCAACAGGAGCTGTGCTAGTTACAGAAGGTGTAACGCCATCCACAACCAGCGCTTTATTGGCGCCCAATGAGTTGGCCGCTCCGGGCGATGCCAGTGTAAGCGTCGCATTATTCGTAGCCGCATCGCGAATAGTGCCACCATTTAACGACAATGAATTGGTGGCGACATAATCCAAATCGTTTGAGCTATCACCGGACTGAATGGTGTAGCTAAATGTAAGGGTGCTTGTGCCTGAGCCGCTGGTGTAATTAATCGTGCGATCTGTTGTGCCTGTTTCAAGGGTTAATTGCGGCGTACCAGTGACATTCACCACTTCACTAAAGTTAACTTGAATACTGATGTTATCGCCCACTTTATAAGTGCCATTGGCTGTACTGGCAGTCACAGAAGATATAGTGGGCGCTATGCCATCAATAACAATATTCTTATTTGCGCCCAAAGAATTGGCAGTCCCAGGGCTTGGCAAGGTTAGAATGGCATTGTTGCTGGCTGCATCGCGGATAGTGCCACTGTTTAGTGCTAAAGAATTGGTCGCCACATAATCCAAATCGGCCGAGGTATCACCAGATTGAACAGTGTAGTTGAACGTCAAGCTACTGGAATTACTGCCGCTGGTGTAGTCAATCGTGCGATCAGTAGTGCCTGTTTCAAGTGTGAGTTGAGGTGTGCCAGTGACCAACACAGTTTCATCAAAGTTGACCTGAATACTGATGACATCGCCTACTTTGTAGGTACCGTTTGCGGTACTGGCGGAAATAGAACTTACCGTCGGAGCAAGAGTATCGGTAGAAAAAGCGCCCACAGGATTAAAGCCAATGCCGCTGCTGGTACCAGTGAGCGAGCTGCTATTGGTTTGACTGTCATTTACGGTAGTACCACTGGTTTCATTTAACTTCCAGTAACCCAATAAACCGGTTTCATTCCCCACCAACTCCATACTACGATTGTTTTGAATTTGCGTTTGGGTGCGTGCACTACTCCATAAACGTATGTCATCAATGCTACCTACAAAATCATCGACAGATGGGTGGTTTTGCATACCAAACAGCAGGTTGGTCACCGACAATCCAGCATAATCAGGGACAACATTGATAGCCCCTTGATCAAGAACATTGATACCCTGTGCTACTCCATCGACATAAAAATCCCAAGTCCCGTTATCAAATACTACTGCAATGTGATACCAGGTCCCTGTGCTTAAGGACAGTGCATTACTTTCCGTCAAGCAACCAAAATCACAGGCCAAATCGACAGTCAGTTTGCCTGCGTTCAATATGAGGCCACCGGCATCAGCACCGCCAGTGAAATCAACTAAATTAATGAGCCCACTGACGTTAGTAAATTTGGCCCAGAACTCCAGTGTAAATGTCGTCCGGTTCGATAGCGCAGAAGCCGCATTAGTCAGTGTAACGGTATCATTAGCTGTAAAATCATAGGATCGGTTTTGTGCATTAGCACCAAGGGAAGTCATCGCAAACAAACTGCCTACAATAAGTATTGTCCAATAAGAATGCCAGAATCTAACAATAAGATTCTTAACGGCATGTATCGCTTTACAAGCAGGTTGATGCATGATAATTCCCCATAAATAACTTGCCCTAAATACAAATAGTGCGTACTCCTTACGCACTATTTCTCTTACAGATTCCCCTATCTAGTTCGTGTAAATTTAATTACGCGAAGGGAAAATACCTTCAAGTGCGATAATGAAATTCACTGTCAAATAAGGCTGCAATAGTCTCACAGGCAAACTATTTCCAGTATTTGTAGTTGCACCTGTAAGATGTACGCTTGTGGTGGTATTGACTGGTAGCAAATTAGTATTAGGAGCTGCGGAGCTAAAAGCGTTTAGAGCATTAAGGCCGCTAGCGACCTTTGCAGGAACAGTAGTTGGGCTTGGGGTAGACGTATTGCCATTCGCGGTCGAAGCGCCAAGTGCCACGCTAACATTACCTGTTCCAGTTAAATCTACCGCGTGGTTATGTATAGGCATCTGACTAGAGGTGAGAGTAACGGTTTCTTGTCCAGCCATTTCACCTAGAACGTACTGTGATGTACCTGGGCTTTGTCCCTGATGGACGGGCACACGCCCTTGCATGTTCGGTAATGCAAAAGTAGTTTGGCCATTCCCACCATAAGTGGTACCAATTATTGAAAAAAGCGCGGTATATTGCGCTATCGACAACAACTGTCCATTACAAAACGCCCAACCACGTGGAGCAAAGTTGCCGGCGAACATAGAGATTTGACCGATAAATGGCTCTGACATTGTATTTCTCCTTAAATAACGATTTTGTCTATGTAACGTTTTTCAACGATTTCATTACTCACGACATTTAATCGACAGCGAGTTCCTTTTGCTGATGACAACATCATTTGCATCACACATTAATGAGGCTATTATGCAACACAATTAAAACAGATTGGTTACAACTAAACATATCTGAAAAATCGGCAAACACAATTAAGCAGAAATAATTTTGTGTAAATTATCAGCCTAGGTTTAAGGCCATCGCATTGACTCATAGGTATCTGAACGGCTTTGAAACTGAAATCCATGCCGTAAATAAAGTGATTTAGCCTGAGTATTTTCACTCTCTACTGATAAATGAACAGGCAACTGACGTTGCCTCGCCTCAAGCTTGACCGCCTCTAATACCGCAGAGCCTAAACCACGACCTCGCATACTTGGCGCAATAATAAAATCAACAAGATGAACCCTATGCTCATTGGTATCGAGCATCAGTTTGCCTACCGCTTGTTGCTGATAAAACAATATATAAGTAATAGCATTTGGATATTGCTCCCGATAGGAGACTTGTTGCAGCCGATATTGTTGCTCCAGCATGCTTTGCGCGACATCAAGGGGTAAACCAAGCTCATAGAAGAAGGTTTTAGTTGAATAAAAAAGCTCTGCCAAAAATCCGTTATCACTTGAAATAGCGATCCTAGCACTCAAGCCTTTGAATGAATTTAACTCAGCTAGCATCATGGTTTTTATCTCGAACTAAAGGTTGCAACAGTTGCTCATAAGCATTCAATAACAGTTGCCATGAGATAGTTTGTGATTCATTTAATGGACTAGATTGCGCGGGTACCATGGGCACAAACAATTGCCCTTGTCGCTTTACATCAAAGCGCCAGTGGCCTTGCCAGTGCTCAATATCTTCTGCGGCTAACGGCCAGTCTAGAATGGCCGAAAGTACGCTGGGTTTAAGCGAATTTAATTGTTGATAATCCATTAAGATGCAACGACTTGATTGATAAAGTGCAGCAGTTTGCTGGGCAAAACCATATAACACACCCATTCGAAATGCGTCTAAATTTGGCTCAGCATGTGTGCTTTCACTAAGCGGTAATGAATAGAGAAATAAAGCCTTCACCCGCCCCGCCATATGCATCCCAGCCTCTCGTTGATGCGAAGCCAAAATATCTCTGGGATGGCGCATCAGACATAGCACTCGACTATTAGGATAGAGTTCTAGCAACATGGGCCAACAAGCTAAATCCCACGCATTCCACTTGATCACTAGCTCACACTCATCAGGCCTCAACCGCCCTTGTAGCCTTAAACATAAATCCACCAGCTGCGGTATTAAGCTCGAAGGCCAAACATCATGGTGCATCACATCGCTGCAGAGCATCGATTCGGACAGCACTCGACAGGTATTGAGTAGGGAAAAACTGCTAGAAACCAGTGTTGACCCACAACGGGACCAATGGAAAATCATCAAGTTAGGATTGATCGCGGGCAAACTTTCGCGTTGGGATAATAAGGGTTCGAGCAAGGTTTGAGGCTGGATAAAACTAGCCAGTAAACCACGACGAGCATCGCAGATATCGTCCTCCAAGAAAGGTTTTGATAACCGCTGAAAGACAGGAACCCAACTGATTGTTTTAGTTTGAGCATGATAATGAGAAGGAAACCAAACTTGGCTGAAGCGCGCTAAATCTGGAATGAAGCTTGGTTGCTGCAAGGCAATAAATGCCAGCATCTGCTCTAAATTTAGCTCAGGCCAATTGAGGAAGTCTGCCATCAAGGCAACAAAATGCTCAACATCCTGCGCTTGATACAGTAAATACAATGATTCAGGCTGATGCAGCAAGTGCCAATAGCATTGCTGTTGTTCATTAAAATTAATCATTAGCTGGCCATTGGATAGAAATTAATGTACTGCACCATTCGGGGTGACAGGCCCCGATTTGGCGTCGGTCCATGGGGCAAGGCATGGTGCCAAATGATTAAATCCCCTGCGCTCGCGGCGATAGGTTTAATCGGCCACTCCTCCCAATGCTGTTGCTGCAACTCCATATCAGTCTTGTTTTGTTTCTTTAGCCAAGTTTCTATTTTGAGGTGAAAGCAGGGAACACAGCAAAATGCCCCCTGCTCGGCAGGGGTATCCGTAAGATAAATTAATCCTTGTGTTCCAAATGGCACAGGTAGTTGCAGTGGCATGTCCCAATGCATATTGGGGCCAGGAAACTGCCAAGTGGGCGTTTCAGGGGGATTAAAACTCACTCTATCAGTCGTCATCACCAAATCGGTACGCTGCCATAATTGTTCAAAGGCTTGGCGGATTAGAGGTGTTTGCCGATTGGCATCGAGGACGGGATGACGAAATAACTGCAGCATGATTTTCTGCATCAACTCATGGGACTGGTACCAAGTTGATGGATCATTTTCATTCGCGCCAAGCTGCTGCCAAATCACGGCTCGACTCGCCGCGCATTGGGCTTTTGACAACACTTGCGGGATGACTAAATAACCTTCCCGTTGCCAAAAGGCGAGTTGGGCGTCGGTAAGCACTTGAGGTAAAGCATCGCTATAAGCTAGCTCTGTATTGCCGTTTTCTGGCTCAGCTTGGGATAAGGCGCGCAATCGCTGATTGATGCCAACAATATCCGCTGTAGTCAGCTTAGTTTGCCTTTGAACGAAGGCGATAAAATCAGCCTGTTTATCATATTGATAGAGCGCCTTCATCCCAGGCTCTAATCCAATACCGCAAAGATCCAGCAGCGCTTTATCTAGGTTCCATTCTCCCTCTGTCACCTCATTGGTTTGTCCAAGCTTTTGCAACTGAATTTTTTGCCATAGCCGCTGCAAGTGATAAATCCCCAAACAACTCAAATCCTCACTGCCAACAAGCGGCAATTTCTGCTGCTGATATTGGAAGATAAAATCGGGATAGGTTCCCAACTCGTAGCTAAAGTCCACTCTACTCAGAGGTTTAAGCCACAGGGATTTTTTATATTGGGATAGGGTTAATTGTGATTGATTTTCAAGTAATTGATGTTCGCCATAAACCCTGATTTGCGTCGTCAATTTTAGGTTTATGGGTTGAGGATCATAATCGGGTAACAATAAGCTCCCCGCCAACCCACTCCTGTCGCCTTGAGCGAGCAAGCGGGCATGGGCTAAATCGAGACAGAATAAAGGGCCCAAATATATTGGCGGCTGCTCTTTTAGCTCGAGCCACGCATCCAACTCAATCGACTCGGGGATCAAACATCCATCCTCTGCTAAAAAATGCTGTAGCTGGCTAAAAATCTGTACCTGCGGTTCCTGTTGCAGCAGGTGTTTCATGGTTTCAGAAATAATCAGATCAAAGGTTTGTGTTGATGCTGGCCGCCAAAGCGTAGCGTCAGCACAAATAAGCGCATCGACACGATCCGCTACGCCGAAATATGCCAGCAGCTTTTCAACACTCTCCAATGACGCTCGATGAATGTCGAGTAAGGTTACTCGCACTTGCTTCGCCGTAAATAGCGGTAATAAGGCTAAAATTAACCAAGCAAAAGGCCCGGTTCCGGCATAGAGTATGTGCACAGGATGATTCGAGTGAGCTTTAAGTTTGTCCTGTATCGCTTGATAAATTCCCTGAATAAACACTCTGCTACGCTCGGGATCTTCTGCACATTGCGCCGCAGTTGTTGGTGATACCGCTTTGCCAAAAGCCGTAATACTCGCCTCTGTATCGAGAAACAACGCCGGGTGCAGCTCCAACCCTGTCAATTGGCATAACTGCGCCAGCATAGGATCGATAAGCCGCTTTGCCTCCCCCGCTGAATGGGATTGCAACAGCGCCTGAGCAAACAGCTTTAATCTCAAAAGCGCCTCGCGCTGCCCTGCATTAGGCTTTGATCTTGGCATCATGGATAAGCTCCTTTAACCACGAGTTAACTTCACAATCGATCACCAAATTGATTCTGGCCTCCACACCTTTGTTCGCGACCCAATGGGTTTGGTCGGCATTGATATACCACAGCTCCCCCGCCTGCATCGGAACCCGCTTATCATCCACATAAAAATGCAGTTGGGCGTGAGTTTGAATGGGAAGATGCAACCTTGCTTCGCCTTGCTCTAGGGATAAGCCTTGATCCCTATGGGGTTTGATTTCGGCGCCAGCATGTAAACGCATTAAGCGTACCGATTTAACCGGGCAAGCAAGGGATTGAATAAACTGCAGTAGCGCGGGGCTCGATTCCAGTGAGGGCAAATTATCCCAATCTGTTGCAGCACTAATGGAAAAGGCCTGCAAAATAGGGTGCGCGACTCGATATTCCTCGGCGCAGCGCAAGGCCAACACATCCCAACCGCCCTGATAATCCCGTTGGTTAATATGCGGCAACCACTCATGCTGCAACAAAGAAGTGAGTTCTTGCTGTAAACTAGTGATATTCGGAGCTTGGGTAAGCAAGGCGAATGAGCAGATATCCATATCCAAGTGTCTCATTTTTAGACAAAAACGAATTAATCAAGCCTAGCACAAAGTGTCATGCTGACAAGATAGGCTAATGTAAACCTCATTCTGAGCCGAGTGAATCACACAGGACAGCCCATGTTTGACTGGAAGAAGATTGATACTGTACTGCTCGATATGGATGGCACCCTGCTCGACCTGCACTTTGATAACCATTTTTGGTTGAGTCTAGTGCCACAGGAGCTGAGCAAGCAGCGGGGATTAAGCCAAAGCCAGGCGCAACAACTGGTGGAACAAGCCTACGGCAGAGTCGCGGGCACGTTAGACTGGTATTGCCTCGATTATTGGCAATCCGAGTTACAGCTCGACATTATGGGGCTTCACCGTAACTTAGTTGATCGTATTCAGCTGCGCCAAGACAGCATGCCGTTTCTCGATGCCCTCGCCGCTGCGGGCAAAAAACGTATCTTGGTCACCAATGCCCATCCTAAGAGTCTTGCGCTTAAGCTGGAGCACACTGAACTGGCAAGCGGCTTAGATGCGATGATTTCGAGTCATGAAACGGGTTATCCCAAGGAACACCCACAATTTTGGCAAACGCTGTTTGAAAAATTCGCCCTAGTGCCAGAGCGCTGCCTGTTTATCGATGATAGCGAGCCGATTTTGAATGCGGCGCGCTTAGCGGGCGTGGGCCATCAGCTCGGGATCAGCAATCCCGATAGCCAGAAACCGGCTAAAACCTTCAATGATTTTCCGGCCATTAGCGACTATCGCCTGCTGTTTGCCGATCTGGCGGGTTAATCCCTTAAAATACAAAAGGCACCTAAGGTGCCTCTATCGAATCATGCACAAACTTACTGAAGATTAAAGCCCAGGAATACGGCCTTGATAAACCACAGGGAAGTAACCATCGCTGCCACGCTTGCCGAGCATCCCGAGGGATTTACGCATATCTTCTGGCTGTTCGTTGGTTTCTTTAATCTTAGCGGCAACCTTAACCATATTGCCTTCATCTAGCTGTAGCGTGCCGATAATCCCCAACTGGTTTTTGCTCTCATCGGTGGCGAGCTGCGCTTTACCCTCAACACAACTCAACCCCAACTCGATATTACCCAGTGGATAATTGCCGAATTGGTTCTTCACATTGGTTTGATTTAAAAACAACTTGCCCGATAACTGCTCGCACCAAGGTTTACCTTGCTCTAGAGTTTCCACCAGTAGGCTGACTTCACCATTAATTTCGGTTCTAAAGGGCAGTTTTGCATTGCCAATCAAGAAACTATCGGGCGCTTCAAAGCGTAATCCTTGGGCGCTGACACCACCCATCGACCAAGTGATTAACCCTTTGGCACTCACTGGGGTTGCACGGCTACCTACTTGAAAATCCAGCTTCACTTTGCCTAAAAACAAGGCCCAAGGGCTCAGCTCCCAGCGTACTTGTTCCAATTGGCGTTGCTGAATATTTAAAGTTTCGATGCTGCCAGACCAAATACTGCCGCTCACCCCAGAAATCCCTACGTTTGCAGGCAGTGGTGCGAGGCGCACAGCGACACTGGCGGGAAATAACGCCAGCAAAAACACTAAATAAACCAGTACACCTATAATGATTTTTTTTATCAAACTCACAGCTACACCTTAACCTATTGCGCTAGTTGGATACGTCTTACTTTGACATAGCCAGGCGCGTCGGCCTCTGCCAAATCAACACTCTCAAGTGATAGGCCTTTTTTCTGCACTAAGTCACTCAAATAATTGAGTAAGGCATCGAATGGCACATCATCCATCCACACTTGGATTTTATCGCCCTGGGGCTGCATGCGAGTGATCACTAATCCGTAAGTGCCCGCCGTTTGGTTAACGACCGAGCTTAAGCTGCCTGACATTGTCGGCTTAGCGCCGCTTTGCTTTAAGCCAGCGATTTTATTCGCCGTTTGCTTTACATAGGTCAGGGTCTGCTGCTGCGCCGTTAGGTTGCGCAGTGCATTGGCTTCGGCATTGGCAATGGGTGTCCAGATGCCCCAGTAAAACACGCCGATCACTAAGAAAACGGCGCCGAATCCGACGATTTGCTGCTCGCGCGATGCAAGCCCTTGCCACCAAGTCCGCAAATTATCCATCTTATTTGCTCCTCAAGGTTAAGGTACTGGTGACCTGATCTTCACCGCTGTTCATCGTACCGCCATCCATTTGGAAACGACGGCCGACAATCTCTTTAAACTTCTCAATTTGCGCGTAATTCTTGGCCGTGACTTGCATACGGATTTCATTACGGGCGCTCTCAAATCTTAGGGTGTTTGGTTTCAGCTCGGGCACTTGTTTAAAGGCATCCTGTAAACCATCGAGCATCGCAAAAAACTCAGCACCACTACCTTGCCCTTGGAGTGCGCGCAGTTGGCTTTCCATCTGCGAACGTAAATTCACGATGCGTGAATTCCCCGGCACCACTTGTTGGTAAATGGCTTCACTCTGCGCCTTCAAATCGGCAATCTGACCATTCACCTGATGAATAGTTAAGCCCTTATTCACTAAGGACAAGACAATGGCAACACCTAACACGATTGCGGCATTTTTCCATTGCAACAGATGCTTACTGTATTCACGCTTCGGCGTATACACACCCGTGAGTAAGTTGATGGGCGCATGTAAGATGCCACGCGCCAGTACCAACATAGGTAAATCGAGCGGTTGTGGCTTAAGCTCAACGCCGTCCAGTTCCATCTCAGTGTAACTGGCAACCGACACTTCGTCGGCCTGCGCCGTCAGTTGCTGCATCGCTACTGGCAGCCAAGGTAAAGGCAGACTGTGGCCGGTTCCTAATCCTGTACGCAGTAATAACTCGTTACCAAAACGCATGGCCGCCCATTGGCATTCCTGCAATGGCAAGGCGAGGCAATCGGGCACGATACGCTTCACTTTTAAACCCGCTTCGGCCAAACAGCTGAGCCAAGTTTGCATTTGTTCATGGGCAACGGCCACCACACTGAGGGCATCGCCATTGCGTGGGCCAACGGTAAAGTGCATCGCATCCACATCATCGGCGATGGTTTCTTCCAGCATAAAAGGCAGGGCTTTTAAGGCTTGGCGTTGACCTTTTTCGGGCAGATTCACGCTGGTGAGCGTCATGGCGGAGGCTGGCACCAATACATCGATAGGCCGATTTCCCGCGCGCTCGGTTAAGGTTGATAAACCTTGGGCGTTGGCAAGTTCACCAGAGGCGATAATTTCTTGTTCTTGTTCGGACCAAACCAGCCAAGAGCATGCCTGCTCTGCGGTTCTGCCTAAGCGAATAAATAGCCGTTCACTCACAGTTTTTCTCCACCAGCTTCCATCTTAAAAGATTGAGCTTGTTTGCTATTATTTTTGTCCACCAAACTGACGGGTGAGCACATCCATTTTGTTACCGCTGCCCTTTTTGAGCACGCTCTCCATCCTAAAAATGGCGTTGTCGACCTTAGCGCCCGAGGCGAGGAGGAAGTACTGACTGTCCACCACAAAACTGGACTTCATCGCATCTTCCCACTTAATCGACCCCATTGAGGAGGATTCATAAAAATCATCGATCTTGGCAAAACCATCGCCGGGGCGTTGGTTGATAATGCTTTCGGCCTCACCAACCGATATCTGATTATCCAGCATGGCCGCCAGCAGCGCCGCTTGCTCGACCTCTATGGTGTTCACGTTTAACAGTTGTCTGTCATTCCCTGGAATGACGCAAATATAAGGCAATAATTTCAGATAAATATCTTGGGTGTAACCTATCACCGCTCGCAGCTCACTCCTGTGATTCATCAGGGTATTCGCGGCGCGATATGGCACATTTCGCGCCTCGTACTCGGCGTCTTCAGCGCCATATGGGCTAGCGACTGTGTCCTCGTCGATATAATCCTTTAGGGTTTGAGTTAAATGATCTGCGGTAAAATCATCCATCCCTAAACTCACTAATAACGCTTTGTATTGCTTTGCCGCCAACGGCAATTTAGGTTGACCATTTTCCACATCTTTTGTGGTGACGGACAAAGCATTTAAGTTAAAACACGAACGCATATCGGTGATCTTACCTGCAATCTCACCATATTCCGCCGGAAACACCACGTCGCTCATGGCCCAATATTGTTGTTTGTGTACCCGGCCTTCCGAATCGTCCAAGTCTTGCTTGAGGATCTTCTTCGCCAGCTCTTCGGCAGAAATCGCATACCAATAGGCCTGATCGTACTGGGCTAAGTTTAAGGTGCGGCGCATCGACAACTGATTTCGGCTGGTAATATTGGTGGCGATAATCACCACCATGGCCACGATCAGCAACACCACAATCAGCGCGACGCCACGTTGTTTAGCAGGATTTCGCCTTATCATGCGCCATCCTCATTTTCAGGGTCACCTTTGCCGGGGTCTTCTTCCCCGTTGCCCGAGCCATCGCCATTACTGTCTTGGTCGCCGTTGTCGTCTTTATTGTCATCGGCGTTGTCGTCTTTGTTGTCCTCATCATTGGATTTCTCTGGCGCCGCCGCGCCCAAGGGCAACATAAACTTACGCTGAATTTTGCCTAAGCCTTCAATCTCAATTTCCATTGCGATGGCTTTGGGTAACTTGGTCGCCTCGACCTTGCGTTCCCATTTGTCCTCCATAAAGAAGGAATACTCCACCGAGAGCACCTTATCAATAATCACTGTCTTCATTGGCTCGGCGCCAAATTCTGGCTCGGGATACGGAAAGTACCAACGCTCTAATTTTCCTTCTCGTACCACGTAAGCAACCGACTGAATGCTGCCACGGGGCAATAAGCCGTCGGGGTTAAGCCAGCCTAAGCGGTAGAACACTAGGGCCTCTGACTCCGAATCTAAAATATCGTTACCCGTTTGGAACACTGTGGTACCACGGCCGCCTTCGAGTAATCTGGGGGTACGCGCCACCATCTGCCCAAGGTCGCGTTCAATGGCGCCAAAGCCCTGCTGCAGTGCCTTTAAACGCACCGAGAAGTTACGGGTCACTTCATCGTTGGTCAACACAGTACTCAGCACCGCATTGGCGGCTAAACCTAACATGGCAAAAATCGCAATCGCGATCAGCATTTCCAGGAGGGTAAATCCCTTATGAGCCTTAGTTTGTTTTAAGGACATAACTGCTCACTTGTGCTGCAATACGCTGATAACGCTCATCTTCACTGACACTAATGCGGATCATACGAAAGTTATCGTCGGTGGTTTTCACCACTTCCTTTCGCCAGTACCAATCCTTACCCGCGAGTTCTACTTGCCCTTCTTTTTTGCCTAATTCGGGAAATTGCGGATCAAGTCTGGCATCCACCATTTGGTTATCAGCCACCCATTGGGCAAGGGTGCGCGACTCCAGAATCGGCATGTTCGCCATCTGCTCACCCAAGCTTTTGGTTATAGAGACGGCGGCAATGGCAAATACCGCCAAGGCCACAATGACTTCGAGTAGGGTCATCCCCTTAGCGTATTTCATCAGGTCGCCCTAGGGTTAAACGGCCAAGGGCATCGCCTACGACTAACACATCGAGTGGCCCTTTGTCGGTCTTAGTCATAAAGCTCAGCTCGAAAGCGCTCATTTCACCGCTCGGCAATAGCAAAATCTGCGGCTCTGGATGCTTTTTCTTATCTTCCGCAGAAGGCTCGATTAAGGGCTCGTCGAACCACGACTCGTCCTTCTCATCCTCCTGCACTAAGGGTAAACCGTCGAGCACTAGGTTCAACACGACGCCGGGCTCCATTTGTTTTTCAGACAGAATTCTGTCCTTCTCCAATGGATGCCATTTACCATCTTTATAATAAACAAACTGATAGCCGGTTTTTTCCACCACGATACCGATAAATTGACCGCTTAATACGGTTTCATCCAGCACTAATTCTGTGGCGGCGATAAATTGCTGCGCGTTTTTTTCCAGTGCCTGTTGTGGACCTGAATTGCCAATAGACATAGTCACCGCCGCGGCGGTGAGTCCCATTAACAAAATCACCAGCATCACCTCCATCAAGGTGAAGCCGGCGTGGCGCAGCGTTAACATCTTATTGGAAGTTCTGTAAGTTCCAGTTACCGATATCATCCTCGGTACCTGGTTGACCATCTGGGCCTGCACTAAAGATATCTAACTTGCTGTTTTCGCCAGGGCTTAACAGTAAGTAGTTATTACGCCATGGATCCTGTGGTAAACGCTTCACATAGCCTTCTTCACGGTAGTTACGTGGCTCGGGTGAAATCGTTGGTTTTTGCACTAAGGCTTCTAAACCTTGTTCGGTCGTTGGATAAACACCGTTATCTAACTTGTACATATCTAAGGCGTTTTCGAGCGCTACTATGTCAGATACCGCTTTCTGTTGGTCGGCTTTATCTTTGTTACCCATCAGGTTTGGCACCACCATAGACGCCAAAATACCGAGGATAACGATTACCACCATCACTTCGAGTAAGGTAAAACCCTTGTGTTTTTTGTTCATTTGCATCGACTACATCTCCTAAAAAACCTGTGCCATTCTCAGTTTGATAACTGCAAGGCAATAATCCATAAATTTAAAAACTAGCCACTAATCAAATTGTTCAGTGCCAAGATTGGCTGCAGAATAGCCATCACGATAAAAAGAACAACCCCCGCCATACTTACCACTAACATGGGTTCGAAAATCCCGAGGGCAAGTGTAACATTACTCTCGAACTCCCTATCCTGGTTATCCGCAGCACGCTCGAGCATGTCTTCGAGCTGACCACTCTTCTCCCCCGAGGCGATCATATATAACATCATCGCTGGGAATAGCTTAGTATTAGTCAACGCTGTACTTAGGCTAGTTCCTTCCCGTACGCGCGCCGTTGCATCATCTACCGCAGCCCGTACCCGCACATTTTGCAACACTTCACTTGCAATGCGCATCCCATCTAACAAAGGCACCGAACTGGCAGATAAAATACTTAAGGTACGGGCAAAACGTGCGGTATTGAGTCCTTTACTCACTCGACCAATCACCGGCATTTTCAGCAAAAACGTATGGTATTTCATCTTGAAAATCGGTGACTTGAGTAGACGCTGGAAAACTACCAGCAGAATACCGATCGCCAAGATAACAAGCAGGCCATAGTGTTGGACAAAGTCCGAGGCGGCAATTAAGAAGCGGGTCGTCGCGGGTAACTCAGCGCCCATATGCTCAAATTGGCCAACCACTTTTGGCACCACGGCAGCCAATAACACTGATACCACCCCAATGGCCACTATCGTTAGCATAATGGGATAAATCATCGCCTGTTGCAGTTTCGACTTAAGCTGCTGACGACGTTCGGTGTAGTCGGCTAAGCGGTTTAGTACTACTTCCAAGTGACCCGATTTTTCACCCGAAGCCACCATAGCGCGGTACAAGTCATCGAAAATATGCGGAAATTCGGCAAGAGAGTCGGCCAGACTATAGCCTTCCACCACGCGGGAGCGCACTGCCATGATCATGCTGGCGAGACGCGCCTTCTCACATTGCTGGCCCACAGCCTTGAGACATTCCTCAATCGGTAAACCCGCCGCGACCAGTGTGGCGATTTGACGGGTGATCAGCGCTAATTCCGCCACCGAAATCCCGCGTTTAAAGGGCGAGAATCCCGCACCTTTCGCCTTAGCCTCCTTTTCGGTGACCGGCAGAATGTCCAGCGGCATCAAGCGTTGGTCACGCAGCTGACTACGGGCATGTCTGGCGGTATCCGCCTCAATCACCCCTTTAAGCTGTTTTCCCTTGGCGTCCAGCGCCTTATATTCAAATGCTGGCATAGCTTACTCCTCGCGGGTCACCCTTAGGACTTCTTCCAGAGTGGTGATACCTGAGAGCACCTTGCTCATGCCATCGTGGCGGATGCTTGGCACCGACTGGCGGATATATTTCTCAATCGCCAGTTCGCCACGTCCACCATGAATAAGCTCGCGCACATTATCATCGACCAGCAACAACTCATGGATACCCGTACGACCACGGTAGCCGCTGTTACCGCAGGCCTTACAGCCATTGGCGCGGTAAATATGGCGCTGATCATCTGCAGTAATACCAAGCAGCTCGCGCTCACGCTCATCGGGCACATGCTCTGTTTTACATTTTGGACAAAGTGTACGGATTAAGCGCTGGGCTAATACCCCGAGCAAACTCGATGAGACTAAGAAAGGCTCTACGCCCATGTCCTGCAAACGGGTAATCGCGCCCGAGGCCGTGTTGGTATGCAGGGTGGAAATCACTAAGTGACCGGTCAAAGATGCCTGTACCGCAATTTGGGCGGTTTCTAGGTCACGGATTTCCCCGATCATCACTACATCCGGGTCTTGACGCAGAATCGCCCGAAGACCACGGGCAAAGGTCATGTCCGCCTTAGTGTTCACTTGGGTTTGACCAATGCCTTCTAACTCATATTCGATGGGGTCTTCAACGGTTAAGATATTGGTATCTTTAGAGTTAATTTCTGTAAGACCCGCGTACAGCGTGGTACTCTTACCCGAACCTGTAGGGCCTGTCACCAGAATAATGCCGTGTGGACGACGGATAAGCTCATCGAACTGGGCACGGATACTGTCGGTCATCCCCAGTTGTTTTAAGTCCAAATTGCCAGCATTTTTATCTAACAGACGCAGCACCACACGCTCGCCATGGCTTGATGGCATGGTCGATACCCGCACGTCCACCGCACGACCCGCAATCCGCAGCGAAATACGGCCGTCTTGTGGTACACGTTTCTCGGCGATATCGAGACGCGCCATGACCTTAATCCGCGACACCAACAAGGATGACAGCTTACGGTTCGGCTTAAGCACTTCCTTCAACACACCGTCGATACGGAAACGCACGACCAACTGCTTCTCGTAGGTTTCGATATGGATATCCGAGGCTTCTTCTTTAATCGCTTCAGATAACAAGGCGTTAATCAGCTTGATAATAGGCGCATCGTCATCGCCTTCCAGTAGATCTTCGGTTTGCGGCAGTTCTTCGGCGAGGGTGAATAAATCCATCTCGTTGCCAATGTCTTCCATCAGCTGCTGCGCTTCGGAGGAGTTGGCTTGATAGGCCTGAGTTAATTTCGCCTCAAACTTGCCCGGTTCGAGCAATACCAACGGCAAATCCGCGCCCGAGTAGCGGCGCGCTTCGAGCATGGCCGCTAATGGGGTTTGGGCGGTATAAAACAGGTTCAAGGCGCCATCATCGCCATAGGCTAAAATCACTTCATGGCGGTGGGCAAAGGCAAAGGGTAAACGCTCTTTGCTGCTAGAGCGAAATACCTCATCACCTTCGGCTTCAAGACCTAGTTCGTTAGAAACTAGGCTTAAATCCTCGACTTGGGTTACTTGTATTTCACTCATTGTGTTTTGTCTTTGTTCTTGTTTTCATCCAGCGACTTGAGGGTCGAGTCCGTTTTACGCATCTGAGTTTCTAGACCTTTACCTTCTTTGTAACGATCCAAAATATCGTTTACTTCCGGTGGCACGTACTCAGACTGATTCCATTCTTCCAAGATTGGCACTTGAGTATTCGGCATTAAGTTCACGCCACGCTCTTGCTGCTCAAGTTGTAATGCTCTGAAATAATTGTATTTACGGCCTGCAATACCTTCCATAGTCACACCATCACGGATAATGGTGGGCTTGATAAAGATCATCAGGTTCTTTTTGGTCTTCTTACTAGAAGACGACTTGAATAGATGGCCAAGTACCGGAATATCACCGAGGAATGGCACTTTCTGCACGCTTTCTTGGACTTCTTCGTTAATCAAACCACCGAGCACCACGATTTGTCCTGAGTCGGCCATTACAGTGGTGGTTAAACGGCGAGTCGCGAAGGAGATATCTACACCCGTGTTACCGTTTACGCCCGAGACTTCTTGCTCAATCGCAAGCTTAACCGCGTTGCCTTCGTTGATCTGAGGCACCACTTTTAACTTCACCCCAACCTCTTTCCGTTCAACGGTTTGGAATGGGTTACTGTTGTTTGAGCTGGCGGTAGAACCCGTCAGAATCGGCACTTCGTCACCGACGATAAACGAGGCTTCTTGGTTATCCAACGTCGTAATCGAAGGTGTTGCCAGTACGTTTGAGTTGGTATCGGCCGACACAGCTTGAACTAGGGCGCCAAAGTCGCCCATGGCCACGCCCCACGCCATACCATTCACTTTACCTAAGGCTTGGGCGAGTAAAGTAACATCGCCTTTAGTATCTGGGTTTTTACCGATCACTTCCCCCGTACTAGGGTTGGTAATATAAGTCCCTTCTTTATCTTGTGCCTGCCAAATACCAGCGCCAATTTCACCAATCGTTGGGCCTAAGTTATTAAACTGAGTTCCACCGCCCGCTTTAGCGGCCCATTGCACGCCAAAGCCGACGTTATCGCCTTCAGCGACTTCCACGATAATGGCTTCTACTAATACTTGGGCGCGGCGAATATCGAGTTGGTTGATCACGCTTTCAATAGTGCGCATTTGGTCTGGCTCAGCACTGATCACTAAGGCGTTGGTATCAGTGTGGGCCATAATGTTGATTTCATTACGGCGTTTGCCACTACCTCCGGCTTGAGCACTCGGATCTTTTTCGCCCTCAAGCTTTTGCGCAAATCCGGTCAGTACTTCAACTAAGTCTTCGGCCTTGGCGTAGCGTAAATAACGTACCTTAGTATTGCCCGTGCTGGCTTGCTCCGCATCGAGGCGGTGGATAAGCTCAACCACGCGTTGGCGGCTCTTTTCATCACCACTGACCACCACGGCGTTAATACGCTCGTCGGCAACCACCTTGGGCGCTTGCCCAGGGAGCTGTGCTTGGTTAGCGGTCGCGCGGTAAAGGGTATCGATAATTCGCACCATTTCTCCCGCAGATGCGTATTCGAGTGGCACCACTTGTACCGAGGTATCGCCCTGCTTATCTACACGGCGAACAATTTCAACTAACTTGTTAACTACCGCGGCGCGGCCAGATAGCATCAACACGTTTGAAGGATCGTAGTTCACTACGTTACCGCCACCAGCGTTATCGTTTAGCTGACGTAATAACGGCGCTAATTGCTTGGCTTCGGTGTTATACAACGCCACGATGCGAGTGACCATTTCATCGCCTAAACCTGGGTCGTTGTCGTTGGCAACACGAATAGCCGCGGTTTTCGCGTCTTTGTCTTTGATAACCTTGATGACGTTGTTTTCCATCTCGACGATGGCATAACCGTATACTTGCAGCACGTTGAGGAAGAATTGGTAATACTGCTCATCGTTGAGCAGATCGTAACTGCGCACGTTGATCTTGCCGCGAATGGTCGGGTCAACAATGATGGTTTTATTCAGGTTTTTACCAACAATGTTGATAAATTCTTGGATATCAGTGCCTTTAAAGTTGGCCGCATATTGTTCAGACCAAACAAATTGCGAGGTCAGCATAGTGGCGCCAGCCACAACTCCAGCAATCAGTTTGCGTCGAATCCGTTTGTTATTCATTATTTTACTTTCCTCTAACGCGTGTTATTGCGGCAAACTAAACATGATTTCAACCAATTGTCCTTCCCGCTCAACCATAACAGAAACTTCAGTTAATTCAGGCAATTGACTCATCATTTCTAACGCCTGACTCATCACAGTCAGGTCGTAACCATTAATCGATTTAGCAAGGTCATTGGGTTTAAAGCCCGCTTGCTTAAAAAGGTTCACATCTTTACCTGGGTTTAGACGATAGCCCACTACGCTTTCGCCCTGTCTGACAGGAGAAATCGCGATGTAATCGGTAATTTTGCTGGGGTCGGCTAAGAGTTCGCTGCGGGATTCGGCCAGCTCTTGGGAGATTTCAGTATTTTTGCGTTGATCGACGCGGCTAACCACTTCGGCCTTTTCACTCTTAGCTTTTTGTAATTGCTGATTCGCAGGGCTTTGGCTGGTGTAAACCAGACCATCGAGCATCAGGGTCTCGTAACGGCCTGCGTTAGTGATGATAATCCGGTCGGCATAGACTTCTTTTAGCGACGCCGAAGTGCCTTTAATCTTATCGCCTAGGCTGTAGGTTTCTTGGCTGCCGCTGGACTCGATAATCGCGAGGCCTTTTTGATCAGCGGTCGAAGCCACTACACCCGTTAATTGAATAGATAATGATGTCTTAGGCGCATCGGTCACAGTCTCAACCACTTCCACTTTAGGTTTATCCGCTTTGGCATCGACTTTACCGAAAAGCGCAAGCTGCTGTAATCCAGCAAGATCGACTTGTCCGGCCCCCTTACCCGTCGTTGTGACAGCCGTAGGAGACCAAGCAGTTGGAGAAGATGAACTAGGTACAAGTTTCCATGTAATTTGCGCGGCTAAGAGTAAACTCAGAATAAAACCACACCAGAAAACAATCTGACTCAATGGCTTATGCGGAATACCTGCAGCTTTTGCGATAACTTTATCTAATAAATCCATATTTATGTGGACCCTCAATACAGGTCTCTGTTCTGATTATAAAAATTATTATGTTCGCCACATGCTAACCTAGGCCGCATTTGGCAACAACCCCATAACAGTATTGCAATTGGCGAAAATTGGCCATTTATGCTAACTTTGCCCGCCTAAAAAGGGTGTGAAGCGCACCACCCTTTAACATCATCGCAATGCGACTTAGGCAATTTATTACTCAGCATGTGAACTCATCGATCTTTTATCTTGGAGACACTATGACACAAAGTTCAAGCGACAGTGGCAGCGTTCGACTCGATAAGTGGTTATGGGCCGCACGTTTTTATAAAACTCGAGCCATTGCCAAAGAAATGATCAACGGCGGCAAAGTACATTACAACGGTGCGCGCACCAAATCTAGTAAGAATGCCGAGATAGGTGCCGTCCTTAAGATACGACAGGGATATGACGATAAAGAGATCGTTATAAAAAAATTATCTGAAGTGCGCCAAAGTGCATCAATTGCGCAGGAATTATACGAAGAAACCGCAGCCAGTGCGGCTAAACGGGCGGTAAACGCCGAAGCAAGACGATTGAATATTCTCAATAATCCTGCGCCCGAGCATAAACCGGATAAAAAGCAACGACGAGCGCTTATCCGTTTTAAAGAATACTAAGAATTACGTAAAAGTTACCTAACAGTGAGACACAAGATGACCCAAGATATTTTAAACCGTTACTTGTTCGACAATGCCGATGTGCGTGGTGAACTCGTACAATTACAAGACAGCTATCAACAGGTGATTGGCTCACACGCCTACCCACCCGTGCTGCAAATTCTGCTCGGTGAATTACTGGCGGCAACCTCTTTATTAACTGCCACCTTAAAATTCAGTGGCGATATCAGCGTGCAACTACAAGGTAACGGCCCAGTATCGCTGGCGGTAATCAATGGTAATAACCAACAGCAATTACGCGGTATTGCCCGCTGGGAAGGAGAGTTAGCTGACGATGCCAGCCTTGCCGATCTCTTTGGCCAAGGTTATATGGTTATCACCCTAACACCCGATGAAGGCGAGCGTTACCAAGGCGTGGTCGCCCTCGACAAGCCAACCTTAGCTGCCTGTGTTGAAGACTACTTTAACCAATCAGAGCAATTACCTACTGCACTGTGGTTATTTGCCGACGGTAAACAAGCAGCAGGCATGTTCTTGCAAATTTTACCTAGCCAAGAAGATCACAATGCCGACTTTGAGCATTTATGTCAGCTGACCGCGACCATCAAGGCGGAAGAGTTATTCACCTTAGATGCACAGGACGTATTGCACCGCTTATATCACCAAGAAGAAGTGCGTCTGTTCGATCCTATCGAAGTCAGCTTTAAATGCACTTGCTCACGTGAGCGCAGCGCAGCCGCGATCAAAACCATTGATCAAGCCGAAGTCGAAGCCATTCTGGCCGAAGACGGTAAGGTCGAAATGGGTTGTGAATACTGCAATGCCAAGTACGTATTCGATGGTATTGATATCGCATCAATTTATGCCAATGGCACAGCTTCAAATACCCAGCAGTAAGTCAAAATTGACTGTTAGAAGGGCACCTCTGGTGCCCTTTTTTGTACCGCCTCAATGATCCAGCTCACACTTTACCCACGGATAGGATACAATCGGCACACTTTGTCCCCTAGCACGCCTCGGGCGATAAATAAAAGCAAAATCGGCAGACGATCGATAAAAAAATAACCTTACAAATACAAGTCAATGGAGACCTCACTATGGCGGATGGATTAAACCGCGTTCATTACAACCCCTCAACAGCACAACTGGTCGAATTTGCCCTGCTACGCGGCGAAGGTGAATTAACCGCCAATGGTGCACTGGTTGCCAAAACCGGTACCCGTACAGGTCGCTCTCCTGGCGATCGTTTTATTGTTAAAGAACCCAGTTCTGCGGCTGACATCGAATGGGGACCCGTCAACCAAGCATTTGAACCCGGTGCTTTTGAAGGATTATGGGCGCGTGTAGAAGCATTCCTCGCCGATAAAGAGTTGTTTGTATCTGACCTCGAAGTCGGTGCAGACCCTGAACATTACCAGCCAGTGCGCGTGACGACTCAATACGCTTGGCACCAACTGTTCGCCCGCAACCTTTTTATCATCCCAGAAGAATTTAACCGTCAAGATAAGCCTGTATGGCAAATCATCAACGCGCCAGACTTCGTCTGTGTACCTGAGCGTGATGGCACCAATTCAGATGCGGCGGTGATCTTAAACTTTGCCGAGCGCAAAGTGTTGCTAGCGGGCCTGAAATACGCTGGCGAAATGAAGAAGTCGATGTTCTCTGTACAAAACTTCCTGCTGCCAGCCCAAGGCGTATTGCCAATGCACTGCTCGGCTAACGTAGGTAAAGACGGCGACACTACCCTATTCTTCGGTCTGTCAGGCACGGGTAAAACCACCCTGTCTGCGGATCCAAAACGCTTCCTGATCGGTGACGATGAGCACGGCTGGGCACCGGGCGGCGTATTCAACATCGAAGGCGGCTGCTACGCCAAGTGTATCGACCTGAGCCAAAAGAACGAGCCAGTGATTTGGGATGCGATTCGCTTCGGTACTGTGCTGGAAAACGTAGTAATGGACGAGCACCGCGTGCCTAACTACAAAGACAGCAGCCTGACAGAAAACACCCGTGCGGCTTACCCACTCGAGCATATCGCTCAGCGTAAAGAAGACAACCGTGGCGCCGAGCCGCACGCTGTTGTGTTCTTAACCTGCGACGTGTCTGGCGTGTTGCCACCGGTTTCTATCCTGAGCAAAGAGCAAGCGGCTTACCACTTCCTCTCGGGTTACACCGCTAAAGTCGGCTCGACTGAAATCGGTTCAACGTCTGCAATTCAGTCAACCTTCTCTACCTGCTTCGGCGCACCTTTCTTCCCACGTCCTGCGGGCGTGTATGCAGAGCTGTTGATGAAGCGTATCGAGTCATTCGGTAGCCAAGTGTACTTAGTGAACACTGGCTGGACTGGCGGCCCACACGGTATTGGTAAACGTTTCGACATCCCAACAACTCGCGCGATTGTCGATGCGATTGTTAGCGGTGAACTGAAAAACGTCGAAACCGTACACTTAGAGACGCTGAATCTTGCCGTGCCTGTGGCGGTACCGGGTGTAGACACTAACCTACTCAACCCAGTGAACACTTGGAGCGATAAGGCTCTGTATGCCGAATACGCTCAAAAACTGGCTGAAGCCTTCACTAAGAACTTCGCTAAGTACCAAGTGTCAGATGCTATCCGTAACGCTGGCCCAAAGGCATAAGTACATAGCGGATTCATTCAGATAATGTAACCAAACACATTGTTGAGTAAACAAGCGCGGATTCAGTAATGAATCCGCGCTTTTTATTTGCCTGTTGATTTGATGGCTAAGAGCCTGCCGCACTAAGGTCACTGCGTAGATTTTTATGTGTTTTATTTCTTATCGATTAGTTAAACCAAGCTTAAATTAATGCTGCGTTTTTATAATCATCGATAACAATCATCATTTTTTAGGAAGCGACACCCAAATGGAAAACCATAAACCTGTCACTGGATTCCAGCGATTTCTCAATGGCGTCGAAGTCGTCGGCAATAAACTGCCCGATCCGGCGGTGTTATTTGCGATGTTTCTGGGCTTAGTCTGGCTGATCTCCTGGGGATTATCGGGTGTCAGTTTTGATGAAATCGACCCTCGTACTGGCAACCCCATTCAAGTCGTCAATATGCTCGAAGGCGGGGCACTGACAGCCTTTACCTCGACAATAGTCTCCACCTTTGTGACTTTTCCGCCGCTGGGTGTCGTGCTGGTTGCTATGTTGGGGCTTGGCGTGGCAGAACATACTGGTTTTATCAATGCTGGGCTGCGCTCGATTTTATCTGTTACCCCCAAGATGTTACTCACCCCAGTATTGATCGCCGTGGGTATCCTGAGCCATGTCGCGGTTGATGCGGGTTATGTACTGGTTATCCCGCTCGGCGCGGTGATCTTCTATGCCGCGGGTCGCCATCCCCTAGCCGGTATTGCCGCCGCTTTCGCGGGCGTATCCGGCGGTTTTTCTGCGACCGTGGGCGTGCCTTCGAGTCTTGACCCTATGTTAGCGGGCTTAACTCAGGCAGCGGCAAGATTATCGGCCGATCCCGCAGCCGCCACATTGACGATTAACCCACTGAATAATATCTTCTTTACGTCGGCCTCAGCCGTATTAATCATCTTAGTTGGCTGGTTCTTAACGGATAAAGTGATTGAGCCGCGCCTAAAAAACACCGCAGTGAATGGTGATCCCAGCACGCTGCCAACGCTTGATGAGCTGGCGCCCCATGAGCGCCGTGGGCTTAAATTCGCCATGGGCGCCATGTTGTTATGTGCCTTAGGGCTAGTGTTTACTGCCTATGGTGACAACTCTGCCTGGCGTGGTACCGATGGCGCGCTAACCAGTTCCTCGGCTCCCTTGATGCGCTCCATTGTGGCGATTATTTTTGTGTTCTTCCTCGTGCCAGGCATAGTCTATGGCTATGTTGCGGGCACGGCGAATAACCACAGAGCCATTATTCAAGGCATGAGTAAGTCCATGAGTGGTATGGGTTATTACATCGTTATGGCCTTTTTCTGCGCTCAGTTTATTTATGCCTTTGGTCAATCCAATTTAGGCGCATTAATGGCGATTAAAGGCGCGTTGGCGTTGAAAGAATTAGCCCTTCCTATGGGCGTGACTTTGGTGGGAATTGTGTTTCTCACGGCGTTCGTCAATCTATTAGTCGGCTCGGCGTCGGCCAAATGGGCTTTGATTGGTGCCATTATGGTGCCTATGTTAATGGAGCTGGGCGTATCACCCGATTTGACTCAAGCCGCTTACCGCGTGGGCGACTCGTCGACCAATATCATTACCCCACTGATGCCTTACTTTCCCTTGATTGTGGTGTTTTGCCAAAAATACGTTAAGGAATCAGGCATTGGCACTCTAGTGGCATTGATGTTGCCGTTTTCAATCAGTTTTCTCCTGCTTTGGAGCGCTTTCTTATTGGCATATTGGGCAATAGGCCTGCCATTGGGTATCGGTAGCTCATTCACTTTCCCAGCAATGCCTTAAGAGACGATTGCTAAGCTAACACATTCGGTTTTGAGTGAATGTTAATAAACAAAATGGCGCCAACTCGATAAGCGCTGACGCCATTTTTATTTATATGGAGTCAAACGATTGGGCTTACTTAGTATCCGATCTTAATACTAACTCCACACGGCGATTCTGCTGCTGCCCCGCCTCATCACTGTTACTAGCAACGGGAGCATGTTCACCTATCCCTACGGCTTCCAATTGTTGAGTTTGAATACCATGACTCGTGGTCAATAACTTCACAATCGCCACCGCGCGGCGTTGGGATAAACCTTGGTTATAGGCTTGATTACCTTTGTCATCGGTATGACCCACTACATAAAATGCACGCTTAGGATTTGCCTTTAAGTAACTCGCAAGCACCTCGACAACGGGCTGCGCCTCGGGCAATAACTTGTCGCTATCGTACTCAAATAACAGCCCTTCTAAGGCGACATGCCCCTTGGCTTCAATTTGGTCGGTCAGCGCCTCAAGATTGATCCCCACGCGGTCATCCTTAAGCTCAGTCTCCTCTAGCACCCGCAAGTCGGTCCATAACCCGCCGATATAACCTATGGTATAAGTGCTCACATGCACATTCCCCTCGGGGCGCGTTAAGGTATACCAAGCATAAAACTGGCTGTCTTCATTACCGATATTCACTAGAGAATCGATAGCTCTGATAAACCTGTCCTCCCTACCACAGGCCTTTCCCTGACACTCAAATTGCGACTCGAATCCGAGTTTAGTCAATGCCACCTTATAGTTAGTGAACACCTCGTAGCCCGAATATTCCTTTGGTATTGAATAGCCATTTTGAGTCAACTTACCCGCACGCTCCACCAGCACAGGCTTATTGCTTGCATCCATTGAAGACACAAATACTGTGCTCGCAAAGCCTTGGCGTTTAAAGTCCTGGATATAGCTTCCCTTTAAGCGGCTGATAAGCGGATGATCCTCGGCGCCATTCGTATCCTTCTTTTGATTATCTTTAAACTCGATTTGCTTAGGCGCCTGCTGTAAAAATGCAGCATTAACCGTGACTAAATCTAACGGCTCTGGGATCACCTCGAGCGTCGTAATATGAAGACCCGCAGAATCATCCATAACTGCCGCTTGTATGGCGTTATAAAACTCTTTTTGCTCATTCTTCACTCGAGCAAACAAGTAACCACTTTCAACACCAATAACGCCATCCAACAGGGCAATTTTCTCTCGCAATAGGCGAGAATCACCACATGCCTCAAGCAGACACTCGAATAGGACTTCGCCACCAAGCTTTTTAATCTGTTCACGGTAATTATCGAGAATATGCGCAGGGCTGTATTCGGGCGCTAATTTGTATTTTTGCTGATGGACCTGACCGAAGATAGCCTTAAAACGATAGTCAGACCTTTGTTCACCCGCGCTGATAATAAAGGGATATTCAGCATAATGGCGCGTCAATTCATCCTTTAATTTCGCCGTAGGAAAAGGCGTAAATAATCCCTCATCCGCCGCCATTAACGATAAAGGCAACAGGCTCGTCGACATAGCCAATAACCCCGCTAAATAACTCCGCTTAGAAACACGCATCAATATTTACCCTCCATAGAAATACTGCTGCGAAAAGTAACACTAAACGGATCGCGCAATAACAAATATTAAATAATTTAATACTTTAGCGTGATTGAGGCGATGGATTGTACAGGCAAAAATAGCTGTCGAAGACACGACAGACTGATATAGATGTCAATCACTTAATCACTCTTTTCGCCAAGAGCCGCTTCATCACAAGGATGTTTATTTTGCGACTACCCCACTCTGCCCGTGCTCTATCCATAATCGCCCTTTTATTTATGCCGCTATTTACACAAGCAACAACTGTCACGCCCACAGAACATCATGGCACTTGGGAAAATAAAGATGAAGATGGTGATGGCGTGCCCGACGAATTGGATGATTATCCGTTTGATTCAAGCAGAAATAAATATCCAGTATTTATAGAGCAGGAACCAAATGACAATCCATCAGTGGCCACACCAATCAAAATAGATCAAGGGGTCATAGTACGAGGGGTTATAAGCTCTGAATTGGACAAAGGAGATCTGTTTAAGTTTGTAACAACCGAGCTTAAACAATACACAGCTGTCTTCAAAACGTCATCAGCTCGATTTAAACCACAAGTGTATATTTCAAATGAAGATGGTCTTGTTATTAATGACATCTTTTTATATCAATACGCAAAACCGAATATCTACGTAGTAAGCTTTCCAATATATGACCCGGGTACATATCAATTAAGTTTAATTGATGAAAACTTTTCAGGTGGGCCAGATCTTTCCTACGAAATTGTATTTTTTAACGATACTGATGTTGATTCATTTGATGATATGAAAGAACGAGCAGTGGGTTCTGACCTGCTAGAAAATGATATGGACAAAGATAAAATTTTAGATGGACTCGAGTTTATCTTCGGCACTATGAATAAAAGTATAGATATTGATAACGACTCTATTCCAAATTGGTTAGATTCTGACTCTGATGGCGACGGATTTAGCGATAAATTTGAGGGAAGTAATGATTTAGATAATGACACTATTCCAAATTTTTTAGATCGAGATGCTGATGGCAATGGGACATGATTAAATCTGCTCAAATAGCGGCAATCACTAGCCCCTCAATTTAAAAGGAACCTGACAAGCATGGAAAAACTATCCCTTGACGACACTCCCTGGTTTGGCACCACCGATTTCAAAGGGAAAAATCAACTCACTAGCGACAGTGACATTCGCCTTAAGTCATCAAGGCTACTCTACCCACTTCCCTTGCCTTTAGAGATGCTCTTTTTCATTGGGCCGCTGGCATTGGCCATCTTACCCTTTATCAATCCCCAACTCATGCTCCCTGAAATCTGGTTGGCGCTGAGTATAGGTACCATCTTGGGTAGTCTGATGCTCAAAAAGCTATTCATCGATAGCATTTATGGTCGGGTGAAAGAGCATGTCTGTCAGATTAACGCCAAACGACTCAATATCCCCGGCAGTCATCTTATCGAGACCAAAGCTGGCCCGATAGAAATTCAGCGACAAGACATAAAGCAAATCTGCGTTCGATTTTGGCCCAGCACGCGCGACCTGCGCACCACCTATGATGTCAGTGAGCTAATCATCACGCTGCAATCGGACAAATCAATCAGCTTAAAGAGCCTCTACTTTCCGATTAAGCCCCTGCTTTACCTGCTTGTCTACTTCGACTACCCAATCACGCTGCAAAAGCGTCGACATTCATTAACCATTGTCGCTCGCAGCATATTCGTCGCTTTTCCCTTAGTCGCCTTAGTGGCGGTAACAGGCTTGCTGTTTAAAGAGTATTTTCTGTAGATTTAACAGAAACCAAATCGACTAATGACTCTACTATAAAGTTACGCTATTTAGCGTTATGCCCACCAACTTAGGTAGGGATTTGGCAGGATGAATAAGCATTGTTGAACAATGGCTTATTCTAGTTGTTAAGTTAATACTTTAGCGTGATTGAGGAGATGGACTCTAGACGCAAAAATAACTGACGAACAAACAGGTAAACAGGTCTAGTTGTCAATCACTTAATCACTCACTTCGCCAAGAGGCGCTTCATCACAAGGATGTTTATTTTGCGACTACCCCACTCTGCCCGTGCTCTATGCATAATCGCCCTTTTATTTATGCCGCTATTTGTTGTGCAAGCAACGACAAATCAAAAATTAGACGATGAATTAACCCAACGCTGCTTAGGCACTTTCGATTTTATTAAGACCCAAGACCTAGCGGCCTTTATCGCTCTTATGCCGTACGCACCAACTCAAAAAGAACAGGAATATGCGGGCGAGATTTTGCAACGCTCCCACAAGCGTTGGTATGTTGACCGAACCATGGATGAAATTACTCCCAAAGGCGTGAGCTATAGCACAGCAGACGAATTTAAACGGCAAAAAGGCGCTATCCAAGAAGCAAGAGTTAAACTGCTGATCACCAGCCCCAATAATCAAGCCTCGGTCAGTTGCAAATTTGTCGAAACACCAAAAGGTTGGTTCCTCTCCAAATTGCCGTAAGTGACCTAAAACAGCCAACGACATAAAGGCAAGGTAGTAATGCAGTATTCGCAATTATCTAAAAAGGCCCAAAGGTTTATCAATCCTGATGGATTACCTGAACAGCTTCGCCTTGCAACTAAGGGTCATTATGTTCGTCGAGGGTTAGCATTATTGGCGCTATTGCCACTTTCGGCATCTCTTATCATGGCGATCACCCTCGACGGCGGTGAGCAGACTTTTTACCAGTTTGTAGTGGCATTATTGCTACCCGTAGTGCTCATTCTCTGGGCGCTCAAGCAGCATTTAGTGCTCGATAATCCAAGTCAGCAACGCTTTGTACAATCAAAATTTTTGGGTTATTACTTCAAAAAAGCCTACCTAGCCCCGCTGAAATCTACCGAGTTACTACTGCGCCACGATAGTTATAACAGAAACCAATACGAGCTTAAGTTGCACAATCTTGTGTACCCCATCGGCAGTTTAACCGATACCACTCAAGCTATGATGTTCTTTGCACAGACATTTAATCTTCCTGCCAAAGAGCAAATCACCCAATTTCCCAATATCCGTGAGCTAGATTTACTCTCATCAAATGAACAACTTATCGCGTCACTCTCGCTAAATTTTCAGGATAAACCTATCGCGCAAGAGGTCGACACCATCAACACAGTCGATGGATATAGCGCACAGGCGACTGACGTTAAAGAGAATGGCAACCCTGCTCATCGTCCGCTTTCGGCAGATATCGAACCACTTTGGTCCCCTAAGTTAATACTTAAGCTGTTTTATCCGCTGCCATTTATTATGGTGTTTGGCTTTGTGATGAAGTTTATTGGAAACCTATAGCGATGCACTTTAAACAACTCTCACCGACCATAGCAATCATGACTAAAACTCGAGCGCAAACCATTGGACGCTGGATTTTTGCAAGCCTAGTCGCTTCACTCACCTTATTTAACACGCTAGGTTTTGAGCATTGGTCCTATGCCGAAGTGACTATCTGGTCGTTCCTTGCACTTCTCAGTTGGCATCTACTATTTGCTCGCAGGCGTATTCAGTTTGATCTCGAACGACAACTAATCACCATTAACGTCAGTTCACTCTACCCGCTAACCCAACAAGTCATCCCCATCAACCACATTGCAGCATTTCAAATACAGCAACGTCTCGGCCAGCCCCATGGGTATGATTTGTTGATAGTGATGGATACTCAAATTGAACCATTGAAATTTCAATATGGTGACTTGCACCAAATAAAAAAGCTGGGGCAGGCACTATCACAGTTTTGTGCAATTCCATTACTGAGTGATTAAAACCGGGAAGGGGCAAGATGAATAACGCACTGATGACTAACGACATATTCTGGTCAGAAAGTTAATACTTTAGCGTGATTGAGGAGATGAACTCTAGACGCAAAAATAGCTGACTAAAAAAACGACAGACTGACATTGATGTCAATCACTTAATCACTCTCTTCACCAAGAGCTGCTTCATCACAAGGATGTTTATTTTGCGACTACCCCACTCAGCCCTTGCGCTATCCTTAATCACCTTTCTAGCCCTGCCGCTATTTGCACAAGCAACAACTGTCACGCCCACAGAACACCATGGCACTTGGGAAAATAAAGATGAAGATGGTGATGGCGTGCCCGACGAATTGGATGATTATCCGTTTGATAAATATAAAAGTCAGTACGCCTTAGTTACTGAAGAAGAGTTCAATAATAATCAAGATGTTGCAAATCATGTCCAACAAATCCCATCGCGTATTTCTGGGGTCGTGCAACAAGTCAATGATCTCGATTTTTACCAGATAAAACTAGAGGCAGGCAAATCAGTCACGTTTTTATTATCTTCCCCGAGCCATGATTTCTCACCAGGTATGGCAGTGTTAGATAGCGAGGGACTAGCTATCCTTGCATGGGCACCAAACTATCAGTCTGTCGGAAAATATAAGCGCGCAATCCAAGTAAAACCGAGGACATCAGGCGTTTATTATCTGGTAATCAATGACAAACTTTTCCGCGGCAGGCCTGATTTTAACTACAAGATAGCGGCATTTTTTGATAATGACGTAGATGCCATTGATGACGCAATAGAACCAGCCTTCGGTTTTGAAGCTTATTCTCAGGATACTGATAATGATGGTATTTATGACGGGGAAGAGTTCTATGTATTTCAATCTGACAATCTGATGCTGCATGACGTCGATGGAGATGGCTTACCCAACTGGCTCGATGATGATACTGATGCAGATGGAATAAAAGATGGCTTGGAGGGTGCGACTGACTTAGATAATGACGGATTAGCAGCGTTTGCTGACCTTGATGCCGATGGAAACTCGGTATTGGATGCCATGGAAGTAGGTAAGGATAGTCAATCTCCGCTCAATTTTGATGGCGATGCACTGGCTGATTTCATCGATCTCGATGACGACGATGATCTTATTTTAGATATCAATGATATAGAACCTCATTCACGAGTAAGATCTGCGGCCTACCCATCTGAAAATTATAAAGAAATTAGAACTATCTATTATCTACATGATGGACAGACCCCAATAAAAGACGTTTTAATTGCGAATAAAAAACATCGAATATTGGGTGATGGCCTGAGTGACGGTTTACTTGTATTTGCCCGTAAGTCTGGTGAACCAATTAATATGCCAGTCAAAGTCAATCAAGATGCAAGTGTGGATTTCATTTTGCCAGAGGACGCAACCCAAATGTATTTTGTTGCCTCAAATCTAATCAGCGCCAATGGCATTGATATCCTTTATCGTAATGAAAATATCCCCATAATACTCGAGCAAACAACTCTCCGTACTAAACCAGGCAGTGAAATATTACTGAGAGGCAGCCGCTTTAATGAACAGACTAAAGTGGTTTTCCTTGGACAGGAAATTACGCCCCGCTCAATCAACCCAAGTGAATTAATTTTTGATATTCCCAATAGCGCTGTTTCGGGAGAGTTATATGTCAAAAATACCTACGGCAAGAGCAATACCCTTAATGTACAAGTAGGTAGCTCAGTGTTACTAAAAATAGCCTCTGATGTATCTCTCAACGCGTCGACCTTATCAGCGCTATCAATGGGCAGTGATAATGAAGATCCTCTCTTTTTTAGTGTTCAAAAAGAGTTACTACTACCAGTCTCCAACAAAGGGTACGACCAAATATTGGTATTCTTAGGCGATCAACAAATACTTAATGCCGTCTATTATGGTCAGTCTGAAATCACTGTTGATTATGCAACTACAGCGGTATCACGTGCTTGGCAATTTGGCGGCATTAAAAGCACAACTTTCATCCCTGACTATCAATCATTCTTTGTACAAACCCAATCTCTACCCGAAGTTAAACAACTCGAAGAGTATATTCGTAGCCACATCACACAACCCGAAACGTTTAATCAACCGCCTTTTTTTCAGAGGGTCGCAGCGGCAGGCGATGCAGTGAACAAATTACTCAATACGTTATAGCGAGATAACTACCCGAAATGATGAGATACCCATTAGAACCATTACGCACTCGCAAGCTAATGCAGTAACGCGATGCGATTATTCTCAATGACTGAAATACCTCCCCCTGTTTGTAACAGCACAGCGATGACAAACAGAGAAGAAATCGCGTATTTCTTACGAAATATAAGTCAGCAATACGGGTCTCAACCCTGTGGCATAACACTCTTTATATTGGAACTCACATGAAATTACAGAAACTCTACCTATTTAAACTCGGTAAACCTATATCTCTACTGCTAGGGCTTGCAGCGATATTCCCCATGTACGCCAATGGTTCAGAGTTACCTGCTGAATTAATTGCCGAGCTTAAACCCCGTTGTGACAAAATGATGCAGGATATTCGCGATAACAAAATGGATGACATGATTAAAGAGTTTCATCCCATGTTACAGACATGGAATGAGGGTAAGTTAGCGAAGAAGATGGCCATGCTTAGCATCAATGGTTATCAGCGGGAAGATATTGGACAAGTTCCTTTAGACAAAATGGTTTTTTTACCTCAAAAATCAAGCTTTCGTAAACCCAGTAAAGAAAACATAGGCCAATATCCCGATATGACACAAATGGTGGAATTGAACTATAGCTTCGATTTTGTAAAACCTAATGGAAGAGAACTAACTGGTGGTGTGAGCTGCATTCTGTTTGAAGCTGCTGGTAAATGGTATTTCGAAGATAATCTCCCGTTTTAACCAAACGGTACCTAACACAAGTTAATACTTTAGCGTGATTGAGGAGATGGACTCTAGACGCAAAAATGGCTGACCAAAAAACGTCAGCCATTATACCTGTCAGTCTCGCTAGCCAAGCTGTTGGCTAAAATTCGTTTTCATCACAAGGAAGTTTATTATGCCTTCTGCCCACTTCCCCAGGTTTTTCTCTTTCATCGTCCTATATGGCTTACTTGTCTGGAGTATCTTTCCTGCGAGCGCAGCACAGGATAGAGATCTAGCATTGGCAAGGTTTGACAGCAAAACAGCACCACTGCTAAAGCAAGCAATTGTATTAGGGGAAACCGCGCCAGAGGACAAAATTGACGATGCGCTAGAGCGTCACCAAGGCGATGCTGTAGCCGTTTTAAAGGAAGGTATACCTCAACGTCTGGCAATTAAAGCAAAGCAACAGCTCACATTAGCGGATGAATACCTTAAGTATTTTAAAGAATTACAGCAGCAAGTTCCGCATACAAGCCAATGCCATCAACCGCAGCTAATGGCTGATTTTAACTCGCAAATCAAAGAACTAACTGCCTACGCAGATAGGCTTAACACTTACTCTAATATCCAAAATCTAGGCGATGCCTTCCCTGCGTTAATGGACATGAATATCAGCCAGGCACGGGTCAATACCCTAACGAGTCTATTTCATCGATTTCGGATCTGTGTTTTAGGCGATGATTCATCAGCCTTGGTTGAGGAGCTCAGCGGCGAGAAAGGAGATGCAATAGCCAATGCCTTTATCAGTACATTTGCAGCCGAACAAGGAGTGATTCCGCCTACTGCACCCGACTATATGTCAGAGAATAATACTGAAGAGATCTCCCAATTCGGTGAGATAGACGAGCCTGGGCTTATCCAAGAAAAACCAGAGCAAGATTTTGGCACCTTTGACGGGCCTCAAACAGAGACCACAAGTGAGATTTCACAGCCCATTTCAGCCCTAAAATTTAGCAACAAGCCACTGGGAAACTGTATTCAACAACAGGCGAAACTGCTCGCGATTCAACAAAGCCAAGAACTCAGCTTGCTGAATTGCCAGTTTAATCCCACCGATATGGTGGCATTGGACGACCTCAACGCCTTTAGTCACCTTGACACCCTTAGCTTAAAAGGTGGCACGCTCACTTCACTTTCTAATCTGAACAACAATAACCTTAAAACACTTATGTTGAACAATATGAAGGTTACTGATTTTAATTCGAAAAACCTACAGCTAGATAGTTTGCTAATCAGCCAAGTGAATTCTAACAATTGGTCAAGCTTGCTCTCCCTTAACGCCCAGACAATTAGTATTGATAACACCGTTGATTGCAATCAACTCAAACCTCTATTGACATCGGAAAAGCTGATCCCAATTCATCCAAGACTTAGCCCAACAGAAATGGCCGAACGTATGCAACAAGCAGAAGCTAATGGCATACCACTGTTAATGCTCGAATGTGCAATCTAAAAAATGTATTTAACCGACGTAAGCAACTAAGAACCCCTTATCATACTTTTGCACAATTGAATGATTTTTAAACAAAAAAGAAAATATACTCGTTACTAATACAGCAATTTAACTCCGCTGTGTTATGACAGGAAGGATGCCAAACGCTGTCGCGAAAGGGATTTCACATCAAGCCGCATGTTTTATCACAAGCGGCGTCGATTTTTACCCACTCAGACCGATACTCACGCCCTTCTTAGTCACCTTGGCTCATGCTATTTGGCTTGGTTTAATTAACGCTTTAACCCCCTGAAAACTCCAAGTTATCAGGTGAATACTCGCTAACTTAGTACAATGGAAATTGCAGAATTAATGTAAGGACACAAGATGTTTAAACCTAAACTGCTCTCTTTGCTGATCGCCACCAGTTTGCTGACGGCATGTTCTGGCTCAGATGATAAAGACGACACCACCACGACTCCAGAGCCGACGCCACCTACGGAATACGCACATAAAGTCTCAGGTCAGGTCACTTATATCGGCGCTATCGCTGGGGCCAACGTGTGCGTGGATCTCAACCAAGACTTAAGCTGCTCAGAGGGTGAACCGAGTACCACTACGGACACTGACGGTAAGTATCAAATCGATTGGAAAAGTGAGACCGAAAAACCTAACTATTATCTGCTAGCCAATTGGATTGATAACGCGCCTTCATCTGCACGCTCTGCATTGGCGGTTAGCACCGCCGCAGCTCACACCAACGCAACCACTGGCGGCATGAATATCGTTGCCCTGCCCGATCATGCGGGTCATATCAACGCGCTGACCAATATTGAGTTTTCACGCTATCGCAAGATGATTGAGGCCGATTTAACGCCACAGCAAGTGATTGAGCTCCGCGCCAAACTCAAAAACTTATACGCCACTGGATTCAAACAAGTCGAAACTGATTTATTTAGTCTTTCGCCCGAAATCACCCTGCAACCCACATTTATCGACACCCTGCTGTTACACGATTATCTGCTAAACCTCACCAATGAGCGCACAGTGGAAATTTTAGCGGCTATCGAAGTGTTAATCGCCGCATTTGAAGCCTTCGAGAATTTAATCCTAGGGTATGGTTTTGGTACTGAGGCTTATCTGCAAACCAATCCCATTGCCGTCACCAATAAGGTGGAGAGCACCTTAGTGTCCTTCGGTTATATGGAGGCGCCGGTTGATGGCAAGGCGATGAACAGCACTGACTGGGATACAGTGTTTAGCAGCATGCTCAATCATACCGACGCATCTCATGTGCTCAATATCGCCACCGTTCGCAACAGCCACTTTGTCAACTTAGATTATGGTACTGGTGACAAAACTCTTACTGGCGTATTTTCGGGTGACGCAGTGATGATCTTCGACAACACGTCGGGAGAAGAGGTCCCTACCGAATGCTGGAATGAGCCGATGAAAAAATGGATCAATGCCTCGCGCAACGACCAAGGGTATGTTCTTAAAGAACCTGTGATTGAAGGCAATCAATTAAAAACCGTTTATGCCGGCACTGAAGTCCCTGTCGAAATGAATTTCCATAAGTATCAGAGCACGGCCGCCGACTGGCAGGATTTGCTGGCAAACCTCCCGAGTGACCTTAAGCTGGCATCTCTCAGTTGGCCTTCGCAAATATATCGCATGGATATTAAACAAACGGCCGACGTATTATGCCGCGCAGAAGATCCCATCACCTATGAAACGGGCGTTGAAACCGCGAGCGAGCTTTCCTCTAGCTTGATCGTGGAACTGTTGTGGCCCTTCGCTTATCCCGAGAGTTACGTTGAGGACTCAACGAATAAATTCACCATTCTCGATAGCTTCGGTCAGCCTGAAAGCCAACATGAATGGAGCATTAGCACCAGTCCGAATGGCGGCAAGCTGCTAACTATCGCTGAAATGGTGGAGGATCCGATTGCGAGCCAGATGGTGCAACCTAGCTACTACCTTGTGACCTCAAACTTGCTGACTGAAGTTGAGCTAAACACGGCATTTGATACGACTGACAACAAACAGTTATATCGATTTACCTACGACCAAAGCTTCAGCAATACCCTGCACAACCACTTTAAGTCGCTAGCAAAGTAAAGCTTACTCCATCCGCGCCCCTGCTGTGACATTTCGGGGGCGCTTATCTCAACGTAAGTCGCGACGCTCCGTAAAGGAGTCCATCAGAAGCTGATAAACGCATCTCGCTCATAGTAAAAGATAATAGCTTCAAGCAGTTCCTGTTCACTGGGCTGAGCTTTTTGCTGCTTAAGATTATCAATCACATCCTCAATTTGATCCGTGTTTAGCAGATAACCATAGTCACTGTGGCCTAAGCCATCCTCAAAGGCATCGATTTCGGCATCTGATAGGTCTCTCATATCAGCCACTATCGGGAATAATAATGTGGTCAGTTGTAGGGATTCACCTTCATCAAGATCTTGATAAACCAGCCAAAAGCTTAATCCGGGTTGTTCGATGCACTTTCTTATCCAGCGCTGTAACGACTCAGGCTGACCGAAAAATGAGGTGATATTCATAATGTCCTCGAATGGCGTTGTCATAGTAAAACCGAGTGAGTCACTAAGCTGCATGGTCATAGAGGCTATTCACCACTCCCAAGATGCATACAAGTAAGAGATGGGAGTTCTCGCGACTCAACCCGCCCCAAGAATACGAGAGGATATCTGCGTCCATCAAAGCCAAAATCACAATTCATCAATTCGATGGACAAAACCCAAGCCGCAATTGAATAAACATCATTTTACGGCATGCATTTTTAAACATTACCCATTTATACATGGTGTTATTTAGGTTTTGGTTATTTTCAAACCAAGGTTGGTGATGTTTCACAAAACCCGTTACGCCAACTGTGATACCTTAGGCGCCCAAAAAACGTGTCAGGGCTGAGCTTTTACGCCAAAAGCGAGGGCAGGCCTGTAAATAGATAACTAGTCTTAAGACACAAAATGCCGCGGTAACTGGGGAGTTTCGCAAGAATGAAGAGCAAGAGTTTATTAGGCAACATTGGTGTGCAAGTGGTTATTGCCATGATTATTGGCGCACTGGTTGGTTTTATGATGGGTGAAAGTGCGAGCATCTTCGCACCACTGGGCACCATCTTTATCCATTTAATCAAAATGCTAGTGATACCACTGGTACTGGTGTCTATCATCAGCGGCGCCGCCAGCTTAGGCGATAGCCCCTCGGCGGGTAAGATTGGTGTCGGCACTTTCGGTTTCTTTATTGTCACTTCGGGAATTGCCGTTATCTTAGCGTTGGTCATGGGTAATATGTTTACCCCTGGCGCGGGCGTCGACTTTACCGCCCATAGCAGTAGCGGCCTGATGGAAGTGACCGCTGAGCATGGCGCTCTGCCTGGGGTAATGGACACCTTTATTGGCATGATCCCAACCAATGTGTTCGAATCGCTGACTGGCGGGAATATCCTCCAAATTCTGGTATTTAGTATATTTTTCGGGATCGCGCTGACCAAGGTCAAAGGCGATGGCGCTAAGCCCATCATGGCGGCGTTAAATACCGTCGTCGACGCGTTTGTGTGGATGATCAACTGTGTGATGGTGATTGCCCCCATTGGGGTGTTTGGCTTGATGGCCGATTCCGTCGGCACCTTCGGTTTCGATGCCTTAGAAGTGGTGTTTAAGCTGTTTGCCGTGTTTGTGGCCGCGATTCTGATCTACGGTTTTGTGTTCTTCCCCTTAGTGGTGCAGCTGTTTTCTAAGGTATCGGCACGCCAATTTATTTCGGCAATGAAAAAACCTCAGGTGATGGCACTGTCAACGGCTTCATCCATGGCCACGCTGCCGGTGAATATGGAAACCTGCGAAGAAGATCTTAAGGTTTCTAAGGCAACCACCGCCTTTGTGCTGCCTTTAGGCGCCACCATCAATATGAGCGGCAACGCGATTTACTATGGTTTAGTCGCCATGTTCTTCGCGCAAATGTACAACGTCGATCTGTCGATGACTGCCTATGCCGCGATTATCTTTACCTCTACCTTAGGCGCCATTGGCCAAGCGGGTGTGCCCGGTCCATCATTTTTAGTGGTCGCTGTGCTACTTGCCGCCGGTATTCCGATTGACGGTTTACCGCTGTTATTCGCCCTCGACCGGGTGTTTGACATGATCCGCACCGCGCTCAACATCACAGGTGATGCCGCCTGCGCCGTGATTATGGATAAATATACCGCAGAGCCAAGCTCGAACTAATAGAGTGAATACGCGAGTGTATCTGGGCTTGAATAGGCTTGCTTATTCAAGCTTTTTTATGGCTTAAACTTCGAGATACCGCACTTTATCCCACTGATTTCTTATCACTTAATGCAGATTAATGTGATCTTGGCGACGCCTTGGGTTAAGCTCAAACGGCGCACCTCGCAATTCGTATTTCTTTATCCGCCAAGCCACTTGAGCACGATGCCTTTCTGCGATAATAGCTTGGCTACCATCAGTCCAAAGGAGTGTTGCACTATGTCTGTTTTTGCCCCTGCAAGCCCTTTTGCCGACTTTATCTATCGTCATTTCCGTGCCATTCATGCCCTTAAACTCGGCCTAGCCCTGCTGATTGCGGTCATTATCAATGCCATTTGGTCACCACCGCATTTTATTTGGAGCATGGTGACCATAGTGATCATTATGATGAGTCTGCCGCAGGTGGGCGGCGCGATTGAAAAGTCCCTGCAACGGGCGGTAGGCACCTGTTTAGGTTCGGCTTATGGCGTAATGTTAGTGGCTACTATCGACAGTTATTGGCTGATTATGGGGCTGCTGATCTTAGGAGTTACGCTGATCTGTTTTATCTCGGCGGGACGCTACAGCTATGCCTATCTGGTGGCGGGATTCACCATTATTATCGTGGTGGGCGATGCGAACCACGACACCTCTGAGGCGCTCTGGCGCACGGCGAATATTCTGCTCGGCTGTGTTATCGCCATTCTGGTGTCACTGTTTATCTTCCCGATTAAGGCCAAACAGGACTGGCGCAGCCAGCTCGCTAATGCCATCGACAATATGGCCAAGGTACTGACCCAACACTTACAGGCTCCCGCCAACCATGATTTAGATTTTCGCGCCGATCTCGAAGCGGCCATGAAAGCCGTATTAACCCAGAAGAAACTGTTTTTCTCACTCGAGTGGGAAAGCCAAACCCTAAAAAAACATAAAGTGCTGCTGGCAGAGTTAGTCAATAAACAGGTGCGGCTGATCACTCTACTCGAGCTATTACCTTTGAGTCGCTGGCAGGAGGCCGACAAAGAGGCATACCACCAAATCAACCGTGTCGCCGCCGAGCTTACGGCGTATCTTCACAGACTGAGTGAATTTATTGCAGGCAAAACAGCCACATTGCCCACACTACCAAATGCATTAGAGCAAGAGTTGCAACACAGATTACAACTCAGCTTGACCGCTCAGACGCCAAATTCGGCCCCTTTAGCCAATGAAGTTGCGCAGGGATTTGCCCTCACGGGATACGGCTGGCTTATCTATCAACTCGCCATTGCCGTCGAAGCCCTCTACGCCGATATCGAGATTATCGAAATCGCCTATAGCGGACAAACCGTGTTACATAAAACCGCCAAGCCTTTATAGGCTGTTACCACGGGGAATGGCAGCGAAAATCACTCTGTCAGATCAAGATAAACCCTTGGCAGCCCTTGCACTCGCAGGGGCTTAATGAAAAGATACCGCCCTAATAAAAATTCGATACATGGACTCTTTTCATGCGCTTTTTTTCCCTTTCCGTTGTCGCAATCGCCTGCTTATCCGCAGGCTCATTTTTGGCTCCCCAGTTAGCCTTAGCCGCAAATGCTGCTGCGACTAACGCCGAAATAGCGAACACTGAAGCCGCTAAGATTGAGGCAACTAAAACTGAAGTTGCTAACGCCGAAGCTGTACAAGCCGCAGTAGTTGAAGCCAGCACCAATAGCAACGCAACATCAGCCATAGTTGAATCGTCTTCTGAAGCCACCACTGACGCCGCAGCGAATGTGGCCGCGACACCGACTCGCGCCAATACCTTTGTGAATGATGCCATTCTCCCGCCAAGCATCACTTGGCATGGAGCTAGCGAAGCCTTGTTACTCAGTGCAGACCACGAATGGGCGACGCCCTTCGAGCAAAGCAACGGCACCGAAAGCCCAAGCTATGACGATACCATCGCATGGCTCGACCGACTGGCGGCCGAAACCACCAAATTGCAGAAAGTCAGCCTAGGTAAGAGCCCTCAAGGGCGTGATATTTGGATGTATGTCGCCAGCAGTGAAGGCATTAACGAATCGGCGCGCCTTAAGCAAAACACTAAGCCGACGATTCTGGTACAGGCAGGGATCCACGCGGGCGAAATCGACGGTAAAGACGCCGGCATGATGCTGCTGCGGGATATCATCAAAGGCGACAAGAGCGACCTGCTCGAAAAGGCTAACTTGCTGTTTGTGCCTATGTTTAGCGTCGATGCCCATGAGCGCAGCGGCGAATTTAACCGCGTTAATCAACGCGGCCCGGTCAATATGGGTTGGCGCACCAATGCCAATAACCTCAACCTGAACCGCGACTACGCCAAGGCCGACACCTTAGAAATGCAGCATATGCTGCGGGCAATCAATGTGTGGCAACCGGATCTGTATATCGATGTGCATGTCACCGACGGTATCGACTACCAGTACGACATCACCTTCGGCTACAACCTCGCCCAAGGTTTGAGTCCCGCCAGTTTCCGCTGGCTCGAGAATAGCTACCGCCCAGCGGTCGAAGCTGCCTTAACCGCCCAAGGCCATATCCCAGGTCCGCTGATTTTCGCCGTCGACAATACCGATATCACTAAAGGCATGTCACTGTGGAACCCTAGCCCACGTTTCTCTAATGGTTATGGTGATGCCCGCCATCTGCCCACCATTTTGATTGAGAACCACAGCTTAAAACCCTTTAAGCAGCGCGTACTTGGCACCTATGTGATGCTAGAGCAAACCCTGAAAACCGTGGGTGACCAAGCAACCAAGTTAAAGAGTGCGATTCAAGAGGATAAATACCGCGCCTCACCACTGATCACATTAACGTGGAAATCGGCACCACTGGCTAAAGGCTGGGATTTTAAAGGCATAGATTACAAGTTAGAGCAGAGTCCGATTAGCGGCACCGAAGTAGTACGTTGGACGGGCGAGCCTAAGTTGTATCCGAATTTACCTGTGATTGCCGAAACCGTGCCCGATATAAAAGTCACTCGCCCGAGTGCTTACTATATTCCCGCCCAGTGGACACAAGTGATCGACCGCTTAACTCTACACGGCATTCGTCTAACGCGCTTAAGCAAACCGACCGAGCTTAAATTGCAGCAATATAGCCTGAGCAATCCGGTGTTTAATACCAAGGCGTTCGAGGGACGACTTACAGTGAAGGCCGACTCGACACTGGCGAAACTGACCACCACCTTGCCTGCGGGCACAGTGAAAATCAGCACAGATCAACCCTTAGGCGATCTGGCGATTTTACTGCTCGAACCACAATCACCGGACTCGTTACTGCAATGGGGCTTCTTCAACCCTATCTTTACTCGTACCGAATACATTGAGGACTACGCCGTAGAGCCGCTGGCTGCCAAGATGCTGAAGGAAGATCCCAAGCTACAAGCGGAATTTAACAAAGCGCTGGAAAACCCAGAGTTTGCCGCTGATCCCGAGGCACGCCTACGCTGGTTCTATGAGCGCAGCCCTTACTACGATAATCAATATCTTAAATATCCAGTCTACCGTAGCCGTTAATCCTCGCAGTTAAAAACGGCAAGGATTAAGCAGGCTTACGCGCGCTGATGCTATACACCAAGGGCACATGTTGCCCTTGGTGTATTAGTACATAACGGCCATCGGCTTGTGCCTCTAGCCCTGCGAAACAGTTATAGGGGCTAAACGCAAATTCGTGGAAGAACTCCAGCACTAAGCCCGCCTGCAATAAGGCATTGATCACCTCAGACAAGCTATGCGACCAGCACATTAAGGTCTGCTGCTCATCACCGGCATTCTCGGTATAGGTCCCTTCCTGCTCTATATCTGGCTCACCGCGATTAAAATAGCTATACCCATCGAATAGTTGCTGCGCCGGATGAAACTCGGCCATATAAAACTGTCCACCGGGCTTTAAACACGCCGCAATGGTCTGCGCCCAGAGTGCTAAATCCGGCAACCACACAATTGCACCATAGGAGGTAAAGACAATATCTTGCGGCTCAACCTTGCCCGCAACGCTGTAGACATCGCTACAGATAAACTCGGCGGACAACTGCGTCTGCTGCGCCAGCTTGCGCGCCTCAGCAATCGCCACCTCGGATAAATCGACTCCTATCACTTTTGCGCCCATTCGCGCCCACGACAGGGTATCTAAACCAAAATGACATTGCAGATGCAGCAGGCTTTTACCCGCCACCGCAAGCTCATTTAATTCGATTTCAGTTAAGGAGCTGTTGCCACTTAAAAAGCCTTCAACATCATAAAAATCAGAGGTTAAGTGCACCCGTGTGCGGGCATCCCAAGCGATTTTATTGGTCGTTAAGTAATCCATGTGAATCCTTTCTGGTTACGCTTTTAATCAAGCTGAAATGTTGGACACACGCTAACCGAATAAGTGAGTAATTTCACCACTCTTTGGGGAAAATCACTTATTCAGCGGACATGTCCGCCTGCGCCCAAGCGGACACATTTAGTTTATCTGTATGATTATCAATACATTTTAAAACTGGCATAGGATGTGCAATCTCTAGAGGTATCAAGCTTATCGCTAATAGCTCAGCACTCAGTCGCTCGTCGAGTGTCGATAACAAGGAAGAAGAAAATGTCACTACGCCCTTTTATATTCACCCTCGGATTTATCGCCGTCTTTACGGTTGGCGTGTCACTCACTGGCTGCATTATCAATGTGAACGCCGCGGGCATGCCGGATTTAGACCACCAGCAACGTGAACTCAGCCTCGATACTCAAGACTTGCAAGAGCTCGTCGCCGAAACGGGTGCGGGCAGCCTTGAAATTATCGGTGTCGAAGGCCTAACCCAAATTAAGTTAGTGGCTGATATCTATAGCAATGACGATAGCAAAATGATTCTCACCCTTGAGAAAAAGGCTAACAAAGCCCAGCTTAAGGCGGACTTTGAATCCCATAGCAGCTTTAACAATTACTCACCCTATATCGATTTAAAACTACAAGTGCCAGCAGGATTAGCGCTAGATATCGACGATGGCTCAGGTGCTGTGTTTATCAACAAGATGACCGCGGATATCAAGGTCAAGGATGGCTCGGGCGAACTGGTTATCCATGGCGGCAATAATGTCAGCATCGACGATGGTTCAGGCGCGATTGAAGTCAGCCAAGTCAACGGCAACCTAGCGATTGTCGATGGTTCTGGCGGCATCCAAGTCAATGATATTAAAGGCAGCATCACCATTGATGATGGTTCAGGTGAAATCAACGTCGCCAATGTGCAAAACACAGTCACCATCAACGATGGCTCAGGCGATATCAACGTGGTGAACACTAAGGGATTAACCATTCTCTCGGCAGGTTCAGGGGGTGTGAGCTTCGATAAAATCGATGGCCCAGTAAGCAAACACTAAGCCCGTTAGACCAATAGCATTACAGTTCAACCAACTTCCCGGCGTAGAGACTGATGTTGCAGTACCCAACCAAATGTCAGTCTTCTACCCACCCCTTTTGCGTTACCGTTCCATGGACATTCTTATGCACTTTATGCCACTAACCCCTTGTAGTGGCATCTTTTTTGTTTCTGAGACTTTCTCAGACTTAATTCTGAACAGTAGGTTCGGTCATGATTCGAAGTGCTAATAGGCGGCATCATGGCTTCTGGCTATCGTATCCCCTAATTGCCTGCCGCAGGCTTTCGCACTGTTACACCAGTGACTCGCCGCCCTTTCGTTTAACAAGAAGTATCCCTATAGGCTCGACGGCAGCATCTGCTGCATAAGGAAGTGCTAATACCGCGATCACATGGATGTGAAAGAGCGGCCATGCCGCCAACGGTCACTTCCATGACAGTGCTTAATTCCGCGAGCTAAATCGTATTCTGTTAGCCTTAAACAGCGCATAAGTGTGACGTGAAAATCGAGCGAACAATCTCAGCAGGTATCTATCTTTGAGCAAGTCAGACACGTTCCCAATAGCTTAGGCGTAGCAGAATTGGACTATGGATGTCTCGATAAACTATCACTTAACATCAAGATCAAATACCACACTGATAGAAGCTGAAAAAACCATATTCTCCTGCAGATATTGCCCAGTCACTTGAGGTTTGCCCAAACGTGAACCAGTGACCTCTATTCGCTCGATTCCATTATTAGCGCCATAACGGCCAATGCTGTCATCTGTTGAAGAACCAATGCTATAAATTTTGCCAAGAGTAGCCCCAAAAGCGCTCGCCAATAAACTTCCTTTTTCTTTTGCATCAGCGACAGCCAAGGCTCTAGCCTCATTTTTAAGCTCCGCTTCTTTCGATGACTTCAACTCAACGCGGGTGATTTCATCAAGTTGTACACTTAGAGCAAAATCCATAAAAGCGTTTAGTTTATCTAAGTTATTGAGGGTCACTTTTAAGTTGCGGCTTGCTCGATAACCATCAAGCACACGTTTTTCATTGTCCCCGTAGGAATACTCAGGCGCTGTGGAGATTGAGGATGCTGAAACATTTTTCTCATCGACATTAAATTTACCAAGGCCAGACAAAAACTTGTTAACCCTATCATCGACATCATTTTTAGCTTCGGCACTTGTTGCTTTTAAGCTTTCCACTTCAAGATAGACCACTGCAATATCAGGGCTTGCAGTTATTTGAGCAGTCCCAACCACAGCAATATGGCGATTATTCGGTAAGCTATTATCTGAAAGGGCTAGAGTTGGCAAAAATAACAAAACAATCAAACAAATATATTTCATAAAACCTCCATGTAATCAGGACTGACAATATACCGTATATGAAGTAACAAGCCATAGCGGCTATGGCATCAGCCGCAAAATTTAGTCGTGGGTGTATCGATATACTGTTGTTTTGAAAAAAATCAAAATCAAAGTCGTGGGTCTTCACCCCACACCCGACCAAGAAGGACTGCTCGTCCTATCCTCCTTGCTAATGTTTTCACAAGCAGTCAAGACGCCCCTAGCGAAGTTACAAGTTTAACGAGTTAACAATGGGTGTCCCGATAAACCCCTTCTTTTTCATAGCAAAATTTAACAGTGGGTGTCTCATTAAACGATGACTTCGCACAGGAGATGAACTTCTGAACCTCCGGTGCTGGCTGTTAATCCCATAAGAGTTTTGCCAGCGCTACCATTCCCGTAAGAAAATTTAACAGTGGGTGTCTCGATAAACTCGCTAAAACATCAATGCTTTAGAAGGTCACTGGCGCAACAATGCTTGATTGGGTGCAACCATTGATAGCCAAGTAATGCCTGACTTTTATTGCATCAGTCACAAAATTTAACAATGGGTGTCTCATTTAAACTTCGATAAAATCGATGGCCCAGTAAGTAAACACTAAGCCCGTTAGACCAACAGCGTTACCGCTCGACCAACTTCCCGGCGTAGAGACTGATGTTGCAGTACCCAACCAAATGTCAGTCTTCTACCCACCCCTTTGCGTTACCGTTCCATGGACATTCTTATGCACTTTATGCCACTAACCCCTTGTAGTGGCATCTTTTTTTGTGTCTGAGACTTTCTCAGACTCAATTCTGAACAGTAGATTCGGTCATGATTTGAGGGGCTAATAGGCGGCATCATGGCTTCTGGCTATTGTATCCCCTAATTGCCTGCCGCAGGCTTTCGCACGCTCTTATATGAGCCACACCAGTGACTCGCCGTACTCATGCTTTAAAAATCGCGTCCTTGTAGGCCCTACTAAACATCCATGTTTTAGAAGGTCACTGGCGCAACAATGCTTGATTGAGTGCAAACATTGATAGCCGAGTAGTACCTATCATGAGTCTGATTTTACGATAAGTGTCTCAATAAACTGAGCAAGCCAAGATTTTAACATTCTTCATGATGACTTTATGATACTTATTTAGGATTAGCGCTCTTCATTTCCAAGTAAAGGGTTTTGACTGCTTGAAGGTAGCTCTTCAGCTCTTGCTTGCGTTTTCCAAGCTATTTGGGAGAGTTCTTTAATCCTATCAACAAAAGGTTTAGCATCTTTGCCGAATTTTCCTATTACAACTCCAGCATCACCAACAAGTCCCCAAATTTTATCAACATCACTCATTTTCTTATGAATTTCGGACTGCAGAGACTCCAATCTGCGAAGCAATCTTGAACGGTGATTCTCTTCAAATAAGTCTGATCCAGAAATCTGCTCTCTCAACTCATTTATCAAACTTTGAACCCGGTCTAAATCTCCATCTGAAAACTCATAAAAAAAACCTTTATTAAGAATTTTCTTTTTATTCTCGATTGTGGAAAAGAAATTGTTTTTCTTTATTGAACCAACCTCATCATCAATAAGTGGTCGAATTATAAATTTTACCTTTGCTATATATTTGATAAATCTTCTAATGTTCTCTGAACTATCATGACCGACTTCAGGAATTTCAGGAAGTTTTAACTGAGCAAAATATGCTTCTTCATAAGTGCGAGCAATTACTTCGGCGGTAATCTCTTCTAACTGGGGGTAATACAGTATTGTTTTTCCAATTGATATAGCTCGCGATATATTATCAATTTCAGAGGGACCAGATTTCACATCTACTTTATCTACCCTTAAAAGAATATCAGATGCAGTGATTGCACCTCCGTTACTTAAAATCCGATCAAATTCTGTTATTAGCGTATTAATTTCTGAGGCTGGATTCTGATTACTCATAAGTTACTCTCCTTGTGAACCACATAGGTATAACGCCGCATTCTAGCTAATCTACAAGTAAAATCTAGAAAATAATTCTACCCATTCATTTTAAATCAATAACATAATGTACTTTCGGTTTGCCTTCACCAACAGTCGAAGTAGACACATATGGTCACCTCGGGTTTAGTAAGGCCAACGTCCTATCTTGTTAAAACTACATTTACGTTAATCGATAGCTTACAAGACACCCACTGTTAAATTCTGCGATTAAACAACAGAATCGGGATATGTGCAGGCTAACAGAATACTCTGTAGTTAATGGGTTAAGCACTGGCATGGAAGTGACCGTCCGTGGCATGGCCGCTCTTTCACATCCATGTGATCGCGGCATTCGCACTTCCATATGCAGCAGATGCCGCCGTCGAGCCTATAGGGATACTTCTAGTTAAATGAAAGGGCGGCCTGTCACTGGAATGACAGAGCTTAATCATTTTACGAGTATGCCAAGGAGTTAGCTCTTTTATTGAGCGCTATGCTCGACAGATTCAATCAATCCCAATTTCTGAGCGCGGCTCAGTTTTTTAACCGCGATTTCACGCTTGATAGCATCGCTGCGGGTGCCGACTTGCTCTTGATACATCAGGGTTAATGGTCCTTTGCCGCGCAGGTACTTTGCTGCCTTGGGGCTGTTTGATTGATGTTCGTTAAAGCGACGTGCGACATCTGTGGTGATGCCTGTGTATAAGTGGCCATTGGCGCAGCGGATAAGGTACAGATACCACGTCGAGACTTGTTCTATCTCTGATGTTGAGCCTTGCTCCGAAGTCACAGCTTGCTCAGCGCCTAGCGCTTCTGGCTTGCTAGAAAGCTGAGCTTTGTTAACAGCTTGAGTTTGGCTAGCCCCTTGTTTGAGGCTAGCCGAGGGAATTGAATTAGCGGCTTCAATCACTAAATCGGTCACCCGTTGGCGCCTACTTAGTCATGCCGAGCAGGCTTAGGAAGAAAGCATATTCCTGCGCTGTGTCTTGATACTGGCGGTAACGACCACTCTTACCACCGTGTCCTGCATCCATATTAACGTCGAATAACAACACCTTATCGTCCAGTTTGTACCATTTATTTTGTACTTCACGCAGTTTTGCTACCCATTTAGCGGGCTCGAAATACTGCACCTGTGAATCATGCAAACCTGTGGTCACCAATAGGTGTGGGTACTCATGGTCGGCAACATTGTCGTAGGGCGAGTAGCTGAGCATATAATCGAAATAGGTCTTCTCGTTTGGATTACCCCATTCATCGTACTCGTTGGTGGTGAGCGGAATCGACTCATCGAGCATAGTCGTCACCACATCCACAAAGGGCACATGCGCTGCAATGGCAAAGTACTTTTCAGGCGCCATATTGGCAATCGCGCCCATTAATAGCCCACCAGCACTGCCGCCCGAAGCCACCACTTTATTTTTATCGCCATAACCTTGCTCGGTTAAGGCGGTGGTGACATCGATAAAGTCATTAAAGGTATTCTTTTTATTCAGTAACTTGCCCGCATCGTACCAAGGGCGACCTAACATTTCGCTGCCGCGCACATGGGCAATGGCATATACAAAGCCACGGTCGAGCAGACTAATAACCGACGACGAAAAATCAGGCTCTACAGTGTAACCATATGAACCATAACCATATTGATACAGTGGATTGGTGCCGTCTTTCTTGAACTTATCCTTGCGATACACCAAAGACACTGGCACTTTGGCGCCATCGCGGGCGGTGACAAATAAACGTTCGGCGCGGTATTGGCTGGCATCGAAGCCGCCGAGCACTTGTTCCTGCTTAAGCAGATCGCGTCTATCGGGATTGCTTAAGTGGTATTCATAAATCGCCTCAGGCGTGGTCAGGCTCGAGTAGAAAATCCGTAACTTATCGCTATCTTGCTGGGCGTTCACATCTAAACCGAGCACATAGGCGGGTTCATCAAAACTCAGCTCAAAGGGCTTTTGACCATTGAATGGCATCACTTTAATGCGCGTTAGGCCATTCTCGCGGGTTTGAATCACCAAATAATCCTTCAGCACTAACTCGTCTTCGATGCGCGCATTGGGATTATGGGGAACCACCTCCTGCCATTTGGATTTATCGGCGGCATCCTTAATCGCCACTTTCATCAAACGGAAGTTAGTCGCCTGCCAGTTGGTCAGAATGTAATAGCTATCGCCCAGCTTAGAGACGCTATATTCATGGCCCTCTTCCCGCGCGAGCACAGGTTTGAATAGGCTTAGAGGATCGTTAGCATCCAGCACCGACACTTCGCTGGTTGTGGTGCTCTCGTGGAACAGCACAATTTGCGACTCGTCTAAACTCTTGCCGAGGGAGATGTAATAAGCATCATCTTGCTCCTCATACACCAACACGTCGCTCGATTGTGGCGTGCCGAGTTGGTGGCGATAGACGCGGTAGCCGAGGAGGGTTTGCAGATCTTTAGCGATATAAAATACATGGCGATTATCATTGCCCCAAACGATACGACCCTCTGTGTTTTCAAGCACATCGGTGATCATGGCGCCGGATTCGATATCTTTAAAGTAGATGTTGTACACGCGGCGACTTAGCACATCTTCACCGAAGGCCAACATGGTTTCATCTGGGCTGACGCTGACGCCACCTAAACCATAAAACTCATGGCCCTTGGCGCGCTCATTTACATCGAGCATCATTTGCTCAACCCCGTCACTGCCTTTGCGGGCGATCAGCGGATATTCGCCGCCCTCTTGGTAGCGGCGGTAATAACTGTGCTGGTGCCATTGGTACGGCACGCTCGACTCATCGGCAACGAGGCGCCCAGTCAGTTCGTTAAACAGCCCATCCTGCAATGACTTAAGCGGTTTAAAGTAGGCTTGGGTATAACGGTTTTCGGCATTCAGATGCGCCAACACCTTAGGATCTTGGCGTTTATCGTCGCGCATCCAGTAGTAATCGTCGGTACGTGTGACCCCGTGCAAGGTCATCACATGGGGGATTTTTTCCGCAACGGGCGCAGAAACTTGCCCTTTTGGAGTGGAGCAACCGGGTAATAGCATAGCGAGACCTAAAGTAAGCAGCAGAGTGCGCATGTATACGTCCTTGTGACGTTCAAACACCATCGTGGGGCACGACGGCAAGCCAATAAGTTGATGTGCCGGATATGATATACCCAAGCTAGCGCTTGTTGCGAGTTTCCTAAAGATTGCGCTTGCTTTAGGTTCTCAAGGCATTGTGCGCTTGCGCAAACATTGCCCAATTTGTGGCGCGATTTTATTGCCATTCCAACTAAATAGGCGCAACATAACCGCGTTTTTAGGCCAAGGCCTAACAACAATTCTCAGGGCGGGGTGAAATTCCCCACCGGCGGTAAATAGTGAGGTAAAAGAGATTTTCCCGCGCTAAAGCCCGCGAGCGCCCGAACGCAATTTCGGGGTCAGCAGATCTGGTGACTTAGCATGTCTCGCCATGGTTAATGCCAAACGAGGCAGCGCTATTATTCCAGAGCCGACGGTAATGGACTGTTTGCAAACATAGCAACGGTACTGAGTCCGGATGGAAGAGAATGTAAGACAACACTCGGATAATTGGCATTCACTTTGGCTAAGTATCCCAGCTGTTAGCCTCATATTTTGCAATCACGTTTTTAAGCCTGCGCTTAAAGAGGTCGATTGCTACAGCACAATCCCCTTTGGGGTAATGGCTGTATTTCTGCACGCCCTGATTCTGGATATTCCCATGTCGTATTTTTGAAGGATATTAACCATGAATCAGTCTTTACTTGCTCCTTTTGGTACTGCAATCGAACGCGTTGAAGCGGGTCTTGAAGCCCTGCGCCAAGGCCAAGGTGTGTTGGTCGTCGATGACGAAGATAGAGAAAACGAAGGCGACTTAATTTTTGCCGCCGAGTCACTGACTAATGCGCAAATGGCCATGCTGATCCGCGAATGCAGCGGTATCGTGTGCTTGTGTTTACCGGACGAAAAAGTCAAAGCACTTGAGCTGCCACCTATGGTCGAAAACAACTCGAGCCAATATGGCACTGCGTTTACCGTGAGTATCGAAGCTAAAGTGGGTGTCACCACTGGGGTTTCGGCTGCGGATCGTGTCACCACCATTAAAACCGCTATCGCCGACAATGCTAAGCCGAGTGATTTAGCGCGCCCAGGCCATGTGTACCCACTGCGCGCCCAACCCGGCGGCGTATTAACTCGCCGTGGCCATACTGAAGGCACTATCGATTTAATGCAACTGGCCGGACTCAAGCCTGCGGGCGTGTTGTGTGAGGTCACTAACCCCGATGGCACTATGGCGCGTCTGCCAGAAATTATCGCCTTTGGTGCCGCACATAATATGCCCGTACTAACGATTGAAGATATCGTAGTTTACCGTAAGTCGTTATTAGCCAACGTTGGCTAATTAATCCCCAAAGCGGGATACAAATAAAAGGACGCGTGCTTAGCCCGCGTCCTTTTTTATCTTCGGCACAAAAACATTGCCTTTGTATCAAATCCCATCGGATATCACAGACAGATAAATAATTTTCTTGCTAGGCGTAAAATTGATCAATAAAAATATAATGTTAGATGTATATAATAAATAACTTAATTTCGTGAGCTAGATTAGATATCCGTTAACTAGTGGTCGCGACTCAATAGCTTCTATGTTAAATATTCGCACCCAGTGCCTGAGCTTTTGTCTTGTTTAACAACAAGCAAAATTCCTCTATTTTTTAAGATATTATCAGGCAAGCGGAGTTAGGAGTCCCTTTACATGCCGTCAACGCTACAGCATCTCAGCTTGAAGCAGAAGCTTATTCTGTTTTCGCTGCTACCTTTGCTGATGATGAGTATTTTTGTGCTGTCGCGAATGTATGTACTAGTGACTGAGTACCGTTCTGCTACGAATAACCATTTGGCCATTCGGGCTACGGCGCAAACGACCGAATTACTCTTCCAACTCCATAATGAGTATGGCATTAGTACCCAACTGCTCCCAAACGCTACTCCGCAGGATGAAACTCGTTTACTACAACAGCAACAAATTACCTCAGATGCACTCGATATACTCCTCAAGAGCCCTGCGTTAACGGCCTTAAATGCTGCATTAAGCGAGCAACAATCAGGACAATTACAGGATAAGTTGACCAATCTAACTGTACTGAGCCATAGATTGGCATCGAGCCGCCAAGAAGCATTAGATCAAAAACCATCCTCATTTATAGATTTATATCAACAACTTAATGATTCTTTATTGCAGTTAATTCAACAACTGCAATTACTCACGAATGACATTAGTCAATCGAGAGCCTATGCAGATTTACTCAATTTGCTCATGGTACAAGAGCTCGCCTTAAAAGAACGTAGTGCGATTAATCGTATGTTGTTATCAGAAAGCCTAAGTATTAACGACTACAGAGCCATAAGTACGATTATGTACGAGTATGGACAGGCAATTTTACACGCCAGTAACGCCTCCATATCCGATAGGCATACCCTGATCCGTCAGATCCAGTCCTCCCAAGAAAGTCTACGAATACTCAAAATAAGCCAACAAATTGAGCAGCAAATCCACGTCAGTACCCTAGTTCAAAGTATTAATACGCACTTAGGTTACGGGGGATTAATTGATAGTTTTCAAGATTACTTGCTGACCGGTAGTGACGCATCACTGCAAAGGTTTAACAAGTCCTTAGCGGTTATTCAGCTCAAACTCGATGAACTTAACCGTGAAATTGTTAATCTACCTACACTAATCCCAGCGGTGAAAACCATAGAAGAGAGTGTTGACCAGTATCAATTTTGCATGACCAAAATCGTGCAATTAAGGGAGCAGAAACTGTCCCTCAGCGACATTTCCACCTTAGCCAATATCAATAACGAAGAGCTCAGTGCTGCAATTGATAAGTTATTGACACCACCGCATCCCGTGAGTAGTAAACATTGGTGGACCTTAACGACCGACAGAATCAATAAACTCAATGCACTCAGCAATGAGATCACTCGAACCATGGCTCGTTACAGTGATGTACAGCAGAATAAGGCGTTAACGCTATTAGGTATGTATCTGCTATCGGCCCTATTTACCGCGACTATTACCCTGTGGCTTGGACGAAAAATTATTCGCAGTTTTATGGATAAAATCACCCGAATCGCCAACGATATGCAGCAAATGGCCGCCGACCCGCAGCTCAATATTCATATTGATGTTTCAGGCTCTGATGAACTGGCTCGCATGTCTCGGGCGATGAATCGTATGCTAAGCGAGCGCCAAAAAGCCAATCAGGCATTAAGTCGCGCTGCTGCCGTATTTAACTACTCAGCCGAAGGCATTATGGTGACGGATGCCGATAACCATATTGAGCTAGTTAACCCCGCATTTAGTCAAATTACAGGTTATAACCTAGAGGAAGTTAAAGGCCGTAGCCCTTCACTGTTAAGCTCGAAACGCCATCCAAACCATTTCTATACCGAGATGTGGGAAGCATTAGAAAAAGATGGCAAATGGGAAGGTGAAATCTGGAATAAACGTAAAGATGGCCAAGTGTATCCCGAGTATCTTGCCATTACTGTAGTACGTAATGAACAGGGCGAAATAATCCAACATATTGGTTTATTTATGGATATCAGTAAGCGTAAGCAATATGAGCAGGATCTCTGGTATCAAGCACATTTCGACACACTCACGGGATTACCTAACCGCAAATTGTTTAATGAGCGACTACAGCATGAAATCCAACTCGCCCAACATGACTCCCGCAAACTAGCCATTCTGTTGATCGACTTAGACCAGTTCAAATATATCAATGATGTACAAGGCCATGCCACAGGCGATCTCTTACTGCAAGATGTGGCCAAACGACTCGAAAATATAGTGGGTAAGAACGATTTTATTGCCCGTATTGGCGGTGACGAATTTGTGCTCATTCTCCCTCGAGTAACGAATGAGTTCGCTATCGAGCATATGGCAAGCCGAATTATCGAAACCCTATCAACGCCTTTCAACTTGAATGAACGGGAAATTCAAATATCCGCCAGCTTTGGGATTGGGGTTTACCCTGAAGACGGGCTAGATGTGAGTTCGCTGACCCGTAATACTGAAATGGCCATGTATCAGGCCAAGGATGCTGGCCGCAATAACTTTAAATACTTTACTTCGGGAATGAACCAAGCCATGTTTGCCCGCATGGAACTGGAACAGCGCCTACGCCGCGCCGTGGCTCAGGATGAGTTTACCCTTCACTATCAACCGATTGTGGATATGAAGACGGGTAAAGTGTGCAGCCTTGAAGCATTGATCCGTTGGCAAGACCCGGACTTAGGCTTAATTCCGCCAGATCACTTTATTCGTATTGCTGAAGAGACGGGGCTTATCGAACCTATGGGTGAATGGGTTCTCAACCAAGCCATGCATGACCTAAGACAATGGCAACATATGGGGCTCAAACTCAACATCGCCATTAATGTTTCGAGCCGTCAATGTGTTAATGCGAGGGGAATGGGCTTTGATCAAGTGCTACAAGAATGCTTTAACCGTCACCATATCAATCCACGGAATGTGCATATCGAGATCACCGAAAGCATGCTGATGGGCGATGCCAGCCACTGTTTAAGCACCTTAGAATCGATCCGCCATTTAGGCTCGCAGATTTATATCGATGACTTTGGCACAGGCTATTCTTCATTGAGTTATTTGAAGAAATTCCCGATTTCGGTGATCAAGATTGACCGCAGCTTTGTCGAAAACGCCCTCGATAACAGCTCGAACGCCAATCTGGTCAAGGCCATTGTAATGATGGGGCAAAGCCTTGAAATGGAATTGGTGGCCGAAGGAATCGAAACCGAAGCCCAATGGAATCTGCTACGTGACTTAGGCTGTCACTATGCCCAAGGTTACTTAATCTCAAAACCTCTGCCATTCGAAGACGTCACCCCACTGCTAAGCCAAAACCTGCCAACCGTATTACAGCTAGAACAACGCGAAAAATGCGTAAACTCTTAAGGGATTGCCTGCTTAACACTTAGGTTTAAGACATTAAAAAAGCAGCCTTAGCTGCTTTTTTAATGTCGCGATGTTCATCGCACTTACACTTAAGCCTGCGGTTGGCTTTGGGCGTTCATAATGCTCTCGCCGCCCTTTGATGCCAACTTAGCTAAATCTTTATCGATAAAGAACAGAGCCTTACCATCTTCGCCCACTAAACGGATCTTATCGACAATCGACTTAAACAGCTTTTCTTCTTCGTGCTGTTCGGCCACATACCATTGCAGGAAATTGAAGGTCGAATAATCTTGGTTTGAAAAGGCAGCATGGGCCAAGGCATTGATCTTACTGGTGATCAGCTGCTCATGCTCATAGGTCAGCTCGAATAACGCCAGCAGCGAATCAAAGTGCGACTGTGGTGCCTCAATTGCCCCCAGCAAAGGTAAGCCACCCGTTTCGCTCACATAGGTGAACAAACGGCGCATATGGCCCATCTCTTCGTCCGCATGTTCGCGCATAAATTTCGCTGCGCCTTCAAAGCCTTGATCTTCACACCATGCACTCATTTGCAGATATAAATTAGAGGAGAAGAACTCCATATTAATTTGTTCATTCAACTTTTCGATCATGGTTGCAGATAGCATAGTAAATCCTCTTGGGCACTCGAACTGAAATCTTGGCACACATTGTCATGAAGGGCGTCGCCAAAAGCAACAAAATTTACCTTTGTTGACTTCGCTAAGTTAATGATTCATTGATAAAAATGATTTTCATTTGTTCATAGACTCGTATTTAGCAGCCTATCCAAGGCTACACAAAATAAAGTCTTGGGAAAGTTTTCATCAGCCGGACGTAGGGGAAACTGTCTGACAAATCACATAAACCCCTATACAGATCATAGCCAAGCAAGCACAGCGTGGCATAATAGCCCCCATATTTGCCCAACCCTTTGCCCATAAGGAAGACCCGATGTCCGTGAAAGCCGATCCTTGTTCGCAACCTAGCTTAATGCATCCAGATCAAGCCATTCCCCTTCTGCTTGAGCAGGTTAGCCCAGTGTCAGACACCGAAGTCGTTACCCTTCCCCATGCGCTTGGCCGCGTATTGGCCGAGGATTTGGCCTCTTGCATCGATTTGCCGCCCTTCGATAACTCCTCGATGGACGGCTACGCCTTTCGCTTTGCCGACTTAAACAGTCAGACCAATCAAACCACATTAACCCTGATTGGTAGCTCCTTCGCGGGCCATGGTTTTGAGGGTGAAATTACCCCTCACTCCTGCGTGCGCATTATGACAGGCGCGCCGGTGCCAGCGGGTTATGACACAGTGCAAATGCAGGAAGAGACCAACGCGCAGGGCAATCAAATCCAAATCAATCACCCTAAGGCTAAGGGCGCCAATGTGCGTTGCCGCGGTGAAGAGCTGCTGCAAGGCACTAAAGTGTTGAAAGCGGGCATCGAAATTAAAGCCGCAGAACTGGGCGTATTAGCCACCATTGGCGTGAGTCAGGTGCGGGTTTACCGCCAACTCAAAGTGGCGTTTTTCTCCACTGGTGATGAACTGCGCCCCGTGGGCAGTGACTTAGCGCCGGGACAAATTTACGATTCAAACCGTTATTCCATCCAAGGCTTACTCAGCCGCGCCAATGTGGAATGGCTGGATTTAGGTGTGATAGCCGACGACCCAGAGGCCATTCGCCACGCATTTCGCCATGCCGCAAGCCAAGCGGATATGGTATTAACCTCGGGCGGCGTCTCGGTCGGCGAAGCAGATTTTACTAAGCAAATTCTTGATGAAGAAGGCAAAATCACCTTCTGGAAACTCGCCATTAAACCGGGCAAACCCTTTGCCATGGGACGCATAGGCAAAGCGGTATTCTGCGGCTTACCGGGCAATCCCGTCTCTTCCATGGTGACCTTCTACAAGTTGGTGTGGCCAATGCTGAATAAGATGCAGGGCTTAACCCCCAAGGCACCACTGATGCTTTCCGCCACTCTGACAACTCCCGTGCGTAAACAGCCCGGCCGTGTCGAGTATCAGCGCGGCATTTTATCCCGCAATGCACAGGGCGAGTTGGAAGTCGCCATCACGGGCAGCCAAGGTTCGGGCATGTTGACCTCTATGAGTCTGGCGAATTGTTTCGTACTGCTGGAGCAATTCCAAGGTGACACCCCTGTGGGCACGCAAGTGACGGTTGAACCTTTTAATTCAGTGCTCTGCTAAGGTACGCCTCGATGAATGAACAACTAGAGATCCTCAGCGACGGCGAACTCACCCGCTACAGCCGCCAAATCTCCATCAAGGCGATGGATATCGACGGCCAAGAGCGCTTAAAACTCGCCAAAGTCTTGATGATTGGCGCCGGCGGTTTAGGCTGCGCGGCGGGGCAATATCTAACCGTTGCGGGCATTGGCGAGTTGACTCTAGTGGATTTCGATACGGTCGAACTCTCTAATTTGCAGCGCCAAGTGCTGCATCAAGACGCCACTATCGGCCAACCTAAGGTCGAGTCGGCCAAGCAGAGCCTTAACCGACTCAACCCTCACGTTAAAATCAATACCATCAATGCGGTATTGGATGACCATGAAATCGATGCCTTAGTCGCCAGCCACAGTATAGTGGTGGATTGCACCGATAATGTCAGTGTGCGTGAGCAGTTAAATCAAAGCTGTTTTAAGCACAAAATCCCGCTGGTCTCGGCCGCCGCGATTCGTATGGAAGGCATGGTTACTGTCTTCGACTATCAAGCAAAAACACCTTGTTATCATTGCTTTAGTTCACTCTTTGGCGAGCAGCAACTCAGCTGCGTCGAATCTGGCATTCTCGCCCCAGTAGTTGGCATGGTCGGCTGCTTGCAAGCGGTTGAAGCCATTAAAGTGATTACAGGGATGGGCAAGACACTCGCAGGACGAATCTTGATGATCGATGCCATGACCATGGAATTTCGCGAAATGAAACTCCCTAAACAACCCCACTGCAAAATTTGCAGTCAGTAACTAGCTTACTTTCAACAACTAAGGATATCAAAATCAAATGGATTCTGGAGACAGCGTATTCGACCGCCGCACGACCAATGACACTCTTATAGGTGCCGGTCTTTATAATTTAGTGATTGGCTTAACCCTACTTTGGGGTTTTGCCGTGAACTATATAATGGTCAGCCATATCGACCCCGAAGCAATTGCCAGCGTTAACCCGTGGATTTTCTTTATCGGTTACTTCGCTTCGTGTTTCTTTGGGATTTACTTATTTCAAACATCGAGTAACCCCCTCGTCAGCTTTATTGGTTACAACTTTGTGGTCGTGCCCTTCGGCTTGATCATTAATATGGTCGTTAGCCAGTACGACCCAGAGCTAGTGACCGAAGCGATTCGAATCACGGGCTTAGTCACTATCGCCATGATGTGTTTAGGAACTATGTTCCCTGCCTTCTTCCAGAAAATCGCTGGGGTGCTGACTATCGCATTGTTATTAGTAATAGTCGTTGAACTGATTGAAATATTTATCTTTAAAACCCACCACGGCATTTTGGATTGGATAGTTGTGCTCATTTTCTGCGGCTATATTGGCTACGATTGGGGCCGCGCAAATCAAATCCCAAAAACCGTCGATAATGCCGTCGACAGTGCCGCCGCTTTGTATATGGATATCATCAACCTATTTCTGCGTATCCTGCGGATTTTAGGACGTAAATAAGTCACTCAACGACAAGGAAAACAGCATGAAGTTAACATCACCATTGTTAATCGGCCTGATTATGTGCGGCAGCTTAGTCGGCTGCGGCGAGAAGACTGAGCCTGCAACTCAGTCGCCCGCAGAAGTAACAACCGAAGCCAAAGCAGGCGCTAAAGTGCAAATCGCCAACCCAGCCGCCGAATACTGCGTCTCACTAGGCGGCACCTCGGAAATCCAGAAGACTGCTGAAGGTGAACAAGGCATTTGTACTTTACCAAGCGGTGAAAAAATTGATGAGTGGGCGCTATTTCGCCGCGACCATCCACAGGAAAAAGCCCAGTAATTGAGGCTGAGTAAAACAACAGGCGCATTCGGCGCCTGTTTTTTATGTCCCGCTGACGACCTGATTACGCCACTGCAAACGTTTAGCCTGCGAATGGAAACTCCATGCGAGCACCCGAGTGACCTTATTGCCCTGCCGCATCTCAATGGTTTTTACTGTATCCACACCCAACTTTTCCAAAGCCTGATAACAAGGCTTAAGGTTCTCCTGCTTCGACACTAAGCTGGTAAACCACAAACACTGCTCGGCAAACGCGTGGCTCTCGCGGATCATAGTGGTTAAAAATTGCTTTTCTCCCCCTTGGCACCATAACTCCGCCGCCTGACCACCAAAGTTTAAGGTCGCGCTGGTCGCTTTAGGCTGCTCACCACAATTGAGTTGCAGATTACGCACCTTGCGCAGCGAGCCTTCACTCGCTTCCTTTAACGAGCCATGAAAGGGAGGATTGCACAGAGTTAATTCGAAGCGATCTGAGGCTTGAATAATTCCCTTAAAGACCGCCTTTTCATCCTGCTGCCGCCTTAAGGATAAGTGCCCCTGCAAACTCGGGTTATTATCGATAATCCGCTGCACATTGGTGAGCGACTGAGGATTAATATCCGAGGCGACAAACTGCCAGTCATACACTTGATGCCCTAGGATGGCGTAAACACCATTCGCCCCAGTGCCTATATCTAAGGCACGGATTGCCGCAGCACGTTTAACCTTGCCGCCCTCAAATAACAGATCGGCCAAGTAATGTAGATAGTCGACCCGTCCAGGGATTGGCGGGCAAAGCGCGCCCTTGGGAATATCCCAAAATGCCAGCCCATAATGATGTTTCAAGAGCGCCGCATTCAGGTTTTTTACCGCTAAGGGGTCGGCAAAATCGATAGATAAGGCGCCATAGGGCGTGGGCCGAACGAAGGTTTTTAGCTTAGGAAAACTCACCATCAGGGCCGGAAAGTCATAGCCATTAATATGCAAATTACGCGGATGTAAGCGCTTCTGCTCGCCGCGCTTTGCCTTAGGCTTACTCACCGTTTTCGGCTTAGCAACTTGGGGTTTGACCACTGACTTAGGCGCGCTTGGCTTGCCCCGTTTACCCGCGGCTGAGGTCGCGGGTTTAGCGGCAGTTTTATTGACGGGTTTAGGCATAATGACTTATCAACAAGGGCGGGCTAATCAAAGGATCAGCCCTTAGCATATTGGCGAGATTAATCGTAAAGATAGGAGGTAAACAACAGGTTGACCACTAAGGGTTTACCCGCTTCTTTGGTCAGCAGATTATTCACCATATCAAAGCATTCACGGCGGATTTCTTCACGGCCAGTGAGGGACTTAATCTTTTCTTCGGCCTGATTACCCAGCACCTCAATAATCGCGGCGCGTAGTAGCGGATCGTGGCGCTCGACGATGACGAGATCATCAGGACTTTTTACCATCAGCTCGACACTGATCTTCACAAACCCCAGTTTTTTGCGGTTTGAAATATAGTTAGTCACAATTTCGGGTTCAAAACCGTAGTAGGCGTAATCTCCCGTGGGAGCCGCTTCTTTCTCGTCGGCCGCATATGCACTCAATACAACACTGAATAAGATCAGGCAGGCTGATAATAATTTTTTCATCGCGGTTTACAGCTCCCTAAAAACAATAATGGTCAATGGAAGAAACTTCCCAATCTATCTGGTAGACTGCCGACGTTTGCTTATATTGTAACGAGTATTTAATGAATGTGACCAGCTTAAGCTTTCCCTATGGCGAATCTATTCAATGGTTTTGTGCCGATAATGCCAAAAATCTTCCTTCTTCTCCCCTTAAAGAATGGTTACTCGCACCGGGAAGCCTGACGCAAAAACTCAAAGCCTGCTGCAATAAGTTTGAAGTCAAAATCCTCGGTGAAGGCCAATGTGCGCCGCTCGAAGGGGAATATCCCAAGCAAAATGCCGTTTGGGTGCGGGAAGTGTTACTCTGCCTCGATTCTGTGCCTTGGGTATTTGCTAGAACCTTGATCCCGCAATCTTTATTATCGACCCGCCAAGCCGATTTTTTAGGCCTAGGTACACGTCCTCTGGGCGAATTATTGTTTAGCCAAGACAGTTTTGTGCCCGGTCGCATCGAAATAGCCCGCTTTACCACCGACAGTCGCCTCGCTCAGCTCGCTCAGAGTTTAGCGCAAAACGTCGAACACGAGCTCTGGGGTCGACGCCGATATTTTCACCATAACGAGGAGGAAATGTTTGTCAGCGAAATGTTCCTCCCGGCCGCAGTACAAGCGATGGCTAGGCTACAACCCTAACCGCTAAGCTAAAACAAAAATGCCTCTATATCAGAGGCATTTTTTCGTTAACACATAAGCTTATTGGCGCTGGCGGCGCCACGCAAAGCCACCGAGCAACACTAGGCTCAGCCAGCTTAAGCTACCACCACCGCCACTACTTGGGGTTTCGACTGGCGTAGTTGGTGCTGTCACGGTAACGCTTGAACTACTACTCGCGGTAGCGTTTTGAGTATCTTTCACCGTCAACGTGACAGTGTAAGTGCCCGCGCGAGTGTAAGTGTGGGTTGGCGATGCCGAAGTGCTAGAAGTGCCATCGCCAAAGTTCCATGTATAGCTTAGGCTGCCAACGCCACCTGCCGAGGTGTTGCTAAAGTTAACCGTAAGTTGGTTAGCACTGACACTAAAGCCAGCCGTTAAAGGCAAGCTCACCACAAGCGTTTTCGTCACCGTAACACTGGTACCTTTAGCATCTGTTACCGTTAGGGTCAGCGTATAAGTTCCTGCATTCGCGTAGGTATAAGTCGCCGACGCTGAAGTACTGGTTGCTCCCGCAATACCAAAATCCCAAGCATAAGTATAAGCACCCTCACCACCCTCGACCGCGGCAGTAACAGAGGCTGTTAAGCCATTTTGACTTAGATTGATCGCTGCCGTTAAGGGCGTTAATGCAGGATCGGCATTCGCATTGGCTAAACGGATAACCGCGGTGCTATTGTCACTGGCTTGAGAGACCACTTGCATAGTCAAGCCGAGTTTTTGCAACACCATGCCCGATTGAGGTTGTAGCGGCGCACTGTAATCTAAACTATCGTCAAACAAGCTGACAGGCTCGAGGTTAGTATCACCGCTGTAAGCGGTTTGCCTTACAGTACTAAAGGCTGCATCGCGGATTTGGGTGTCGGTTGATCTATTCCCTATCATGTTCTGGTCAGCATCAATCACCCCAATCAAACTATGGCCAGGATGATCTGACACGTTGTTATCATGGTAACTAAAATCCTCTAACCACAGGAGAACACCGGGATCAAAACCTTCGTTCTTTAAGCCTGCATCAACGCCATTGTGGCTACGCAATTGGATTAAGTAGCGTGAAGCCGCACCTGGACGTGTGTTGGTGATCCGGCTATAACCTGCCAGAGTCGCTTTACCCGCAGCTTCAGCATTATCGGCATACAGCTCAGTTGCACCTTGCTTGATGCTGATGTTGTCGATAGTGATACCCGACTCAATAGCAGCCTCATCGGTCACATAAGTAAATTCAATCGTTACATTTTTGCCAGCGTAAGCTGACAAATCATATTCCAACCCCACCCAAGCATCACTGCCGACTGCGGTCGAAATACTCGATGATTTACCCGTAATAATATGTCGAGCGCTGTTAATCGCGTTGACGGACTTAGTGTAATTACCCGCAATCGCCACACCATTCACTTTGACCTGCATATAGTCATAATCGGCCTCAATCTCCCAACTTGCCTGCATCGCAAGGGTAAGTTTTTCACTCGTCGCCGGTAAATTTGCCGTAAAGTTCATACTATGGTTCAGCATATCGCCTTGGCCAGAGTAATACTGATAACTCCCTTGATAGGGTGCTTTAAAGGCGATCGGCGCAGCAGGCAGCGGAATGGATATCTGATTTACCGCATCTTGGTTTGTCGCCTGATTAAGGGTGATCTCCATACCAGATTTAGGAATGCTGTCTAAGCTGATCTCACGCTCATTCAGCCATTTACCTTTATATTTTTCCTGTAAATATGAACGTGCATAAGGGCTAAAACCGCTAGGTTTAGTTCCTGGAATAGCACCCGTCCAGCTGCCACCGGACATCAAAGACCATGCGCCTACGGGAGAGCCATCCTTATTGGTGTTATCCGTAGTGTCATATTCATCGGGTAAGCCAAGATCGTGGCCAAACTCATGGGTACATACCCCAGTCGCCGCATCGATTGGTTGAACGGTATAACCGAAGACTTTCTTAGTCGTCCCCGGCAGGCTATAACCTTGCGTGCTCTGGTCAACGTAATAACGGTGCGACCAAATCGCATTATCCCCTAATTTGCCGCCCCCAGTTTCTTCCCCAATACTCGAGTGGAAAATCATCACATGGTCAATAATGCCATCTGGCTCATCTAAATTGCCGTTATTATTTAAATCATATGGGTCTTCAACATCATAGGTTGCAAGCTCTGCTGCTGACATATTAGCAACCGCTTGGGTTACCGCTTCTTTGACTAGCTCAGTCACATTGGCATCACTACCCGTATCGGCATCATTCGCGCCATAGTAATCGGCATTTTGGCTAGCGGTGTACCAACCTTTCACATCGCCCGTGAAGAAGAAGGTCTTGCCCGAAACAGCTTGGTAATATTGATAGGCCGAATCTAAGGTCTGCCCTTGAGGACCATTAAAACCTGTGGTGGAGAAGAGTAAATTTTTATAGTGAGAGGCGGGGTAACTAGAGTAATACATGTCGGTATCACTCGCAGTTAAACCATTGTTGTTATACTTTAAATCAGGAAAATCAATTAGAACGGTTAATACCTTCACCGTTTTAGTCACGTCGGCATCCGCTAATACTCGCTGTGCGGGGGCGCGCATCATCGCCGTCGCTTTGGCTTTTTGTAGGCGCTCTTGCTCTGCCTCAATCACCATTCTCGGCTCTTTGGGCTGAGCTAGGCTGGCACGGGCAATATAGGCTTCAACGGCCGCTTGCTTAACGCTATCACTGGCATCTGCGGAGACTTCGCCCCGCTTGATCAACCAATAGAGGATCCTTTCTTTATTAATGACCCCTGCATCCGCTGGCGTATGATTGGGCGCGGCAATACTTGCGCCACTCAGCAAGGCCAACATCAAACCTAACGCTGTGATACTTTTTGAACTTCGCATTACCTTCTTCCTTCCGTCACAATGTGCGCTGTAGCCGAGCTATTTTCTAAGGCTAGTGCCTATTTGCTCTATGGCAAGTTTGTTTTTGGCAGCTCGTATTTTGAATACCTATCCCGAATTTTGCGGGACGTAAAAACATATCAGGACCACATTTATGTAACAACTTGATACAGACTGCAAAGTCATTCTTTTTTACTTTAGTCAGCATTTGTTCAGCAAATCACAACCGACATTAGGGCAAAAAAAACCGCATTAACGACATTAATGCGGTTCTTACAATATTTGGCAAAGTTTAGCTGGCGGTTTTCATATAGTTTGAAACCCCATCGAGGAACATTTGCACCGAAATCATCACCAGTACCATCCCCATTAAGCGCTCAACGGCCGTTAAGCCTTTTTCACCTAACATGCGGGTAAAGAGCTTATAGAACATTAGGATAACCGCACTCGCTCCCCACGCAGATACTAGTGCTATCGTCCAGTCACCCATACGAGAGCTGTCGGTGTGCGCGAGTAAAATCAGCGCAGCCAGAATTGATGGTCCCGCCATCAACGGAATCGCCATAGGGACAATAAAGGGTTCTTCCCCCGCCGCAAGGCCAACCACACCGCCTGGTTGAGGGAAAATCATTCGAATGGCGATCAGGAATAGGATAATCCCGCCAGCGATGCTGACAGACTCAGAGCGCAAATTTAAGAAACTGAGGATGGCTTCGCCGGCATACAGGAAGGCCAACATGATCACTAATGCAAAAATCAGTTCGCGGATCAAAACCCTGCGACGTTTTTTCGGGTCGATATGCCTTAAAATCGACGCGAAAATCGGTAAGTTACCGAGGGGATCCATAATCAAAAACAACATTACCGCAGCAGAAAATATATCCATTTAACTTTATCAACGCCCAAGCCAACATAAACCCATATTGTATAACTTTTTCGCGTTACAGATGTGAAAAATTATCTATAAAATTCCTAATGATGGCTCTAGGCCAGCATACCTTTATCAATTTACCCCCAACCAATGCCAAGCCGCACTGAGTTTACGCCCTTGAGCGTTAAAGGGATTTCTGTGGCTGCAATGATAGGTCATAGTCGCGTGAGTAAATTGCCTGTAAGTCACTGCTCATTTTAATTTCAACTGGTATACTATGGCGTTTTTTCAGCAAAATTCGTGGAATCCATGCTCTATCTTCTCGCTAGCTGTATCGCACTATTAATCGGACCACTGTTTTATCGCTACTTTTCATCGGGCAGCGGCTTACAGAAGGGACTCGATGGCTTTATCTTCGTCTCTCTAGGCGGGCTAGTGCTGATCCATATTTTGCCTGAATTGCTCGAGCATGGCGGCCTATTGGCCATCGTCTTTGTGGTGCTAGGCCTCTGGGGACCGACCGCCAGCGAACGCTTATTCCACCGCTACTCAGAGATCACCCATAATCTCACCCTGTCACTCGGGATTGGCGGTCTTTTACTGCACACCATTACAGATGGCGGCGCTATGGTGCTGGCACAGCAGGACGGCAATTCCAGCCTATTGGCGCTTGGGGTGATACTGCATCGTCTGCCCGTTGGCCTCGCCATTTGGTGGTTACTCAAGCCTCAAGTCGGAACCCGTTGGGCAAGTCTCGTCTTAGTCGCCATGATGCTGCTCACTGGCGTGGGTTATTTCGCGGGCGAGCAATTATTATCCCAGCTCAGTTTAGATAATACCGTTTATTTACAAGCCTTTGTGACGGGTTCAATCCTGCACGTTGTACTGCATCAACCCCATGGTCAACACGATACCGATAAGCAAGGCCAGTATGAATATCAGGCCGGTATCGGCAGTTTACTGGGGATTGGACTGTTGATGCTGCTGTTACTGATGGATTCCGGCGGCCATGACCATGCCCACCACGATCACAGCACCGAACAGCTAACCACTTGGTTAATGACTATAGCGCCGGTACTTTTACTCAGCTATGCCGCGGCCGCGCTGCGATTCCAGCTTGGCTTAACTCCGCAGGATAACAGCCTGGCTCGCCGTTGGTTCCAACGCTTAGCGGGCCCAGAGGCGCTTGTGCTCACCGCGTTACTGCTCGGCCCTTGGTTAGCGCTATTCCAGCTACTCGTGGTGTTTATTATGAGTGCTTATCTCGCCCATGCTCGGGTCGAGATTACCGATCCCCACAGCAAGTTGCCCCACAATGCGCTGCGCTTTGGCTTTGCCCATCTGGTTGACCGCAGTGCCCCTTGGGTGCTTCTCAGCCTAGTGCTCGTCAATCTGATCGGCCATCCTTCGGTACCGTTAAGCAATCCAATGTTGCAGATTGCCGTACTCTTGTTGGTCTTTTTACCTATGCGTTTCTGTAATTTAGGTGCAGCAGTACTGTCGATAGCCCTCGCCTACAGCGGCTGGAGCCCAATTGCCATCATACTGCCTCTAATTGCTGCGCCCGTGCTGAACATCGCCCAACTTAAACTTATGAGTTGGCCGCAGCGTGGTGTTTTGCTGACGATTATTGCCGTATCACTGGTAGCAGCCCTTAAGTTACCTATGTGGTTCTCCTTGGTCACCTTGCCTGAGGCAATTAATTTGGCCGCCTTGCTGGTTCTATCCGGTTTATTTGCTGCGAGCTTACTGCGCCTAGGGCCACGTAAGTTCTTACGCCGCCTGATGATGTTAAAACCGGCTACTCATGGTCATAAGCACGGCCATGAACATGCACACGCGCATGCCTCGGCTACAGAAACCGCCCATAGTCACGGGCATGGCCATACACACTCTCATCAGAGTGGCGGCCACAGCCATAGCGATGCAAATAAGCACCATCACTAGCACTGTTCATTTGATCACAGACAGGCTAAGTTAATCCTACTCCTAGGATAAATTTAGCCTGTTATGTGCATACTCTTCGTCGCCCTTAAAACTCACCCCCAGTATCCGCTGATCATTTGCGCCAATCGGGATGAGTTTCACCATAGGCCCACAGCCCCTGCACAATTTTGGCCGCCGGAGCAGAATATGCTCGCGGGCAAGGATTTGCATGCGGGTGGCACTTGGTTTGGGGTGAATAAACAGGGGCAAATTGCGGGCGTCACTAACCTGAGGGTGGCGCAAAAAGCCCAAGAGCCGATGCGCAGCCGCGGCGAACTGATCATTAAAGCCCTAAGCTCGGGTTCGCTTATCTGCCCTAACTGGCTTGAGGAGCACGCCGAAGATTATCAGCCATTTAATCTCGTGTTTGGCCAAGGCACTAATCTCTATTGCTTTAATAGTCTTAAGCAAGAAACGGTAAAACTTACGGCAGGATTCCATGCAATAAGCAACGGCGCACTCGATGATGTCTGGCCGAAAATGGCTAAAGGCCAACGTTCGCTCGAGGCCCTTATCCAACAATCGGAACCGCTTGAGCTAGAGTCGCTGATTCAGTTAATGCAGGATGATTCGCGTCCAGAGGATAACGAGCTACCCGACACTGGCGTCGGGCTAGAGTGGGAACGCCGACTCTCGGCAATTTATATTCGTCACCCCGACTATGGCACCCGCTCCACCAGCATTTTACTGCAAAATGCCCAAGGGGAAGTCCAGTTTACCGAGGTAAGATATGACGGTAAGGGTCGACGACTGGGACAGCAGGACTTCCACTTCACCCTGCCGTCGCAATTACCTAAGGAGCCAGACTGTCTCGCCGACTTTTAGCGGTCAGTCTGAACTGTGGTCCATAGTGATCACCCAGCGGTCATCAATTTTTTCCACCAGCAGGGTAAATACCCCCGTGGGCGCATCCTTTTGCCGCTTTAAATCCCAACGCCCAACTACCATAGCGGCGTAGTTACTCAGCATTTTGATTTCTTTGATGGTGAACTTTAGCTCACCCAGCGCCTCTTTATTCGGATAGTTTTTCTTATAGGCGGCAAGGGTTTCATCCCAGCCGTAACGAAACTTTCCATTAGAGACAAATCTAAGCTGTTCGTTCTTCCAATAACCCTGCATGTAAGCGTCAAGATCGCCGCGGTTCCACGCATCCTCCTGACCTTTTAGCATTTGGGCAATGTCATCCGTCGGCACCGCACTCACCTGCCCAACAAACAGCAACATCAGTACCGCGAAGCACCGTAAAATATGTTTTTTCATCAATCCCTGTCGCAACATAGTATCGCTCCCCAACTATCAGGTTAGACTGTACTATAACCAAATTGGCGCAGACTATCTTGCCTAAGCCAATTTATAATTAAAAAAAGCTGATGATATTATTCATTTTTCGACTCTGAGCACCAAACTATGTTTACACATTTATGCCGCTGGCTACTTAAGATTTCAGGCTGGCAAATCCAAGGGCAATTACCCTCTCAAGCCAAATACATTGTGATTGTTGCGCCACACACCAGTAACTGGGACTTTATCATCGGCGTGCTCGCTCGCGGCGCCTTAAACACCCGCATACACTTCCTCGGTAAGCATCAATTGTTTATTCCGCCTTGGGGTTGGTTCTTCCGCGCTATCGGTGGCAGCCCAGTGGACAGGCGTAAAAACAATAACTTAGTCGATGCTGCGGTGCAGTTATTTGCCACCCAACCCGACTATAAACTCGCGCTCGCCCCCGAAGGTACTCGCAGTCCTGTGACCCGCTGGAAATGCGGCTTCTACCATATCGCCTCCAAGGCGCAGGTGCCAATAGTGCCAGTGGGCTTAGACTTTGCTCGTAAGGCCGTGGTGATCCAACCGCCACTGCAACCAAGGGAAATCGAGCAAGATATGGCGGAAATCCTCAGTTTTTACCGCAGTATTAAAGGGCGTCATCCCAAAACGATCCCCGACTATACGCCAGACAACAGACGTTAATGCCTGAGGAATAACGGAGCACCGCATGCAGACCGAAACTTGGTTACTCTACCTTTTTGCGATTGTGTTGATTGGGATTTCCCCTGGGCCTATCGCCATGTTGTCTATGTCCCACGGCATTCATTTCGGCAAAAAACGCAGCATAGCTACGGGGCTTGGCAGTGTCAGCGCCGCACTGGTGCTGATGGCGGCTTCGGCGGCAGGATTAGGCGCGATAATCAGCGCCTCGGAATACGGCTTTAGCCTACTCAAATGGTGCGGCGCCGCCTATCTAGTGTTCTTAGGTATTAAGTTGCTGCTCACTAAGCAACAAGGGCAAAAGCTGGAAGTAGCGAAAACCGAAGGAAAAGGGACAGCTAAGCAACTCTATAAACAGGCATTTTTAGTGGGGATCAGCAATCCTAAGGACTTACTGTTTTTTGCGGCGTTATTTCCACAATTTATCGATTTAACCGCGCCACAAATGCCACAACTGACGATTCTTGCCCTCACCTGGGCGCTGGTCGATTTTAGCTTTGTGATGCTGTACGCCTCAATGGCGAATGTGCTGGCCCCGAGCCTAAAGGCCAGCAACAAACTGCATTGGTTTGACCGTACTAGCGGCGGCGTGTTTCTCACCCTCGCCGCCATCTTAGTCAGTCGAGATTAGCCCTCGACTTTCACCGATTTTAGACTGCGGATATCGTTGCCCGTCGGCGCTTGGAAGGCCTGTAAACCAAACTCGGGCAATACGGCAAAGATATGGTCGAAGATATCCGCTTGTATCGCCTCATAAAAAGCCCAACGCGTGTCATTGGTAAAGATATAAATCTCTATCGGTAAACCTTCGGTCGTCGGCGCCAGTTGGCGCACCATCAGAGTCATATCTTTATGCACTTTATCGTGGCGCTGTAGATACTCCTGCAAATAGGCGCGGAAGGTGCCCACGTTGGTCAAATGGCGGCCGTTGACCATCATATCCAGATCCGACACTTTAGCATTCGACTCTTGAATTTCACTGATCTTTGCGGGGAAGTACTCTTTTAAACAATTGATTTTACTGAGGCGATTTCGTTCTTCCTCAGTTAAAAATTTAATGCTGTTGATATCGATATTAACCGCACGCTTGATACGACGACCACCGGATTCCGACATACCACGCCAGTTACGAAACGCATCCGACACTAAGGCATAGGCGGGGATCATAGTGATGGTCTTGTCCCAGTTACGAACTTTGACCGTGGTTAACGACACTTCCTCCACCGCACCGTCGGCGCCGTACTTGTCCATTTGGATCCAGTCGCCCTTGCTTACCATGCGGTTGGCGGCGAGCTGAATCCCCGCCACAAAGCCTAAAATGGTGTCGCGGAACACTAACATCACAAAACCCGTTGCCACACCTAAACCGCTGAGGAAGTACACCGGGGACTGATCTGCCAGTACGGAAATCGACACGATCAGACCGACGAAGAACAGGAACAGTTTAATCAGCTGCACAAAGCTTTTTACCGGCAAACGGCGGCTGACCAGATTGATGTCGGAGATCTCATTAACCGCATCCAGCCCAGCGTAAATGGCACGGATCATCAACACTACCAGCCAAATACTCAGGAGACGGTCGACTAAACTGCTGAGTAAAGGGTGCTCGGTTAACGTAATTGGCACTAACAGGTTTAGCACGATAGCGGGCACTAACATCGCCAGCTTTTCGAGCACTTTATAACGCATAAACACATCGTCCCACGTCACTTTTGAACGCAGGATGACCATGTTCACCGCGCGGATAACTCCTCGGCGCATAATAAAATAGGCAATGGCCGCTACTAACACGCAAGCAAGCAGCATAATGCTGGTCGATATCCCGTCTGACGGCTGGCTATCGATCCCAATACTTGATAACCAACCCGAGATTTCAAGGCGAATTTCCTGATCCACGATTCACTCCAATTTAGGTACTAGCGCAACAAAATCATACAAAGGAAACAACCGAGTTACCCTTGGTTAAACGCCCCATTTTAAACGCTCACGCAAGAAACAATTATTTCACAAATCATTCTTTTAAAAGAGATTTTAGCATTTTGAATTGACCACACACAAAAGGAAATGAACAATATTCAACCTATTATTAAGGAAGCCATCCCATGTATCGTCATTTCCCCAAATTCACCTATCTTAGCATGGGACTACTGAGCCTATGCCAACCTCTACAAGCAGCAGAATATAACACTGCAAGTCATCTGATTATGCCAGATAAATCAGATGAAAAGACCCATACCCCCTATATAGCGTTAATGCTCGATTACGTCCCGGCAACAGATAATCTGTATGGAATCACCATTGCGCCTTACCATTTTGATGATAATTACCAGCGATGGGGTTATTACCTTGGTTATGCCCGCAGTCGTGAAACCGATATTGTTGTGCCTGAACCTGCATTATCCCATCGGCAAGAAAGCCTATGGCGCTTAGGTTTAAGCTACAGTTTAACGACCGACTTAAGCTTTTATGCGGGAGGCAGTGCCTATACCAGCACCACAGCTTACACCAACAATATTTCACCCCGAATTGCTGGCGGTAAACCTAGGTGGGAAGAAGATAAAACCACTCAATGGGGTGCTGAAGCAGGCCTTAGATACCATATCACAGAGCATATCATTCTCAGTGCTGGCTATAACTCCAGCACCGAATCAACGATTTTGAGCATTGGATACGCGGGTTAACCCGAAAGAATCCGAACTTATTGCGAGAGTTCAGCTCTCGCCTTAGCAAGCTCTGATTCGACCTCTGCAATCTTTTGACGTTTTTTATTAATTTTATCCATAGGCTTACCATCAGCAATCGCTTCGGTAAGCTCATGTTGGCGCTCGGCTAATTTAGCTTCTAAGGCCTCAATTTTAGCTAAACGCTCGGCAGTTAAGCTGTCATCATCGCAATGGGTAGCAACCTCATCATAGGCCTTTTCAAGTCCAGCGACTTTATGCTGATTACCAGCAGCCTTAGCCTCGGTGAGTTCAGCACCAATGGCCGCTAATTTTGCAGCGCAGCCCATAGTAGCGGGTTCATCAGCCCATGCTAGACCACTAAAAACCAAGCCCAAAACCAATATATAAGTATGATATTTGATGAGCATTTTACCCTCCTCAAGTGTACTAACGCATACACGCACCGACAGTTTTGATTATATCGCGAGGCTTAATCGTACAATCTCCACTCGAAAGCACACAACTCACTATGGGACAAAAGCGTGATAGCTCCTTTGCTCTAACTTGTCAGTTTCGGATTAAAATTTCTATGGAGATAACGCCGCCAGCACGCGCGGCTTTGTTGTGAAGGCGAAGCCGCAGCGGAAAAGGCGTCGCCGTGACTGGCCTTGTTATAAACCACTTTACCCACTTACGGCCTCCGATGTAGAACCTACATCTTTTTAAAGAATAAATTAAATCTAGCTAATTAAATCTAGCCACCCATTTTAAATCAACAACATAATGCACTTTCGGTTTGCCTACAACTTGTGTGAGCTAAAATAACTTTAGTGGGAGTCATCAAAAGCTAATTAAATCTAGCCACCCATTTTAAATCAACAACATAATGCACTTTCGGTTTGCCTACAACTTGTGTGAGCTAAAATAACTTTAGTGGGAGTCATCAAAAGTCGCAGGGAGAGCATCTAAGGCAAAAAATTACGCTAACTCCTTAAAAAATTGAGTATTTCAGACGAGGTAAGTCATCCCATAGCGCTTGGGAAGTGTTCTGGATGGGGCATTTGAAGTGATATAAGCCGTTGTCAGTTACTGTTAAAGTGCTGGCAGCATTTAGCAAAATGCCGTCGTCGCTTTTCTAAGTGTTCGCAGTAATCGGTCAGCTCTTGCAATGTGCCTACAGGGCCATGAAATAACTTGCCAAATTCGGTTGTCAGCTTGAGCCAATTGTCATGGGGGATATTTAATCTGTTCAGTATCTTGGTACTACTTTCACTGATGTATCCACGTTTATCATTGCGAATAATTCGGCCCGTATCATC
>NZ_AXZL01000055.1 GCF_000485795.1 Shewanella decolorationis S12
TTTGATTACTCGCCAAACGGCAGAGTAATTTCGATTAACTCAACACCTGTGAGTGTCCACACAGATTTGCTTGATAAATTGTTAAAGAGCGTGGTTATTTACCTTAAGCATTTAGCGCTTTTGGCTTTCACCGTTGACCCCGCTGGGCCAGTGGATGCGCATTATAGGGATGTCAGATTTTACCGCAACCCCTTTAGGCAAAATAATTAGAAAAAGCGATGTGAATGCGCATTTTTTAAACCAAACCTAGGTTTTAGCGCCTATTTCGCTGTAATTTCCATCACTTTGGCTATCTTTATCGCCTGATAACGCCGTTAGCATCGGTCACTAAGCAAAACGATAAAGCCAATACCGCACTTTTTTGTTGTTAAGCTCGCCCTTCAAGTTCAATCTCACGGCTCAAATAGATTGATGCACGCTTTAAGTTGCAAGAATAGGCTACTTCTTTAAAAAACCCGGTACATCGGCAATGCTATCGAGCACCACAGACGCCTCGCTATCATCAGCAATGGCTTTACCAGTACGGACGAGGATACGTGTCGGCACCCCTGCCGCTTTAGCCGCGAGCATATCGTCTGCTTTATCGCCCACCATCACCGACTGCGACAAGTCAATTTTTAGGAATTTTGCCGCGTCGAGTAACATTCCTGGTTTGGGCTTGCGGCAATCGCAATCGACTTTATATTCGCCGAGACCTTTTTCATTATGGTGCGGGCAATAATAGATACCATCGAGGTCGACACCTTTATCGGCAAAGTTCCAATCCATCCATTCGGTGAGACTGTGGAATTGATCTTCGGTATACATGCCACGGGCAATCCCCGACTGATTGGTGACCACCACCAATTTGTATCCCATTTGCTTTAATGCAAGGCAAGCTTCAAACACACCTTCTATATATTCAAAGTCATCCACCTGATGCACATAACCATGATCTTTGTTGATCACACCATCACGGTCTAAAAATACGGCTCGATTGACTGTACCCACAGTACTACTCCACTCACTAAAAACGGTGCTTAATGCGTAATTTCCCTATTATTCCATCCATTGCAAGAAATTGCACCGCGAAGTTGTCAGCGACATGACGTAGTTTGAACAAGTTCCGGCTTATCTCGCCCCAAGCGGGCTTCAAACAGTATTTAATCGTACTTATCCCGATGCATTTCGCCGATAAAATCGGCCGATAATGCTTTTTTAGGCTTAAGGGGGGCGGTATTCAATCAAGCTTTTCCCTTTATTTGTGCTGTTTTTAACGGTAATCTTGCACGGATAACAATAAAACACCTAAAAATAGACGGTCATAATGAGTCGAACTACGCCTATAGTCCATAAAACCCGCACCCAATTAGTAGTCGAAGTGCTCAGAGAGAAAATTCTTTCGGGTGAGATAGCCGCAGGGGAACCACTCAGACAAAGCGCCTTAGCCGAAGCCTTACATGTAAGCCGCATTCCCGTGAGAGAAGCCTTACTGCAATTGGAGGCGGAGGGATTGGTGAAGTTCGAACCCCATAAAGGGGCGACCGCTACCGAATTATCCGTTGAACAAGTGACTGAGCTGTTTGAATTACGTGCCATGATCGAGACCGATCTGCTCGCTAAAGCCATACCACGACTTCAAGAAGACGATTTAATAAAAGCAGAACGCGTATTGGAACAATTGGAATCGGCCTTTAAACATGAAGATGCCGTCGCCAGTTGGAGCGAGCTAAATACACAGTTTCATACCTGTTTATATCAAGCCGCCAATCGTCCACATACGCTAGAGGTTGTCCACGGCCTCAATACTAACTGCGATAGATATATCCGTTTGCAATTGCTGCTCGCAGGAGGCATTCCCGCAGCAGAGCACGAGCACCGCGAACTGCTCAACTATTGCAAACAAAGAGAAACAGAGAAAGCCACGGCGTTGCTGCGACATCATATTTTGCATGCCGCAATGACAATTCGGGATCTCGTCGCCAAACAGGTGGTCTAGATCACGGACTGTCATTCGTTATACCGATAAGCTTTGTTGTCGATTTGAGGCAGCACTTCAGGTTCTGCCTTTTTTATTTGAGAGAAAACACCATGCAGTACGCCACTATCACTGGCTGGGGAAAATGTGTACCTCCCGCCACTTTGACCAACGATGATCTTGCCACTTTTATCAAAACTTCCGATGAATGGATTAAAAGCCGTACCGGGATCAGCCAGCGTCATATCAGCCATGTGAATACCTCTGAGTTAGCATCGGTTGCCGCTAAACGCGCCCTTGCTGCGGCGGGCATTGATGGCAGCGAAATTGATATGATCATTTTAGCCAGCGCCAGCCCAGATACCTTGATCCCGAATATTGCCTCCACAGTCCAGGCGAATATTGGTGCAAGTTGCGCAGCTTTCGATATCAACGCAGCCTGCAGTGGCTTTTTGTATGGCTTAGGCTTAGCCAGCTCACAGATCAAGAGTGGTCAGTGCAAAAAAGTACTAGTCGTCGGTGCCGAACGTTTATCTTTCTACCTCGATTGGTCACGCCGTGAAACCGCAGTACTATTTGGTGATGGCGCTGGTGCGGTTGTCGTGGAAGCGACGGATGTTCCGGGCGGTGTTTTAGGTTATGAGCTGAATAACGACCCTGACGGTCGCGATATCCTAAAAGCCGGTTTTGGTACTGCGATGGATAGATTCTCTGCAGAATCCTTAGACTTTTATATTCAATTCGATGGCCAAGAAATCTTTAAACGTGCCATTAACGGTATGAATAAGTTAAGCACTCAAGTGTTGGAAAAATGTGGCGTCGATAAAGATGAGGTCGACTTAGTGATCCCACACCAAGCAAACGAGCGCATTATCGATACCCTCGTTAGCCGCATGAAGATCCCTAAAGAAAAAGCCTTCGTGAACATTGCTAACTATGGCAACACCTCAGCGGCCACAATCCCCATCGCCATCTGCGATGCATTGGAAAAAGGTTTAATTAAGCCAAATCAAACTATTTTGTCCTGCGCCTTCGGTGCGGGGTTAACCTCAGCAGCGCTGCTATTGCAATGGGGCGAACGCGTAACACCGGTACAAGTGAGTGATGCTCAGTTGCCACCTTGCGAGTTGAGTGGCATTGAGCTGGTTAAACGTGCAGTGGATTATTTCTGTAAGTAAGTTTATGCATATGAAGGCCATCCTCGGATGGCCTTTTATCTATCTGTAAGCTCTGGCGTGAGACGCATTTCATCCCAGTAAATCCCTTGCTTAAAATAGCCTGCTAGTTTTTGATTTAATTCGTTAAAGCTTTTTATGGCAACCTCTTCACCACACAAGCATGACCAGACGAATCGATGGCAGTTGTTGTCGAACAAATCATATTCACGGTACTGATAAATGGCCCGCTCGGCGCGGCTCACCATATCACTGGCAATCAGCGGTTGATGTTGATGATTACAGGCAATATAGATTTGGCTGCCAGTACGTCCCGCTAAAAAGCGTTTTACCGATACCGCCCTTATCAGCCCTGAGCCATGTAGCTCGACGAGGCAATCATCCGCCAACCAAATACCCGTATGTTCAATGACCCCAAACACATAGCAGCAGACAATGCTGCCAGGCTGCGGCGAAACTTGTTTAAAGCCCTTTTGCCACTGACTCGGTGCTACCACCATAGCTTGGCTGCCCGTCGTTTGCCGTGGCACCTTACCTAATAAGCGGTCACGCTCAAGCTGCTGGCGCTTTTCACGCTCATCGGCGAGCAATAAAGCGCCCATAGCCGCGCTGCCTAGCCAAAGTAACGGTAATGGCATGCTCTTCTCCTATTTAGCGGTTTAAACCGCGCCAATAACAATTTGGGGTAACCTATTTGCGCACTAACGAAGCTCCAGTTGTCGCTTGCAGATAAACGCGATGGGATACACGACGGTTAATCGCTTAGTTAAACTCAGTTTAGTCCCAAAGTCCTTAATCTAAAATGAAATATGCCTTCTTCGAAAATACCCCAGAGGCATTTAAAACTTCTTAGCTATTAGCTAAGTAAATCTGCGACAGAAATATCTGCACCTCCCCCCATGGCCGCCACTTGAGCTAACAATAATTCTGCACAGGCTAATGCATCGGTTAATGCACTGTGGGCGCCATAAATCGGTAAACCATAACGCTCACGACACGCGCCTAACCTCAAGCTACCCTCTTTAAGCACCGAATGCTCGCGTAACAACCGATTTTTCTCTAGCACCAGGGTATCAATCGCTGGTAAAACAATAGCTTGTCGATAAATGGACAAAATATCTTGCTGTAAAAAACGACAATCGAGGGGCGAGTGATGCGCCACTAAAACATGACCACGGGTTTGCGCCACAAACCATGCCATCGCCTCCTCAATGGTGACCGCCTCCGCTAAATGATTATCGAGGATCCCATGAATCGTCGCGCTCTGACCAACACTGCCCCGTATTTGCACCAATTTTTGTTGGGCGCCATCAAGGGGAATAACACCATTCACAATAGGCACTAAACCAATACTTAGGATTTGGTCCTTTAAAGGATCCAGTCCTGTCATCTCCAAATCCATCGCCATCAAAGGTGCTTGAGTGACCGGCAGCCTCATAAGCGGGATTAAAGACTGATAATAATCCTTAAATAACGAGTGGTTACACTTTAATGTCCGCCACTTTAATGTAGCGTTAATTAACCAAGCCCCCATTAAAAGCTCCGCATAAATTTCATCTTCATCCCCGATTGGGCATCATGGACAACTTTAAATGCATCACGTAGTTGATGACGAACGAGAGAGGATAAATGGCCGGGTAACAAATAATTACTGATCTTCAGCCCCTGCGTATGTTGGTATCCTTGGTTAGACAAACGCATATGGGCTATAAACTCATGGGCATCGGCCAAATTAAGCGCATCCTTACGATTAAGAATATTGGCGTCCATCAGCGCCCGAATCCGTTTGGCAGTATTTACTTCTTTAATTCCCGCCGACAGCGCGTATACGCGGGCGATATCATTGATTAAAGCGTTACCTTTATGCTTTAAATCAATGCCTTTTACCTCACTGCCATCACGCTCTAATACAAATTTTCGAAAGAAGCCTAAAGGCGGCGACTCTATTAAGGAATTACCCGTCATCCCCGCGAGGAAAATATCATTGTCTTTGGTTTGTGCTAGCACTTTATCCTGCAGGGCATCAAACAGGGATTGTGGGCCAAACACGGAGCGCATGTCGAAGAAAATACTCGCATGCATCAATGCCTTAGGTTCTGGCGTGACCACCCACTTTTCAAAGACCTGTTGCCATGCTTTGAGCGACATTCGCCACTGCGGGTTTTGCGCCATGATATTACCGGGACAAAAAGCATAACCACATTGATCCAGCCCCGCACAAACCGCATGGGTCAAGGCATCGAAGTAGCCTTTGGCGTAGTCGTCCATTTCTTCTGCCACCAGTAAGCCGTTATCTTGGTCCGAACAAGCCGCTTGGTCTTGTCGCCCTTGCGAGCCAAAGGCTAACCAGCAAAACGCCATCGGCGCCTCTCCGAGAATTTGCTGATTGAGCACGATCAAACGCCGAGTTAATGCATCAGTCACCGAGGTTAACACTCGACCAATCTCCTCGGCCCTGGCATCGGCACTGATTAAGTTTTGTAATAACAAGGGAATTTGTTTACTGACACTGATAAGGCTGGCGAGATCCCGTTGGCGCTCAATTTCACCAATCAGCAACAAGGGCTGCGAACCTTGACCGCGCAAAATGTCAGTACTGGTTACCATGCCAATGGCTTTTACTTCCTCGGTATTTTGCTCATCAATGATCGGCAAGTGATGAATATTATGCTCACTCATCAATAACATCGCCTCGAAGATTAACGCATTGGATGAAATCGAAATCGGCGATGTGGTCATGGCTTGGTGTACGGCGATTCGACCATCCAGCCCCGCGGCGAGCACCCGATTACGTAGATCCTTATCGGTTAAAATCCCCACTAGCTTACGATTATCTGTGACTAATAAAGATGAAACCCGGGAGTTACGCATCAAGAGCGCGGCTTGCGTGACGCTAGCATGAGCATCAATCATAATTGGCGAAGAGGACATTAAGGTACTGATACGACTGGTGGTCGTCAGATCCTTTGCCTTAAACCGCGCCTCGTGACGTAACCGCTTGGCAAAAGCACGGGTAAAAAATTTATCGAAATGCCTACTCTCACTTCGCAGTTGATCAAACAATGCCTGCGGTAGGTGATACACTAGACTGTCTTCGAGAATCGCGACCCGATTAACCACCTTCTCCCCAGATAACAGCGTCGAAAAACCAAAAAACTCCCCTTCTGCCACCCTGTCAACTAGCACCCCCTCGGGATCGCGCACCTCAAAAGCGCCGCTACGGACTAGATACAACTTCGGCGCATCGGCATCAAATTTAACGAATCCCGAGGCTTTACTGTAATATCCAACCGTTACAGATTTCGCACAGCGGACTATGGTCTCGTCGGGCAAAGTATCAAAGGGCGCGGTAGAAGATAAAAACTGCACAACTGGCTGTAGTTCGCTGGCGTTCATAGCAACACCTTATTTTAGGTGAATTTTATCCCACTATAACGCGCCCAATTGTTGGGCCATATACGACTAAAGTCAGCCATCTTTGCGCACTGACACCAAAAACGCAAAAGGACGCATGGGCGTCCTTTTGTGTTAATTTAGCTTAATCTCGCATAGATTAATGGCTGCTCGCTTCTCCCGCCCCTTTAGGGAAACGGATAGATTCAACCATTTCTTGTACATGTGCAGGTGCCGCTGCAGTGACTTTACAGACGATAGCCGCTACCGCGAAGTTCACCACCATACCGACCATACCGATACCTTCTGGCGAAATACCGAGGAACCAGTTAGCCGCTAAGTTAGCCGTTGGGTCAACAAACTTGAAGTAGATGATGTAACTCGCAGTGAACAGTAGACCGATAACCATACCTGCGATTGCACCCTCTTTGTTCATCGTCTTAGAGAAGATACCCATGATGATGGCTGGGAACAGAGAGGATGCCGCCAGACCGAAGGCGAATGCCACTACCGCTGCCACGAATCCTGGTGGGTTAACCCCGAAGTAGCCCGCAATCACGATACCGATACCGGCTGCCAGTCGAGCGTACATCAGCTCTTTCTTATCAGAGATATTGGGCATCAGGTTCTTCTTCAGTAAGTCGTGTGACACTGAGGTCGAAATAACCAATAACAGACCCGCAGAGGTAGATAACGCCGCAGCTAAACCACCCGCAGCTACCAGTGCGATAACCCAAGCTGGCAGATTCGCGATTTCTGGCGTTGCTAATACGATGATATCGTTGTCGATCTTCATTTCGTTAGGGCTAGCAGCATCTTCCATTTTGCCTTTGGCATAGTAGATTTTGCCGTCGCCGTTTTTGTCATCCCATTTGATCAGACCGGTTTTTTCCCAGTTTTTGATCCAATCTGGCGCAGTTTCATAGGCAACACCCTTTTGATCTGGGCCGTTAATGGTTTCGATCATATTGACGCGAGAGAATGCCGCCAATGCAGGAACAGTGGTGTACATGATGGCAATAAACACCAACGCCCAACCAGCTGACACACGTGCATCTTTCACTTTCGGTACAGTGAAGAAACGCACGATAACGTGAGGTAAGCCCGCAGTACCCACCATCAAAGCACCAGTAATACAGAACACGTCAATCATGCTCTTAGAGCCATCGGTATAAGGAGCAAAGCCTAAATCGACAGACAGATTATTCAGTTTCTCTAACAGATAGACGCCAGAATTATTCCCCGCAGCATCAAGTAACTGAGCACCGAAACCGATTTGAGGAATGATATGACCCGTCATCATCACAGAGAGGAAGATAGCAGGCACCATAAAGGCGAAGATCAGCACGCAGTATTGGGCAACCTGAGTATAGGTAATCCCCTTCATACCACCGAGCACCGCGTAGAAGAACACCACGGCCATACCAATATACACGCCAGTATCAACATCCACTTCGAGGAAGCGCGAAAATACCACGCCCACACCGCGCATTTGGCCGGCGATGTAAGTAAAGCAGATGAAGATAGCGCAAATAACCGCGACCGTACGCGCCGCTTGGGAGTAGTAACGCTCCCCCACGAAATCAGGCACAGTGAACTTACCAAATTTACGTAAGTACGGCGCCATACACAGGGCTAATAATACATAACCGCCCGTCCAGCCCATCAGGTACACACTGCCGTCGTAACCGACGAAAGAAACAATACCCGCTAACGAAATAAAGGATGCCGCTGACATCCAGTCGGCAGCCGTTGCCATACCGTTTACTACAGGGTGAACACCGCCACCCGCAACATAGAACTCTTTAGTCGAACCCGCGCGGGACCAAATCGCGATCCCAATGTAGAGCGCGAACGACAGCCCCACAATCAGATAAGTTAATCCTTGTACACCCATTTCCGTTCTCCTTAGTCTTCTTGTACGTTATATTTTTTATCTAAGGCGTTGGCTTTTGCCGCGTAGACAAAAATAAGCGCAACAAAGACATACATAGATCCCTGTTGGGCAAACCAGAAACCTAACTTGAAGCCCATGAAATGGATTTCATTGAGTACATCAACCAATAGAATGCCACATCCAAATGAGACTGCGGCCCAAATAGCCAATAGGCCTAAAACGAGACGTAAATTCTCATTCCAGTAACCTTTTGCTTTATCGTTGTTTTCAAATGCCATAGCGACTCCCCTGTGCTGTTTTATTTTTAAGTCCTGTTAAATCTAGCAACAGCTGGAGTGACCACAATCAAGACCTTAGTCTAATTTGCGAAGCACCTCACATCAGAAAAAATCGAATAGTATTTAAAATCATAAAGTTAACAATGATTTTACATTTTGATGCAAAAGTTATTTTTTAAGCGGCTTAGACCAATGTCGAAGATCCTAAGGCTAGAAACCGACAAAATGACGTGCTAGATGACAGTAAGATACGACGATAGGTAACACTAACTGGCTGTGATATAAACAAAATATCGTACTACATTGGAGTTAATTGGTTGTCATAACCCCAATTGCTACAGCTCAGATATAACAGCAAAATGGCAAAAAATAACCCAGCATCGCTGGGTTATTGGAAAACAGTAAATTTACGCTGTGATAAACACAGCTATCAGCCTTTTACTTGGCGGCTAAGAACTTGACTAGCTCGGCTAATTCTTCAGGAGTATGCACCTTAGAGGTCACTAAATAGCGGCCATTGACTAATAAGGATGGCACGCCCTTAATACCCGATAATTCCGCCTGCGAGTCGTAATTCATCATAGTGAACTTCGCATCGACAGAGTTCATCGCTGCATCGACATCATCGGCCTTCGCGCCTTGTGCCACAAAGAAAGCTTTTACCTGTTCAGGACGAGTAAATTGTTCACCCTTTTCATGGATTTGTTTAAAAATTGCTTCGTGCACTTGCTGGGTCATTTTCAGCTTTTGCGCAACAAAATAGGCTAATTGACTTAACTCCCATGCAGGACGTCCCGCACCCACCGGCGTGCGCTCGAAAGCCACATCCTTGCCTAAGAGTTTTACCGTGGAAGCGACAAAGGGTTCCTGCTTGTAGCAATGCGGGCAATTATAGGAGAAGAACTCACGCAGCACAGGCTTTTGTGCTTCGTTGATGCCAGCGACAGTGACATAATCCTTCCCTTCTTCAAAATTCGCCGCCTGCAGCGCAAAACTCGCACTTAACACCAATCCACAGGCCAACGCCGCCAAAGATCGAACAAAATTAGTTAGGCTTTTCATATTTTCTCTTCTTATTAGTAACTGCATCATTGAATCGTAAGTCGTTTGCGACACGCACAGGCCATTAAGATACCTCAAAATATGGCTAAGGTTCTTAAACATTTGTTAACAATAGGTGCTAAATCACCCACTAACAGGCCGCAAGCATTTCAAGGGGCGACGCAAACTGATACTCAAACCCAAGCTCGCGGACTATCGCATCTCCTAGAATGACTTTGCTGGGTTGTAGCTGCCCATTAAATTGCGGCGCCGCTAATCCCAAGGACTCGGCAGCCGCCACATAAAATTCGCTTCTCGAAGGATGCTCTGGCGCGCAAAGATTATAGACAGCAGCGACCTTATCTCCTTTCGCCTTTGCAGCAATAATCAAGCTCACCGCCGCGACACAGTCCTGCAAATGCACCAGATTGACCGCGACATTGCCGCCCGCCACATCGGTTTTACCGGCAAAGAAGCGCCCAGGATGGCGTTTGGGTCCAACCAAGCCAGCAAAACGTACGATGCAACTATTCGGTTGGCGAGCAAATAAGGCTTCGGCATCCAATAACACCTGTGATGAAGCCGATTCAGCCTGTGCGTCCGCTTCTGTCATCGACTTATCTAGGGAGGGATAAACGCCTGTGGTACTGATAAACACTATACCTTGATAATGCCAGCCTTGGGTTAGCGCAATTAACTGCTGTAATTCTTGAATATAAGCGGTATTGCCATGTTTTAACCGCGGAGGAATATTGACGACAAGAAAATCTGTCTGGAACAACCCTTGTAGTGATTGTGGATCCGCTAATACCTCGGCTTCTGCCCCGAGTTGTAATTGAAATCCCTGGATACCGACTTCAGTGAGAGGCCCTAACTCCTCCATGTGGCGTTTAGCGCCAGTGACTCGGTAACCCGCTTGTACTAAATGCTTGGCAAGAGCAACCCCAAACCATCCACACCCAACAACTGCCACACTTTTTTGTTGTAACACTGTTTGTTCCATCCACTCTGGCCTAGTTATTATCGGCCAATAGCATACGGAACTCTGACACAGGGATTCAAGTCTGTAACGAGCTAAAATAAAAGCTTATGCCCTTATCCACTTGTAAAGTACGAGTCGCCCCTTCGCTTAAATCCTCAACGCGCAATGACTTTTGTACCGTAACGCCCTCATCACTTAAAAAACGCAATGAGGCTTCACTACCATCTTCCTTACACGCCCACACTTGGGGTTGACTGACCTCTTTAGTCGTCATTATAACCTTTGCAACGCTCTGATCGGATAGCCTGACTAAGGTCCCGGGAGGATAAATACCTAAAATCTTAACTAAGACCGAAATTAACGATTCCGAATGCTTACTAGCCCTATTTTTAAATAAGTAGCCAAGGGCGACTTGGGGAGAAGAAGCTTGCTGACCACTCAGTTGCTGATCGTAATCATTTGCTAGGCTGACAATTTGAGTCACGATGGGGATTTTATGACCGGTAAGCCCATCAGGAAACCCCGAACCATCCACAAACTCATGGTGATGTAACACAATATTTAGCACTTCTTTGGGGAACAGGCCCGAGCGATTAAGCATGTCGTAGCCAAAGTTCGGGTGCATTTGCAGGTAATTAGCCTCATGGGGAGTTAAAGCACTGCGTTTGCGACGGATCACGTCAGGCACTTTAAGTTTGCCAATATCATGGAACAAACTGCCTAAGGCGATATCACGCAAATCCCGCACGGGTAAATCGAGTGCATGACCAATCATCATGGCTAATACCGCCACAGATACCCCATGCTGGGTTACACTGACATCCTTTTCATCCATACCCACTAAGGTTAAAAAAGGCTTTTCTACTTCTTGTAAATGGCTGAGCAAATCTTCAACTAAAGCAGCCGATAATCGATAAGCCCCTTCGGGATCACTAACGACCTTACCAAAGATATTACGACACTGATTAACACTCTCTAAAAATCGCTTTTGACTTAATCGCATCGATTTACGCGTATCCGCTTTCAGATCTCGCTCTGGTGGCGCTGCTCCAATATCTTCAATTTCTTCCTCTTCTTCAGTAATATCAATCTCATCATTACTGCCAGAAATGAGGTAAACATAGGGAACACCTAGCCCCCGGATCATCTCAATTTGAGCCGCACTATTGATATCAACTCGGTTAAATAAGAATGGGTGATTTGTCCACGACAAGGGGAGCTTAACCCGCATACCTGGTTGAAGCTGAGAAAGTAATAGTCTTCTATGATCTGCTTTTGCCACGCAATATGACTCCTTTCATGCACGCCCAAGGTTAACGACGACTCGCCTTTTGCCATACATTTAAGCTAAGTACATATAACTATAGATGATTCAACAAAATCAGTAAGCAGTCAGTGAAAAAATGCTTATCAAACTGAGGGATAGTACACACAAATTTGTACAAAATGGTAAAAAAGCAAATAAATCGCAATAATTACAGCTAGATGAAACGATAGCGCATAAGCGTCTTGAATTGGTGTTTGGCGATAGAAACTCGATCCGCATCATAAATAGCCCTACGTCATGCTTCTAGTGCCCTATTAAGCATCAATACCAATTAGTCCTTGGTGACCGAGGGTTCCATCTCTTTTGGCCAATCAGCCAAGTAATAGCAGAGCCGTTTTGACTTGTAGACGTACAAACATGACCAAAACAAGACTAAGGCGTCGAGTGCTAAACTCCAGTGAAATAAAAACTGCCCATGAATTAACCTTTGTGCCAGCAAGGTTGCATCCAATAACAACAATAGCCATAGGCCCCATTTTAGGTGGACAAATATAGGCCTCAACCACATGGGAGAACGGCGCCTTTCTGCGAGCACCACAAAATAGAGTATGACAGCGCCAAGTCCGGCAGCGAGTGCGAGTAAAAAATCTGACTTTTCAGGATAAAAGATTCTCACCAGTTCAGATCTATCACTCGCTTGAGTCAGAGAAGCAATAAAAATACACCAGCCTCGGGCGAGAAAAGCCAGAATAGCATATAAAAAAACAGGAGGTTTTATATGGCCTTTATCATCAAGCCAAGTGATGTGACTGAAATTCAAAGATAATCCATTTAGTAAACACTAAAGCAATAACTGTTAAATGGTGTCTATTGGCATAATTTCAATGGGAGGGGAAATAAATCAAGCCCACTCAAGTGTAAGCTCAACATTGCCATTGAGCAGGCTTACCCCACACTCGACGCCGACAAGTAAATTTAACTATTTGAACTTAATATCAATAAGGTCGAAGGGTTAGCACCTTCGACCTGAACATGGCAATCAGCCATAAGGCTTCAAAAAATACATTAATTTACCGTCATATATGGCCAAATAATTGCCGCAGCGATGCTCCACATGGTCAACCAAATAAAGCGATCTAAGTATCGCCACGCCGCTGGGCGACTAAATATCGGCGCCAATAAACGCGCACCAAAACTTAAGCTGAAGAACCAAATAAACGAAGCCAGTACCGCGCCCGCACCAAACCAAGGACGATGGGCATCTTCGAACTGGGTACTAATGCTACCCAGCAGCACGACTGTATCTAAATAAAGGTGTGGATTAAGCAGGCTGATCCCAAGCGTGGTCAGCATGGCCTTACGCAAAGTGTCGGCATTTTGCGCATTGTCCATCTCCATCCCCTTGGCGACAAACGAGGCCTTAAGTGCATTAGCTCCGTACCAAATCAAAAAGGCGGCACCACCAAAACTGGCCACATGTTTGATAGTCGGGAAGGCTTCGATAATGTGCCCAAGCCCCGCCACACCCGCAGTGATCATTAAGGCATCGATGATTGAACAAAGCAGCGCAATCGGCAAAGGATAAGCTCGCTTAATCCCCTGCTTTAGCACAAAGGCATTTTGCGCCCCTACGGCAATAATCAAACTACCACCAATGCCCATACCTTGTATAAACGCCGTTTGCATACCTACCTCTCATGTCTGAAGAAGGCGCTAGCATAGACAAAACAACAAAATTAATATAACTAATGTTTTTTATGTATCATAAGTAAAATTAATAATTTTAAGGACGGCAATCATGTTGGAATACGCCAATCTTAAAGCGCTTGCGGTCGTCGTCTCCGAAGGTGGCTTCGAGCGCGCCGCCAAGGTGTTGCATATCACCCAATCAGCGGTGTCACAGCGCGTCAGGCAATTAGAAGAGCGAGTCGGCCAATCCTTACTTATCCGCTCAACGCCAGTGGTGGCAACTCCCACGGGTAAACGTTTATTGCGCCACTATTCACAGGTGCAACTACTCGAGAGTGAATTGAGAGCCGAGTTAGATGCCGATGACCCTAACCATCCCACGACAGTGCGAATTGCCGTCAATGCCGACAGTTTAGCGACATGGTTTTTGCCCGCCTTGGCCGATATGTTCAGCCGCCATGCTTGGCTGCTGGAATTGATTGTCGATGATGAATCCTACACTCATCACCTATTGAAAAATGGTGAGGCCGTCGGTTGCGTGACCACAACAGCCAACCCGATGGCTGGTTGTAGCAGCGAGTTTTTAGGAACCATGGAATATATGTGCGTCGCCACCCCAGCATTTGCGGCGCGTTATTTCGAATGGGCAAAAAATAACGATGATGTCGGCGCTCAAATTACCCAAGCACAGCTCGCGAAAGCCCCTGCCGTAGTATTTTCAACCAAAGATAAAATGCATGAAAAGTACCTCGCCCAGTACTTTCAAATGTTGCCAGGGCAATGGTGGCAACACAGCATTCCCTCATCGGAGAGTTTTTTAGAGGCGATTAACTTAAGTCTGGGTTATGGTTTAGTGGGACACTTACAGGCAAAACCTTTGATAGACAAAGGCATATTGATTGAGCTCACCCCAGAAAAACGTATTCGGGTGCCCCTCTATTGGCAGCATTGGAATATAAAAGCCAAGCAAACGACCTTGGTCTATCGCGCCCTCGCCGCCACCGCGCAGCATCTATTACAGCAATGATGAGTGCAGCGTTCGTTAGTACAACAAACAATAGTTAGTACAAATAGTTAGCGGATAAAAAACTGAGCACTCAGGCCCAGTTTTTTATCTAATAGTTTTTATCTATTAGCTTTTTATCTACTGCCAGCGGCTTAGGCTTGTTCCGAATCCGCCTTCACCTGCGTTATCGCCACAGGTTCAATCTCGGTTTTCGGCCAAGCATTGATCACCGCTTTCACCAAGGAGGCTAATGGAATGGCAAAGAACACCCCCCAAACGCCCCATAAACCACCGAAAACTAACACAGCAGCAATAATGATCACCGGATGCAAATCCACCGCATCGGAAAACAGGATAGGTACAAGTACGTTACCATCCAAGGCCTGAATAATGCCGTAACCTAGCATTAAATAACCAAACTCAGAGCTAAAACCCCACTGGAAAAAGGCCACCAGCATAATGGGTAGAGTCACTAAGGTCGCGCCCACATAGGGAATCAACACCGACAAACCAGTCAACACCCCGAGTAAGGCCGAGTATCTCAGCCCCATAAAGGCAAAGAAGATGTAGCTCGCTACTCCGACAATCACAATCTCAATCACTTTGCCGCGGATATAGTTGAAGATCTGCTGGTGCATTTCGAACCACACCTTGCGGGCCAGCTGTCGATTAGTGGGGAAAAAACGTTTACTGCCACTGATCAGTTGGTCTTTATCCTTCAGAAAGAAGAACACTAATAAGGGCACTAAAATGGCGTACACCATCAGCACCAATAATGAAGCCGAATAACCTATCAGTTGCTTGGCAATATCGAGCACATGCTGGGTATCAAGCAGTTTTTTAAGCTCGGCGACCATTAAATTGAGCTGCTCAGAGCTGACAAACTGCGGATACTGGGTCGCTAATCCCTGCAAGGTTTGTAATCCCTTGTCGATCATACTCGGCAAATCTGTCATCAGGCTCACGCCTTGGCGCCACACGCTCGGGATAAGGCCAAAGGTCAGCAGCACCACTATCCCTAAAAACAGCACGAGTACTAAGGAAGCCCCCGTCGTGCGATTAATCCCCAATTTCAGCATTTGCGCCACGGGCCATTCGAGCAAAAAGGCCAGCACTAACGCCACGAGTAACGGCGCTAATAAGCCACCCGCAAAATACAACACTAGGGCAAGACCAACGAGAATGGCGAGCAGCGTCACCGCCTGAGGATCGCTGAAGCGCTCTTGATACCAACGAGAGAAAAAACTAAACATGAATTCGTTCCAATGAGGTGATTGGCTTTCCGCAAACGCAGGAAAGAGCTTATGCTTTGGTGGTTAACCTTATCGCATCCGTTTTACTGTGTATATGCTTGAAAATCAGTTAACTGCTACCTATGACCGACACGCAAAAGCGAAGTTTCAATCAGCTAAGCTAACTGGCCATTTTTACTGCGGCATTGAATCATGCTTTGGGCAGACTTATCCCTGCGATAAATCAACTTTTGTGATTAATAACCCTAACTGACTGGCATCATCTTGCAATGTCACAACGGTATGCCCCTGTTTTTTAAAAAACGCGGGAACATCTCGGCGGGAACCTGGGTCTGAGAGTAGGATATGTAAGCTGTCGCCAGCAGACACGGACTTCAACGCAAGTTTGACCTTAACCAATGGAATGGGGCAGCGAAATGATGTTAAATCAATAAAAATCATAATGAACTTGCTATGAACGAACTTGGGCTATTATCCTAAGTTGCAACTCAAACTACAAGCTAAGAGCTCCCTCGCCTTAGTTGAGACACTTAAAAAGAATTAAAGGATCCACTTGCGTAATTTGACGTTTTTGACCCGATGTAAACCCCTTGCGGCGAGTGTACTTTCATTAATGTTACTCGGTGGAGCCGCAAAGAGTTTTGCCAACAACGACTTGCCCGACTTGGGCACCGCCGCCGTCAATACCTTCAGCCTAGAAAAAGAAATGATCTACGGCGATGCCTATATGCGCGTTATTCGCTCATCGGCGCCGATGCTGAACGATCCGGTATTGAGCCAATATTTGACTGAGCTGGGCAATAAATTGGTCGCCCACGCCACGGGAGTCAAAACGCCCTTTTATTTCTTCTTACTGCAAAACGATGAAATCAACGCCTTTGCGTTTTTTGGCGGCCACGTTGCAGTGCACACAGGGCTATTCCTTAACGCCGATAATGAAAGTGAGCTGGCCTCAGTGCTCGGCCACGAAATTACCCACGTGACCCAACGTCACTTGGCGCGCTCCCTCGAAGCACAGCAAAAAAGTGGTCCGGCGACCGTTGCAGGCCTACTGGGGGCGATTTTATTAACCATCGCGGTTCCTCAGGCCGGGATGGCAGCACTGGCAACCACTCAAGCCATGGCTACCCAATCGAAAATCAACTATACCCGTCTGCATGAAAAAGAAGCCGACCGGATCGGCATGCAGATTTTGGTTGATGCGGGCTTTGACCCCAATGCGGCCGCTGATTTCTTTGGTAAGCTTGCCAGTCGCTACCGTTTTACCACTACGCCACCACAAATGTTGCTGACTCACCCATTACCCGAGTCACGGATCTCCGAGGCGCGGGATCGCGCCCACCAGTATCCACACCGCTATGTGCCGGATAATTTGAACTTCCAGCTCGCCAAAGCCCGTATTCAGGTGCGTTTTTCCAGTTACAGCGACGATGCGGTATTGAGCATGTTTGAAAAGCAGCTCAATAAGCAAACCTACGGCTTTAAAGAGGCCGCCCTCTACGGCAAAGCCTTAGCGCTGTTTAGATTGAAGAAATTTGATGAGTCCGAAAAGATTATCGATGAGCTGTTAAAAATCGATGATAACAACTTGTTTTATATCGATACCAAGACGGATTTACTCAACGAGCGTAAGGATTTTGCTCAGGCGACTAAGCTACTCGAAGCCCAGCGTAAGATGAAGCCTACATCGCAGGTGATTAATGCGAACTTAGCCAATATCTATATTGAGGCCGGTGAGCCCGCTAAGGCTATCCCACTGCTGGAAGACATGATTTTCCTCGATAAGCAAAATCAACTTCCCTATCAACTGCTCAATCTTGCCTATAAAAAATTGGGCAATCAGGGCATGGAGTATTTCTCCAATGCGGAGTTAATGGCGCTAGGCGCTAACTATAAGGGGGCAATTGATCAGCTGAACTTTGCCTACCGCGCCTCGGAAGGTAATCCATTACAACTGGCGCGAATAGAAGCACGTATCCGCCAATTTAAACAAGCGGATAAAGAGATGGATGCCCTGAAGTAAAATAGCCATTTTATCTCTATCCCTTATAATCGCGCCCCGAACACCCTGACGGGGCGCTGTTTTTTCTGCTATCATCCGCGCCATTGTTTTAGCCGATTGAGCATAAGTACTATGACCCAAGCAACGATTTACCACAACCCACGTTGTTCAAAGAGCCGCGAAACCTTAGCCCTACTCGAGCAGCAAGGCTGTGATATCACAGTCGTGGAATACCTTAAGAATCCTCCAAGCGCCGCTGATATCCGTGGGATTTTAGCCACTCTCAAACTCAGCGCCCGTGAGTTAATGCGCACTAAGGAAGACGAGTATCAAGCACTGGGACTCGCCAATCCGGCATTAACCGAAGAGCAACTTATCGACGCCATGATCAAAACGCCAAAATTGATTGAACGTCCAATCGTACTGGCCAATCAACAGGCAGCCATTGGTCGTCCACCGGAAAATGTACTGAACATTCTCTAATCTTCGGCCATTTCACCATCATTCGATGCGAAAAAAATAGGAACATCATGACCTCAAGCACTCTGCTGACACTGAGCCGTTTAGGCTACCTTGCCCTCGTTCTCCTGCTGGGCGGTTGGTTTATTGGTCAGGGCATCAATGGGGAATACACCTTATTATTCAGCCTACTCTGGCTAGTGCCTTTATTGTTGCCTGTACGAGGCATTTTAAAGGGCAATCCGTACACCTATGCTTGGGCCAGCTTTATTTTATGCTTATATATGCTGCACGCCCTCACCTTGCTGTATGTCACGACCGATGCATTGGCCTTTGCCATTATTGAAGTCCTGCTGATTGGCGCGCTGTTAGTCGCGTTCCCGTTTTATGCTCGTATCCGTGGACGAGAACTCGGTCTGGGCCTTAAGAAAAAGTCCGACAAGCAAGACTGATTGTGAGTACCAATCAATCTCATCGCTGGCAGCGAACAGCAAGTTCCGATTAGCCAGTGCCGACGAGCAAGTTCCGATAAGGAAGTTCCGATTAACAAGCGCGGTTCGGTTTTAATACCGCTCCGCGCTCTTTGTTTCGAGAAGCCGTTATTCAAGATGCCGTTATTCATGATCTTATGAATCAAGAGATTGTGATTTAAAACATCATGACTCTATAAATTCTACCCCCGCTTTATAATCTTCACTCACAGTCAAAAACGCTGCTGTATTAATCCCTTGTCGGTACGGCTCCAACTCCGCAAACTGACAACATTTAACTTACCTTTCATCACTTTTTGTAACCAAAAGAGCGTGCTATAGTCGGTCGATATGCCAAGTTATGACGGCCAATCAAGCCAGTCATACTACAAAAACAATAACATAGCGTTAATTGGAGTGAGTCATGATGGAAAAATGGGTTCCAATGCGTCGATTAAGTATTATCGCGGCAGCCGTTGCACTCAGCGCCTGTGGTGGCGGTGGTGGGGATAATAATGATGGTGGTACAGTCAGCCCACCAACCACTAGCGTGCCACGTTGCGCCACAGTGGCTCCGCTCATCACCACAGACTCAGGCGCCATCCGCTTTAAAACTGAGCACCAATATGTGGCGGGACAATCCAGTGCCATTATCGCCAGCCTAGGGAATCGCGATTCACAGGATCTCACTTTCCGCTGGCAACAGTTAGAAGGCCCCAGCATTGAACTCGTGAGTCAAAATAGCCCAGTATTAGCCTTCGACATCCCCACTGCAGGCAGCTACCGTTTTAGCCTACATATCAGCGGCAGTAATATCGATGAGACTGGCGAAATAGCGATCAATGCCGACAACAGCGCGGGGGCAATGCTGAACATTCGTCAAGATCATCAAGCCGTTGAGGGTAACGATGTCAGCCTACGAATCGCTCAACAAGCGGGCCTTAGTGCATCAAACATCAATTGGTGTATCGCCGAGGGCCCCAGTGTCAGTCTCGATATCAGCGATCCCTTTAGGCCCCTGTTTATCGCGCCCACTGTAGGTCAAGATACCTTAACCCGCCTTAGGGCATCGGCCACGATTAACGGTAATACCGTGACAGACGAAGCCTATGTGCTCACCACTGCGGCGCCCACGATAAGCTCTACCTACTTCGATACACCCGTGGCGCGCACCCACGCTTATAACCCTGCCTCACCCTATGCCAGTGCCTTAACGAGCTGTGTGTACTCGAATCAGTTAAAAGAGGCTTGCACTATCAATCAATTGCCGCTTATTGGCCAAGTCTCAAATACACTCGATGTCGATACAATTCTCGATCGCGTATTAGTGTCCCACGATTGGATGGGAGACAATTTCGCCGCGTTTTTACGTCAAATGGACCCGAACAGCGATTTTGCCCGCCTGCTACAATCGGTCACTGCCGTGGTGATCAGCTATGATGTGCGCCCCTCGTTTTATTGGGTCGTCACAGGGGCGATTTATCTCGACCCTAATGATTTATGGCTCACGCCAACCCAGCGCGACAGCATTAACGAGGCGCCGGATTATCGCAGCGACTTTGGCAGCGAGCTCAATTTCCTCATGCCGTGGCGTTACGTTAAAAATAACCAATATGCTTCACAGGGATTCCCAATCACGACGCGCGCCACCCGCACGCTCAGCCAGATTAATCCCGATCTCGCTTCACTCTTATACCATGAGCTCGCCCACGCTAATGACTTCTTCCCAAGAAGCATTCACGCCACGCTCACAGGCCCCAGATTGTTGGACGACTATAGCCGCCGAAATGCCAATAAGAGTCTGATATCCGATCAAGTGAGTCGCAGCTATCCCCTCATCAGTACCGAAATGACAGGCCTTGCGTCGGTGAGTTTCTTAGGCGCCAAAGCCACTGCAACCCAAAAAGCCTATCAACCTTCGGATGTGAGTACGTTTTTCTCCGGTGACATCGCCAATGACTTTTACAGCTATTCCAGTACCCGAGAAGATACAGCCATGTTGTTCGAAGAAGCCATGATGAGTTACCGCTATCAAATCCAGCGTGATGTGGCCGTCACCAATCTGCCAGCAGTTCTCACGGCAGACACTGTGATTGTTGACTGGGGACAAAGGGGACGAATTGGTGATGATAGTCTGGCGAACCGCGCCGCCTTGGTGATCGATGGCATGCTGCCAGAGCTTGACGGCATCAGCTTGCTCACGAGCCTTCCCGAGCCCATTGCTATGACGCAAGGCCAAAGCTGGCGCCAAACCCTGGGGATTTCACCTAATACCACTATAGTGAAGGGACAACAGTCTGTAGCAGCAAGTGGCGAAATGCTTACCGAGCCAGCGCTGCGTTTCAGTGGCGATCGTCACCGCCATCCACAGCAGTGATCTGGATTGCTAAATCGGCAAATACACTAGACTCAAGCCTGTTAGCAGACCTAAGTTAGAGATTAATAGAGATAAAAAAGCCCGTCGTGATACGACGGGCTTTTTGTTAACACTAAATGTTTATTAACACAGACTTTCGATTAACAGTAAGTCAGTGCGATTACAGGTGCAGCATTTCTTTAGCAAAAGGAATCGTGAGCTTGCGCTGATGCACTAAGGATGCCTTATCCAGTTTATCTAACACATCAAACAAGGTGCGTAGATCCCTTGCCATACGATTAAGCAAGAAACGGCCCACGTCTTCGGGCAACTGTAATCCGCGCATCGCCGCGCGGCGTTGCAGTGCCGCTAGCTTTTCATCATCGGCCATGGGTTGCAGCTGATAATTGAGTCCCCACTGCATTCTGGAAACTAAATCGGGCAACAAGAAGCCTGCATCCGCGGGCGCCGAGCGGCCGCTAACCACCAGCGCACAACGCTTGTTCTCAGCGACACGATTATACAAATCGAATATGGCTTCTTCCCAAATCGGGTGACCCGCAATGTCATCCACATCGTCGATGCAGATCAAATCGAGCTGCTCCAGGCCTTCCAACAGCGCGGTCGAGATACTCGCATGAATGCCAAGGGGAAGGTAAAAACTGCGGCGGTCGAGTTCATTGGCATGGGCACAGGCGGCGTGCATTAAGTGCGTCCGACCCGATTTCACGGGGCCCCACACATAAATAGCGGCTTCACCTTGGCCTTCGGCATTGGCGCGTAGCTTTTGGATAAGTTCGTCATTACCCGCTGCCGGATAATAACTGTTAAAGGTTTCATCATCCGGTAAGTAAACCGGTAACGACAGTTGTAGCGGTGAGTTTAATGGCACTCGTACGTCTCAATATCAATAAATTATCGACTCCCCCACATGATTGAGCACAGCTATGCCCAGTCACGACGAGGGAAGTTTAAGGTAACCGCCATTGGTAGACAGCTTTACCCGCTGGGCTAGCACTGGCAGAAAACTCCCCTGGCGCCACCACCGAAATTCGCGGCTCTAGACTCAGTAAACGTTCAAAGTCAGTCTGTGAGCCAAATAAATCCAAGGAAAACGTCACTGTATTACCTTGGATACGCGACAAGGTCGCATTCTTCACGGCGCTGAGTTGCTTTAAGTATTTTTCAACTTCAACCAGCTGCGCCATTTTATCAATGTTCACAAAGGTCACACTCGCACCGACCTGCTCGCCCGAATCGGCGATGGCGTACTTAGTAAAATAGTAATCGCCTAGCGCCGCCATCATAGCGGTGATCGCCTGCGCGCTATTTTCTGCCGTACCATTAAAACTAAACAGCGGTGGGGTTAACGAATCAATGGTGGTTTTGGAGTAAAGGTTTAAGCGATAACGCACTTGATTCCCCGCAGGGTCAATAGCGACGAGGGCTAAGAAGTCGGCTTGATAACGTCCAGATACACTGGCCACGATATCAGCAAACATGCCTTTGACATCATTGGGATTGATGCCCATTAACTCATCAAGGTCGAGGATCGGTAGCATGACAGGAATGCCACGCTCATCAGAGAAGGTATTGAATGCCTGACGCTCGACTAAGGTTGATGAATCACTCAGTAAAATCGTGTCACCTTCACTTGGCATAGCAACCCAAAAGAGCGTCAGTGGACGTTGAATACCCCACACGGGTAACTGAGCCTGACGTAACAGGGTAATAATGCGGCGATGCTCAAAGTTGGCTTTTAACAACAGTTGGCCATTTTGCTCAAAGTAACCAAACTGGCTCAGCAGTGCATCGGGATTGGCCAGTTGCGATTGGATAACGGCGTTATCCAAAGAACGAGCAGTACCGGTATTCTTAATGATCACTTTTTCCAATGCCGTTTTTAGTGCGCTATTACGTTCAGGCACCGCACGGGAAGATACAGGTACGTCAGCCTCATCTAATTTACTCACTTCAACAGCTTGCAAGCTATTAACGGTAAATAGGCAATATAAAAACGCGAGTAAGCTAGGCTTTAATAGAAATTTCAGCATCTTTGAGTAGTTGAAGTAACATCAGATAGTGCAAATTGTACCATAGTTAGCGCCTTTAGCGAGCCTTAGCCTTATTCGCCACTCAGATAACCTATTCCCCGTCCCACATGCAATAAAACAGTGATCATCCCCAGCAAATGGGCATTTTATGGAGAACATTTAGCAACAAACTGTTATCATCTCGCGGTTTACCCTAAATATACGAGAATAATAAATGAAAAGACTCGCTATCCCACTTCAGGGTGCGCAAATGCTGTTTGTTGCATTTGGCGCCCTAGTGCTAATGCCGCTACTCACAGGGCTTGATACCAGTGTTGCCCTGTTTACTGCGGGTATTGGTACCCTTCTATTTCAATTAATTACTAAACGTCAGGTTCCTATCTTCCTTGCCTCCTCCTTCGCTTTTATTGCTCCAATTTTGTATGGAGTACAAACTTGGGGGATCCCATCAACCATGGGCGGCATCATTGCTGCAGGTATGGTGTATGTGCTCCTTGGCGCATTGGTTAAAATGCGCGGCACCGACTTTATCCATAAGCTGCTACCGCCTGTGGTGGTTGGTCCTGTGATTATTATCATTGGCCTAGGTTTAGCCCCGGTAGCGGTGAATATGGCTCTAGGCAAAAGTGGAGACGGTAGCTTAACTTTAGTGCCTACAAATACTGCGTTAATTATTTCGCTGGTATCCCTGTGTACCACCATAGCAGTAGCAATTTTTGCCAAGGGCTTACTTAAAGTTATGCCAATTTTAGCTGGCATCATTGTCGGCTACGGTCTAAGTCTTGCCTTTGGTATCGTGGATTTTGCAGTGGTTACCGCGGCCAGCTGGATTGCTATTCCGAAATTTGTCGCGCCCGAATTTAACTGGCATGCCATTGCATTTATGATCCCTGTTGCCATTGCGCCTGCGGTTGAACATATCGGTGATATCCTGGCGATTTCTAATGTCACTGGTAAGGATTTTATGAAAAAACCTGGCCTGCATCGCACCTTGACTGGTGATGGCATTGCCACCATGGCTGCAGCGGCCTTTGGTGGTCCACCAAATACTACCTATTCGGAAGTCACTGGCGCCGTGACCTTAACCCGCAACTTCGACCCCAAAATCATGACGTGGACGGCGATCACCGCCATTACCTTAGCCTTCGTGGGTAAATTAGGCGCTCTGATGCAAACCATTCCCGTCCCAGTAATGGGCGGCATAATGTGTTTGCTCTTTGGTTCTATCGCCGCGGTAGGCTTAAATACGCTAATCCGTAATCACGTGGATTTATCCGAGCCACGTAACTTAAGCATTGTCGGCGTGACCCTAGTATTTGGTATCGGTGGTATGGCCTTTGGCATCGGCTCCTTCAGCCTCACAGGCATCAGCCTCTGTGGTATTGTGGCCATCACCATGAATCTGCTGTTACCCGCGAGTAAACACCACGAGCGTGACGCTGCATCACACTAAACAGAGTGAGTTCGCGCCGTAGTTCATCACTCATCGCCTAATCCTTATGTTAGGGTTAGGCAACAAAAAAGCCGCTAAGTTATTACTTAGCGGCTTTTTATTATTCTTTCATCACTATAGCGTGTGATTACTCTGCGGTTTTGTACTTTTCAGCAGTCGCTTTGATTAACGGCTGTAATTCGCCTTTTTGGTACATATCAACCACGATATCACAACCACCAATCAGCTCGCCTTCAATCCACAATTGTGGGAAAGTTGGCCAGTTTGCATACTTAGGTAATTCAGCACGGATATCTGGGTGCTGGAGAATATCCACAAATGCAAACTGCTCGCCACAGTTAATCATGATTTGTGCTACCTGAGATGAAAAACCACAGCTTGGTAATTTAGGAGAACCCTTCATGTACACGATGATCGGGTTTTCAGCGATTTGCTGTTTAATTTTCTCTACTGTTTCCATTTTAATTCCTAAGTACGTGACATTGACTCAATGCCGCTATTGTACGACAGCTAGGCACAGAACAAAATCCCACAGTTTGTAAGGTTATGCCATACAATTAGTTTTTCGATGACGCCTATCTAATCAATTAGCCAAACAATGATTCACATCACAAATTTTATCGGTACAATAGAGCGCAGTGAGCACGTTTAAAAAACGATAACCTAAGACCATGGAGAGATACTAATGGCTTTCGAATTACCCGCATTACCATATGCAAAGAACGCACTAGAACCACACATTTCTCAAGAAACCATTGAATACCACTACGGCAAGCATCACAACACCTACGTTGTTAAGCTAAACGGTTTAATCGAAGGAACCGATTTCGCAGGTAAATCTTTAGAAGAGATCATCAAGACTTCTACTGGTGGCGTATTTAACAACGCAGCTCAAGTTTGGAACCACACTTTCTACTGGAACTGCTTAGCGCCTAACGCTGGCGGTGAGCCAACAGGTCCTGTGGCTGATGCCATCAATGCTGCATTCGGTTCATTCGAGGCATTCAAAGCCCAATTTACCGATGCTGCGGTAAACAACTTTGGTAGCGCTTGGACTTGGTTAGTTAAAAAAGCTGATGGCACCGTTGCTATCGTTAACACTAGCAATGCTGCAACACCACTGACTGACAGCACTGTGACACCAATCCTGACTGTTGACGTGTGGGAACACGCTTACTACATCGATTACCGCAACGTACGTCCTGACTACTTAGCCCACTTCTGGCAATTAGTTAACTGGGACTTCGTGAACCAAAACTTCGCAGGTTAATCGCTGCTAAGTCATTCCTAAAAAGAGCCCAAGTGGCTCTTTTTTTATTCCCTAAAAAATCATCCACCTTGCCCTCTTTGCCTAACGCCGCCCAATAACTACAAGTGCAACAATTGCAATTGCAATCATTTGTTGTTGTTTTTATTTGATATTTTTTTGACACAGCTGGCAAGTTTGTGTCTAAGATTAGTGTAGGAAGCTGAAAATCAGTTATCCATCCATGACATCACTGGCGTTTCAGGGGGTTTATATGGGCATTTTCGAGCATTACCAAAAGCGCTACGAACAAAAACTCGATGAAGAATATACTTTGCAAGAGTTTCTGGATATCTGCAAAGAAGATCGCAGTGCTTATATGTCAGCGTCCGAGCGATTACTGCTTGCCATCGGCGAAGCCGAAATTATTGATACCGCGAAAAATCCAACCCTAAGCCGTATCTTTTCGAATCGTCTTATCTCACGCTATCCCGCCTTTAAAGACTTTTACGGTATGGAAGATGCGATTGAGCAAATCGTCGCCTACCTAAAACATTCGGCCCAAGGCTTAGAAGAATCGAAGCAAATTTTGTACTTACTCGGCCCTGTGGGTGGCGGTAAGTCATCATTGGCGGAAAAACTTAAAGCCTTGATGCAAAAAGTGCCAATTTACATTTTAAGTGCAAATGGCGTGAGAAGTCCGGTGAATGACCACCCTTTCTGTCTCTTCGACGTCGAAGAAGACGGCCAGCTGCTGCGGGATGAATTTAATATTCCCACCCGTTACCTAAAAACCATTATGTCGCCTTGGGCGGTGAAACGTTTGCACGAGTTTGGCGGCGATATTTCGAAATTCCGCGTGGTTAAGGTCTATCCCTCTATCCTCGATCAATTGGCGATTGCCAAAACCGAGCCAGGGGATGAGAACAACCAAGACATTTCCTCCTTGGTCGGTAAGGTCGATATTCGTCAGCTAGAACATTTCTCGCAAGACGATGCCGATGCCTACGCCTACTCGGGCGCACTCTGCCGTGCAAACCAAGGGATGATGGAGTTCGTGGAAATGTTCAAGGCGCCGATTAAGGTGCTACACCCACTGCTCACCGCCACCCAAGAAGGTAACTATAACGGTACCGAAGGCTTATCCGCCCTGCCCTATAGCGGTATCATTTTGGCGCACTCTAACGAGTCAGAATGGTCAACCTTCAAAAACAACAAGAACAATGAAGCGTTTCTCGACAGGGTTTATATCGTCAAAGTGCCCTATTGCCTGCGGGTATCGGAAGAATTGCAGATTTACAAAAAATTACTGCAAAACTCCGAGCTGTCCCAAGCCCCTTGTGCACCTGGTACCTTAGAAACCTTGGCGCAATTTAGTGTGCTCTCGAGGATCAAAACACCTGAAAATTCCTCCATCTACTCAAAGATGCGGGTCTATGATGGTGAAAGCCTTAAAGATACCGATCCTAAGGCCAAATCCTACCAAGAGTACCGCGACTACGCCGGTGTTGATGAAGGTATGAACGGTCTTTCTACCCGTTTCGCGTTTAAAATCTTGTCGCGGGTATTTAACTTTGACCACTCAGAGATTGCCGCTAACCCTGTCCATTTGTTCTATGTACTCGAGCGCCAAATAGAGCAGGAACAATTCCCCGGTGATACTGCTGAGCGTTATCTGGAGTTCTTAAAAGGCTATTTAATTCCTAAATATGTCGAATTTATCGGTAAGGAAATCCAAACCGCATACTTAGAGTCCTACTCTGAATACGGTCAAAATATCTTCGACCGTTATGTCACCTACGCCGATTTCTGGATCCAAGATCAGGAATATCGCGACCCTGAAACGGGTCAATTGTTCGACCGCTCCGCTCTTAATGCCGAACTGGAAAAAATCGAAAAACCTGCGGGGATCAGCAACCCTAAAGATTTCCGTAATGAGATCGTTAACTTTGTGCTGCGCGCCCGCGCAAGCCATGAGGGACGTAACCCACTCTGGACTAGCTACGAAAAACTACGCACTGTTATTGAGAAGAAAATGTTCTCAAATACAGAGGACTTATTGCCTGTAATTTCCTTTAATGCCAAAACCTCGACTGACGATCAACGTAAACACGATGATTTTGTTAATCGAATGATGGAGAAAGGCTATACCAAAAAACAAGTCAGACTCCTGTCTGAGTGGTATTTACGGGTTCGTAAATCCTCTTAACTTGCGCTCACTAAAAACGAGGCTTTGGTGTTGCCAAAGCCTTCGCTGGGGTTTGGGAGGTGCGTATGGCGAACTTTATCGATAGACGGTTGAATGCGAAAGGAAAAAGTACAGTCAACCGCCAACGCTTTATCAACCGATATAAGCAACAAATCAAAAAAGCCGTCAGCGATGCCGTCACGCGTCGCAGTGTAACGGATGTGGATAAAGGCGAAAAAATCAGTATTCCCACACGGGATATCAGTGAACCTATGTTCCATCAAGGCAAAGGAGGCGTAAGAGACAGAGTCCACCCAGGCAATGATCAATTCACCCGTGGCGATAAAATCGACAGACCTCAAGGCGGCTCTGGTGGCGGTGCGGGTAAAGGCGATGCCTCGGATTCGGGCGAAGGGAACGACGACTTTGTGTTTGAAATCTCAAAGGATGAATACCTAGAGCTGTTATTTGAGGACTTAGAACTACCGAATCTGCAGAAGAATCGCTTAAACAAGCTTGTCGAGTATCAAATATACCGTGCGGGTTTCACCAATGATGGTGTGCCAGCCAATATCAATATTGTGCGTTCACTGCGTTCCTCCTTGGCGCGCCGCATTGCCATGTCGGCGAGTAAAAAGAAATTGCTCAAAGAGTTAGAGCAACAACTGGCGGAGCTTGAAAATATTCCGGGAACTAAAGCCGAATTGATTTTGGATTTAAAAGCCCAAATTGAGGCGCTCAAGCAGAAGATTGCTAAAGTCCCCTTTATCGATACCTTTGACTTACGTTTCAATAACTTTGCAAGGCGTGAGGTGCCCTCAAGCCAAGCGGTCATGTTCTGCTTAATGGACGTGTCAGGTTCGATGGATCAAGCGACAAAAGATATGGCGAAACGTTTCTATATCTTGCTGTACTTGTTTCTTACCCGAACCTACAAAAACCTTGAGGTAGTCTATATCCGCCACCATACCCAAGCGAAGGAAGTAGACGAACATGAGTTTTTCTACTCCCAAGAAACTGGCGGTACGATTGTCTCAAGCGCATTAAAATTAATGCACGAAATTCAGCAGGCTCGCTACCCTGCCGATGAGTGGAATATCTATGCCGCACAAGCCTCTGACGGTGATAACTGGGCCGATGACTCACCCACCTGTCGACAATTATTGGAACAAAAAATCCTGCCGCTAGTGCGCTATTTTAGCTATATCGAAATCACCAATCGTGCGCACCAAACCCTGTGGCGCGAATACGAATCCCTACAACAACACTACGACAACATAGCGGTGCAACATATTCGTCAAGCCGAAGATATCTACCCTGTATTTAGAGAATTATTTAAAAAGCAGGCGGTTTAAGGGGGCTCTATGGGGATAAAAGAATCAAAAACGCGTACAGCCTTGAGTGACGGTCCCGACTGGAGCTTTGAGCTGTTACAAAGTTATCTAAAAGAGATTGAGCGTGTGGCAGCCATTTATAAGCTAAGCGCCTATCCCAATCAAATCGAAATCATCACCGCCGAGCAGATGATGGACGCCTATGCCGGCATTGGTATGCCCATTGGCTATACCCACTGGTCCTTCGGCAAACGTTTTATTGAAACCGAACAAGGCTACAAGCGTGGGCAAATGGGGCTCGCCTACGAAATTGTGATTAACTCTAACCCTTGTATCGCTTATTTAATGGAAGAAAACACCATCACCATGCAGGCATTAGTGATGGCTCACGCCTGTTTTGGCCACAATAGTTTCTTTAAAAATAATTACTTATTTAAAACATGGACGGATGCAAGCTCTATTATCGACTACTTGGTGTTTGCCAAAAACTACATCAGTGATTGCGAGCAAAAATACGGTGTCGAGCAGGTTGAAAGCATCATCGACTCCTGCCACGCCCTGATGAATTACGGTGTCGACCGCTATAAACGCCCATCGGAAATCTCCTTTAGGGAAGAACAGGCAAGGCAAAAAGACCGCGAGGCTTACCTGCAAAGCCAAGTGAACGATTTGTGGCGCACTATACCCACCCACCAACAGCAGCAACCTTCGACCACAAAGCGCCGTTTTCCCGCCGAACCGCAGGAAAATATTCTGTATTTTATTGAAAAAAATGCGCCATTGCTGGAGTCATGGCAGCGGGAAATTATCCGTATCGTGCGTAAGATGGCGCAGTATTTTTATCCGCAAAAACAAACACAAGTGATGAATGAAGGCTGGGCAACCTTCTGGCATTACACCATTTTGAATCATCTGTACGATGATGGCGTGGTCACCGACCGCTTTATGATGGAGTTTTTGCAGAGCCATACTGGCGTTGTCGCACAGCCCGAATATAACAGTCGTTACTACAGTGGCATCAATCCCTATGCCTTAGGGTTTGCGATGTTTACCGATATTCGGCGCATCTGCGAGTCACCGACTGAGGAAGACAAAGCTTGGTTTCCAGACATTGCAGGCAGTAATTGGCTCGATACCTTACACTTTGCGATGCAAAACTTTAAGGATGAAAGCTTTATCAGCCAATACCTATCACCAAGGGTAATCCGTCAGTTCAAACTGTTTGGCATCCACGATGATGAAAAACGCAATTATCTGTCCGTGTCTGCCATTCACGATGAGCAGGGTTATCAAGACATTCGCAATCTACTCTCGCAGCAGTACAATTTGTCGAATATTGAGCCCAATATTCAAGTACATAACGTTGAGATAAACGGCGATCGTTCCTTAACCTTAAGGTATGTTCCCTGTAACGATATCCCGCTCGCCAGCACCTATAAGGAAGTGTTAAAGCATCTGCATCGCCTCTGGGGCTTTACTGTTAGCTTGGAGCAATTAAATGCCGATACCAGCGTGACCTTGTTAGCCTCCTGTCCTGAACAACCAAGGGCAGACTAAATATCAGTTTAATTAAAAAGCAAAAAGTAAAAGCAAAAAGCCGTTTCTCAATGAAACGGCTTTTTATTTAACCAATCTTAAAACAGGCCACTGACCACACTTAAGCTTCGAAATCGAAACTTAAGCATTGCCGTCCTGCTGGGCAATCGAGGTTGGCATATCGTCACGCAATTGCAACCACATTTTACCGCTGTTAATACCGTAGGTACGCATTAATGCGGGCACATCGATATAGTTTTTAGCTTTGGCTAATAGTTCGAGCTCTTTATAGAAATTCAGCGCTAACTGACGCGCCTCAGAACTACTGAAATAGTAACGCCCCACTCGGCTATACAGACCTTTAAAGCCGTTTAAAATCAACACATACAGTGGATTACCTGAAGAGAAGGCTAAGGTGTGATGCAACAGGTAGTCATATTCGGCGAAGGATTCGGCCGTATCTTCTAATTGGTGAATTTGTCCAAGGACTTCCACCGCAGTATCCGGGCTGTTACGCAATGCACCGCGAAAATAAATCGCGCTCACATTGGTTCGAGCCGACAGTAGCTGATCTACCAGCACAGGGAAGCCTTCAGGATTGAGATCGGCGATTGTCTCAAGGATATTAAGGCCGGAGGTTTCCCAAAAATTGTTTACCCGAGTCGGTTTACCATGTTGAATTTTCAACCAACCATCACGGGCTAGACGCTGCAATACCTCACGTAAGGTGGTACGTGTGACACCAATCAATTCAGAAAGCTCACGTTCAGCCGGTAAAATGGACCCAGGGGGAAACTTATTTTCCCAAATCGATCTTACAATATACTTCTCTGCAAAACTTGCAGGCCCTTTGGCATTGATAATCATCTGCCCACTTTTCCAGTTGTTGTGCTTTAAATGGTCACTGATCATACCAGAGCGGTAAAAAATGGAAACCATTCACTGAAAATCCACTTAATATCACCGTACAATTGTCACAAAAATGTTCAATAAACCGACATAAATCAATAGCAATTACCGCAATTTTGCCGATTAGCTCCGCTTTTTGAAATCTGGGTTTCAGTATCTCGTTACATTAGCATTCTCTTTAAGCTAGACTGAATCCTAAAACACGCGTAACTAAACAATAACCTGTGTAATTTAAAAAGATAATTAGAAGAGAGGATGCCATGCCGATGACAATGAGTCAGGCGTTTATTGGAAACTTCTTAGGGAATTCTCCTAAGTGGTACAAGATCGCAATACTGTCGTTTTTAATAATCAATCCAATACTCTTTTTCTTTGTCAGCCCCTTTGTGGCTGGTTGGGTATTAGTGCTTGAATTTATTTTTACCTTGGCAATGGCGCTAAAATGCTACCCATTACAACCCGGCGGTTTATTAGCAATTGAAGCTGTCGCCATTGGCATGACCTCTGCCAGCCAAGTACTCCACGAAATTGAAGCGAACCTTGAAGTGCTATTACTGCTGGTGTTTATGGTGGCCGGCATTTACTTCATGAAACAGCTACTGCTGTTCGTGTTCACTAAGATGATTACTAAGGTACGCTCAAAAATCTTAGTGTCTTTGTTGTTCTGTTTGGCTTCCGCCTTCTTATCCGCCTTCTTAGATGCATTAACCGTTATCGCCGTGATTATTACCGTGGCGGTTGGTTTTTACTCCATCTATCACAAAGTCGCCTCAGGTAAGGATTTCTCGGCAGATCATGACCATACCTCCGAAGGCAAAAATGACGATGGTGAAAACCAACTGAATGAAGATGAGCTGGAGTCTTTCCGTGGTTTCCTACGTAACCTATTGATGCACGCAGGTGTTGGTACCGCATTAGGTGGCGTGTGTACTATGGTGGGTGAACCGCAAAACCTAATCATTGCAGCTCAAGCAAACTGGCAATTTGGTGAGTTTGCCATCCGTATGTCACCAGTGACTGTGCCTGTATTGTTCGCGGGTATCTTAACCTGTTTTATCGTCGAGAAATTCCGTTGGTTCGGTTATGGTGCCCAACTGCCAGATGCTGTCCATAAAATCCTGTGTGATTACGCAGCCTATGAAGACGCGCGTCGTACCAATAAAGACAAAATCAAGTTAATTATTCAAGCCTTTGTGGGTGTATGGTTGATTGCAGGTCTTGCCCTGCACCTAGCGTCAGTGGGCTTAATTGGTCTGTCTGTGATTATTTTAACTACGGCCTTTAACGGTATTACCGATGAGCATGCGCTGGGTAAAGCCTTTGAAGAAGCGCTCCCTTTTACTGCGCTGTTAGCTGTGTTCTTTGCTGTTGTGGCTGTGATTATCGATCAACAACTGTTTGCTCCTGTGATCCAATGGGCACTGAACCATGAAGGAAATACCCAATTAGTGATCTTCTATATCGCTAACGGTTTACTTTCTATGGTCAGTGATAACGTGTTCGTCGGCACGGTTTACATTAACGAAGTTAAAGCCGCTCTGATTAACGGCCAAATTACTCGCGATCAATTCGACCTGTTAGCGGTAGCAATTAACACTGGAACTAACTTGCCTTCGGTAGCAACACCAAACGGTCAAGCAGCATTCCTGTTCTTATTGACCTCTGCCCTTGCACCGCTGATCCGTTTATCCTACGGCAGAATGGTATGGATGGCATTGCCCTACACTATCGTGTTATCGATTGTAGGTGTAATGGCGATTGAATCGGGCTTCTTAGAGCAAATGACGCAATACTACTACGACTCCCATGCAATATTGCACCACAGTGTTAAAGAAGCGTTAGCGCCTGCCGCAGCTCACTAACATAAATATCGGAGTTGACTGAACTTTATGAGTTCAGTAAAGTCAAAAAAACGCCCTACCTTCGAGGGCGTTTTTTGTTGATACGGAGTTCACTTTTGACAGCATTCACTCGCTTTGCCCATTCCCGCGCATCTTGGTTCATTCTCACAGGCTCAGCGATTGCCCTCGAAGCCGCCGCCTTGTATTTCCAATATGTGATGAAATTAGATCCCTGCGTGATGTGTATCTACCAGCGGCTTGCCGTATTCGGCATTTTGGCATCTGGACTGATTGGTATGACGGCGCCTAAGTTCCTTATCGTTCGCATTCTAGGTGCCCTTGGTTGGGCCGTCAGTGCAACCTGGGGACTAAAACTGGCATTAGCCTTAGTCGATATGCAGAATAATCCTTCGCCCTTTTCGACTTGCTCATTTTTACCCGAATTTCCAGCTTGGATGCCACTCCATGAATGGTTCCCCTCCGTCATGTTACCAACGGGCATGTGTACCGATGTGCCATGGCAGTTTATGGGCGTCACCATGGCCGAATGGATGGTGGTAGCCTTTAGTGGTTATCTAGTCACGCTATTACTGTTTATTGTGCCTATTCTAAGCGGCTCGAATAAACCTTCGCTCTACAAATAATCTTCCTAAGGCAGACATAAGGTCTGCCTTATTTTTAGCTGCCTCTCAATATTTATCCCTGATAACTCAAGGCGAACTTTGATTTAAGCCAATGGCAAATAGGCTAAAAAACGCTAAACTGGCTCCATGATTGCGGTATTCGGACCCCGTATAACATGGAAAAACGGCGTATCATTGAGCCTCAAGCAGCATTGACACAATGGCAAAAAAGTTTGCCATTTAAATTGAGCCTGCTCCAACTAATTATCGCAAGCGTGCTAATTTTTAGTACTGCTTGGGTGATCCTGAATATCCAAACTCAACAAGTCAATGAACAACAAACTCTGCTTAATCAAAACCATGGTCAAATGATCATTGCCAAACTGCAGGAAATGACTTCTCAAGTTGAAAACCAAGTCAATGCGATTAGCAAGATTGCAATGTTATACCGCCATGAACCTGAACTTCTCAGTAAAAGCATTCCGGAATTACTGTCGATAGAAAATCAAAAAGACATTGTGTCTGGTGGTGGCATTTGGCCTGAACCCGGCGCATTTAATCAGCAAAAGTTTCGTGACAGCCTATTTTGGGCGCGCAATATTCACGGTGAATTAGTCGCCATTAACAGTTACAACGAAGAAAGTTTTCCTAGCTACCATACTGAAGAATGGTACCGACCAACCCGTTATTTCCCCGCTGGCAAAGTATTTTGGTCCAAATCCTACATCGATCCCACCACCCATGAACCAATGGTGACTGCATCAAGTGCCATGTGGATGGAACATCAATTTATTGGTGCTGCGACCACAGATATTAGTCTCGAAAAACTCACTCAACTACTGCGAAATAGCATGCTAGATATGAGTGGTTATGTGATGGCTCTTGACCATCAAAACCAGATATTAGCCTCTCCAAATAGCGATAGTCTTCCGCAGTCTCAACCATGGCCATCCCATACTCTTCAGACCTTCGATGAACTTGTAAAGACGGAGTCAGCCTTTAGCCCAATCGCCTCGGCACTGCATTTAGCCGACCGCAGTTTTATCGAACAAGCCGTGGCTGAGCGTGTATTTACCCAAGAGCAAATGGATAACCTCACCCGCCTAAGCGGGGACAGTGAACGGGAGATGCTCTCAGCTATAGTCAACGACAATGCAAAGAACCATTTCTCAACAGCAAAGCGAATTGCATCAATCTCATTGGCAGAGGATCCCATTTTAAAAGGGCCATCGCTCGTTTCAGTATTCCTTATGCCTCACACATATTGGAAGATTTTAATTGTTACTCCCATTGCACCATTGCAAGACACGGCAAAAAACCTGATAGAGAAAGTTGGACTTTCGCTAGTCGCCATACAATTATTTGGCCTCATTCTTTTATTTTTACTGCAGCACAAATTGATTATTGCCCCCATCATGGGAATGGTGCAGGCACTCAAGCGTAATGATTCAGCGTCTATCGAGCTTAAAGCTAATGAACGCCATGATGAAGTGGGTTTGCTTGCAAAGACCTTCCTATCGCGAACCCAACAACTTGAAATTGCGATGGCAAGTCTTGATGCCAGCAATCTTGCGTTGGAGCAGCAATTACTAAGTCAGCAGCATTTTCAACAAGAGCTAAAACGACATAAAGAACAATTAAGATCACTACTCGACTTCTCGTCCACCATCATTTACATCAAAGACTTAAATGGCAGATACACCTTAGTTAACAACAAATATTGTGAAGTATTAGGAATTGAGCGGCGTAAAATTATCGGTGCCACGGATTTTGATTTATTTCAAAACACACTTGCTCAGCTTTATCAACAGAACGATCAGCGGGTAAGCCATAGTCACGATGCCATCCATTTTGAGGAGCCCATCCCCTCTCCTCGTGGTGAACTTATCTATCAAATGACCAAATTTGATATTCGAGACGATGAGGATAATTCAATAGGCATTGGTGCTATCGGATTTAATGTCGATCTAAGAAAGCGCCAAGAAAAAGAGCAAGAAAAACTACTGCAACACCAATTAAATCAATTTAAAGAACAACAACATAAAACTCTACTTGCACAACAAGAAAATGCTCAATTAAGAGAGCAGCAGCTAGCCATCAATAATGAAATGGCTCAGCTAATTCAACTTCATCTCAGTAAACAGCAAAGTCAAAAACTGATGCAGAACTTCCTTGCCGAAGTCATGAGTCAAATGATGCAAGAGCAGGATCGTCTCCTTGCTCAGGTTTGCCAAATCCAACAAACAGCGGATCCCCATCAAACCGAAATAGTGCAATTAATGAGCGAGAAAGCTGTTAGACTCAGGCATATTTCTCAGTTGTTTACTGATCAACAAAGTGAAATACGACCACTGCATTTAGCACAGTTTATCCGGCATTTGCTGAGCTTATTACAACCACAATTGCAGAAAACTCAAGTTAAAGTAAATCTGCTGTGCGACGAACAATTAGTGGTCGACGGCAATGCTTGGCAATATCTACAATTTTTCTATCGACTCATCAACAACACCTTGCACCATGCCTTTAAAGAGCACAATCAACACCGAGAGTTGCAGTTAACACTTGAGAAGAAAGACGATGAATTGTATATCCGGCTTGAGGACAATGGAATTGGAATATCAATATCGCAGCTTGAACAGCTCAAAAAAGACATACTACAAAACCAATGTGTGGGCACACTCACTTGTATTAACCTTTGGATAAAAGAAGAGTTAAAGGGGGAATTAATGGTTGAGAGCGAACTAAACCGAGGCACTCGAATCGAGTGCCATTGGCCATTATCAGCGGTATAGCAACAGTGATATGCCAGAGATTCAGATTAGATGTACGATCCTAGACTAGTCCTGCGCTTTATCTAAGGTCACATCCACTAAATAATGGCCTTGTAACCAGTTACGGCCAATCAGCAGTTTATTAGTCATCTGGCTACGATCCTTAAGATTCACTTTGACGGGATACTCAAATCCTGGCTCCCCTAAAGTCAGCTCGACCATATAGCGTACTTCGCTGCCCTGCGCGTTACGGATAAGCGAGGTATCAACAATCCGTGCCCTTAACCGTTTCGTCTCGCCACGCTCATTTTCGGTGGTGAAATTGAGCCACTTGCCGATGTTGTTATCCATATTGGTTGGATCTTCATTGTCAATCTTGAGATCAATCGCATGCAGTGAATTTTCAACCGCGCCGGTATCGATGCGTGTTTTAAAGGTCAACTCCGCCTCTTTCACTTTGATTAACGCTGTCGGGCCAATCAGACGTTTCTCGGCCACATCAACCACATAGCGGCCCGCTAACCAATTACGACCGATCAGTAATTTGTAATCCATATGACTTCGGTCACGAAGGTTTACCGCGACAAGACGATGCTGGTCCTCAAACCCAATATCTAACTCCACCAAATAGCGTACTTCACTGCCTTGAGCGTTATTCACTGTGGTGGTCTTTAAGATTTTCGCCGCTAAGCGCCGCTGCTCACCCGCCTCGTTTTCAGTGGTAAAATGCAGTGTTTTACCAATATTGTCCTGCATCTTGTCAGATGCACCGCCTTCAACTTGCAGATCGATGGCATGTAAGGAGGTGTTCGCCGCGCCTGTATCAATTCTTGCCTGAAAATCCAGTTGTGCGGCGATTAGGCGCATCTTCTCCGACTGACCAATTATCGCCTTAGTGTCAGAAGATACGGTGCTCTGCGCTGACGTTTGTAGCTCTCCACTCATTTTGCCGCAACCTGCAATATTCAGACTGGCGATAATGGCTACTGATACGAATACGGTGCTGCGACCTACACTTAGCGGTTGTAACATTCTCCACTCCTTATCTATCGCGGTTACAGGGATACAATCCCCATAACTTAGGCTGTATTTTTTAAGGGCTAGAGATAACATAAAAGCGAAAGAAAAGAGTCGAAAAACACTAAGCTGAAGGCAAAAATAGCATTTAAACCAATCAAAAAATAAGGAATAGTCACAAATCAGCACACTATGGTTACAGCCGTTACACCTCTGCCACTTTTACTTCGTCTATCCATGCTTTAGCAAGTTGGCGCTCATTTTCATTAAACACTCTCACCGGACAAGGCAACATAAAAGCCAGTGTATTGACCATTGCACCAACACTTTGCCGATTCGCAATCATTACGACCCGTGAAAAATCGCTAAAATGAAACACATTAAGCAAAGCATCATCCCACAGCGCCCCCACAGTAATACCCATAAAATCAGCGGCAAACTCGTACCATAAACGAATACTCGCATGGTCCTGCAACTTGGTCTCGATAGCAGGAAGCAATAAGCTTTCAATATCCTCATGAGTCACTTGACCCGATACCATAATGGTCAGCATATCATCAGCATAGCTTGGGCATAGGGTTAACATCGAGCTTCTCCTTTTACACCACACAAAAAATGCGGCTCTAGAGTAAAGATATACTCTGTCAGCGAAGATGCTTGAAAAACGGCAATTATTTTACGGGAATAACCTTTATAGCCGGACAATTAGGTGAAGATAAATGAGATAGAGTGAAATAACATCGCAAACCAAATCAAGACTCGCCTCCCAGTTTAATATCAATCGTATTAAATATCTGTTCATCAGCGGGAGTCTCACAGGCATCTCACTCCCGTGTTACATTGACTTAAAAGGGAATAACCATTCCTTCGTCAATGCGCCTTGGATTGAGATGCCTGTGAGGCTCTGAAATGATTGGATATTTAATGTGATTGGTATAAAAGTCTAACCCGCTTTAGTGTTGACAAAGGGCGGTGCAAATCTCAACCCCACATGACAAAGGTGCCCCGAAGCGCATTTTAAGATTGAGGCAAAGTGCAAAAAATGTGTTTAGATTTTTGAGATTTCTTGATCAAATAAATTTTTAATTAATCCTGAAAACTCGGTAATAAACAGCGTTTGTTCTGGTGTTGCCCTATGATTAGCAACGGAGGCGAGGATTTCCTCAAGATCATACACAATCGCATCGACCTCACGGATGATGGTATTGCGATCAGCAAAAGAAAGTGAAGGATTTTGGCCACAAACCATAATAATCTGTGCCGATAACTGCTCCTCAAATAACTCCATCACAGTATCATCGGACATATTTTGGGTATCAGGCGTTTCGAACAAGCCAAGATGCTCAGTCAAATACTGGATCAAATGCATGTAACCGTCTTTATCTGTGACCATTTTTAACCCTTAAAACAACTAAACCGAGCGCCATCAAGAACACTGTAAAATCGAAAAACTCTCAACAGACACTCGTTAAGTGATCTGAATGAGGATTCATATGCCAGCCACCCTAGTAACATTAGCCTAAACAGTGTGGCCGACATATTGATCTAAACCAATCTTATCGTTGTTACTTTATTAAGGTTAGTACAAACGACACTGGAACGGCTTGGCTAATACTAGATAAACCTGCAATATCCCGCAACTTATCCACACCAGCAACCAAGTCAAACTCGTTTGCATTGACTATTATCGGCTGAAAACTACTAACCATCAGTTTATTATCAGATACTTTGGTCAAAATTACCGAAAAAGTTTTCGTTTGTTGTTTTCCGTGTAGTGAAATTTTTCCGTCAATGTCAGCCACTTTAGACTGCCCAACGGCAAGTTCTTTCACCATCTTGCTATCCACTTGTGAGCTTAGTTTCAGCTCAGGGAATAATGACACTTCAAACAACAGGTTTTGCATACGTTCATCACGTACATCAATCCCTGTCGCCACGCTCATCAGTGGAATGGTTAACTCGAATTGCCCATCATCTTTAAGTGCACCATTGAGTTGCTTAAAGTGGTGAACTTCAGCGATATCACCTTTCTTAACCGAGACAAAACTGACCCGAGAATCCTGTTCCGTCACTTGCCACTGGGCCGCACAACTAAAACTAACCAGCGAAGCTAATGCCGCGATTCCTATCCATTTTTTCATCGTATCCATCCTCAAGAGTGAGTTTAAAGGCAAGCAGCCACCCGATAACACCCGAGTAACCACAATAATAACTCAGGCTATTTGTGACAAAGATCACCTAAGCCACGCTAAAGATACTCTTTTTCTGAATTAGCGACCAGTAAACTATCGTTAAACTCGCACCAGCCACTTATCTAAACTATTGGCAAAAGCTTGTTTATCCGCCGCCGATAACGTATCTGGGCCACCGCTGTGCACGCCCGATGAACGTAAATCCTCCATAAAATCACGCATTGTCAGTTTTTGACGAATATTATCGGCGTTGTAAAGTTCACCACGGGGATTAAGCGCCAGCGCCCCCTTTTCTATCACTTGTGCCGCTAATGGAATATCGGCGGTGATCACTAAATGCGTGGCCTCGACATGGTCAACAATATATTGATCCGCGACATCAAAGCCTGAGCCGACACGCACTTGACTGATATAAGGCGATGGCGGCACTCGTAACATTTGGTTCGCCACCAACACTAACGGCAGTGATTTACGCTCAGCCGCACGAAATAAAATCTCTTTAATCGGGTTTGGGCAGGCATCGGCATCGACCCAAATCTTATACTGTCCCACGCTTACGATCCTCGCCTATTAAGGTGCTAAACGGTCAATGACCCATTCATCCGCTTGGCGAGTGTAGAGGAAACGATCGTGTAGGCGATGTTCCCCTCCCTGCCAAAATTCAATACTCGAGGGCTTGACTAGATAGCCGCCCCAAAAGCTCGGTAATGGTACATCGCCCTTGGCAAATTTGGCTTTCATCTCAAAGAACTTACCTTCGAGTACTTGTCGTGCGCTCAGCTTACTCGACTGCTGTGACACCCAAGCGGCAATCTGGCTATCCTTGGGGCGGGTCATAAAGTATTTCAACACTTCGGCCGTAGAAAGCGGCTGAGCCTCACCAAGAATCGATACTTGCCGTTCAATCGGGTGCCACGGGAAATGCAGACTGACTTTATTATTGGCCGCAATCTGCTGCGCCTTGCGACTGCCCAAGTTAGTGAAGAACACAAACCCTGTCTCATCGAAGCGCTTTAACAATACAATTCGTTGAAAAGGTTGGCCATGTTCATCCACAGTAGCAACACACATCGCAGTAGGATCGCTAAGCTCTGCATCGCGAGCTTGCGTCATCCACAACTCGAATAGCTGCATAGGATTTTGGGGTAAATCGGCGCGTCTTAAGCCGCCTTTGGTATATTCACGGCGAATATCACTGAGATCTGTCATAGGATTTCCTTTTACAAGCGCACAATGATTGCTATCGGTGCAATCCGCTGAGAGGCCAAGTTTATCATGGCTGAGTGAGAAAACCGCGCCCAATAATGACGAACTCTCAACAAAAACGCCTTGCTTAGCAAGGCGATTTACTCATCAAATCAAACTCGAATTAGGTATTGGCAGCAAGCAGTGCGAGCAATTCGTCTTCGCCAATCACCTTCACGCCAAGCTCCTGCGCTTTGGCAAGCTTAGAACCCGCCGCTTCACCCGCAACTAAGCAATCGGTATTTTTCGACACACTGCCCGCTACTTTGGCGCCTAAGGCCTGTAGTTGCGCCTTAGCATCGTTACGGTTGAGTTGATTTAAGGTGCCGGTTAGCACCCAAGTCTGCCCCTTCAACGGCTGCTCATCGGCGCTTGGCGCTGCAATCGCAGGCCAGTTGACGCCAGCCGCAATCAAGGCATCGATCACCTCTAGGTTATGGGGCTGGGCAAAGAAATGCGCCACATGCTGGGCAACCACTTCACCAATATCTTCAACTTGAATAAGTTGCTCAATGGTAGCCACGCGCAGCGCCTCTAAGCTGCCAAAGTGAGTCGCCAGGTTCGCCGCCGTGGCCTCCCCCACCTCACGAATGCCTAAGGCATAGAGAAAACGTGGCAAAGTCGTGGTTTTAGCCGCTTCAATCGCCAGTGCTAAATTGGTGGCCGACTTCATTCCCATACGGTCGAGCATGGTCATCATAGAGGCGGTGAGTTTAAATAAGTCCGCCGGGCTTTGAACCAGCTCCTTATCAATCAATTGCTCGACGATTTTATCGCCCATGCCGTCGATATCTAATGCCTTGCGGGAGGCAAAATGTTTGATCGCCTCTTTACGCTGCGCCTCACAGAATAAGCCGCCACTGCAACGCGCCACGGCTTCACCTTCTAATCGCTCAACTAAACTGCCGCAAACCGGGCAATGTTGCGGGAAGGCAATCGCCTTAGCATCTTCTGGGCGACGCTCGGGCACTATGGCCACAATTTGCGGGATCACATCGCCAGCGCGGCGGATAATCACAGTATCGCCCACCATCACACCTAAACGAGCGATTTCATCGGCATTGTGCAAAGTCGCGTTCGATACCGTCACGCCGCCGACAAATACAGGTTTTAGGCGCGCAACCGGAGTCACTGCGCCGGTGCGGCCGACCTGAAAATCTACACCTTCGAGCAGCGTCATTTCTTCCTGCGCGGGAAACTTATAGGCAATCGCCCAACGGGGAGATTTGGCCACAAACCCTAAGGTTTGCTGCTGGGCGATATCGTTCACCTTCATCACCACGCCATCGATCTCAAAGGGTAAGTCGGCGCGGCGAGTTAATATATCTTGATAGTAAGCAAAGACTTGGCTGAGTTCGTCGCAGACTTTGATCTCGCTGCTGACTGGCAGCCCCCAAGATTTAAGTTGCTGCAATTGCTCATAGTGGGTCTTAGCTAATTCATGGGACGTTGGCTCCACCACACCTAAAGCATAAGCATAAAACGACAGCGCCCGTGACGCGGTAATTTTACTGTCGAGCTGACGTAAGCTGCCCGCCGCCGCATTACGCGGATTTACGAACAGTTTTTCATCCTTTAAGCGCGCACGCTCATTTAGCGCCTCAAACGCCGCCTTGGGCATAAAGGCTTCGCCGCGTACTTCAACCAATTCGGGATAGTTGTCACCGCGCAGTTTGAGTGGAATCGACTTAATGGTTTTAACGTTTTCAGTAATATCCTCGCCCACGGTACCATCACCCCGAGTCGCGGCGCGCTCAAGCACACCATTGCGATACAAAATACTCACCGCTAAACCATCGAGTTTCGGCTCACAACAAAAACTCACTTGGCCAACTCTGTCGCTGACACGTTTATGAAACGCGCTAAAGTCTGCCTCATCGAAGGCATTATCGAGACTTAACATAGGTTTAAGATGAGTGATCTGCTCAAACTTTGCCAACGCCATGCCGCCCACTCTTTGGGTGGGCGAGTCGGCCGCAACAAACTGAGGATACTCGGCCTCAAGCTGTTTCAGCTGCTGCATTAATCTGTCGTATTCGGAGTCGGTAATGCTTGGCGCATCATCGACATAGTAACGAATATTGTGTTCATTCAGAGATTGGCTGAGTGCCTGCATCAATGGCTGCGCATTTTGTGGCGTGACAGCTTGAGAAAGCAGTTCAGATAGGCGTTTATCGAGTTGAATGTCTTGCATATTCATTATCCAGAATTCTTAAGCATCAAAAAGTTGCAAAAAATGAGGCCGCATTTAGCGGCCCCATCTGTCTATCACCGCGGTCTCGCGGCGTTGCATTAAGCGTTTGCGCGAATGCGGTGTAAATAATCTTGCTTGGTAAACTCGCCCCAAGGTTGACGCTGACCATCGAGCACTACCGCGTCGATATCATCCGCCAATTGGCGCGCCGAGTTAAGCATGATGGAGAAGTTCATTAGCGCATCACCATAGCAAGGTAAGGTCATAAAGAACACCACGCCTTGGGTGCTGAATTGTTCCATATTATCTGGGTCAAAAACCCCAGGCTTTACCATATTCGCAATAGAGAACAACACCTTACCATTACCCGCATTATCCACATGGCGGTGGAAAATATTCATATCGCCATACTTAAAGTTAAGGGTTAAGAAGCAAGGTAACAATTCGGCGCCATTAAGCTGCTGACCTTCCTTTGCCACGACGTGCAGCACTAATACATCGCGTGGCTCGCCTAAATCATCATCTGGTTGTTCTACGGCCTGAGGTTGCTCATCTTCATACGCCTCTTCCTCATCGAAAAGGGCGGTTTGCGTAGGCATTTGCACCTGCGCACGTTGCTCTTCGGCGGCTTTTTGCGCCACCATGGCCGCATGGGATTGCCCTACATGGGCTTGGGCTAGATTGGCAGAATGTCCTTGTAATACGGGCTCTTGGCGTGATGCTTTAGGACCGCGGTGTTGCTCTTTGGCCGTAGGGGATTGCAGACTAAAATCAGGTTGCGCCATGCTTGGCTCTTGCTTAAATAGCGGCTTAGGTTCAACTTGCACGGGTTCAACGGGTTGCGGTTGTACTTTGGCTTCTTGCTTTAAATAAGGGTTAAACGCAGGGGCCTCTGGGGTATGGGCTTCATTCGCTTTACGGACTCTGACGGCACCAATACCATCAGCGTCGAAACCATCGGCATCGACACGCTTAGGCGCACCCTCGCCGCGTTCGGCCTGCTTTTTATAGAAATTGCCCATTGGACTATCTTTTAATGACTTAGGTTGTTGTCTTCTGATAGACCAAAATCCATGCACCAGCACAGCAACTATGGCTATGGCGCCTAAAACGAACAATACTAGTTGCAAATCTTCCATTGGTTACCCTGTCTTTCTTCTAGTTATCAAGCGTCGGCCATTGCCACCGCTTGCTCTAAATCTACTGCGACTATACGGGATACACCCGGCTCATGCATAGTCACACCGATAAGTTGATCAGCCATCTCCATCGTAATTTTGTTATGGCTGATATAGATAAACTGTACGCTCTGCGACATTTCCTTCAATAATCGGCAGAATCGTTCTACGTTGGCATCGTCTAAGGGCGCATCCACTTCGTCTAACATACAGAAGGGAGCTGGATTCAACCTGAAAATCGCGAATACCAATGATAAAGCCGTTAGGGCTTTTTCACCACCGGAAAGAAGATGGATTGTACTGTTCTTCTTACCTGGCGGCTGGGCCATGATGGTCACGCCCGTTTCTAATAAATCGTCTTCCGTCAGCGCTAAATACGCGCGTCCGCCACCGAATACCTTAGGGAATAAACGTCCTAGATCTTCGTTTACCGCATCAAATGTGGTCTTAAAGCGAGTGCGGGTCTCCTTATCGATCTTCCGAATCGCTTCCTCTAGGGTGGCCAGACCGTTATTTAGATCTTCATCTTGATGATCCAAATAGGATTTTCGCTCACTTTGTTGTTCGAATTCTTCGATCGCCGCGAGGTTTATCGCCCCTAAGCGGATAATTTTTTGGCGGATCTGATCCAAATCACGCTGCCACTTGTCGGGATGCCCATCCACAGGCAGGGAATCGACAATCTGGGCGAGCACAATTTGTTGCTCTGACAGCGCTGCTAATTGGCTATCAGCCTGCCCTTTTAATCCCTCACGACGTAACTTTAACGTGCTGAGGCTTTGAGTCAAGCCCTCAAGCTTACCAAGCTCTTGTTTTTGCTTTAATCCTATACTGTTTAGCGTTTCAGTGAGCGAACTTTGTTGCGACCTGAGGCTTTTCAGTGCTTGTTGCTGACCCTGCTGTTGATTGAGTAACTGCGCCAGTTGTTCACTGAGCTGCGCCGTTTTCTGATCGCCCTCTTGTGCCGCTACGTTGGCAAGTTGGGCTGACAGTGTTTCCTTTGAGTGGACTAATTCACTGACACGTACCCGCTGTAATTCAATTTGTTCAGTGCTCACCGCCATCCGAGTAGTGACCGATTGCAGACTGGCATTGAGGCTCGCTAAACGGCGCTCCGCATCGCCAATTTGTGCCTTCAAGGCTTGATGGCGGGCCATATCCCCTTGCGCATCTTGGCTTTGTTGCTGTTGTTTCTCAAGGCTTACTTCCAGCGTCTCTGCCAGCTCATCCTCTTGCTCCGCAAGCAGCATTAACTGCTCGGCAAGCTCGGCTAACTCGGCCTGAGTTCGTGCAACGGTTTCTGCGAGTTGCCCCCGTTTAGCTTCACGCTGTTTGGCCTGAGCCTGCGCGTTATTAAGCTGGGTAGATTTGGTGGCTTTATCCAGCTGTAACTGGTGTAAGCGTTCAGTGCCTTGGCTTAAGCTGTCACGCACTTGGGTTAATTGCTGCGCTAATTCATCGAGCTTTGCCTGCTGTATGGCCTTCGCCTGCTCACACTCGGCAATAGCCTCGCTCAGCTGGGTTTGTTCTTTACTCAATTGCACCAAAGATTGGCTATTGTCTTGTTTGGCAATCAAAAAACCTTTGCCAAGCAAGTAACCGTCGGCGGTGACTATTCGCTCATCGGCCGCCAAGCTCGACAGCAGGGCTTGTGCGCTGGCCAGATTATCGGCCCATTTGAGTCCCTTAAGCCAAGGAGCAAGGTTCAATGTAGCACCAAAGATGGGAGAGCCATCGAGATGCGCATCCGCCGCCAAGGCCGCATCGGCATAAAACCCTATCTCATTGGCGTTAACGCCCACGGGCAGCGTCATCAATCCCTGCAGCGCAAGCTCTGCTGCGGCTTCCCAGCCGTTTTCCACTTGAATGCTTTGCCACAGCTGCGGCTTATCACATAACTCTTCTTGTTTTGCGAGCCATTGTTCAACCAGATCGAAGCGTGCCCGCATTGAGGTTAAACGCTGTGATAATTGCTCAAACTCACCGCGCGCCAAATCTAACGCGTGAGTATCAGCAGCCAGAGTGGATTCAAACTCTTGATTAATTTCAACTTGTTCAGCTAATGCTTGCTCTAACTGGGCTATCTCGTCATTAAGTACTGCGCTGTTATCTTCGAGGGCATGCGCATTAAGCGAGGCCAACTCCTGTTGTTGCTCTTGATGCAGCTGGGTTTTGTGGGCATTTAATTGTTGCTGATGCGCCAGTTTGCTGCGGTGTAATTCTAATTGCAGCTTATGCTGAGCGACGGCCGCCGCCAGCACTCTGGCGCTTTCACTTTGCGCCTCACTGCGCGAAACACTCATCTCCCACTGGGCTTGCAGCTCATCGAGCATCTCTTGCTGCAACTCATGTTGCGGCGCAAGTTGACTCAGCTCCGCCTCAAGCGCTTGAAAACTGGCTTGATAAGCGGCTAATTTGGCTTGGTTTTGAATGATCTGCTCGCTCAACTGCTCAAGCTGATTATGCAACTGGGCGTCGCGTTGCTTTTGGCTCTGTAACTGTTGCTCAAGCTTTGCGATTTCGGTACCTGTCAGGTAATAGGCTTCGACCGCCTGCAGCTCTTGCTCGGCTAACTGTGAAAGTTTAAGTTGCAGCTCGGTGCTTTCTAACTCGCCGGTTTGCGCTAGGGACTGGGCCGCTGCTTGTTGCAGCTCGAGTGAGCTAATCTGCTCCGATAGACTCGCCATTTGGCTCTGCAGCTCTTGATAGCGCATCACCAGCAGCTCAGCATGGGTTTTACGTTCAGCTTGTTTCAGCTCACGATATTGCTTTGCCGCCTTAGCCTGCTGACTGAGTTTTTCGAGTTGTTTAGCTAACTCGCTGCGAATATCCCCTAAACGCTCCAAGTTTTCGCGGGTATGGCGGATACGGTTTTCCGTTTCACGCCGGCGCTCTTTATAGCGCGAAATCCCCGCCGCTTCTTCAATAAAAGTGCGTAAATCTTGGGGTTTAGATTCAATTAAACGTGAAATAGTGCCCTGCTCGATAATGGCGTAACTGCGCGGCCCAAGCCCAGTGCCCATAAACAGATCTGTGATGTCTTTACGACGACACTTTTGGCCATTGAGAAAATACCAAGACTCGCCGTCACGGCTCACCTGACGTTTTACCGAAATTTCTTCATAACTGGCGTATTGACCCGCAAGGCGGCCCTCTTTATTTTCAAACACCAGTTCAACGCCCGCCACAGACACGGGTTTACGGGCGCTGGAGCCGTTAAAAATCACGTCACTCATGGAGTCACCGCGCAAATGTTTGGCCGAACTTTCGCCCAGCACCCAACGCACGGCGTCAATCACGTTGGACTTACCGCAGCCATTTGGGCCAATAATGGCGCTTAATGCCTGTAAAAACGGAATTTTGGTAGGATCGACAAACGACTTAAAGCCGGCAAGTTTTATTTGTTTTAATCTCATGGTGCCAGTTAGCGCGTCTCAGTATAAAAAGCCATCGGGGCGATGACATATAGGGATGCAGGCCAATATTAGCCCGAGTCGTGTCATAGAATTCTGAGGCCAACTTTAGCAAAGCAGGCAGTATTTTGTAACGCTTTTTATTGAATTCATATGTCTTTTAGCTTGTCATCTCGCGACGAGTTGATCACAATCGCACTTATCTGTATCTCACGCTTTATCTCAACTTTTTTGGAATGACGATATGACACAGAAATCCTCCTCCCCTTCGCAGGGTAAAAGTGGTGTGAATTATTTTCTCGATGGCTTTGGTTTAATCAAACGTAAAGGCCTGCGCACCTTTGTATTTATTCCCTTAATGATCAACTTAGTGCTGTTTGCGGCGGTTATCTATGTGGCGATTGGGCAGCTCGATGTGCTCTTCACTTGGATGAATGCCCAGCTCCCCGAATACTTAAGTTGGCTTAACTTTTTGCTCTGGCCGTTAGCGGTAACCACTATGTTGGTGATGTTGGCGTTTGTCTTTAGTTCGGTGATGAACTGGCTGGCCGCGCCCTTTAATGGCTTGCTGGCCGAAAAGGTCGAGCAGTTATTGACCGGTAAACCGATGAATACAGGCTCGGGCATGGACATAGTCAAAGACTTGCCGCGCATTCTCGGCCGTGAATGGATCAAACTTAAATACTACTTGCCCCGTGCGCTGGTGTTTTTGCTGCTGTTTTTAGTGCCCATGGTGGGGCAAACCTTAGCTCCTATCCTGTGGTTTTTATTCAGCGCTTGGATGATGGCGATTCAATACTGTGACTATCCCTTTGATAACCATAAGGTGAGCTTCAAGGATATGCGCTTTGCCCTTAATCAAACCCGCGGCACCAGCTTTACCTTTGGTGCGACTGTAACCCTGTTTTCGATGATCCCCGTCGTCAACTTTATCGTGATGCCAGTGGCGATTTGTGGTGCCACCGCCATGTGGGTCGATAAGTACCGCGAAGCTTACCGTAATCCTGTGGTCGCACCTGAATAATCATCCTTATCGCACTGGATGACCGCCATCCAGTGCACTTTGGTTCTAACTCAATCCAAATACAATCCTTGTAACAATTACTCATTCTTGTTAACTAATAACTTCTGGCACACTGCGCGTTATTTACGGATTATTTTGGGCCCAGTTGTTGAAGACGTTTCTCCCCTTTCTACTATCGAGCATGGTTTTTCTCAGTTTGCCAAGTCAGGCCGGCTCAGTTAGCCAATTTCAATTAACGATTCCGACCTTAGAGGATGCCGCCAATATTGATGGCGAATTTGATGAGGCGGTGTGGCAGCACGCGGCGCAGGTCGAGCTAGGCTATGAGACTCAACCCGGTGAAAACATCGCGGCGCCCGTTTACACCGAGGCCAGAATCTACGCGACCCAAACCAGCCTATTTGTGGCATTTACCGCTAAAGACAGTCAGCCACAACATATTCGCGCCACACTCAAGGACAGGGATAATCTCTGGGGCGACGATCTGGTGGGGATCAAGCTCGATACCTTTAACAACGCGCGTTTGGCCTATCAGTTTTTTATCAACCCAGTGGGCGTGCAACTAGACTCGATAGAGAATGAGCTCACGGGCGAAGAGAGCGAAGCTTGGGACGGCATTTGGAAAACCGCCGGAAAAATCACCGCCGAGGGTTATCAGGTGGAAGTCGAGCTGCCATTACGACTATTTAACTTTGACGATAAAAAGCCTGTTCAAGAATGGGGATTTGAGCTTATTCGCTACTATCCTCGCAATGAAAATTATCGCATCTCCACCCACAAAATCGATCGCAACATCAGTTGCCAGCTCTGTCAGCTCGGCGTCGCCACGGGCTTAGCCTCCGCCAAGCAAGGACAAGACCTGCAAATTACTCCGTCCTTTGTCGCCAATCGCAATGAGCAAAAAAGCGCAAATGGCTGGCAAACCGAGAGTAACTATGAGCCTGGGCTCGATTTGCGCTGGGGCATTAACTCGCGCACCTTGCTAAATGCCACCATTAATCCCGATTTCTCCCAGGTGGAGTCCGATGCTGGACAGCTCGATATCAACAGCACTTTTGCGCTGTTTTTTGATGAGAAACGCCCCTTCTTCCTCGACAATAAAGACTACTTCGATACCCAAGTGAATCTGCTGCATACCCGCAATATTGTATCGCCGGACTATGGGCTGAAACTCACCAGCCAAACCGAGCAACACACTTGGGCATTGCTGGCCGCCAATGACAGCCAAACGACCTTTTTGATGCCGGGTAATTTAAGTTCTGAGGTCACCACCTTAGGGGAAGAAAGCCTTAACTTGGCGGCGCGTTACCGCTTCGACATGGATAAAACCTTCTCCTTTGGTGGTCTTATCACGGCAAAGAGCAGTGCCGACAATCAACTAACTGAATTTGCCGAGCAAAATGATTACCATAATTATGTCATGAGCTTAGATGCGAAATACCAACCGACAGCCCAGGATATCTTTACCGCTCAGGTCGCCCATTCCCAGACACGTTACCCCACGGCCCTGTACCAACAATTTTGTGGCAATGTGGAGGGAGAACTCACAGAAGGGCTGCTTTGCGGCCAAACGCCATTAAGCTGTGAGCTCGGCCAATGCCAAGTGAATGAGCAAGTGTTACGAAGCCAATCGGATCGGGATTTCAGTGGCGCCCTGTATCAACTGACCTATGAACACAATGCCCGCGATTGGTTTGCCTACAGTGAATATCACGATGTTTCCCCTAATTTTCGTGCCGATTTAGGCTTTGTGGAAAAAATTGATTACCGCACCTTTATGGCCGGTGGAGGCTTAATTTGGTATCCCGAAACCGTATTTAACAAGATTAAATTCGGTGGCGACTGGGATATCACCCACAATCAAGCCGGGGAGCAGCTCGAGCAAGAGTTTGAGATCTTTTGGGAAATGTATGGCGCGCTGCAGAGCGAGCTATCTTTTGGGATAGAAACCCGTGAACGCGTCGGCCCACGCCATGACAGCGCGCAACTGGCGGTGTTAGGTAACAGCAATCAATACCAAGAAACCCAAGGCTGGCTTTACGGCGCAATTACGCCCACCTCTGCCCTCAACCTTGAGCTGGAGATCCATTACGGCGATGAGATTGACTTTCTTAACGATCGCTTAGGCACAAAAACCTTAATCAATCCGATGTTTAAATGGAAAATTGCCAACGGCCTGTCGGTAGATGTTTCCCATCAATATCAACATATGGAAGTCGAGCAGGATAAACTCTTTACCGCAAATCTCTCGGATGTTCGCCTGCACTGGCAACTGAGTCTGCACAGCTTTATTCGCCTATCGAGCATTTACACCCAAATCGAGCGTAATCTTGCGCAGTATTTGTATTCGATACCCGATAGCAAAGAGGCACACTTAGGTAATGAAATCCTCTATGGCTACAAACTCAATCCCCAGAGCGTGTTCTATTTGGGCTATTCCGACAGTTTAATCTCGGATGATGAACTCACGCGGCTCACTCGGGATGAGAAGACCTATTTTATGAAGCTAAGCTACGCCTGGTTGCTCTAGGCTGAAAGATTTTGCATAAATCCCACAACAAGGCTTGTGGGCTTAAATCGAGATTCTAACTAAGACTCATAAATACCCAATAAGCTTGGGCTGGGAAGTGCAATCCCGATTTCGGTGAGCTCCGCGCCCCAATGTCGCAGCAGCGCAAGATACGCCTGCTCAAAGGGATAGCGTGGCTTAGGGAATACCCACGCTGAAGGAAAACACCATTCCTCCTCGCTCTCATCAATCGCTAAATAATCGGTGAAATCATGCTTTGTCTCACTCAGCGCAGCGATTAGATTTGTCGCCATCGCGACCCTGTGGGCAGAGGTAAATCCCAACTCTTCACTAAACTCATCAAACACATAAGCATCGTACAGCGCTTGCAATTGCGCAGAGTCTAAAGGATCGTAGCGATTGAGTGTTTCCCCGAGCGTTTCCTCACAGTCATAACAATTAAAGGCGCCAAGAAACCAGCCAGGATTGGGATGAAACGGAATATCCGAATCAGGGTAAAGAAGCGTCATGGTGACAGGTTCTCGCATTGCAACTGAGGCTTTAAAAAAGTGTTTTTTAGGCAGCTAACTGCCTTGTCTGAGTAAAGGCATTTTCGGCTAAGGTACCGCATCAAGCCGTTTAATCAATATGCTAATATAAAAGCGAAGGCCCCATTGCTGGCAATGGGGCCTGAGTCGATTTAGCGTTTTTGCAAAATCACGCTACCGATAGAGTAGCCCGCGCCAAAGGAACTTAATAGCCCTAAATCGCCCGCATTAAAGTCAGTGGAATATTTATGGAAGGCAATCACAGAGCCTGCGGAGGCGGTATTGGCATACTCATCGAGCACCACGGGCGCTTGCTCTGGCGTTACCTCATCCCCTAGCAGTTTTTTCACCACAAATTGATTCATGTTGATATTGGCTTGATGCAACCACAAACGTTTAAAGGACTGTGGTGTAAGGGATTGCTCGGCCAGATGCTCGTCTAAATGCTGATAAATCATCGGCAACAGTTCTTTAAAAACTTTGCGGCCCTGCTGATGGAATAACTTATCCGCCTGATGCGCCGAGCTTGGGTCGCAGCGATTTAAAAAACCGAAATTACTGCGAATATTGTTCGAGTAGTCAGTAAAACAACGACTTGAAACAATGTTAAAGCCCTTATTGGCGGCCACTAGGCTTTGCTCTTCGAGCACCATGGCGGTCGCTACATCGCCGAAGATAAAGTGACTGTCACGATCACGGTAATTGACCTGCGCCGAACAAATTTCGGGGTTAATCACTAACACGCGCGACGCCGAGCCCGTCGCAATAGCATTAGCGGCGGCCACAATAGCAAAGGTTGCTGAAGAACAGGCAACCTGCATATCGTAGCCATAGCCACGGGTACCGAGTGCCCGCTGGATTTCAATTGCCATCGCTGGATAAGCGCGCTGCGTATAAGCACAGGCAACGATCACTAAATCGATTTGCTCGGCCTTCACATCCGCTTGCTTAAGCGCCATCACTGCCGCCTCAACCCCAATTTCGGCCTGCATAGATAACTGGTCACTGCTGCGCTCAGGAATAAGTGGCATCATGATTTCAGGATCGAGAATGCCGTCTTTAACCATCACATATCTGTGTTTGATGCCCGAGGCTTTCTCGATAAACTCACTGGAGGAATAAGACAGCGGCTCAACATGGCCCTGCTCAATTAATCCTGCATTTTCAAGGTTAAACATATCTACATAAGCGTTGAAGCTCTCCACCAAAGCTTCATTAGAAATACTGTGTGGCGGCGTAAATAAACCGCTGCCAGAAATAACGACCTGTTTCATAGGTGCTCCGAACGGGTGCTTGTTGTAAGGTGAGCAGACGTCGCATTATTCTGTGTTGGCACGGCGGCCAATGCGTGTTCAGCCTGCGCCTGTTGCTGCTCTAATTGTTGCTTTTTATGCATTTGCGCTAAGTCTATCACGACTGTGGAAGATATTTTATCTTGGATCCCCTGCCGATTGGCATCCCAAAATATCTGCATAAAGCCCAGTAAGCCCGTCGTGAAGCCCGCAGCATAACCGCCATAACGGCCAAATGCCCCCCAAAGGCTGATTTTAGCGCCATCGAGTTGGATAACGCGGATGCCTAAGAGTTTCTTGCCTAAGGTCTGACCATCAAATTTGGCGGTAAACACAGTGAAGTAAAATGCGGCCCAGCCAAAACCTAAGCCCATATCGCTCATAAAGCCTTTGATCCACGCTAGCACACTGCGAGTGTCACTCTCTTCTTCATCATCGGCTTCACTGTTAGGGCTTTCGGTTTGATGTGCTGGATTGAGATTGATGTCAGGAACTAAGGGAGCATTTTCCATTGCCGCTCGATTATCGGTTTGAGCGTTGGCTAATCCATCGGTTATTGACTCAGGTGCAGAAACAGCTTCATGCGTGCCATCGGGCGATTGGTTTGCGAGCGACTGATTTGGCTTTGAAGAAGGTGGTAATGTGCTTGAATCCTTGGTTGAATTTTTAGCTAAGCCCTTGGTTGAATCTAGGGTGACTTCGCCCCCTTTTACCTCGGGCCAGAGACTACCCGCCATAATTTCATCACGTAACAGTGCTTTATCGGTCTCGGATAACTCCGTGCTATCTAAAGTATCTAACACCATATCGCGGCGCTCAACTGCCGACATCCCCTCAATGGGCACATTTTCGAGCGTCTGAGTTTCGAGCGTTTGCTGCAAAGCACGGATCTGTTCACGGGCACAATCGGTATTTTCACAGAGTCCAAGGGAGACAAGATCTGGAATCGCCTTAACAACAGCATTAATATCTTGAGGGGCAGAAACCTTTTCGCGGGAAGTTTTACTCGATTGATGGAAGTTCCACAAATTCCCCGCCGAGCTAAAGAGCATCAACCCCAGCATGGCGGCATAGAGGCCCCATTTGAGTAATCGACCAAACTGACGACTGCGTTTCTCAATATAAATAATCCCCACCACCAGCAGAACAAACAGCCAATCCATTTGTTCGGCTAAAATAGTGATAAATAAACCATCGATTAACATCGCCAGCGCACGCTTAAATGGCGTCGCTAATGGGGTGTAAAGTACCGATTCGGCAATAGTGAATGCCTTAGGGGTGACCATAGTTCTTGGATCTTTGCCCAAGTCCGTTTGTTGTTGCTTCATGTGGGTAGCAATCCGATTCCGATAGAAGTTTTATAAGTGACACATCAAGTGGTTATTCTTATTTACAGGTTATTTTTATTGATGTTAGCAAGAGGTTAACACAGTTAACGTCAGTGCCAATCCGGCTTTGCGAAATAACAGAATTACCTTTAATAACCAAATCGAATAAAGAAGAACAAACAATCACTTCTAAATGCGCCACAGGTGATTATGATTCAGTAGTGCAAACATAGGAGCAAGCAATCCATGAGCAAAATTTTCGAAGACAATTCATATACTATTGGCAACACCCCGTTAGTGCGTTTAAACCGCGTAAGCCAAGGTAAAGTGCTGGCAAAGGTCGAAGCACGTAATCCAAGTTTCAGTGTCAAATGCCGTATCGGTGCCAATATGATTTGGGATGCCGAGAAAAAAGGCCTGCTCACCAAAGATCACGAACTGATTGAGCCTACCTCAGGTAACACTGGGATTGCCTTAGCCTATGTGGCGGCCGCCCGTGGTTACAAGCTGACATTAACTATGCCAAACACCATGAGCCTAGAGCGTCGTAAACTGCTTAAAGCCTTAGGTGCAAACCTAGTGCTGACCGAAGGCGCAAAAGGCATGAAAGGTGCTATTGATAAAGCGGAAGAAATCCGTCAATCAGCGCCTGAAAAATACATTATGCTGCAGCAGTTTAATAACCCTGCAAACCCTGAAATCCACGAAAAGACCACAGGTCCAGAGATCTGGAACGATACCGATGGTGCTGTGGATGTGTTTGTTGCGGGCGTGGGTACAGGTGGAACCATCACTGGCGTGAGCCGTTACCTGAAAAAAGTTGCTGGCAAAGCCATTACTTCTGTTGCGGTAGAACCCGCTGACTCGCCAGTTATCACCCAGACTCTGGCCGGATTACCTGTGCAACCGGGTCCACACAAAATTCAAGGTATTGGCGCAGGTTTTATCCCTGGCAACTTAGATCTTGAGTTAATCGATCGCGTAGAAACCGTCACCAACGATGAAGCCATCGACATGGCGCGCCGCTTAATGCAAGAAGAAGGCATTTTAGTCGGTATTTCTTCTGGTGCTGCTGTGGTTGCGGCGAACCGCATCGCGGCTCTGCCAGAGTTTGCGGATAAAAACATTGTGGTTATCCTACCTTCAGCTGCCGAGCGTTACTTATCGTCTGTACTGTTCCAAGGCCAGTTTGGAGACGAAGAGAACATTCAGTAAGCGGTCAAGTTTGCTGACAAAAATACCCAGCACTGCTGGGTATTTTTATAACTAACATCCTGTGTGCGTTAAGGTTTTTAGGGGATTGCCCCAGCGTTTTCGGTTACTTTTTCCTCCAGTGTAACACTTACTGCTATAGCCTGTTGAGGTTTCAGTTTTTTGTAGCAATTTGCTAAACCATGCACCATTGAGTCTCGAACACCTCCCAAATAACGAACCTCATTCACTAGATATCATTCACCAATGATATTGATCCATAGATTAAGTAGGACGCAGCTCATAGTTTTCCCGTGCCAAACTAGCTTTAACAATTCAGTGCGTTATAAATAGGCCTCCTCAATGTTAACGCCCGTTTTTTATGTCTTTTTACCACTCGCCGAAAGAATTAAGAGCCTTTGATGCTAAGTTTGAGGCGCAAAAGATCGCCTTTGCACCTATTAGCTTTCAGGTAGCCCATTGCCTACTGAAGTTTGAAGTATTAGCCACCATTGACCGAGCAGGCGAACAAGGGCTGAACATTGCTCAACTCGCGCAAACCAGTGTGTTAAACGAATACGCCCTTGGCGTGTTGCTCGATATGGGATTGAGCATGGGGCTGGTATGGCTCAATGGCGATGCCTATGTGCTCGATAAAACAGGCTATTTTTTACTGCACGATGATATGGCGGCCATTAACCTCAATTTTGTGCAGGACGTGTGTTATCAAGGTCTGTTTCAACTCGATAAAGCCTTAGTCGAGGGTAAACCAGCGGGTTTAGCGGTATTTGGTGATTGGCAAACGATTTACCCCGCCCTTAAGGATTTACCAGCTGATGCTAAGGACAGCTGGTTTACCTTCGATCACTATTATTCTGATCATGCTTTTCCACAGATTTTACCCTTAGTGTTTGCCCACTCTCCCAAGCACTTAGTCGATATTGGCGGAAATACAGGTAAATGGGCGCTAAGCTGCTGTGAGTTTAACCCTGAAGTAGAAGTCACTATAATGGACTTCCCTGGGCAATTAGCCGTTGCCAAAGACAATGCCGCCAAGCATGGATTTGCCGAGCGGATCCACAGCTTTGCCACCGATTTGCTCGATGAATCACGTCCCTTTGTCGAAGGCGCCGATACCTATTGGATGAGCCAGTTCCTCGATTGCTTCTCTAAAGAGCAAATCTTCAGCATTCTGCAACGTACCGCTCAGGCGATGACACCAAACAGCCAGTTATTCATTGTCGAAACCTTCTGGGACAGGCAACCCTCCGCCGCCTCAGCCTATTGCGTCAATGCGACGAGCTTGTATTTTACTGCAATAGCCAATGGTAATAGCCGTATGTACCACTCTAAGGACTTGATAAAGTTACTACATCAAGCAGGTTTATACGTCGATGAAGACACTGACAACCTTGGTCTTGGGCATACTTTGCTGCGTTGTAAACGCAAACCTTGAAAGTAATTAAATTTGAATCTACGAATAAAATTAATCAATTTTATTTATCAACACCTCAGTCATACACTGACATTAACAAATAGATACATCGAATTAATGTCAGTGTTGAGAGGTAACGAACATGACTTCAAAACGTAAACGTTGGACGGCACAGGCAGCAAAATTACCTAGCCCTATGGGCGGCCTCGCCCTTGCGATTGCAAGCTTAGGTTGGACCTGGGAGAGTGTGATGCCCTCACTCAATGGTTGGGGCCAATTGACGGGAGCCGTTATTGCTTCTGTCTTACTAATACTGCTTGCAGCAAAATTTATACTGCATCCCACAGTGCTGAAGAACGAACTCAGCCATCCCGTTGTCGGTAGCGTAATCCCGACATTCGCCATGGCGTTAATGGTGGTTTCAAACCTACTCGGCCATTATTTCCCCCATGCAGGCTTAATCCTTTGGCTAACCGCCATTGCTATCCATGTCATCTTTCTAGGCGCTTTTATCTACTTCCGCGCTATCGACTTCAAACTCGAGCATATGGTCCCTAGCTGGTTTGTACCACCTATTGGTATCATAGTCGCGGCAGTATCCTTCCCAAGTAATGGCGCGCCTTGGTTAGTGAACTTGATCCTAGCTTTCGGTATGATCGCATATTTAGTCATGTTGCCATTGATGCTCTATCGATTAATCTTCTGTCAGGCCGTGCCCGATGCAGCTAAACCCACCATTGCCATCCTCGCTGCGCCAGCCAGCTTATCACTTGCAGGTTACCTAACCGTGTGCGAGCAGCCATCAATTGCCTTAGTCGCCGTATTGGCCAGTATTGCAGTATTGATGACAGCTGTGATTTATCTCGCTTTTTTCCATCTACTCAAATTGCCCTTTAGCCCAGGCTATGCTGCGTTCACCTTTCCCATGGTAATCGGCGCGACAGCACTGTTTAAAACCGCCCACTGGCTCGCGCAATTTAGTCAAATGAGCGACCTCACCCAATGGGTAAGGTTACTTGCAGACTTCGAACTTGGGGTTGCCACCTTGGTCGTTTGTTATGTCGTTATACGGTATTTAGCCCATTACATACCCAACCCAATTGATTATATTTTTACCAGCCACCATGTTGAGCTTAAATAATCAGTATAGATAACCGTATAATAAAATAGATTAATTAATAAGCAAACCAATAATATAACATACAGAATAAAAGGAGTGAATTTATATTCACTCCTTTTATCTATTTAACATTCATCAAAATAACGATACGGAGTATGTTAAAAATTCAACCAAAAATAGATATATACCTTTTTGATTAAACATCATGCTTAGCAAAAAAATAAACGATACACCAAACATTAAATTAAACTTAAGTTCAAAACCATCAAACCAAACAGTACAATAGACTATAAAATAATATTTTCATTAAGAAATAAATTTAAAATGTCACCAAAACCAAAATAGAAAACAAAAACAAACAAAATCAAAACGAAAAACAACAAATTTTAAACAAATTAAACCATTAAAAAACATTTTAATCATAGAAAACATAATAAAAGATATCAAAAATGGGATGAAGCGCATGTTTGTTCTGTTTTAACAACAAAAATTAACATTTCGTTAAAACTTGACACTGTTGCACTTGTTATATTCTTGTGGTTATATCCTGAACCTAATTAAAAGGAACACTCTTTAATTTACAAAAGAATCCTTTTAATAAAATAAAAACGAAATAATAAATAAGAGTTAGGGAGAATAACATGCGTGCTAATTCAGTATTAGCTAAAGCGATTCGCTTTGCGTTAATTGGTGGTGCGACCACGGCAGCATTATCAACTTCTGTAGCCATCGCTGCTGAAGATGGTGCTAAAGTTGAACGTATCGAAGTAACAGGTTCACGTATTAAGCGTACCGATCTAGAAGGTTCTTCACCTGTCACTACAATTGATGCTTCACAAATTGAAAAGACCGGCGAATTAAGTATTACTGATGTTCTAAGAAGAAGTAACTTAAACTCATTCGGTTCTTTTTCTGAACGTTCAGGTAGCAGCGCTCAGTCTCAAGCCACGATTAACTTACGTGGTGCAGGTTCAGACCGTACATTAGTATTATTAAATGGCAAACGTATGCCTGGTTCACCCACTTTAGGTGGTACTGCCGTCAACTTGAACACTATCCCTACTGCGGCGATTGAACGTGTTGAAGTGTTAACCGATGGCGCATCAGCGGTTTATGGTTCAGATGCGGTAGCAGGTGTAGTTAACATTATTTTGAAACAGGGTTATGAAGGCCTAGAAGTTTCAGCGACAGCAACACAACCGACACAGGACGGTGGTGAAGAATGGAAAGCCCACATTGTGGGTGGTACTGTCGGTGAAAAAGGTAACGTGACCTTCTCATTTGAACACTTAAATCGTGAAATCATTTATCAACGTGACCGTTGGTTCTCTAGCTCAACCAACGTTTTAGCACCTAAGTTTGATGATACCACTGGTGTGTCTATCTATGCCCGTAACTTCTTAGATATGACGACTGGTGGTTTCCAACCACTTACTGCGTGTAATAACCCGAAAATGGTTGGCGGCGGCCACATTTATGATGCAGGTAGTGGTGACTATGTTTGTGGTTATGACTATACCTCAGAAGCTGCTGACCATGCTGCACGTTCATACACTGCAGGTTATGTGAATGGTGAATATGAACTGTCTGATGAAATTACCTTCAAAGGACAGGGCCTTTTCGCGCGCAATGAAACCTTCGGTCGATATGCCCCGGCCGCAGGTTGGTTCAACGTTGCTCCAGGTCAAGTAGACGTTCAAAACTATGATGCCGCTGGCAACATGACTGGTGTAAACAAAAACCAAAATGCGGGCCGTGTTTACTATCGTTTTACCGATGTAGGGACTCGCGATGCCAACACTATCGATTACAGCACTGATATTCAATTAGGATTAGTGGGTAGTCACGATAGCTTTGGTTGGGATGTGACTTACCACTATAACCTAGCTGAAAACAGCAACTATGGTACTGGTTATGTTCACAGACCGACTGTAGAAAAATATGTTAAAGACGGTATCTTTAATTTCGGTCCAGAAGGTAACTCTGCCTCTGTTATCGCCGACATGGCGCATCAAACACTCAAGCAAGACATCATGGAATTCCAAAGTCTGAATGCTGGTGTGAACTTTGAGGCCATTGAACTACCAGCGGGTAACATTGGTTGGTATGTGGGTGCCGAAGCACTTCAATACAAATACGAAGCGAACGTAGATGCGCAAACTGCTGCCGGTGATGTTATTGGTTCATCTGGTAATGGTTCATCAGGCGATCGTGATGTTTACGCTGTATTTGCGGAATCTATCATCCCTGTAACTGAAGATTTAGAGTTGAACTTAGCTTACCGCTACGACAAATACTCAGACTTTGGTTCAGCGACTACGCCTAAAGTTGCATTAAGATACCAAGTTATTGATGGTGTTGTTTTCCGCGCTTCTTGGGGACAAGGTTTCCGTGCTCCGTCATTATCTGACTTACTCGCTGCAGATGCATTTAGTGCAGATACTGCGACTGACTACCACTACTGCGACGTACAAGGCACGCCTGTTGCTGAATGTAAGGCAAAACAGTATGACGTGACACGTAAAGCAAACAAAGAGCTTGATCCTGAAACATCAGACTTCTACAACTTAGGTTTAGTGTGGGATATCACTGATAACCTAAGCACTAAAGTTGAATACTATAACCTGAAGATTGATGATGTAATCACTTTTGTGTCTTTAGACTCACTGTTAAAAGAAGAACAAAAAGTAGGTTATGGCAACTTAAGCCGTGGTGAAATTGTCCGTGCTGGTAACACTGCAGATGGTAAATTACTGGCCGCAACTACACCAAAAGCAAACGGTAATGGTTTTGAAACCTCAGGTATTGACTTCAACATCACTTACTCAGGTTTTGAAACAGCAATCGGTGAGTTTGGCACCAGCTACGATTTAACTTACGTATTGAACTATGACGAAGAAGAGTACTTTGACGGTCCAGTAAACGATAAGATTGGTCGCAATGGCATGCCACAAATTCGTTTCACTTGGGCAATTGACTGGACTTACGGTGAACATTCAGCGTCGATTATTTCTCAATATATCGACAGTCAAGCAGAACGTACCGATCCTAAGACCTATCAACAAATCGGTCACTTAACGTCCCAAACAACGTTTGACTTAAGCTACGCTTATAACACGTCTTGGAATGGTAAAATTGGCTTGGGTATCCGTAACTTAACTAACGAAGACCCAGTACTAAACTCTGATTTAGAATATGATTCATCACTGTACAACCTATACGGACGTACATACACAATGACTTATACTCAAAAGTTCTAATATAAATTAGTATCAACAAAAACGGCATCTTCGGATGCCGTTTTTTTATCTCCTTTTTCACCGTTCGACTGAGTTAGCCCTTAGCCTATTTACCCGCTGTTTTAGGTTATCCCTAACGCTTAGCTAAATCCTCGCTCCTAGTTAAATTCTAGATAGTGCGCCCCTATCACCAGCACACTTGAGACCAACATCAGCAGCAACATAAAACGCCAGACAAATTTCAACCAGTTGCCCCAATCGACGCGGCATACGCCAAGGGTCGCCATTAAAGAGGCAGAGGTGGGCACTATAATATTGGTGAGACCATCACCGAGTTGAAAGGCCAATACCGCTACCTGGCGCGTTACACCGACGATATCAGAGAGAGGTGCCATCAGTGGCATAGTCAATGCGGCCTGCCCTGATCCTGAGGTCACAAAAAAGTTGAATACGGATTGAAATAACAACATAAACCACGCCGAGAGTGCATCCGGCAGATGGCCAATCACCCCACCTGCACTGTTCAGTATCGAATTAAGCACACTCGGTTCCGTCGGAGCGCCGCCACCAAGGAGCAGTAAAATCCCCGAGGCGCATCCCACTAAAAGTGCTGGCTCTAACATGGTTTTAGCGCCGTCGTTAAAACTCTGCGCCACCCTGTTAAGCGTTAAACCATTGAGCTTAAACACGCAGCCAATAACGCCGGCCACTATACCCATGGTAAAAAACTGACTAGCGATCTCGGGGATAAACCATGCCTTTGCCACAACGCCCCAAATCACCCATACCATAGTTAACACTAACAACAACAGCACCAATACATCCCCAAGATTAAAGCGGCTCTCGAGCTTTGTATTAGCATGGTGCTCACGGAAATAAGCATCAGACTGATAGCTATGGGAAAGATGGGGTTGCTGCTGAATACGATGGGCGTAACGCATGGTAAAAACAATGCCAAGCAAAGTGAATCCAGCCCACATGGGGAAGCGAAACTCGCTGCCTGAAAGGACTGGGACCCCCGCAATCCCTTGGGCAATCGCCACACTGAAGGGATTCATCCAAGAACTGGCAAAACCAATTTGGGTCGCCACATAGGTCACCATCACAGTGGTAATGCCGTCATACCCTAAACGGATCATGAGTGGGCAGATGATAATCGCGAAGGCAATGGCCTCTTCTCCCATGCCAAACACGGCGCCGCCTAAGGAAAACAACGTAAATATCACCGGAATGAATAACTTTTCATTGCCACGGGTTTTATCGATTAACTTTAAGATACCGTTATCTATGGTGCCTGTGGCCATCACGACCCCAAAGGAGCCGCCGATCACCAACATAAACATGATCACGCCAATCGCACTGCCCCATTTAGAGCCCGAGGTTAAGCCCTCAAAGGCGAAGTTAAAAAAGCCAACACCGCCCTCGCCTTTAAACAGTGCTACGGGTTGCAATTTAGGCTCGCCCGCATCATCCAATTGATAGGCAAAAGAACTAGGGTCGACCACAGTCCGCGCTTTATCGACGCCATCGGCCAGATAATGCACCTCTTGGGTTTGAAACGAGCCGATGGGGATAAAGTACGTCATTAATCCCGCAAGTAATGCCACAAAAAAGATGATCACTAAGGTATCGGGCATTTGAAAGGTTGAGGGAGTATGTGAAGCGGATGGTGCCATAGCAGTCTGAGCTGCTTTTGTTGGCTGAGTCGAGGGTGGAGTCGTCATAGATGCGCCATTTTATGTCAAACGGAAAATGCCGCACTATAAACTAAAGCGCTGTAAATCAGTACATAAAATCTTCATTCGCTTACATGAATACGCAAAATGCTTACATCTATCACACACAAGCAATCAGCATAAAAATGTCTGCGACGGCGAATACAGTAAAAAATGCCCAGTCACACTGGGCATTTCTATAAGCCTAAGGTAAACAGTCACTCAAGGAACACTTACCACAAACCTAAGCGACTGACTCGCTTAGTTACAAACTCTCTTACTTACTCTCTTGGCTATTTTTCGCCTTTTCGGTATGCAAGGGCGACGCAAAAAAGTGCGGTTGATGGGATTTTTGCGGATCGGGTAAGGCAATTTGGCCCTGCTCAATCCACCAATAACCGAGACCGACGATCACACCGCCGCCGACAATGTTCCCTAAGGTCACAGGAATTAAGTTATTGAATACGAAGTGTGCCACGGTTAAGTCGGCAAATTGTTCTTGGGTCACACCTAAAGAAGCAAAAAACTCAGGGCTGGCGACCGATTGAATAGTGATCCCAAGCGGCACCATAAACAGATTTGCAATACTGTGTTCAAAACCACTGCTGACAAACATGGCTACAGGGAGGATCAGCAAAATTGCTTTGGTCAGGGATTCGCGGCTGGCGAAGGTCATCCAAATACCCAGACACACCAACATGTTACATAAAATACCTAAGCTAAATGCCTGTATCCAAGTATGGTGTAGCTTATGTTGTGACACTTTTAGCGCATTTAAGCCCCAGTTGCCGCCATCGAGTTCATATAAACCCGCCGCCATAATCAAGCCAACCATTAACATGGCACCGACAAAGTTGCCGATATACACGCGGCTCCAGCATTTGAGCAATTCACTGGTAGTCACTTGTTTTTGCGCCCATGCAACGCTGCTCAGCACTGAGCTGGTAAACAGCTCACCGCCGCAAATCACCACCAAAATTAAGCCTAAGCTGAAGGCAATCCCGCCCACGAGGCGTACTAAGCCCCAGGCACTATCACCCGCGCCAGTAGTGACGGTCAGATAAAACACAAAGGCTAAGGCAATAAAAGCGCCAGCAAATACCGCCAAACCAAAGGATTGCCAAGGCGCCTTAACCACTTTGCTTTTGCCGTAAATTTCAGCCTGGTGATAACAACTAAAATGCGAAGAAACCTGCACAGGCTCATGACCATTTGATGATGTCTGTGGAGCGTTAGCATGTGAGTCTTTCATAACTGAACTCCCAAAACCGATAAACAAACGCGAACTTGCAACATAGGTCTCTCCTACAGCGCCCAAGCGCAGATCAAACCAATCAAAATTTACATTAAGACTTGCTTAAATGATGACTCACTAAAGTCACGCTTTGTAACATACAAATCGTATTCGCTGTGAAGCACAGATTGCCAAAGCGTGATGTTATTCACAGGTAAAATGTAAAATTTTTGAAGCCATAAACATAAAAGGTTAATTGGTCATACCAATTTTAGTCGATTTTCACCTTTTTGCCATTGCTCTTTTAAAGAGCATTTTTAGGTAAGATGAAGCAGATTTAACCTTACAGAAGGCGAGTTTCACTAATCAAGATGACGGCTTGTTGACGACGCTACTGTTCGCGCTACATTCATTTGAGGAAAAACAATCATGTTTTCTATCCCCTCAAACGGAACGATTTCATATCGGCTCATTTTCAGTCAAATGCCCTACCACCAAGCATCCCGTATAAACGAGCCTTTTGTGACGACTGCATTATCAGGCCAAAGGCCGCCTAAATCGTAAACAATTAAAATCATTCGATACGGTGATAGCTTTCGTCGGTTAAAAGCGCGACAGTCAATCAAATAAGCGATGAGATTGGCAGCCATTAGGCCAGCAAAAGCGTGCTTTAAACCTTATTGTGCTAAAAAAATGCTACCTCGCTAGCAAATTTGCGATCAACTGGGCACAAACTCGTCCGTTTAAGATGCGAGAGAATAAGAGCTATGTTAATATGCTCATGGATAATTGGTCTTACCAATTTATAAAAGAGTTATCGATAGCCGATAATCCAAGTTAAACGAATATTTGTCATCTTATCGGGTATCAATAGACAGACACTTGGCGCGATAAACATCCCCAAGTTCCAGTTCCCATCATAGGGCGTCATCTTGAAGGGAGCTTTAATCAGGAAATAGCGATTGGCCTATACTCAACATGGTTTACCCATGAGCGCCAATGACCTTTATCTCAACCAAAAGGTATTAGTACGATGACCGACAAAACTGAACTGTTTGCCAACGCATGGGAAGGTTTTACCCCTGGCGATTGGAAATCTGAAGTCAATGTACGTGACTTTATTCAACAAAACTATGCTCCCTATGAAGGTGACGAGTCATTCCTAGCCGGTGCCACCGAAGCCACAACCCAGTTGTGGGACAAAGTGATGGAAGGCATCAAGCAAGAAAACCGCACCCACGCGCCAGTAGATTTTGATACTAAGATGGTCTCTACCATCACTTCCCATGACGCGGGTTATATCAATAAAGATTTAGAAACTATCGTTGGTTTACAAACCGACGCGCCGCTCAAGCGCGCTATGTTACCTAACGGTGGTATTCGCATGGTTGAAGGCTCATGTGCCGCTTACAACCGCGAACTCGACGCCGATGTAAAATACATCTACTCAGAACTGCGTAAAACCCACAACCAAGGCGTATTCGACGTCTACACCCCTGAAATCATGGCGTGTCGTAAATCCGGCGTATTAACTGGTTTACCCGATGCCTATGGCCGTGGCCGTATCATCGGTGACTATCGCCGTGTTGCACTTTACGGTATCGACTTCTTAATGAAGGATAAATTTGCCCAGTTCAGCTCACTGCAAGCCCAGTTTGAAGCCGGCGAAGATTTATCTAACGTTATCCAACTGCGTGAAGAAATTGCCGAGCAGCACCGCGCTCTAGGTCAAATGAAGACCATGGCGGCTAAATACGGTTTCGATATTTCTCGCCCAGCCGCTAACGCCAAAGAAGCGATTCAATGGACATATTTTGGCTACTTAGCCGCTGTGAAGAGCCAAAACGGCGCGGCAATGTCTTTAGGCCGTACCTCATCATTCCTCGATGTCTACATCGAGCGCGATCTGAAAAACGGCGTTATCACAGAGCAACAAGCTCAAGAAATGATTGACCATTTCGTGATGAAACTGCGTATGGTGCGTTTCCTACGTACTCCAGAATACGATGAGTTATTCTCAGGCGATCCAATTTGGGCAACTGAATCAATCGGCGGTATGGGCTTAGATGGCCGTACACTGGTAACTAAATCCAGCTTCCGTTTCTTAAACACTTTATACACTATGGGCCCAAGCCCAGAGCCAAACATCACTGTGCTCTGGTCTGACAAACTGCCTGTAGGCTTTAAAAAGTACTGCGCGAAAGTGTCTATCGACACTAGCTCAATCCAGTACGAAAACGATGACTTAATGCGCCCAGATTTCCAATCTGACGATTACGCTATCGCTTGCTGCGTGAGCCCAATGGTTGTGGGTAAACACATGCAGTTCTTCGGCGCCCGTGCAAACTTGGCCAAAACCATGTTGTATGCGATTAACGGCGGCGTTGACGAAAAACTGAAAATCCAAATCGCGCCAAAAGCCGACCCAATCACCGACGAAGTATTGAACTTCGATGACGTGATGAATCGCTTAGACGGCCTGATGGATTGGTTAGCAACCCAATATGTCACGGCACTGAACGCTATTCACTACATGCACGACAAGTACTCCTACGAAGCTGCGCTAATGGCGCTGCACGACAGAGACGTACGTCGTACTATGGCTTGCGGTATCGCAGGGCTTTCAATCGCGGCCGACTCACTGTCAGCCATCAAGTACGCTCAAGTTAAACCTGTACGCGATGAAAACGGCATTGCCGTCGACTTTGAGATCAGCGGTGATTATCCAAAATTTGGTAACAACGACCCACGCGTCGACGATATCGCCTGTGACTTAGTTGAACGTTTTATGTCGAAGATCCGCGACCGTAAAATGTACCGCAACGCTATCCCAACTCAGTCAATTCTGACCATCACCTCTAACGTGGTTTATGGTAAGAAAACCGGTAACACGCCAGACGGTCGCCGTTCAGGTGCACCATTTGCACCGGGCGCAAACCCAATGCACGGCCGTGATGAGAAAGGCGCGATTGCCTCGTTAACCTCAGTGGCAAAACTGCCTTTTGCCCACGCACAGGACGGTATCTCTTACACCTTCTCCATCGTGCCTAATGCCTTAGGTAAAGATGAAGACGGTCGCCGTACTAACCTCGCGGCGTTGATGGACGGATATTTCGCCCACAACGAAGGACACGAAGGCGGTCAACACTTGAACGTTAACGTGATGAACCGTGAAATGCTTGAGGATGCGGTCGTTAACCCTGACAAGTATCCACAACTGACCATCCGGGTATCGGGTTACGCAGTGCGCTTTAACTCTTTGACCCCAGAGCAGCAGCAAGACGTGATCACACGTACTTTCACAAAAGGTCTGTAAGCTAAATTAGGTAAGGCTGTAGTACAATGTGCTACAGCCTCACTTATTTCAACAGGAGTCACAATGGCAGTTACCGGTCGGATCCACTCAGTGGAATCCTTTGGCACAGTGGATGGTCCAGGCATACGGTTTATCACCTTTATGCAGGGCTGTTTAATGCGCTGTCAGTATTGTCATAACCGTGACACTTGGGATCTTGATGGTGGCAAAGAAGTACAGGTCGACGAGTTAATGAGCCAAATCATTAGCTACCGCCCCTTCCTCGATGCCAGCAACGGCGGTGTGACCGCCAGCGGTGGCGAAGCCATATTACAGGCGGAGTTTGTCGCCGAACTTTTTAAAGCCTGTAAAAAAGAAGGCATTCATACCTGTTTAGATACCAACGGCTTTGTGCGTAAGTACACGCCAGTGATTGATGAGCTTCTCGATCATACCGATCTGGTGTTGCTTGATATCAAACAAATGAATGACGATAAACACATTGAACTGACAAAGGTCAGTAACCACAGAACGCTGCAATTTGCCGAGTACCTCGCCAAACGCAATCAGCCTACCTGGATACGTTATGTGGTCGTGGGTGGATTTACCGACGATGAAGCCTCGGCATTACAACTGGCCGAATTTATCAAGCCCATGAAGAATATTGAAAAAGTTGAACTCCTGCCCTACCACGAACTGGGTAAACACAAGTGGGAAGCGATGGGAGAAAGCTATCAACTCGATGGCGTCGCACCACCGAGTCGCGACACCATGGAAAAAATTAAAGCCGTGTTTAGCTCACAGGGGATTAATGCGGTGTATTAAGACGCCAAGGGAGGCTTAAAGCTCCTCCCAATAACTGGCATCTAAGCGCTCAAAGGCTATTTTTAAGATGAGCGCCATATCAAGGTAACACGCCTTAGCGCCCAAGGATTGGCAATGAATGCCCATGGCAGACAATTTCGCACTCAACTGATTACTCCAGTCGAACAGCGATAAAGGTAATGGATGGCGCGCACGCCAGCCTAACCATAATAAGCCCTGCAACGGCAGGCTAATAAAGAACAACGCGATTGTGATGGCTTGAGGTAAAAACGCCCAACCATAGGTATAAATCTGACTCACACTCGCCAAAATCGCCAGCACTGGCATCACCAGAATGGCAAGCTGAGTGGCGCGTACCACCCGATACTCAGGAAAATACAAACCCAGTTGTCTAACCATAGGCCACGTCTTCATATAACGACGACCGTCACCTAAGGTTTTGAGAATATTGATACTCAATTTTAGACACCTACAACAGAGGAACACTGCTTTTACCATAGCACAATCTGGCACTGCGCCCCAAGACTGTGATGGCAAATTACGCAAGCGTTCCCAAGATTTTGAATCGTTAACTTAAACACAATGGCAAAAGGTTTACACATGTCTAATAAACTGGTTTTAGTACTCAATTGCGGTAGCTCTTCACTCAAATTTGCCGTCATTGACGCGCAAACAGGTGACGATCAGATCTCTGGCCTAGCCGAGTGTTTTGGCTTAGAAGACTCGCGCATTAAATGGAAAATCAACGGTGAAAAGCATGAATCCTCTTTAGGTGCATTTACCGCTCACCGTGAAGCCGTTGAATTTATCGTCAATAAAATCCTTGCCGGTCAACCTGAATTAGCCGCGCAAATTCAGGCCGTAGGTCACCGTATCGTACACGGCGGTGAGAAGTTCACCCGCTCAGTGATCATCGACGAGCATGTGATTAAAGGAATTGAAGAGTGTTCATCTCTGGCGCCACTGCATAACCCTGCGCACCTTATCGGTATTCGCGCAGCCATTGCGTCTTTCCCTAAACTACCACAAGTGGCGGTGTTCGATACTGCATTCCACCAAAGCATGCCTGAGCGCGCTTTTATCTACGCTCTACCATACAAGCTGTACCGTGAACACGGTATCCGCCGCTATGGTATGCACGGCACTAGCCACCTGTTTGTCAGCCGTGAAGCCGCTAAAGTGTTGAACAAACCTTTAGAAGAAACCAATGTGATCTGCGCGCACTTAGGCAACGGTGCCTCGGTGACGGCGGTTAAAGGCGGTAAGAGTGTTGATACCTCAATGGGACTGACGCCACTTGAAGGCTTAGTCATGGGCACTCGCTGTGGCGATCTCGACCCATCAATTATCTACCACTTAGTGCACCAACTGGGTTATACACTGGAAGAAGTCAACAATCTGATGAACAAGCAAAGTGGTTTGTTAGGGATTTCTGAACTGACCAACGATTGCCGTGGCATCGAAGAAGGTTATGCCGATGGTCACAAAGGCGCGACCTTAGCACTGGAAATCTTCTGCTACCGTCTGGCGAAATATATCGCGTCTTACACTGTGCCACTCGGTCGTTTAGATGCCGTGGTCTTTACCGGTGGTATCGGCGAAAACTCCGATCTCATCCGCGAGAAAGTGCTCAATCTGCTACAAATCTTCAATTTCCATGTCGATAGTGAGCGAAACAAAGCGGCCCGCTTCGGCAAGAAAGGCATCATCACCACAGACAACAGTACTGTTGCCATGGTCATCCCGACCAACGAAGAGTGGGTTATCGCCGAAGATTCGATTAAACTCATTACTAAATAATAAGATGATCCAAGCCGTTTGCTCTGCCAAACGGCTTTGTTGTTAGCGACCTACAGCTAAATAAACACAAGCAAAGCAGCAGAGACGACTTACTCTGCCAAAAACCATCGAACTTAGAGGTTTTTATGTCTCGAAATATTATGTTAATCCCCATAGGCACAGGAGTTGGCCTGACCTCCTTAAGCCTAGGTATGGTGCGTGCATTAGAGCGCCACGGGGTAAAAGTCCAATTCTTTAAACCCATTTCCCAGCTACGTCCTAATGATAATGGCCCAGAGCGCTCTACCACGATTTTAAGCAAATCGCCCACGGTTAATCCATTAGAGCCCTTCGATATGGCCCATGCCGAAGCACTGATCCGCGCTGACCAAACTGATGTGCTGATGGAGCAAATCATTGCCCGCGCCGCGGAATGCGCCAGCAACACCGAAACCCTGATTGTTGAAGGTCTGGTACCTACCCGCAACCATCCCTTTGCCGATGACGTTAACTACGCTATCGCCAAGGCAATGGACGCGGACGTGATTTTCATTGCCACACCCGGCAGCGACACGCCAACAGGCCTGATGAACCGCCTTGAAATTGCCTACAACTCATGGGGCGGCAAAAACAACAAACGTCTGATTGGTGCAGTGATCAACAAGATTGGTGCACCGGTGGACGATGAAGGTCGCGCGCGCCCAGACTTATCGGAAGTGTTCGATCATCAAGGCGTGCAACGCTCTGATGCGTCCATCATGTTCCAACTGCCGGGTAAGAGCCCACTGCGGATCTTAGGTAGCGTGCCTTACAACCTCGATTTGGTCGCGCCACGCGCATCGGATCTGGCTAAGCATTTACGTGCCCGCATTCTCAATGCCGGCGAGATGAACACCCGCCGCCTGCGTAAAGTCACCTTCTGCGCCCGCAGTTTGCCCAATATGGTCAACCACATTAAGACAGATTCACTGCTGGTGACTTCAGGCGATCGCTCCGATGTGATTGTGTCAGCGTGCCTTGCCGCCATGAACGGCGTGAAGATTGGTGCCCTGCTACTGACGGGTAGCTACGAGCCAGAGCCTGAAATTCTGAAACTGTGTGAACAGGCCTTCGAGACAGGTTTACCAGTATTCCTCATCGATACTAACACTTGGCAGACTTCATTAAACATCCAACGCTTTGACCACGAAGTACCGGTGGATGATGCAGTGCGTATCGATTTAGTTCAGGAATACGTTGCCAGCCATATCGACCAAAGCTGGATTGAAAGCGTGACCAAAAACTCTCCAAGGGAACATCGCTTATCACCTCCAGCGTTCCGTTATAAGCTCACCGAACTTGCGCGCGCCGCCCACAAAACCGTGGTGCTGCCAGAGGGTGATGAGCCACGTACCATCAAGGCCGCCGCGATTTGTGCCGAACGAGGCATTGCGCGTTGCGTGCTGTTAGGTAAAAAAGATGAAATCTTGCGTATTGCAGCCCAACAAGACGTAGTACTTGGCGAAGGCGTTGTGATTGTCGACCCCGATGATGTACGTGATCGCTATGTTGAACCAATGCTCGATCTGCGTCGCAGCAAAGGCCTGACTGAAGTCGTTGCCAAAGAGCAGTTAGAAGACAACATGGTGCTCGGCACTATGATGCTGGCGCAAAACGAAGTTGATGGTATCGTCTCTGGCGCGGTAAACACCACGGCCAATACGATTCGTCCGCCGCTGCAACTGATCAAAACCGCACCGGGTTCTAGCCTTGTTTCTTCTATCTTCTTTATGTTGATGCCAGACCAAGTGCTGGTTTACGGTGATTGTGCGATTAACCCCGATCCTAACGCTGAACAACTGGCCGATATCGCCATTCAATCGGCAGAATCTGCTAAAGCCTTCGGCATCGAACCAAGAGTGGCAATGATCAGCTACTCAACGGGTAACTCTGGTACTGGTTCGGATGTGGATAAAGTGCGTGAAGCGACCCGTATCGCGAAAGAAAAACGTCCTGATCTGGTTATCGATGGTCCACTGCAATACGACGCGGCCGTTATGCCAAACGTGGCTCGTTCTAAAGCGCCTAACAGCCCTGTTGCGGGTCAAGCGACTGTATTTGTGTTCCCAGATCTCAACACGGGTAACACCACCTACAAAGCAGTACAGCGTAGTGCTGACCTCATCAGTATTGGCCCAATGCTGCAAGGCATGCGTAAGCCTGTGAACGACTTATCCCGCGGCGCCTTAGTGGACGATATCGTCTACACTATCGCACTGACGGCGATTCAAGCGTCACAAAACGATGCTAACAAAGCCTAATATACTCAGCTAAAGCATCATCACAAAAGCACTGACCTGTTCAGTGCTTTTTTATTCCCGCTGATAATCCGTTGTAAAATGGGCAGCATTAAACGCTTAAAATATCCACAAAACACCATGAAAATGCTATTTCTTGAAAATCACAGGTTGTGAATAGACTGAGAAAATCTAAGAAAATATCCACAAGGAAATGGTAAAAGAAGCAGGCTTCAGAAAAGCGTCACTTTTTAACCAGCAAATAAAACAATATACAATCAGCAACTTAAAAAGTATCCATCTAGTCTTCAACATGGTTTTCCACAGATTCTGTGGATAACCCAATCGAGCAATTCTTTAAGATATGCCATAAGCGGCAGTTCAGAGTCAAGGTATTTTCGGCAGTGACCTCCATTATTACAAAACTTGAACATGACCGCTAAAATCGCGATACTCATGACAAATTCCTATAACGAAAAGCCATGAGAACCTTATTTTTCCTTTCACTATTGTTTTTGTTTGGCTGTGGCGAGCCTGCAAATACAGAGCAACCCGTGCTAACACCAGAAGAAGTTAGCCTTGGTTTTTTTAGTGCGATTTATGTTGAGCGAGATGTCGAAAAAGCCAAGCAGTATGTCAATGAGCCGCTCAAAGAGGTACTCACCCACTACTATATCGCGGCCGCGGTACAACGTAATGTGCTTAGCCTGTCGATGACCAATGTCGAAATGGAAATTGATGATATTGATATCGACTTTTTCCGTAAGTTCACCAAAGACGTCATGGTAGTTGTCAAAATGAAGGGCTTAAAGGGCGGACAACCTTGGATTGATGACAGAACGATTCGTTTACATAAAATCGCAGGCAAGTGGATTATCGTCGAGATCATGCCCGAAAAACGTAAGGTGAATGGTTAAACGATTTATCACTCCCTTCAGCTTGATATCCAACATCAGATAAAAAAATCGCAACCCTAAGGTTGCGATTTTTTTGTGCTTGTATTTGTTACTTCAGACTCAGAACCCGTACTGTAATTGTTGGCTTACAGAACTTATACCGCTTCTTCTTCGCTCTGTTCAGGTAAAGACGTCATTACATCGTCTTTAACTTGGTAGTAAGCGTTTTCGTATTCATGAACTTCCATAACAACTCCTGCTCGATTTTGTAAGGTCGCAAAGGCATGCCGTTCTATGCTGACATTTTGCCCATGAGGAAAGGGAATTTCCGTGGCGCTGAGTATATCAAAGCCAGAACAGCAATTACAGAAAACTTTCAGTTTTGTTTCGATTTAAAAGATAAAAATGGCTTTAAAGGCTAAAAAAGCCTTTAAAAAGTATAGATAGCTGAAAGTCTTTCAGTTTGCATAGCCATAATGAGCTTGCACACAAAGCATCCTGTGAGACAGACATAATCAGCTCTACATTAATAATGGTGCGAATAGAAGGTCGATTGAATGCTTTCATGAGTGTTAAGCCGCAAAACTCACCATCCAATCCAGCCATAGCTATGATTGAGATATTGGAGTTCCATATGTTTATCGTTCGAATGAATATCCCACTCGATGCAAAGGATAAGTTAGATGCTGGTATTTCAATGCTTATGCTCGGAGATACGCATAATGTCAGTCTTGACATTGAACATCATAGGCAATCGCAACGCTCTGAGTGGTTAGGTTATTCACTGGCTTGGTAGAGGATAACAGGATAAAGCGCGAAGTAGCATCATAAACGCCATCATAAGGCCTATCTAGCTCTTATTATGGCGTTTTATGAGGAGTGGCTTTAAGCCTTTAAGCGGTAACGCAGCACCTTTAATGATTTCTCCTCAGAGACATCAACAAAGGCGGCGGGATTGGGTAAGCGCTCAAGGTATTCGAGTGCAGGCGCGGCGTCTTCTACTTGCTGACGTAAAAACTGGGTATCGAGTTCCGGCGCATTTAAACAGAGTAACACTTCGGCATTCTCGGCTAACAACTCCGGTAAATGCTTGATCAAACGCACATAATCCTTAGTCGCCACGAAACTGCCCTTTTGATTACTCGGCGGATCGGCAACCACTATGTCATAGGGGCCTAACTTACGTAACTTACCCCAAGACTTAAAAATATCGTGCCCTAAGAAGCGGGCACCCGCGCTAAAGCCATTCAGCAGATGATTTTGCTTGCCTATGGCTAACGCCCCTTTACTCATGTCCATATTCACTACTTCATCGGCACCGCCCTGCAGTGCTGCCACCGAGAAACCACAGGTATAAGCAAACAAATTCAGCACTTTCTTATGGCGTGCATGGGCCCTGACCCATTCACGGCCGTTGGCCATATCGAGGAACAAACCGTGGTTTTGTCCCCGCAATAAATGAACCTGAAACTGGGCGCCGTTTTCGGTAACCACATGGGGATCGGGCACCTCACCCACCAGTATTTGGCTAAAGGTTTCACCACCACTACGGTATTGATACACCAAGTTTAGCGGCCGATTGGGCTGTATCGCTTGCCAACGTGCTGTAATCGCCTGTTGGCACCGGGTCAACTCGGCCGCATCGAGGGGAATAAAACTGGTCAATAACAACACGGGCGCGAACCAATCTAAACAAAGATGTTCACAGCCTGGGTAATAACCGCCGCGGCCATGGAATAATCGCGCAGCATCCTCACCGACTTCAATCGTCGCCAGTGCTTCTATAAAACGTTGCATTATCTACTACTTATTATCTGTTGAATGGGTATCGACAGGTTCAGAAATCGGAGCGATGCTTGTCGATTGGCCCACCAGTTTATCATCCACATCGTCGGATAATAATATGGCTAACCAGCTACCACTCTTGCTGGATTCGAGGGCGATTTTCACCACCATGGTTAAGGGTACCGACAGCAACATGCCGACCGAGCCCAACAACCACCCCCAAAAAATTAACGATAAAAACACCACTAAGGTAGAAAGCCCAAGACCGCGACCCATAAATTTAGGCTCTACTACGTTGCCCATTACCATATTGGCCCCAACGTACAGCAGCGCAGTTCCGCCCGCAGCTGCGGGGCCTAATTGGATAAAGGCCAACAACACGGCGGGAATGGCCGCAATAATCGAGCCGATATTGGGAATATAGTTGAATAAAAAGGCGATAACAGCCCAAAGCAGCGCGTAATCGACTCCTATAAACGCAAGCCCCACGCCGACAATCAAGCCCGTCGCTAAACTGACCAAGGTCTTGATCACCATATATTGATTCACCGATTGCAGAAAACGGTCAATCTGCTTTAAACGCATATCCGGATCATCCAGTGCCAAATGCAGTTTTTTCGGCAGAGACTGCGCCTCAAACAACATAAAGACGATGGTCAGAATGATCAGGAACAAATTTGCCATCACATTGCCGACACCCGAGAGCATATTGGTGGTCATAGACAACGCCATGCCGGGGTCGAAATAGGCCAGCACTTGCTCCTTGGAGATTTGGATATTTAGCGCCTGCAACTTATGCAGCACCCAGGAAAACTGCTCCACCAGCTGATCGCGATACTGCGGCAACTGCTTTGAAAACTCATTAATAGAGCTGCCCACTAGCGAAGCCAGCCACAAGCCCATCAACACGATAAAACCCATCAACAGGATCACGGCGAGCCATTTAGGTACGCGGTATTTGGTCATCAAGCCAATCGCCGGATTACAGATCACCGCAATAAAACTGGATAGCACAAAGGGAACAACAATCGGGCTGGCGGCCTTTATCCCTGCCAAAATAATCACCACAAAGGCCATGACGGCAAAACCTTTGTAAGCGGCAGACGGCGTATTGGAACGTGTCATGGCGTAAAAATCCTTCTTGATCTTTGATAAAGTTGTTAGGCTAGCCCAAGAAAAGTCTCAAACTCAATCACCTAAGCCATAAAACTAGATTGTCATTATGAAACCAGAAACCGCGATTATACGCATTAAAAACTTAAGACTGCGCACTTTTATCGGTATAAAAGAAGATGAAATCCAAAATCGGCAGGATGTGATCGTCAATGTCGTCATCCACTACTGTGCCGACAAGGCGCGCAACAGTGATAATGTCGACGATGCGCTGAATTATCGTACGATCACAAAAAAAATTATTGAGTTGATTGAAAACAATCGCTTCTCACTGCTTGAAAACCTCACCAGCCAGACACTAGCCATCGCCAGTGAGCACCCTTGGGTCGAATTTGCCAGTGTCGAAATCGATAAGCCCCACGCCCTGCGCTTTGCCGATTCGGTGTCGATGGAGTTGTGTTACCAAAAGCACCAATAGAGTGATCCCCACTCGCCCGTTATCGTATATTGCTTATAATCATAGAAAACTATCACCAAGGACTCGACGATGAAGATATTGATAACGGGTGCAAGTGGGTTTATTGGCCAGCAATTAGTCACCCATTTAGCCAATCAACATGAATTGGTTTTGCTGACCCGCCACCCCGGCAGCAGTCGGCAATTATTAGGCCCCCAGCACCAATATCTAAGTACCTTGGATGAAATTGATAATTTAAATCATATCGATGCAGTAATAAATCTCGCCGGCGAGCCCATTGTTGCTAAACGTTGGAGCGCGCAGCAAAAGCAGCGCATCTGCGATAGCCGCTGGAATACCACAGCAAAGCTTAGCCAACTAATTTTGAACAGCAGCAACCCGCCCAAGGTAATGATAAGTGGTTCTGCCATCGGTTTTTATGGCCGCCAAGGCGCCATCCCCATTGATGAAACCGCGGCCCCACATCCCGAGTTTAGCCATGAGATTTGTCAAAAATGGGAGCGATTCGCACTAGAAGCCGCCAGTAAAACCCGCGTCTGCATCCTACGCACGGGTATAGTACTTGGCCATGGCGGCGCACTCGCAAAGATGTTGCCGCCGTTTAAATTAGGACTCGGTGGACCGATAGGCCACGGCTGCCAAGGCATGAGTTGGATCCACATTCAGGATATGGTGGCGCTGATAGACTTCTTACTCAACCATGACGAATGCGAAGGTATTTTCAATGCCACCGCGCCCAATCCTGTCAGTAACGCCGAGTTTGCCACCACCCTAGGCCGAGTGTTAAATCGCCCGACCTTTATCACGACCCCAGCCGCTATGCTGCGACTCGCCATGGGCGAAATGGCGGAATTACTTATCGAAGGACAATTTGTGCTTCCCAAACATGCGCTCGATGCGGGGTTTAGTTTCCGTTTTGAGCGGCTCGAACCTGCACTAAGGGACGTACTCGCGAGTTAATCGCTTTTTTCGACTCCAGCATTTTCGGTAACAGGCTTGAGAATAAAATGTTACCAGGCGCGTGAGACTGGGTTAACGCCATGCTGAATAATGGCTTGAAAATCAGAGATAAAAATCCCCTAAGGCGATTTATTTATCGATTTGGTTTTAGGCGATGCTGCGCTCGCATCTGGCAACAGCCGAAAAACATAAATGCAAAACAATGATTTTAAAGACAATTTAACGACAATAACGCATTTTTCTGTTACACTCTCCGCCTCTTGCTTATCGCTATTGACGTGTTAGCGCCTGCACTGAAGCACAGTTAACGCTCCAAGCAAGTTCATTATCTTCAGTATTCGCCCCCTCTGTGGCGATACTGATCAACCACACCAATACGGTTCATATTCGCGCTTAATACTCCTTCTCCAACCTTGGGGATTGACAAGAATCTGTCCTTAGATCGCGCGTTTAACACTTAGCATTAGTCAATGCTAAATAACGAGATGGGTCGCCCTCACTCAGCTTTAGTACAGCCTGCTTGAGTACAGCGGTATTCCCACACAAACCATTTTTAAGGAACTATCATGCACACCACTTATACAATTGGCGAACTAGAGTCGTTCTTAATTGCTATCTTCGTGCTGTTTATTGGCCATTCCATCAATCGCCATGTGCGTGTTTTTAGACAATACAATATTCCCGAACCTATCGTAGGCGGGCTGGTCGTCGCCGCCGTCGTGGCCTTTTTACATTTCCAAGACATCACACTCGCCTTTAGTTTACCCATGCAAAACACCTTAATGCTGATTTTTTTCAGTACGATAGGTTTGTCGGCAAACTATAAGTTACTGCTCAGTGGCGGCAAAAAAGTGTTTATCTTTTTAGGTGTAGCGTCTATCTATATCGTCATTCAAAATGCGGTGGGGGTGAGTCTTGCCAGCCTCCTCGGCTTAGATCCCATCTTGGGCCTTATCGCCGGCTCGATTACGCTGTCAGGCGGCCATGGGACTGGCGTTGCTTGGTCACAAACCTTTGCCGAAAACTACGGGATTAATACCTTAGAGCTCGCGATGGCGGCGGCCACCTTTGGCTTAGTCATGGGCGGCATTATCGGCGGCCCCGTAGCGCAGCGATTAATTGGCAAACACAATCTAGTATCCAGCTACGGCATGGGCCGTAAGCACCACGCCACACATCCACAACTGGTGACCTATGATCAGCTCGAAGAGGACCAAGTCACCGCCAAGACAATCATCGAAACCCTGTTTGTACTGCTGATCTGCGTCGCAGGCGCGAAATGGTTTACTGTGTTTGTTAGCGAATATCAGCTGAATTGGCTCAAGATGCCGGACTTTGTCTATGCCCTATTTCTTGGGGTTATCATTGCCAACATCACCGAAGTGACCCGAGGTTATAAACCCCATACCGAGAGTATCGATGTAATAGGTACGGTGGCGCTGTCGTTATTCCTGTCTATGGCCTTGATGAATCTCAAGTTGTGGGAAATTTTGGATCTGGCGATCCCCTTACTGATTATCCTGTTGGTACAAACCGCAGTGCTGGCGGTATTCGCCTATTTTGTGACCTTCAAAATTATGGGTAGCAACTACGACGCGGCGGTGATCACCGGCGGTCACTGTGGCTTTGGTATGGGCGCCACTCCTACGGCGGTGATGAATATGGGCGCACTGGTGTCACGCACCGGCCCCTCGCCTCAGGCCTTTATGGTGGTACCGATTGTCGGCGCCTTCTTTATCGATATAGTTAATTTAATTGTATTGCAGGGCTACCTCAGCTTTTTGATGTAAGCGTACAACGCTTCGTAATCACATAAAAATGGCGCCGATAAGGGCGCCATTTTTATATCTCGTTAAGAGTGTAATTTTAATAAAAGTTAGAACGCGCGCATCATGCGATCTGGCCGTGGCAGATAATAATCGTTGTAATCCAATGAGAAGACCACTGAGCTTGAGCGACCAATAATCTCCTCTCTGGGCACAAAGCCTATGACTCTTGAATCGGCACTGTTATCTCGATTGTCCCCTAGCGCCAAATACTGGTTATCAGGCACCGTAACAGGGCCAAAATTAGCCAGCGGTGAGGGCTGCGGATTGAGGCGAATACTGTGCACTATGCCGAGGAGCTCCTCCTGCCACTCGGTGACATTCGCCGGCGCATAGGCACTTAATGCTTGCGATGTATAAACGAGTGGTTTGCCATTTAAATACAAGCGATTATCCCGCATCATCACAGTATCACCGGGTACGGCAATTACCCGCTTAATCAGCTTTTTATCAGCCTTTTTAGAGTCGAACACGATAATCTCCCCACGAGTGGGGTCTGCAAGTTTAACGAGTGGAATATGGGTAAAGGGCACTCTGATATCGTAAGCCATCTTATTCACTAGAATACGGTCGCCCTCGACAATCGTCGGCAACATAGAACCTGTCGGCACTGTATTCCAATCGGCCACCGCACTCCTAAACACCAGCATTAGGCTGATAAACAACAAAAAGGAGCGATTATCTCTAAGTAATGTTCTAAGTTTTTTAAACATTCTGTTTATCTCCCTAAGGCCAAAATCCAGCAATCTTCTCGTTTGATGAAAGTGCTAACTTATCAATTGCCAGACGTAAGCAACTCATGCTCGTTAAATAGACTCATCAATCTCGGCGAAGTTCTTCGCAGATAACATCTTGGCTTTTTCCATTTGTAAGCCAATGTGACAAATGCGCAAGCTTAGGCTCAGGCTAAAACACTCAAATAATTGCCATAAAAAAGCACTGGTTTAGGCCAGTGCTTATTTTTTACATTTTGATTTTACATCTGATGGTGTTGCGGCATTCGCCTTAAGCCCAAACAGGCCTCATCTTAAGCGCCCGCTTTTAATAATTCGGCGCAGGATTGATTGAGTAATTGGCGGCAACGCCAAACACCCAGCAATGCAACTAACAAGGCACCGCAGACAGGGGCAATCCCCCACCATGGCCAGTGCATATACACATTGAGCTCAAACACTTGGGTCTTTAACAAATACAGCGCAAACTCCGCCACTATCACTGCAAGCACCCCGGCGATGCCTCCGAGTAACGCAAACTCGAGCCCAGTGGCGCTACGCAGTAACCAACCCGAGGCGCCAAAGGTGCGCAGCACAGCGAGTTCACGTTGGCGCGTGGCCATTCCCGCCTCGGTTTGCGCAATAAGCACTAAAGAGCTTGCCAGTAAGACGAGGACCAAGACCAGCGTCAGCGACAGAGACACCTGCTCAATAATTTGTCGCAATTGCCCCACCATGGCGCCGACATCGATAATCGACACAGTAGGAAACTGCTGGATAAGCTCGAGGATCACTGTGTTCTTTGATGCATTATTCCCTAGCTCATCCGGCTTTCTGTCGTCGAGGTAGAAGCTTGCCATCGAGGTATAGGCAAAGGGCGCCAGCGCTTCTTGAGTGAAGATCATAAAGAAGTTTGGCTGCATGGTTTCCCAGTGCACAGCACGGATACTGGCGACCTTGACTTTAAGCTCTTGGTTATCAATCATATAAGTCAGCGTATCGCCCAATTTTAGCCCTAAACGCTCGGCAACACCTGACTCGACAGAAACCTCATCCGCCGCCTGATTAAAATGCCCTTCAACTAACTCATTGTTGGCGGGTAAGCTATTGCGCCAGGTGAGATTAAGCTCGCGGGAAATCCCGACTCGTCCCTTCTCTCCCGCCTCAGCCTGCTCGTTAGAGATCAAGGTTTCACCATTGATTTGAGTCAAGCGGCCGCGAATAACGGGATAGATATCCGTCGCTGCTATGCCCCTTTGCGCCATAAAGTCATTTAATGGCTTAGCATCATCGGGGGCGATATTGACCAAGAAATAGTTAGGCGCATTCTCGGGCAGCTGTTTTTGCCACTCGTTTAGTAAATCTTGCCTCAGGGCCAAAATGGTCAGTAGCAATACCAAGGCCGCACTAAAGCCCACCAGTTGCACCGCATTTTGCCGCGCGCGGCGGCGTAACCCCGCCAGTGCCAGTTGCAAGGGATTGGTGGTTTTCATGCCGACACTGTTGCCAAGGCGGATCATCACAAAGCCTAAAATACTCAGCAATACGCCGAGTAGCAGCACAGCCGCGACCACAGTCAGTGTCAGCGCCCAGCTTTGGGAATACAAATATCCCAACAATGCCATCGCCCCTAAACTTAAGAGTAAATGCAGCCACATGCCGAGCTGCAAGCCTTCGAGTTGCCTTTGCAAAACGCGCAGCGGCGGAATCGCCAGTAAACGCATTAAAGGATAGGCCGAAAACATAAAGGCGCTGATAAGCCCAGTGCTGATCCCAAGCAGCAGCGGCCGCGTCAACGGTGGCGAATAGGCAGCGATTTCAGGGGGTAACAGTTGATTAATGCCTAAATCCAGCAGTGCCCCACCTATAAGCCCCAGCACAATGCCAAACAGCGTCACCAGCAGCAAATGGATACCAAACAGTCGACGAATTTGTGTTGATGAGGCGCCAAAGGTTTTAAGCATAGCCACCACGTCATAATGACGTTGGCAGTAACGCTGGGCGGCAATCCCAATCGCGGCGCAGGCCAGCGCAATACCGAGCAGGCTTGCCAGCAATAAAAAACGCTCCGCCCGTTTCACCGCGCCCGCTATCGGTGAGTCGCCGGACTGCACATCGACCCAGCGCTGGGAATTATTTAGCAGCGGTTTAACGCTATTTTCAAAGGCGCTTAAGGCGCTTTCTGCACCCGCAAATTGATACAGATAGGTCACTCGGCTGCCGGGTTGGATAACCCCAGTCTTGGCGACATCTTCTATCCGCATTAATACCACGGGGGAAGAAGCAAACGGATTAAAACCCGCATCGGGTAAGCGGCTGATTTCTTGACTTAAATGAAACTCACTGTTGCCCAATTCCAATGTTTTCGGGTATCCCAAGAGTCCCCCTAAGCGACTCTCGAACCATACCTCATCAGCGTGGGGCAAGCCTTGGGCTTTAACATCTTGGCCATTGTCCGCTTTAAGTTCGATATCTCCCTTAAGTGGATAACCAGACTCAACCGCTCGCACTGTGACTAATTGAAACTTATCCCCCGCATACACCATGGAGTTAAATTGCATATTGGTCACATGCTTAAGGCCAAACTCGTCGGCCTTGGCCAGAATGCTGGCGTCAAGTTGAACGGGAGAGTCGATAATACGATCGGCGGCGATAAACTGGGTCGCCTGCCCGTTGATTGCGACTTGCAAACGCTCGCTGACCCGCGCAAGACCGCTAACCGATAGCACCGCCAAGGTAATGGCGAGGATAATCAATAACAACTGCCCCTGTTGCAGCTCGCGCTTAAACAGGCGCCATGCCAAATTAAGCTCCATGGGTTAGGCCTCCTTGGCGCTTAATTCAAGGCTGTCATTCATGCTGTACGATTGAGCCGAATCTAACTCTTCCTGCAAGTGGCCGTTATCCATAACCAGTTGCCGCTGGCAGCGTTTCGCCAGTTGCAAGTCGTGGGTAACTAAGATGAGCGTGGTGTGGCTCTCTTGGTTGAGCTCAAACAACATATCGGCAATTTTATGGCCGTTAACACTGTCTAAATTGCCGGTTGGCTCGTCGGCAAATAGTACTTTAGGTTCACAGATAAAGGCGCGGGCAATGGCCACCCTTTGCTGCTCACCGCCGGATAACTGTTTAGGTAAATGGGTCAAACGGTGGGATAACCCCACGCGCCCCAGCATGGCCTCGGCCTTCTCCTTGGCATTTTTTACCCCAGCTAGCTCGGCCGGCAGCATCACATTTTCGAGGGCGGTTAAGGTATCAACTAACATGAAAGACTGAAAAATAAAGCTCACTTTTTGCTTACGCAGCGCGGCTTTCTGTTCTTCATTGAGCGGTGATAGGGCTTGGCCATCGAGCCAAATCTCCCCCGACGTGGGGGTATCGAGCGCGGCGAGTAAGCCAAGCAATGTCGACTTGCCCGAGCCGGAGGGGCCTAATATCGCCACACTTTCCCCCTGCTTGACATCTAAGTTAATGCCCTTGAGGATAGTGAGCGAACCTTCCTGAGTAGTCACCGATTTTTCGAGGTTAACAACATTGATGGCACTGTTTTTTGAAACGACGTTAGACATAGGATCCTTCTTATACAAATCGTTCTTGCGTCAATCGCTAAGATGCAAGCCGATGGCAAAGGCCGTGAGCGCCTGCATCCTGTTAAGTCTGTTTATAACCACGCCAGTTCAGGCGGCGAAAGTATTGATCCTCGGCGATAGCTTAGGTGCCAGCTATGGCATGTCGGAACAAGTAGGCTGGGTGGCGCTGCTGCAAAAAAAATTACCCGAGCATGAATTTACCAATGGTTCGGTGAGCGGTGAAACCACAGCGGGCGGTTTGCGTCGTTTGCCTGCGCTGCTCGATTCAGTAGCCCCCGATTTAGTGGTGGTCGAACTCGGTGGTAACGATGGTTTACGTGGATTCCCCCCAACGCAACTCAAAAATAACCTAATCCAAATCATTACCCTAGCTAAAAATAGCGGTGCTAAAGTGCTACTGACCGAAATCATGGTACCGCCTAACTATGGCCCTCGCTATACCCAAAAGTTCACCCAAGTGTATCAAGAGATTGCTAAAGACGAGGAGATTGCATTAATCCCCTTCTTTATGCAGGAGATTGCGCCCTATCCTGAGTTGATGCAAAGGGATGGAATTCATCCCAATGAAAAGGCCCAAGAGAAGATAGCCACTTGGATGCAACCTTGGATTGAAAAAGCATTAACTCAATAAAATCGCTGCAATTTTAAGCTAATAAACAGCTTGCTGATGTAAACTTGCATTTAAGCGATAAAAACATGCTCCAACGCAACATTAACGCCTGAGATAAACAGTAAAATTCGTGTTAGCAAATGGTTAACCCAACAAGGAGTCAATATGTCCCTTAGCCATCAGCAAAAAGTGTACATACCCAAGGAAGCTCGTACCAACCAGTACATCACCGCCGAAATTAAAGTCACGGATGAATTACTGGCGCAATACCCCGATTACCATAGCTGTTATCAAACCTTAAGCCGCATTATTTTTAACTTGGCAGAACAACACGATCTCCGTAACGTTCATGTGATCACTAACGATAAACTGCCAGTCGTGCGTTACCACACCGAAGCCTATTGTTTCCAAACCGCTGAACAAATTCTGTTTTTTTACAATCCTGCCTATCACGAGGCACAAAACCTGTTTACCGAGGATAACTACCGCGCCCGCAAACTGCGTATTGTATTCTTAGCGACTGGCGATGAGATCCGTAGCAACTCGGCTAATTTCCATACTCGAGTACGGGAACTCCTAAACGAATTAATGCCTAAGCTGCCGATTAACGATCTTAAGGTGAAGATCCGCGACCACCAGCATTTATCCTATGATTTATTCGCTAAATCAAAAGGTAATAAAGAAACCTATGGCTATAAACTCAGAGCCATCGCACCAAGATACAAGGCCAGAAAATGTGACCTGCCGGAAAATGTTAGCTCACTCACCTATGTCACCGTCAGTCTGCCGCTGAGTCGCAAACTCAAACAAGGTTTACTCCCCGACTCTGCAACAGACTTTAGCCCGTTATATCAACATCTTGAAGATAACTTCCTCAAGGCGGCTGCCAATAAGCAATTAACGCGATTGGCTATGATCGCCAACGGCCTAACCCCCTTAGTTCGTAACAGTAAGTTTGAGAAACTCGACAGCAAGGCCGAAGTGCAAATGATCGGTTTTGACCCTAACGCAACCGAGCAGCAAGTGATCCGACGCTGGGATGCCGACAACTTAGTCGAAGCCGCGCATTTTACTATCGTCGCGGGCGCCAAGGACTGTGATGACTCAGGCTATGGCCGTTTTATGAATAACGTCGAAGCCACACTGAAAACCTTTGCCGCCGAGATTGGGCTAGATCCAGAGCGTGAAGATCTCGTGGTGCGCTTCCACCAGCACATTAGCTACCAGCTCTAGTCATTCGCTGTAGCACAACCTAAAACAAAGGGCGCATCCGCGCCCTTTTTATCTTTTATTCCAAAGCATTAGTCTTATCAATGCTATGCGCTAAAGTGCGCTAACTTGGCTTTAGCCAGCCTTTTATCAGCTTGACCACTTTATCGTAGTCATCGTCAAAACTGTGGCCACCGCTTAACTCCATCACAGTGACATTGGGCTGCTTGACCGCAGGGCATAAATGCAGCGGCGCATCGTCCTCTTTTCCATAGAGGCAAAGCATAGGCACAGTGGTTTGTTTGTTCACTTCGGGCAAGGTTAAGTAACGGGCCGATTGATTATCCGAGGTGACCATCTCGCTCACATGGATTTCAAAATCCGAGGATTGTGAAGGAGAGAGCAGCACAGCGCCCAAGATATTCTTCCGATACCGTGCGGGCATCTCATTTAGCACAAAGGGAATGACTTCAGCCCCGAAGGAATAGCCAATTAAAATCACTTTTTGCGTGCCAAATTCCGCCTGATACTTGTCGATGATTGCTAAGGTATCTTGGGTGACATCTTTGGGATCTTTTTGTTTCCAATAGTATTTCAGCGAGCTCCAGCCGACGACTGGCCAGCCCTGCTGCTGTAAAATGCCCCCAACGGCTTTATCGAGTGTCGCCCAACCGCCATCGCCACTCAAAAAAATCACCAGCGGTGGTTTGGTATGGGATGACGCAGCGTTTACCTGAGTTGATGGTTCGACAGGTAACAGAGTCAGCCCTAGATTATCGGCAAACTCATCGGCAAAGGCATTAGCAGTTGAACATAACAGTAAAACGCTCAGTATCTTGATTAAGGATTTCGTCATCTCGCACCTACTTTTTAAATACGCCAGTTGCACCACGACTCGTTAAGGTCACTAAACTACCCAGCACTACGGGTAAAGAGAGTCCGCCATAACAAATCAAATACTTAGCTTCCCATCTCGGATTAAACTTATCCTTATACCTTCTAAGCCCCTGAAAGTTGTAAAATTTATTCCCCTTCTTATAAACCGTTTTGGCAAGCTTGGTCCAAAACGGCACTATGGCTCTATCTGTTAATCCAGACATGGGCGCCATGCCAAGATTAAACTGCTGATATCCTTGCTGTTTGCCCCAAAGCAGCAGCTCAGTAAACAAAAAGTCCATTATGTTGCTGCCCGATAAATTCGGCAGATAACGCATCAAATCAACGGAAAACTCCATTTTGGCGGCACTGGCCCACACATTGGAAAAGGCCACCAGCTCGCCGTTCAAATACACTAAGGCCATTGGCGTGGCACACAGGTAAGCGGCTGAGAAATAACCAACCGAAAATCCCTTTTCTCGCCCCTGTTTAGCCTTAAGCCAACTGGTTGAAATAGCCTCTAATGTTGGCAATAGACTCTGCACCTCACTGGCATCGATAAGCTTAAAGCTCAAGCCTTCCCTTAATGCCTTGGCATGGCTCTGTCGCAAACTGCGATACTTGCTTGACTGCAACTCAAATTCCGCTAAAGACACTATGGCCTCTTCGCCGAGTTTATACAGGCTCAACCCTTGCTCTAAAAAGTGAGGTAAATACTTTTGCGTCACTTGATAAAACACAGGCCAACCATCGTAGGCATCACACTGCTCGCGAAACTGCCACAGGAGATCATCAAATTTATCTTGATTACCGATAGGATCGCCCATCACCACCCAGCAATGTCCGGCGCGGGCATACATTAAGAAGGCATCTTTATCTTCATTAAATAACAGCGACTTATCTTGTACTAAGGCGAGATAACCATGGCTACTCGGTGCATCGGCAACAATTCCCATGGCGCAGCTCAAGGCTGAACTATCTAGGCGACGGGTATCGGGTTTTCGCACCGCAAGTACATAACGAATGGCAAAGCCGAACAGAATCGCGAGGGCTATCGCACCACCCCGTAACGCGCGGGACACATGGCTATCCTGCGAGAAGGTTAACCAGAGCGAATGGTCATACTCCACATCTTGGTAGGCAAAAAACAACACCCACACCATTAAAAACAATGCTGCGGCGAGGGACAATAACCAGCCGAAGGAATATTTAACGCCCACAATCGAACCTTGGCGATAAAACACCTGTTCACAGGGCAGCATTAATAAATAGATTAGACCGAGCGCCAGGGAAATCTGCCACTCAGCGCCCTTAAGCACAATAAAAACAATGGCTACTAATAACAACTTTTGGGTGAGTACAAAGGCTTTTTGATAACGCTTAAACAAGCCATGGGATAATAACAGTAGCAAAATACCACTGGCACTCAATATTAAGCTCGACAATTCGACTATCGGCAGCGGCACTATCTCCCCTAGCCAATGATATTTGTGCATAATGGAAGGGTTAACCACTGACAGCAATAAAACTAAACCAACGGAAAACACACTAATGCTTAATAGTGACGGCAATAACTGCCTGACAATATGTAAATCAATATTTATCTTAGATAATTTATCCTTGTTATTTAATACCAAGCCCACCACAAAATAAATCAGGGCCAGCATAAAAGGCACAATATAATAAATGACCCGATACACAATGACCGAGCCCAGTATTTGCTCAACGGGTAAATACTGAGATAAGGTCACTGTAACTACAGATTCAAAAACACCAATCCCCCCAGGCACATGAGCAAGTACCCCGATGGCATTCGCCACAAAGAAAATACTAAGCACTTGAAGGTAACTTAATCCATCTACCGCAGGCAGCAGGCAATAGAATAATGTTCCCACTACTAACCAATCGAGTGTCGAGACCACAAACTGCTTCAACGACTGAGGCAATTCGGGAGGCGCAAACTCAAACCCTCGAAAATAAATAGGTTTTTTACGCCACAGGCTAAAAAGAAAATACCCTACTACGCCGAGCAGCATCAGAACGCCAAACACTCGGCTCAAGGAAAATAACCACGTCGGCAATGGTAAATTAGCCAGTTGCTGCGCTGGGAAGTTAATCAGCGCGATACCACAAATAAAGAATAATCCGAGGAAAAATGTCACCGAGCAGGCAAGCACTATTTGAGTAATCTGATTACCGCTTAACCCTAACTCTGAATAAAACTTATAGCGTATCGAAGTGCCTGTGAGTAATGAAAACCCTATGGTATTGGAAAAGGTAAAGGCTAAAAATGAAACGGGAGCGACTTTTTTATAGCTTAATGATGAGCCAAGTTGTTTAATCGCAAGATAATCATACAGGGTTAAGATTAAGTAGCTTGTCACTGTCAGTGCAATTGCAAGCGCAAGCTGTGAAAATAAAAATAATTTAACCTCAGCCAAAATATCATTTAATTGATAATCCTGCTCAAGGTTATACAAAAGCAATAACGAGACTGTGAATATTATTAAGCTAATAATCACACGAATGCGTCTCCCCATTTTCATCTCCACGTATTGTTAAGGGGCAAATCAAGTTTAATGACCATTATGAATAAGGTATTAAATTTGAATTAATTTTAATTTATTATTAAGCGCTATTTTAGCGAAAGATTTTTAACATAGTGATTTTTGAGTGGCAATAAAATTAAGCATTATCTAGATGATGTTTTATTCATCTTGTAACAAGTATGTTTTAATTTGCATTAATAATATCAAACTGCCTTATCTGAACATAAAAACACCAGAAAGGGTATTCAGTTCCCCCAATGACTCACCCATATTTTGGGTTGAGAATGTTGAGCTTAAATCGAGTCGCGTAAAACCATCTCCCCTTACCGCAGCGATGACTTGCACCATTTTGGCCATATTTCACATTGCCTTTTTCAGCTCCGAGCGCATCCTGTTAACGAAATTATAACAAAAAGCAGGAGCACCTATGTTCAACAAGACGATACACCCACTCTCACGCAAGGGCATTAAGGCAAAATCAACCCAGCTCTGGCCGAGCAACTCCCACAGAAATATAACTCAAGGTAAAGCGAATTGGCTGATGCCGACAGGGGTCGCCCTACTGATGGCTTTTAATCTAACAGGTTGTTTTTCTGACGATGATCCAGCACCAGTGGTGACACCACCTGTAGTTCAGCCCCCTGAAACAGGACCAACCTTCCCCGAAGGCGCCATCAAAATCCCCGCGGGCGATAACCTCACAATGCGTATCCAAGAAGCCTTAATCAACGCGCAAAGTGGTGCAGTGATCGTGCTTCCTAAAGGCACCTTTAATATCGATTCGACATTACTGTTCGATGGTGACGTGGATGGGGATGGCAGCTATGCCAAAAACGTCACTATCATGGGCTACGGGATGAAGGACACTGTGCTTAATTTCTCTCAAGCTAACTCGGGTGATGGGATTTTCGTTCAGAATGCGCTGAACATTACCATTCAAGATCTGTCGGTCAATGAAGCCAAAAACAACGGTATCAAGCTTAAAAATACCAATGGCATCATACTGCGCCGTGTGGGGGCGGTGTGGGAAGGCGAACTCGACAAAGATAACGGCGCCTATGGTCTGTATCCCGTTGAGTGTGAAAACATTTTGATTGAAGACAGCTATGTCCGAGGCAGTGCCGATGCGGGCATTTATGTCGGCCAATCCCAATATATTGTGGTGCGCCGCAATATCGCCAAGGAAAACGTTGCGGGGATTGAAGTCGAAAACTCTAAATATGCCGATGTGTATGACAACGAAGCCATGGGCAACACTGGCGGGATTTTAGTGTTCGACTTGCCGATCAACAACCACAGATACGGCTCTAGCGTGCGGATTTTCAACAACAAAGTGTATGACAACAACACGCCTAACTTTGCCAACGCCTCGGCCAACCCCGCAGGGGTGCACATAGTGCCGCCGGGGACTGGGGTGATTGTGCTGTCTACCGCCGATGTGGAAATCTTTAATAACGAAATTACCCACCACGATACCTTAGGCGTAACAGTCAGCAGTTTCTTTATTGCAGAACCCGATATGACCTCCTTTGTCGGCAACTATGGGCAACCAGGTCAAGCTATTGAAGACGGCTGGCGCCCAGTGCCGCGCAATATCTACTTGCACGACAACGTGATCACCGACTATGGCAGCAAGCCTAAAGGTTATTTAATTCAAGATATTATCCGCGCCTATGTAATAAGCCACGGCACCTTGCCCGGCGTACTCTACGACGGCTTAGGGGAAATGCTTGCCAATAACGGCACAGCCGCTTACCTCGGTTTGAAAGAGGCCCCCTTTGCCGCAGATGGCAGCGATAACGTCTGCGCCAGTGATAACGGTGATGTGTCCTACGGCAGACTCTATGCCAACAGCAACACCGACATCAGCATCGCCGATGTGCAATACGAGAAAACCCAGAACAACCTGCTGAAATGTACTCAGGTGAGTCTACCCGTACATACCGTCACCTTCGCGGGCCAAGTATTTGGCTGCGGGGTTGACGATAATACCGCAGGTTGTGATGGCGGCGTGCTCGTTGGCGGTGGTGGTACTATCGGTGAAGGTGAAGGCGGTTTAGTGGGTGATGGTGACCAAAGTCTTTGTCAGGCGACGGGTTCAAACGTCAGTTGGGATGCGCTGCTTAAAGCAAACTGCCCTAAACTGTCGGATTACAACCTGTTCAGCGATGCTAAAAACCCCACGGCAGGGCCCAATTCGGGCGGTGTCCCTTATGATCTTAACACTCAGCTCTTTACCGACTACGCCAGTAAATACCGCTTTGTGTATTTGCCTTCGGGACAAAAAGCCAGTTACTCCGAAAACGAAGCGTTTGATTTCCCTGTGGGTAGCGTCATCGTTAAAACCTTTGCCTTGCCAAGCGATACCAGTAAGCGCGGGATCAGCAACGAGAGTTTGATTGAAACCCGTCTGCTGATCCATCGTCCAACAGGTTGGAGCGCCCTACCCTATGTGTGGAATGCCGATAAGACAGATGCGACTCTGGCGAAAGCTGGTGCAATTAGCAGCCAAACCTTAAGCCATAAAGGAGAAAGCCTCACCTTTAACTACATGGTCCCGAGCATGAACCAATGTAAACAGTGTCACCAGTTTAAGGCCGATGACAACAGCAACGCCGTGTTTGTGCCAATTGGTCCTAAGGCGCGCCATTTAAACCGCAATTACAGCTATCAAGATGGCACCATGAACCAACTGCTGAAATGGGAAAGCCTAGGTATTTTGCATGGATTACCAAACCTGAGCCAAGTACCACAAGTGCCCGCCTACCACGATGGTGATGAAGCCACAGTCGCAAGCTTAAGCGATACCGCATTAATGCAAACGGCTAAGGGTTATCTCGACATCAACTGCGCCCATTGCCATAGACCCGAGGGCAACGCCTCTAACACAGGTCTTAAACTCGAGTACTGGCGTGGCTACAGCGATGATGCGGGTTTCTCCCACGGCACCTGTAAATCGCCAGTCGCCTATGGCGGTGGAAACTTAGGTTTTGACGTAGTGCCAGGCAATGCCGCAGAGTCCATCATGCACTTTAGAATGCAAAGCACGACCCCAGGCGATCGTATGCCTGAAATTGGTCGCAGCTTATCCCATGATGAAGGTGTAGCACTGATTAGTGAATGGATAAAACGCCTGCCCGCGGCAAGCTGCTCGCACTAGCGTTATCGGTAACAGTGGGTGAAAGCAGGCTTGCAATCACCCACTTGCTTACCACGCCAAAGCAGATCAATCCTGACAGAGAAGGCCGACTTAGGCCTTCTTATTTCAAGCAACAACTTAAAGAGCGGATAATCCGATGACAAACCGCCTAACACTCATCGCAATCTTCAGCTTAACGATGTTAGTAACAGCCTGTGGCGGCGGTGACAGCCAAAGCAACGATAATGGCCAAACGCCGACTCCGCCAACGACACCGACTGTACCGACAACGCCTGCCAGTTTGTGTGTGAATACAACAGGGCAAGTTAACTGGCCCGCCTTAATGGCAGAGGACTGCCCAGAATTAAGCCAATACGGGCTCTTTATCGACCCCGCAACCCCTACCGCGCAGCCGCAAGCACCGGGATTTGGTTATCAGCTCGCCACCCAGTTATTTTCTAACTATGCCAGTAAATACCGTTTTATCTATTTACCCGCAGGCAGCAGCATGCAATACCAAGCGCAGGAGGCATTCGAGTTTCCAACTGGCACCGTGCTGGTCAAAACCTTTGCTCTGCCACAGGATACGGCTATCACAGGCATAGCCAACGAAACCATTATTGAAACGCGGCTATTGATCAAACGCTCCCAAGGCTGGACGAGTCTGGTTTATCAATGGCAACAAGGTGAAGCAAAGCTGCTTACCGCGGGTGCAAGCGTGCATCATACCCTGATTAATCAAGGTCAAAACCAAAGCTTCGATTACAGCATACCGAGCCGCGCCGAGTGCAAAATTTGCCACCAAATCAATCAAGATAACAGTAGTCAAATCATTCCGATTGGCCTTAAAGCCCATCTCTTGAATCGCGATATCATCGACCAAGGGCAAAGTATCAACCAACTCAGCCTGTGGGCCAAACAAGGCAAGCTTGAGCAGTTACCCGAGTTAAGCCAAGTCGCTAAAACCTATACCATAGACAACCGCCAAGCCGATTTAACCAGCCGCGCTAAGGGTTATTTGGATGTAAACTGCGCCCATTGCCATAGCGCCAAAGGCTATGCCAGCATCTCAGGCTTACGCCTTGGGTTTTATATCGACCACACCAGCTATCAATATGGGATCTGCAAACAACCACCCGGCTGGGATGGCGGCGCTAAAGGACTCGATTACGATATCGTCCCAGGCAATGCCGACCATTCGATTTTGCTCTATCGCCAAACACTGTCAGAACCCAAAGATCGCATGCCGCCCATCGGCCGCAATCTTGAGCACCAAGAAGGCGTGGAATTAATTCGTCAATGGATAGATTCACTGGCACCGAGTTTAGGGAATTGTACTTAGATGGATGACTAGCGGTTATCAACACTTAGGAGAGATACAGGCATATGGCTGTATCTCCAACCAACCGCCAAATGATTTAACTATGACTTTAACGGCAAAACTGCGGCTTCAAGGGCAAGGTTCAGTCAATCGCCTTACTTAGTTAGCCCGTTCACCACCATTCAGCTGACTAAAATACCCGGGCGGATGGCCAATCCAATGCTTAAAGGATTGACGGAAATGGCTCACATCACTGTAGCCTAAGGTCTCGGCAATCGCCTCAATATCAAGCTCGTTAGCTAAAATCAACTCGACCGCCCTTTGACAACGCACCTGATCGATTAAGCGTTGATAACTCGAGCCAAGCTGTGCCAGCTTACGCCGAAAGCTGCGATCGCTCATATGCAGTTGCATCGCCATGTCATCTAAATGAAGCACTTGGGGAAAATGCTCACGAATTGCTGCCAGTACGGTTTCGATAAAAGATGTGGTCGAGACATAAGCAGTATTTTCGGCGTAGGAAAGGAAAGGGTAATTGATAGCAAGTGAAAGATAATTAAGAGAAATACTCCATTCATAATATTCGCAATCAAACTGCACTTGAGCACCCGTGGCTTCGCTTAAAAAACGGCTGTCACGGACAGGTTCCGCCAAATTGATTTGCTTAAGCATAATCGCCTCCCCTGTGAGCTCTCTGGCAAGCCCTAACAGCGAACCAATGCTATGCAAGAACTGGAATCCATATTGTGCTTGGTCGATACGACCAGTATTGAGCCAACGAATACAAATACCGTCTTCTTCAAAACGTACTAAAGTATCGGTAAAACTGCCGACTAAACGGGGATGATTGAGCACAAACTGCAAGCAGGCCTGTAAGGAAGTCAACTGCGCCAGATGGGGTAAGAGCACATCTAAACTACTCACCCGATAGCTCAGGCCTAATTTGGTTCCAATATCGGGATTACCAACCCGCATACGCAAAAACTCCATCGCATATTCTACCTGCCATACATAAACAAACTGGCAATGGTTAAGCTCTGCTTGGCCAACGCCAATGTGAGCACACACCTGCTGTAAGGCACTTTCACCTAACTCCATGGCAATAAAATCAAGAATATTGCGTAATTCGAATGCGGGATAGGTTTGATCACCCACCATCAGGTTCGTCTTGTAGTCGACGCGCTGTAACATGGAAAATCCTTAATATGATTTGTTCAGCTTTTAATTCCCTAGGTGATTAGTTGTATAAGATCTCACTTAATTTGAATAGTCTTAAACCAAACTTAATGTTAAAAAAATGTGTTTTTTATTTCATACTCAAATTCAAACAAAAACGCCTGCATATTCGCAGGCGTTTTCTTCAGGATTAAATCAGCTCGTCGGCTTACATGGGACGATTTTTCTCAACTAATCGATTAAAAATCGCATTGACCGATAAGGACGCACCATGGGCGATTTTATCGGCCAACTTCTTGCGGACCTGATAACGCAATTTATACACAGTACGTTCTTTTGCTAACTGCATTAACACATCATCACTGGTTGAAATCGCATCGATAAGGCCTAATTCAATCGCCTGTTGGCCGTACCAATGTTCACCCGTGGCGACCTTTGCTAAATCGAGCTGAGGACGATATTTACTCACAAAAGCTTTAAACAACACGTGGGTTTCTTCCAGCTCCTGCTGGAACTTCTGTCTGCCTTCGTCAGTGTTTTCACCAAACACGGTTAAGGTGCGCTTAAAATCACCGGCCGTGTGTTGCTCGTAGTCGATTTCATGTTTCTTCAATAGACGGTTGAAGTTAGGCAACTGGGCAACAACACCGATTGAGCCAACGATAGCGAATGGCGCGGCATACACTTTGTTTGCCACACAGGCCATCATATAACCACCGCTGGCGGCGACCTTATCCACGCAAATCGTTAATGGGATCTCAGCCTGACGCAGGCGGTCAAGCTGGCTAGAGGCTAAACCGTAGCCATGCACCATACCACCGCCACTCTCGACATTCACCACTACTTCGTCGCCCTTTTCGGCAATGGTTAAAATTGCGCTGATTTCTTCCCGCAGTGAAGCCACTTCGGCGGCATCAATACTGCCTTTAAAATCAATAACAAAAACTTTGCCTTTGCGGTCTTCTTCGGCCGATTTTTCCTTGGCCTTTTCGTCAGCTTTCAGCTGCTTTTCGTAGGCTTTAAACTGCTTCTTCGACAGCAGTTCTTCTTTCAAACTGTGTTTGAGATCTTCCAGTTCTTCAGAAAGGTTAGTGATCCTCAGTTCACCTTTATCCGATTTGTGCTTCACCGTGGACGCGAGCACCACAATGATCACAGCAACAATCGCAACCACAATCGTCACGGCTTTCGCCAAAAACATGCCATATTCGTATAGAAATTCCAAAGTACTCTCCGTTGGGGCCCAAGGTGATCCGGTTTAGTGCGCGCTATTCTAACAGCCTAAAGCGCCATAAAAAAACCCAGCAAAGGCTTAATGCAGATCGTTTTAAATAGTTGAACGATCTTTCAAGGGCTTCATAATCAGCCGCAACCTAAGTTGCGGCTGATTTTTTTATGTCTGAAT
>NZ_AXZL01000056.1 GCF_000485795.1 Shewanella decolorationis S12
GTCGTTGGTGATAAAGTCACTGCTGGAGCTGCCGGTGTCTTCGGTGATGGCGGTGATGGCCACGGTGTTGCCGTCACCGTCTTGGTCAATCTGGGTGTCTACGCTGCCGTTATCGCTGGCTTTTCCTGTATTACCCGCTGGATCGGTGACTGAAGCCTCTGCAGTGTAGCCACCTTCAGCGATGGGGTTGGTCACATCAACTACATAAGTTCCATCTGGGTTAACCGTCGTTGTAAGAGTTTGTTGTGCTCCCGTACTGTCGGTAACAACGATAGTGATAGTACTACCTGGAGGAGCATCGGTTGTACCCGTGATAGTGGGCGTTGTATCTTGCGTGTCATCGGGCGCACTCACAGTGATCACTGGACCTGTAGTGTCCAGAACTGCGGAATCACTGCCTTCTGGCGAGGTGTTCCCTGCTGCATCTGTTATGGTTGCAACGACAGTGATTGTTTCACCTTCAGCAGGAGCTGGAAGCGTTAGATTAACAAATCCATTATCTATGTCCTCCTGCGTTAGGATGTAATCAACACCATTAACTGTGAGCGTATCTCCCGCATTCGCGCCAGTACCCTCCAAGCCAATAGTGACGTTTACTTCGGTTGCTCCACCAAGTTCTTCATTACTGATGAAGCCGTCATTGTTAGTGTCTGTAATGATAGTGACACTAGGACCGCCATTTGCAACCGGAGTGATATTAATCGTTAATGTTGCGGTTGAACCAGTATTGGTGGTGTAAGTAATGACGGGTACTTGGCCATTCCAGAATTCGTTAGGTGTGAATGTGTAGGAACCGTCGGCATTGATGACTAAGCTACCGCCTTCTAAAGTAACTGTGGTGCCAGCTGCAACCGTTTGACCGTTGACTGTAAAGCTGGTCACGGACAGTTCATTGTCCACATCGCTATCGTTATCTAGCACGTTACCAGTTGCTACCGTATTTTCATCGACAGTATTTGTGTCGTTGGCAAGAACTGATGGGTCATCAACTGGAGTGATATTAATGGTTAATGTCGCAGTTGAGCCAGTGTTGGTGGTGTAGGTAATAACAGGAACTTGACCGTTCCAGTTTTCATTTGGCGTGAAGGTGTAAGAGCCATCGGCATTGATGACTAAGCTACCGCCTTCTAGAGTAACTGTTGAACCTGCCGCAAAACTTGTACCGTCAACACTAAAACTCACCACACTTAAAATTGTGTCAGCGTCAGTATCGTTATTGAGCACGTTACCTGTGGCTACTGTATCTTCATCAACGGTAATACTGTCGTTTGCTAATACTGAGGGAGAGTCTGTCGCAATAGATTGATCTGGCGTGTTACTAGCAATCGCTGCGAGTGTTTGTCCTGATGTGCTATAGCCGGATGTTGCAATCGCTTCGGCCCCATCGCGGGCAAGACTTACGTAACCGGAATTACCATCACTGGCAGGGGCATTGCCTGCAGCGGTTTCAGGTAAGTTTTTCGTTGGGTCCTCACCTGAAGCAATAAGATCTTGTAATGCTTGGATTTCATCAGGTGTTGCTTCAGCGTTTGTTGGGGTAGCTGCTGTAATAGCTGGCGCTGCCTCGTTTGATAACTTAGTGCCATCATCAAAAGTGATTTCGTAAGTGGCATTTTCACCAATGTGGAGAACGGCACCCTTTGGGAGTTGTTCGCCATCCTTAGCGGGTTGTTTTGAACCATCAACTTCGATATTGATCTGCCCATTAACTAACTTGAGCAAACCTTTCTTTGATGTAATTACCGATCCCATAATTAGCTCCCAACAGCCAAAGTGTGTTAATCCGAAGAAGCACAAATTCAACAAAAATGCAGAATTGTGATACAAGTGGTGAAATTTTAGCTGGGTAAGTAGCGCAAGTCAATTTTTTGACGCACCTAGATGGCTTGCTGTGACTGGGTTTTACTGGAGGAGAGACTGAATAATGTCGTTTATAAACCAAAAAACTAGATGTTGTATCTTAAATCACAAATGCAACTGTATCTAGTGTCATTGATTTCTATGTTTAAACATTTTTATAACAATTTGTGCTTGAAATAGATATTAAAGTTTTATGAATTGTTTGAGATGTGCAAGAGGTTGACCGCCAACTTCAGTTATTAACCAATAAATTTGCTTAGGCAATACCTGCTCAACAAGCATTGTCGCAACCCGCTAATGGGGCTGCGACGGCAAAATATTATAGGTTTACCGCTTGGCGATAGCTTTGATTAGCATTGCCCTGTTCACCTAATTGCTCTTGAATGCGTGCTAGCGCAAGCCAAGAGTCTTTACTCGGGGCAAGGCGACACACATTCTGCCAGCAGGTTTTCGCTTCTTTCATGTCGCGGGTTTGTTGATACAGCAGTGCTAAGCATTTTTGGTAATCAGCATTATTCTCATGGGTGATTTCATGCTTGAGCAATTGCTTGCGGATCTCTTCGTCATGGGCGGTGACGATCTGTGGAATCACTTCTAACAGTGCTGACTCTGGCGAGCTACGTAGCTTTTTCGAGAGTAATTTAAGCGCTTGGTCTTTACGATTAAAGCGGCATAAGCCCATGGCGTAAATCGCTAAAAACTCAGACTGGTTACGTTCATCGCGTGAAAGCCATTGCCAGCATTGCTCTAGGGCATCTTCCCCTTTAAGACTCGCCGCTTTTAATAGGGCGCAATGGGTTTCAACGCTGAGTGCAGTTAACTTTGCATCATCTAGAATTTGGCGTTTCTTCAATATTGGCAGCAATAGCTTAAGTGCTTCCCAGTCTTGTTGCGCGCGATATAACTCGAGGGCGAGTTTCAGCACTGGGGCTTTACTCTTACTGGTTGGTGCTAACTTATCGAGTTCCGCTCTGGCTAAGGCTAATTCACCTTGTTTGAGTAAATAACGGGTACGAGTGGTTGCTACCGCATTGGCCGTCATAGGTTGGGCTTCTGCGCGGGCAAGATATTGATCTCGCTCTGCAATTTTATTTTGGTGTTGCGCGGCGCGTGCTGCGGCTAACAAATTTAATGCTGGCAATTCACCGTTGTCGGCCCCTTTAATCATGGCGCGCTCTGCCGCAGGCCAATCTTCTTCGGCAATGGCAAGTGCGCCGATGAGGGTGTGTTTTTTGGCGGAGCGGCGACGCCAATGCTGCGGGATAAAACGGCTACGTAGCAGCAGATTAATCACAGTGATCACTAGCCATTCCAGCACTTGGAATAGGGCATAGAACACGATTAACATGATGATGCCAAAAACTAAACTGGTCTCAAGCTGATAATCGCCAGCGGCAATATACACATAGCCAGTATTGCCAACAATCCAAGGGCTAATACACAAACCTATTAATATGAACCCAAGAAATATCAATGCTTTAATCATAGCTGTGGTTCCTCTGAAGAGGTGAGCTCACCATAGCTGGTTAACTGTAATAACAGCGGCTTAGCGGCAAAGGATTTCAGGGTGATCGGGTCAAGCTCGAGTGTTGCCAACTTGTCGATTTCGGCAATCGCTTCACTAGTTTGATGGGCTTGAACATCAAAATAGGTTTGGATCCACTGGCGCGCCATCATCAGTGATTGATGATAAGCGGCTCTATCATAGCGATAGAGTGCCAGTTGTGATTGCAGCAGTTTATGGCGGATATTCTCAACCAGATACCATTGTTGCTCTGGCGCGAGCAGGGCTGGCGCATCGGCGGTGCGATGGCGAATGGTAATAAAATCTTGGGTCAACGCCTTCCAAGTTTTACTTAGATTGCTTTGCCAATCATTCAGATCGCCAGAAATGGCCGTATCTTCCGGTGTACTTGAGGCGTTGTCGGCGCGGTTAAGTGGTAATTTGTCGAGTTGATCGATTAAGGCATTGAGTGCTAGTACACCACCTTCAATATCCACACTCTTAATATTGGTAGTCGCCGCAATATCCTTGGCCAGCGCCTTACGGATTGGCAGTAATGCGGGGTTGTTCATCGCGGCAATGGTTTCGTCGGCTGACTTTAATAAGTCGGTCGCTGTGCGCGGATCTTTTTCGAGCCAAAGTTTACGACCCGCCATGTTCACCAAATATTCGGCTTCCGAGGCCATCCAGTGGGTTGGGCTACGTTGGGCCAGCTTATTTAATCTGTCCTGCAACTGGCTTTGGTCTGTGGCGAGTTTCGACAATTCTTGGAAGGTTTTGGCATCGGACAGTTGTTGTTGCTCAAGCTGTGCAATGCGCTGATTCGGGACGAGTAAAGCCTGCTGTAACTGATCTTGCAGGGCTAGATTTTTTGTCTCTTGCAATTGAAGCTGTTGCTGCATTTGTTGATACAGCAAATAGCCGCCACCTATGGTGCAAACGGTTAAGCCTAAGGCCAGTAACACACCGAAACGAATCGCCCAGGAGCTGCGATTCACTTGCAACACTTGGCGAGCCGCTTGAGTCGATTCGGGTTTGCTGGCTTGCGGCTTAGTATCGGCAGGTTTAACGGCTTTATCTTCGAGTTGATTGGCCTGGGGTTCAGAAGCTTGGGTCTGTGGCGCAGCGTCATCGGTATTGACCGACGGAGCGAGAACTGGGGTAGCCTGTGACTCTGGGCTTTGGGCGTCGTGCTTGTTGTTATCCATTTAACAGTCCTTAAAATCATGCTACTGCCGAAATTCGAGTAAAATCGGGCTAAATAGCACTTAGAGTTTAAGGGCGTTTAGCACGGCTTTGCTGTTGGCGGCATTGGCATTGGTGACTTGGGCTATACCAAAGGCATGAGCTTGAGCTTCTACTCGGTTACTGGGGACTATGATATGACATGAGCGCAGCCATGCAAATAACTCTTTTGGCACTAGATTAATCAGATTATCCAGTACTGCACCACTCGTTACGACGATAGTATCTATCCCTAAGTCACGCCAGTGTTGGCTAACCGCAGCGCCATCGAGTGGCGGGCAAGCGCGTTGATAGACTTCCCAATAGCGTACCTTTGCACCTCTGGCGCTCAGTTGCTCGGCGAGGGCTTCACGACCACCGACACCACGAATGATAGTGATATGTTTGCCTTGGATATGTTGCAGTGCAGGCAATGTCAGCAAGCCTTCTGTTTGCTGGCAATCATCTGGTGCTTCGAGAGCCTCAATTCCCTTCTCTTGCAGCGCTTCCCAAGTTGCATGACCTACGGCGAAATAATGCACGTTTGGCCAGTCTTTAACTTGGGCTGTATCGACTTTAAACGCAGCATCAGCAAAGCTCACCGCATTGGCGCTGATGCAGATAACCATATCGACATTAGCGAGTGGATGCGAAGTGTCTGGGGGCAGAGGAGGCGTGGCCTCGACACAGAGGAGTGGGGTAACGCAGTGGTCGATACCTTTTTCAGTTAAGGCATCGACCATTGACTGATTGCGCCCCTCGGGGCGCGTCAGTAAGACTTTCATCGTCTTAGGCTTTTGCGTAAACAGCGTCGAGGATGCTTTTGGCGCCTTTACTCAGCAGTTCTTCTGCAAGGGCGACACCGAGTTGCGTGGCTTCGGTCTTTGGACCTGTGATCACGCCTTCGATGATTTGGCTACCATCGGGATTACCCACGAGGCCGCGCAGTGTCATCTCATCGCCGTTTATTTCGGCAAAGGCACCAATAGGTACTTGGCAGCCACCCTCGAGGCGAGTATTCATGGCGCGCTCGGCGATCACGCGGTAGCGAGTCTCTAAGTGCTCTAAAGGTGCTAAAAGCGCTTTTACGCGTGCATCGTTAGTGCGGCACTCGATACCAACAGCGCCTTGACCGTTGGCGGGTAAAGATTCTTCCGCAGAGATAAAGCTGGCAATACGCTCTGATAACTTCAGGCGAATTAAACCTGCCGCAGCTAGGATAATCGCATCGTATTCGCCGTTATCGAGTTTCGCGAGGCGGGTGCCGACGTTGCCGCGCAGATCTTTGATAATCAGGTCTGGACGTGAGGCGCGTAGCTGGCACTGACGACGTAGGCTTGAGGTGCCGACTGTTGCACCAAGTGGCAGCTCACTGATTGACTTATACAGGTTAGACACAAAGGCATCACGCGGATCTTCGCGTTCACAAATCACTTCCAGCCCTAAGCCTTCGGGGAAATCCACTGGCACGTCTTTCATTGAGTGCACTGCGATATCGGCTTGATCTTCCAGCATGGCGACTTCGAGTTCTTTTACAAACAAGCCTTTACCACCAACCTTTGCTAAGGGAGTGTCTAAGATAACATCGCCCTTGGTGCTCATTGGCAATAGTTCCACCACGATACCTGGGTGAACGCGTTCTAATTCTGCTTTAACAAATTCAGCTTGCCACATGGCTAGCGGACTCTTGCGGGTAGCGATACGTATGCGGTTTTCAGACATGCCTAGTTTCCATCCGAGATCTTAGTTGCGCCAATGCTAACATTGGCTATTCGCGAATGTAAGGAAGCCGTATCGATTCTTTGAAGTCGGCGGTGTTCTAAATAACATAAAAATGTGATGGATATCTCATTTAGTTGCTCCGCTTTGCAAAAGTGTTAACATGAGCACACTTCTCAATTGTGCTTAAGTGTCGTGTTCTAGGATGGATCAGCAAGGTCAATTTCCTGATATCGCAGAAAGACTTAATCAAGTTCGTATTGCACGAGCTTTGGCTTTGCTTTCGCCGCTGCAAAAGCATTTGTTCCGTTTAATCCCCTTTCTTATTCAGCAGAATAGCGTTCAGTATCCTGGCTTTGTCGATGTCAATACGCCGTGTGGGATCCAAGGTTATTGTCCTGACTCAGTTGAGGCACAGGCCTGTGATGTATTTAAGCTCCCCTTTATTGCCAGCGAGGTTGAAAATCCAGCCTTTGAAGGCGTTTATGCCATGGGCAGCACTGCAAGCTTTGGTCAAAATGCTAAGAGCGATGTGGATGTGTGGTTAGTGCACAACGCGCAGTTATGTGATGACGACTTAGCCTTAATCAAATTAAAAACTGAGCGTTTAACTGCCTGGTTTGCCGAGTATCAATTTGAGGTGAATTTTTATTTAGTTCACCCACTGCAATTTTGTGGGGATATGGCGCAGCGTTCGGGCTGCCAATCGTCGATGGCCCATGAGCACAGTGGTAGTACTCAGCACTGGTTATTGCTTGAGGAGTTTTACCGTAGCCAAATTCGATTGGCGGGCAAAACCGTTGCATGGTGGCCGGATGCCAAGCTCAATCCTGAGCTGTTATACCTGGGCAATGTGCATGAGTTACCAGCAAGTGAGTACTTTGGAGCTTCGCTTTGGCAGCTCTATAAAGGCCTTAATAAGCCCCATAAGGCGTTGATAAAAATACTGCTACTTGAGGCCTATGCGAGTGAATATCCCCATTCGCAACTCTTGTGCGACAGGTTATGGCAAAAGACCTTAGGGGGAGATTTCTCAGCCTCTAACGATGCCTACTACGCGATTTATGAGGTTATTGAGGCTTACCTATTAAAGCAAAATGATAGTCGCCGACTCGAGATTGTACGTCGCTGTTTTTATCTCAAATGCGGTGTGTTTTTGAGTGTGGAGGCTCAGGGTAAAGATTGGCGTTATGCCAAAATGCAAAAGCTGGTGCAGGAGTGGCAGTGGCCCGACAGTTTGATCACTACCTTAGATGATTGCGAGCATTGGCATAGTGGCCAGCTCAATTGGTTTAATGAGCAACTCAATGAATTACTGCTGGCGAGTTACCAAACCTTACTGCGTTTCGCCTCGACCCATGAGTTAAACGAGGGACTCAGGATTGAAGAGTTGGGGATGCTTACTCGCAAACTGCACACTTACTTCAGCCAAGATGAAGACCAAATCGCTAAGTTGAATTTACTCTGGAGCCGCTCGGTTGCCGAATCTGAAGTGACCATGGTGTCTAGTGCCAAGGAAAATCTGTATTACCTCTATCGTCAGGGACCAATTCCCCGCAATCTTTTAGGTGAATCAGCTATTTGTAAAGGGAAAAGTCCTTCGTCGTTAATGATCTGGGCCTGTTTAAATGGGGTCTCGACCTTGGAAACCAAATGGTATGAATTTGGTCAGGGCAAAGCCAAATCTAGCCGTTTGACAGAAGCCTCAAGGCGACTGCTTAATTTTATTGACCATGATTGGCGAGTGTCGAAACTCGATTTATGTCAGCCCTGGCATTTTAGAAAGCTTATTTTTGTCCTTAATCTCGACTGTGATCCTACCGTCAATTGGCATGGGCAAGAGATGATGGTCGATGTGATGAATGCCAACGTGTTTTCATTGGGCCGTAAGCAGGAAAATATGCTCGGCGCCCTCGATGCTATCTGCCTCAATAGTTGGGCAGAGTGGCAATGCCACCGTTTTGAGGGCGAAACTGCGGTGTTGCAGGCGCTATCGTTTGTCACGCCGGGATTAAGACGAGCAACCCATCCCGTTGATATGGATGTGATTAGCTGCTCGCAAAAACTTAGGCCACAACTTAAGTTAGCGGTGAAAAACCTGCTGAAACAAACCGTGCGCCTCTGTCAACAAGTGCAGCAATCGAGCACCTTAGTGCAGCCGCTGCAAATCAGTCATACCCGTTATGGGATTTTCTTTAATCCATTAGGCATGGCGTATCAGGACTTGAGCGATGCCAAATCTTTCTATCAGCAGCTGTCACGCAGTCATTTGGTGCAATTACCTCGGCCTGAGTTGGGCGACGATCCCTTTTCGAGTATGCCGAAAATTATTCAGAACTTTGCGGCTAAGGGCGCGATTCAATATTTTCTGCGCCAACGCGCTGACAGCCTAGATGTGTTTATTCTCGATGAGGAAAATCAGTTAAGCCATTATGTGCAGTCTGGTTCGGATATGAGCGAACTGGTTAACAAGGTGAGTCATCACTATGTGTTTGATGAATTTTATGCATCAAAAGCACGCTTTAATATTCCGCAGTTTTTCCAGCTGGTGCGGGTGGCCGGCGAGTTGACCGTGATGCCTTTTGGGGTGGATATCAATAATGCCAATGTGGAGTTTTAAGCGGGAATCATTTCCCGCTTAGCAATGTCATATCCGCCTATTATAGGCTCAATGCGATACCGCTCTGGCGAAGGATGGAGTCCTGCACAAAGGGCATAAACTCGCCACCATTACGACCATCAATCCATTTACCATCAACAAAACCAAAGTGATAGCCACCGAAACGGGTCGCAACCCAGATTTCATGTAAAGGCTCTTGTTTGTTGATGACGATTTTCGAACCATCGACAAATTCCAGCTGTAACACGTTACCGCTGGCATCGATATCCACATCGGCGTCTTGTTGATCAATTGCGGTTTCGATAGCGGTCTCTATCGCTTGGAACATGTCATCGGCGAGCTGGTGAAATTCTGTATCTGTCATGGCCATGCATTTCTGTCCTTTGCTTTCGTCAAGATGGGTGCGATTATAAGGCTATTAGTCACCAGATGCACAGATGTTGAGAAAAATGAGACTGTTTTTATTGTTATTGCTTGGTAGCCTATTCATTACAGCATGCGGTCAAAAAGGCCCCCTGTATAAATCCTCTCCCGCAGAGGTGACTCAGTCTAAAAAAGTCAAGGCGCCTGAGAGAGAAGCAACCCCTGCTAATCCGGCGGAGCCTCAAGCTGAAACTGAAATAACACAATAATAATCAGCATAATTACAACAAAGCGCAGTAAGGAATCGGACATTGGATCACTTTCTCTACCAAGACAATACCCTGTACGCCGAAGGCTGTCGGGTCAATGATTTAGCCCAGCAGTATGGCACGCCACTGTATATCTATTCCCGTGCGACCCTCGAGCGCCATTGGCATGCGTTTAACAATGCGGTGGCCGACCATCCACATTTAGTGTGTTACGCAGTAAAAGCCAACTCGAACTTAGCGGTACTTAACGTATTGGCTCGCTTAGGCAGTGGTTTTGATATTGTCTCCGGTGGCGAGTTAGCGCGGGTGATGGAGGCCGGTGGCGATCCGGCTAAAGTGGTGTTTTCTGGCGTGGGTAAAACCGTTGCCGAAATGGAACAAGCGCTTAACCTTGGTATTTATTGCTTTAACGTCGAATCAAGCGCCGAGCTTGACCAACTTAACGACGTTGCTGGTCGCTTAGGTAAAGTTGCCCCTGTGTCGCTGCGGGTGAATCCCGATGTCGATGCCGGAACGCATCCCTATATTTCTACTGGCCTTAAAGAGAACAAATTTGGTATCGCCATGGATGAGGCCGAAGTTGTATTCGCCCGTGCCCATGCGCTGCCACATTTACAGGTAAAAGGGGTCGATTGCCATATCGGTTCACAGCTGACCGAGATCCAGCCTTTCCTCGATGCGATGGACAGAATGTTAGCCCTTATCGACCGTCTGGCCGAGCAAGGCATTGTGATTGAACACTTCGATGTGGGTGGTGGTTTAGGGGTAACCTATGATGATGAAACCCCGCCGCATCCCGATGTTTACGCCGCTGCACTGCTCGCGCGTTTAGGCGATCGCAAACTCAAGTTAATTTTCGAACCGGGTCGTGCCATTGCCGCTAACGCGGGGATTTTCGTGACTCAGGTGCTGTACCTTAAAGAAAACAGCGATAAGCGTTTTGCGATTGTCGACGGCGCGATGAACGACTTAATTCGCCCAGCACTCTATAGTGCTTGGCAAAATATCATTCCGGTAAATCCAAGGGATGAACAGGCACAAGTATTTGATATCGTAGGGCCAGTGTGCGAAACCGGTGACTTTTTAGGTAAAGACAGAGCACTCGCGATTGCGGCGGGGGATTTGCTGGTCGTGCGCTCAAGCGGTGCCTACGGTTTTGCCATGGCCTCAAACTATAACACTCGTCCGCGTGCGGCCGAGGTGATGGTTGATGGTGATAAGGCTTATCTAGTGCGTGAGCGAGAAAAATTAGCGCAGCTCTGGCAAGGTGAGCAACTCCTGCCGTAAACTAGAAAATTATATTGATTCAGGCGCTTGGCTAGTTAATGGCGGCGCCTAGGCTTAAAGGATAAGTATCTTGATCCAATTCACTAAGATGCACGGACTAGGCAACGATTTTATGGTGGTCGATGGTGTCACGCAGAACGTGTTCTTTTCGCCTGAGCAGATCCGCCGTTTAGCCGACCGTAACTTTGGCATAGGTTTCGACCAACTTTTACTGGTTGAGCCGCCCTATGATCCCGATTTGGATTTTCACTATCGTATCTTTAATGCCGACGGTGGTGAGGTCGAAAACTGCGGTAATGGCGCCCGTTGTTTTGCGCGCTTTGTTCGCAATAAAGGACTGACGAATAAGAATAAAATTCGTGTAAGCACCTCTGCGGGTAAGATGACTCTGCGCCTCGAACGTGACGGCACCGTTACTGTGAACATGGGCGTGCCCGTGCTCGACCCAAGCCAAATTCCTTTCAAAGCCAAAAAGGCCGAAAAAACCTATCTGCTGCAAACGCCGCAACAAACCTTTTTATGTGGCGCGGCCTCTATGGGCAACCCCCATTGCGTGCTCGATGTCGAAGATGTTGCTAACGCCAATGTCGCCGAAATTGGCGCGCTGCTCACTAGGCATGAGCGTTTTCCGCGCGGGGTAAACGTGGGCTTTATGCAGGTGGTGAACTCGGGCCATATCAAGCTTAGAGTTTATGAACGTGGTGCGGCCGAGACTTTAGCCTGTGGCACAGGCGCTTGTGCCGCCGTGGTGGTAGGGCAGATCCAAGGCAAACTTGACCAACAGGTGCGTGTCGATTTGCCGGGTGGCACCTTAACCATCAATTGGGAAGGTGAAGGCAAACCGCTATGGATGACGGGACCTGCGCAGCACGTTTACGATGGACAAATTCAGTTATGACCGAGCCTTTGATGCCGCAGACCAATCTTCCCTTCGATGAGTTGATTATTCGCGAGTACCTACTCGATAACCCAGACTTTTTTAATCGATATCCCGAGCTGTTATTGGCGATGCGTTTGCCCCATTCGGAGCGCGGCGCGATTTCTTTAGTCGAGCGACGCCAAGAGTTACTGCGCCAACGGGTTGGGCAACTCGAAGAAGAAATCACCAGTCTGCTGGCGATGGCGGCACGCAATGAAAAGATATTTCGGTTTAACACTGAGTTGTCTTTTAAGTTACTCAATTGCGTTAATTTAGAAGCGCTTAAAGAAGTGCTGGCCGATAATTTAAAGACGCAGTTTAATTTTACCCATGTGCGTCTTATCAGTGTGTTAGACGCTGATGTTGAGATGCAAGCGATTTGGGCGCAGCGCCTACGTAAGGATTACTACTTTGGCCGCTTAACCCAGCAGGAAGCGAAACGCCTGTTTGGTAGCGAAGTGGGCTCAGTCGCGTTAGTGAAGTTAGCCGATAATATTCCAGTAATTTTTGCCATCGCTAGTCATGATGCTACTCATTTCCATCCGGATATGGACAATATGTTGCTCGAACAATTACGTCGGTTACTCGCACATATGCTGGCCAAACTTTAAGGTACATGGTCCGCCTTGCCTCAATTCCCTAATGATGAGGAGCTGGAGATGCCCCCGCAGTGTCAGTCCTATTTGCAGCAATTTGAAACCTATATGCAGTCGGAGCGACAGTTATCGGCGCATACGGTTCGCAATTATATGTACGAGTTGCAGCGGGGAAGCGAGTTACTGCCCGAGGGCGTTGATTTGCTCAATGTGGGCCGTGAGCATTGGCAACAGGTGCTTGCTAAGCTGCACCGCAAGGGCTTAAGCCCCCGCTCGCTATCATTGTGGTTGTCGGCCATCAAACAGTGGGGAGAGTTTTTATTGCGCTCAGGCGTGATTGAACTCAATCCTGCTAAGGGACTGAGTGCGCCCAAACAAGCCAAACCGTTACCTAAGAATATCGACGTCGATTCTATCTCGCATCTGCTCGCGATTGAGGGCAATGACCCACTGACCCTGCGTGATAAAGCCATTATGGAGCTATTCTACTCCAGTGGATTGCGTTTGGCTGAGTTGGCGGCGCTGGACTTATCCAGTGTGCAATACGATCAGCATGAAGTGCGCGTCTTAGGCAAAGGCAACAAAGAGCGTATAGTCCCCGTTGGGCGTTACGCTATAGAGGCCATCAGTGCTTGGCTTAAGTGCCGCAAACAAATTCCCTGTGAAGATAGCGCATTGTTTGTCACCGAGAAGGGCAAGCGTTTATCCCATCGCAGCATTCAGGCGCGGATGAGCAAATGGGGTCAGGAGCAGGCGCTTTCTATGCGGGTGCATCCCCATAAGTTACGCCATTCCTTTGCTACGCATATGCTGGAATCCAGTGCCGATTTACGGGCGGTGCAGGAATTATTAGGCCACGAAAACCTATCTACCACGCAAATTTATACCAGTTTAGATTTCCAACACTTAGCTAAGGTGTATGATAACGCCCATCCTAGAGCGAAAAAACAACAGGATAAATAATGCGTTGTTATCTTAGACCCCAGAAGATTCGTGCAATTAGCTTCGATCTCGATGATACCTTATACGATAACGAGCCCCACATTCTTAACGCCGAAGCCGAGCTCACGCAGTTTTTGCATCAGGCTTATCCGCTGACTCAAGCTTGGCAACCGCAGCAATGGCGACTGCTCAAGTTGCAACTGATACAGCAAAATCCGGCCCTTGCCCATGACACCTCTGCGGCGCGAATTGCGACCCTGCACAAAGGCCTTTTACTGCTCGGTTATAGTGAACTTGAGGCAAAACGTGGCGCGCAGGAAGGTTTGGATTGTTTTTATTTTCATCGCAGCCATTTTCAGGTTTCAGACGACGTCTTGGCACTACTCACGCGCTTATCGGCCCACTTTCGCTTGATTGGTATCACCAATGGCAATGTGGACGCACAGCGTATCGGCTTAAGTAATGTGTTCGAATTTGTGCTGCATCCTGGCAGTGGTGTGCGGATGAAGCCAGCTAAAGATATGTTTTCACAGGCCTGTGAAAGACTAGATATCGGCTTAGATGAACTGCTGCACGTTGGCGATAGTATGAATGCCGATGTTCGTGGTGCGCGTTTAGCGGGGTGTCAGTCGGTTTGGCTCAACCCAAGTTTTGGCCGCGTGGCGTCGCTGCCTATTGCAGCACTCTTGCCCCATATGGAAATTGCTTCACTCGATTCATTACAAGAAATGTTATTGCCTTAAAAGAATAGCAGCCTATTTAAAGTGATAGGGATCAAGGATTGGCATATCGTTTTGCCGTAGAGTATTAGCATTTGTTTAACTCAGTTGTTACGCTTTCACTAACAAGGAACTGCTATGGTGCGTTTAAGTCTGTTGCTCCTCTTGAGTCTATCGTTTATTGCCCCTGCGTCGGCGCACGAAATCCACTCCGGTGGTGGTTTTATGGCGGGCTTTAATCATCCTGTTTTAGGCTTTGACCATCTCCTTGCTATGTTAAGTGTGGGCATGCTCAGTACTCAATTGGGCGGCCGCGCTATTTGGACTGTGCCCTTAGCCTTTGTGTGTTTCATGTTGGTGGGTGGTATTTTAGGGTTATACGCGATTCCGGTGCCTTTTGTCGAAATTGGCATTGCGCTATCTGTCTTATTGCTTGGGCTGGCGATTGCCTTTGACCGCCAATTACCGCTGTTGTTTGCGATGGCATTTGTCGGCGTGTTTGCGATTTTCCACGGCCATGCCCATGGCATGGAAATGCCAGAGCTCGCCAGTCCCGTGCTCTATGCTTTTGGTTTCTTATTCGGTACTGCGGTTATCCATTTAGGTGGCGTTATGCTAGGGCTTGGCATGCAGCGGGTCACCGGACAGCGCAGCTTAATGCGGGTATCGGGCGTGGCGATTGCTGCTATGGGTGGCTATTTACTCGCGGGTTTTTAGAAATACTACCGCGCCTTAAGTTGCTTATTGCAGTGATGGGCGCGGCGCAGCATTTGTGTAACCTGTCTTCGGCTGGCGTGCATGTCGGCATCTCCCACACGAAAATAAGTCCCCGTATAAGGATCTGTACCGATAAATACAGGCTTTAGGTGCTCTGGCGCGATCGGTACGCGAATTCTTATCAGTTTTTTATTCATAATTTCAATCAGCTGCACATCGGAAATCGCCAAAATATTATGGCTGGTGCGGCTTGGGTCATCGAGGATTTCCCAAAATTCCTGTAATACGGGTAGTGGATTAGGAATGCCTTCAATGGTGAAGTGACCATGTTCTTCACGCACCCCGAGGATAATCTCGCCACCTAAGGTATTGGCGAAGGAACTATAGGTTGCCCAAATATCTTCGGGGAGTTGGCCTTGGCCATTACGCCCATGTGCCAGTTTAAACTCCACTTGGGCAGATTCATGCAGTGAACCAATATCGTCGAGTGCGAATGTGGGGTATGTCATGGCGGCTTATCCTAGCAAGGCACACCACTTTTTGTAACACGCCAAAATCACAAAGGCCAGCAGTTGTGCTGACCTTGGTGGTTAATCAATCTTGTTTATTAGGCGAGTTGCAGCGCCTTAGGGAAGAGGATGTTATTCTCTAAATGGATGTGTCGGTGCAAGTCCGCCTCAAATTCGACGAGAGTCGCATAACATACGCGCCATGTGGTGCAGGCGTATTCCGGCGGCGTAAAGTCATTGGTTAACTCGTGTAGCTTTTGCAAAATTTGTCCGGCTTCTTCGTGCTCGTATCGCATCGCATTGATGGGGTTGCCGATATGACCAAAACAACCTTGCACTTGTTCGCCTTGACTCATGGCGCGGATCGCGGGGAAGAGGATATTTTCTTCCTTCATCAAATGCGGCATTAAATCTCCAATTAAGGCGCGTACCCAACCAGCGAAGGGAATAATCTCTGCATAATGCTCGCCATGGGCGCGTACCATTTTCTCTGAATATTCGAGCAATAATGGCGCCTTAGCACGAACGTATTGGTGGTGGGTTTGCTCGATATAATCGATCAACTGGTCGAGGGGTAGCTGATTGAGCTCATTTTCTTTAGCGCCAGAGTCCGAGACTGCCTCCAATGCCGCAACAACCTGCTCAGGATTGGCTTCTGCTCGCTCACAGGCCTTGATCAGTGCTCTACCACCACCGCAGCAGAAATCGATACCAAATTGGCTAAACACATGGGCGCGACGAAAATCCTCAGCAACTAACTCACCCACTTTACGATCAAGCCATGGTGAGATTGAGGGTTCTTCTATTTGAGGACCAGACGAGAGATTAGCTGACAGCATAACAACACTCCAAAGCGCAAATAATTTACATGCATAATATTTGCAGCTTTAAAGTGGTGCAATAAATCCCGACTAAAATACTCAAGATTTGCCGCAGCTGTCACATAAATAGCGTCTGTTAAAAAGTCATATGGGGATTATCAAGCTGGAATTGGATGAGTCCTTTTGAGATTTGATTCATCTTAAGAGGAAATCGCTAAAAAGCGCCGCATACTAAGATGATTTGATGGGGTGTAGCGCCTATTGAAACAGCAAAACTCCCCTGAAAGTTAAACTACTCAGCAATAAAAGCAGTGAGCGCCTTTGGATCGATAATATGCAGCTGCTGATCGCGTTTTTCGACAAGGCTGAGTTCAATCAGGGAGTTGAGTGCGCGGCGGTAGACGCGACTGCTGGTGCCGAAGCGTTCGGCTTCTTGCTCGACCTTGTTAAAGGCTCCGAGGGCGAGATTGTTTTGGCTGCGTTGTAGCAAATCGAGGGCGATATTGACGGCGATGGGATGCAATAAGCGGTTGGTGTAGATTGCCATTGAGTCCTGGTAATCCCATGCTAGCGCGGAGGCAAAAAACAGTGCTAATTGCGGTTGCGTGATGATGCATTGTTGCAGTTTGGCCGCACAAATTACCTCGACTTCTATTTGCTCTTCAGCCACCACAGTCCACTGACAGGGCAGTTGGGTAAAAAACTCAATTTCGCCAAAAATATGCTGGTCACAATTTAGCTCGCCAAGTTGAAAGCGCCGACCATTATTGGCGCTGGTATACATGGCGACTTTCCCTACAGATACCACGTAGAGCTCACGCACATTTTGCCCTTGTTGCAACATGATATCTCCGAGGGCAAAGTGGCGGGTGGCCGTTTGGCACTGAAATAAAGCTTGCTTAAAGAGTTCGCGCTGCTCGTTTAAGGTGTCGCCAAAGCGGCTAGAGAGTTCAGGATGTAACTGCATGTTGATGATAGTTGCGGATTACTAATGCGATTAAGGTACGCATTTCGCCGCAGGATTGATACTTATTCGATCATAAAATCAGTTAATCGGTGCATACAGGTATTTTGGTAGCGGTGGATGATAGCGCACAATGCGCGTCGCCGCTGTTGTGGCGCTGCAAACTCTGTTGTGGGCTTGGTGTAATGGAAGTGTGGGTGAATGGGATAATGGCGCATTGGCTGCGCCATTAAGAGCATGACTTTGTGGTTATCTGATGCTGCGTTTAGCGGCAATGCGGGCCGCTTTAGGCTCAACAGGCTTCAATCACACAGTGCGTTGAGCGCGGCTAAAATGGCATGTTGCTCACCTTGGGCGCTTGCCTTGGACGATGCTACATAGTCATTAACGCCTGCTTTAACATCCTGATTAAACAGCACTACGTTGGCGAGTATGGCCGCCACTTCAATTTGGCGCAGTCGGCCGACGGTGAATAAGGCTGCGGTTTCCATATCGGCCCCGAGCACGCCTTGGCGATGCCAATAGTGGCAGAGGTCCTGTTCTTGATCGGTATAAAAACTGTCGTGGGAGCGCACTATGCCGCTATGGGCAATAATATAATGCTGCGCGCAGTATGCTTGCAGTTTGCCGACCAAGCGATGATTGGCACAGGCCGGAAAACCGGGCTTTACATAGCTGGCAGAGCCGCCATCATCACGAACGGCGGCCTCGGCAATAATCACATCACCTATGGCTATCTGCGGTTGTAGCGCACCAGCAGAGCCGATGCGGATAAGTTGCTTTACACCGCATTGATACAGTTCCTCAAGGGCAATGATCGCCGAGGGCGCGCCAATGCCAGTGCTGCAGACGGTGACTGTAGTGTCGCCATAACGGCCACGCATCAGTCGAAACTCACGGTTATCCGCCAAGGGTTCGACATCCGTTAGATGCGCCGCGATGCGGTTGACTCGATTGGGTTCGCCGCAGACGACGGCTTTTTCACTGACTTGATGGGGCGCGACGAGAATATGGGGTTGAATACTCATTGTTGACCTTTATCAATTACTTAGCTTGGCGGTAGCCCTAAGTTTTATCGGGCTACCGCGAAGGGAATACTTAGATAAACAAACTGACAATTGCAGCATTCATTAAGTTTGCTAACGTTGCCGCTAGCAGGACTTTCATCCCGAGCTGGCCAATCAGCCCTGCACGTTGTGGGATCATTTTACTCAGGGCGCCACACACCATGGCCACTGAGCCGATATTGGCAAAACCGCAAAGGGCAATGGTCATAATGGCATTACTACGTGCAGACAGTTCCACATTGCCCATATTGGCGAAGGCAACAAATTCATTCATGGCGATTTTTTGCCCAAGGAAAGCGCCGGCTGTGCTTGCTTCAGCCCATGGAATACCAATCAACCATGCTACTGGCGCAAACAAGGTGCCGAGGATCATATCCACGGTTAAGGTTGACATGCCAAACAGTTCACCAATTGCCCCCAATCCGCCGTTCAACAAAGCCATGAGGCCAATGCAGGCAATAATGACTGCGCCGACGATGGCAGCGATTCCCATACCAGCAATAGCACCTTTGGCTATGGCATCAATAAAGCTGCTGGGCTTTTCATCATCGGGTAATTCGGGCACTTCGTTAACGGTTGGCTCGGTTTCAGGGATAAGCAACTTAGCGAACATCAACCCCGCAGGGGCAGACATAAAGCAGGCCATAATCAGATAATTAAGTGCAACGCCCATCCCCGCAAGGCCCGCTAAAATGGAGCCTGCAATCGAAGACAATCCACCGACCATGACCGCAAAAATTTGCGCGCGGGTGAGAACGCGGTGATAGGGCTTGATCAGTAACGGTGCCTCGGTTTGGCCGAGAATAATATTGCCCGCCGCATTCATTGACTCCGCCCGTGACGTGCCGAGCACTTTTTGTAAACTGCCGCCAATGATCAACACAAACCACTGCATAATGCCTAAGTAGTACAACAAAGAGGTGAGCGCGGCAGTAAAGATGATTTGTGGTAAAACCTGTAACGCCCAGACAAAACCAATGCCTTCAACACTGAAATTGACTAAGCTGCCAAAGGCAAATTTAATCCCTTCAGTACCATAACCAAAGACTTTACCTACGGTATTCGATACGGCCAGCAGCACATCGGCACCAATTTCGGTTGCTAGCACAAAAAATGCGAGCGCGATAATAATGCCAAATGCACCGATAACAGCGCGCCAGCTGATCAAACGGCGGTTATCAGAACACAACAAACCAACGCCTAAGAGCACTAAAATGCCAAGGATGGACTGGATCATACAGAGTGGTCCTTATATGAATTAACGGCTGCAATTACACGATCTGCGTGGGCCTTTGCAAGGGAAAGAGTGTTGGATTTATTGCCACCTTCAGCGGCAGTGGAGTTCATCTCAAAGCTAATAATGGTATCGATAATATCGACAGCGGCTGCGCGAAATGGGTGTTCGTAAGCTTGCTGGTATGCGTTAAAGGGTAAAAAGTTAAAGCCCGTCTCGCTGTAAGATTCCTCAGTCGCCCCCGCAGTGATAGAAAATAAGACAGGTTTACCTTGGAGCTGGCTACCATTGGGGCCAAAGGCAAAACCATAGGTAAATACCTCATCAATCCAATGTTTGAGCACGGCGGGATAGGTGCTCCAATAGAGCGGGAATTGCACCACTATTACATCGGCATCAAGCAACTGTTGCTGCTCCGAGGCGATATCGCCATCAAACTGAGCCACTGAATTGATATGCCAGCCCAGTTGCTCAGCCTCAATGGCAAGTATGCTGGCATTGGCAACAGACTGGGTTAAGTTGGGGTGCCCGTTTAGCACTAGTATGTTCATTTGCTAGCTCCTGAGAGAAAACGGTGCCACTTTGCAGCCAAAACCAGAGGCTCAAGCACCGTGTTACGAAGTCATAGCGTGGATTATAGGGAGGGAAGAACGAATGCCAGAGGACATTTGTCTCCTAGCACCTGATTCAGTTCATACTATTGTGATAATTTGATTAACACATCGATGTAAAGATGAATGAAGTGATAAATGCCGTACTTTTCCAATGAAATTAAAACAATTTATTTAATTCACTATTAATGCATAAGAAGTCATCGTGAGCGAATATCAATACTATAAATTCGAGCGTCTAGATGGGTATTTAGACGCTAAAGCACGCGAAGCACTCCGAGCCATTTCAAGCCGTGCCGAGATCAGTGCTACATCCTTTCAGGTGTATTACACCTACAGTGATCTAAAGGCAGAGCCTTTTAAGCTGATGTTAAAATACTTTGATATCGGTTTTTACTATGCCGATTGGGGCTCAATCGATGCCTACATCAAGCTACCAGCAGGAACGATCCCTGAAGCGTTGCTTGGCTTTTCAAGTGACGGGCTTCATGTTCACGAAAACGATGAGTGGCAGTTACTGATTTTTTCCCTTGAGGAGTATGACGAGTATTTTGACGATGAGCATGCTGACGACTTTTTCCAGCATTTAGCCGCTTTACGCAGCGGGTTAATGCAAGGGGATTGGCGCCTTGTGTACTTTATGTGGCTCAAAGCGTTTGATTTTAATGATGACATTGAGCGAGTGCCGTTAATTCAATTCGATTTTGAGCACCTCAGTGAAGAGGAGCAGGCGTTTGCGGCGCTGTATGATATTCCCTTAGCATTGGTTAAGGCACTCGCCATGGCGCTGAACGCACAACCCAGCCATCAAGCCAAACAAACTCAGCTTACGTTTGATGCGTGGCTCCATAATCTCTCTGAAGCAGAGAAAGACACGCTATTACGCACCTTGTTTGAGCAAGGCCAGCTAACCCGTCACCAAGCCTTAGCGCTGACGCGAAAAGAATCTGTCAACACAGACGAGATCTATCAATACTGGTTAACCCCCGAGGTAATTTCCCCTTTTATCGAGCAAGCGCAAAGCCAATTACAGCAAGAGCAAGCCGCAGCTCTCGCAAAAAAATTAGCCATCGAAAAAGCGGAAAAAGAAAAAGCGTTGACGGATATCTACAATCAGCGCGAGTACTACTGGCAGCAATCACAAGAGCAAGCGGATCGAACTTGCGCCAGTGGTTATGATGCGGCATCACGCTATTTGCATCAGCTGTTTGAGGCCTATCAGTTCAAAGCGAATGAAGCGGCGTTTGAACAACGTTTTAAGCGCTTTGTTGTGGCGAATAATAGCCGGAAAGCACTGTTAAATCGTCTCAAAAGTCTACTTTTATAGGGCGTTCCGTTACGCCCCTTTGCGTAGCACAAACATGCGGTACCCAAACTCGCCTAAGTAGCGCTCATAAATCGCAATTTCTCGCTCGATATCTGCGATGGCGTTTGATTTTGGCATGCTTGCTTTCACTTCTGCCACTCGCGCTTTGAGTGGTTGATAGTAATCGTGCCATGCTTGTTCCCTTAAGGTGAAATGATCAATCACTTCAAAGCCTGCTTGGCGCATTTGGCTTAAGCGTTTTTCGATGGTTTGCATATCTGGGTATTCACCTTCCCAGAATGCGACTGCCTCTTGACTTGGGTTATCGGTTAACCAGATCAAATCACTGACGACCATATAGCCACGATTAGTCAGTAGTTTACGCCACTGGGTTAATGCTTGTTCAATACCCATTATGTAAGCTGAGCCTTCTGACCAGATACAATCAAAACTTTCAGGTGTAAAAGGCAGATCCGTCATGCTGGCGCAGCTTAAGGTAACGCGGGTATCTAACCCCTGCTCAGTGAGGCGTTCACCGAGTTCATCCAGCGCACTTTGCTCGTTATCCACTGCCACAATCTCGGCTAGGGTGTGCTTTGCCAATAACCGGGTTGAAAAGCCTTTGCCGCAGCCAATATCAATGATCTTGGAGGGTATTGTTGGCAGCGTTAATAGCGCCTTTAGCGAATCGGCATCACAGCCCGGCCCCCATCGTTCTAGAGTTTGGAATACCGTCATAAAATCGGCCATGTATTGATCGTGTTCGTTCATATCTTTTGATAACCATTTCAAATGCAGGGCTTGTTGTTCATTAAAACCTTGCTGTTTTAACCAATCCAGATAGGCTTCTGGCGCTAATTTATCGGTCTGTTGATGCCAAATACGAAGCGAACCCTGACCCAGCAGGGCGACGAGTAACTCGCGAGCTTGCTGCTTTTGAGCGATATCTTCGTCCAACTGCTGCAAGCGCTTTTCAAGTACCGCGCGCTGCACCTTGCTGTCTAAAAAGGATTTGCATTCTTTAAGTGTTAAGCCGCCCGATTGTAGTTGTTGCAACAAGTGCAACTGCTGAACATCTTTATCGGAATAAAGTCGATAGCCGTTGGTTTGGCGAGAGCCACGTAATAAGCCTTGCTTCTCGTAGTAGAGCAAGGTTGAACGTGATAGCCCGACTTTGTCAGCTAACTCAGAAATGCGATACACAGATAAAACGTCCTTTCCGTTCTTTTTTAATAATGGCGCGGCTGGCTCAAACAGACCTGAACGCTATTGACGATAAACTATGAAGTTATAGACAGGTCAATCATTGTTGGCAAAAAATATTGTTCAGCGGTGATTGGATGATTGGGTGATTGGGTGATTGGGTGGAAGGTTGTATGCCACCTTTAGGTCTTCAGATTGTTACCTTTAAAGTAACTTAGCGTAGACCACTGACCGCTGCATTTCCCCGTTCATTAAAACGCGTGTACGAGGCTGTTCATAATTCTGTGTCAGGCTAATTTCACACCTCTATGCGCATGAAAGTATTGTGGTGTTCTAGTCGAGTATAAAACAACCCCTCAATAGCTTTCTTCTTTGCGAATGCCAGCTCGTTAAACAAGGCGTTGCCATTGTGCAATGGCTTTTGACACTTCCCCCTTGGGCATTTTTGGTGGCATGGGGACGCCTTGAGTCAACACACCTAGCGACTCATCAACCCTGCCACCATTTAAACAACAACTGATAACAGACATCTGCAAACCGATTTGGATGGGGAAAATAAAAAAGCCCTGTATTTACAAGAAAATAATAGGGCTTTTAAGACATTCTTGGACGGGTGGGAAAACTATTCGACGTTCTGGATCTGAATGTCGGATATTTTAATAAAATCAATAAATAACAGATAATTAAGTTTCGTTTTTGTGAGGTTTTCAGGTTTTAGTAACCGATTTAGTAACCACTTTGTCAATGCCTAGTGATTGTTTTTTCCTTTGACGGTGGGGCTATTCAATTATCAAGAATGGATGATCAAGATAGTTCGCTAGATACATTATGTAGTTGCTCGTCGTTGAGGGGAAAAAGTTATTTGCTTGGACTCCAGTTAAGTTTTTTACATATCTGAAGGGTTTTAACAAATTAGATAACAAGATGTTACTGGCTTCTTGCGGCCTTTCGCGAAGCATCACCAAAAGGTCTTCATGTTGTTTTTTGGAGTTCTTACTCCATCCAGGAGTATCTATATTATTGATAATTAGTTCGTTGCCCCCAAACCAGGCATAAAGTCTGATAAGGCCTATATGGTCAGCAAGTTTGATCTCAACTGTCACATTATAGGAAGAGTCTGCTTCGAGATTCCAATTTGCCTCAAATGTCACAATGCAAGAATATCCTAATATAGCTATAGGATTGTGCCATGCTATTGATTTTTCGAAATAAGTTATTCTGCTCTTCACTACTCTTGCCCAACCAATCTTGCCTGTTTTCTTGAGTAAGCACAAATAGCGGTATGTCCGTGCTAAGGTAATTTTTTTATTTTCAACATTCCAAGTAACAAAGCTATTTCTGGTATCGTTAGCAACAAAGCTATTTGTCGCGTTCAAGAAGTCTGTGGGTAGATATTTAACTCTTCCAGAGATAGAACGCTGTGACTTATTTATGTTTTTGATTGAGCTAGCTAGTTTGCTTAATCTTTTATAATACCTCTTTTGGGCAGCAAGCTGTTCAGCTATTGCCAGTTCACGAGCCCGCTCTTTTTTAATGACTTCTTCATCTATTCTGTTAGCTTCAGTTTTAATCTGCTGATACTGTTGCAAGTGTGGCTTAACCTGCTTTTGCATATCTTTGAGCACGTCTAGTGATAGTGGTTTTCGATGTTCTTTCCATTTTGATACTTCGACGCAAACTCTATTGACTGCAGTTTGGTTAGTGAATACCGCAGTAGCCTCAAGGTTTTTTGTTCCTTTTCGTGTCAAATTTTGACTACCTATACTCGCAAACTCATTCGGAACGATTACACACTTTGCATGTAGTGAAGGTAGCGCATAGAGCTCAAACCCACGTTTTTTAAGCGTAATAAGGGTTTGTATGGAAGAACTGAGATTGATGAATAACTCGGCTGAAAATAACGTGTAAATATCGCATTGACCGCTACTCAAAGATGAAGTGACGGTCTCAGCAGTGCTCGAGGTTATATAAGGGGAGTAAATTTCTACAGAGGTTGCTTTTTTTAGCTCATTTTGCCATCTTCTTGTAACATTTCGGAAGAATAGCTCGTAATCCTTTTCCATACTTCAGACTATCCTTAGTGCTAATGAAAAAACCGGGCGATAGTTCACTAAGAAACATGGCCCGGTTGTACCCACCCCTAACCCATATTGCTGAAAGCGGATTCAGTTACTTGGCGCACCTTTCTCCTAGCCAATGGCAAGCTATTCAGCACCGGAAATGTTTAAACACAACTTTCAGCCGATAGAAGCTCAAAGTGGTGCGGTTAAAACCAAAACATTGTAATGGTGTTGTACATCCAACACTTAAGAGACGATAAGCTCGTCTTGGGCTTTATTGGGTTAGGTCATTGTTGCTATTTGGCATAGAGAGGTCAAGCAAATTAATATCTTCAGTAGGAAGCCCTAATTTGAGCAATGCTTGCCTAATTTTGAACGCAAGTATAATACGGTCATTATCATTGTTTTGCTTTTCTGATTGATGTTTAAAGCTAGGAAGTAAACAATAAATTTTTTCAACCATTTCTTGTGGGTTGTTAAATGTAGCGTAGTTTGGTGAGACCCAGTGCGCATCCTCGTTATCTGAAAACCCCATATTTTTAATATCAAGGTGATCTTTTAGGCCTAGTCGTTTCTGGAAGAGCACTACAAATTGGTCACTACTTCTAATAACAATGACACGGCGAATACTTATAGACTTATTACTATCTAGAATTTTGGTTACATGCTTAAGTAGAATCTCGCCTTCAATACGGAAAAAGTAGATTTTATCCTCTGAATCGAATGAGTAAAAAAGGTGCTCCAACTTGCGTTTCAGTAAATGGCCAAACTCTTTAATAAGTCCATTCATTTGTCTTTCTGTTGCTAAAGCCTCACCGTTTCTCCAGCGGGAAACCTGTGCAATCGATTTACCACTTAGACCTGCCTTTACAGCAATATCTGCATTTGTATAACCGTTATCGAGGGCAATGCGGATAATCTGTTTTGTAAACCGGTACTTTTTCTTATCCTGTGTTCCTTCCGAACGCTCCTTGATCATTGATATCTCCTTTAAATCATGCTGGTGGTTATCATGCCACCAGCATGGTTTCACTAATCATCACCTAAGTATGCATCATTGTTTGGATTGTGGGCATCTGCCCAATCGTCCATATTTGCATCATTGTTTGGATTGTTGATATCAGACCAAAGGTCCAATTCATCTGGAGACATATTACTAGTATTTGGCATAGTGTTACCTACTTTTTATTGTCACTTTTATATTGAGAATTATTCGGATTTAACTGGTTTGAACGGTTTTTTTGAACGCTCTGATAGGCTTGGTTTGTACCAGATGTACCTTTGTTACTATTGCTTTGGTTGGCCTTGTGGTTGTTATTCATAGCTTGAACCCTTCTAAGTTATTTGACGTTAATGTCGATGTTAATTGTATGGAATACTGAGGGTTAGCTTGAAGTGATGGGCTTGTGATTGTTTGATGATACTCGGTGATAATGAGTGATATATTCATTAACCTATTCTTCACAACTTGTTTGGGATAGCTCTGGATAGTTAGTTAAACGATTCTACTCAAAAAGCTTTAACCTTAAATTATGTTAGTAGGTCGTGTTTTCAATCATAACCCTCTAACACAATTAGATTTTATGGCCTACTGCAGCAAACCTTGATATCTTCAGCATATGAATGGCAAAAGCAAGTTTTAGAAGGCACTATTGATGGGAAGCAATATTAGTAACTTCGATTTCCTTAAGCATCACGATGAACTGTTATTGCGTCTTGCACAAACAGCTGAATGGTGTTTTATACCGGACCCTAACACCACGCTTTTAAAGATGCGCCAATTGGGTGAGGAGCTAGCAAAAAACATTGCAGCTCGCGTTGGTGTGGCTTGTGGTCAGGGAATAAACCAAGTCGATTTACTTCGTAGCCTTGATTACTCTCTTAAGCTCGAACAGCGTATCAAAGATGCCTTTCATACGATACGAAAACTCGGCAATGCAGCTAATCACGATATCACCTCAAATAGTCACCGTGATGCCTTACAGTCGTTGCAAATAGGTCACGCTTTAAGTATTTGGTATCACCAGCTTTATGGTGGCGATGCGGCGAAAGGCTTTAAGCCTACCCCATTTGTAAAACCTAAAGACCCTTCAGATGACGTTCGGATTCTCGAAGAAAAAATGCTCGAGCTAGAACGTCAACAGCAACGCACTTCCGAACGTCTTGCGGTTGCAGAATCGCTCAAGCGACTCGAACAAGAAAAGATGCAAGCCGAGCTTAAACGTGCAGAGCAAATGCAAGCCGAAAGTAAAATCTGGGAGCAAATTGCCACAGAGCAAGAAGCGAAACTCAATGAATACAAAGCCCAGATGGCTGCCACCAATCTTGAGCTGTATACCGCCTTCCAAGCTAAAGATCACCAAGCACAACAACAAGAAATTAAGCGTGTCGAAAAACTACCTTTTTATTTAGATGAAGCCGAAACCCGCATCATTATAGATAAACAGTTAAATGAAGCTGGTTGGAAAGCTGACACCACAAACTTAAAGTTCTCTAAAGGTGCACGGCCTGTCGAGAATGAAAACAGAGCAATTGCGGAATGGCCCACCAGCTCTGGTCCGGCAGATTATGTCTTGTTTATGGGATTGACTCCCGTTGCAGTCGTTGAAGCTAAAAAAACAGCTAAGAATGTTTATAGCTCAATTGACCAAGCCAAACGTTATGCAAAAGGACTCGAAACAAAGAATGCGTTCACAATAGAAACCTGCTGGAGAGACTTCAAAGTACCACTAACGTTTGCTACGAATGGTCGTCCATACCTTAAGCAGCTAGAACAAGAGAGTGGTATCTGGTTTTTAGATGTTCGCGATAATAGCAACCGACGTAAAGCACTCAAAGGTTGGTATTCACCAACCGAAATCAAATTGCTTTTAAAACAAACGCCAGAGCAAGCAGAGCAAAAGCTTGATGCGATGGCCTTTGATTACGACTTAAAGCTGCGAGACTATCAAGTAAACGCTATTAAAGCGGTCGAGCAAAGTATTAAAGACGGCAAAGATCGTGCGCTGGTTGCAATGGCAACCGGTACAGGTAAAACCAAAACCTGTATAGCGTTGGTTTATCGACTGCTCAAATCTGAGCGGTTTAGGCGGATCTTGTTTTTGGTTGATCGCTCAGCACTTGGTGAACAAGCTACCAATGATTTCAAAGAAGTGCGATTAGAGCATCTGCAAACTTTTGCCGATACTTTTGATTTGATGGGACTAAAAGACATCAAGCCCGAAGACAGTACCAAAGTTCATATCGCCACAGTACAAGGTTTGGTCCAGCGCATTTTATATCCCTCAGATAACGATACAAAACCTGGTGTTGGCCAATACGATTGTATTGTGGTCGATGAATGCCACCGAGGTTATTTACTCGACCGAGAGCTTAGTGATACCGAAATAGTGTTCCGTGACCAAAAAGACTACCAATCAAAATACCGCTCGGTAATTGATTATTTCGACGCTTTTAAAATTGGTCTAACGGCAACTCCTGCGTTACATACGGTTGATATTTTTGGTGAACCAGTATTCAGCTATAGCTATACCGATGCAGTACTTGATGGACATTTAAATGATCATCTGCCGCCTGTACGCATCCATACTAAGCTCGCCGAACAGGGGATTCACTATGAAGTGAATGAAGAAGTGAAGGTATACGATGCCGTAAATAACGATATCAAAATTTATAACACCCCAGATGAGCTAGATTTTGATGTTTCGGAATTTAACCGTAAGGTTATGGCACCAAACTTCACCAAAGTCGTGACGAAATGGCTAATTGAAAGTGATGCGATTAATCCTTACTCAGATGCCAAAACATTGGTTTTTTGTGTCACCGATAAACATGCCGATGAAGTCGTTGAAGCCTTTAAGCAAGCCTGTGAAGACTACCACGGTGAAGTGGAAGACGACGCCATTCAAAAAATTACCGGCGCATCCGACAAACCGCTGGAAAAAATCCGTTTATTTAAAAATGACCGTCTACCCAATATAGCAGTGACGGTTGATCTACTTACCACCGGCATTGACGTGCCCAAAATATGTAATCTGGTATTTTTACGTCGGGTAAACAGCAGGATCCTCTTCGAGCAGATGCTAGGTAGGGCCACGCGCCTATGTCCAGAAATTAGTAAAGGTCCATTTCGGATTTACGATGCCGTCGATATTTATAAACAACTCGAAAACGTCAATACCATGAAGCCTGTAGTGACTAATGTCGACATTAGTTTTACTGATCTAACGGGTGAAATGGCCAACAGCAATAACGAAGAGTTACAGACACTAGCCAAAAACCAATTTATCGCCAAGTTACAAGTAAAAAGACGGTATTTAAGTCCTGAGCAGCAAGAAAAATTTGAAACCATTGCAGGGCAACCACCTGCGCAATTTATCAAAGAGCTTAAAACCATGTCAGCAGAGCAATTAGCAGAATGGTTTATTCATCATCCAGGCTTAGGTGAGTTGCTGGATGAAAAAGTCAAAGGTGGCTCAGGAAGCGATCCACTGTATATCTCTGAGCATGATGACCAAGTCACCCATATCACCACAGGTTACGGTGACGGCCAAAAACCTGAGGACTATTTACGTTCTTTTAATGACTTTGTGAATGCGAACAGTAACCGCTTGCTCGCAATTCAAACAGTCATTCAAGCTCCTTGGGAATTAACCCGACAAAGCTTAAAAGAACTGGCATTAGTGCTTGAACAAAATAAGTTTAGAGAACAAGATCTGCAGGTCGCATGGCATGAGGTTAAAAAAGAAGATATTGCCGCTCGTATCATTGGTTTTATCCGTCAAGCCGCTATTGGTGAAGCATTGATCCCATTTGAGCAGCGAGTTGATAACGCCTTAAATCGCATCCTTGCAAGTCAACAATGGAAAACACCGCAAATTCAATGGTTAAACACTATTGCAAAGCAAATGAAAGCAACAACCATTGTCGATGAAGCCGCATTAGAACAAGGTATTTTTCAACATCAAGGCGGGGTAAAACGGGCCAATAAGCTCTTTGAGCAACCCATAGCGAATGTACTACTGATGTTCAATAAAGCCTTATGGCAAAACGATATCAGTAGGTCTGCATAATATTTTCATTGTAGTTCATTAAAAATGAGCGAAATTTAGGTAATAACATGAGCACTCAAGATCTGGTCGCCAAACTATGGAACCTGTGTAACTTACTCCGTGATGATGGCGTCACCTACCATGAATACATCAATGAGCTGACCTATTTGGTCTTTCTTAAAATGGTAGAAGAGACAGGTAGAGAAGAAAAAAATATTCCTACTGGTTACCGTTGGGCCGACTTGGAGCGTTATGACGCCGCCACTCGCCTAGAAGAGTATAAAAAGTTACTCATTCATTTAGGCTCACATGGCTCTCAAATCACCAATGCTATTTATGCCAACGCCAGCACAGTCATTCGTAAACCGGCCACTTTAAGTAAATTAGTCAGTGAAATTGATAAGCTAGATTGGTACAGCGCCAAAACCGAAGGTTTAGGTGATATGTACGAAGGCTTATTAGAAATCAACGCCGGTGAGAAAAAATCAGGTGCAGGACAGTACTTCACTCCACGAGTATTGATCAATGTTATGGTCGAATTGATGAAGCCAAGTTTGGACGATGTGATTGTGGATCCAACGGCGGGCACTGGCGGCTTTTTAATTGCAGCTCACCACTACATAGCAGAACATAATGACATTCCGTCACTGGATCCAACCGCCTACGACAAATATCAGCATGAAACCTTTTTTGGCATGGAGTTAGTACCAGATACTCGCCGCCTAGCCATGATGAACCTTATGCTGCACGACCTCGCAGTTGATGATGAAAACTCAGGTATTTTATTTGGTGATACGCTTTCTAATGAAGGTAAAGCCTTACCACCAGCAAGTTTAATTTTGGCCAACCCACCGTTTGGTACCAAACAAGGTGGCGGAATCCCCACCCGTGATGACTTAATCACTTACACCAGCAATAAACAATTAGCATTTTTGCACTTAATGTATTTGCGTATGTTAAAGCCTGGTGGCCGTGCCGCCGTGGTATTGCCCGACAATGTGTTGTTCGAAGGCTCTACCGGCCAAACCATTCGTAAAGATTTAATGGAAAAATGCAACCTGCACACCATTTTGCGTCTACCGACCGGTATTTTTTATGCGGCAGGCGTTAAAACCAACGTATTGTTTTTCTCCAAACCCACAGACCCGAAACAAGACAAAGGCCAGACTAAAAATGTCTGGGTCTATGACCTACGCTCGAATATGCCGCAGTTTGGTAAACGCACGGTTTTTACCAAAGCGCATTTTGATGAGTTTTATCAAGCTGTTGACAGCGACTTAACTACTGTGGATGAAGCCGCTCGCCATGCTTTTATCGAACAATACACAAACAATGGCGGTGACCCTACAACCTGCCGCCTACGTTGCTTTAGCCGAGAAGACATCGCCAGAAAAGACGACTCGCTTGATTTAGCTTGGATCCGCGACGATAGCGCAGAAGATAGTGCCAACTTGCCAGACCCTGATGTGCTAATTAACCAAGCTTTGGAGGAAATGGCCGGTGCCATGCTGGAGCTTAAGGCTATTTTGGTAGAGCTGGGGTCAGAGGAAGAAGCGGGCGAGGTGGTGCTGTGAGCGAGTTGCCGAATGGGTGGGCGAAATGCAAACTCAGTGAGTTCAGTGTGATCGAGATGGGGCAATCCCCCAAAGGCGAATTTGTTGGTGACACTCCAATAGGACTGCCATTCTATCAAGGTAAGGCTGAATTCGGTAAATGGTACCCAACCCCCCGAAAGTACTGTAGTCAGCCAACTAAAATAGCTGAAAAAAATGACATTCTTCTGTCAATAAGGGCCCCTGTTGGCCCCACAAATCTATGTCCCGAGAAAAGTTGTATTGGTAGAGGGCTAGCTTCAATAAGAGCATTTGAAGAAAAATCTCAAAAATACCTTATCCATTATTTTAGGTATTTAGAGCCTTGGTTAAGTGAACAAGGGACAGGTTCAACGTTCAAAGCCATAAGTGGTGGATTTATAAGAGACATTGATGTTTTAGTTGCCCCACTAAACGAACAAATTCGCATAGCAGACAAACTGGATTCAATTCTGGCCAAAGTCGACCGCGCCCAAGCGCGCCTAGACAAAATTCCCGGCATCATAAAACGTTTCCGCCAATCCGTCCTCGCCGCCGCCACATCTGGTGAGTTAACTAGAGAATGGCGTGGAAATAAAGATGCAAACTGGGAAACCACAGTTTTTGGCGATTTAATAAAAAACGGGCCTCAGAATGGAATTTATAAGCCTTCGTCTTCATACGGAAGTGGTACAAAGATAATACGTATTGATGGGTTTTATGATGGAAATTTGTCACCTTGGTCAACGATAAAGCGCGTTCAGTTGGATGAGTCGGAGCTTTCTAAATGGAAATTAAATGTTGACGACATTTTGATCAATCGAGTTAATAGCATAGAGTACCTGGGTAAGTGTGGTCATGTCGATGCTCTACCAGAGGATGCAGTATTTGAGAGTAATATAATGAGGGTTGAGCTTGATAAAGCTCGCGCAATCCCTCGATTCATTAAGTATTTTCTTTCCAGCACCACTGGGCTAAGCCAGTTGAGGGCAAATGCAAAACATGCTGTAAATCAAGCAAGTATTAATCAAACAGACGTGAAGTCAGTAGAGATCCAATTACCAAGCATTGAAGAGCAAACAATCATAGTTAATAAGGTTGAGGCGCTCTTTCTTAAAGCTGATTATTTCGAAAAACAATATTCTGACGCTAAAAAACTCATCAATAAATTAGGCCAATCTTCTTTAACTAAGGCTTTCCGAGGGGAATTAGTAGAGCAAAACGATACTGAAGAGCCTGCCAGCCAATTGCTAGCGCGAATTAAACAGCAACAACTTGAAGCTCCAAAGGCAACCAGACAAACTAGAAAATTAGCAGCAAAACTAAGTCCTTCAGTTGATGTGGTTGAAACTGATGTTGAGTTGGCACCGCAAGAAAGTGAAATTCTTGCTCTCTTGAAAAATGCAACTGGCGAGTTATCCGCACAGCAGATTATGGATAAGCTGACCGAGAAAACCTTTGAGCAAGTCGATGCGCTTTTTACCGAGCTTAGACGCTTACTTGATAATAATTCGATTGTAAAAGTTGGATCTGGTGAAGCCTGTACTTTTAAGGCTATTAAAAGATGAAGTTAGATTACCTGATCATTCGCTCCGGCTTTAAAAACATCAGCAATTTGAAAATTGAGTTTGATGAAGGCCAATTGCTAACCGTCTTGGTGGGCCGAAATGGTTCGGGTAAATCCAATATCATCGAAGCGCTGGTCAGAATTTTCCGTGCATTAGATTTGGGCGAGCTTGCACCTTTTAGCTATGAGTTAGTTTACTCGCTTGGTGCGGAAAACCGCATTTGGGTAAAAGTTGATGCCGACCCAGCCTACGGCAACACACCGATATCGCAGCATCAAATCGAAGTCGCGGAAAAGCTTGGCCAACATGACATGCCGATTTGGAACAAAGTATCTCTGGCCAAAGTGCAGCGTGATAAAGCAGGTCAATCCGCATATTTACCGAAACATCTTTTTGCTTATTACTCTGGCCCAAGTGACCGGCTTGAAAGCTTGTTTGTAAAACATCGCACGGATTTTTATTACCAATTGCTTAAAGACAAAGTAAAAATCGAAGATGAAGTCAGACCACTATTTTATGCGAAACCTTATCATAGTCAGTTTGTGTTATTAGCTTTCTTTCTCAGTGGACAAAGTGATGAGGGGAGGAAGTTTCTCGCAGCACAACTCGGTATCAAGCAGTTTCACTCGGCACATTTTGTCTTTAGGAAACCATCATGGGAACGAAGTAAAACCGATGCTTTTTGGGGAGCTTATGGTGTTGTTCGGGAGTTTCTGAATCGCTTACTACCACATACTTTTGGTATGGTTAGAGCAACTAGAGAAGAAACAACCTCTTTAACCGGGAAAGGCAAAAATAATGATTTTGTTCATGTGTATTTACCTGACTTAACTGCGTTAAATTCAACCGCTAAAGGTCTCGGTCCAAAAAACTTCTTTAAGATGCTGGAAAGCACTCTGCTTTCAGAGTTGATTTCCAGTGTACATATTAAAGTTGTACTTAATAATAATGAGATTGTGAGCTTCAGTGAGTTAAGCGAAGGGGAGCAGCAGTTGCTTACTGTGTTTGGCTTAATGCAATTTACCGCTGAATCTGATTCATTATTTTTACTTGATGAACCGGATACCCATCTAAACCCGGCATGGGCGGCAAAATACCACGCTTTCTTAAACCGGTTTATTCCCAATAAAAACCACTGCCATATCGTTATGGTCACCCATCATCCGCTAGCTATTGCTGAACTGAATAAAGAACAAATCCAAGTGTTGCATCGCGACTCAATTGGATTGTCATATGCCGAACAACCAGCTGAAAGCCCGATTGGTATGGGCGTCAACGGCATCTTAACCAGCGACATGTTTGGTATGGCGACAACGCTGGATCAACACACTAGTAAAGTGATTGAAGACCGGCGGAAAATTTTAGAAAAAGATGAGCTGAATGAAGATGATAAGGCAAAACTTCGAAAGCTGAATTCATCGTTGGAACGTTTAGGATATGGATACACTCACCCCGATGAGGATTATAGGCAGTTTCTTATTGAGCGGAAAAAAGCCATGCATGCCATGGAATTGAAATCGATCGACACCACGGAAATACGCATGCAGATTGTTCAGCAAATACTTAAAGAGCGGGGGTATTCTGTTTGAGATTTATTGATCCCGCATTAATTCCTGCGTGCAAACCTCACGATTGGGATGTCAAAAGTGTGCAGTGGTTAGCCAGAGTTGCTGCTGCTCAAGACAAATCCGACGAAATCAAGAAGCTTAAAAATCCCTGGAAAAAGTTCAAGGTGAACTTCGCAAATACCTTTGGTGATAAGTGTTGGTATACAGAAGCTGCTCGCATCGGAACAACCAATGATGTTGATCATTTTCGTCCGAAAAATGCAGTTAAAGACCAATTTGGACGACATGTTGCCCGTACAAATGCTGCAGGTGTTGTCGAGTACGCAAATTATTGGTGGTTGGCTTATGAACCACTGAATTATCGCTATTCATGCATATTTAGCAATAGGGCCAATGGAGATGGAGGAAAACAAGAGTTTTTCCCATTAGAAGATGAGACAACTCGAGCGTGGACCCCTTCTTGTCCTTACATTAGGGAAGATGTCTCATTCCTAGATCCATGTAACAGTAATGATGTTCAGTTAATTGCTTTCGATGTAACAGTGGGCATGGCTGAGCCACGATTTAGCGAACAGCAAGATCCAAAAGCGTTTAGGCGTTTTCAACTAAGCAAGAAATACTACAACCTCAATGAAAAGACAATTGTCGACGCGCGAATGGAAGTGCTCAGCGAGCTAGCCAAAGATCTCAATCTTTTAGAGTTAACTTGGAGTTTTGATCCAGTTATTAAAGCGTCAATGCAGCCTGCATTAGATGCTGCGAAACAGGGAATTGTTAATAAATGCTCGCGCAAAGCTAAATTCTCGGCGGCTGCCGTTGCCCTGGTTAAAACTAAACAAGCAGAGCCTTGGCTTGCCGATGTTTTACCTTTACTAGATCTTTCCCCTTAAGGTCGTTCTGGCTAGGTGTTTGGGAAATGATTGTTTTCCTTTTTGGGGAGGTTAGCGACCACTTTATGGAAATGAATCATTAAATAGGGATGTGAAAATACCATGAAAAATCAGACGCTGAAAATAGCAGACCTCGCTGGCATTGAATATTACGGGACCGCAGGGATAACAACTCGGTGCTTAACTGCACTCACTATGGTTATTCAAGCTGGTGGTGAGATCATCACAAGAGCCTTCTTGCTTTCCGACGTGGATAGTAGTTCCAATTGCGGCACGCATTGCTTGTTATTGTGGCCAGAATCAAGTGACCCCATAGTCATTAAATCAGGTTTTGCTTCTGGTTATCTTGGTGAAGGCCCAAGAGGGCTATCCAGCGCGCTGCAGCTTCTGATTCGCCACAATATCGAAATTAAAGAATACGCAGTCGATGCAAATTTTATCCAAAGAGCCAATAGTTCATGTTTGACACTAGCCGATTTAGCTATGTTCGAAACACTGCAGCCAATAAGACCTGCACGCTATTACGACTACATCCTGCTTAGAGAAGAACAGCGCTTTTACAATGACAATCTAGTCAAAGTGCTCTTTGTTAAAAACATTCCTTTTTCACTCATTGATAACCGCATTATGGATTTAGCCATTGATTTCAGTAATAACCCAGATGCCAATCTAATGACTTGCTATCGCCGTTTAGAAGACATTATCCGAAGAAGAACGGGTTTGGAAGGGGAAAGCGGCTCTAAGTTATTTTCGCAGGCATTCCTTGGCAACAATGCTCCGCTGTACTGGCCTGAGTTACCGGAAGCAGAGGCAAGAGGCCGAGCAGGCCTTTTTACCAGTATTTACATGGCTTATCGCAATAGTCGTGCACACAAAGAAAACGTAACAACGTTAGATGATGCAATAAGAGAGGTTTTACTGATAAACCAATTGTTTATTCTTGAAAATGAAGCCAAAAGCCAAGAGAACTAACATCTAATTGAGTACTGAAGGTTAAATCTGCTCTCACTTAAAGCTTGTGTGGTTAAACGCTTTAGGTTTGAAATAGGGTTACAGAGGAACTAATGGCAAGATATTGCGGTAATCAAAATTCTGCTCCGTTGATAAAAGTTGCACAAGATTTTCAAGCCCAATCTTTAATTGCTGGCAACTCATTGCTGACGAATAAGCCAATCTGGGGGCTGAAAACCATTGATGAACTAGTAAAATATTTCGTTGATAACTTAGATGAAGGTGAAGGCGATTTTTTTTCTAAACTAGAAACTCAGCTAAAACCTGCCTCGGCAGACGCCAAGATATTATTAGCAGAGATGCTTTGGTTTATGTCCCTATGCCCTAGCAATGTTGGACCTTCCTCTAAACGCGATACAGTAGAACGTGTTTTTGCCTTTTCTGGCAAAAACCTAGCTGATACTGTTCCTGTAGATGTTCAAAAAGAATACCTTTCTGATGAGGTGCTAACCGGAATAGGTAAAACGGGGGCGGCATATAACACTGGCCGTTGGCGTGAGTTAGTTTATTTTATTCGCTTATTAACTGAATTGTTTAAATTAAGTGCCAGTGAGCGCTCAACCTTACTTGCCAATCACGAGGCATTTTCAACGTGGTTAGAGCTTATCCCTGAAAACAGCCAACGACAGTTTCGCCACATGCTCTTGTATCTGTTTTATCCTGATTCGCAAGAGCGTATTTTTGGTGGTAGCCATCGCCAGTCACTACTCACTAAATTTGCCAACATCAGCGCTTCACAATTTAAGAAAATGCCTGCTCATGATGTGGACAATCAATTATTAGATATTCGCAGAAAATTTGAGCAAGAATATGGCACTCAAGAACTTGATTACTATGTTGAGCCGCTTAAATCTCGTTGGGATAGAGAGAATGTTTCAACCACTATTGCTGAGCAAAATGCTGAATATGAGAGTAAGGATAAAACTATGGCGTCCAACAATAACAACACTAGTTTAAATCAAATCCTTTATGGTCCTCCTGGTACAGGCAAAACCTACAATACGATTAATCGTGCATTACAAATCGTAGCTCCGGAGTTCTACCGTTCGAATAAAGATAACAGAGTTGAGCTCAAGACACATTTCGATGATCTAGTTGCTAAGAACCGTATTGGTTTTGTCACCTTCCACCAGAGCTTTAGTTATGAAGATTTCGTCGAAGGGCTTAGAGCCAATAGTGATGAAGCAGGTCAGGTTAGTTATGATCTTGAGGATGGTATTTTCAAACGTATGTGTGCAGCTGCAAATGCTAAACCTATAATGGCTAAATCTCAACGTCGAGTTGATGTTTCTGGACGCAAGGTTTGGAAGATGTCGCTAGGCGATACTCTCGGTGATGATGCATATATTTATCAACAATGTATTGAAAATAATTATGTGCTGTTGGGTTACGGTTATAACGTTGATTTTAGTACTTCAAAAGACAGGAAAGGCGTGATTGATGCCTATAAATTCAACGGTATTGAGATAGAAAAAGAGAGTAACGACTACAGAGTAACATCGGTTCAAAACTTTAAAAATGTAATGTCTATCGGCGACTTAATCGTTATTTCTGATGGTAATCGAAAATTTAGAGCGATTGCCGAAGTGACTGGTGATTATCAATATGATCCTACGGCCATTGAGGATGATAGTTACTCGCAGATGCGTAAAGTTATTTGGCACCGCATATACGAACCTTCTTTACCTGTAGATGAGTTGTTTAATAAGAACTTATCGCAGATGACGTTGTATCGTTTACGAGAGCCCGTATTAGATGTAGTAAAGCTTCAAGATATGCTTCTTGGTGAACAGACTAAAGATGGAACTTTACCGAGTGTCGCTGTAGGCACTCAAATTTCATCATATATGGTTGAGTCCATATCTGATGAAATTATCGGTTTGAGAAAGCCAAATGGCGCTTTATTACCTATGCCGAGGATTATTATCGATCAACTAGTTTCTTTAGTGAAACTCAATCTAATATCAGTTGATGATATACGTTCAAAGAGAGTGTTTGAGCGTATTATTGATTCGGACATGGAGAAGTTCATTATAAATGGTTATCCCAATGTCTTGGCTCCCTTAGTCGAATCGATTCATCATTATGGTCTAGATACAAAGGCACTAACCTCTTCCGATAATCGGGTCTTGATTATCGACGAAATTAATCGCGGCAATATATCAAATATTTTTGGAGAGTTGATAACACTTATCGAGCCAAGTAAGCGTACCGGTGGTTCAGAGTCATTGTCGGTTAAATTGCCGTATTCTAAAGAGTCATTCTCCGTCCCTTCTAACCTTTACATTATTGGAACAATGAACACCGCTGATAAGTCCTTAGCTCAAGTAGATATTGCACTTCGTCGTCGTTTTGAATTTGTTGAGATGATGCCTAAGCATGAGTTGCTTGAAGGAATTGATATTGAAGGGATCAACATCGCTAAGTTACTCGAAGTCATAAATCAACGTATTGAACTAATTTATGACCGAGAGCATACCATCGGCCACAGTTTCTTTTTACCCTTGAAGTCAGAACCAACCATTGAACGCTTAGCACGTATATTTGAGCTAGAAATATTGCCTTTACTTGAGGAATATTTCTTTGAAGATTGGGAGCGGGTGGGGCAAGTGCTTGGTGATCAGTTTAAGAGCACCAATCCAGAGTTAAAGTTTATAGAAGAAAAGTATACAGATGCTTCAGTATTGAAGCTGATGGGCAGTGACTGGTCACAAGATAGTATTCGGCCATATAAACGCAATATGGCAGCATTAACTAACCCAGAAGCATACATAGGTATTTATGAATCGCCTCAAGGTTAACGATGTCATCGTTAGGGAGTTTGCTCTTTTAACTAATGAAGGCAACAACCGAAGCATAGATTGTCACTCAATACCCAAGTCTGCGTTTGAGTGGCTGCTTGCTAATGGGGTGAGTAGTGGTGAAAAGCAGCGGGAGCTAGTTAAGGTTAAACGCTACGGGAAATCAATCGCATTGCAGGTGGTGAACTTTGTTGGTGTGCTTGAGACGCCATGTAGAACCCGTATTGAGATTTTACCTAAAACGACTACAAATGAGTGTGAGCCCGAAATGGCTCGCAAAATTTTGCTTAAAATGCTGGCTAGCGTAGATAAACTTAAGTTAGAGGAGTTTCAACAGTCACATTTACAGTTACTAAAGCAACCTCTCTATGAGGTGTTGATTGCATACTTTCTCAAGTCTGTCGCTAAGCTGGTAAAGCAAGGTATAAGAAGTGAGTACCAGCGCGTAGAAAGCGAGTCCTCATTTCTAAAAGGCCAGTTACTGGTAGCTAAACAACTAAGACAGCGACCTGGTCGTCAGCATTACTTTCAAGTTTCTCACGATGTGTATCACGCTAATCGGGCAGAAAACCGCTTATTGCATTCATCATTAAAGCAAGTGTTTAAGTGGGCTAGAACGAGTGCTAACCAGCGTCTAGCAAGGGAATTATTATTCATATTTAGTGACACTGAAGAGTCTGCAGATTTTGCTCATGACTTTAGGCTTTGGACAGATAACAGAAGCCTTGCTCATTATCGACCGCTTAAACCATGGTGCGAGCTTATTTTGAGCTATCAATCACCAGTTGCGATGGTTGGAAATCATGGTGGGTTATCTTTCTTATTTCCGATGGAAAAACTATTTGAGCGCTATGTAGCTAAGCAACTATCTGCGCAACTGCCACCAGCATTAAAATTGAAGGAACAGGTCTCGAGTAAAAGTCTAACCCATCACAATGGCCAGGACTGGTTTAGGCTAAAACCGGATATAGTGGTTTATGATAAATCGCGTGTGGTCACAGTGATGGATATCAAGTGGAAGTTGCTTGATGCTTCACTTGACACCACAAAGGATAAATACAACTTGAGTCAGTCAGATTTGTACCAGTTGTTTACTTATGGTGAGAAATACCTAGAAGGTCATGGTGAGTTATATCTGATTTACCCTAAGCATGCTAGTTTTACTGAGCCTTTAGGGCACTTTGAGTTCAAACCAGGTTTGATACTACATGTTGTGCCTTATGATCTTGAATCTGATGAAGGCCTTACTAATCTAGAGGTTTCGTAATAGCTAAAGTTAAGACGGTATTAGTTAAGTTTGCGTATTACTTAATCGCTTTAATTGTCATTTTTAATCAGTTTGCTATCTCTATACTATCTAATATTGCACAATTCCAGTTAGAAGGCTTAGGTTTATATCTAAGCCTTTTAGTACTTTTATTCTATTACATGCTGTTATAACGTTCGGATAACTGAAAAATGTTTTCAGATAGAGAAAAAGAAATTAATTGGTGTTTTATAACCTCAACAGAAAAGCTGCCATCTCCTCTTAAGTGAGAGATTGTATTGTCTAAAATATCAGCAGCCATTCCATTTTTGACTTCAAGTTCGTTGGCTAGTTCTGTTAATTCATCTATTAATTGTTCAAACAACTCTTCATCGATGTACAAAGATGGCTTTTGAGAATCAGGTAAACTGCAGGAAAGTAATTTCTGTCTAATCGTTTTCGAAGACAATTGACGGGATTTATTTATATAACTGATGATATCAAATAGAAATGAAGCTGCTTGAGGATGCTCTGATCTCAGCTCAACGGCAACATCAAATAGTTCGATGCTGTTAACTTCAAGCAACTTACACATTTCTTGGTTATTTATTGCGATGCTACATTCCATAATGTTTTCTCTTGTTAAATTGGTAGATTGATTTCTGGGAGCGAATTGTTCCAATACTCAGTTCAATAATTGTTACTTGTTTATCAGACCTAGTAAAAACCTCTTAAACTTGTTTAATTTATTTTTTTTTGCCACGCGCGCGCGGTGTTTCACCACGTTCAGTTTTTAAAATACGCTAACATATCCACTGGCTAAATGCTTTCTCTCGCTCGGTCTCTGCTTCTGCCACTTTTGAAGTAGCTGGTTCCGGATTGGCCAAAAACATGAAGCAGTATGTATCTGACCTATCAGGGGATTTAATATTGTGCTTTTCTCGCATTTCCTTTTTGGCGCATACAACCCATTGCCCTAGCTCGTTGAGGTGAACAGGTAAGCGGGATATCTGGCTTTTAGTTAGCTCAGAGCTATCAATCTTCATACGGCCGGTCTTTATCGCATCGCGCATCATGATGTGACTATAAGCTCGCTGATTGACGAAACGGCTTTTTGCTTCATTGTTAAAAACAGGCTTCCCCCAGCGGATTTCTTGAACGTTTAAACCGAGCTCTACGGCAATTTTAACAGTTGAGAAGCCAACTCCGTCACCATCAATTAATACACTGACATTTTGGCTCTCATAGGGCTCTAAGTGCCTTTTTATTTCGTAGGCAAAGTCTATAGGATCTATGTCAGCACGCATTTCAATAATACTATGCGAGACCACCTGCCGAGTATTTGGTGAGTCTAGAGACACTTTGCATATGTTGATAACAGATTTGTCCCTGCCGTTACCTACGTCACATGCAGCCACCCATCCCCAATTACCATCGACAAGTAAAGGGTGGTTTCTTGAGGAACGTTCACAATCAGTCCTGCTAAGTAGGTAGCCGTCCATATTATCTGGAAACTGACCTAGTACTTTAACTTGATATTCAGGTGAGTCTTCGCCTCCATAAGAAATCAGTTTCTCACCGATAAACTCGGGTGTTACAAGAGGTGATTCCTCAGAATTTAAAGTAATAGCTGTCCAGATACCGCTAGGGTTGTCGATTGTTTTAGCTAACCTATGGTGGGTATCGTAAAAAAATCCTGCTGTACGTGTAGGTTGGCTTAATAAGCACATATTGTTATTTGCTTCTGTTAATGCGGAGCTTAACACGTTGAGAGCTTTGTCCGATAAACCACTCGCCTCATCGACGACCACTAGATAAGTATGACAATGCTCACCAGCTAAAGCCTCTTCATTACCTTGACGAGCTGATTTAGCAATACAACTCCATATTCCCTTGTAACCAATGGCGTAAAACTCTCGTTCATTCAGTTCAAAGTAGTTTTCTATCCATGGCAAGTTTCGACAGAGTGTTTTGAAGTTGATTTTAAGGTACTTCCATATGACATTACGCACTTGAGCTGCGTTGTTGGCAACCACTACAACTCTGCTTTCAGGATTAAGGATTATAAATGCTAGGATAATAATGCTCGTCATATCACTCTTGCCAGTACCATGCCCGCTTGATACAGATACCCTTGCACCTTGTACTTGAATGGCCGAGATAATTTGTCTTTGTTGCCAAGTTGGGCTTTTTCCTGCTAATACAGAAGCAAAGCCTACCCAGTCGTCTTGGAACATGGCTAAGAGCTCTATGTAGTGAGCATCGGACAATATAGTTTTTGGCTTTTTCAATTGTTATTCTCGACATGTTCAGAGTTAGCAAAAAGCTGCTGATTGATTCTTTGTTTCTCTATCGATACCGATTGCTCGCGTTGCTTTATCTGCTCTTTTTCTATGGCAATAGAGGCTTTGTAGTCTTCGAGTTTTGCAAGTATGTCCTCACGACTTAGGTTGTCATGTTCGGCATTAATTTGTTGCATGGCTAGCTCTTTGGAAAGCATCTGCTGAACGTAATCAGGCAATTGACCTAGCTGGTGGATCTCAAATTGAAATGCCACATCGCTTGGAGAGCAATTACCTATGTAAAGCTGTTTGAGCCAACGTGTTCGAGATCTATTAGTCTTTTCATGATCTGGTAAAGGCTTTGTTAATTTTGATTCCAGCAGCTTTTGAATTTGTGGAATGATTTTTACGCTTCTATCGACGCAAGATAGCCCGACGTTAAGAGCAGTAGTCTCTTCCCCTTCTGCAATTAAGCTATTGATAACTCTCTTGCCTATTGTGGTGATATTGCAGAGTTGGCCTTTTAAAATACCTAACTCAAACCCAAGATCATTATCAAGAAGTGCATCAACAATCGAGGGTGGAATTTCAACTGAATATCCACCATGGATCATTGCTGCTTTATTGTTCTCGATGAACTTAGATCGTCTTGTTGCAGGATCTAGAATGTAATTTTTATCATGAGCTGCGGTTCGGATTTTTTTCATACCTCCTCCGAAAAGTTAATAATGTCAGTCATAAAACCCGATTCAAGATCAAGCAGATGATTTAAGCCGCTTGTTCTGGAAAAAATACACTCTTTGAGTTGCTGGGTTAGAGTTGAAGTAAGAAACCAGCCATATTTTGAAGACTTTTTTGCTATAGAATTGGGATTAGTTTTTCGGGCCATCTTAAATACCTGTTTACGCCTGTTCTTCTCGAAGGTAATGCTTGGGTCCACCAGCATTAAATCTGTTTCAGGTTCAAAGTTTTTGATGGGTGTTAACTTGTTCTTTAAAAAGCCCTGGGCTCTGCCGTTGAGCTCTTTTGTGTGCTCTTTTGCTAAATAACTCGAACGATATATCGCCTCTTTTAGTGATGACTTATCCCCTCTTAATACAATGCAGAAAGGGTTATCAACGAATGAGACCGTTCCCTTCGAATGCTGTTCCCACATAGATTTAGCTAGCGATAGTAACTTTTCAGAGTGATTAATCTTATGACCACTCAACATAAGTTCTACATGATAGTGTTCAACCTCAGAGGTGTTCTGCTCTCTGGCACAGTGGTACAAGACCTTGCAGTCGTAATGCTTAGTTAGCAAGTGTGTTAGCTTTTTTAGATATTGATTAATAAGTTGGTTATCAGCTGAGCATTGACCAGGATGCAGATCTATACGACACACTAGAACTCGACTGTAAAAGCTAAGCATTACTTCGTAATCAGAAATGATGGCATTGACGATACTTTTCTTGAATCCTTTAAGTTTGGGTTTATAAACATGATATGCATGATTTTTGTATGCAAATAAAAGTGAGTTATGTTCATTGATACAAAAAGCTTGTTTAAGCCGCTTTACTTTAGGTTTTTTGGATAAACGTTGATAGATTTTATTGGTCATTGTAACGGTCTTTTGTTTGACTTTTAGTTCGTAAGGCGGCGATATATTCTTTAATATCCGCCTCACTTAGCTACTTTTCCTGGCACTAGTTACACTGTTCGTCTGAGGTTGAAGGCTTTTCAGGGTGTTATTCTCTGTATTGTTATTGCTTCAAAGTGTGTCAGCCGCATTGATAAAAAAGCAGGTCCAAACCTGCTATTTCATTCATCTGTGTGATAGCCATTCATGAAGATCTTTAAAGCACCAGCATGAACGTCCATTTTGGATTAAGGTAGGTTGTGGGAATTGCCCGGACTTAATTCTTCGTCCTAAAGTTGACCGACTGATGCCGAGCAACCGCTGGATTTCAGGTTTTTTGACTATTCGATACTCATCAATGAATAGCGCTAAGTGATCGTCGTTTGGGTTTTGCATCAACACTTTCCTCCGCCATTGACCGTTTGACGAGAGGCGACCCACTCAGTTAGCTCTGATAAGAGCCAGCCTACAGAAGTACTCTGTGGATAGAGCTGCCTGCGTTTGGGGAAAAGACCTCTGCGCTCAAGTGACCATGCAGTGGTACGTGAAATTGAGGTGATTGATTTACGTTCCGCTTCACGAACGATACGGTCTGTAGATGGTTTATTTAATGAGTTCATGCTCACTCCCGTTCAATGTTGTTCGGGAGTGATTATGGCTAATGATGTATTCTTAAAAAGTGCTTCTACATAGTTGAGGGGGGTATTTCTTTTTGTAAGATATTGATATTCAGCAAATATATTTTTTTATTGTTGATGTGGTAAACTTAGTTTGGATTAACTCTTTTAATCTTTCTGTACTAACTTTACTCATGCCCTTTGATTTGGAAAAATCATAACCTTTAAGGTACTTATTGATAAATTTGGATGAAGGGAAGCGCTCTGGAAATACTATTAGTGCAGGAAGGTCTAGATTATTACCTTTTTTTGAAAAATCTTTGATTGTATTGAAAATACTATCAACAAGTGCGGACTTGGTGACCTTTCCGTCAATATCACCCATCATTACAAAGTCTGCCATAGCGGTAATCAAATTTTGAACTGGAATGGTTCTGGTTGCAGTTTTCTTACCACCGGCTTGAGGGATTAACACTTTTTGAATAAATCCTGAATTTGCGTGCCGTTCAGTGGGGGTTTTCATGTCATGAGCACCAGCAAAATACCCAGTCAATATTGCCGTTTCTATGATGTTATAGAATAGATTCCATTTGAAATCCTTCCCTTCATTGGGATTGAGGGATAACTGCAATTCCTTTAGTTGTCTTCCTATGGTATTCAAATGGTCTTTCAGGATAGAAATCTCAGTCTGATAAGAAACATCATTTATAACAACAGATTCTGGGCTGCCATTTCTAAGGCATTTTGGTATTCGACCTTCTAAAACCCTCAATAATTCAAGTCCTTTATAATTAGCAACATGTAATCGGTAAAGTGCATTACTTTCGCCAACAGGCATTGGTATACCTAACGCATGCAATTTATAAGGGAGCATTTCTGGTAGTAGCATTCTTTTTATGTCATCAATTTGTGACAATATCTCGCTTTTAGGAAGATTCATATTTATTGAAACCTGAATTGTTGATTTTGCTCTTATAGGAAGTACTAGACTAAATATGCGTTTATTATTTCTAACAGTTAACTATCGGGGCTATGAGATTTGCTACTGAGTTGAGAGCATCTAGACGTTCATCAAAGTAATCGTAACGGTCATAAATGCCTTCAACGCCCTTGATTTTGTGGTTAAGGCAACGCTCGGCAATATGAGATGGGACTCCTTGCTTAGCGAGTAGACTTCTGCAAGTACGTCGGAAATCATGAATAGTGAAGTAAGGTATTTCTCCCATACGATTAATGGGTTGTCTGGTTTTGCTTGAGTCATGTCCAAAGAGTGAGGCTACAGCCCGATTCAGGGTATCACCTGAGACATGTGGCTTTTTGCTTGCTTTTCGATTAGGAAATACATAGTCCGAACCACAAGCTCTGATCTGTAACTCTTCAAACCATTCAACGACAGAATCAGGAAGTGGGATTGATATTGCTTTGGAGCTTTTTGTCCTTGGTTGTGGTAGTTTCCATAACTTCAAATTCAGATCTATTTCTTGCCAAGTTAATTTCAAGAGTTCGCCTTTTCTCACCCCTAAGCAAACTAACAAAGCTGAGGCTAGGTAGTTGTCCCGACCAAAACTGCTTATGTTGTCTTTTGCGACACTAAAAAACTGTTTCAGTTCTTCAACTGACAATGCTCTTTCTCTGCTTTTCTCCACGCCACCAGCATCTGCTGGTTTAAAGTGGCTCGCGGGGTTACCATCTTTTAAGCCAAGCTTGCAAGCATGAGTAAATAGCTTTTTGCAATGAAGCAGCGTGTCATTAGCTGTAGTGGGGCGATTACTATGGGCGACCTTTTGGATGATGTTTCTAATATCAAGGGGTGTTACATCCTTAATTTGCAAGCGGCCAATATAAGGTTGGACTTCTTTTGTATAGATTCTTAGTGGGATTTCACTGTGCTTAAGTCGTTTTTTTGCATCGACAAACCAATCATTGAAGAGGTCATCTACGGTTTGAATTTTCTCTTGGCCAATTTTCGCTCTTTCAGCTAGAGGATCGCCTCCCTTACTAATTGATTGCTTTAATATGGCAGCAGCAGCTCTAGCATCTGCTAGAGACATGTGTGGATACTGACCACCTTCTAGGGTCATGAATCGACGCTTGCCGTTTGAGGTATACCTTAACTCCCAGCTCGCTTTGCCTTCTGTCTGCACCCGAATATAAAGCCCATCGTCTACTAATTTACGAGTAGTTGTCTTGCTGCGGATAAATGCTTTGATCTGCTTATCATTCATGCTGTTGGACTCAAGTGGTTACTAAACCTATATAAAGTGGTTACTTGAATGATTTAGTAACCATTTTAGTAACCACTTCATAGCTTACAATAGCAAACAAACTCGAACCTGTAAAAACATTAAACCCAGCAAGTGCTGGGTTTAATTGGTTATTTTAAAAAATGGCAATCAGGCTAAAACATCATTCCACATTCTGGATCTGTTCGCGCATTTGCTCTATTAAAACTTTAAGTTCTACTGCTGCAGCGGTGATTTCGGTGCTGATGGATTTTGAGGCGAGGGTGTTAGATTCGCGGTTAAATTCCTGCATCATAAAATCTAAGCGACGGCCTTCGCTGCCGCCTTTTTTGAGGATGCGGCGCGCTTCGGTGACATGGGCTTCGAGTCTGTCCATCTCTTCGGCCACATCTTGCTTTTGCGCTAACAGGATCATCTCCTGCTCTATGCGGGCTGGGTCGAGTTCACCTTTGATTTCCGCGAGGCGATTGGTGAGTTTATCGCGCTGATATTCCATCACTTTAGGCATGTGCTCGCGCACGATAGCAATTTGCTCTTCGACGCCTTCTAAACGGCTTAACAGCATTTCTTTAATCGCGGCGCCTTCGCGGCCACGGGCTTCGATAAACTGGTCTATTGCTAAATCGAAAGCCGTTAATAACTCGGCGCCAATCGCATCCATATCTTGCTCTGAGCTTGAGAGCACACCTGGCCAGCGTAGAATGTCAGTCAGGCTCACTTCGCCTTGGCCGGCTTCTTGTTTTAACCAGCTGGCGGCGTCGAGCAACTGCTTGGCTAGACCTTGGTTTAATTTGAGTTCGTTATTGCTGTTGTCGGCTAACTCGTAGCGTAAATTGACCTCGACTTTACCGCGGCTTAAACGTTTACGCAGGCGGTCGCGCAGCACTGGCTCGAAACTGCGAAATTGTTCGGGTAAGCGCAGATAAGTTTCGAGATAACGTTGGTTAACTGAGCGAATTTCCCAAGAGGCGGTGCCCCATTGTGCTTTGTGCTCGATGCGAGCGTAGGCTGTCATGCTTTGGATCATGGGATTGTCCTGATGGTTGAATCGTCATATTGATAGGCGATTATAGAGTCAATGGCTTTAGGATTAAAGGCATACAGTATACTGCGAAGGGAAAGCTGGTGTTGTAAATGGCGGAGTTTGCCAGAGAATGGCCCTAGGCATGGCATCCTCAGGCACAAATCCCTATAATATGCAGCCAAAATCGGTCAATGACTCAGAATACAGGAATCTCGCATGCGTCCAAGTAACAGTACGCCAGCACAAACACGTCCCATCACTATCACTCGCCAGTTTACGGCCCATGCCGAAGGTTCTGTGTTAGTGGAGTTTGGCGAAACCAAAGTACTTTGTACCGCCAGTTTTACTGAGGGTGTGCCACGTTTCCTAAAAGGTCAGGGACAAGGCTGGGTGACGGCAGAATACGGTATGTTGCCACGTTCAACCCACAGTCGTATGGACCGTGAAGCGGCTCGCGGTAAGCAATCTGGTCGTACTCAAGAGATCCAGCGTCTGATTGGCCGTGCACTGCGTGCTTGCGTCGATATGAAAGCCCTTGGTGAAAACACTATCGTTATTGATTGTGATGTGATCCAAGCCGATGGCGGTACTCGCACCGCATCTATCACAGGTGCCTGTGTGGCTCTTGTGGATGCACTGAACTGGGCCCGTGGTAAGGGCATTATCAAGTCTAACCCACTGAAGTTTTTGATTGCTGCGGTCAGCGTAGGTATCTACAACGGTGAAGCGATCAGCGATCTTGAATATGTGGAAGACAGCGCGGCCGAAACCGATATGAACGTAGTTATGACGGAAACCGGTAAGATTATTGAAATTCAAGGTACGGCCGAAGGTGAGCCGTTTAGCCATGAAGAATTGATTGAGCTACTCGGATTGGCGAAGAACAGTATTCGTGAAATCGTCGATGTGCAGAAAGCCGCATTGAATTAATTGTTGTTGATAAGAAGCCCCGTTATGGGGCTTTTTATTAAATCAATATTGCTATAACCCAATAAAAATAGAACGTTAAAGTCGTAAGGAGAGATTGTGAAAGCCTATCAACGTGAGTTTATTGAATTTGCCCTAGAGCGTCAGGTACTGCGATTCGGTGAGTTTACCCTTAAATCGGGCCGTATCAGTCCTTATTTCTTTAATGCGGGTTTATTCAATACTGGACGAGACCTTGCGCGTTTAGGACGTTTTTATGCGGCGGCGTTAGTGGATTCAGGCATAGAGTATGATCTGTTGTTTGGTCCTGCCTACAAAGGTATTCCGATTGCGACCACGACAGCGGTAGCCTTGTGCGAACACCACGATATCGATATTCCCTACTGCTTTAACCGTAAAGAGAAAAAAGATCACGGCGAAGGCGGCAGCTTAGTCGGTAGCGAGCTTAAAGGTCGTGTGATGTTGGTGGACGATGTGATCACCGCGGGTACGGCAATTCGTGAGTCGATGGAAATCATCGAGGCCCATCAAGCGCAGCTGGCAGGCGTATTAATCGCGCTGGATAGACAAGAGAAGGGCAAGGGTGAACTGTCGGCCATCCAAGAGGTTGAGCGTGATTTTGGCTGCGGTATTGTGGCGATTATCAAACTGGTTGATCTGATCAGCTACCTGTCAGAAAAACCGGGTATGGAAGCGCAACTAGCAGCGGTAAGCCAGTACCGTGAGCAGTATGGCATCGAGGCCTAATGAGGCTTAAGCCTGTGATAAACCGCTAAAACAAAAACGCTGCGATTCATCAAGAATGGCAGCGTTTTTTTATGCACTGATTAAATCTAACAGCTTATTTGGATTGATTTAAAAACTCGGCACGGGTGGCGGGGTTAGATTTAAAAATCCCCCCTAAGGCGGTGGTCGTGGTGGAGCTGGTGGAGTCCATCACGCCGCGTGATTTGACGCAGTAATGCACCGCATCCATTTTAACCGCAACATCTTTAGTTTCGAGCAAGGTCTGCAGCGCGACTAACACTTGCTGAGTCAAACGCTCTTGTACCTGAGGGCGCTGGGCAAAGAAGCGTACAATACGGTTAATTTTTGATAAACCGATAATTTTTTTACGTGGAAGATATGCAATGGTTGCCGTGCCATCAATAGTGACAAGGTGATGCTCACAGGTACTGGTCAGGCTAATATCCTGCACGCGCACCATTTCATCAAAGCCCATTTTGTTATCAATCACAGTGATCTTTGGAAAGTTCTCATAATCTAGACCGGAGAATATTTCGTCGACATACATTTTGGCGATGCGGCGTGGGGTATCGGCAAGACTGTCGTCGGAAAGATCCAGCGACATAAGCGTCAGGATTTCCTTCATATGGTGTTCAATCTTGTCCTTACGCTCTTCAGGAGTAAACACACTGGGGAGCATGGGGGTTTCAAGTCCGCGCTCTTGCAGGGCGGCCTGTACTTTTACTGCTGCTTCACTTAATGCCATTTTTATCCTCCACTACTTTTGTAGCGGCTATCACTGAAAACCTAGCACTGGTCGCTGAGTATCAGCAATCAGGCGCACTAGGGTACAAATCGATTCGTTGTCACTTGGACAAGAATAAGGTGGGGCAGAATAGCGCGAATTGCGGATAATTCATACCAAAAAACGCTCACGCTGAAGATGAAAAAGCCGATAGTCCTTATCGATTATCGGCTCCTCGGGGCGTTAAAACATCATTATCTTGATGAAGATAATAGGGTGTGTTGACGTTTCAGGGTTATTTTTGCAGCAATGTGGCTGGCTTTTATGCAAGGCAAAGTCCGTGCTGTGTAGTTATTCTACATAAACGGACGATAACGCGGCAGAAAAGCCAGCCAAATGCTGCCCGAAGGGTTCGTCTGGCAAGCCCTTGCGCTTACTTTCAGTCATAAGAGCCGCTCTTCATTGGAGTAGAATAACGACACATCATTCCTCGTTTCGCGAGCACGAACTTGACAGTACGAACAAAATTTAATCTCGAAACGTCAACACGCCCTAAATAAAAAGCCCGCTTACCTAAAAGATAAACGGGCTTTTTACTGAATTTAATGAGTTGGCCGATAAGCCGGGTCCTGTCTTGGACAGTCATTCATCTAGGCCTGCAATCGCTCGCAGGCTCAAGCGACCTACCCGGTTCCAACGCGAGCCACGCCATACGGAACCCTATTTGGTCTTGCTTCGGGTGGAGTTTACCTTGCTACGGACTATTGCTAGCCGCACGGTGCGCTCTTACCGCACCCTTTCACCCTTACCACCTTAGCCGAGGCTATGATGGCGGTCTCCTCTCTGTTGCACTTGTCGTCGGTTCGCACCGCCCAGGCGTTACCTGGCACCCCGCTCTGTGAAGCCCGGACTTTCCTCCCCGCTCTTGCGAGCGCAGCGACTGTCTGGCCAACTCGGCGCGGATTATAGCCTAAGCAATCTGCGCGTACCACTGTTAATCCCGTCAGTGTGTGCCTATCTCAAAGATCCGCTTATAAATCCGACTCTAAACCGAACTTATACAGGGCATTCTTTTTAAGACCGTGAATTTGCGCAGCAATGGCGGCGGCCTTTTTGAGGGGTAATTCTTCACAGAGTAATTTCAGGGTGTTGATGGCGACTGTCGGAATGGCGTCATCATCCTCCGCGGCGCGGTGACCATGTACCATCAGCACTATCTCGCCTTTTTGCTGGTTAGGATCGCTGCTGACCGTAGCCAACACCTCAGCCACAGGGCCTGAGAGGAAGGTCTCGAAGGTTTTAGTCACTTCCCGAGCCATCACCACTTGGCGCTCGCCGCCTAACACTTCGACCATGGTCGTCAGACTATGCTCGATGCGGTGCGGTGATTCATAAAAAATCAGCGTGCGAGGGTCTTCCTTGAGCTCGAGCAGCTTATCGGCACGCGCCTTCTCTTTAGAAGGTAAGAAACCTTCGAAGGAGAAACGATCCGACGGTAAACCCGATGCACTTAATGCGGTAATCGCTGCGCAAGGGCCGGGCAATGGGATCACGCTAAAACCCGACTGGCGCACATGAGAAACTAAGTGATAGCCGGGGTCTGAAATCAGTGGTGTGCCCGCATCAGAAATCAGCGCTATCGATTGTCCTGCGGCCAACTGTTCCACAATCCATTGGGCGCGGGCGCGCTCGTTATGGTCGTGCAGTGCGATCGTTTTAGTGGAAATACCAAAATGACTCAATAACTTGCCACTGTGGCGCGTATCTTCACAGGCAATCAATGCGACCTGAGTGAGCACTTCGATAGCACGTGGGCTCATGTCCCCCAAGTTACCAATGGGAGTGGGAACAATGTAGAGTGCGACGCTTTGGTCCATATATACCTCGGTAATGACAGTGCCAAGACTTTCGTCAAGCGCAAGAGAAGGTTAAACTAGAGGCAGCATCTTACCAGAGTGAAGCCCAGTGTTAAAAAGCCTGAATACAACTAAGTTCGTTTCCGTGGCCATTTTATCCGCAGTGTTGGCGGGTTGCGGCAGCCAAGCGCCCAGCTCAACCGGTACTGCCCCCACAGTGGCCACCTCTTTAGCCTCTGCACCATTGGCGCCCAATGTGTATTTAGCACAGGCCGCAAATAGCAAAGATCCGCAGCAGCGCGACACTAACCTGCTGCTGGCGGCGCATGCCTATATCAATGCCAATGACTATGCGGCGGCGCAGAAACTGCTGAAGTCGATGCAGCCAAGTCTGAGCCAGACTCCCACTCTGGTGGCCGAGCATAAATACCTGACGGCGCGTGTATTAGAGCATACATCGACCTATGTCGAGGCGCTCAAAACCCTGAGCTATCCAAGCACTTGGGTGTTACCCGGCTGGCAAATGGCCGCATATCATCAATTTAGAGCGCATTTATTCCAGTTGAATAAGCAACCTATCGAGCAAGTGCGCGAGCTGAGTTTATTGACCACCTATTTACCGCCCGCCGAGGCGAGTGAAGTGAATAACCAAATCTGGCAGGTGTTGCAACCGATGCACGAGCAAACCTTGCTCTCATTTACTAAAGATGCCAAAAGCCCTGTATTTGCAGGTTGGTTGCAGCTCGCCTATATCGCCAAACATTATGCGGTCGACCCTAATCAACTGGTTCGTTACTTAGGCGACTGGCAAAAGCAGAATCCTTATCATCCCGCGGCGGCGAAATTACCCGCAGATCTAGATAGAGCGCTTAATGCCAAGCCATTTATGCCGAAGAATATCGCCGTCTTGTTGCCGCTCACAGGTCAACGCGCCAGCGCGGCCAACGCGATTCGCCAAGGGATTTTAGCCAGCTATTTAGCCAAACCCAATGAGCAGGTTGCGGTTAATTTTTACGATACGGCCAATGATGCCGTCGCCGCATATCAGCAAGCGGTAAACGCAGGTGCCGAGTTTATTATTGGCCCCTTGCTGCCAAATGAAATCGATCAATTACTCTCGCTGAATAACACAAGCCCTTCAACGAGCACGTCAACAGGAACAGCACCCGCTGCGCCTATCGCTCCCACCGCAGCTATCCCGCAGCTGTTTTTAAATCAAACCGATAAGTTTGTGCCCGATATCAATAAGTTTTTCTTTGCGCTGTCACCAGCCCAAGAAGCTGCCGATGCCGCAACGCGCATGTATCAAGATGGCGTGACTATGCCATTACTGCTCGCCAGCAACGACGCCATTGGTAAACGCATGGCAGAAAGCTTTATCCAAGCTTGGAAAAAGAAAAGCGACACACCTATCGAAGTCTATTACTACGATGGTGGCGATAAGATGAAAACCACAGTGCAGGATGCGCTCGGTGTCCGTGATAGCCAAGAACGTATCGCTCGGATCAAGGAGTTGCTCGGCAATTCGGTACAGGCCGATTTTCGTTCGCGCCAAGATATCGATGCGATTTATATGATCTCGACACCGCAGGATTTAACCTTGCTCAAGGCCTTTATTGATGTGAACTTCAGCGTCTTTACTCAGCCGGTGCCGCTTTACACCTCAAGCCGTAGTCGAGTCGATAACGAATCGAGCCAAACAGCGCAGGATTTAAATAACCTGACCATGAGCGATGCACCTTGGCTGATGCAAAATGGTGAAGAAAACCTGATGGTTAACACACTTTGGTCGGGCTGGAACAACAGCCAGAAACGCTTGTTTGTGATGGGCTATGATGCCATGGATTTGATCAGCAAACTGGCACAAATGCGCTCATTCACAGGTTACCAGTTCAATGGACGTAGCGGCGTGTTATCCGTCAATCCAGACGGCGTGATAAACCGCCAATTAAGCTGGGGACGCTATCAAAGAGGCAGTTTCCGTCAACTATGACACTCGGACAGCAGGCAGAGTCGCTCGCTCAAGGTTACCTCGAACAGCAGGGTTTAACCTTTGTCGAGCGCAATGTCCGCTATCCCTTTGGTGAAATAGACCTCGTCATGCGCCATAAACACCACTGGGTATTTGTTGAAGTAAAATATCGCTCAGCAAATCAATTTGGCGGCGCAATACAAGCACTTAGCAAAGCACAAATCGGCAGGATCCGCATGGCGGCCAGCCACTATTTACAGACGCATAAACTGGATGTGCCGTGCCGATTCGACGTTGTCGCCATCGAGGATGCGCAAATCCACTGGCTAGTCGATGCCTTTTAAACGAGACCTTCGACTCAGCTAATCGAATAATTTTTAACGCTTATGCCTCAACTCCACCGTGGAAATATGGCATCATAGCCACACTTTATCCTGAAAGGATGTATCCATGTTAGAACGCATTAAAGACAGCTTTACTGAATCTATCCAGACCAAAATCGATGCAGCCGAAGCACTGCCAGAATCCATCGCCAAAGCGGCTGAGATGATGGTGCAATGTCTTTTGGGCGGCAATAAAATTCTTGCCTGCGGTAATGGTGGCAGTGCCGGTGATGCTCAGCACTTCTCTGCCGAGCTATTAAACCGCTACGAAATTGAACGTCCACCATTGCCCGCGATTGCGCTGTCAACCGACACCTCGACCATCACTGCGATTGCCAACGACTACAGCTACAATGAGATTTTCTCAAAACAAATCTTAGCCTTAGGTCAACCTGGAGACATTCTGCTGGCGATTTCCACCAGCGGTAACTCAGGCAACGTGATTAAAGCCATGGAAGCCGCCCTGAGCCGCGATATGACTATCGTTGCCTTAACCGGTAAAGACGGTGGCGCGATGGCGGGATTGCTGAGCGTGGGCGACGTGGAAATCCGCGTACCTTCTAACGTGACGGCACGTATTCAAGAAGTGCACTTACTGGTTATCCACTGCCTGTGTGACAATATCGACCGCACGCTCTTCCCGCAGGACGAACAGCAATGAGATATGCTGCCCCACTGTTAATGGTTTGCATGCTGCTGCAAGGTTGCGCCGGTGCCGTTATGGTGGGCGCAGTCAGTGGCGCCATGATGGCCAACGATGAGCGTTCGGTGAAGACCCAGCTCGACGATACCAATACCGATTTTAAGATCACCAGTGCCCTGCTAGAGCATGAAGATCTGAAGAAACAAACGAACATTACGGGTGTTTCGGTTAACGGTAATGTGCTGATGATTGGCCAAGCCCCCAACTCTATGTTGAGGGATAAGGCGATTAAGGTCGTACAAGATCTTAAGCTTGGGGGAAAGATCCACAATCAGATCCGCATCGGTAACCCAACCTCTTTCACCACCCGTAGCAATGACACTTGGGTGACGACGAAAGTGAAGGGACGCATGCTCAACGAGAAAGAGCTGGATGTCACCCGCATTAAGGTCATCACTGAAAACGGTGAAGTCTTCCTACTCGGACTCATTCACCGCTCTCAGGCCGATATGGCCGTCGATATCGCGCGCAACACCGCCGGTGTGCGTAAAGTCGTTAAAGTATTCGAATACATCGAATAACCGATTGAGCCTAAGCCCTTAGGGTTTAGGCTCGCCTTCTACCGCTTCCAGTCCTAACGCTTTTACTTGGATGTTATCCATCACCTTGGGTGACTTGGCCATCCACATGCCAATCCAAGGTAAAAACAGTGACGGCAACACAATCAATGCGGCGCCCAGCCAACTTAGGCTATCTAACCATTCATCGAATAACAGCCAGCCCAAAAAGACGATAAATAACAGGCCGGTATATTCGGCAATCGCAATATCGCTCGCCTGCGCGCGGCGATAGGCCAGCACGCAGAACCAGTGATAAATCAGTAAGAAGGCATTACTGAGTAGCGCTACGGCTAGCAATCCCCAGCTCAGCCCCTCAAGTCCTTGAAAGGCCGCGATGATTAAGGTCGCAGGAATACCCAGCAGGTTATACAGCATCAAGGTTAATACTGGATGCTCAGTGTTAGGGACTTTTTTCAGGGTCAACTGATTGACGGCAAAGGTAAATGCCGAAAATAACACAGCCAATCCAAACCAGTTCATTTCACTAGGTCTGAGGATAATTAAGATCCCGACAAACCCAAGCAATGTGCATACCACTTGCCCTGTGGTGATCCGCTCCTTTAAAAACCAATAGCCCATCAAAATAATCATCAACGGCGCCGAGTAAAATAGGGAGCTAACCGTCGCTAAAGGCAAAGCCATTAGGCCAATAATTAAAAAAAGCGCGCCAACCGAGCCTATGTTGGCACGCCAAAGGTGGACCGAAATATGTTCCGTCTTGGGTCGCTGCGAGTACAACCAAATGGGGAGTAACATCAATACTGAGGTGATTTGTCTCACGAGTAGAAAAGTGGCCGCATTCGCATCTTCTGGCAACCATTTGATCGATACATCGTAAAAAGCACTAAATAGATTACCCACTATCAATAAAATCAAACCGATAACTACAGGGCGCTGCATTTTTTACCATCCACAAATCTCAATGCAGGCATGATAATCCCCACAAAACTTAAGCTGAAATGATGCTTTCTCATACTAGATGAATTAAATTCATACTAAATCTTTTAGGCATTGAAAATCATGAGAAAGCTTCCTCCATTACGCGCACTACAAGTCTTTGAGACCGCCGCTAGACAACAGCATTTTTCCAAGGCTGCCGCCGAACTTTGCATTACCCAAAGCGCGGTTTCACACCAAGTGCGTGTATTAGAGGAATATTTTGGCGAGCAGCTTTTCGACCGTCAGGGACGAAAATTACAACTCACGCCTAAGGGACAGAGCTTATTTATTGAGTTAGAAAGGATTTTTAATGAGTTAAGTGATCTTAATCTCAAGATCCGCGACACCCCAAACCAACAACTCTGTTTGGCGGTGTACAGCTCTTTTGCAGTGAAATGGTTGATCCCGAGATTAGCGGATTTTAGGCGCCAGTATCCCAGCGTTAAAATTCGCCTCGAGATGATCACTCAAGACCCCGATCTCAGCACCAGCACGGCCGATATCTTTATCGCGGGTAAACTCAATCAACGGGGCTATTGGCAGCAGCTACTGCATAAAGAACGGCTCATCCCAGTATGTAGCCCGAGTTTTTACCCCAAGTGGCGTGATATTAACTTAAGCAATTTCCAGCAACAGGCACTACTGATTGTGGACGAGGGTCAGCTAGGACTCGATTGGCATAAATGGTCATCGGCCCATCAGATCCCGCTGAATAACGAGCAGCAACATATTTTTAGCCATATCGTAATGGCGATTGAGGCGGCAATTGCAGGCCAAGGCCTTGCCCTCGCCCCCGATTTTATGGTGGCAGGTGATATCAGCACTGGCAGACTGGTTGCGGTTAATCTGCCCGATGTCCATACAGGCTTTGAGTTTAGTTTTATCTGTAAGCAGCGCCGTCTAGCTGAACCCGCGATTGCCGCCTTTTCCTCCTGGCTAAAATCACAGGCCTAAACGCTTAAACAGCCCAATGAATAACAGACATAAAAAAGCCGACCTAAGAATGGGTCGGCTTAATCGAGAGTTATGTAATGCGCTTTTTAGGTCAAATTACACTAACAAACCAATCTTCTCGTACACCTTTTTCAGCGTCACTTCGGCGCGAGCCTGGGCATTTTCGGCGCCCTCTCTCATCACTTGGTCGAGGTAAGCACGGTCGGCACGCAGGGCACGGTAACGCTCTTGCAGCGGCTCTAACATGCCCACGACCGCCTCACCCGCGGCACCTTTTAAGTGACCATACATCTTGCCTTCAAACTCGGCTTCGAGGCTGGCAATGCTCTGGCCTGTGATACCCGACATTAAGCTCAACAGGTTAGATACACCAGGCTTGTTTTCCATATCGAAACGCACGACTGGCGGCTCATCACTGTCGGTCATAGCCTTTTTCAGCTTTTTCATGACTGCTTTTGGATCTTCAAGCAGGCCAATCACGTTGTTACGGTTGTCGTCCGACTTAGACATCTTCTTCAGCGGATCCTGAAGCGACATCACCTTAGCGCCATGCTCAGGGATAAAAGGCTCAGGAATGGTAAACGTCTCGCCGTAAGCGTTGTTAAAGCGAGTCGCGATATCACGTGTTAATTCAAGATGTTGCTTCTGATCTTGGCCAACCGGGATTTCATTCGCTTGATACAGCAGAATATCCGCCGCCATCAACACCGGATAACCAAACAAACCGACGTTAATATTGTTGGCATGCTTTTGTGACTTATCCTTAAACTGAGTCATACGGCTCAATTCACCCATTTGGGTGTAGCAATTTAACGCCCAACCCAACTGAGTGTGCTGTGGCACTTGAGATTGGATAAACACTGTGCTCTTCTTTGGATCGACACCGCAGGCTAAATACAGTGCAAGCGTATCTAAACAGGCTTCACGCAATGCTTGAGGGTCTTGGCGCACAGTAATGGCATGCAAGTCCACCACGCAATATAGGCAGTCGTGGCTATCTTGCATGGCAACCCACTGACGCAATGCACCCATGTAGTTACCTATGGTTAATTCGCCGGACGGCTGTGCACCGCTGAGTACTATGGGTTTGGTCATTACGTCATTGCTCCAAAAAAAGATAAAAAGATTCGATTAAACTGGCTGAGCGAGATTTAGCCAGCGCAGGATCTCGACAAACTGCTCGCATACAGCGTCAGGGCCAGTGAGCCCAATATCTTCACCGTAGTTGTAGCCATAGGTCAAGCCGATTGATGCAACACCCGCCGCTTTCGCCGCTAAAATGTCATTTTTAGAATCGCCCACCATCAACAACTCACTTTTATCGAGTTGCCATTCGGCTAATAGATGCTGTAGCGGTAATGGGTCTGGTTTCATCTTCGCCAGCGAATCGCCGCCAAGCACTAAGCTAAAGAAGTCATTAATCTTAAAGGCTTCAAGCAAGGGCAAGGTAAAGCGATAAGGCTTATTGGTCACCACAGCCAGCTTAAATCCTGCATCAAACAGGATTTGCAGCACTTGGTGCACATCGGCATAGAGTGCACTGTGCTTCTCAAGATTTTCTTGATAGTGATGCATAAAGATGGGCATAGCCGCATCCAATGCCGTTTGCTCAACATCTGTGCCTAAAGCGTGGCTCATTGCGCGGCGCATCAGCATTTCAGCGCCATTGCCCACCCAAGTTCTTACCTGTGCCTCGGTACACCTTGCTAAACCTAATTCGGCGAGTGCCGCCTGAGTCGCGACCGCAAGATCGGGCACACTGTCAATCAATGTGCCGTCGAGATCAAAGGCAATCGCTTTAATCTGTTCCCGCATTATTTGGCCTCAACTTTCGCTAACTCGGCACGCATCTCGTCGACGACGGCTTTATAGTCTGGTTTACCGAAAATGGCAGAGCCGGCGACAAACATATCGGCGCCTGCGGCGGCGATTTCAGCAATGTTATCCACTTTAACGCCACCATCGACTTCTAAACGAATATCGAAACCGCTGGCATCGATACGCTCACGCACTTGGCGTAATTTATCTAAAGTCGAAGGAATAAAGGATTGGCCGCCAAAACCTGGGTTGACCGACATCAGCAGAATCACATCTAACTTATCCATCACATGGTCAAGATAGTGCAGCGGTGTTGCTGGGTTAAACACTAAACCCGCTTTACAACCCGATTCTTTAATCAGCTGCAGAGTGCGATCGATATGCTCAGAGGCTTCGGGATGGAAAGTAATAATAGACGCACCCGCTTTGGCAAAATCAGGCACGATACGGTCAACAGGCTTAACCATTAAATGCACATCGATATCGGCCGTGATGCCATAGTCGCGTAACGCTTTGCACACCATAGGGCCAATGGTTAAGTTGGGCACATAGTGGTTATCCATCACATCAAAATGTACTACGTCAGCCCCTGCATCTAACACGGCTTTAACGTCATCCCCTAAACGGGCGAAATCGGCGGATAAAATCGATGGAGCAATTAAAAATGGGCGCATAGGACACTCGCTGCTATTGAACAAAAAGTGCCTTATTTTACCCTTAGCTAGGCCATGCCTCTATAGCAAATGCCACATTTATCGCGATTGAAACCCAATAGAAATGCAATTGGAGTACTCATAACGTACGGTAAACGCAAGGAGATGCTGAAGCGTTAGAAAGTTTTTAGTGAAGATTGATAAATTATTGTTCATAAACTAAGCGAGTTTGTTATACTCGGGTCGCTAACGTGGATCATTTAGTGGTTTCAAAGGAAGTATCATGAAGGGGCGGTTAACACAGTTTTCACACATTTTAGGCTCGGTGACATTTAAGTCATCGATGATGTTGGCATTTACCGCAGTGGTAGTCGCCTCCTTAGCCTTTGGCGTGGAAAAACTCACCGCAAGTAACGATACCTCTGCCTGCGCTTGCAGCAGCGATACTCGCTACAACAACAGCTTACCTAGCAGCCATCCAAATAACCGCTGTGCCGAACAGGCGCAAACCTTAAGTTGGAAGACTTGGCTCACTGGCAAAAATCGCTCTAGCCAGTTCCATTTTGTCGACTTGCTTGAATTACTCCATGGTCATCAAGATAAACCTATCGATGACTTGAAGCCTGCTAATTCACAACAGTCCTATTGATGCTAAGCCGGATCTGGCAAGTCTTTCACAGTACGATAGCCGCCTTCTTTGGGGTGCAGTCAGATAGAAATCGTCAAAAAGACTTCCAGACCAACTCGCCATTACCGTACATCTTGATGGGGATAGTGCTAGCGATAGCCTTAGTCGCCAGCCTGATTCTGCTTGTTAGCCAAGTCGTTGGTTAAGTCACTCGATACTACAACCTAGTATCAATCATCCTGTGGGTCATAATTCTCGTCGTACAACGCAATCAGCTCGTCGACTTTATTGCGACCACTGCCATTTTGGCTAATGTTGCGCTGCACTTGGATCTTGGCAAGGTGGGCACCGCGATACAACTCACGTGTCAGCGGAATATCATGGTTACTGATCACAACAGGAATGCGCTGCTCTAAGGCCATATGCCGTGAATAACGCGCCAGCAGCGCCTGATCATCCAAGCTGAAACCCGCACCAACATAAGTGGTGAAACTCGCGGTGGTCGATAGCGGCGCATAGGGCGGATCGCAATAGATTACATCGCCAGTACGGATTTGCTCGAAAGCTTGTTCATAGCCGATGCACTTAAACTCGGCACGCTGCGCTTTCTTTGAAAAGGCTAAGATTTCCTTCTCAGGGAAATACGGTTTCTTGTAGGAGCCAAAGGGCACATTAAAACCCCCTTTGCGGTTATAACGGCACAGGCCATTAAAACCATGGCGATTCAAGTACAGAAAATAAACCGAGCGCAAAAAAGGATCGCGGGATTTATTAAAGTCTGTACGCACGCGGTAGTAGGCATCCTTTTGATTCATCTCATCGACGAATAGTTTCTTGGCCGCCTCAATGTATTCGGCAGGCCTTTCTTTCACTATGTTGTAGAGGTTGATCAGATCTTGATTGATGTCGCAGAGTAAATAGCTGGGGTAGTCAGTATTTAAAAAGACTGAACCTGCGCCGACAAAGGGCTCAACTAAACGCTCACCAGTTGGTAAGTAGTTCGCGAGCTCATCCACCAATTTAAATTTTCCGCCAGCCCATTTCAGGAAGGCTCTATGTTTTTTGATCATTTAACTTGATGAATGCCGACAAAAATAAAGGCCATGATTGTACTCTGTTTATTCTGAAATTTCATCGCTTGGTAACTTATCTTGTAACTGATAGTCCTTCAATTCTCGCCACTTTCTCACCCAAGGTGAATCAATCCGATATTGTTTAACTAACATGGCCGCCGTCTCATGGGCCAGCTTACTACTATCAAAATGCCCCACTAACACAACCCAACGCCGCTTGTGTTTAGCAACCGAGATATCTTGCGCTCCTTCAACTTGAGCGAGGGCAGCACGCAATGAATCGAGTCGCTCCACACTCGCAATCTGTATGGTATAGCCTTGCGTTGGCTTAACCGATTTCACTTCATCTTTGGGTTTCGGAGCTAATTCAGCCTTTGAATCGACGGGCTTTTGCGGAAGAACTGCAGGTGAGTCTTCTGGGATAACCTCGGATGAAGGCTCCTGCTCCGCTGCGGATTTTAACGTCGTTTCGTTTACAAACGATGTTTCATTTATCCCTTCGTTTGTAGGCTCTTCACCGTGAAACCGAGCCAATGGGTCGGCTTGATTAGCGACTTCATCTAATAGAGCCTGTGCTAAGGACGCATCACGTTGCTGAAAATAGGGTGCCAATATCTGTTGACCACGAGCAAGAAACTCTGCGGAGTCTATAGCGGGATAAATAACGACTTCAGCTATTGGCTCATTGGAAAAAGGTTTCGCAAGACCGAGCCAAATAACAAGTGTGATCAATACACTGGCTAGCCCAATCAATGCGACTTTATATTGAATCCAGAGTGACTTTTGCTCGTTTTTGCCGTGCAAAGCGAGCTCCAATAAAGTGACAACCTCTTTAGGAGTCCCCATCTGCTTCTCCAGTTGAGCTCGCACTATATCCCTTGGCGTAAATGGATTTTGCTCACTATAGCGCAGCAAGGTTTGATAGAGCGCTTCACGTTCTGGCAGACTTAAGGGTTCCACACTGACAGGCAAAATCTGCCGTCTTGAGGATTCTGGTAATTGTGGTAATAAGTCGGCTAAAAACTCTGGAGGTACAGCTAAGGTCACTGCAATACGATGGCCTGCACATTGCACTTGATTGAGTATGATGCACTCGGCCCACAATTCTTTAGAGAGTAAATGCGCATCATCGATAATGATGTGCAGCGGCTTACTTTGTTTTGGCGCGACACGGAGTATGGTTTCAGCGAGGGAGATTTCGTCATCAAAAATTGGGGATGAGACCAACTGTACTAGGATCTTGCGACGAATTTCAGCATTGTCGGCGTGCATAGGACAGATGACTAACGCAGCATTCGACTCATCAAAATCTGTGGCTAACGCGGTCAGCAATGTTGTCTTACCCGAGCCGTGCGCACCCACAAGCACCAGTAGCTGGTCGCTATAGCTGGCCACATGATGCAATCTTTCTACGAGGGCTTCCTGTGAGGGAAGCAAGACTTGGCCCTGAAACGTCACTTATCCACCACACAAGGTTTATGCGCAGCAGATAACCTGTTCTAGGGTAGATTCCGGAACTTGGCTAAAGACATCAGCTCGACCAATGGCCGTCGGGAGCACCAGCCGGATCTGACCACCTAACACTTTCTTATCGCGACGCATATGTTGAATAAAACTGTCGAAATCCATTGATTCCGGCGCTGTTACAGGCAGATCGAAAGCACGCAGCAATTGCACAATACGTCGAACAATTGACTCATCAATCAATCCCATAGACTTAGCTGTTTGTGCAGCAAGGACTGTGCCAGCCGCAACCGCTTCACCATGTAGCCAATTGCCATATCCCATCTCTGCTTCGATCGCATGGCCAAAGGTGTGCCCAAGGTTTAATAACGCGCGCACGCCTTGCTCGGTCTCATCCTGGCTCACGACATCGGCTTTAATCTCACAGCAGCGAGAGATCGCATAGACCAAAGATTGGGTATCTAAACTTTTCAACGCTTCGACATTGTTCTCAAGCCATTGAAAAAATTCAGCATCCCACATAATGCCATACTTAATGACTTCCGCCATTCCCGCCGCAAATTCACGCGCGGGCAGCGTCTGTAAACACTCGGTATCGATAATAACGATCTGTGGCTGGTAAAAAGCCCCAATCATATTTTTTCCAAGCGGATGATTAACAGCGGTTTTGCCTCCGACAGAAGAATCCACTTGAGATAAAAGCGTTGTAGGAACTTGAATAAAATCGACACCGCGTTGGTAACAGGCAGCAGCAAAGCCCGTCATGTCACCAATTACCCCGCCACCGAGGGCCACCAGCACCGAATCACGACCATAATTTCGTTGTAATAACGCTGTATAAATTAAATCTAAATGCGTTAAGTCTTTGAACTGTTCGCCATCGGGAAGGATGACGCTAGAGACTTCACCAAACGAAGCCATCGTGTCTTGTACCTGCTTAAGATACAAGGGCGCGACGGTTTCATTGGTGACGATAAGGATACGTTTTTTCAGCAGATAGCGAGACAAGGTCTCGCCATTACTCATCAAACTCTGGCCAATATAAATGGGGTAACTACGTTCACCTAAATTAACCTGAATTTGTTTTGTCATTCTGCCTAGAAACCTAATTTCTCAATGATTTGATTCGCAACAACCTTTGCACTTTGATCGTCGGTCTTAACGATCACATCAGCAATTTCTTCGTACAGAGGGTTACGGATTTCTGCGAGGTTTTCTAACACTTCTCGCGGATCATCTACTTGCAATAACGGGCGACGCTTATCTCTTTGAGTACGCGCAACCTGTTTATCGATTGTGGTTTCAAGGTACACCACAATACCGCGAGCAGATAAATGATTACGGATATCTTTGCTCTGAACTGAACCACCACCAGTGGCAAGGACAATACCCTGTTTTTCAGACAGATCAGCAATAACCTGAGCCTCACGACGACGGAAACCTTCTTCGCCTTCGACGTCAAACACCCAAGCAATATCGGCGCCTGTGCGTTGCTCAATCTCTTGATCTGAATCGTGGAATTCTAAATGCAGCATTTGCGCCAGATGGCGACCAATTGTGCTTTTACCTGCGCCCATTGGGCCTACCAGAAAAATATTACGTTTTTCAGCCATTTCTTGTACGTCTGAATCTTAATGAAAAGTATGCCTATATCGACTCACGATCAAGCCGACCTACTGTATGTTACCTTGCTCTTATGAGACTTGACCGAGGATTATCTCAGTTTCATGTCTAGTCTGGCAAGTGATGCACGCTATTTATGATAAGAATTGTATTGCAGATACAACAAAGCCAGCAAGGTGTGCTGGCTTTATTCGCCCCATAACAAATGGTTAGAGTTTTTCGTTCACTATTTTAGGTGTCACGAAAATCAACAGCTCTTGGCGTTCATTCTTATCGGTAGTATTACGGAATAAGAAGCCAACTAAAGGAATGTCGCCAAGGATAGGCACCTTGCTTACGCGGCTTATCAAGTTCTGTTGATAGATACCACCAAGCACAATGGTTTCACCATTATCCACTAACACTTGCGTACCAATACGTTGAGTATCGATAGCCACTGCCGGACCTGTGGGGGTGTCCACCGTTTTACCCTGAGAGTCTTGAGTGATTTCAAGATCCAGAATCACGCGGTTATCAGGCGTAATTTGTGGTGTCACTCTTAATGACAATACCGCCTTCTTAAAGGTCACCGACGTCGCCCCGCTGGAAGTGGACTGAACATAAGGGATTTCCACACCCTGCTCAATATACGCCGCTTTTTGGTTAGAGGTAGTAATGCGAGGGCTAGCGATAATCTCACCTTTATTTTCTTGCTCAAGCGCACTCAACTCTAAATCTAAGATAGTGCCATCGGCAAGCTTTGCCACATGGAAGGCAATACTGGTTGGGTTAGTGACCGCCGCAGGCAAATTCACGTTCAAACGGTTATCTAGTGATGGAACCACACCATTGGCAATGCTTCCAGCCCCCTCAAGTGAGCCAGACGTCCCTTTACTCCCCTGTTGGTCAGTCACGCCCCAACGGATACCTAAATCTTCAGACACATCGTCTTTTACTGTGACCATACGAGATTCAATCAGCACTTGGCGAATAGGAATATCGAGCACCTCAACCAAACGATGGATATTCTCGATGATTTCAGCAGTATCTTTTACGAGTACAGTGTTGGTACGTTCATCAACGGCGACTGAACCACGAGGAGACAATAAACTGGAATCGGCACCTTTCAATAACTCTGCAATGTCAGTTGCTTTAGCATAGTTAATCTGTAGATACTCAGAATACAGAGGCGCAAGCTCTTTAACCTCTTGTTTATTCTTAAGGTTTTGACTTTCACGAATCGCCAATTCTTCACTTGGCGCCACCATCAAAATATTACCTTCAATGCGCTTATCCAGTCCTTTAGTTTGCAAAATCAAATCCAAAGCTTGATCCCAAGGCACATCATCCAGTCTTAAGGTGATATCGCCTTCAACCGTATCACTGGTAACTAAGTTGAAATTGTTATAATCAGCAATAATTTGCAGCACTGTTCGCACTGAAATATTTTGGAAGTTTAATGAAAGGGTTTTACCGTTATATTTTTTGACTTCCTTCGTCGCAACAGCACGTTCAGCTTTATTAATAGATAACCTAAACAGATTATCTTCCTGCTTATAGTTAAATTCATAATTACCCGACACATCCACTAAAATTCGAGTGGTCAAATCATCTTTAAAGGTTTCAAAGTTTTTAACGGGTGTTGAAAAATCCTGTACATCCATCACATATAGCAAGTCGTTATTGATATCAGTGTTGTACAACTGAACCTCAAGCTTAGCGCCAACTTGTTCAACGTTTGCTGCAACAGAACGGTTATTGAGATAGACAAGTAAATCGCCACCGCCGTTTGCATTACGGCGAAAATCAATATTCTTTACACTATTAACAAAAGGATTATTACTCGCTTGAGAACTCACCACATCATCATTAATGGTTAAACGATAAGAGTTACCAGTCACGCTACCTTGATAAGGTTTCACTTTGGATAAACCCAAAGTCACCATCAGATGAGAGTCTTGCTGCGTAGTAGTAATCTCATTAACGCCGACTTGGTTAATCGGTAATTTGTCTTTTGATAAACCAGAAATACTATCATCAAAAGTTAATACCAATTCAGCAGGAGCAGCATTAGAGTCGATTTTGGGTGCAGAAATGGCATCCTCAAACACTAACTCTACTTCCAATTGGTGATCGACCAAGGCATGGTACTTAACATCGATTAATCTGTTTGCCGCAAAGCTTGATGGCAAAAATCCAAATATTAATGCGATCCCAATAACAGACTTAGCTAAGCCTGAAGATAAAAATGCTCTTGGGATTTTTATCGCGGCAGAAGATTTCATTATTCCCTCATCCTTCGCTTGTTATTTTCCAGAAAGTTCGATGTTGTTTGTTCGCTCTGACCAACAACCCGAACCATCAGGAATTAATTCTACAACTTCCACGTTTTGTGGAGTCACTTTCGCAATGCGTCCATTAAACAGCCCTAAATACTCACCAACCCCCATCCGATATACACTGCCATCGTTCGTTTCAATAAGGGCCCAAGTTGAATTGGCTTCACTTAGGGTACCGCGCATTTTTAGGTTATCTAAAGCATAGGTTTCTAGGCGCCCTTTACGACGTTTTAAATCAGGTTGTAAGCAGTTTTTACTGGTATCAACCACCTCCTCCGTTAACTCCCGTGACGGAGGAACAAAGGGGCTACGCATCAATTCTGCTTGATAAGCAAAATGCTCAAATTTAGGAGGCTCTTTCAAAGGTGGAATATGAGCCACGTGCTGTGCTTTCGTTGTAGTAACAAATAGCTCCAAATCACTTCGATCGCCAACGCAACCCCATAAAAAAAGGCTCATAAACAATAGAGGTAATGCTTTCATTATTTACCTCCTTTCTTTTTATTTGGTTTTTCAGGCGGTAATTCAGCACCTTCTTTAAAGCGGTATGTTTTAGCCAGAATGTCCATAGCCAAATTACCAGCCTCATCCCGCTTAATAGTGAAATCGTGCAAGCTGACAATACGGGGTAACTTAGCAACACCGCTAACCATATTTCCGAGCTGATGATAATCACCTGTCACTGACATCTTAATAGGGAACTCAATATAGAAATCCCGCTGAATCTCTGGCTCCCAATTTAGACTTTTAATTCGCAAACCAGCATCAGTGGCGACGAAGGTTAGGTCATCAAGCAGTCCGGGCATCTCATTCTCAGAGGGCAGCATCTTAAGCAATTCAGCAAATTGCCCTTCCATTATCGCTAATTGCTCACGATACAGTTTTAGGTTTGCTGCTAACTGATACTTGTTCTTAAAATCATCCCTTAGCTGTAACTCTTTGTTTTGTTCGTTGTTGAAAACATCAATCGCATCCGACAATACAACAAAATAACCTGCGGCAAATACGCACAACGCAAGCAAAACAGCAAAAAAAACTTTTACCTGATTGGGCCAGCTACCGATATTCTCGAAATCGATATCATTGAATTGACTGAGATCGAGCTTCATTTACTCGCTCCTTTTGCCTGTTTCGCAGGCTCTTCAGCGATAGCGCCTTTTATACTCACTCTTAAGCTAAAGCGCTGCAGCTGCCTTAATTCGTCATCTTGAGTTACGATCGATTGCATGTTGGGATCTGTTAGCCACTCGGATGCTTTAACCTTACGCATCATATTCGCAACGTTATTATTCGATTCACTGCGGCCTTCGATCAGTAATAAACTACCCTTCTTCTCTAGGCTAGATAGATAGATGCCGGGAGGCACAACACGAACCAACTCATCTAATACATGTGTCGGCAAATTACGCGATTGCTGAAGATTTAAAATAATCTCAGTTCGTCGTTCAATGTCCTTTTTGCGCTCAGTGATTTTTTTAATCTCTGCGATTTGGGTTTCGAGTTGTTGGATCTCAGATTGCAAATAGGCATTTCTGTCTCTTTGCTCATCTGTCATTATTTCCAGTAGAGAAAGAGCGACATAAACTAAAATCGCAGAGCCTAAAAATACAAGAGCGAGTATGCCAATGTAATCACGCTTTTGTTTTTCTCTTGCTTCTTCACGCCAAGGAAGCAGGTTTATGTTCGCCATTGACCGTAGCTCCTCAGCGCTAAGCCACACGCAACCATATATTTGCTAATGCTAGGTTGCAGCATATTTTTAACCGACTCTTCCGCGTGTAAACATCCCTGAAAAGGATCGGCAATGATAGTGTGAACACCTAATTCATTCGTGAGTAAATTTGCCATCCCTTCAAGCTTAGATGTCCCACCACATAAAATGAGATAGTCCACTTTATCCTTACCACTCGAAGTGCAGTAAATTTGTAATGTCCGCTTAATCTGCTGCAATAACTGGGTTTGGAAGGGAGATAACACTTCAAACATATAATTACGCGGTAAATCACCCTCTATTTTGGCCTTTTCGGCTTGCTCATATGACATTCCATAAAAAGAGAGAATTGACTGAGTGAATAGCTCGCCACCGAAAGCCTGTTCGCGGATAAAAGTCGTTTCTCCAGACTCGACAACACAAAACGTTGTCATATTGGCACCAATATCAACCATAGCGACGACTTTTTGCCGAGCGCCTTCGGGTAACTGACCGAGAACTAATTCCACAGATCGACCTAAAGCGTAACCTTCGACATCAACCACTTTGGTCTCTAACTCAACTTCATCAAGGGCATCGACTCGTGTATCAATATTATCGGTACGGCAAGCACTAAGGAGCACATCCACTTTAGATGGGTCAGTACTGTTGACATTTAAAGTTTCGAAATCAATGCTGACTTCATCAAGGGAATAAGGGATTAGGTTATCGGCTTCAATCTCAATCTGCGCTTCCATTTCCTCTTCGCTCAGCGAAGCATCCATGTAGATAACTTTTGTCATCACCGCTGAGCCAGAAACAGCAACTGCTGCATATTTAACCGACTTAGGCAAAGATCGTTTAATTTGTCTTAAACATTCAACAACGGCATCGGCATCACGAATATCATGATCGTTAATAGCCCCCTTTTTTACGGGAACCGCTGCGTGACTTAATATTTTGTATCCATCAGCAGTCTTACTCAGCAAAATGGCCTTAACTTCATGGGAACCTATATCAATTCCAACCATCTGCGGAGCCTGACGCTTCCATAAATTTGAAAGCATAATCCGTTGTCACTTTATTATTTATATTGCAGTAAGAGAGATTAGCACAAAATCAACCCGTTATACGTATTTGTATAGAATGTTTCAAGATTTTACAAACGCTATTTTAGGGACATCACGTTTTTGCTTCACCCAAACGTGCGCGCCTTATATACTGTCGCACTTAACTGAACATTAGGATCAATTTAGGTGAAGTGGTTAAAACGTATTGTTATAGCTCTATTCAGTCTAGCCCTTTTGGGCGTGGGCGCCATTGTTGCAGCATACTTTTATGTTTTGCCGGATCTGCCGGATGTTTCGACACTAAAAAATGTGCAATTACAGACACCTTTGCGCATTTACAGTAGCGATGGCAAACTCATCTCTCAGTTTGGTGAGAAGCGTCGCATTCCGCTCAAGTTAGAAGAGGTCCCCAAACCGCTGCTGCAAGCCTTCCTCGCCACCGAAGATGCGCGTTTTTATGAGCATGGCGGTATCGATCCTGTTGGGGTGATCCGTGCGGCGATTGTCATGCTGACCACGGGTGAAAAAAAGCAAGGTGCAAGTACTATCACCATGCAGGTGGCGCGCAACTTCTTCCTAACCCGCGACAAAACCATTATTCGTAAAGTGAAGGAAATTTTTATTTCCTACCACATCGAGCAGTTGTTAACTAAAGATGAGATTTTAGAGCTCTACGTTAACCGTATTTATTTGGGTCAGAGAGCCTATGGTGTTGGCGCTGCCGCTCAAGTGTATTTTGGTAAAAACGTCCAAGATCTGACGCTTTCCGAAATGAGCATGATCGCTGGTTTGCCTAAGGCGCCGTCAACTCTTAACCCTATTACCTCGCCCTCACGCGCACTGGCTCGCCGCAACGTGGTATTGATGCGGATGAACGAAGTAGGTTACATCAGCAAGGCTGAATACCAAGCTGCTGTGCAAGAGCCGCTCGTCGCCAAATATCATGGCGCTGAAATCGATCTCTACGCTCCTTATATCTCTGAAATGGCTCGAGATTATATGGTGCAAAAATACGGCGAAGAGGAAGCCTATACCAATGGCTATAACGTCTACACTACGATTTCATCGGAACAACAACTGCTAGCCCAGCAAGCATTACGCAATAACGTCTACGCCTACGATGAGCGCCATGGTTACCGTGGTCCTGCGGCCGTTCTCTGGACCGACACTAAGCCGGATAACGCGCAAATTAAGGCTGAGCTCGCAAAAATTACGCCTGTACAAGAATTGCAACCCGCGGCGGTATTAAGCATCGATGGTCAGCAAGCCAGCGTGTTAACTGCCAAGGGCGAAACTAAAGTCATTAAATGGGATGGCCTAAAATGGGCACGCAAATTTATTACCGATAAACGCCAAGGTGCTGTACCTAAATCTGCTTCAGATATGCTGACCGTTGGTGAACGTATTTGGATCCGTGACAATGGTCAGTACTTACAATTATCGCAAGTGCCTGAAGTGGCAAGTGCCACTGTGGCACTCGATCCTACAAATGGTGCAATCCGTACCTTAGTAGGTGGCTACAGCTTCAGCCAAAGCCAGTACAACCGCGTGACCCAAGCGAAACGTCAATTAGGTTCGAATATTAAACCTTTCATCTACGCTGCTGCATTAGAAAAAGGCTTTACGCTCGCGACCCTAATTAACAATGCGCCAATTAACAAACCCGATATTAGCCAAGGTACTGCGTGGCGTCCTAAAAACTCGCCCGATATCTATGGCGGTCCGACCCGCCTGCGTGTGGGCTTAGCACAATCGATCAACGTAATGTCGGTTCGCGCCATGCGCCATATTGGTTTAGATGCGGCTATCGCCGAATTGACTAAGTTTGGCTTTGACCCTAACGACCTACCTCGTAACGAGTCATTAGCCTTAGGTTCTCCTTCGGTAACACCGCTTCAAGTGGTAACGGCTTTTAACGTCTTTGCCAATGGAGGCTTCTTAGTCGAGCCTTTCTATATCGAGCGGGTAGAAGACTCCTTCGGTAACGTGATTGAAAAAGCCAATCCAACCTTAGCCTGTAAGCCTAGCAACAGCTCAATGCAGCCTAGCAGCGATCCAATGAACTTTGGTGAGCCAACCACTCCAACTGATGAGCCTGTCGCTCATTGCTTTGAGCAAACGGGCCGTTATGCTCCGCAAATTATCTCTGAACAAACGGCATTCCTGATCACCGAAGCGCTCAAGAGCGTGATCTGGGGTGGCGGCGATTGGAGTAAAGGCACTGGCTGGCAAGGTACAGCGTGGCGTGCGGCGCAGTTAATCAAACGTCATGATATCGCAGGTAAAACGGGTACAACCAACGAATCGCGCGATACCTGGTTCAGTGGTTTTGGCCCGACACTGACCAGCACCTTCTGGGTAGGCTTTGACGACCATGGTCGTCAGTTAGGCAGAACCGCATGGAACTCCAACGGTGAGAAGGATCAAATAACGGGTACCGAGGCGGGCGCTAAGACCGCAGGCCCTGGCTGGAACGAGTTTATGAATAACGTGCTGAAGGGCGTACCTGAAACCACAGCGATTCCGCCAGAGGGGATTGTCTCGGTACGGATCGATCTGGCGACTGGCAAGCTAACTCGTAAGACAGATTACACCAGCGCATTTGAATACTTTATCTCGGGTACTGAACCTAAGGAATACATCAGTGAAAGCCAAGATGAAAACAACCTATTCATCGATGCGCCGACAGACGATTTATTCCAATAAGCCTCTGTAACAGAAACAAAAAACGCGACCCTAGAGTCGCGTTTTTTATTACCCGATTAAGGCATTAGCCCGCTTGCTTCGCCGCGATGGCTTGCTTCACCTGAGTCAGCGCTGTGCCGCCGAGGACATCACGTTTTGCCAAACAGGCTTCGATGGTGAGGTTTGGATAGACGTCATCTTCAATAATCTCGGCAAAGGTTTTAAACTCTGCCAGCGTAAAACCCTCTAACGGGATCTTCTTGGCAATCGCCGCAACCACTGCCACACCGACCACATGGTGCGCTTCGCGGAATGGCATGCCTTTAGACACTAGATAATCCGCCAATTCGGTCGCGTTGGCATAGCCTTGCTGCGCGGCTAACAACGCATTCGGGCGATTCACGACCAAGCCAGATAACACTAACGCCGCCATATCTAGGCAGATTGCCCAGCTGTCGACCACATCGAACAGGCCTTCTTTGTCTTCCTGCATATCTTTGTTGTAGGCCAGAGGTAGGGCTTTCATGGTGGTGAGAATGCCCACTAAACTACCGTACACACGGCCCGTTTTACCGCGGATCAGCTCCAGCGCATCGGGGTTTTTCTTTTGTGGCATCAAAGATGACCCCGAAGTCACTTCATCACTTAATGAGATAAAGCCCGCTTCACCCGAGTTGAAGAAAATCAAATCTTCAGCCATGCGGCTTAAGTGCATCATGCTGATTGAGGCCGTAGAACATAGCTCAACCACATGGTCGCGATCCGACACACTGTCCAAACTGTTTAAGGTTGGCGATGCAAAGTTCAGTGCCGCAGCCAGCGCATGTCTATCCATTTGATAGGCTGTACCCGCCAAAGCGCCCGAACCGAGCGGACAGGTATTGGCGCGTTTTAAGGCATCGGTTAAGCGGCTAAGATCACGCTCAATCATCTCCACATAGGCCAAACACCAGTGGCCGAAGGTCACAGGCTGAGCACGTTGCAAATGAGTATAACCAGGCATCACAGCGTCGAACTCACGCTCAGCAAGCGCAATAAGTTCGCTGCGTAAGGTTTGCAGGCGAGCCACTAATGCCGCACCTTCGGATTGGCACCAGAGTTTTAAGTCGGTCGCGACTTGGTCATTACGGCTACGGCCCGTATGGAGTTTTTTACCCAGATCGCCGACTTTAGCGATCAGCGCCGACTCCACGAAGCTATGAATATCTTCCGCGCCCGATGCAAGAATAATCGCAGGATCGCCCTTCACTTCCACCAGCAGCTCGTTCAGTGCTTTTTTCAAATCGCTGCATTCAGTGGCTGTGATAATGCCTACGCTAGCAATCGCATCGGCCCAAGCGATAGAACCGACCACATCCTGCTCAAACAAACGGTAATCCACCGGTAGTGAATCGTTGAATAATTTAAATAGCGCGCTGGTTTCGCCCTGAAATCTTCCACCCCATAAAGCCATGCTCAATCCCCTCGGTCACTGCTTTGAATACGTTAAAGCCATTAAAACTTAAGATATAAAAAAGGGCGCTAGGCGCCCTTTGAGTCTGCCTATTACTTAGCGTTGAGCGCGCGGATGCGGCTCGCTAACGAGTACAGACGGATAAAGCCTTCAGCGTGTTTTTGGTCGTACACTTGGTCTTCACCAAAGGTGGCAAAGGCTTCAGAGTACAAGCTGTTTGGCGAACGCTTCTTAACGGCAATCGCGTGACCTTTGTAGAGTTTAACCACAACTTCACCGTTAACAGACTCGGCTAATGACTCAGATGCCGCCAGCAGCGACTTACACAGAGGTGTAAACCAACGACCGTCATACACTAAGTGTGCCATTTGGGCACCCACTTGCTCGCGCCAAGTACGGCTGGTTTTATCCAGCACTAACTCTTCAATCGCGCGCAGCGCAGCAAACATAACAGTGCCACCTGGGGTTTCGTAGCAACCACGAGACTTCATGCCTACTAAACGGTTTTCGGTGATATCGATACGACCCACGCCATGTGGTGCAGCGATGGCGTTCAGTTTCATCAGTGCAGCGTAAGGCGTTAATGCTTCGCCATTTACTTTAGTCACACGACCATGTTCAACTTCGAGTGACACGTATTCTGCTTGGTTTGGCGCATCTTCCGGATCAGCAGTCAGCGTCCACACACCTTTACTTGGCTCGTTCCATGGATCTTCCAACTCACCACCTTCGTGGGAAATGTGGAATGCATTGGCATCACGGCTGTAGATCTTAGTGGCAGAAGCCGACGTCTTGATATTACGCTCGGCTAAGTAAGCGAGTAGATCTTCACGGCTCTGCATGGTCCATTCACGCCATGGTGCAATCACTTTTAAATCAGGCGCTAAGGCCGCAAAGCAACCTTCGAAACGCACTTGGTCGTTACCTTTACCGGTACAACCGTGACACAGGGCATCGGCGCCCACTTTACGTGCCACTTCAACCTGCGCCTTAGCGATGATTGGACGCGCCATTGAAGTACCTAACAGGTAAGTCCCTTCGTAAATCGCACCCGTTGCCATGGTTGGGTAGATATAGTCTTTAACAAATTCTTCTTTCAGATCGACGATATGGCATTCTGATGCGCCAGAAGCTAATGCCTTTTCAGTCAGACCCACTAACTCTTCTTCACCCTGACCTACGTCAGCGCAAAAGGCGATGATTTCACAGTTGTCGTAGGTTTCTTTTAACCAAGGAATAATGGCCGAAGTATCTAGACCACCCGAATAGGCTAAAACGACTTTTTTCACGCCAGTGTTTTTGTTCTCGATAGACATCTTAAATTCCTATAACTCGTTTCTCACCTTGGAGAAAGTAGGCTGCTAAACAGGGTTAAATTAACTAAATAGGGTTACCAGTACTGCGTTTTGGGCGTGCATCCGATTCTCTGCTTGTTGCAGGATCAAGGAGCCTTCGCCATCCATCACTTCATCGGTCACTTCAACACCGCGGTGAGCGGGTAAGCAGTGCATAAAGAAGTGAGCACCCGCTTTCGCCATCAAGCCCTTATTGACCTGATAAGGTGCAAACTTATCCTTAATTTCCGCTAACGGTGTTGGATCACCCATGGAAATCCAGGTATCAGTATAGATAGCATCGTGACCTTCGATAGCACCAATATCTGAAGTCAGTACAACCTTGCCGCCATATCGGCTGGCCAGTTCTTGCACTTCGGCCACGACGTAGCCATCAGGAAAGTGACCCGCAGGGCAGATCACTGTCATGGTGGCACCGAGAATGGCCGCGCAATACATCAATGAATTCGTCACGTTATTACCGTCACCTACGTACGCTAACTTAACATCACTGATATTTTCAAAATGCTCGGCCAAGGTTAAGAAATCGGCCAGCGCTTGGCAGGGATGATATAAATCCGAAAGCGCATTAATCACAGGCACAGTGCCAAACTCAGCCAATTGTTCGATAGTCGTGTGGGAGAACGTTCTCGCCACAATGGCATCGGCCCAACAGGACAGGTTAGAAGCAAAGTCAGCGACCGATTCCCGCTTACCTAAGGCACCATTTTGTTGGTCTAGGTATAAACAGTGGCCGCCGAGCTTGTTAATACCGATATCGAAGCTAACACGAGTACGCAGGGATGGCTTTTCAAATAACATCACCACACTCTTACCGTCCAGTGCATGACGATACTCAGCGGGATTCGCTTTAATCGTCTTGGCTAAGGTAATCAGATCCAGCAACTGTTGCTGGGTTAACTCTTTTATCGATAGTAAATGCTTCATAACCTACTCCGCTTATGGTTGGATTTGTGTGCCCACGGCCTCACCTTTTGCTAATGCGACTAATTGGCTTGCATCACGCCATGAGGCAACTTGAACCGCCTGCCCCATCCACTGCGCCACTTCGAGCGCAGCTTCTACTTTTACCTTCATTCCCTTTTCGATCACGCCTTGCTTAACCAGCTCAGCAATCTGCTTACCATTCAGTGAAGGGATTAATTGACCTTTACCATCGAGCACGCCAGACACATCCGATAACAGCACCAACTTGCCACCGACCAACTTAGCTAATACCGTCGCCGCTTGGTCGGCGTTCACGTTCAACATTTGACCATCGTCCATCATGGCAATCGAGCTGCAAATCGGCATCCAACCTTGGGACAGAATAAACTTGAGGTAAGTGGCGTCTTTAGGAGAAACCTCGCCCACTAACCCTAAACGCTCATCTTTGATCTTGGCCGATACTGTGTTGCCATCGGCTAAGCTCATGCCAACGCTCACAATCCCGGCTTTAGCCGCTGCGCCTTGGAGGATCTTGTTTGATGTTCCGGCCAATGCACCGGCAATAATCGGCATTTGCTCCGGCGGAGTGACCCGCAAGCCTTCTAACTTAACGGTTTCCATGCCGTTGGCGGCTAATTGCTCATCGACCAAACAGCCGCCGCCATGCACCATCAGCACTTGCTGACCATTGGCGATCATTGCAGCTGCGGTATCCATTAAACGCGCCATCCCCATTTCACACTGCAGCAGGGCGCCGCCGACTTTAAGAACTAATACTGAGTTGTTGGTAGACATCTTGACGACTCTCTTAAATAAGGATGAACGGTTAAAGGTTAAAGTGAATCTTTATGCATTGCAGGGCTTGGCTCGCCGCGCCTTTCATCAAATTGTCGATGGCACTGGCAACCACTAGGTAGCCACTGTTCTCATCAAACTTCCAACCTAAGTGGCAATTCGGAGTCAGCACCACATCATCCACTTTCGGGAACTGGTTCTGTTTCACCGTCACCAGCGCAGCTTGGTCATAAACACTGTATGCCGCAGCCACATCGGCGGTGGTGGTGCCCGGTTTTAGCTGAACAGTGATGGTTGCTAAAATGCCGCGCTTGAAGTTGCCAAGGTGCGGCGTGAAGATCACCTCTTGCCCCAGTTGAGTGGCAATTTCGGGTTGATGTCTGTGGCCTAATACGCCGTAGGGTGTGAGGCTCACTTCGCAAAAACTGGTATGCAACTGTGCCTTACGACCCGCACCCGTCACACCGCTGACCGCATTGATCACTGGATAGGCTGAGGTGAGTAAATTCTTTAATGGTTTCAATGCTGTTAATGATGCTGTTGGGTAACAACCCGGCACGGCAATCATCTTAGTCGCGGCGACTTCTTTGGCATTCCACTCGGCCAGACCATAGACTGCCTTGGCCAACACTTCGGGATATTCATGCTCAAAACCGTACCACTTAGGGTACTGCGCCACATCGCTGAAACGATAGGCACCGCTTAAGTCGAATACGGCTAAACCTTGGTTGTAGAACCAAGCCGCTAAATGCAAACTCACCGAATGCTCGGTCGCTAACACTACGGCATCCGCCTCGGCGACGATCTTCGCCTTCGCTTCTTCAGTCAGTGGTGACAGCGCTAAGTCAATGTGGCTGTAGACAGGGTACAAATCTGCTAAAGCTCTACCTTTATCTAAACTATTTTCAGAGACATACAGACCTTGAATCGATAATTCAGACTCCGCATGGACTAAAGCTGTTAGTTGTGCGCCTGTGTAACCACTGGCACCAATAATGGCGATGTTTTTCATATGTATTTTTATAAACCGAATCAAAGAGACTTAAAGAATGGATGAATAGCGAACACGCACCAGCGTATATCTATGATGACAAGACTATCGTCGTAGGAAATCGTAATGGCTCGTTATTTTATTCACTGACGGCTTAACGCTATACATCATGATATTTACTCTACAGGTCACAAGGGGTGACTCATCTCAACTGCTGGCTAGACTACCACAAAGATCTATTTATGCAATATATGTGAATATATATTTTTATCAAATTTTATCTTTTAGCGGCGTTCAAGCACGCTGAGCAAATAACACCATACTTCACTAACTGCTTAATAACTCAGTTATCTATGGATGAAAGACTGAAAAATCAGTCCTTTTTATTAACACCGAATACACATCCCTGCAAAACCTAAAATGATGCAGTTCATATTCACTTCCGCTAAACATAATAAAATATTGCGTTAGCTCGCATTTATATTGAATATTCCTCAATAATTATCGTGATTGGTTGCATATAAGATAAGCCAGTCGTATAAGTTATAAGTTCTGCTGTTGACCATTGCCCTCAGTGGTGGGTATTGTGCTAGCGGGCTATATACCCAAGCGACCTGAAGATAGGATTCTCATCACCTAGAGGTTGTTTGGGTATATTGCGGATTTTTATATTTTTCAATTCGGAGTAACTATGGCAGGTAATGTGGCAGACAATGTGACCGACATGTATGCGTCGTTAAGATCGAACGTGAGTATGCTAGGGCAGATCTTGGGCGATACAATGCGCACCCACCTCGGCGATTCTTTCCTCGAGAAGGTTGAGCAAATTCGTAAACTCGCAAAAGATTCCCGCCGTGGCGACGAAGCGGCACGGGAGCAAATGCTAGAACTGCTCACCGCACTCCCCGATGAAGAGTTAGTGCCCTTTGCCAAAGCCTTCAACCAATTCCTCAACTTAGCAAATTTATCCGAACAATTTCATACTATTAGCCGTAACTGCGATGAACTGGTTTGCGTGCCGGATCCGGTCGAACAATTGCTTGGCCGCATGCTTAATGGCCGTATCGATCAAACCAAAATGTTGGATTGCTTAAAAACGCTGGATATCGACTTAGTCCTCACCGCGCATCCAACGGAAATCTCTCGCCGCACACTGATCCAAAAATATGCTGCGATTGTGGATTGCCTCGCCGAGCAAGAAAACAATCAACTGTCCGACAGAGAGCGCCGCCAAATTAATCTGCGTCTGCGCCAGTTAATCGCCCAGATTTGGCACACCAATGAAATTCGCCGTGAACGCCCAACTCCAGTGGATGAAGCACGCTGGGGATTATCCACCATTGAAGAATCACTCTGGCATGCCGTCCCCGACTTTTTAAGGCAACTCAACGATCAAGTGCAAGATCGGACTGGCCAGCAATTGCCTATCGATATCGCACCAGTGCGTTTCTCAAGCTGGATGGGTGGCGATCGCGACGGCAACCCTTTTGTGACCGCTAAAGTCACCCAAGAAGTGTTAGATCGTAATCGCCATGCCGCCGCTCGTTTATTCCTCAAGGATATAGTGTTGCTGGTTGGCGAGTTATCGATGGAAGAAGCCAACAGCGAGCTGATGGCGTTTACCAACAATAGCTGTGAACCCTATCGTTTTGTGCTGCGCTCATTAAGACAAAAACTGCGCGACACCATAGATTACTTAAACGCCCGCATCGAGGGCCATAATCCAGAAGTGGATAAATCGACGCTGATTTGGCAAGAAAGCGATCTGAAAGCGCCGCTAGAGATGCTGTATAAGAGTTTATGTGACTGCGGCATGCGTTTGATCGCTAACGGTTTGCTGCTCGATATCCTGCGTCGTCTCGCTTGTTTTGGCATCCATATGTTAAGGCTCGACATCCGCCAAGACGCCGGCCGTCACTGCGATGTACTTGCAGAATTAACCCGCTATTTGGGGATGGGTGACTTTAACCATTGGGATGAAACTGAAAAACAAGCCTTCTTACTGCGTGAACTCAGTAACCGTCGTCCGCTGATCCCAAGCAACTGGCAACCTTCCGCCGATGTGGCCGAAGTGCTTAACACTTGCCGCTTAATTGCTAAACATCCTGCTAAGGCCTTGGGCTCCTATGTAATCTCGATGGCGAGCAAGCCTTCAGATGTATTAACCGTGTTATTACTGCTCAAAGAAACCGGCTGCACTCATCCAATGCGCGTTGTACCGCTATTTGAAACCTTAAGCGACTTAAATAATGCTGCCGAGTGTATTACCGCACTGCTCGATATCGACTGGTACCGTGGTTACACCAAAGGTATGCAAGAGGTGATGATCGGCTATTCTGACTCGGCCAAAGACGCGGGTGTAATGGCTGCCGCTTGGGCACAATACCGTGCACAGGAACAGTTAGTCGCCGTCTGTAAACAGGCTGGCGTTAAGCTGACGCTATTCCATGGTCGTGGTGGCAGTATTGGCCGCGGCGGCGGCCCTGCTCACAAAGCGATTCTGTCACAACCGCCCGGCTCAGTTGATGGCCGTATTCGCGTCACCGAGCAAGGTGAGATGATCCGCTTTAAGTTCGGCCTGCCTAAATTGGCGGTGCAAAGCTTAGCCCTGTACACCTCAGCGGTGTTAGAAGCGACCTTGCTTCCGCCGCCCGAGCCTAAGCAGGAATGGCGCAATTGTATGGAGCGAATTGCTGAGGAGTCAGTGAGTGCTTACCGCGGTATTGTTCGTGAAGAGCCTGATTTTGTGCCTTATTTCCGTGCAGCCACACCGGAAGTTGAACTGGGCAAACTACCATTAGGCAGTCGCCCAGCCAAACGCCGTGTCGATGGCGGTATCGAGAGCTTACGTGCCATTCCTTGGATTTTTGCTTGGTCACAAAACCGCTTAATGTTGCCAGCATGGCTCGGCGCGGGTGAAGCATTACAGGCCGCCTGTCAACGTGGCGAAATGGGCTTACTACAGGATATGGAGCGCGAATGGCCCTTCTTTAGCACACGGATTTCCATGCTGGAGATGGTGTACGCCAAGGCAGAGCCCAACCTAGCCCGTTACTATGAAACCTGCTTAGTACCGACCAATCTACATCACTTAGGCGAAACTTTACGCCAGCGTTTAGATCTCGGCATTAAAGTGGTGCTGGAGCTGACTAAATCAGATACCTTAATGGCGCATACACCCTGGAATCGCGAATCTGTCAAACTGCGCAATCCCTATATCGATCCATTAAACTTCCTGCAGACCGAGTTATTGGCTCGTACCCGCAAGGAAACAACCGAAGCTCCCGCTTCCGAACACGTGCAACTCGCCTTAATGCTGACGATTGCCGGTGTTGCAGCGGGCATGAGAAACACAGGTTAATGAAAAAACTCACGCTTAGCCTTTGCTTGGGATTATCTGTACTGCTTGGCGGCTGCGTCACGCAGTACAGTATCAGCGAGCATGAAATGGAGCAGTATCTCAGCAAAGAGATCCATTTTGAGGTGAAACAAGGTAATCAACTGGTGGGCGCGCAAGTGCGTATTAACGACATCAGTGTCAGACTCGGTGAAAAGCCTGACACTATGAGCGTAAGTGCAACCACTCAGGTGTCCATCACTAACCCTATTTATCCGTTGAAGGCGCAACTTTCAACCACCTTTGAGGCTAAGCCTTGGTATGACAGTGCCACCCATAGCGTCTACCTACGCCAGCTTGAATTGGTGAAAGTCGAGTCAACACCCAAGGATATCGAGAAAGCCATCAGTAGCGCGACACCACAGGTTATGGGCTACTTAAGGCATTTCCTCGAGAATCAGCCCGTTTATGTACTCGATACGAAAGATAGTAATCAGGCGCTGATGGCCAAGATGACCGAGAGCATTCAAGTGGTTCCTGGCAAATTAGTCCTTAAATTCACTAAATAACGGCTTGTGTTGCAAACCATTCGCCATAAAAAATGCTCCCTCGGGAGCATTTTTGTTAATCCATCTAGACTGACTAAAACTCTTAAGTATCCAAAAGTTACTTGCTGAAGCGGCCTATCGACTGATAATCCACAATCACAGCTTCGGTGAGTAATTCACGTCTTAACATATCGTAGGCTACCGCCGCACTTAAGCTACGCACTAAATCCCGCGAACGTCGCGGCAGTTTTATCATTTGGCTGTAGACGCCACTGCGGGTTGCCAAGGCAATTGCCACCGTACCAACGGGCTTTTCTTCGGTTCCGCCATCCGGTCCAGCTATCCCACTGGTTGCTAGGGCAAAATCACTGTCTAAGATAGCACGCGCGCCCTTGGCCATTTCTTCAACCGTAGGAATAGACACTGCGCCATGATCATCTAAGGTCGCCGGATTAACCCCTAACACTCGTACCTTAGACTCATTACTGTAAGTCACTAGACCGTGTTGCAAATAGGAAGAACTGCCGGGGAAGTCCACTAATTGGCTGGTAATCATCCCACCCGTGCAAGACTCGGCAACACTCAAGGTCAAACCCGAATTCAGTAACTTAGCATGGATTTCCTCGGCAAGCGTTGCTTTATCTTCGGCGACAACCGCAGTACCCAGCACCATTTTGATGTGCCCAGTCACCCGAGGCAGCAAAGCAATCGCCTTCTCTCCGCGGGCAAAGATCTTGATTTCAATATGTGGCATGGAGGAGCGATAACCAATGGTAATTCCCTCAGGTAACTCCAGTGGCTCAATTTTGTCGGCAAGGGAAGACTCGCCATGACCTATGGTCAGCAACTTCTTCAGCGCCACCTTAGCGTTGAGGCCAAACTCTTCACGGATAAAAGGAATAAATTGCTCCTTCACCATATGTTTGAGTTCAAATGGCACACCAGGAGTGAAAAACAACCAGGCTCGATTCAACTTCACTCTAAATCCACAGGCCGTGCCAACGGGGTTATCCACCATCACTGCAGACTCAGGCAGCATTGCTTGCTTCAAATTACTCACTGGCATCTCGCGATTATTGCGCGTAAACCAATCTTCTAAACGTTGGCGCCACTCACGATTCTCAACCAAAGATTCTCCCTTCGCCTTAGCCATTGCCTCGGCAGACATATCATCACTGGTCGGCCCCAAGCCTCCATTTACTAAGATGACATCGGCATGCAAGCTACGCTCTTGGAAAACCGCAATTAAATCCTCGAGTCGATCTCCCACAGTCACTCGTCGTTGGATCTCAATGCCATGCTCCATCATAGTGCTGGCAAACCAGGCCGCGTTAGTATCAACAATCTGACCCGACAGCACCTCTTCCCCAGTACAAATCATCTCTAACTTCATCATAGATCCTTAGCTACCCCAATAAATTACTGCATAAGGTAAGTAACCTCTGAAGTAATAGCAAGAGTTGACCTTGGGGAGGCATGGTTCTGTAGTGTGAAGAAAATAAGGCAGTAAGGCGCGATTTAGCGAACATTGGGAGTGTGCGAGTTGAAGAGGCTGAAAACTGGAATAAATGATTTCAAAATCAAAATCGAAAAATGGCAAACGCCAAAAGCAAAAAAGCCAGCTTATTCAGCTGGCTTCATTGTTTAATTAGGCGCTTGGCGATGACCTACTCTCACATGGGG
>NZ_AXZL01000057.1 GCF_000485795.1 Shewanella decolorationis S12
TATGGAGTTTATTGTCATTGTTTCCCCAGTGACTCGCCGTGAATATATCCCTATAGGCTCGACGGCGACATCCATGTCGCCAACGGTCACTGTAGACCCAATGCCAATTTTAACTACCCATTTGCGATATGTACGTAAAAAGCAAATGGACATAACTCAGTTTGGGACAAAAGCGAGCTAGATCTTTTACTCGAGTTCAGGCGTTTTGTATTAGGAAAAATAAGGGGATATTTAATGTTTCAAAAGGCAAGATCTAAGCCCTATGAATCTATATAGTCACTCAAGAATATAAAAGAAAACACAACCACTTTTAAGCGTAAGACTAGCCTCCTAAATCAATATCATAGGTCGTTGGAGAGTCGACACCAATCAAGAGCCTCAAACAACTGATTTTATGTCTGTAATTGCATCTAGTTTGATACAATGCAATCAAAATTGAATGAATACCCCACGTTTACCTCTTACTTATTATAAGGAAAGTAAAGATGGCCGAGTTGCATCTAATGTCTAAATCTGATGGAGATATCAAGACCCACGTTGTCTTTATACATGGGTTAGGTGGACACTACGAAAAGACTTGGCTTTCCTCTACTCCGGATAAAGGCTTTTGGCCTAACTGGCTTAGTGAAGAAATTGACAATATTGCCATTTGGTCGGTTGGATACTTAAACCCAATTTCTCGTTGGGGAAGCCTAAAAGCTATGCACTTTACCGACAGAGCAAAAGATATTCTGCACAGATTAAACCAAGAGCCATTACTCCGAGACGGAGAAATAATCTTTGTTGGTCATAGCATGGGAGGGCTGATGATCAAGCAAATGTTCCACTATGCGGATAGAAACTCAGAAGTACAAAGCTTAATGGGGCGAGTTACCAAAGTCAGCTTTCTAGCAACCCCACATAGAGGTTCTTCAGGTGCAGACTTGGCTGATAGGTTCCGAATCATTGCGTTACCATCCGTGGCTACAGCTTCTCTACTTAAAAATGATCCAAACCTACGTGAGTTGAACGAATGGTATAGAGCTTGGGTTCGTAATCGTGATATAGACCACCTGATACTCATGGAGAATCAGCCTTGCAAGCGCCTCCTAACAGTTGTTACTCCGGACAGTGCTGATCCGGGATTAAATACTGAGGCTTTACTTGTGGATGCTGACCACCTCAGTATTACTAAGTTCCCAAATAAACAAAGCCAAATTTACCAATATATAAAGAGCTTCGTGGTCAAAGAAACCAAGCCACCGCTATTACTATGGCTGGGATCTAAGTATCCAGAGGGAAGCCATGGCTGGCAAGGATATTCAAACTGGTCTAACTCCCCAAAGGGGATTGAGGAAACGTACATTGTTGACGAGCAAGTCCGCCTTTTCGACGTTTCCTCAAGTGATAAAGAAGGCAAAACCGGTATTGAAGCAATTCAATCTCTCAGAATCAGATTAGGGGCATCAGGTACCACTACCCGGCTTGTCGGTCTGTCTGGTGTGGGAAAAACTCGACTAGTCCAAGCTCTATTTGATGAGCGTGTGGGGGAACATCAGCTTCCCGCAGAGCAGGTGATTTATACCGATATGGGACACGCCCCAATTCCGACTCCAAGAGCAGTGATAGAGAAGCTGGTAGCTGAAGACAAGAAAGCTATTGTTATAATAGACAACTGCCCTCCCGAGCTACATCGGGATTTAGCACCAAGTTGCAAGAAAAGTATCAGTCTACTTACCATTGAATATGATATCCGCGAAGATCAGCCGGAAGGAACGGGTGTGCTATCTTTGGAACCAGCGTCCGATACCCTAATCACCAATTTACTAAAAGCTAGGTTCACACATTTAAGCGGTCAAGACGCAAGTAAAATAGCTGAGTTTTCTGGTGGTAATGCTCGGATTGCTATCGCATTAGCATCAACAGTGGAACAAGTAGAAAGCATATCTCATCTGAAGGATGATCAGCTTTTCAAGAGACTGTTCCACCAGCGTCATCAAGAAGAACACTCTTTGATGCAAGCTGCACAGGCTTTGTCCCTTGTTTACTCATTTCAATATAAAGACGATGAGAATCCGTTCTCGAGCGAGTTAGAACTTCTCAGTTGTGTATCCAGCACTCCCACAAAAACTCTCTACGAAAGTGCTCAAGAGCTAAAGCGCCGTAACCTCATTCAGCAACGAGGGATATGGATGGCGGTACTTCCGCATCCTATTGCAAACAGACTAGCAAAAGTCGCCATGCAAAATATTCCAGCAAACTTATTTGTTAGTTTCTTCAATGAAAGTACGGACAGACGTATCCTTAAGTCAGTATCTCGCCGAATTAGCTACCTAGATAACTGTGCAGAAGCTCAAGATGTTGTAGCAAGCTGGTTAAAACAGGGAGGGACAATCAGCAAACTTCTGGCTCGTGGCGAACAAGAGCTGGCTTTAACTATTTTGACAAACTCAGCACCAATAGCCCCCCAGGAAACGTTAGATTTCCTGATAAAACAGTCCGAGAATGACGCTAATTTCCTTACAAGAAAAAATCCAGAATTCTCACAATTGGCGGAGCTACTTAGAAGCTTAGCTTATGGGCCTGAACTTTTTCTTCAAAGTACTAAGTTACTAGCGGAGATTGCCACATCCGAAAAGAAAAATGAGAACTACAACTCCGTTAGAGATGTTCTGAAATCACTGTTTTATCTTTACCTATCAGGCACACATGCTAGTAAAGAACAAAGATTAAGCACCATCAATGAACTCATTGAATCCGGTGATGAATGCAAAATAGAAATCGGTTTTGAGTTACTTGACGCATCGCTAGAGTCTTCACATTTCTCATCGCATCATAGTTTCGACTTTGGTGCTCGCTCTAGAGACTATGGGTACCACCCTTCATCAAATCAAGAGTGCACCGAGTGGTATCAATTCTTTATTGAGTACACCGCATCATTAGCAAAACGTAATGATCCGCTTCATAAACACGCGAAGTCCACTTTAGCAGCTCATCTTAGTGAACTATTCCATAACAAAGCTCTCTGGAAAGTTTTAGAAGATGTAATTAACGTAGTGTTGTGTACCGGGGAATGGAGTGAAGGGTGGCTGCAGCTAGGCTCATTTCTACAATTCAACGCGAAGGATTTAGAAAACGCCGAAATTGGCATGATTAAAGGAATTCTAAATAGACTGCGCCCTACTTCTCTCGATGAACAAATACACATGTATTTGCTATCAATCCACAATAATTTTTATTGTTTGGAGACCACTGGTGAGGATGGTGAAAGTGAATTAAACGGTTATGAGATTGCTGAAGAAAACGCAGAAAAACTAGGAAAAGACTTATCTAAGTCACATCTGCTATACCTTGAATCAAAACTACCTGAAATATTGTCTACTCAGGGAGATTGGAGCCGGCACCATGCGTTTGGTGTTGGGTGCGCAAAAGGTGTAGATGACCACTTAAACTTCTGGGAAAAGCTTCTCGCCAACTTATCAGAAATCCCGTTTGAGAAACAGACAATCAATGTACTGCGCGGGTTCATTCGCCACCTAAGCCAAATCAGGCCCGAACTAACTAACTCGATTCTCGATAGTCTGTTGCATGATAAGCGAGCAAATAAATTGTTCCCTTATATACAGTTCTGCGTAACTCTCGATACCAATGCCGTAACTAGGCTAATTCAGGCTATTGAAATGCAGCAATCGCCAATTCATTTTTACCAATTTCTTGGGTATGGAAGAGTCCATGAAGCACTCGCGAATTCAACTCCGAAGTGCACCACTCGCTAAATTAGGCTGCCTTGCGTAATTCATTGAATACCGCAACAGGTTGCCTGAAGCCGAGGCACTTTCTCGGTCTGGCATTTAATGCCCGTTCAATCTCACTAATTTGCTTATCTGTTACCGTCCGCAAATCGGTGCCTTTCCGTATGTATTGCCGCAGCAAACCGTTGAAGTTTTCATTCAGTCCGCGTTCCCAGGACGAATAAGGGTTAGCGAAGTAGACATCCGTTTTAAGCTTTTCTGCGACCTGTTCGTGGTCACAGAACTCGCTGCCGTTGTCCGCAGTGATAGTTCGAACATAACCTCGATATTTCCACAGCATACCAACCATGGCCCGGGCTACATCGGCTGCGCTTTTCGCTGGCACTTTGCGTATCAGGTACAGCTTACTTTTTCGCTCAACCAGGCTGACAATCGCGCCCGTACCTTGCTTGCCCAGAACCGTGTCAGCTTCCCAGTCTCCGAACCGCTTTTTCTTGTTCACGATAGCGGGACGATGCTCTATGCCTACGCGATTCGGGATAATCACACGCTTCGCACGGTTACCTTTACGGTATCTTCGGTGACTCTGGCGGAGCTGTTTGTACAACTTGCCGCCGCATAATTTATCACGCTGGACATAGCCATAAATCCACTCGTGACTGACGTTATATCCGATGATTTTACCGACACCGGCTATTTGTTCCGGACTCCATTTCTCATTGAGACCGAACTCAACAAAGGTGATGGTCAGTCCAGATATTCTAGACTTCGCGGACTGACAACGGCGTTTTAGTGCCTTCGCCTGAGCGACTTCCGGCAAGTAATGGTTATCCCGAATTCGATTGCGATTTACTTCCCGGCTGATTGTGCTGTGGCTGACTTTCAGACGTTTTCCTATCTCCCGATAACTGAAACCCTCGCGTAAATAGGCCTCAATCTGGTATCGTTGTCCCTCGATCAACTGCTTGTAATTCATGGTAACTACTCATGTTTGTTTGGCGACTACAGAGTATCACCAACAGGCAGTTGATCTCTCCTCACCGTTTAACCATGAGTGGTGCACTTATTATCTGAATTCGGGCCAAGTAGTAATTCACTTTCTATATTAGGTAGCGCGCGCATAGCATAAGTTCTTATTGAATTAAAATTATCTTTAGAACTGCTATCATAATCATTGTAATTATAGCTAGATTGATTTCTCAGACGCCATAAACCAATATTTACTCCAGAATTAAACCCAGTATAAAATGCACGCATATCACCGCCATTACCCGAGCTATTTGTCTGATAAAGGTTGGTGTTATAGCTAATATATCCTGCAGTTTCTCCCATGTTCCATAATTCAGGATGCACATATCCTCTAGGGGATTTTTGCATATAAGCTTGGGGAATTGTTATGTCTAACTTCAATCTTTCAACGTCGAATTTAGCTGTTGCACCATTTACAGTCAGCTCAGGTGCTTGACATTGTTTATCTAGTAATTCTTGATTGATATAGGTAGAAATGACTGGTGATATTTTCCAAAAATTGGCATCAAGACATGGATAGATTTCATTTTCACCTTCCTTCACAAAATCAACAATTTGCCGACTTACGCGTGTGCCATTAATATAAATATCAACCTGATATTTCCCTGGTGTAGCCTGTCCTACCGTATTAAAACGGGCGAGGTAGCTCTCTCCGTAGCCACCACCCAAAAGCAAGCTATCATCGAAAGTAAACTCCTGAAAATCATCCTCTTTAAGCTCGTCGGCAATCAATAAAGGCGCAACACCAAAATTGCAATAAAACAAGCCCAATAAGGATAACTTTGTGGCCAATGTAATACACTTTCTCATAATAGACATTTCACTTAATTTTATTATTTTATTTCATATTCATACTTTATAAACCCACCAAAATCATTGACGATAGTGAATTTAACTTTCATTGGATGAATAGAAACAAACTGTTGATTATACACCTTAATAAGCTTATTCCCTTTTGGCTCAACCATATCAACAGGAACTTTAAGCTCTTGATTACCAGAGATAAGTTTCACGTCAACAAATGAAGCGTAAAAAGGTGATTTATTAATAACATCAACCTCAATACCACCATTTATTTTATTTACGTTAAAGCTAATTTCTCTTCCAACATTTTCAGGATTAGATTTAATCTCGACTGGCCTATAAAAAATCTTAACTCTGTTTTTCAGCATAACTAACATCTGGTTTTCACCGGCATTATCTTTAGATAATGGGGGAATTTGTAGAAAGTTAAGATAAAACAAGCTCTCTCTATCTTTAGGCAGTTCTCCACCACTATATATTAAGCGGAACAACTGTCCTCGATTAGGCTCTATTCTGAAGATCGCTGGCAAAGCTAAAAATGGACCATCTGCATTTTCAGGAGTAGACTCAGAATTATTAATATCTGTCCAAACCTGAACTACGTTTGGAAAACTATCATTATTTTTTAACTGAACACTACGCTCTTTAGCATCACTGGGATAAATTACTCGAGTATTGGTCATCACAACACTTGCACTCGATGGGAAAACAATAATTAGCAATGAAATTAGAACTGATAAGCGCACAGATAAAGGAAGAATTGACATATTATTTCCACAAAACCGGAGTGCTCACTCAGAGAGCTGAGTGAGCAAGAGTAGAATTTGGCTTTAATTACAGGTAAGAAATCGCGTATTGAACAGAGCTAACTACGGTACCTGCTGTTGCTGCACCTTCAGCATAATATTGAACAGCAAAGTCATGTGATGCAGTGCTATCACCAGCGGCTACATTCAAGCCATCAACTGTTGCAACACCAGTCAAATCAACAGCATTACCACCAACAGCATCTAAAATTTGTAGCGATACGTTTGTTGCAGTACCTGTGTTACCTAAGTTACCAGCTGCAGTAACGCTGTTACCAACGAAAACAGTTTTAATTGGAAGAGCTTGAGTAGCATTGATAGTACAACCACTTACAGACAGAGTGAATGGTGTTTCACCAGCAACAGAGCCAGCGGCAGCTAAATCAGCAGTTGAAACTGTTGGTAATAATACCGTTGGATTAGCGGTTGCACCATTGATAGCAACTTCACAAGTTTGATCAGAAACTTCACCTAAGAAAGTAATAGTATTATTTGCGTGAGCATTAGCGCCAAATAAAGCAGTTAAAACTAGTGCAGAAAGAGTTAATTTTTTCATCAGAAATTCGATCCCATAAAATTGTTAATGATACAATGGGTTTACTTATTAAACCTGCGTATACAATAGCAATAATATCCAGCAGTCCCCATAGGACTAACCTTGCACTGCTGTAGGAAATGTCTGATCAACTAATATCAAATATATAGGCAGCCTTAAATATTATGGCTGCCTATAATTAAACGAAGTTACTATTAGTTATAATTAAATGAAATCATCACTTCATTTCTATCCAACTGATTAAAGACCAGTGAGTTTATTTGGCTAAAATTAGTAGGAATATTTTTGGCAATGCCATCAAGAGAAGATACTTCGGAAAAATTAAAGGATATTAGTTGAGTGTCGAATTGATGTGTAGATTGATTATAACAACTGATGGAAGATAAATCAGAGTAGCAACTAGGTTCTGCCACCTCACCTCGAAATGTAAGGGTACTAAACTCTGTTGCAGCTACCACTGAATTCAAACCCACAATGAGTAGTGCAGCACTACAGAGCTTGCCCCAAAATGTTAATTTTCTCATAAAGCACCTCTTCCGGCGTTAAGGACACATGATAAGTATCGGCCAGAATAGAGATGTCTGAAGCTAATTTTTCAAAATTAACAACAAATTATTTACTATGAATAACTGATTAAATTTTCAGATGACACACTAAAATTTAATATAAATATGAAATTTTAAACTTTAATTTAGTATACTTCCTCCATAAAGCTCTGAATTATTTAATTCTATTGTGTGTTTTTTCCACTGAATATAATAGATATTTGATATATTACTCGGCAATAGCCAACGAACTCTATCATCCTCTAAGAAGTATGGAATTTCATTAAAATCAAGAAATTCAACCAACTTTTGCAATGAAAATTGGCAAACAACAACAATCGATCCTAAAAAGTCGCTTAGGGTAATATCTCTCATATCACAGGGCATACCCTTGCTTAATAGCCAAAATAGGCTCTGCTGATACGCCTCAATCGAGGCCCCATTTCTGAAAGCAACTCCCCAACCAGGCTCTGAAGATAGGGCTAATTTGGAAACCATAGTGACCATAATTATCTGACCTACATATTGATGAAAAAACCGCAAAATGGGTATTAAACTTTGCCATGTTAGATTTGAATTCCCTGTTGATTTTATCCATAACGACTCAATCTAACTCCCTAAAGCATCCTTACCAAATGACAAAGCCAAACCCATAATGCGGAGAGCAACACTATCGATATCAAGCTTCGATAATCACTTTTGAATGAGGCTCAAAAGTAAACATATTTTAAGAAGGATTCACTAGAGAATGCTGTAGGACAATTCCGTTAATAACGACGAAAAACCTTAGAAAGAGTTAAATATGCTATAAACAAACTAATTTTCACCATCATTAGTGAAATCTAGACAACAAAAAACCTGCCGAAGCAGGTTTTTGATATCTTGTCTTGAAAGAAAACGTAGCCTAATTAGGCTTCCATACAAGCCTTAAGCTTGTTCATGGCGTTTTTCTCTAACTGGCGAATGCGCTCAGCCGAGACTTGATAGGTTTCTGCTAATTCCTGCAGTGTGGTTTTATCATCATCTAACCAACGGGCACGCAGAATGTGCTGGCTACGCTCGTCTAAGGTTTTGATGGCCGATAATAAACGACCTTGGGCATTGGATTCCCAGTTATCGTTTTCGATATTTTCGGCTAAATCCGATGAATGGTCCTCAAGATAATGCACAGGGGCAAAATCCTGCTCATCATCGCTATCACTGCTCAGGTCAAACGCAGGATCCTGCGCTGCCATACGTGATTCCATCTCAGTCACATCGGCCTTAGATACACCTAAGTTTTCTGCCACCATTGCGACTTCATCATCGCTAAACCAACCGAGGCGAGTTTTTGCTTTACGGATATTAAAGAACAACTTACGTTGTGCTTTTGTGGTTGCGACTTTAACAATGCGCCAGTTTTTCAGCACATACTCATGAATTTCGGCTTTAATCCAGTGCACAGCAAAAGACACTAGACGGACACCCACATCGGGATCGAAGCGCTTAACCGCTTTCATCAGACCGATGTTGCCTTCTTGGATCAAATCCGCCTGTGGCAGACCGTAACCTGAATAGCCCTTGGCAACATGCACCACAAAACGTAAGTGCGACATAATCAGTTGCTTAGCCGCTTGCAGATCACCCGTTTCCTGCAAACGCTTGGCTAACTCATACTCAGTCTCAGCGTCTAACATTGTCATGCTAGTCACTGAATGGATATAAGCTTCTAAACTACTGCTGCCCTGAGGGACTGTTAGTGCCATTGATTGCGTTTGAAAGGTCATTCGCGCTCCTACTTTCTTGCTACTTATCAAATATAAGTCGATTTCATCCTGTGGCTTAACTCAAAACACCTTAAGGATGAGCTGACGAACTATCGGCTAATTGACAGAGTATGTCAACCTTCGCTCGTCTGGGATGTTACTTTTAACCCCGTTGAATAGACATTGCAAGTGAACAAAAGTTCATCGCTTGCCTTATCTAGCCGCATTTTTAAACGATAAGCGATTGATCATTAAGAGGGTTCAATCGCTCTTAAATGTTGTCGTACCGAAAGGTAAGAGCCCAGCCAACCTAAGAAGGAGGCTAAGCCCACTAATTGTAGCAGTTCGGTAAAGGTCAAAGACTTCATCTCTAACTGACTGCCGTACAAACCGAGCAGTTCGGCTAGCGCTGAATCCAGATACCAAACCAATAAGTTAATAATAAGCCAAGCCAATATGCCGCCAATCACTCCGTACCAAATGCCGGTATAAAGGAAGGGGCGCTGAATAAAGGACTCTGTAGCGCCGACAAGTTTCATCACTTCAATTTCGGTGCGACGGTTCATAATCGCCAAGCGAATGGTGTTACCTATTACCAACACCACGGCGAGCACCAGTAAGGCCGCAATCGCCATCACGGTACGTTCGAGCAAGCGCACCACTGCTTGCAGACGCTCTAGCCATTCGATATCTAAGCGGCCAAAGCTGATCTCAGGCTCGCGTTCTAACTTAGATAACAACTCACGGGCACCCACGGGGGTGGAATAACGCTGGGTCGGCGTTACGGTAATGACCGCTGGCAGCGGGTTTTTATCGAGATAGGCTAACGCCTCACCAAACCCCGACAGGCGCTGAAACTCTTCGAGCGCTTGATTGCGGTCGATATACTGTACCTTTTCCACTTCGGCATAGGCTCGGATGCGGGTCAGCAAGCTTTGGATCGTCTGCTCGCTGCGATTCTCATCGATAAACAGTGAAATCTCCGCCGCGCTGTTCCAAGAGCTGGTAATGGTCTCGGCATTTTTAACTAACACTTGCAGCGCCGCAGGCAAGCTTAAACTCACTCCGAGAACCGCCATGGTCATCAGCGAAGAAACGGGGCTGCGCCACAGCTCACCCATACTCGCCATGGCTTGCTGCACATGACGAATAAAAAACATCACGATACGCCCCGAGATGGGCAACTTACTGCGCGTTAGTTTGGCGTTGTCACTCATTGCGCATCACCTCGAGCAGTCGCGTGTCCATGGTGTAATTCCTGTGCGCCAAGCATGCGCCCTTGTTTCAGGGTAAAAGTGCGGTACTTCATCCGCGCGATCAGTCCTAAATCGTGGGTGGCAATAAGCACGCTAGTGCCCGCATCGTTAAAGGTTTCGAATAAGCGCAAGATATCCATCGACAACTTAGGGTCTAAGTTGCCCGTCGGTTCGTCGGCCAACAATAGTGGCGGTTTATTCACAATGGCGCGGGCGATACCGACACGTTGCTGCTCACCACCGGATAACATGATGGGGTTATGGCGCTCTTTGCCATACAAACCCACCATATCCAGCGCGCCAGCGACACGCTTACGGATCTCGCCGTGGGAGAAACCTTCAATCACTAACGGTAAGGCAACGTTGTCGAATACGCTTCTATCCATCAATAGATGATGGTTTTGGAAAATCATCCCAATATTGCGGCGCAAATAGGGCACGTGTTTAGGGCTGATTTTGGCAATATCATGGCCATTAATCGCTACCCGGCCAGTGGTTGCGCGCTCGATCACTGTGATTAATTTCAACAGGGTACTCTTACCCGCGCCCGAATGGCCGGTTAAGAATGCCATTTCACCTTTTTGTAGATGAAAATTCACCTCTTCCAGTGCCATTTGGCCACCAGGATAAATCTTACTGACCTGCTGAAAATCAATCATAAATTAGCTATCCGCTTTCTCTTGAGTGAACAAGGCATCAATAAATTCTTTAGAATTAAAGGTACGCAAATCATCAATTTGCTCACCTACGCCAATATAGCGCAGCGGGATTTTAAATTTGTCGGCAATCGCAAACACCACACCGCCCTTGGCGGTACCATCGAGCTTGCTGATGGTCATGCCGGTAACGCCCACAGCCTCTTGGAATAGCTGCGCTTGGCTAATGGCATTTTGGCCCGTGCTCGCATCTAAGGTCAGCATCACTTCGTGCGGTGCCTCTGGGTCGAGTTTCTTCATCACCCGCACCACTTTCTTTAACTCTTCCATCAGGTGCGATTTGTTTTGCAGACGACCGGCAGTATCGGCAATCAAAATATCAATCTTACGGGCCTTAGCCGCTTGCAACGCATCGAAGAGTACCGAGGCGCTGTCGGCGCCCGTATGCTGAGCCACCACGGGAATGTTATTACGTTGACCCCAAACCTGTAATTGCTCGACGGCTGCTGCGCGGAAGGTATCGCCCGCCGCTAACATCACAGACTTACCTTGGCGCTGGTATTGCTTCGCCAGTTTACCGATAGTGGTGGTTTTACCCACGCCGTTAACACCAACCATTAAAATCACATAGGGGCCGTTAGCATTTTCAGGCACTAAGGGAATCGCCACTGGGTCAAGCGTTTTCTGCATTTCATCACGCAGTAAATCGTAGAGTGCTTCGGCATCCTTTAATTGCTTGCGGGACGCGTGTTCGGTCAGGCTCTGGATAAGGCGTGAAGTGGTTTCGACACCCACGTCGGCGATTAATAGCTGCTCTTCCAGCTCTTCAAACAGATCATCATCAATTTTTTTACCACGGAATAACCCGATGAAACCGCTACCAATATTTTCGCTGGTTCGCATCAGGCCGCGTTTTAGGCGCGCGAAGAAGCTTTCTTTGGCGGGTTTTGCCTGGGGTTCGGGTTGTTGCTCAAGGGGCTGTTCAGCTTGGATCTGCGCAGCGGCAATGCGCTCTGCTTCTGCTTGGGCTGCTGCCTGTTCTGCAGCAACTCTTTCCGCTTCGGCTTTTTCTGCGGCTAACTGTTCTTCCTGTGCTTGCTCCGCCGCTAAACGCGCGGCTTCGGCGGCCTGTTGTTCTGCTAAACGTGCAGCTTGCTCTTCAGCAATACGCTGCGCTTCCGCTTGAGCTTTTGCGGCTTGTTCTGCTGCAACTCTTTCTGCTTCGGCTTTTTCTGCTTGTGCTTTTTCAGCGGCTAACTGCTCCGACTGAGCTTGCTCTGCCGCTAAACGCGCGGCTTCTGCAGCCTGTTGTTCAGCTAAAAGTGCAGCTTGCTCTTCAGCAATACGCTGCGCTTCTGCTTGAGCTTTTGCGGCTTGTTCCGCAGCAATTCTTTCCGCTTCGGCTTTTTCTGCTTGTGCTTTTTCAGCGGCTAACTGCTCAGCCTGCGCTTGCTCCGCCGCTAATTTATCGGCTAGCGCCTGCTCGGCAGCGGCTTTTTCAGCCGCAAGACGGGCTTCTTCAGCTTGCTGCTTTGCTAATGCTTCGGCTTGCTCGGTTTGCGATGGAGTAGAGACTGGGGTTTGCTCGACAACCTCATCTTGTGATTTATCTTTACGAAACCAGGAGAAAAAACCTTTCTTTGCCATGTGTAATTCCAGCGCTCTACTTCAGTGTTGAATTTAAAATAAGACCCTGCCGTTATACCAGATTACCGCGGCAATTACGCCCAAAAAGTCGGCAATTAGTTCTGCTCTATCAGCCTTCTCACCTTTTACGAGGAGTTTGATATAAAATAGTGGCCTTTATTAAGGTGGCATAGTCTACCACTTTCTTTCTTCAGGCAAAATCACGGGGGCACTTTGGCTAATAATCGTGCAAACAACAAGCAAGTGACCAAGAGTCAAACCGCCAACAAGAAAGCCGGTAGTGGCCAAGTGCGGATCATTGCCGGGCAATGGCGTTCACGCAAACTGCCTATCCACGATTTAGACGGCCTGCGGCCGACCACAGATAGAGTCCGTGAAACCCTATTTAACTGGCTCGCCAATGATATTGCCCACGCAAGGGTGCTCGACTGCTTCGGAGGCAGCGGCGCCTTGGCGCTTGAGTCTCTCTCGCGCTACGCCAGTTACGCCAAGATTATCGAGTTGCAACGTCCTGCCGCCATGCAACTTAAAGCGAATCTCAATACCCTCAAGTGCGACAATGCGGAGGTACTCAACGCCGATACTTTAGTCGTGCTGCAAAATGGCTGTGAGCAAGGGTTTGATGTGGTGTTTATCGATCCACCTTTCCGTAAAGGCTTGGCAGAAAAAACCATTCAGCTATTGGATAGCAAAGCTTGGCTTAATGATGGTGCGCTAATTTATGTGGAGATTGAGTCAGAATTAACTCAAATGGCAGTCCCTGCGACTTGGCAACCGCTCAAAGACAAGACCGCAGGACAAGTTAGCTATCGTTTATATCAATACCAAGCCGAAGACACTTCGGCTAACACCGAGGAATAGCATGTCGTTTCTGATCAATATGGGTAAAGCTATCACCCTAATCGCGTGGTTGATGATGGCTTATAACCTTGTTATGCCTTTTGCAGGTAATATCGGCATTATTCTCAATATCTTACTTGGCATTACTTGTTTGATGCATTGCTTCCAAGTCGCCATCTTCCATATGCTGTTTAAAAATCTGCTGACGCTGCGCAAACAAGATTATCTGCAAGTGTTTATCTTCGGCGTATTTAGTTTATTGAGCTATCGTCGACAGGTGTTGGCGCAGGCGAAAGCGCACTAAAGCGCTGCCGAAATGCACTCGGTGTTAAACCGGTAATACGAGTAAACGCTTTGCGACAGGCACTCACATCCTCATAGCCCACTTGGTGCGCTATGGTCTCGAAACTCAAAGAACTATTTTCAAGTAAGTCACAGGCCTTTTGGATCCTGAGTTTTTGCAGGTATTCATTAGGCTTATGCCCTGTCGCTTTTACAAAACGTCGCAAAAAAGTTCGCTCGCCCATGCAGCACTGCTGCGCCAAAGCCGCAACACTTATCGGCTGACCATAGTCGGTTTGTAGGCGATTTTGCAGATTCAAGATAACAGCATCCCCATGATCTCGCTTAGGTAAAAACTGTTGGTAATAACGTTGTTCACGCCCGCCGGTGTCGATAACGAGGTACTTGCCTAGTTGGCGCATGACTTTCACATGGCAAAACTGCGCCACTAACTCTAGCCCCAAGTCGAGCCAGGACATCATGCCAGCAGCAGTGATGATATCGCCCTCGTTGACCATGATTTTCTCGATATCGAGTTTCACCTGTGGGTATTGAGCCTGAAACGCTTCCACTAATCCCCAATGGGTTGTCGCTTTGCGGCCATCGAGTAACCCCGCGGCGGCCAGCACAAATGCTCCTGCACAGGCGGAGCAGAGGATAGCGCCTTGGGCATGTTGCTGTTGTAACCATAATCGCAATGAAGGCGCCGCGTTAAAGTAGAACTCAGTTTCTATGCTCGGCGGGATAATCACTAACTGATAGCACTCTTCGAGACTCATCTCCTCTAGGGATAACCGAGTCACTGCAAAACTGCTTGAGCTTAGGGATTTATTTTCGTCAGCTAACATCAGCTTATTAGCCACCAGCAACATCTCTTCTAAGCCAAATACGGCTGAAGTTAAGCAACCGGGTATGGCTAATATCGCCACTTTTAATGGGGATGGCTCGGCAAAGTTTGTCAATTTAAGCACCATAGATGTCATTTCTGCCACTCTTAATAGGCATGAATCTACCGCAAACTCTCCTTCGAAGACATCTTTTGCAAGAGAAGACGAACAGGAGAAAATTATGTCGAGCTTAAATAAGATCCCAGCGAACAGCGCCTTAGTGATTATTGATGTGCAGAATGACTACTTTGCCCATGGGGCTTACCCACAATGGCAAGTCGATGAGGCATTAGCGCGCACTTTGCACTCAGTGCAGCGTGCCCAGCAACAGGCGATACCTATTATTCTCGTGCAGCATATTGCCGATACGACTCAGGGTGAGGCGCCCTTTTTTAACCCAAACACCCAAGGAGTCGAAATCCATCCAGCGCTTTTAGCAGAGCTCCCCAATGCCCCTATTGTGGTAAAACAATTTGCCGACAGTTTTGATGGCACAGAGCTGGTCAACTTACTCCAAGCTATGCAGATCAAGCATTTACTGTTATGCGGCATCATGACGCAAAACTGCGTGACCCATACGGCGTTATCGCCCGCGGCACAGGCCTATTCAGTGCAAGTGATAGCCGATGCCTGCACTGCTCCCACGCAAATGGTGCATCAAATTTCGCTAAGCGCCTTGTCCCGCAGAGTGGCATTAATCAATAGCCAAGACTTATAAGACAGAAAGCAAAAAGCCCTCTTTCGAGGGCTTTTAATTTTAATATCAAGCTATTGAAGTGCTAAACCTTATCCTTTTGGATAGGGGTGAGCAACACCTTTGTGGCAGTCCACACAGGTCTTTCTTGCTTCAGGATCTTTCTTGAAGTTGTTGGTGTGCATTCTCACAGCCATTGGCTTCATGGTTTCAGGTTGATTTTCATAAATACGAGTATGGCAATGTTGACAGTTAGCAGAGTCGTTACCACGGAAGTAAGCTAATGCTTTGTCAGCTTGCTCTTTACGGTTTTCGTCTAACCAAGCTTGAGTGTTAAAGCCATCGATCGTTAAGAAACCATATAAGTCTTTAGATACGATGATTTTCTTGATCAAGTAATCCACTGGGGCATGTGGTAAGTGGCAGTCTTGACATTGTACAGTCACACCAGCACGGCCACCGCCATGGGCAGAAGCTAACACTTCATTTTTCAATGAGTGGTTGCTATGGCAGCTCATACAGAATGCGTCTTCGCTTGTCGCATGTAAGGTTTGTTGGGTTGCAAAATAGCCGACAACACCGATAACAATACCGACGACGATCAGCGCCAGGATGGAATATTTTGCGCTTGGTTTAAATAGTGCACGCCAGTTCATCACTCTATCTCCAAAAATATTGTCAAAATTAGTTTTTATAAGACTATTTTATGTTTTTTCATTTATTAGAAATTTGATTTTAAGCCTAAAAATGCCGATTAATTTAAACTTTAAAGCGCAAAATGAGACTTAGGTCTAACTCTGAATACGACAACCCGCACAATCCAGCTTAGCAGGGCTTCAAGGTACTTCAACTATCACTAATACATTAATCATTATGCTAAGCGGTAAATGATTAAGTACCACCTTAAGAAGCTAAGCCAATGAAATCATTTTTAGAATACAAAAATGTGATCAAGACGACATTTAACCTGCAAAGCCACAGTGTGATACATAAAAAAACAAAATGAGTATGAAACTTTTCACCAACTTTAATGGTCATTAGAGGTAGACATTATTTTAAGTGAGTTTTTATGGCTAAGTTTTGGATCACCATAGCACTGTTATTTTCACTTATCGCCCAATCGGCGATGGTGAATGCTATGCCAACTTCAGCGATGAATGACTTCCACGATACGCCCAGCATGCAGATGGTCGATGGCAAGATGAAGGGTACTATGCCCGATTGTCCTTCGGACGAATGCATGCTGCATTGCCAAGACTCCCTCACCAACCACTGTAAAACCCATTGTCTCGCACAACTTTATCTCTCTACGTCACAACCCCAACTCGCACTGATGAACCATGCGAGTAAGCGTATTGCAGTCCAAAGCTGGGCGATTCAAACGGCCGATCTCGGGTTAACCACACCCCCTCCCAACTCCAATTTGCTGTAACCGATCTGTTTTAAGTTTTAGCAATTAAATCGATTCAATATTCCGCGATGATGACGCCACGATTGCGCGCTCACGCGATATAGCAAATTTTTGGAGTTTATTATGAAAACCACTTTAATCAACAAAACCTTAGTTGGCGCGACTTTAATCATGAGCACTCTGGCGATTAGCATGACGGCTAACGCAGCAACCCTAAAAGGTACAGAAACACTCAATGTTGTCAGCATTAATGGTCAAGCCACTAAAGCGTTTAAACCCGTTGAACTGCCCGAAGGTAAAGTACTGGTTGAAGTTAAATATCAAGATGTATTCAACTACCGTGCGGACGATAGTGGCACTTGGGTGAAGTCGGAACCTTTATTCTTTACCTTAGATGTTGCATCTCAGTCTAATTACCAAATTAGCACGCCTAAATTAGTCAGTGAGGCAGATGCGAGACGTTTTATTAAAAATCCCAGCATTCAATTAAGTGTGGATGATGCGACGCCACAGCCACAGCCATTGCAAAACCACAGCCAATTAATGGCGGATATGTTGGAAAACCATCCCTCAAAATAATTAAACCGTAGGAGTTTATAAACAGGGGCATTAACTGAAATGTGAGTTAACTCATTGCAGGATAATGCCTCTATGCTAAAATCGAGCCGTTCATTATTTGGAATATTTATGCATCACACACTAGGTCGTTCACTATTAGTCATATTCACTTTACTCGCACTCGTCGGGCAAAGTGTTGCGTCTAATGGTCACGCGATGGTGATGCGCTCTATGGAAATGAGCGCTATGGTTCATAACCCTTCCAGCCAAGGAATGGACCATGCCGCCATGATGCAGATGAACACAGAGAACCGAGCTGATTCAGGTGCAATGGCCAGTACAGATTGCTGTAACGATCAAATGCTTCCCGGCGCGAAGCAGCACTGCTGTGATGGCACCACATCTTGTCTTAATGACTGTGGACATTGTTTAACGATTTCAGTTGCCGGCACTCTTTTCAGCCCACACCTTTGGCCCAGTGTTGGACTGAGTGATACCCCAGTGGCCACTCCTATGCCTCATTTCCACTCTATCTCCCTGTCTTCGGCCTTCAAACCGCCGATAGCCTAGCCTCATTGTGCCCTTTTTTCAGGGCGAACAAAGCTAACAATTTATTTCGCCGTTTATTGTGGTGCACCAACAACTCAGCACCCAGAGTAAAGCAAAAGCGTAGTACTGATCCCGCTGACCGCTATGGCAGCCCTATTCGCGCAGGTTATCTGCGCAGAATAATACCAGTCACGTTTTATGCACTCATATTCGGCTACCAAACCCGATGGAGTGAACAATATGAAAACCTTAACTAATCTTGCCTTAGTTGCATTTTTAATGACCAGCACCAGTGTGTTTGCTACGGCAACGCCCCATGAGCACCACCATGACAATGCAGCGCCACAGGAACAAGCTCAAACCTATGTTTGCCCTATGCACCCAGAAGTGACAGGTAACAAAGGTGACACTTGCCCTAAATGTGGCATGAATTTAGAGCCAAAAGCGACTGAAGAGAAAATGGCTGACGGTGCAATGCACAAAGACCACGCGCACCACTAAGCTAGGCTGGAGATGAGGCATATGAAGCAATTTAATAAAGTAAAAAAGCCGGGCCCTAAGGCTGTATTGATACTCAGCAGCCTACTGATGGGGACGCCTTGGTTAACCCAAGCGCAGCTCGTTAATGCCGCAACACAAGCTGAAGCGGGCCACGAACATGCGCACGATACTAACAGCGCAAATCAAGTCAAAACCTACACTTGCCCAATGCACCCCGAGGTTGAAAGTCACGAACCCGGTCGTTGCCCTAAGTGCAATATGTTCCTCGTTGAGAAGGAAGAAGAGGAAGAGGCAAGCACTGCCAGCCAACATGCGGATCATCAAGCCAGTGGCGCAAGCCAAAATGCAGCGCAAGTCTTTGATACACCAACGCCTAAAGCCAATAACTTAGTCAAGAATCAAAGTTTAGGGGCAACCATAAAATACGTCTGCCCTATGCACGCCCACATTATTAGTGATGTGCCAGGCACTTGCCCTATCTGTGGCATGAATTTAGAAAAGGTTGAAACCGGCGGTAATACCCAAGAAATCAACCTCAATGTCTCTGGCAGCATGCAACAGGCACTCGCCCTGAAAGTGGCCGAAGTGAAACGCGATACCCTGTGGAAATTTGTCGAAACTGTGGGCCAAATCGACTACGACGAGAGCCAAATCAACCATGTGCACGCCCGTGTTACTGGCTGGATTGAGAAGTTGATGATCAAATCCGTTGGCGACTCAGTCAAAAAAGGCCAGCTGTTATACGAGATCTATTCACCCGATCTGATTAACGCCCAGGATGACTATCTGTTAGCGCTCGATACCGCCAAGTCTGCGGGTAACGGTAGCCGTTATCAGGATTTAGTCCGTAAAGCGGGATTACGCTTGTCACTACTTGGGATGAATGAAAAGCAAATTCAACAACTTGCAGACTCACGTCAGACCCAGTACCGCGTGCCTTTCTATGCCCTGCAAGATGGCATAGTCAAAGCACTCGATGTGCGCGATGGCATGTATATCCAACCCTCTACTGAGGTGATGTCGGTTGTCGACCTTTCCAAAGTGTGGGTGATCGCCGATGTGTTTGAAAACGAGCAAAGCTGGATTGCCCTAGGGCAGAAAGCCGAAGTCTCTGTGCCCGCCATGAATATCAGCGGTATCGAAGGCACAATTGACTATATCTACCCAGAGCTTGACCCCATCACCCGCAGCTTAAGAGTGCGTGTGGTGCTGAATAATACCGATGTATCCCTCAGACCTAAGACGCTTGCCAAGGTATCGCTCTTCGGCGGGCCCAATAAAGATGTGTTAGTGATCCCGCAGGAAGCCCTGATCCAAACGGGTAAAGAAAACCGCGTGATAGTAAAACAGGCCGACGACAGCTTTACCGCTAAGGCCGTGACAGTCGGCATGATGAGCCAAGGTAAGGCCGAGATAGTCTCGGGTCTCAGTGAAGGTGAACGCGTGGTGACATCGGGACAATTCCTACTCGACTCCGAGGCCAGCCTCAAGGGCAGCTTAATGCGTCTAAGCAGCGGCCATCAGCACTAGGAGCGGATTATGTTGAAATATATTATTGAGTCCTCGATCAGACAAAGGCTCATGGTGTTGATTATCGCCATGATGATCACTGTCTGGGGGATACAGGAGCTGCGTAAAACGCCGCTCGATGCCCTGCCGGACTTATCCGACGTACAGGTGATTATTAAGACTCCTTATCCGGGTCAAGCGCCAAAATTGGTTGAAGAACAAGTAACTTACCCACTCTCAACCGCCATGTTAGCGGTGCCCGGTGCAAAAACCGTGCGGGGTTTCTCGATGTTTGGTGACTCTTATGTGTATGTGATCTTCGAAGATGGTACCGACATCTATTGGGCACGTTCACGGGTGTTGGAGTATTTAAGCCAGATCAGCAGTCGCTTACCTCAAGGGGTACAACCCTCACTCGGCCCCGATGCCTCAGGCGTGGGTTGGGTATTTGAGTACGCACTGGTCGATCGCTCCGGCAACTTAGACCTGTCTCAGCTCAAGAGCTTGCAAGATTGGTATCTCAAACTCGAGCTACAAAGTGTTGCCGGCGTCTCCGAAGTTGCGACCGTCGGCGGCATGGAACAAACCTATCAGATCGTGCTTGAGCCAGACAAAATGGCGATTTACAAGCTCGATATCGCCGCCGTTAAGCAAGCGATCGATAAAGCCAACAGCGAAGCAGGTGGTTCTGTGGTCGAAATGGCCGAAGCCGAATACATGGTGCGCGCTAAGGGTTATCGCCAAACCTTAGAGGATTTCCGTGAAATTCCTTTAGGGATCACTAGCCCATCCGGCACAGGCTTGTTGCTTAAGGATGTTGCGACCGTCCGTAAAGGCCCAGCTTCTCGCCGTGGTATTGCCGAGCTAGATGGCGAAGGCGAAGTCGTGGGCGGTATTGTGGTCATGCGTTACGGTGAAAACGCCCTCGCGACTATCGATGCCGTCAAAGCCAAGCTTGAAGAGTTAAAAACCGGTCTGCCTGACGGCGTGGAAATCATTCCAACCTATGACCGTTCGCAACTGATCCAAAAGTCCGTCGACAACCTATTCAGCAAAGTGGTCGAAGAAATGCTGGTCGTGGGCTTAGTGTGTCTGCTGTTTTTGCTGCATGCGCGCTCAACCTTAGTGGCCGTTATCACCTTGCCGCTGTCGATTCTCATCGCCTTTATCGTGATGAACAAAATGGGCGTGAATGCCAACATCATGAGCCTTGGCGGTATCGCCATTGCTATCGGTGCGGTCGTTGACGGTGCCATCGTTATGATCGAAAACCTGCACAAACATTTGGAGCATTTTAAAGCCGAGCACGACCGTGAGCCTTCGGTAAAAGAGCATTGGCGCATTGTGACCGAGGCCTCGATTGAAGTCGGCCCAGCGCTATTTTTCTCGCTGATTATCATCACCTTAAGCTTTGTGCCCGTCTTCGCGCTAGAGGCGCAAGAAGGACGCTTATTCGCACCGCTCGCCTATACCAAAACCTTTGCTATGGCGGCGGCCGCGTTTTTATCTATCACCTTAGTGCCGATTCTCATGGGTTACTTTATCCGTGGGAAAATCCCAAGCGAGCGCAGTAACCCTATCAGTCGCGTGCTGATTGCCCTGTATCAACCGACATTAAAACTGGTGCTTAAGTTCCCTAAAGTCACCATAGTGCTTGCCTTAGTGGCATTAGCGAGTGCTTGGTATCCCATGACGCGCATGGGCAGTGAGTTTATGCCCGCCCTCGAAGAGGGGGATTTGCTCTATATGCCAACGGCACTGCCTGGGATCAGCGCCAGTAAAGCCGCCGAAGTGCTGCAACAGACCGACCGTTTGATTAAAACCGTCCCTGAAGTGGCCCGCGTATTCGGTAAAGTCGGCCGCGCCGAAACCGCAACCGATCCCGCGCCGCTGACCATGCTCGAAACCACGATTATGCTCAAACCCCATGACGAATGGCGTGAAGGCATGACCTTAGACGGCATCATTAATCAGCTACAGCAAACGGTGAAAGTGCCAGGCCTAACCAACGCTTGGGTGCAACCAATTAAAACTCGTATCGATATGCTGTCGACAGGGATTAAAACCCCCGTGGGGATTAAGATCACCGGCGCCGATGTCAATGAGCTACAAACCCTAGGCGCTAAGATTGAGGCTATCTTAAGTAAAGTGCCGCACACCAAATCGGCCTACGCCGAACGCAGTGGTGGCGGTCGCTATATTGATATCAGCCCCAAACTCGATGTAGCCGCCCGCTATGGCATGACACTACAGGATATCCAAGATGTAGTACGTTACGCGATTGGCGGTATGGATATTGGCGAGTCGGTGCAGGGCTCAGAGCGCTACCCCATCAACCTGCGTTACCCACGCGAACTGCGTGACAATATCGAGAAACTGCGCGAACTGCCGGTGATCACTAAATCAGGCCATTATTTGCCACTGCGTAATTTGGCCGATATCGAAATTACCGATGGCGCACCAATGCTTAAGAGTGAAAACGGCCGGTTAATCTCGTGGGTGTTTATCGATATCGAAGGCACTTCGATTGGTGAATATATCACGGCCGCCAAAACAGCCTTGGATGAGGAACTCGTGGTCCCAGCCCGTTACAGCTACAGCTTTGCGGGTCAGTACGAGTATATGCAGCGAGTCGACGCTAAACTCAAGCAAGTGATCCCCATGGCACTCGGGGTAATCTTTATCCTACTGATGATGACCTTTGGCTCGACCATGCAGGCCAGCATTATTATGCTCAGCCTTCCCTTCGCCCTCGTGGGTAGCACTTGGTTGTTGTATCTACTCGGCTACAACATCTCGGTCGCCGTCGCGGTGGGGATGATCGCCCTTGCGGGGGTCGCCGCCGAATTCGGAGTGGTAATGTTGGTGTACCTCAATAACGCCATCAAACATCGGCAGGAGAAGAATACCTACCACACAGTCGAGGACTTAAAAGAAGCCTTGATTGAAGGTGCAGTAATGCGTATTCGACCTAAAGCAATGACAGTAGCAACCATCTTCTTCGGCCTTTTGCCCATCATGTGGGGCGCAGGTTCGGGTAACGATGTAATGCAAAAAATCGCCGCCCCTATGGTCGGCGGTATGGTGACAGCACCGATATTGTCGCTGTTTGTTCTGCCTGCACTGTATCTGTTGATCTACGCTCGCCAAATCAATAAAGCAGAATAACCCTTTGCTTTAACTCACCATAACCCCTAGCGAGATTAGCGCTAGGGGTTATGTTTTTTGAATTCAAAGTAGTTTTTCAGTCAATATCCTATTCGCGTATTCGGTAATTTCACTGCACAATAGCGGCTTGCAACACCATATGTTTGTGCCACCGCCATAGCAGAAAGGACGCCAGCGAATGACAGCTTTATTTTCTCTTCCCATCCACAACCGCGCAGGTATTTATCGCCATAGCTTTGGCCTACTGGGGCTGTTGTTGATAGGTTTTACGCCCATCGCCCTTCAGGCGGCCCCTGCCTCGGGAGAGTTTGTCGCCAATAAGCGCTGCGAACTGTTTCAGTCTAAAAATAAACAAACCAATCCCGATGATTGGCAGAGCAATATTGGCGAGCGTTATCCCGTTGCCGAAATTTTAGGTAACAGTGCCAACCCCGATTGGCTTCGGGTGCGAACTAATGCCAACAGCTCGCCACTGCGTTGGATAAAAGGTGATTGCGGACAATACAATGCCGCAGCTACAGCGCCCGCCGAATCCATAGCGACCGCTCAGCCCACAGCGAATGTCGAGCCCGCGCAAACAAGCCTCACTAGCGAGAGTGCAGCGGTTAAGAGTGAAAACCCGCAAGAACGTGGCACGCCAGAGAAGCGCCAAGGCAATGTGTGCCAAATCGAGGATAACTACGACTCCAATGTGCTCGCCCTGAGTTGGCAGAGCACCTTTTGCGAACTCTATGGCAGCCGTAAACCCGAGTGCCGCGCCTTAAGCCAGAACAGTGATGCGCCTCAGTGGCAACACTTTAGCCTGCATGGCCTCTGGCCGAATCGTCAGCAATGTGGCACCCGTTACGGCTTTTGCAGCAGCGTGAAACAACAACCGAGTGATTTTTGTGATTATCCCGAGGTGACGCTCAATGCCTCCGTCCAAAAAAATCTCGAGGAAGTGATGCCAAGCGCCCGCTACGGCAGCTGTTTAGAGCGCCATGAATGGTGGAAACATGGCACCTGTCGCAACCAAGACCCTAATGACTACTTCTTTCTCGCGACTCAGCTGACGCAGGAAGTGAATGCCTCGGCATGGGTGCAACAATTCATCCATGAAAGAATCGGTAAAAAAGTGACTCAACAGGAGCTAAATCAGAGCTTTGATGCCAGCTTTGGCCAAGGTGCGCACACTAAAGTCACCCTAGACTGCGCCAAAGGACTCTTGAGTGAAATCCGCATTAACCTGCCTCAAGTCATCAACAACTACGACTCTTTGCCGAGTCTGCTCGCGAAGGCGCCGAAGGCGAAAAAAACCAATTGCCCGGCCACACTGTTTATCGACAATCCAAACTAACCGCATACAGCCAGTGGCGAGGTATATCGCCACTGGCAACCGCTTATAAACAAGAGGCTAAAAACGGTTATCCCTCCCAAACGCCCTCGCCCAATATTAACGAAACTTCATTTAAGCTGTCCCTTTACCTCAGGATATGTCTCCTATACTCAAACAAGCCGTGCCTAGTACAGGAGCTAGCGCTTTAATCCAAGCCATGGAAGACAAGTTCACTCTGAGGTAACTATGTTTTCTATCAATCAGTTAACGCTCACTAAAAAGCTTGCGATCGTTCCTGTCTTTCTCGTCGCCATGCTTATAACTTTAGGGGTATTAAGCTACTTTGCCCTGACCGACATTGATAATCGGATGCGCGCCGTTACCGAAGATCTTGCCCCAGAAAGCGATCTCACCAGTAGCCTGCTACAGGAAATTTATCGCCTGCGCCTCACGGTAAAAACCTATGTCAAAACCGGCTCCAGCGAGACGGCAGCCGAATTTAGCGCCCAAGACATCAAAACCCGCGACATATTGGCAAAGGCCAAAGCCCATATAGATAATCCTGAACGAACTCAAATGCTTGAGCAGATCATTGCCCATGAAAAAGAGTACGTGGATATTTTTAATCACCAAGTCGTAACTAATCAGCAGCAAAGAGCCAAGCTAGTCACCGGCATACTCGATGTCAAAGGGCCCGAAATCGAGAAAATTATCTCCCAGATCATGCAGTCATCTTTTACCGATGGCGATGTACAGGGCGCCTTCTTCGCCGGTAAAAATCTGCGTGAACTGCTCTTGGCTCGCCTCTATGTCAGCAAGTTTCTCCTCGATAACCAAGCCGATCAGGCTCAGCGTTTTCGGGATGAAATCGTCAACACTCATACCACTATGGATGAGCTTGCCGCCGCGCTCGATAACTTGAGCTATCAATCACAAGTCAAGCAAGCCGCCGGACTGCTCAGCGAGTATGAACAAGCGGCCAACGGGGTTTTTGAGGCGATTAACAACCGCAATCAAGCCATAGTGCAGCTCGATAATATCGGCATCGAAATGGCGCAGATAACCTCAGATCTGCAAGACAATACCATGAAGTCTCTCTCCGAAGCGGGCGATATCGCCGCCAAGGAAGTCAGCCAAAAAATCATCTTTATCAACATTATCCTGCTGATCGCGATTCTGCTTTCCGCCTTTATTACCGTGATAGTGACCCAAAGCCTGCTGCGCACCATACGTGAAGTAGTGGCGCTACTGAATGAAATCGCCGATGGCGAGGCCGATCTCACTCAGCGCCTCCCCGTAAACGGCCATGACGAACTGACCCAACTTGCCAAAAACTTTAACCGCTTTGTGCTGCGGATCCAGCAGTTAGTGGCCGAAGTTAAAGACACGACTGTTCAAATGGTTAGCGCATCAACCCAGCTCAACAGTGTGACTCACAGTGCAACTCAAGACATGAGTTCACAGCAGAATGAAACCCAACTCGTCGCCTCGGCCATCACCGAAATGGCCGCCAGTGCCGTCGAAGTCGCTGCCAGTGCCGATACTGCCAATAAGCTCTCGGAGGATGCCAAAGCGCAAGCGCTCCTCGGCCGCGAGACAGTCACCCGCGCCACCCATTCGATGAGGGAACTGGCAAGCAAAGTCGAAGCCTCGGCCACCACCATAGAACAGTTACGTAACGACAGCGATAAGATTGGTGCCGTGCTGGATGTGATCCGCGCCATTGCCGAGCAAACCAATCTGTTGGCGCTCAACGCAGCCATCGAAGCGGCGCGGGCGGGCGAGCAAGGACGTGGCTTTGCCGTGGTGGCCGATGAAGTACGTTCACTTGCCAGCCGAACGCAAGAATCGACCAAGCAAATCCAGCAAATCATCCAAACACTGCAGGATAGATCGGGCTCAGCGGCGACTATGATGGGACAAAGCCGAGAAGCGACCAACAGCACGGTCGAGCAAGTGACCCAAGTGGAATCGGCCCTCTCGACTATCACCGAAATGGTCATGTCGATCACCCACTCGGTTTCACAAATGGCCCACGCTGCCGAGCAGCAGTCTACTGTGGTGGAAGAAATTAATATGTCGATCAACAGCGTGAATGACAGTGCCAACCGCACTCTGACGGGGGTTAAACAGGCAGCCAGCTCTGCCAATGGCTTGCTGGGGATAGGACAACAGCTGGATGGTTTAGTGAGTGAGTTTAAGGTGTAGCCAGTAGCGGATAAAGAAATAAGCGCATCGACATAAGACCTTATAAAACCTAGGTATGACTCAATAAACCTAGGTTTTATCAGCGCTTATGCCGAAATCTCTCCTCGCCAGCTTAAGATAGCGCATTTAACTTGATGACCGCGAAGGTTGCCCCTTGCGCGTCGGCAATCACCGCAAAACGTCCCACATCGGGGATATCGCTTGGCGGCACGCATAGCTGCGCACCTAGCCCCTGCGCCTTAGCGGCAAAGGCATCACAATCCGCCACCACAAAATAAGGCATCCAATGGGCGGGGATCTCGCCCCATTCTGGCATCATTTTCATCATGCCCCCCATAGACTGACCGTCGATTTGCCACTCGGTGTAATCGATGCCGGGCACATGACTGGGGAGTGCGGTCCAAGGAAACACTTGAGTGTAAAAACTGGCTTCGGCGCTAGGTTCGCGACAGGCCAGCTCCACCCAACACAGGGTATTTTCTTCGCCTTGGCGACGCGAGCCAGAGTGATTTTTTGCTTGCCACAGGGCAAAGCGTGCGCCTTCGGGGTCGCTCACCTGCGCCATCACGCCCGCTTCACCCACCACATGCGGGCCCATGTGTAATTGCCCACCCGCAGCCAAGATGGCGGCAACCGTCGCCTCGACATCCTTAACCGCAAAATAGATCCGCCAATGGCTAGGGATCTGTGGTTCCGACTCAGGGATTTGATACATGGCCCCTAAATCGTCGCCCTCCAGATTGAACAGCGAGAAATGACCATTAGGAATCGCCATTTCCACCGCATTCCAACCAAACAGTGCATGGTAAAACGCCTGTGCGCCCTGCCAGTCATGGCTCGCCAGTTCGACCCAACAGGCCTGTCCCAGTGCATACTGAGTAATCCTCATTGCAGACTCCAATCAAACAGATAATGTGTTCGAGTTAAGCTGGAGTTTGTGCAACTGTCCAGTTTTGGCGATAAAAAGATGAATATAAAGAAAAAGCCCTCAATTTGAGGGCTTGATTCGTAGGCGAAATACTTAGGAGAACTGCGGCAATAAATTCGCCATCGCGAGTAGATGACAAGCCCCTGTCACCACGCCATACAACACCACAAGGATAATTAAGGGGGTGCCACCAAAGACTCTAAAACCTTGATGGTTAGGGAACTGCTGTCTCGATTTATAGGCCATCAGTGCTGGCACTATGACGGCCCAAACGGTTGCCGCTAAGGCTGCGAAACCAATGGCAACCAAAAAGCCATCGGGGAACAGCAAACCTAATATGGTCGGCGGCACAAAGGTGACGATTGCCGTTTTCATCCGCCCCGAGCGCGTATCGTCGAATCCGAATAAATCGGCCAAATAATCGAATAAACCTAAGGTCACGCCAAGGAAAGAAGACGCCACAGCTAAGTTAGCAAATAGAGTTAACATGCTGTTTAACCAGTTACTTTCCATCACTTTCGACAAGGCGCCGACTAACACCCCCATATTGCCACCCTGGGCAATAATCTCACTAAATTGGCTGCGGGGAATGTTGCCCATAGTGGCGACTAACCAGCAGGCATAAATGATCAGTGCGATGAAAGTGCCGACGAAAATCGCTTTGATGATGGTCGATGAATCTTTGCCATAGTACTTCACCAGACTCGGCACGTTGCCATGGTAGCCAAAACTTGCCAAGCCAAAGGGCAAAGCAGCCCACAGATAAGGCATAAAGCTTTGATTGCCATCCGGTTCGAGCAACTTAGTCACATCAATCTCGATCAGTAAATTACCAATCGCGAGGAAGAAAGTGATAATCATACCGCCGAGCATTATGGTCGTAATGCGATCGACAGCCTTGGTGCTGATCAACACGATACAGGCGAGCACAACCGCAAATACTAATCCAGCAACACTCTGGGGTAACTCAATCCCCATACCCTGTAGGCTATGGTTAACAATCGAGCCGCCGCCACTGATGTAGGCGTAGGTTAAGATGTAAAGCACGAAGGCAATCGATACCCCATTCACGATCCGCCAAAACTGGCCTAGAGTTTCCTTGGTCAGGGTATCGAAACTCGCTCCCGGTTCGAAATGCAGGTTGGTTTCGAGCAATAACAATCCCGACATCAACATGCAGAACCAAATACCGAGTAACATCAGTACCGAGTAGCCAAACCACATGCCAGCGCCCACAACGGGCAAAGAAAACATCCCCGCCCCGACTGTGGTGCCAGCAATAATCATGGCACCACCGAGCAAAGACTTGCCCACCGGCTTATTCTTCGCCGCATTCATATGGTTAGCCATTAAACGATATGCTCCGCGGTCACGCTCGCAACTATGGTTTGTCTCACTGAGGCTCTGAGTAAGCTATTGGCTTGATCGCGAATGCGCTCAACGTCGGATTTATCTTCCTTCTCGGAGAAGTAACCCAACTCTTTAAGCTTAACACTCAAAGTGTTATAGAGTTTCTTGTCGTAGAATTCTGGTGCGGTAATTCCATGCAGCGCCCCTAAACGCTGGGCAAGCAGATGGCTTTCAGACTCCAGCTCCGAACGCTCCATCTTAGGTCTGTGGGCCAGCAGATTGAAGATAATCGCATAACGTTGCAAGGTTTCGCTAACGCTTCCGGCCAGCAACAACATTTGACTGGTGTGCTCGGTCACCACCGACAGCGTATCGCTTTCCTGCACTAGATCCTGCTCAATAAACAGATCTAGCACTTGATTCACATAACTTGGGAGGTCCTTGATACCCATGAATAACTCCGCCTTCAGAAGCGGATAGAAGTCACTCACAATCCCTAGGATATGGGCTCTTGAAATCTGCTTATTGTTGGTTAAGCAGCTAGCAATCAACGACGGAATAATAAATAAGTGGATGATATTGTTACGATAGTAAGTCATTGAAATCGCTTGATTCGCGTCAATAGATACTATCTCACCCAGAGGATCGGCATTGATGGAGAACTTATTCAGCTCTAAACCTTGCTGCACTAAGTGCTTGCCATCACCTTCGGCCACCGACGTAAACGAAGTGTAAGGCACACGCTTAAGCAGCGTCAGGTACAAATCTAACTGACGCTCGAGCAAGCAACGCTCTAGGGCATTTTGCTCCGACGCCAGCAGCACTAAGCTGGTCAAGGTGATTGAACTGGCGGCGGCGGCATCGTTAATGCGGGTCATCACGCGATTCGCTAACACGTTGACCGCTGGGGTTAACCAAGTCGGTTTTTGTTCGGGATCGTCGGCCACTTCAGTGCGCCAGTTAGGCGCGGTTTCATTCAAGAAGTTTTGCAGTGTAATCGGCTCACCAAAGTTGACATAACCTTGGCCAAAATTACCTAATTTACGAATAGCACCAAAGACTTGCCATACAGATTCTTTCTGTTTTTTCTTACCGCTCAGCTCTTTATGATAAGTCGCCACTTCCATCACGTGATCGTAGCCTAAATACACAGGCACTAAGGTGACAGGGCGTTCGATACCACGCAGCACACTGTTGATCGTCATGGCGATCATGCCCGTTTTCGGCGCCAATAGACGACCGGTGCGAGAACGGCCACCCTCAGAGAAATACTCAACCGAATATCCCTTAGCAAACAGCTGATCGAGGTATTCACGGAACACGGCAGTATAAAGTTTATTGCCGTTAAAACTACGGCGAATAAAGAAAGCGCCGCCACGGCGGAACAGCGGCCCCGCAGGCCAGAAGTTTAGGTTAATCCCCGCCGCAATATGCGGTGGCACCATGCCTTGGTAATACAGAATGTAGGATAACAGCAGGTAATCCATATGGCTGCGATGGCAAGGTACATAAACAATCTCGTGACCATCATGGTGCAGCTGACGGATTTGCTCGGCACCTTTGATATTGATACCGCTGTAGAGCTTGTTCCATAACCAAGTTAGGAAACGCTCTGCAATACGCACTAGGCTGTCGGAATAATTAGCTGCAATTTCATCAAGATATTCAATTGCTGTTTCACGGGCTTGGGTTTCGGAAATCTTCTTACTCGCCGCTTCTTCCTGAATCGCCTTGCGTAAGGATTCGGATTTCAGCAGGGAGTGGAACATTGCCTGACGATTCGGCAGCACAGGTCCTGTCATCACCTTGCGTTGGCGGCGGAAATGTACTCTAGCCACCCGCGCCAGTTTATGGGCAATCCCCATATCGGTGCCGTGTTCGTCGGCCATGTAACGCAGCGATACCGCATTAGAAAACTGCACAAAGTTATGACGACCCAAAAATAGGATCATTAAGCACTTACGTAACCAAGTTGGGTTCTCACGCTCAAGCACAGCCGCCTTCATGGTGTCGTCTTCTTTACCCGGAGTTCGGCCCCAATACAGACTCACAGGCACCAGCTGAATATCTAACTCTGGCTTTTCCTTATGGACGGCCAACAGGCGCATAAAACATTCGAGGAATGGCTCATTACTGGCACGTTCGCCAAACAAAGGCTTACGGCCTTCGAGGCAAACGACGCGGGGCGCGACAACGCCATTTACCACGAGCGGCTCATAGGGGCTTGGCAAACCCAGCTTAGTGGTGATTTCGCTTAACGCAGCAATATCACTCAGGGATTCTGTTTTCATTACATAAGCAAGCGGTCTGGAAGCGTCCAGATTCAGATCGGCAAAGGGATCCTGCGGCACAACAATAGTGTGCACTAAGTGTTTTTGGATCCAGCGTAATGATTTCAACCAAAGAGAGTCTTGTTTAGGCATTATTCTTATGCAATGTAAGTACGTTCATTAGCCCCATAGAATACCAGATTCTAGGGAATATTCGCTAATACTCTCCAATCGCGTTAAAAAGTGGTTAATACTTGCACTACGAATAATACTGTATATACTAACAGTAACTGTATAGAAAAACAGGAAAGAACATGAGACCGTTGACGCCACGCCAAGCCGAAATTTTAGAGCTGATTAAACGTAATATTGCCGAGACTGGCATGCCACCCACCCGGGCCGAAATCGCCACCCGTTTGGGTTTTAAAAGTGCAAATGCCGCCGAGGAACACCTTAAGGCATTGGCAAAAAAAGGCTGCATCGAGATCATGCCTGGCACTTCCCGCGGGATCCGCCTCCCAGTTGAGGAAGAAGATAACAGCGAATCTGGCTTACCACTGATTGGTCAAGTGGCTGCGGGCGAACCTATCCTCGCCCAAGAGCATGTCGAACAGTATTATCAAGTCGACCCCAGCATGTTCCACCCAGCCGCCGATTTCTTGCTGCGCGTCAGAGGCGACAGTATGAAGAACATCGGTATCCTCGAAGGGGATCTGCTCGCCGTTCATAAAGTACAGCAAGCGCGCAATGGCCAAGTAGTTGTTGCTCGCGTTGACGATGATGTAACAGTTAAACGCTTTGAAAAGAAAGGGAATCTCGTTTATCTACATGCTGAAAATGAAGATTACTCCCCGATTAAAGTCGATTTAAGTTTCCAAAGTCTAACAATTGAAGGGCTCGCCGTAGGGGTGATCCGCAATGGAGATTGGCTATGAACAAACTACTAGGTAATGCCCCGCGTCACCCCGGTTTATGGCTCGATGCGGTACGCGAAACCGATACAGACTGGCAGCATACGCCTATCATCACTATGCCCACCGAGAGCCAAGGGCGGCAAGAGCTAATGCAACTTAGCAAACAGTTGGCACAATTGAGCCAACAAGGCCGCTGGGTCGTGCTCATCAACCCACCCAGTATTGGCTACAAGCAGTTACTGGCCAGCGCTGGCGTGCGTATGGATCGCGTACTCTTAGTCCATGCGAAGGATGAAGTGGAAACCCTGTGGGCCATGGAAAAAGCCTTAACCAGTGGCACCTCCAGCGCAGTAATTACTTGGATCCACTCACTCGATGCCCGCGATAATCGTCGTTTGCAAATTGTGGCAAAGAGCGCCCGCGCAATGGGAATCGTGCTCGAAGGTGTCGTAAATCACTCACCTACGGACGCCACACTCAAGCAACCAGCTCACTTTGCCCAAGGTAGTTTTTTTAGCTCTGTTCATTAAAATTTTTGCACTGCGTATTTAGCCTTGAAAGCCGCCTCACCTGTGAATGTGGGGCTTTTTTTTGGCAATTTTTCAGACAATTAGAAAAAGAAGTGATCTTGATCAATTTTTAAACAGCAAGTATGTTTGATTCAGGCGAGCATAATATATCGCCCGTTTAGGCAAAAAATATCGACGATTTATCGAATATCTCTTGCCCACAAAAATCGAGAATAATGGGTTTATTCAGCAGTATGTGCCAGTGTGGCTAATACCAGCAGTAACAATACTTAATCAAAAGTAAGCCGCCAACGCACGTTGAAGTCAGAGAAGCTTTTTTGGGAACTGAAGAGTTTGCATAGAGTTGAGACTTACTGTGTTGCTCTTCTTTGTAGTTGCTATTCGCAATTGGCAGAGGAGAAGTCTTGTGAAGCAATGGTTGTATTGTCTACTCGTGGTGTTATTCGCACCACCGTTGGCCGCAGCGGACATGCGGTTCAACATGACCCCCGGCGTAACAGAAATCAGTGGCAAGGTTTATCACTTGCACATGACGATTCTGTATATCTGCTGCGCGATAGGCCTAGTGGTTTTTGGCGTGATGATTTATGCCATGATCAACCACAGAAAATCCAAGGGCGCGGTCGCGTCTCACTTCCATGAGAGCACAAAAGTCGAAATTGCTTGGACGATTATTCCTTTTGTCATTTTGATCTTAATGGCGATTCCCGCCACGAAAACTCTGATTGCCATGGAAGATCCCAGCAATGCCGATCTCACGGTAAAAGTCACAGGTTCTCAATGGAAATGGCATTATAGCTACTTCGATCAAGATATTGATTTTTACAGTATTCTCGCAACTCCAAGACCTCAAATCGAAGGTAGTGAAGCCAAGGGAGAGCACTACTTACTCGAGGTCGATAAACCCCTAGTATTACCCATCAATCGTAAAATCCGCTTCTTGATGACCTCAGAGGATGTCATCCACTCATGGTGGATGCCCGCCTTTGCGGTTAAAAAAGATGCTAACCCAGGTTTTATCAACGAGGCGTGGACCCGTATCGACAAACCCGGCATTTACCGTGGCCAATGTGCCGAGCTTTGCGGTAAAGACCATGGTTTTATGCCGATAGTGGTGCAGGCATTACCCGAAGCCGAGTTCGATGCATGGGTTGAAGAACAAAAACAAGCCGCCAATGCCGCTGCGCAAGCCGCACAAGCCGCGTTATCACAAACACTGACTAAAGAAGAGCTGATGGCTCAGGGTGAGCAAGTTTACCTCGGTCACTGCGCGGCCTGTCACCAACCCAACGGTGAAGGTCTACAAGGAGTATTCCCGCACCTCAAAGGCAGCCCAATTGCGACCGGACCATTAAGCGGCCATCTTGAAATCGTGCTCAATGGTAAAGCGGGTACGGCCATGCAAGCCTTTGGCAAACAATTAACGACCCAAGAAATTGCCGCAGTGATTACCTATGAGCGTAATGCGTGGGGCAATAACACGGGGGATGCGGTGCAAGCCAAAGACGTTGATGCCCATAAATCCGGTGGCACCAATAGCGAACCAGTAGCAACGACTCCGCCCCCAGCAACCACCGATACGCCAAAGCCAGCGACAGAACCCGCCGCCAGTGTCGACCCCGCGAGTCTTCCCACGCTTAGCCATGATGAACTGATGGCCGAAGGGGAAAAGACCTATGCCACGATTTGCGCCGCCTGCCACCAGCTAACGGGTGCCGGTATGCCTCCCGCCTTCCCCGCCCTTGCTGGCAGCGCTATTGCAACGGGTCCGGTCGCCAATCACATCGACATTGTGATGCACGGTAAACCGGGCACGGCGATGCAGGCATTTGGCACTCAACTCACGCCACAACAGCTTGCCGCCATCATTACCTATGAGCGCAATGCATGGGGCAACAATACTGGCGATACAGTGCAACCCGCTGATATTGCTCGCCATGGACAGTAGGGGATTAAGATGAGCACACTGACTCAAGATCAAATTGCCGCCCATGATGAACACCATCACGGTGCACCTAAAGGCATCATGCGCTGGTTACTCACCACTAACCACAAGGACATTGGCACCCTGTACCTATGGTTTAGTTTCATTATGTTTTTAACCGGTGGTGCGATGGCTATGGTGATCCGCGCCGAACTCTTTCAGCCCGGATTACAACTCGTTGAGCCTAACTTCTTTAACCAGATGACCACAGTTCATGGGTTAATCATGGTATTCGGCGCCGTGATGCCGGCCTTCACAGGACTGGCTAACTGGCTGATCCCGATGATGATTGGCGCGCCAGATATGGCACTCCCTCGGATGAACAACTGGAGTTTTTGGATCCTGCCCTTCGCCTTTACTATTTTACTGAGCTCACTGTTTATGGAAGGCGGTGGCCCTAACTTCGGTTGGACCTTCTACGCACCACTCTCGACCACTTATAGCCCTGACAGCACAGCATTATTTGTTTTCTCTATTCATATCATGGGGATAAGTTCGATCATGGGCGCCATCAACGTGATCGTCACCATAGTCAACCTACGCGCTCCCGGCATGACCTGGATGAAGTTACCGTTGTTTGTCTGGACTTGGCTGATCACCGCCTTCTTGCTGATCGCCGTGATGCCCGTACTCGCGGGCGCCGTTACTATGGTGTTAACCGATAAGTTTTTCGGTACTAGCTTCTTCGAGGCGGCAGGTGGTGGTGATCCTGTGATGTTCCAGCATATCTTCTGGTTCTTCGGTCACCCAGAAGTCTACATCATGATTTTGCCTTCCTTCGGCATTATCTCCGCTATTGTTCCAGCTTTCAGCCGTAAACCATTATTCGGCTATTCATCCATGGTGTACGCCACGGCGAGTATTGCGATTCTGTCCTTCCTCGTGTGGGCGCACCATATGTTCACCACCGGTATGCCAGTGTTTGCCGAGTTGTTTTTTATGTACTGCACTATGCTGATTGCCGTGCCGACTGGGGTAAAAGTGTTTAACTGGGTAGCGACCATGTGGCGCGGCTCATTGAGTTTTGAAACCCCGATGTTGTTCGCGGTGGCCTTTATTATCTTATTTACTATTGGCGGCTTCTCTGGCCTGATGCTCGCCATCACACCGGCTGACTTCCAATACCACGATACTTACTTTGTGGTGGCTCACTTCCACTATGTGTTAGTCACTGGTGCGATTTTCTCCATCATGGCGGCGGCCTATTACTGGTTGCCAAAATGGACCGGCCATATGTACAGCGAAAAGCTAGGCCAGTGGCATTTTTGGTGCTCGGTGATTTCGGTCAACGTGTTGTTTTTCCCGATGCATTTCTTAGGTCTTGCGGGTATGCCAAGGCGTATTCCCGATTACTCGATTCAATTTGCCGATGTAAACCAAATCGTGTCGATTGGGGGTTTTGCCTTTGGGCTATCTCAGCTGATTTTCCTCGTGCTGGTGATTAAGTGCATTCGGGGCGGTGAAAAGGCGCCCGCCAAACCTTGGGAAGGCAGCGAAGGCTTAGAATGGACCCTACCCAGCCCTGCGCCCTACCACTCTTTCACCACTCCACCCGAGGTGAAATAACATGCAAGGCCAACCCCATCAGCCCAACATCAAGTCCAACCGTAAGCTCATCAGCCTGCTGGTGCTGGGCTGCCTTGGGATGTTTGGCTTTGGGTTCGCCTTAGTGCCGCTCTACGATGTGTTGTGCGAAAAACTGGGGATTAATGGCAAAACCTCCAATACTGCCAGCAGTTATCAAGCGATCACTGTGGACAAGAACCGCGTGGTAACGGTGGAGTTTATCTCGCAGGTGCAGACCGGCATGCCGTGGAAATTTGAGCCACAAACGAAACGGCTCGAAGTGCATCCAGGAGAACTCATTCACACGGCATTTCTGGCGCAAAATGTCTCGAATAGAGCGATCGTGGGCCAGGCGATTCCTTCTATTTCGCCCGGACAAGGCGCGGCTTATTTCAATAAAACCGAATGTTTTTGTTTTAACCAACAACACTTAGCCGCCGCGAGTCGCGCCGAGCTGCCGTTGATCTTCTTCGTGGATCCTCAATTACCCGAGTCTATCCACACCTTAACCCTCTCTTACACCCTCTACGACATTACCGACAAGCAGTTAGCGTCTGCCATAGAGCAAGGAGCTGCAAAATGACCACTAAACATGAGACTTACTACGTCCCCGCCCAGAGTGCTTGGCCGATTGTTGGTGCTATCGGCTTGTTTTTAATTGCCTTTGGGGCAGGACATTTTGTACATCAACTCAAATCTGGCGCTTCGGGTGGCGGCTATATTCTACTGGCAGGCATAGCCGTCATCCTGTTTATGCTGGTTGGCTGGTTTAGAACCGTGATCAAAGAATCGATGACGGGCCTCTATTCCCATCAAATGGATAGATCGTTTCGCCAAGGCATGAGCTGGTTCATCTTCTCAGAGGTGATGTTCTTTGCCGCCTTCTTCGGTGCCTTATTTTACGCCCGTATGGTCGCAGTGCCTTGGCTCGGCGGTGCATCCAACAATGCCATGACCCACGAAGTCCTGTGGCCACACTTCGAAGCCGTTTGGCCACTCCTCACCACGCCAGATGGCACCAAAACCGAAGCCATGCCATGGAATGGACTACCGCTAGTCAACACCATTGTGCTGCTAACCTCCTCAGTCACGCTGCATTTTGCCCATATCAGCTTAGAAAAAGGTAAGCGTTCGGCCATCACCCTCTGGCTTGGGCTCACGATTTTGTTGGGAATTAGCTTCCTTGCTTTGCAAGCGGAGGAATATAGCCATGCCTACCATGAGATGGGGCTAACGCTCACCTCGGGCGTGTATGGCAACACCTTTTTCCTGCTGACGGGTTTCCACGGCATGCATGTCACTTTGGGCACTATCTTTCTATTAGTCTTGTTTTTCAGGGTGTTAAAAGGCCACTTTAGTGCGGATAAGCATTTTGCCTTCCAAGCGGGCAGTTGGTACTGGCACTTTGTCGACGTAGTTTGGCTCTGCCTATTTATCTTTGTTTATGTGCTTTAAATATTCATTGAAACAATAAGTTGAAAGCTTAAGGCGTGGGATTGAGACCAAGTAGTCCAGTCCCCAAAGCCACCAGCAAGAGCAGGATCACTAGTACAGAAAAAATCACCCTGCGGCCCAAATAGCGGCTCATAGGCACAGGGTGATCAGCGGTTTGATCGTCACCTTTAACCATAATAATTAAGGCTCTGCCTAGGTTAAAAATGATAAACAGTAACAGCAGTACTAAAACACACTTAAAAATGAACGGGATGTCCATACGCTATCCTTATGTTTTGCTGACCAAATTAATGGGGTTGCCAAGATATATTTGGCTGCATAGGGCAATGTTATTACTGCTGATATTGACTGTGGTGGTATTCGTGATTTTGGTCAAGCTGGGTTTGTGGCAAATGGATAGGGCTGCGGAAAAAACCGAGTTACTCGCACAAATGGAGGCCAGACAATCCGCTGCCGCACTCAATCCTGAGCAGCTGATAGCTGAATTGGCTAAAGGTGGCGTTACTGGCTATCGCCTTGAAGTTCAAGCCAGCCCCGTTAATCCACAAATCTGGTTACTCGACAATCAGGTCTATCAAGGGCAAGTGGGCTATCTCGCCTTTCAATTACTGCAAATAACGTCAGAAAATCAGACAAATCATCGCGAACAACCTTGGCTGTTACTCGAACTCGGCTTTATTGCCGCTAAATCCCACCGAGATGCCTTGCCCGAAGTCAGCCCCATAGTCGGTGAACTGGCTCTTACAGGCCGCCTCTATCAAAAACAGATTAATCCCTTGAGCCATCATTTATTAGCAGAACCCTTCACCACGGAGCAAGGTGAACGGATTCGGTTTCAAAATCTCAATCTGCCCGAGATGGCACAAATGTTAGGACATCCCATCCTGCCCGCGGTGTTACAACCCGATGCCTTGCCCCAATTACAACCCGCGCAGGCCTTACCCCACCCTTGGCAGCCGTTCCCGCTTTCGGCCCAAAAACATTGGGGTTATGCATTGCAATGGTTTGCTATGGCAACTGTGTTTGCGGGGCTGATGGGCAGGCAAGCAATGAAATACCTCAAAAAATCACGACAACGGCATCGAGCCGATAAGGAAGCGACTAAAACCGAGTAACAGATACCAGCAAGATTTTAATAAAAAACAATAAAACAAAGCATTAGGGACAATAAGAGGAGCAAATATGGACTCCCAACAAACAGCCAAATACCGCGCATTGGGGTTATTGCTACTGGCCTTTATCGCGCCTGTGGTCATCGCTAAGTTAGTGCTGAGCATGCATTGGTATCAAGGCGGCTCCACCAACCACGGTGAGCTCATCAGCCCAGAAACCAGTTATACCAGTCTTGGCCTTAACAATCCTCAGCCTAAGGAATGGCAACTGTTGTATTTATTGCCCGCAAAGTGCGATGAAGCTTGCCGCGAACGCTTGTATATTCTGCGTCAGAGCCATACCGCCTTAGGGCCAGATCAGGCTCGTGTCGAACCGCTTATTCTTGTGAATCCAGACAGTGACTTAAGCGCATTAAGCAGCTTTAACTTCAACACTCAGCCCGCAAGCCAAAGCCTCATTCAATGGCTTGACCAACAGCAGCTGATTATTGTCGATCCACTCGGCGCACTCGTGCTGCGTTACCCCCAAGTGCAAGGCAAGGCGGCACATTTAGCTCAGGGTAAGGCCTTGGTCGCGGATCTCCGTAAGTTATTGAAACTATCGAGGGTAGACTAATGCAACTGACTTGGCTCCTACGCGTCACCATAGTCTTTACCCTGTTAGTGATTTTAATGGGGGCTTACACTCGGCTCTCTGACGCAGGACTTGGCTGCCCAGATTGGCCCGGTTGCTACGGCCATATAAAAGTGCCCACCCACGACCATGAGATCTCCCATGCCCAAACCCTATTTCCTGACCACGATATCCATCCCGAGAAAGCTTGGCTCGAAATGATCCACAGGTATATCGCGGGCGCCTTGGGCATACTAGTGTTACTGATTTTGATCCTTTGCTTAAAAACATCCCAAGCCCCCAAGAAACTGCCCTTTGCCATAGTGTTACTCATCATCTTTCAGGCGGCGTTGGGGATGTGGACTGTGACGATGAAACTAATGCCGATTGTCGTGATGTCCCATTTAATTGGCGGCTTTAGCCTGCTCTCGCTCCTGCTTTTGCTGTATCTGCGAACACGACCGAGGCGAATTTTCGAAACCGCTGATATTCACAGTCAGCGTGGTGCGGGCGCAGGATTTAATGGCGCCCATGGTTCGCGGATAGGCACTAGCCTTAAATTTCTCGGCCAGAGTAAACATTTGCCGAAACTGGCGCTGTTGAGTCTGCTGGTGCTGATAGGTCAGATCATGCTTGGCGCCTGGACCTCCTCCAACTATGCCGCACTCGCTTGCACGGCTTTGCCGATTTGTGAAGGTAATTGGATGGATAATCTCGCCATTGCCGATGCGTTTTCCCCTTTCCAAGGGCAACACCCAAGCTTTGAATTTGGCGTATTGGATTACCATGCCCGCATGACCATTCATATCGCCCACCGCGTTGGCGCCATTATTACCGCCAGTCTATTGTTGTTGCTCGCCTATCGGTTATTTTTCAGCACCCAGCTCAAGGCCCTTAGCCTATTGTTGGTCGCCTTAGTGATACTTCAGGTCAGTTTAGGGATTTCAAATGTTGTGATGCATTTACCACTGGGGATTGCCGTTTCCCACAATGGCGGCGCGGCACTGTTACTACTCACCTTAGTCGCGATTAACTATTTCCTTTGGCGCAGGGCACCTTAATCATCGGGGGATTTATCATGGCAAAACCACTCTCTATCAGCAGTCACCCCAGTATCCATTTGGCTTGGCGTGCCTATTTCGAGATGACCAAACCTAAGGTAGTGGCTTTAATGCTGCTCACCGTCTTAGTCGGCATGTGTTTAGCCATGCCGACCATACTGCCAGTCAAACCCTTAGTGGCAGGTTTGCTCGGCATCGCCATGATGGCGGGATCGGCCGCCGCTTTAAACCATCTGATTGATAGGCGAATCGACGGCATGATGGCACGCACTTATAACCGTCCGCTGCCCAAGGGCCGAGTCTCGGCGACGAGGGCGTTGTTGTTCGCGGCACTCTTAGGCAGCCTAGGTTTTGTGATCCTCTATGTTTTTACTAATCCGCTCACCGCTTGGCTGACCTTTGCCAGCTTGATTGGTTACGCCTTGATTTATACCGCCTATTTAAAACGGGCCACACCACAAAACATTGTCATTGGCGGTTTAGCGGGCGCAATGCCGCCACTCTTGGGCTGGACGGCGGTGACGAATCAATTCCATGGTCATGCGCTATTGCTCGTTATCATCATATTCCTGTGGACGCCGCCGCATTTTTGGGCACTGGCAATTCACAGACGCGCAGAATATGCCAAAGTGGATATTCCCATGCTGCCCGTGACCCATGGGGTAGAATTTACTAAGACCTGTATCTTGCTCTATACGATTTTGCTGGCGATAGCCTGTCTATTGCCTGTGTTAGTCGGGATGAGTGGACCGCTCTACTTTGTGTGCTCAAGCTTGCTCAGCACGGGATTTATTTATAAAGCGTGGCAATTAAAGTATCAGGATTGCGAAGGGCTGGCGATGCAGGTATTTCGTTTTTCGATTTATCATTTAATGTTGTTATTCATGGCATTACTGCTCGACCACTATCTTTGGGCTTAATGTGCAACGAGCAATAGGGCGAGCATGGTCAAAGGACAAAATATGCAAGCAAGAATCTCCAACAAGATCTTAGTGATAGCGATTCTACTAATAGGATTGGGTGGACTATTTGCAGTGAAGTTCAATCCACCTAAGCCCGTTGAGCTAGAGAGTGGTTTTTTGTTTCCTGAGGCGTTCGAGCTAGCGCCCTTTGAGCTTGTAGATCAACAGCAGAAACCCTTTACTAATGCCAATTTGAAGGATCAATGGAGCCTATTCTTTATCGGCTTTACCTATTGCCCCGATGTCTGTCCGACCACCTTAAACAAGCTCGCCGCCGCCTATCCTGAGCTGAAAAAAATTGCCCCCATTCAAATCGTGTTTTTATCCGTAGATCCGAAGCGGGACACCCCAGAGAAACTCCTCACCTACGTGAATTTCTTTAATCCTGAGTTTAAAGCGGTGACGGGTGAGCAAACCCAAATATTCCCCCTCACCCGCAGCCTAGGGCTCACCTATGCCATGGTCGGCGAAGGGGATAATTATCAAGTCGATCATAGTGCTGGCTATGTACTGGTTTCTCCCCAAGGCACGCGGGTCGCGGTGTTTAAACCCACGGCAGCCTTAGGTAAAGCCCCTCAAGTACTCAACCAAGCCTTGATCAGCGACTTCGATAAAATCGTTAAAAGCTACAAACCTAAATAACCACCGCAGAAGTGTTACTCTTTAACCCAAGTGCCGTCGTCTTTGGGTCTCACCCATGCCTGCGAAAACCAGTAATAGCCGTTGCGCGTCTTGCTTGGCGCCGTGCAATTGTAGCGCGAGCGACCCGTTGGCAGGGCTAAATCGGCTTGAATACTAAATTCATTATCACTGCTCCAAGTGGGTGTTTTAGCGCCTTGCCCTTGGATATAGCACATGACTTGCTTGGCCGAAATATCGCTCATATCCAGCTTAACCTTAAGCTCGGGGCGCCAATGCCCGCCCTTCAGTTCAGGATCGCTAGGCGTTTGCTCAAGCACTGGCATATTAAGGCTGTATAACTTGGCTTTTAGGCTCTTTAGATCTGCATATTGCCCCGCTACAGGGAAGCGCGGCAGCGCCGTGAGTGGCGAGTACGGCCCCGCCGCCCCTGACTGCTGGCCAAAGGCAACGAAGCCATTTTCGGTCAACATATCCTGAATCGCCTGATTGTATTCGCCATAGGGATAGGCCAGCATTTTAAAGTTCTGCCCCGTCGCCTCACGAATCGCGTTTTCGGTGTCCTGAATATTGGCTTTAATTCGTGCCAGCCATTGGCTTTGGGATTCATTGTCAAGTTTGCGGATCAGATGCTCATGGGCCCAGCTGTGGTTAGCAATGTCGGCTCCTTCCTTGGAGAGCTTAATCAGATCTTCCCAGGTCATCATCTCGGTAAACTTTTGTTTAATCGGCTCAATCGCCACAAATAGGGTGTAGGGAAAACCAAATTCCTTTAGGATAGGGTGCGCTGTGGTCGCAATGCTGCGATAACCATCATCGAAGGTGATCGCCACCGTTTTTGCGGGTAAATCTTGCTTGTTTTTGATCGCCTCAACCACTTGGGATAAGGGAATAACCTTAAAACCATCGTCCGCCAGAAACTGCATTTGCTCACGAAATTGTGCAGGCGTGACGCTCGTCGCAGCCGGCGTGGTTTCTGACACATGGTGATACTGTAAAATGACCACAGCATGGGCCGAGAAAGTCATCAGCCCTAAGAGTGCCAATAACGCACGTTTAACCATAATGTGAATACCTCTGAAATCAATGACTACCGCAAAATCCACCGCACTCGCGCTCCTGTTGAATGGCACCAAGAATCGCCAGCTGCTCGCGCTTGCCCTGCCGATGATCCTTTCCAATATCACGGTTCCGCTGTTGGGATTGGTCGATACGGCCGTCATCGGGCATTTAAGTGACGCCTATTATTTAGGGGGCGTCGCACTCGGGTCAACGATTATCACATTAATCATTTGGTTATTAGGCTTTTTACGGATGGCAACCACCGGATTGGTCGCACAGGCCTATGGCGCAAACGATACCGCGCGCCAATTAAAGTTGCTGGTCCAAGGCGCCATGTTGGCGACTGGGCTGGGTATCGCGGTGATCCTATTACAGATCCCGATACTGAATTTAGCGCTCGGCCTCTCCGAGGCGAGTGTGGAAGTCGAGCGTTATTGCCGAGAATATTTTCAGGTCCGAGTCTGGTCGACGCCATTCGCCCTGCTCAATTTAGTTATGCTCGGCTGGCTCCTTGGCAGACAGCAACCCAAAGCGGCCATGTGGCAGCTCATCTTCGCCAACGTAGCCAATATTATCCTCGATGTGTTGTTCGTCTTAGGTTTAGGCTGGGGAGTCAAAGGGGCTGCACTTGCCTCATTATGCGCCGATATCACCGCCTTTAGCGTTGCGCTCTACATGGTATTACAACAGCTTAAGTTAATACCTCGATTCCAATTTGCCGACATTAGAGTTCACCTGAACTTGTCGGGTTACGGCCAGCTGCTTAGGCTCAATACCGATATTTTTATCCGCAGCCTATGCCTGCAAGCAGCCTTCGCCTTTATGACCTTTCACGGTGCAGGCCTTGGGGATAATACGGTCGCAGCCAATGCGGTCTTATTGAATTTACTGTTATTAATCGCCTACGCCCTCGATGGCATTGCCTATTATGCCGAGGCGGAAGTGGGCAAAGCCTACGGGCAACAACGCACACAGCCACTGCGCGAAGCAGTACTCCTCGCTTGGTGTTGGTCAGCCATTACAGCCCTAGGTTTTAGCCTGATATTTTATCTTTTTGGAGACCATATCATCGGGCTGCTAACCAATATTGATGAGGTGAGAACCACAGCGCAAATTTATCTGCCTTGGCTGATATTGCTGCCGCTTTGGTCTTTTAGTTCCTATCTGTTTGATGGGGTTTATATTGGCGCAGCTAAGGGCAAAGTGATGCGTAATAGCATGATTATCGCCACATTTGGCGCCTTCTTCCCGACATGGTATTTGCTGCAATCGCTGTTGGCTTCCGAACAGGCTAACCATGCACTGTGGGCGGCCATGACGGCCTTTATGCTAACGCGCAGCCTCACCCTAGCGGCACATTACCGCTTTAGCAAGGCATTTATTCTTAATTAGTTCTGTAAAGACAGTAGCTTACTTAAGGTTATCCCATTAAGATACGCGGCATTATTGTAATAAAATTGTGATGCGCTATGAAAAGGATTTTACCTTTGTTACTCCTGTGGCTAAGTCTGCCACTGCTTGCTCAAACGGTACCACAGCTTCCGGTCGAGGCTTTTGCCAGTATTCCCGATGTCAGCTCAGTCCAACTGTCGCCCGATGGCAAAAAAATTGCCTCTATCGTTCGGGTCGACCAGCCCAAACTTAAGGGCACTGTGGTCAGTATTCTCGATTTAGAAACGGGCAACAAAGACTACGCGATTCACACCGATAACCAGAAGTTTGTCCTGCTGTCATTACAGTGGGCAAATGACACTACTTTGCTGATCAGTGCTAAGTTTCCGGCAAACCGCTACGGTACACCGACCACAGAAACTCGCTTGGTGAAGTACGATTTAACTACACGAAAAACCACGAGCGTACTCGCCCGTAGCGTCATCGACCGACTCAGTTGGATCCCCCAACATCAGGGACAGATTATCGATATGATGCCGGATGACCCCGATAATATCTTGCTCTCCCTCGATGGTATGGGCGAAGAAGTGGGCGAAGACAGCGTGCTGAGAGTCAATCTCTCGCAGGGAAAATCCGCATTTATTCAAAACTCTAAACGTAAAATCATCGGCTGGATTACCGACAGGCAGCACAAGGTCCGTATCTCCATCTATAACGATGACACTGAATATAGGATCTACGAGCAACCCGAACAAAAGGCAGAGCCACGCTTACTCTGGACCTTTAAAGCCTTCTCCGACGAAAGCGTCTGGCCACTGGGCTTCGATGCCGACCCCAACATCTTATTCGTACGCGCCTATCACCAAGGCTTTGAAGCTATCTTCAAGGTGAATTTAACCGATCCTAAGCTCACGAAGGAACTGGTGTACGCCAACGAAGATACCGATGTTGAAGGCAATCTCATCTATTCAGAACTCAAGAAAAAAGTCATTGGGGTCAGTGAAGGCGACGGCGAAGAATATACCTTCTGGGATCCTGAGTATGCGGGTCTGCAAAATGGGTTGAAAGCGGTATTGCCCAATGCCCATAACTACATCACCCAATTTAGCGCGGATGAACGCCGCTATATCGTCTACTCCACCAGTTCGACTCAACCTGGCACCTATTACTTCGGCGATAGGGATGAAAAGGCACTGTTTCCGATTGCCGATAGATATAGCCAGCTAAGTAGCGAGCAACTCGCCGACACTCAATATCTGAGCTACGAAGCGCGGGATAAACTCAAAATCGATGCTTACCTGACAGTGCCAAAGGGCCTCGAAGCCAAGCAACTCCCCACCATTATCTTCCCCCACGGCGGACCGATTAGTTACGACAGTAACGACTTCGATTATTGGTCGCAGTTTTTCGCCAACCGTGGTTACGCGGTATTTCGAATGAACTTTAGGGGCTCGGCGGGCTACGGCTATGAGTTTATGAAGGCCGGCCTCAAAAGCTGGGGACTCGAAATGCAAAACGATGTGGAAGATGGTACACGTTACTTAATCAATCAAGGGATTAGCGATCCACAGCGTATCTGTATCGTCGGCGCGAGTTATGGTGGTTATGCCGCCTTAATGGGCGCGGCGATGACACCTGATCTGTACCGCTGCGCGGTCAGTGTGGCAGGCGTAACAGACGTGGCTTACCTGGTAAAATCCAGTCGCCGTTTCACCAATTATGAAGTCGTTAAAGAACAAATTGGTGATGATTTTAGCGCCCTCTATGAACGCTCACCCGTCAGTAAAGCCGATAAGATCACTATCCCGGTATTACTACTGCATGGCGATAAGGATCGAGTGGTTAAGGTGCAACATAGTCGCGAAATGTTCGACGAACTGAAATCACGTAAGAAAAACGTCGAATATATTGAGCTCGAAAATGGCGACCATTACTTAAGTAACAATGACCATAGGCTAACCACCTTTAAGGCGCTCGATAAGTTTTTAGCCGACAATCTGAAAACCCAGCTGTAGCTACAAAACGCCATAAAAAAAACGCGACTCAAGGTCGCGTTTTTTTATTCAGTTCAACACCCGCTTAAGCGTAAGAATGCGCACCGTGTTGGTGATCGGTCACATCGCTCACACCTGAGAGTTCACCTGGGAACATATCGAGTAGTTGCTTCTCGATACCATCTTTTAGGGTGATATCAACTTGCGAACAACCGTTACAACCACCACCAAACTGCAGTACCGCTACGCCTTCTTGGGTGATTTCAACCAACATGATGTTACCACCATGGCTTGCCAGTTGCGGGTTGATTTCAGATTGGATCACATACTCAACACGCTCGGCTAAAGGCGCATCTGAAGCCACTTTACGCATTTTAGCGTTAGGGGCTTTAAGGGTTAATTGCGAACCTAATTGATCGGTCACGAAGTCGATTGAGGCTTCTTCTAAGAAAGGCGCACTCTTCTCGTCAACCATAGCGCTAAAGCCATTGAATTCTAATTCAATATCATCGCTTTCAACGGCGTCAGGCGGGCAGTAAGACACGCCACACTCGGCTTGTGCGGTACCAGGACTGATCACAAATACGCGAATATGAGTGCCTTCAGGTTGATCGGCTAACAACTTTACAAAATGGGCCTGAGCCGCATCGGAAATAGTAATCATGGAAACCAGCTCCGTCAGGGGATACCTGAGTGTTTTAGTAAGAATTAGGCGTATGATACTCCTACTCACACGCGCTTTGTAGCCCCTAGGGTAGCAAGTTCTGGAATTTTGCAAAATCCATCACGCTTTCAATGCAACAACTTAACCTGTAGATCACTAACGGATCGCTAACGCGGCATGTCGTTTTCACCCGTAATATCATCCAATAAACCCGGTGCTTCGGCTCTGGCGAGGCACCATATTTGCACTTGTATATATCGCGCCTCGAACAAACGGGCAATTTCTGCCACTGTGGTACCTGTCGTGACCACATCGTCCACCAGCGCTATCCGTTGATAGGCAAAATCGGCATTTAACTCAAAAGCATCCTGTAGATTTCGCCGTCGCTGTGCGCCATTGAGTCCGGCTTGTGGGCGCGTATCCTGCCGCCGAATTAATCCGTCACTGACCAGTGGCAGCGAGAGCTGCTTCGATAATTCATGGGCAATTAACCATGCTTGATTAAATCCACGTTGGCGCAGCCGATTGGGATGTAAAGGGACTGGCACTATGGCCTGCGGTAGAGTGATTAAGTCTTGCAGTTCGAGCTGACCAATGCGCGCCACTAAGGCTTGGCATAATATGGGTAAAGCGGCGAGTTGCCCCTGATATTTAATGGCCGCTATCCAAGGACCAAAGCCTTGATGATAACTGCAAGGCGCGATGACTTTTCGCGGTTGATACCGTAGGCACTCACCACAATATTCGAGTTCAAGCGGCATGGATTTTCCACAACCTAAACAAATTGGGCTGTGATATAAGCCCGTTTGCAGGCATACCTGGCAGAATCCGGCTTCCTTTGCATTGAGGGATTGGTGGCACAGTAAGCAGCGGTTAGGTAAACTGCCCGCCAAGTAACGCTGCCCCAAATGCGAAACTATGCGTAACAGCTTCGCCCCCTGTTGCGACCAAGTCCATTTGCTATCGCCCGACATACAACTTCCTATTAGAGGTATTTTAGTGAACTCTGCGACGCCAGCCCATCATCCGCAACTGCATATCGACACCCGAGGCCAAGGGCCAGATCTGGTCATGCTTCACGGTTGGGGCGTTAATAGCGCCGTCTTCACGCCGCTCCATGAGCAGCTTTCTGAGTATAGAGTCCACTATGTCGATCTGCCGGGCTTTGGCTTAAGTCAGCCAATCGCGGGCGATTTATCGACTTGGGTGGATGCGCTAATTCATACCTTACCCGCCAATGCGATTTGGGCCGGCTGGTCACTGGGTGGCTTAGTGGCAACTCAAGCTGCCATAAGCTACCCATCTCATATCAGAGGATTAATAACTATCGCCTCCTCGCCCTGTTTTATGGCGAGGGAGGAAGAAGCATGGCCCGGCATTCCACCGCAGGTGCTCAGCATGTTTGGCGAGCAGCTTGGGCAAAATTTACCAAAAACGATTGAGCGCTTTTTAGCGATTCAGGCCATGGGCAGCGAAACCGCCAAAGACGATATTAAGCAGCTGCGGGATTTAGTCTTAGCACGCCCGCTACCCGATGCAGCGGCCTTAACTCAAGGTTTGGATATGTTGAATCAAATCGATCTTAGGCCACAGCTGTCGGCGATACAGCAACCTTGGCTGCGGATCTGGGGTCGACTCGATGGACTCGTGCCCAAGCGCGTTCAACCTCAAATGCCCACCGCCAGTCATATCACTGATGTCATGCTTGCCAAGGCATCCCACGCACCGTTTGTGTCCCACAGGGAAGAATTCTTGCAGGCAATCACACCTTGGCTGGCGCAATTCAAGGACTAGTGCTTTATCTTTGTGCAATAAATGGCTAGTATTTAACCATTAAGGCCACAAGGAATTTTTCATGCTGCTTGTCAGTAACTACCCCCAAGTTCCGATAGCGACGACCAATGTCGCGACGGACTCGGCTCGGGTCGACAATCAGCTCAAGCCCGTCGTTATTCCGCCACAGGCCGCCACTAAGGGCCATGAAGAACGTGCCTTTAATCCGCAAAATGAGCGTACTGCCGATCAAACTCAGCAACAGGCACGTTTGCTCGAGCAAAATCAGCAACAAGTTCAAGACAAACAGCAACAGCAGCAGTCTTCACAGCAGCAGAGCCAGCAACAGCAAGAGAAACAAGCGCCCCTAGTTGCTGCCGATCGTGCGCTGCCTAAAACCCTTAAAGTGCCAGTGCGCGGCCCAGCGGCGCTGCAGCGTAAAGATATTCGGTTAAAAGTCGGCCAAAATACTCCTCGCCCCGCCAATACTACGGCGAAAACCACGACTGCGGCGGCGCGTCAGCCGATGCAAGGGGAATCCCCTCAGTTTTATCAACAGGTTGGCCAGCGTATTGGGCAATATTATGCGCAGCAAACTCAGCCCGAAGCCGAACCTGCTATGTCGGCTTGGATTTAAAATCTGCTTGGTTTAAGGATAAGTTTGAAAATAAAAATGCCGCTAATCAGCGGCATTTTTCATTCGGTTATTTACCCGAGCGATACAGCTCTTGCTGGTAAGCTAGGCTGCCCCACAGCGCCCAACCTAAGGCCTTTTTCTCCAGCGCCTGCGCCGCTGGGGCATAAGGCGTTAAGTGCTCGGTCTTTTCATCGTACTGGAAGCCCTGTGCCGCTTTCTCTGGCTGCAGGATAACCACATCTTTACCTTCCATCAGGGCAAAGTTTTTATCGTATTGCATCAGCGCACGTCCCGGCCAATCATCGCTGACCTGAGTTAAGTCACGACCAAGCATAGGATAAGAGTCTGAAATACCAATCAAAGATAACAGGGTTGGCGGCAAGTCGATTTGACTCACAATACGGTGATCGCGTTTTGGCGCAACATTATCCCCAATGATTAACCCCGGAATACGGAAACGCGATACTGGCACCAAATCGGCCCCACCAACGCGACTATCGTGGTCGGCCACCACGATAAAAATAGTGTCCTTCCAGTAGTCGGCATTTTTTGCCAGTTTGAAGAACTCACCAATTGCATAATCGGCATATTTCGCCGCGTTATTGCGGGTTTGCTTAGGTTGTTCATACAGCTCAATACGGCCATCGGGGAATTCGAATGGGTCGTGGTTACTCGAGCTAAACACCAAGCTAAAGAATGGTTTACCTTCACTGTGAAGACGCTCGAACTCACTATTCGCCTTACGCATTAAATCTTCGTCGGATGCGCCCCAAGAGCCAACAAAGGCCGGAGACTTATAATCCTTCTGGTCGATAATGTCGCTAAATCCATTACCGAGGAAGAAACTGCGCATGTTGTCGAAATGGCTCTCACCACCGTAGATAAATTGGGTGGTGTAACCGTGGTTTTTCAGCAATTCGGCGAGAGTGAAAAAGCCCGTCTGGCTCTTACCGAGTTTTACCACGGCGCGGGCTGGTGTTGGCGTAAAACCTGTGGTGACCGCTTCGATTCCGCGCACTGAACGTGTCCCAGTGGCGTAAAGATTATCGAAATACCAGCCTTCCTGTGAGAGCGCATCGATATTCGGCGTTAAGGGCATACCGCCTAAACTCCCCACAAAGCGGGCGCCTAGGCTTTCCTGTAACAGGATCACTAGGTTTTTCGGTTTACCGCTGTAGCTAGCTTGGTTAAAACTCAATGAAGGGATATCGCTCGAGGTAAAGGCACTCTCGGGGCGACCACTCTCTTGTCTGATAGTCTTGATGATCTCATCTCTATCTAATGAGCCATACACCTTAGAGGCGTCTTCTTCACTACCCATTTGCTTGATTGCAAACACTAACGAATAAGCAGAGTTAATCACGAGGGAGTTCACTAATGGATCGTCGGCAAATGCCACCATCGCTGGGTTGATTGGACGATGGCCTAAGGTTGAGCGCGCGCCCAATAGGGTCACGACTATTACCATGACAGCTAGCACAGGACGCCAATACCAACGGGGGAAACGCAGATTTTTAGTTAACTTACCACTGAGTTTCCAACCGCCCCACAACGTCGCTAAGGTAAGCAGCACAGAGAAAATCAGCTCCAGCTTGCGTCCCGCCCACAGCATCGACAGCACTTCTTTGGGGTAAACCAAATACTCCACATACAAGCGGTTCGGGCGAATGCCGTATTCCTCAATAAAGGCTGGCGTTGAAACCTCAAGAAATACAATGGTCCACAGACCTAAGGTTAGCCATAGGCGCAGCACCCATTGCCAAATACGGCCAAGCAGGTGATCACCCGAAAACAACGCCGTACCTAAGGCGGCGACGCCCCATAACCAACACAGGGTTGCGATATCGACACGAATACCTTGTAGTAGCAGATGCGACCAACCGTCAACGGCGGCCACACGTTCGCCCTGCCACAAACCTAAGCCGATGCGGCTTGCCGTAGCAATAACGAGTACTAACAGACTGAAAACAAGAATGACGCGAAATGGCCCATGGGCGGACTGGCGTCCACGAGCGGATGAACCTGACTGCATGTATAACCCCAAAACATTAAACTTCCACTCAGCTTTGGAGTGTCAATTTGAAAAAAATCGGTGAAAAAGTTGTGGTATGACAACCGATTTTGCTTAACGTTGCATTAAATGCCGACTTTATATTACCTAGGACAGCATATATGCAACAATTTTGTGGCTAACGAGTAAAAAATGTCGACTCGAACACAGGTGTGTATCCGAGCCGACCTGAGTCAGATTACTTTTTCAGCTTTGCGAAAGCGTCGGCAAAGGCATTGCCCATGGCCGCGTTGACGGGTGCCGCTTTTGGCGCAGGACGCGAAGACTTATGCTGGGCATTGCCCTTATGAGCCTGTGGCTTACCTTGGGATGGGCCGCGAGTTTGAGCCTTGCTCTGATCGATAGCCTCATCCAGACGCATACTCAAACCGATACGACGACGCTCGACATCGACCTCCATCACCTTCACTTTCACTACATCACCCGCTTTGACCACAGTATGGGGATCGGTAATAAATTTGTCGGTTAATGACGAGATATGCACTAAACCATCTTGATGCACACCGATATCCACAAAGGCGCCAAAGTTAGTCACGTTGGTGACAACGCCTTCGAGGATCATCTCAGGTTTCAGATCCTTAAGTTCCTCCACCCCATCCTTAAACTTGGCGGTTTTAAACTCACCACGCGGGTCACGACCCGGTTTATCCAGCTCGCTGAGGATATCGGTCACTGTCGGTAAACCAAACTCAGGGGTCGTAAACTCCTGCGGCTTGATATTGCGTAGCAGCTCAGAATTACCGATAAGGCTCGCCAACTCCACTTGCTTGGTCTTAGCAATGCTTTCGACCAGCGCATAGGCTTCGGGGTGAACTGCCGACATATCCAATGGATTGTCGCCATCACGGATCCGCAAAAAGCCCGCGGCTTGTTCAAAGGCTTTAGGGCCCAAGCGCGGCACTTTCAGCAGTTCTTTACGGTTTTTGAAGGCGCCGTTGGCATCGCGGTAGTCGACCAGGTTTTTCGCTAAGGTTTTGTTTAACCCTGCCACCTGCGACAGCAAAGGCACTGACGCCATGTTTAAATCCACACCCACACCGTTTACGCAGTCTTCGACCACGGCTTCGAGCGAGCTAGACAGCTGGCTTTGGCTTACATCGTGCTGGTATTGACCCACACCGATAGATTTAGGCTCAATCTTCACCAGTTCCGCTAAGGGATCCTGTAGACGGCGAGCAATCGAAACGGCGCCACGAATAGACACGTCCAGCTCTGGGAATTCCAGCGCAGCGAGTTCTGAGGCGGAATACACGGAAGCACCCGCTTCACTCACCATCACCTTGGTCAGTTGCGGTTGGCTATCCTTAAGGCTGGCAATCAACTCACCCGCTAACTTGTCAGTTTCGCGTGATGCAGTGCCGTTACCAATCGCGATTAATTCCACCTTATGCATTTGCGCTAAGTTGGCTAAGGTACGAATCGACTTGTCCCACAAATTCTGCGGCGCATGGGGGAAAATAGTCGTGTGTGCGACCAGCTTACCCGTGTTATCTACCACGGCTACTTTAACGCCTGTGCGTAGCCCAGGGTCTAGACCCATAGTCGCCTTGGCGCCCGCTGGTGCGGCCATAAGTAAGTCGCCTAAGTTGCGGGCAAACACTTTAATGGCTTCTGCTTCGGCGCGCTCACGCATTTGCGAGATAAACTCGGTTTCCATCTGCAGGGCAATTTTAATCCGCCATGTGGCGGTCACAACGGTCTTAAGCCATTGATCAACACTGCTCTCGCCGAGTTTTAGGCCTAAGTGCTCGCTAATGATCACTTCACAGTAACTGCCCTGACCCGCTTCGGCAGCAGGATCGGCATTCATGGATAGAGATAAGAAGCCCTCATTGCGGCCACGCAACATCGCCAAGGCGCGGTGTGACGGCACTTTCGCCAGAGGTTCGTTGTGTTCGAAATAGTCGCGAAACTTAGCACCTTCCTTCTCTTTGCCGGCGATAACGCGGCTCTCTAACACACTGTTTTGGCTTAAGTGTTCGCGAACTTTACGCAGTAATTCCGCATCTTCGGCGTAACGCTCCATCAGAATATAACGAGCACCTTCCAGTACGGCTTTGATATCGGCAAAGCCCGCTTCGAGATTCAGATAACCCGCAGCCAATGCCTCGATATCGGCATTACGGTCCGTCAGTAAAGCTTCAACAAGCGGCTCTAATCCCGCTTCAATCGCAATTTGGCCCTTAGTACGGCGCTTAGGCTTGAAGGGAAGGTACAAATCTTCGAGGCGGGTCTTGCTGTCTGCGCCTTCAATTTCCCTTTGCAATTCAGGCGTTAACTTACCTTGGGTTTGAATGCTGGATAAAATAACCTGACGCCTGTCATTCAGCTCGCGTAAATAACCTAAACGAGTGTGCAGCGTACGTAACTGGGTGTCATCTAAACCCCCAGTCGCTTCTTTACGGTAACGGGCAACGAAGGGAACGGTAGCACCATTGTCGAGCAAATCTATGGTGGCAGTGACTTGATGCTCCTGAACATTCAGTTCCTGAGCAATAATTTGGGCAATAGTCTGCATAAATAAAGTATCGTGCCTAACGGTTTGATTGATCCTAATTGCGCCCAAGATACCACAGGCGCAGTCGTTATTTCATATGATGCTCTCGATTTCAGCATGAAAATCGACGAGAGTTTGATCTACTAAAGGTTATTCTGGCTCGCCCTCGAGCGGCGTCTCGAATGGGGTATAGCGGATGTTGTTGATATACCATTCCTTTGGACCCGAGGGGGTTTGCACGACCACTTCATCATCGACCTGTTTGCCGATCAGTGCCCGCGCCATGGGAGAGTCTATGGTGATATAGCCCAGTTTAGTGTCGAGCTCATCCTTGCCGACAATACGATAACGCACGCGCTCGCCCGCTTCGTTTTCAAGCTCGAACCAAGCGCCAAAGTAAATTTTGCCTTCTTGCTGGGGAGAATAATCGACGATTTTAAGTTCTTCGAGGCGTTTGACTAAGTATCTGACACGGCTATCGATTTGGCGTAAAAGCCTTTTATTGTAAGTGTAATCCGCGTTTTCACTTCGGTCGCCCTGGGCGGCGGCCTCTTGCACTTTAAGCGTGATCTGCGGACGATATTCCTTCCACAGGTATTTTAATTCTTTATCTAAGGTCATCCAGCCTTGGCGGGTGATCAAATGCGCTTTCATAACTCACTATCCACGGGTTTAACCATGCCGAGTAGCCTTACTCGACACACAAACTAGACTATTGCGCCGGTTCGATATCGACACCAACCACTTGATTACGGCCATGATGCTTCGCCAGATAGAGTTGTTGATCCGCCACTTCGACGAGCGACTCCCAACTTAAATCGGCTAAGGGTCGAATCGTCGCAATACCGGCACTCACAGTGACTTCACCAAAATCCGAGTCCAAATTCTCTATGTGTAAGGCCTGCACCGCATCCACCATCGCCTGCGCGAGGCGCATGGCCCCAGACAACTTGGCCTCAGGCAGGATACAGATAAACTCCTCGCCACCATAGCGCGCGATAAGATCGTTGGGGCGTTTTAACATGCCCTTAGCGGCATCGGCAACCAGTCGTAAACATTGGTCACCTTCTTGATGACCATAGCGGTCGTTATAACGCTTAAAAAAGTCCACATCCAGCATGATAACGGATAAGTAGGCTTGATTCCGACAGCAAAAACGCCAGATTTCGGGTAAGCGCTGCTCAAACTGACGGCGGTTAGCGACCCCAGTCAAACTGTCGAGTAAGGCGATGGAGTGCAATACATCGGATTGGCGCTTCAGCTGATATTGGTTCTTGACCCGCGCGCTGGTGATGATGGGGTTAATCGGTTTGTGAATAAAATCCACTGCGCCGAGTTGGAAACCCTTCACCTCTTCAATCTCATCAAAATGGGCGGTAATAAAGATCACCCCGATATTAGCTGTGGCGGGATCGGCCTTCAGTTGTTGGCAGACCTCGTAACCCGACATGCCCGGCATTTCGATGTCTAACAACACCAGATCGGGCTGCATCTTTTGGCATACCTGCAAAGCCTGCTCACCGCTCGTCGCCATGAACATTTCATATTCTTCATGGAAGAGTTGGTGCAAGATTTTGATATTCAAAGGCTGATCATCCACGATCAAAATCTTGCCCTTTGCGGCCTGCTGGGTCGCCATGAGTTCACTTATATACTGCACTAGGCATCCTCCAACATCATCGCCCGCAAAGTCTCCAAAGCCTGTGTAAATGCGAGTGATTGAACCAGTCCATTGAGTTCAGCCCATTGCGGGTGCTGTGATAGCGGTTTTGCGAGTTTGTCGACTAAATTCACGGCTTCTAAATTATTTTCCTGTAAGAGAGCAGCCAAGGTATCCAGCTCGGGGCGCATACTCTGCATATCCACGGCGGTACCGTTTACAGGCTCAATCGATTGAGGCTGTTTGAGCTGCCCCTTAGGTAAAAAGCCTGCAAGCTGTTCAATACTTTGGTGTATTAAGGACTCCAGTGTATCCGTCCAGCGTTTTATTTCCAGCAGCTCGAGGCCTTCTTGTTTAAATTGTTTTTCTAAAAACGCCGCATGTATGGCTAAACGCCGCGCGCCAAAGTTGCTGGCAATGCCTTTAATCGCATGACTGATCGCAGCTGTAGTGGCGTAATCAAAGGTTTTGGTCGATTGCTTGAACAAGCTTAGCTGCTTGGTCATTTCGGGGGCAAAACTGCTCGCCATTTTTTCGAAGAACACTTGGTTGCCGCCAAAACGACGCAAAATCAAACGAATATCGTCGAGCAGGGTTTCGCCCTCGAGATTGTGTTGTGAGTCGAGATGCGCAGACTCATGCTGCTCGAGGGATGTCACATCACGCCCCACTAGACGCAGAATATTCGGCAACAGCAGCTGCATATCGATAGGCTTACCGACGTGGGCATTCATCCCCGCCTCGAGGCATTCTTGCTTATCGGTTTGCGAAGCATTGGCCGTCATCGCGAGGATAGGCAACTGGGCGAATCGACCATCGGCACGGATCCGCCGCGTCGCCTCTAACCCGTCAATGTCGGGCATTTGCACATCCATAATCACGGCATCGTATAAATCACCGCTTTCGAGTACCTGTGCCACCCCTTCCACACCGCCACCTGCGAGCACAACGGTGGCGCCTTCATAACTCAGCAGCTCCTCAATCACCTCACGGTTTAATTGATTGTCCTCAACCACTAACAGAGTCAGCCCCGCTAACAGACGCTGTGAGCGCGGCTTAGGATTCGAGTCCATGGTCTTGCCTTCGATGGCATTGAGCACGGCTTCAACCAACACTTGCGAGGTGACAGGTTTAGTTAAGAAGTTGACGAAGGGAACGTTATTAATGTGCTGACTCTCGGCAATCACTTCATGGCCGTAGGCCGTCAACATCACCACCAGCGGGGTATAACTGCCGGTTCCGGCGTTTTTCAGCATTTCCGCGGTTTGTAGGCCGTCGATATCCGGCATGCGCCAATCCATTAGCACTACATCAAACTGCTGTCCGGCTGCATTGGCCTGTTTTACCTTTTCAATGGCCTGATAACCACCAGAAGCGGTTTCAACCAGACAGCCATAGTCGCTGAGGATTTTCGATAAGATCTCGGTCGTGATTTGATTATCGTCGACCACCAGAATCCGATATTGGCTCAAGTCGGCGCGGGCGCGGGCTTCGACCTCCATCACTTGGAAGGTTAAATCGAACCAGAAGCGACTACCAACCCCGACTTTACTGGTGACTTGCAGTTGTCCGCCCATTAACTCAACTAGACGTTTACTGATAGCCAGCCCAAGTCCCGTGCCACCAAAACGGCGGGAGGTTGAGGATTCAGCCTGCTCAAACCCAGTGAAAATCCGCTCAATTTGCTCTTCGCTGATGCCAATACCACTATCGACAATCGAAAACTGCACAGTGACGGTATCGGCCTCATGGCGAATACATTCTAGGCCGACAATCACTTGCCCGTGAGGGGTAAACTTGAGTGCGTTGCCCGCGAGGTTGATCAGAATTTGCTGCAGCCTTAATTGATCGGCCAGCAACCAAGGAGGCAACGCCGCGTCGAGATCGAACATCACTTCCACATCGGTATTGCTGTGGCTCGCCGACAACACCACAGCCAGATCCCGCATCAATAACTCAATCGAGCAAGGGTGTGGATCGAGCTTTAATTTGCCCGCATCAATTTTTGAGAAGTCTAAAATGTCGTTAAGCAGCCCTAACAATGACTTAGCCGCCGTTTGCGCCTTGTTCACATAGCCCTGCTGCTGCACCGAGAGCGAGGTATATTGCATCAACTGCAACATCCCCAACACCGCATTCATGGGGGTACGGATTTCGTGGCTCATATTGGCTAGGAACGCCGACTTAGCGGCATTGGCGTTATCCGCCTCCAGCTTGGCACTCCTTAAATTCGCCTCAATCTGCCGCTGGGCGGTAATATCGATGTTGATCCCAATCACTCGGATCACATTCCCTTGCCTGTCGCGCTCAATTTGGGCACCCGCCTGCACATAGCGCACCGCACCATCCGTGGTTAACACGCGGAAAATTGGATGATAGGGTTCATCATACTCAACCGCGCGGTTAAGCTTTTCTTCGGCCTCTTCAACGTCATCGGGATGGACTCGCATCCGCCAATGCTCATAGCTAAGACCTTGCTGTTTAAGGCTTTCAGGCTGGTCATACATGGCAAACATGCGGTCGTTCCACTGCAACGAGTTATCGAGCAGGTTCCAGGTCCAAATCCCCAGTTTAGCCACTTCCGCTGCCTTACTGAGGTGATTACTCGCCGTGAGTAAGGCCTCTTGCTGGGCGACAATTTGCGAAATATCCACGCCAATCCCAAGGTAACCGAGGATTTCGCCGTCATTACCACGCATCGCGGTTACTGACAGTGAGATTGGTAACTGGCTACCATCCTTACGCACATAGGTCCAAGTACGAGTCTCGGAGCCCTCTTCCCGCGCTTTGTGGACAAACGTGTCAAAACCTTGAATTTTTTGGCCGTATTCAACAGAAAGCTCGGTGGCGCGAGCGGCAATTTCATCGGCAATATGGAAAGGTGCAGGGGTGGTTTTACCTATGACCTCTTCGGCGGAATACCCCAACATGCGCTCGGCACCGCGGTTGAAGATAGTGATAATGCCCTGTGGATCGGCGGCAATTATGGTCATTTCGGAGGCTGCATCCAACACATTGGTCAGCAGAGTCGCAATCCGATTTTTGTCGAGCTGGGCTAATTTACGCTCGGTAATATCGGTTTGCAGCGCGACAAAACGTTCTACTTTGCCACGTTCATCAAAGACTGGGCCAATCACAGTATCGAACCATTTCAGCTGCTGATCTTTCCCTTGGTTACAGATTTCCCCATGCCAAGATTTACCGGCCTTAATCTGTTGCCACATCCGCTGCCAAAACGCGGCATCGTGCTCCCCAGACTTCAACACTGAATGGGTTTGACCTATTAACTCCTCCCGCGCATAACCACTGATCAAACAGAAGTGTTCATTCACATCTAAAATCACCCCGTCTAAGTCGGTGACCGAGTAATGTAGCAGCTGGTTGATGGTATCGAGTAGTGCCTGATTCTCGAGTAAGGCCTGCTGCAAAGCATGGGTACGCTTGGTTACCTGTCGCTCAAGGCTAGCGTTGAGGTTGAGAATATGTCGCTCAGCATCCTGCTGGGCCGTGATATCCCGAATGGTTTGACTCAAACCCACTATGTCGCCATGTTCGTCGTAAATCGGTAAGGCTGTGGTCGAGGTCGACAGGTTGCTGCCATCGGCACGTTGATGGCGCGATACTCGATTGAGTACCGTCTTGCCGGTCAACACATCGGCCATAAGAGCCTGTTCCTCCAGAACTATGCTGGGCGGAATAATCAATTCGCTACTGGGTAAGCCCAGCGCCTGCTGCTCAGTGTAACCAAAGAGTCGCTCGGCACCTTGGTTCCAACTGGTTATATTGCCAGCGAGGTCATAACTGATAATGCCGTCGAGGGAATGCTCCAACATGCTGGCGCGGCGGGCTTGCTCGGCTAACACTTGCTGTTTACGTTGCAAGGTTAAGGACCACATGGCGATCAACGCCGCCAGCAACACACTGAACAAGCTGCCACTGAGCAACACTAAGCTGGGTTTATTGAGATGTAATGACTTGATAAAACCTGGATAGGCCATTACCTCAAACTGCCAATGCCGCCCAAAAATCGTCTTATTTAACTTGTAGCTGTAATCCGATAGGGGGCTTAAATCATTGGCGTGGGTTTCGAAGAAATTGATCGGCTGCTTATCGTCCGTCACGTCGCTTAACATCAGCTTAGTCATTTTCTGATTCAGCGATAATCCCGTTAAAATTTCGGTCGTCACCAGCGGCGCATAACTCCAACCAAATCCTTGAGCCAGTCGCTCTTCTGGCGTCGCGGGAACCACATTGGTACGGTAAACGGGTAACAGAATTAAGAAGGATTGCAGCGGCTTACCCGTGGCCTGCACTAAGGTAATCGGCGCGGAAATTTGCACTTCACCCGACAGCATGGCGCGATCAGCGGCCTCTTTTCTGTGGGTCTCGGAGGCGATATCTAAACCAACCGCCGCCTTATTGCGCTCGAGCGGTTCAATATATTCAATAAGATACTTCTCCCCCTCGTTGGGGTTGAGCTGACGAACATGGTAGTCAGGCCAATCGACTGCCTTTACCCGCGCTAAAAACTGCGCTTCGTTTTCTTTGGAGACGCGCCGAATAAAGCCAAATCCGCGTGCGCCGGGAAACTCCTCATCCACATCCCGCGTCAGACTATAGTTTTGAAACATGGGACGGCTGATATGGTCTTCACCCGCCGTGAGGATCATGCCTCGGGCGCCCCTCAAGCCATATTGGTAGAGGGCAATCCTATTGGTGACATTCTCACTGATCTGCTGCGCGCTCGCTTCGAGCGCCAAAGAAATGGTTTGCGAATTGATACGACTCACCTGCCAAGCGAGCACGGCACTAAAAAAAAGTCCCACGAGCAAGACGAAAAATCCCCACTTGGAGGCTTGCTTGTAACTCATCGACAGGGTCATATACACCTAATAATTGATAATCATAGCGTTATGATTCTGGACTAATCAAAATACTTTTGCCATAAAGCTGATAAGTTAACTCAACAAATGCATCAAAAGTAGCTAATGCCAATTTAGTTACAATTTCAGTTACATACTAGATAAATGTGATGATTCCCATGCAATTTCATTTGCTTAGTATTAACATGAGTTGGCAATTAGCGGTATTCGGTCGACATTGACTCACATCATGAGCTAGTCGCTCAGATTGAATCCAGCTATATTAAGCACATTCTTGGCAGATTCGTTTTCAATTTCAGCCAGTTAATCTTTGTTGTATGACGGCATAAAGAATAAAAGCAATAATCCGAGCAATTTAAGGACATCCCATGGGACAAGAAACCTCGAAAATCCTCGTCGTCGATGATGATATGCGCCTACGAGCACTACTCGAGCGTTACCTGATGGAGCAAGGCTATCAGGTGCGCAGTGCGGCCAATGCTGAGCAGATGGACCGTTTATTGGAGCGTGAAAACTTCCACCTCATTGTGCTCGATCTGATGTTGCCCGGTGAAGATGGGCTATCCATCTGCCGTCGTCTGCGCCAACAGGGCAGTACCATTCCGATTGTGATGCTCACCGCCAAGGGCGATGAGGTCGACCGGATTATCGGTTTAGAACTCGGTGCCGATGACTATTTGCCAAAACCCTTTAATCCGAGGGAATTATTGGCGCGGATCAAAGCGGTAATGCGCCGCCAAATTCAGGATGTCCCCGGTGCGCCCGCGCAGCAAGAGGCCGAAATCAGCTTTGGCGAGTTCTCCCTCGACTTAGCCACCCGCGAGATGTACCACGGTAATGAGGCCATCGCACTCACCAGTGGCGAGTTCGCCGTATTAAAAGTGTTAGTCACCCATCCACGCGAACCCTTGTCGCGGGATAAACTGATGAACCTCGCCCGTGGCCGTGATTATTCGGCGCTGGAGCGCTCGATTGACGTACAGGTTTCGCGCCTGCGCCGTTTAATTGAAAAGGATCCCGCCAACCCAAGGTATATCCAAACCGTGTGGGGCCTAGGTTATGTGTTTGTGCCCGATGGCGCCGCCCGTCGATGAGCCACTCTTGCCTGAAGTCGTCAGTGCGTTGGCATCAAGATGAAATCTAAGTTTTGGTGGCGCTTTCTTCCCCGCAGCGCCTTTAGCCAAACCGTTATGCTGATTGGTTGTCTACTGTTGATCAATCAGCTGGTTTCCTATGTCACTGTGGCTGTGTATGTATTAAAGCCCAGTTACCAGCAAATCAACCAGTTAATTGCTCGTCAAATCAATCTGTTATTTGTCGATGGTATCGATATCGGCCGCGAACACTTAACCATAGTCGATGCGCTCAATGCCAAAGTCCGTGACGATGGCATGAAGGTCTACAACCAACAACAGGCCCGCGAAGCGGGAATCGAACAGGCCACCTACTACGGTTTTTGGTCATCGCAGATGTCGGAATACCTAGGTGGCGATGCTGAAGTTCGCGTCACCCACGGCACAGTGCTACAAATTTGGATCCGCCCCCCGCAGGCGCCTTCGGTGTGGATTAAAGTGCCACTCATCGGGCAAAACGTTTCCGACCTGTCACCACTCACCTTGTACTTAATGGTGATCGGTGCACTCAGTGTCGCCGGTGGATGGTGGTTTGCTCGCCAGCAAAACAGACCATTAAGGCGCTTACAAAAAGCCGCAATCTCGGTTTCCCGCGGTGAGTTTCCCGAGCCTTTGCCGCTAAAAGGCTCGAGCGAACTGGTGGAAGTGACCAATGCCTTCAACCAAATGTCCCACAGCATGAAGCAGCTCGAACAGGACAGAGCCCTGTTGATGGCGGGGATTTCCCACGATTTACGCACGCCACTGACGAGGATTCGCCTCGCCTCCGAGATGATGGTCGAGGAAGATCAATATCTTAAAGATGGTATCGTCAACGATATCGAAGATATGGACGCCATTATCAGCCAGTTTATTGCCTACATTCGCCAAGATCAGGAGGCGAGCCGCGAGCTAGGGCAAATTAATAAACTCATTCAAGATATTGCGCAGGCCGAAGCCAACCGCGACGGTGAAATTGAAGTCGTACTGAGCGACTGCCCTGAGGCGCTGTTCCAAGGGCTGGCGATTAAGCGAGTGCTCAGTAATCTGGTCGAAAATGCCTTCCGTTATGGTTCGGGCTGGGTGCGGATAAGCTCGCAATTTGATGGTAAGCGCATAGGCTTTAGCGTTGAGGATAATGGCCCTGGGATTGATGAGTCGCAAATTCCCAAACTGTTTCAGCCTTTTACCCAAGGTGATATTGCGCGCGGCAGTGTCGGTTCGGGCCTTGGGCTCGCCATCATCAAACGGATTATCGACCGTCACCAAGGCCAAGTGACCTTATCTAACCGAACTGAGGGCGGCTTAAAAGCCCAAGTCTGGCTCCCCTTGGAATAAATCATAAATTCAGAATGACAACGCTGACATTCAACTTGTGCTGTCATATTTATGTCACGCGAAATTCATAAACTCTAGGCAGTTAACTTCCTAAAGTTTCCAATGAAGATTGCATCATGAAGATTTCAACGCTGTCACTCTCAGCTTCGGCGCTGTTGTTATTGCTTGCTGGACTATTAGCAGCCGTGGTGCTGTGGAGCAGCGATCAAAGACAACAGATTGAGCAACAAACCCAAGTGCTGCAAGGCCTACAACAGGATTTTCTCGTGGGGGTACGCCGCGATCTCGATGGCTATTTAGCCAGTGGTAACGCGACCCAACTCGAAGAAGCCAAAGCCAAACTGAGCAAGATTAAAACTGAACTCAGCGAGCTCAACCTCGCCGCAGCGGGCAGTGCCGATGAGGAATTACAAACTGGCCTTAGCCAATTCATTCAAGACTTAGACACTAAATACCGCGCCGCAGGCAAACTCGCGGGCAATCCAAGACAACTGCTGGCCCACGCCGAATCTGAAATGCTCGACTATAACCGCAGACTCGGCAGTTACGCCGACAAAGGTTTAGCGATTAATGCCACTGTGGCCGAACAATATCTGCAATTAAGCCGTGACTTACCCAGCATTGTTTATCAATTGTCGCAGCTTACCGATGGCTATCTCATCGATAAAAATCAGCAACTTAAAAATATTCTCGACAGCACCAGCAAGGAGCTAAACCAGTGGCGCGACCAACTGAACGCACTACCGTTAATCGGCGTGTACGAGCAGCAGGAAGCCGATGAATTTGCCCTCGGCGCGAGTGAGCCAGAACAGATTGAAGTGGGCGAAAATGATCGCAGCGAGCTGTTAAGCCTTGCCAACCGATACAATAAAGAAGTCGCCAACACCCACCAACTGCTGCAAGCCAATCAGGAAATGCAAGAGCAGTTAATTCAAGCCATTAGCAGAGTTGAACAGCAGCTTATCGCCCTCGGTGAGGCGCAAGCCGCCAAAAACCAACAGCTCAAATATGAGTTACAAGTCATTCTTTATGCGATGGTTTCGATTATGGCGCTGTTTGCTATCGGCTACTTAATCCTGCAACAGAACCGTGTGGTTAAGCCCCTTAAACGCCTCAATCAAGCCTTTATGCAATTAAGCGAGTCCAACAGTCGTGAACGCTTAGACATCAATCGCCGCTGCGAAACCGGCCAAATTGCAGGCCATTTCAATCAATTACTGCACAGATTCGAGCAAGAAGACGAACTCCAGCGCCAACAAATGACTAAGGTTTCTCAATCCTTAAGTCAGTTGGTCGCGCGCATCACTCAACTGTCGCAGCACACCGAACACACTCAGACCATAGTCGCCGACACTCAGTCGCAAACCGAGCATATCCGCAGCCTCGCCAATGAGGTCAGCCATACCTCGGCCCTAGTTGAACAAAGCGCGGCCGAAACCATGCGTCAAATGCAGTCGAGCCAAACCGAGGCCGAAGCCGTGCTGAGTGCCACAGAACAAACTCAAACGGCGGTTGGCCTTTGCCATGCCTCGCTCGAAAGCCTGAATAACTCAGTGGCAGATGTCGCTAAAATCATTGATGTCATTGGCAATATTGCCGAGCAAACCAATCTGTTGGCACTTAATGCCGCCATCGAAGCCGCCCGTGCGGGCGAGCAAGGTCGCGGCTTTGCCGTGGTCGCCGATGAGGTTCGAAGCCTAAGTCAACGTACTCAAGTGTCGTTAAATGAAATCGTGAAGATCCTGCATCAACTCACCCAATCGAACCTCGCACTCGGCGAGAGTGTCGATGGCATTGCCCAAGCGACCGATAGCCAAAAACAGCGGGCACAGAGCCTATGGCATGTGGCGCAAACCGTGCAAAATCAAGCGAGTGAAATGGCCAATACTGCCAAGCAGGGTTCGCTTAACGCCAAGGAACAGGTTGATTACCTCGATGAATTTGTCCGCAGCATGGATAACCTAAAAGACCAAGCGCAAACCAGTTCGCAGCAGAGCGAAGTGATTGCCCAAGAAGTACAGCAAAGCGTGGAAGATATTGAGACCAGCCTAGGCATAGCCGACACCAACACAGTATCAGCCCGAGCGGCTTAAGCTTGATGCTAATAAAAATGGGAGCCTAGGCTCCCATTTTGTTTTTTAATCAGGCATTAAAGTGCCGCTAATACCACTTCGGCTTTGCTCACTTCAAATGACTTAGGTGCTTCTACATTCAGTAAAGTCACCACGCCGTTATCGATGATCATCGCATAACGTTGTGAACGTACACCACCAAAGCCAGCGGTATCCATTTCGAGTCCAAGCGCCTTAGTAAAGCTGGCATCGCCATCGGCAAGCATCAGTAACTCAGACGCATTTTGCGCTTCGCCCCACGCTTTCATCACAAAGGCATCGTTTACCGATACACAGGCAATTAAATCAACGCCTTTGGCTTTAAACTGATCGGCCAGCACCACATAACCTGGCAAATGCGCTTCAGAACAGGTTGGTGTGAAAGCACCAGGCACTGCAAATAACACCACTTTTTTACCCGCGAACAGCTCGGTAACTTGATGATTTACCAAGCCATCTTTAGTCAGTTGGCTTAGCGTCGCCGCTGGTAATGTTTGACCTTGAGCAATCATGACTCTCTTCCTTTAGTTAACGTAACTTGCCCATACTAGCCCGAATCGGAAATGATAAACACAGAGAGAAAAAGGGGATTTGTAGCAGAGGAGGGCAAATTGCCGATAAATCGCAAGGTTGCTTTTGTTATCCGCATTGCGAAATATAAAAGCAGCGTATCGATGGATACGCTGCTTTTAGTCTTAGCCAAGCTGTTTACTCTAAATAGGCGCTGACTTAGTAAAACCCTGATGGCTTACAAAAGAGTTTATTTCAGGGTATTAAACCCATTTTTCACGCTTGCGTAGTGCAGCGAACAACCCAAGGCCAAGCAAGGCAAAGATTGACAATGCACCGCCGCTTTCTTCCACCACAATCACTTCGTCAACACGGTCACGGTCGCTACTTTCCAGCGGCAAGGCATATAAGCCATCGGTGTCATCGGCGCTAATGGTGGCGACAATATCGCTATAACCCACTTCATAAACATCGATTAATACATCGTAGTGATCCGTTGGATAGCCGGTGTAGAGGGTGGTCAGCACTTCGTAATCATCCTGCGTTGAGTCACCATAAATGGTAAACACGTCCGTGGTGTAGTAATGCACCCAAGGGCCACCGTTACGGCTGAGGTATAACTCGGCAAACAGGTCGGCGCGCTCATTAAGATATGAGCCAAACACATCCACATCGAAGGTCACGCTGAAGGTTTGATAAAAGCCATCGAAATCAAAGTCTTCAAACAAACGGCTGCTGGCATCAAAAATCGCAAAGCTGTGATACACAGGGGCGCGATAGGGATCTTCACTGGTCGCACTCGAGCTTGGGATAGGCTGACTCGTGTGCTTAGCAATCACTTGTTCGCGGGTCATTGGGGTAGCGCCCATCAATTGCACGCGATGAGCACTCGGACTCTTAGCTGACAACGACGGCGCTAAGGATTTAACGGCGGCCGCAGCGGCTTCACCCACGCTTTGAGCGGGCGCCGACTGCTGCAATAGGCTTAGGGCTTGTTTTTCTTGCTCTGCGGCCTGCTCGGCATCGGCTTTTTTCGCCATCCCAATACTGGCCGCGCTAAAGGGGGCCAAGTTTGACTCGTCGAAGGACTCTGCGCTCACCATGGTCGGCGCCAGTAATGCCCCTGCCAATACCATTGCCTTCACAAAGGCTGTGTGAGTTGTGCTAACGATACCTGATTGATTGAGTGTGCTCATCTTGAATACCCCATTGGATAATCCGTTCAAATTGGTGACATTAGAGGGCACTCAAGGTGAACATAAGCTGAACATTAAAAACCGTGATTTTTGGTGTAAAAAGCCGTTCAGCCTCAATTCATCTGTTTTGGTTAACACTGCTAATATGTCACAGGATATGACTCCTGTTCTGTAAAGAGGTTCGATGAGGATTAACTCGATAAAATCCCACGAATCGCAGTGAATTTTAAAGGAATTGTGTTTACCAATTGGCTGATCTCTATGTGTTTGTTATGGTGATAAGGTATTCTTAGTCGACTCGATAAGCTATCCACCTAGCTACTCACTTAAGATCGCCGAACATGCGCGGGTAACAGATATGAAACTTGGTTTGACACTGACCCTAGTCGCTTGCTTATGCACCTCCTTTGGCAGCATGGCGGGCAATGATAAACACGATGATCGTAATCAATCGCGCGGCCAAGGTGTGAAGAATGAGCAGCGCCGCCTTGTGGTCAACAGTCCAGATCAAGCCGTGGCGATGGCGCAACGTCAATATCGAGGAAAAGTGCTCAGTGTGCAGTCGAGTGGCTCAGGCTATAGAGTCAAAATCCTCAATAACGATGGCCAAGTTTTTTCTGTTTCGGTGGATGCCGCCACTGGGCGTGTTTCGAGGAATTAATATGCGACTCTTACTCGTTGAAGACGATTTAGCGCTTCAAGCCAACTTAAAACAGCACTTGCTCGATGCTCACTACAGCATAGATGTTGCCAGCGACGGTGAAGAAGGCCTGTATCAAGCCATTGAATATAATTATGATGCCGCGATTATCGATGTCGGTTTGCCTAAACTCGACGGCATAAGCCTTATTCGCCGCGTTCGCCAAAAAGAGCGCGCGTTCCCTATCCTGATTTTAACCGCACGGGATAGCTGGCAGGATAAAGTCGAGGGTCTCGATGCGGGTGCCGACGACTATCTCACTAAGCCCTTTCATCCCGAAGAATTAGTGGCTCGGCTCAAAGCCTTGATCCGCCGCTCGGCCGGTAAAGCCAGCCCAGTGATTACTAACGGCCCCTTTAGCTTAAATACCAGTAGCTTAGAAGTGCGTAAAGGGGATGAACTCGTCACCCTAAGCGGCTCTGAATACAAGCTATTTGAGATTTTTATGCTGCATCAGGGCGAAGTGAAATCGAAAACTGCGCTCACCGAACATATCTACGATCAGGATTTTGACCTCGACTCCAACGTTATCGAAGTCTTTATCCGCCGTTTACGCAAAAAACTCGACCCTGATAACCAATATAATCTGATCGAAACCCTGCGCGGCCAAGGCTATCGTTTAAGAGTCATCTCCCCAGATGAGTAAGCGTGCGCTTGCCTGGCAGTTATTAAACTCCCTCAAAACTCGGCTCGTCCTCAGTGCGCTGCTGTTTATTTTGGTGCTGCTGCCGCTGATTGGGGTCGCCCTCAATGACGCCTTTGCCGAGCAAGTAAAAAGCGCCGCTAAAAACGAGCTAAGTGCCTATGTGTATTCGGTGTTAGCGGTGACTGAGGTTGAAAACAAACGGATTTTTATCCCCGAATTAGTGCTCGAAAACCGCTTTAACCTCATTCAATCAGGCCTCTATGCCATTGCCACCACAGAGAATGCCGAGCATCAGCAGAGCATAGTCTGGCATTCGCAGTCTTTTATGGGCATCACGCCGCCGGCGCAGTTCACGATTCCGCCGACGGCAAAAGTGCCTTCGATCAAATCGACCTCGCTGGCGCGCCACACCTTATCTATAGCTTTAGCGTGAGCTTTGCCAGCCTGAATGAAAACGTGCCAGTAACTATCCATATCATTAAGGATGAATTGGAGTTTCAACAGCAAATCTCCCAATTTAATCAACAGCTTTGGACTTGGTTGCTTATCTTGATCTTAGTGATGTTGGTGTTTCAGTTAAGTTGGTTGATTTGGACCATTAGGCCGCTAGCGCGCTTTACCCAAGAACTGCACGATGTCGAGCAGGGTAAGTCGACCCAGCTCAGTAGCCAGTATCCGAGTGAGCTGCAGGAAGTCGCGCGGCAATTGAATATCCTGCTCAATACCGAGCAGACCCAGCGCAAACGCTATCGCAATGCCCTTGCGGATTTGGCCCACAGCCTGAAAACCCCGCTGGCGGTGATTAAGAGTCAGGCAGACTTAAGCGAAGCCTCAAGCGAGCAAGTGTCGAATATCAGTCGTATCATCAGCCACCAGCTTAAACGCGCCCAAACGGCGGCGGCCGCTTCCTGGCATTTAGGCATTAAGGTGGAGGATGTCGCCGCCAAACTGCTGCGAACCTTGGCCAAGATTTATCGGGAGCCGCAGATAGATCTCAGCGGCGATCTGGCACCGCATGCCGTATTTAAGGGCGATGAGGCCGATCTGACCGAAATTTTAGGTAACTTGCTCGATAACGCCTGCAAGGCCGCTAAGTCGCAGGTCAAATTAACCGTCACAGGCGACGCCTATCAGCTCCAACTTTGTATCGAAGACGACGGCCCTGGGATCAGCGAAGCCCTACAAACTCAAATATTTGAGCGTGGGATCCGCGCCGACTCTTATCACCAAGGCAACGGCATAGGTTTAGCCATAGTGCGCGATCTAGTGGATAGCTATAATGGCCGCATTTCCGTATCCCGTTCAGAAAACTTAGGCGGCGCCAAGTTTACGGTTAACTTCACCCACTCGGCTTAAGCGTTTATTTCATCAAGATAACTAGGGCGTGTTGACGTTTCGAGATTAAATTTTGTTCGTTCTGGCAAGCACGTGCTCGCGAAACGAGGAATGATGTGTAGTTATTCTACTCAAATGACGAGTGACAAAGAGCAAGGGCTT
>NZ_AXZL01000058.1 GCF_000485795.1 Shewanella decolorationis S12
GCCCCATTTGGCCTTAAAATACAAAACGCCCGATGAGGTTCATCAGGCGTTTTAGGTGGAAATAAGTGTCAACTTATTTCAGGACGGGACACTTAAGTCGTGATTTTCTCAGTAAAAACCTTAGCCTAAGTTGACTCGCGCATTGCGGAACATGCGCATCCATGGGCTGTCTTCACCCCAGTTATCTGGATGCCAAGAATTCGCAACCGTTCTAAATACACGCTCAGGATGAGGCATCATCAGAGTCACACGGCCATCGGTAGTACAAATACCGGTTAAACCGTTTGGCGAACCGTTCGGGTTTTGTGGGTATTGGGTGGCAATTTCACCTTTACCATTCACAAAACGCAGCGCGATGGTGCCAGAGGCCTCAGCTAACGCGAGCGCCTGCGCGCTGGCAAACTCTGCATGTCCTTCGCCGTGGGACACGGCGATAGGCATACGTGAGCCAGCCATACCTTGGAAGAACAGTGATGGACTTTGCTGCACTTCAACTAAGCTGAAACGCGCTTCAAAACGCTCAGAGCGGTTACGCACGAAACGTGGCCAGTGCTCACTACCAGGGATGATTTCCTTCAGGTTAGACAGCATTTGGCAACCGTTACACACACCAAGAGCAAAGCTTGAGTCACGTTCGAAGAAACGTGAGAACTCATCGCGAGCACGCTCGTTGAACAGGATAGACTTAGCCCAACCTTCACCCGCACCTAATACGTCACCGTAGGAGAAGCCACCACAGGCCACCAGGCCTTGGAACTCTTCGAGGCTAATGCGGCCCGACAGAATGTCTGACATATGCACGTCGCGGCTCTCAAAACCTGCGCGATCGAATGCTGCGGCCATCTCCACATGGGAGTTAACACCCTGCTCACGCAGAATCGCCATCTTAGGTGCAGCACCTTTGAGGATGTACGGCGCAGCAACGTCTTCATTTGGATCGAAGCTTAAGTTAACCGTTAAACCTAAGTCGGTTTCATCCTGCTTAAGCTTAAATTCTTCTAATGCACAGGCTGGGTTATCACGCAGCGCTTGCATGCGGTAAGTGGTTTCAGACCAGATAGTACGCAGTGCAACACGCGTCTCGCTGAACACTTCACGCGCACCATCTTTAATGGTGATGCGTTGGTCATTCGCTAAAGAGCCAATCATATGGCAAGGCACGCCTGCTTGGGCGAATTGCGCTGTGATAAGCTCGACATCCGCGCGGCTCACTTGCAGTACGCCACCGAGTTCTTCATTGAATAGACGTTCAACGTCAGTACCTTGCAGTGCACTTAAGTCAATAGACAGACCCGTGTTACCGGCAAAGGCCATTTCCACTAAGGTGGTGAATAAACCACCGTCACTGCGGTCGTGGTATGCAATAACCGACTTCTTCGCCACCAGTTTTTGCATGGTTTCGAAGAAACCACGTAACAGTGCTGCATCGTCTAAGTCCGGTGCGATATCACCTAACTCACCGTAAACCTGTGCCAAACAAGAACCGCCTAAACGGTTTTTGCCAGCACCTAAGTCGACTAATAACAGCGAGGTTTCGCCTTTATCACTGCGAAGCTCAGGCGTTACCGTGTTACGGATATCCTGCACCACACCAAAGGCAGAAATGACTAGCGACATAGGTGCCGTGACGGTTTTGCTTACACCATCTTGCTGCCATGCGGTTTTCATCGACATGGAATCTTTACCGACAGGAATGGTCAGGCTCAGCTCAGGACACAGCTCTTCACCCACGGCCTTAACCGCTTCATAAAGACCCGCATCTTCGCCAGGGTGACCCGCGGCAGACATCCAGTTAGCCGATAGTTTGATACGTTTGAACGAACCAATATCCGCACCTGCGATGTTCATAATCGATTCGGCAACCGCCATACGGGCAGAGGCACCAAAATCGAGCAGAGCTAGCGGCGTACGTTCACCCATAGACATGGCTTCACCGGCATAGGTATCAAAACTTGCCGCCGTTACCGCGCAATCTGCGACGGGTACTTGCCATGGGCCAACCATTTGGTCACGGTTCACTAGACCCGTTACCGTGCGGTCACCAATGGTGATCAGGAAGGTTTTGTCCGCCACGGTTGGCAGACTAAGAATGCGTTTAACCGCTTCTTTCACATCGATCTTGCTTTGCTCAAGTGCAGGAGAAACAGCCTTTTTAGACACCACATTACGGCTCATCTTAGGTGCTTTACCTAATAACACCTCAAGTGGTAAATCGATAGGATTGTTATCGAAATGGCTGTCGGCTAGGGTTAAATGCTGCTCTTGCGTCGCCTCGCCCACTACCGCAAACGGTGCGCGCTCACGCTCACAAATCGCCGTAAATAAAGGCAGGTCTTCGGCCGCAACCGAAAGCACATAACGCTCTTGCGATTCGTTACACCAGATCTCCAGCGGGCTCATGCCCGGCTCGTCCGATGGCACGTTGCGCAGATTGAAGATACCACCACGGCCGCCATCGTTCACTAACTCTGGGAAAGCGTTAGATAAACCACCCGCGCCCACGTCGTGGATAAATTGGATTGGGTTTTTATCGCCTAATTGCCAGCAGCGGTCGATCACTTCCTGACAGCGACGCTCCATTTCTGGGTTTTCACGCTGAACCGACGCAAAGTCTAAATCTTCGCTCGATTGACCAGACGCCATCGAAGAGGCAGCGCCGCCGCCAAGACCGATGTTCATCGCAGGGCCGCCGAGTACGATCAGCTTAGCACCGACGGTGATTTCGCCTTTTTGGACGTGCTCTTCGCGAATGTTACCTAAACCACCTGCTAACATGATCGGCTTGTGATAACCACGGACTTCTACACCGTTGTGGCTAGAGACTTCTTGCTCATAGGTACGGAAGTAACCTAACAGGGCTGGACGACCAAACTCGTTGTTAAACGCCGCGCCGCCAAGTGGGCCTTCGGTCATAATGTCCAGCGCGCTGACGATACGCTCAGGCTTACCGTAGTTGCCTTCCCAAGGTTGTACAAAACCTGGGATTTTTAAATTCGATACGCTAAAACCAGTTAAACCCGCTTTAGGTTTAGAGCCACGACCGGTTGCACCTTCGTCGCGGATCTCACCACCCGAACCTGTCGCCGCACCTGGGTATGGGCTGATTGCCGTAGGATGGTTGTGGGTTTCCACTTTCATCAGCACGTGCATCGGCTCAGTGTGATAGCTGTAAACACCGTTTGGATCGGGGAAGAAACGTCCCGCAACCGAACCTTCCATCACTGCGGCGTTATCTTTATAGGCAGATAACACGTGGTCTGGTGTGGTTTCAAAGGTGTTTTTAATCATCTTGAACAGAGACTTAGGCTGCGCCTGCCCATCAATTGTCCAATCTGCGTTAAAAATCTTGTGACGGCAGTGCTCAGAGTTAGCTTGAGCAAACATCATCAGTTCAATATCGTTTGGATTGCGGTTCAAACGCACAAAGTTTTCGACTAAATAATCGATTTCATCTTCGGCGAGCGCCAGACCCATTTCGACGTTAGCCACTTCAAGGGCACGGCGACCTTCAGCCAACACGTTCACACTCTTGAAAGGCGCAGGTTCAGTGCGCTTAAACAGCACATCAGCCTTAACAAAATCGTCCAGTACCACTTCAACCATACGGTCATGCAATAACCCTTTAAGGGTTTGTTGCTGCTCGACAGTCAAAGTGTCTGACTCCACATAATAGGCAACACCACGCTCTAAGCGCTTCACTTTACCTAAGCCACAATTGTGGGCGATATCAGTGGCTTTAGAAGACCATGGAGAAATTGTGCCGGGGCGGGGAGTAACAAACAGGAGTGAACCATGGGGGGTATGGGCTTCGATAGCAGGTCCATAGGTGAGAATTTTTTCAAGTTGCTCGCGCTCATTGGTCTCAAGCAACTCGCTCAAATCCGCTAAATGAACATACTCAGCATAGATTTGGCGTACCGGAAGCGCAGCGTTTACGCAGGCCTCCATTAGCTTTTGCACTCTAAACGTCGAGAGTGCTGGGGCTCCGCGGATGATCTCCATCACGTCAATTCACCTTATATTTATAATTGCAGGGGTCAGAGATGGCGCTATTATAAGGAAATGTCTGTCACAAATCACCTGTGACCTTACGTAAAACAGTGTTTCCTATTAAGATAAAAAGCGGTCCTTTTCCCCTCCTTCGTATTCCATGCGGTACGATTTTTTTAACGCAATTGGCGACAAACGGATATAATCACAGCAATGTCAGCCAGTTTATCCTTGTTACCTCACTGACCTTCTACTGTTCATCATTTTGATTTTATTTAATAAAGTGTGTTTAATGACTCGATTTCTGTTCGCGATTATCTTAGGTTTCTTACTGACGGCTTGTCAGCAAGTGACCGTGGAAGAAACAGAATATGTCCCCCATAAACTCACCGAATTAAGGGTCGGCACCCTTTATGGGCCGCAAATTTATATGACCTCGGGCCAAGGCAACAGTGGCTTCGATTATGATATGGCGGTGCTCTTTGCCGAGTATCTCGATGTGCCCTTAAAAATGGTGCCTTATACCAACCGCGCCGAACTCTATGATGCACTGAAAAAAAACGAGATTGATATCATTGCTGCGGGGATGACAGAAACTCCAGCGCGGCGCGAACAATTCCGTTTAGGCCCGCCGCTGTATCGCGTCAATCAAGTACTGGTTTACCGTGAAGGCATGCCAACACCCAAAGATATCACTGACTTAAAAGGTAAAATTACCGTAATTGCCGACTCTTCGTTTGTGGAAACCTTGACGCAATTACAGAAACGCCATCCGACGCTAGTGTGGGATCAAGTCACAGATAAAGACAGCGAAGAGCTGCTGGCGATGATCGCCAACAAGGAAATCGACTACACCATCGCCGACTCGAGCAGCGTGCAGATTAACCGCCGTTACTTACCGGATCTGCGTTCAGGGCTCGTGCTAGAAGAAAAGCTCGATGTGGTTTGGTTGCTGCCACCCACGCACAGTGACGGTTTGATGAGTCAGTTATTGGCGTTTTGGCACCAAGAAAAACTTGCCGGCACACTCGATCACTTAAACGAAAAGTACTTTGGCCACGTTAAGCGTTTCGACTATATCGATACCCGTGCCTTCCTGCGCGCCATCGAAACCGTGCTGCCGCGTTATCGTCAGCTATTCGAAACCCACGCCGGTGACTTAGATTGGCGTAAATTGGCGGCAACCAGTTATCAAGAGTCACATTGGAATCCTAATGCCCGCTCACCCACTGGAGTGCGCGGCATGATGATGTTGACACAACCGACCGCCAAAGAAATTGGCATTACAAATCGCCTCGATGCGGAAGAAAGTATTCGCGGCGGCGCCGCTTATTTACGGGATATGATCAACCGTCTGCCCGAGTCTATCCCCGAGAGTCAACGCATGTGGTTTGCGCTGGCCTCTTACAATATCGGTTATGCCCATGTGGAAGACGCTCGTAAACTCGCTGAGTCCATGGAGCTTAATCCCAACGCCTGGCGGGATCTTAAAAAGGTATTGCCACTGCTACAAAAGCGTAAATATTACCAAAAGACGCGCTACGGCTATGCCCGTGGTAGCGAAGCCGTGCATTACGTCGACAGCATTCGCCGTTATTACGACACCTTAGTCTGGGTCGATAATCAATCTAAACAGCAAAATAGCGATGAGGAAGAGCCGAGCGATCTCGCCTCGGAAGATGGCCCAGCGCCAGTGCCTGGCACACTTAGCCCAGATAAGCCGAAATAGCCCTAACCGCTTCCCCCTCAATAACTTGACTTGCGCCGCAGCCTTGCTTTTTTGCGACCATCACACCACGATTTTAATCTTAGATTAAGTGATTACAGGCTAAAGTGAGCTCGCTTTGGGCTAAAAACGCTGCTTTATAGAGCAGATGCATCGAGGGGGATTGTCGCCCGAGATCTCTGCTGATACTGTCATAGTGACAGGTCGATATAATAATTATTGCGTGTTAACCCATAGCTGTTAACTAAAGCAACATAACCAAGACAATAACAAGATTGAAAACGGGGTCTATATGAGAAGAAAAACCATCAATAACAATGCATCACGCCGCCGCACCTTACTGAAAATTCGTCATCGTCGGGTGCTAAATCGTCACAAACTGTTTTTTACGTTTATCCAATCCCAAGACTAACGCTAAAGCGAGTCCATAAACTCCTCTAGGATAGCGTTCCTTGCTGCGCCTTTTGAGCCTGTTTTAAAGCCTTCTTCTCCTCCCTGCGACGCTTGAAAAAGCGGCTCAATTGGTCAGCACATTCCTGCGCTAACACCCCAGATGTCACCTCAACTTGATGATTAAAAGCAGGATGTTGCAAGAGGTTAAGCACGGTTCCCGCTGCGCCAGTCTTCTCATCTTTTGCACCAAAGACCACGCGGGCAATCCGGCTATGCACCATAGCTCCGGCGCACATTGCACAAGGTTCGAGGGTAACGTAAAGAGTGGTATCAAGGAGGCGATAGTTTTCAATCGTTTGCCCCGCTGCTCGTAAACACTGAATTTCAGCATGGGCGCAGGGGTCGTGCTCACTGATAGACAAGTTATATCCGGCCGCGATTTGCTGACCATCTTTGACTAAAACCGCCCCCACTGGTACTTCACCCGCAGCCTCAGCCTTTTCAGCCATAGTCATCGCGACACGCATCCAATGTTCATCGACTCGAGCTTGTTCAAGACTAGCTTGCTCGAGACAAGGTTGCTCGCCAGCTAGCACATCAGCACTCACTTCATCACAACCAAGTTCATCAGAGCTATTTGTTTTCGCATGCAAGGTTTTGGGGTCCAGTTTTATCTGCTCCACTTAAGGATTCTCTTTAATCAACAATTTGGGCAATTATACCCATAACCAATAAAAAAGGCGCACTTGGCGCCTTTCGTTAATGCATGTCATCAAGATAAAGAATTTTTCCTTCTCGACTATCAATAGAACAACAAATAAATTATAAAACAATACCTTGAAGAAAAACTCCATCAAAAAACATGAAAAATTCCATGAATCGTAAAAACGCTCAAAATGTCGGATTAGCCTCTTCAGATAGCCGACTCACCCGCATTATCATCACAAACATCCAACTCAACTAGGATGCCTCGGGCGGCTTTTACAAAGCATCTTTCGCCAAGAGCTACATGTTGAGACGCCCCAGACACGCTAAACACCATTTCAGTGTTCACGACAGCAGCAGTCACAGTATTTCCTACAAGGTGTTCGACTCGCCTGCGGGCTAAAACCTTTTGTTTGTCACCACCACACCGGTGCACTTAGATCCGCTCGCCATTCGTGCGAGTATCGAACGGCTGATTGCACTTGAACCCAACTTTATGTACCTAACCCACCACGGGCCGATGCAGTCGACGGCCGCGAATGTCCGGCTCTTACTGGCATAACTGGATTCCTTTGTCGCCATCGCCATACAACACGACGGCCCGTTTGAAGGTCGTTACCAGTACATTGCAGCAGCCATGGTCGAGTGGCTGACAGCACAACTGGCAACCATCAACCTGGTGGCAGACCTGCAACAAGCCCGCGCCTGGCTGGCAACGATGCCGACTTCAACACCCAGGGCTGAAAGTCAAGCTAGACAAATCCAAGTGACTCTAAATCTATTAAAGTCCCGAAAAAGCCGCTGTCTGGGTAACCAAGAACTCTGATAGCAGCATTTTCATCAATAATTACTTCGACCTCGTTAGCGTCTTCTGGCGGCTCTAGAGGAATTCTGCCCCCCGCTAGGTAAATTAATTCCTGATTTGACGAGCCCCTCCAACGAAGATTCGTATTCCTTAAAGAATAAGAGTAGCGACCGGTTATCATCAAGTCACAATGTTCTCTGAGCAATGCCCAATCATTGCGCTTTACTAGCTCACTATATGTAAAACCGGTATATAAAACCGTCGAACAGCCCGAGGAGCGCCTAAAAGAACTTAATAACCAACGTGCGTTTTGTGCCTGTTGTAGAGGCTCACCTCCAAGTAGGGTTATGCCATCAATATCTCTATATTGGAGAATTTCATCCAATAATTGCTCCCGATGTATCAATTGTTCAGGCTCAAATGACCACATCTGCTGATTCCAGCATCCTTTACAAGCTAACGAACAACCCTGAAGCCAAATAACGTAACGTTTGCCAGGGCCATATATATGGCTTTCTGGTTCAATATGCGCAACGTTAAAGTACTCACCATAGTCCTGTCGCATAGCTACACCATACGGGTCAGTACCAACTGAATCTGGCCTTTGCTGTTGGTAGTTTCCTTAACTGAATAACCCTGGGCTTTGGCCTTGGCAATGGCTTGCTGGCGAGTAGTTTCAACCCTCGCTTTACGTTCTTCCTCAAGGCGGATTCGTTCCTGCTCAGCCAGTTTTTCCAGATACATTCCATAAGCAGATTCGTAAGCACCACTCACATCAGTCAGAAATCTGGAAACCTTGATATAACCCTTTTCTGAAAAGCGATCGACGGTACGACCTGCATACTCATCTGAATCATGCATCATTACCCAACGATCTAGCTCAAACCGAAATAGCTGGCGACCGTTGTAATCACTACGATTCGTTAGAATATCCCCAATCTGAAGTCGATTGCGCTGAACAAGATCAACATCACTTGAACTGACTCTTCGTGGTTCAGCCCCAACCGCTGTCAGAGCCTCCATCAGCACTTCTTCAATCACAAATGGCGTAGCGGTTTTGATTACAGCACTCATCAGGATTTCCCCCTGAGCGACTGAACCCGAGCCGTTTGCAGGGTCTGCTGCTGATGATATTCATCGGTCTTCTTGACGCAGCTGACGACACCTTCCAGATTGAGTAATTCATCCAGCGCCTCCAGACAGCTTTCGCCCTTGAAGCCGCTGGTTGTAGCGGTAATAGCCCCGTCATCATCAATCGTAAGCGTGATTTTTTGTTCAGGCATTAGCTGACTCCTTGTCGCATACGATTTTTGCATTCAAACGTTCAGCATCCAGTTGGGCCCGATCAATATGATCGTCATCGAATATCACCAGATAACGATCCTGTTGATGTGTGCGCAGTTCTGTTCCTTCTGCAGGCAGCTCCTCTGCTGGCCATTGGAATTGGTTTTCAGCAGCTGTATTACCTTTCAGACCGAGCTGTTTGGCAAAGGCATCGAATGCTTGTTTCTGCTGATACACAAACGATGAACCGTGTTCATTCAGTGCCTTTTCTGCTCGCTCCTGTTCCGCTCTGCTGTTATCCAGCGCTTTTTGAGCCTCCTGGATATCACGCTCGATTTTCTTCACGCCTTGTTCATGATCAGCTAAGCAGCGCTCAAAAGCGCTGTAATGCTTTTTCCAAAGTTTCTCTTTAATGGATGTTTTCCAATTGTTAGCCTGACCCACATCCATCGACTGCAGAGCTTCTCGTCTGGCTTTTATACAGGCCTGGCGAGCCTGTTGTGTTAATTCTTCACGTCTGGATTTGGCTTGTTGAATAGCCTCCTGTCGAGCCTGCTTTTCCGGCTCATCAGCATCTTTTGGTGCTGCCTGAGGAATCTCTGGCAGAGTTTCTGCAAGAAATTGCTCCGGCTGAATACCGTTGATTTCGGTGTCATTCAGCTGCTGTTCCGTCAGGTTTTCGGTAGCGAAAATCCAGCTAGATCTGAATGATCGCTCAACCAGAGAAATGGCCTCTGTCTTATTCTTTTCCAACTGGCCAAGAGCAAACGACTTCTGTTTAAACAGCTCGTTCGCCTTCGACTGATCGGCTTTCAGCCTGTCACGCTGCAGTTCCCAGCGTTGGTTTTGCTCGGCTTTATCCAACTCCTGATCAGTGTCGGAGCCACGCTTGCGAATTTTATCCTGCAAGGATTCTAATTGCTGGCGATGCAGCTCTCGCTCTGCCGGTGTAGCCTTCGTGACCGACCAATTCTTAAGGGTGTCTATTTCCAGGTTCAGGGATTTCACCGATTGTCCCTGCCCGAGTAAGAACCCCTTGATAAAGCCTCTTAACTTGTCAGCGATACTTGCTTGCTGTTGGTCGATTTTGGACTGGGCATTAGTGAGCACATCAAGGCGTTGCTGCCAATCTTTTTCTGCATTTTCCCAGGCCTGATATAAGGCATCCGGCTTTGCAAACTCAGGGCAGTAAGGCGGGTGTACCACCACGTTATAATCAATAAAGTGGGCCAGCTGGCTGCGTTGCCAGCCCGTCCCCCCTGATGCCAGCTGCTCGGCATCATCATTCAGGAAGCTGTCGATACTCTGGGTGCTGATATCCTCAAGCTCGATTTCACGAACATTTTCAACCACACATTCCGAGCCCGGTTGGTCGGCGAAACGAAGTCGCTGCTGATCTGAACATTCGCTAATCAAAGTGTTGTCTTGATACTGCCATGCAGCCTCTTCAAAGGCCTGTTCGTAGGCTTGTACAAGCTTTTTGCTTTGCTGAGGAGATAGCTTTAAGCACCAGTTGGCAACAGCAAAGTCTGTTTCATCTGGCAATAACCAGTTGCCATCACCAGACAACAAAAGAGACGGAATTTGATTATCGGTAAGCGCTACACCAACACGAGCCTGTCTTGCTATTTCATTGGAATGAGTCCCCAGCAGCAAACGCCAGCTCTTACCGGAAGCTCTAAAGCTAGAATGAGTAGCAGCTTGCAGATGCTCCAGCGTATCGCTCAGGCAATCGTGTAAGGTGCTGCATAGCTGATGAGAGTGGTTAGTAACGACGGCGCCATCCGGGTGCTGAACGCTGGATTGTTGCTGGTTCTGTTGGAGGTATTCCTCATTGCTATTTTCCCAGAACAGTTTGCAGAAGCTGCGGAAGCTGTCATCGATCTGTTGCGGCTCCAGCTGGATTCCCCAAGCAGGTTGAACAGCAGATACCAAAGGCTGACCAGACATCAATAGCCACCCTTGAGCCTGAGTGGTGGTGTGATCCACCAGCATCAGAGCACCTTGCTGGCTCACACCCGAGCGAATGAGGCAGCGGCCAGACAACACGTCAATCGCCACCTTGTTGGCGTTTTTCTCGCCCAACAGCAGATAAATACGAATGCCTTTTTCTGCCTGCTCTTTGATGGCCTGAATCAGCGATTCGTCTTTCAGTTGCTCACAGGCAATCAGCAGGGTCAGACGAGCCATGGAGATAATCCGGCTGAGAAACTCACTATTCAGTATCGGCAAAGCGCTACTGAAGTCTGCATCAGACGCCTGCTTGCTGAATAAAGCCGGTAAATGCTCGTTCTGGTAATCGATTCGAAATTGTTCCTGACGAGGTACGATCCGTGTCATCAGAGAGCCTCCACTGCGGTTTTATTGATCTGGTCTTGCAAGTATCGAGGCAGAGTTGCCACCTCTTTCGGAGTGAAGGTCGGTGAGCCATCAACAATGAATTTCCCACTATTCTCGCGAATAAAATCCAGCCCGCTGCTGCATTCCCAGCACCAGGTATGCTCCGTACCGACCAGAATCCAGTAGCGACCGTGGTTATCATTTTGCTTGTGCAGGATGTCGCGTGACCAGTTTGCTGGCAGTTCTGCTTCTTTTCCATGTTGCCTATCCAGCGTCAACAGCAAGCCTTCGGCATCAGAAAAATAAGCAGCCACATAACTCAGGTTGCGGCTCTGACGTGAGGTATGTACATAACGATCTGAATAGATGATGTGTTTAATGTATTCGCCTCCTGACAACTGTTTCAGCAGGTCCTCGAGAGCCAATGGATCACCGTTTACCAGACTGATCGGCATGCGTAGCTTACGGCTTCTGGACGGAGTCAGATCGGCCATCGCCGCAATATGCCAATACGCCAGTGGCTGACTTTCGCGAGATAGCTCTGACAACAATGGCTGCTGTTCTTTAAATGGCAGTTCAAAATCATGTAAGGCGATATGATCCAGCCATTCGGCCTGCTGTTTACGGGCCTCTGCCGATGAGTGGTATTTTCGGCGGTAGAAGTCTTCAAGCCAGAAACGCTGCCATTTCTCAGCATCGGATTGGTTAAGTGGCTGAATGGGAATGTGTTTGGCCTGAACCGACTGAAACTCACCCATATCGGTTGTCAGACCTGAGCGATTAAAACTGCCGATCTGAAATTTCTGCACTGCTGATGGATAACGCTGAATCGACTCCAGCGAACTCTGCAAGCGACGGTCTTTAGGCAGCCAGTGGCCGTCGAATTCTCCAGCGATAGCCGCCATGATATCGTTCAGGCGATCACCAAAATCATTAATGGAGAGTTCCAACTTTTCAGGGCGTAAGCTGGCTTTATTCTGATTGAATTGCAACATATCCAGCTGGCCTGTCAGGCTGAGCTGCGATGTTGACAAGCCGAGTCTCCATTCAAGATGAACCTCTGCTGACTTCTCGGGCGAGCAAATCACTTCCGGCTCAAGCGAGACAATCTGTAAACTTATATTTTTCAGTTCCGTCTTGTTGCGATCGACAAAGGATTCCTCTAGAACGCTCAATTGTAACGAGTCATCTACTCGGAATTTTGATCGAGCCGCGTCAGATCCTTTTTTCCAGCTTTGCATATTGGGTTCAAAGAACGCTGTATCCCTCTGAATAAACGTCGGACGATACCCCAAAAGCGGGTCGTTTTCTGTGTACCAGATATGGTAAAGACCACGCTCTTTAGCTTCGAACAGGCCACTATCAATGACTTGCTGACCCTTATCTGTAATGCCTGATTCATTCCACAGCGTTTCCTGTTTGAGATACTGCTTAAGTCGAGGCGGCATATCGGCCGGATTGTTTTGCATACTCTTTAACAAGGACACCAGATCGGGGCGTTCCCGTAAAAACGTAACCCTTGCGATGATGGGATAACGTTTCAACTGAACGGTTCTGCTGAGCGTTAAGGCCAGCGAGCCATCAGCCTGTTTCTTATCGCCACTGAATTGATTAGCAGCATCTGCTGGAGCATTCACTTTACGTTCCGCTAACGGCTTCATTCTGTTGTTTTTATTGCCACTCATTAATGAGATGTCCCTTTCTTACCTGCAGGATGATGAGACGGTTTTTGGCTGTTTTCAGTCACAACATTGCAGGATTCTGCGAGTTTTTTTAATTCCAGAGTACGAGACTGCTGAGAGAAATATTCATGATGCCCAACAATCACTAACTGATAGCGGGCACGGGTAATGGAGACGTTAAGGCGGTTAGGTGAGTCCATAAAGCCATCACGATGGGTATTCACCATCGACAGAAACACCACATCTGCTTCCTGGCCCTGGAAGTAGTCCACTGTCGCCAACTTGATCGATATACCTTTGAAATTAAACCTTGCATAACGATTGGCATTACCCGGCAGCTTTTGTAGGGCTTCCCGCAAGGCTTTTTCCTGACCCTTGTAGAAGGTCAAAATCGCAACGTCGAATGTTTCGCCTTTTTTGTTTTTGCTTTTTCCTGCAGCCCAATCACAAAACGCATCAAGTTCACTAATCAGAGCCAGAGTTTCTTGCTTGTTGCTATTGCCCCGCAAGGTTATTCCGCGAGCATCCAGCCAGATATTACGAGACTTATACCTTGTGTATTGCCATGCTCGGTCAGAAGCCGTTTTACCGCCATCCTTCAAAACACCTTGTGGGTAAAATTGCTGTCGAGGGAATGCTGAAATATCCGGGTGCATTCGATGCTGATAGGTCAGCGTCGTATAACGTTGGAACTTCTCAGAAGCATCAAACCCCTGATTCAAGGTCGTTGGATCATCATTCTTGCGTTTGACCAGACCATCCCCCGATAGGGCCTCCAGAATCGACGGGAAAGCAATATTCTTGAGTACATGAATTCGGCCATCAGCTGATACTGACTTGGGGAAAAGCCGTTCCAGTGTGTCCTCCAGATAGCCGGTTTTCTTCTTCTGGTTGGCGGATAGCCGCAGCCAGTACTCGCGCTCCAGACGCCAACACACCTCTTCCGACCATTTGGTGCTGTCGAACCGGTCGAGTAGTTCCTTATGAACCTGCACTGTATCCGTGTAATCAGAGGTTTTAACTTTGAACGACTTACAGCCAGTTCCCGAAACCCTATGGCGCGCTGCTTGGGAGGTGTGGCGCCAATCGGGATGCAGAATCAACATATCGTCAGGAATCCATTGGGCAATCTCGCCCAGGCAACCTTCTTCGACGAAACAAAGATTGTGACGATACAGTTGATCCGGCTTCTGCTGGATCTGTTTCAGCCCAAGCTGATGGCCATCGGTATAACGTCCCTCTCTTGCCATTACGATCAGCAAGTTATCCAGGCCCTTGGCAAGTTTTGGCAGTGAAGTGCGTGTTCGAATCTCTTCAACCAATGCGTTTGCAACGTCAGGTGTAACAGGCACCAGCATTGGCTGTGAATACGGAGATTGATGATTGCCTCGCAGCTCTTCCAAAATAAAACAGGCTTGCTGGACTGCTGCAGAAAGGTTCTGACCTGGTGTTTTGCCTTTGGGCGGAACCAGCATCAGATTATCGAGGTTGGCAACAATTTGCTCACGATCAGTGAACGGTGATAGCTGACGCACGTCGCCTACCAATACCCAGCGTTTGGCAAAACGCGCAGGCACTAGGAATTCCTGAAAGGTGGTTTTACTGCACTCGTCGATGATCATCACATCAAACGGCGGTTCGCCGGTATCCAGTGACACCTCGCGATTATTGAACAGTCTCAGGATACCTATGGTGGTGCCACAAACAAGATTGGAAGAATCCACCATTAACTGCTTGCTGAGTTGATCACACCCTTGGATTTTCTGAAGACCGCTGAGCAGATTATCGAACTGGTATTCTTCAACTCCGATGGCGTTGTTTTCATCCCCGATGCGCAGCGGAAATATCTGTGCTGACAGCGCTGGGTTTTCCTTGATGCGTTCCAGCACGTTGTTGATGGCGGCATGGGTTGAGGCCGATAACAGAACGCGTTTACCCTGCAACACCAGCTGCATGATCAGTTCAAGAATAGTGGTGGTTTTCCCCGTACCTGGAGGGCCATCCAGAATCGTGAAATCTTCGTTCGCCAAGGCTTTGGTAACAAACTCGCGCTGACGATCACAGCCATCGAAATTCGGGTCTGTCAGTACTTTCCACTCGGATTCAACGATTCGTACAGGCGGGATGTCTGGCCAACGTGTTTGCTCACGCTTTTGCAACATCTGAATCAAAGGCCAATGACCACCCGATGGTCGGCTCATCAGTTGATTGATGGCATCCTTCTGACGTTTGAGCTGGCTGGTATCCACGCTCACGCGGATCTCGCAGGACTTCCCTTGTTGGGATGGATACTCGCTATTCCAGTTTTTCTTACCTTTGATATTTCTGGCCAGCAGGATCTGGCGTTCATCCTGACGAGCCTTGAGTACGCGGAAGCCATCATCAAATTTGCCTTGAGTAGAGTCGAGGATTTTAATGTTCTGGTTATCGTCAAAGAAATAGTCCAGGTCGGATTTACCAGTATCCTCGCCACCTTCTTTTTCGATCAACTGAATCCACTTTTCTTCGACTTTGGCAGGCTCCAGTTGCCAGAGAAGAGCTGGAAATGCGGAGCAGGTAAGAGAATCTGAATCCTTGAATTTCTCGTTAGCCCGGCTTTCCAGTATCAGGCTTTGCGCTTGCTTGTTGCCTTCTACACGTAGCTCCCAGTGATCACTTTGCAGGGATTGCCCCTGACTTTGAAAGTGACCACAACTCAGCCCAGCCAGTTGCTTCTCTGTAATGTCGTCCAGCTTATGGCCATCCAGCCGTGGACGCGCCTCTGAAAACAGCAGCCAACCATTGCCATTGGATTTGGCTTGCCATTGTTTAAGGCGGGTTTCGTCCAGTCCTTTAATCAAGGTGAAAGGCGTATCTTGCCCACCAATAGACAGTTTACTGCTGGCTTTTACATGGCCTTGCAGAGTCAGACGAGCACCCGTCTGTTTCGTAACCTTGCATGGCTGGCCGTCGATATAAACCGACTCTAACTGGTCAAGCTGAACAGCTAATGGACGCAGTGCCAGCTGATAACCGCTCCATGAAATCGGATCGTCATCCAACTCAAGGTTGGGTAAATACAGTTGGTAAGCTGAAGCGATATATCCACCATCAGATATCTCTGTCTCCCGCCGACCTTTACCTTTACCTTGCTGGATCGGATCTTTTTCATCCGGGTCAAAATCAGCATCAGGTAACTCACCATCAACAGTAAGAATCTCAAACCAGCCTTCCTTGCCGACGAAAACATCTATTTCGCTCACTGGCAACAGTTGCCAGATACGTTTGTCAGGCTTGAGCTGATACCGTTTACTGGCAACAGGCTTCCATACACAGCTGACTTCCTTGTTCTCCAGTGCCTTGATGCTGTTATTCAGGTAATGCATAAACGGCATCAGGACACTGTTGGTCTGGCTGGCTAGTGTGTCTGCCGTGAAACCTTGTTGTTCAAGGGCAGTAAAAAACGGGTTTTCCATAACAAGCTATCCAGATCATTATTTCACGAAAGGATTTTCGCCTTCCTGTTTGAGACGGGGCTTTTTACTATTGGAAAGCTCCAGAGCTTCTGGCTCGGCAGAGCTTGCAGGCACTGCGCGCCCCTTGGCCCATGCGCGAGTGTCATTAATCATTTCTGCCATGGTTAAAGACAGTGGTGAAGTGGCCTTAATGGCCTTAAGGATATCGTCCTTGTTTAACTGGTGCCCTTCGTCAAAGGCCAGAAACATGGCTTCCTTGACGGCTTCTTCCAGTTCAGCGCCGGTAAAGCCTTTGCTGACAATCGCCAACTCATCCAATTCGTCTTGAGTAAAATCATCCAGGCGATTTCGGCGTTTCAGGTGAATAGAGATAATGTCTTTGCGATCTTGCTGCGCCGGTAGATCAACAAAGAAAATTTCGTCGACCCGGCCTTTCCGCAGTAACTCAGGCGGCAATTGTGCAATATGGTTGGCAGTCGCAACCACAAACACCGGTTTTTCCTTTTCCTGCATCCAGGTCAGAAAAGTCCCTAGTACCCGCGAGGTGGTTCCACCATCGGTTGCACCAGAACTTTGCAGGCCCGACAGGCCTTTTTCGATTTCATCGACCCAGAGAATGCTGGGTGCCAGCGCTTCGGCAGTTTGTAGTGCAGAACGGATGTTTGCCTCAGACTGACCCACAATACCGCCGTAGATTTTACCCATATCCAGACGCAATAAAGGCAGCTGCCAGGCATTCGCCACTGCTTTGGCGGCCAGGCTCTTGCCTGTGCCCGGCAAACCGAGCAACAACACCCCTCTGGGAGTTTCCAGGCCAAAATCACGGGCGTCTTTGGTGAACGACTGACGACGGCGATTCAGCCAGGATTTGAGGTTATCGAGGCCGCCGATATCGTCGAGTGTGGCTTTCGGATGAAAGTATTCCAGATGTCCGCTCTTGCGAATCACCTGCTCTTTTTCTTTAACTATAAAAGGGATTTCAGATTCGGTGAGACGTCTGAACTGACAAGCGGCTTTTGAGAAAGCTAATTGGGCTTCGCTGGTTGATAAACCAAGTGCGGACTCAATCAGAGCGGATGACTCTTGATAGTCCCTGTCGCCCAGTTCATATCGCTGCTTGGCCTGTCGCATCAGAGTTTTGAGGTCATCGGTATCCGGTAATGGCATTTCCATCACCTGTACCTCTTTCTCCAATTCTGGAGGCAGTAAAGGAGCAGGCTGGGATAACACAACTGTGACGTTATTGATTTCACGACTAGCAACGGCGATCGCAAATGCACGCAAGCGGCTGATCAGGGTGTGCTCATTCAGGAAATGATGGAAGTCTTCCAGAAGCAGGATGAATTCAGATTGGTCTTGCGAAGATTCAATCAGCCACTCCAAGGCTTCGTGAGGCTGTTCACCTTGGTCCTCGGATTCCCAGGAATTGTCATCGAAATCATATTTCCTCAAGCCTAGGGGCATATTCCATATGTAGAGGTCTCTGTTCAGGTCTGTGGCTGCTTGAATGCAACAGGCGCGAATCCGCAGGGTTTCGTGACTGATGATTTGAATAACCGGTGCCGCTGTTTCCGTATTAAGCTTGAACAAATCCCTAAATGTCACTGTCTAACCTCCATATTGAATTGCCAGTAACTATAACTCATGGCAGCTGTATTTAACCATTAGAAATATCAAGACTCCGCCAACACCCAGGCGGAGGTTCTGGCCCTGACCCACTGTAAATAATCCGCACAGACTTATCCCGCTGCAATAATCGGCCCCTGTTCATCCAGCACTGGGATACCCTCCAGATGATCGAGAAATGGCGTTAGCATACTGTCGGCCATGCTGTAGTACTCACCGGCCAGCATTGGCTCTGGCTCAGCGGCTGCTCAACAATCGCAATAAAGCTACAGCAGAAAGTTGATAAAGGAGGGGGCGTTCCGGACGATGGCGCACATGCAGCGGTGCGCCGACGCTCGGGCTGGCTTCCCTGCCAACCAACAACGGCAACATGTTGGCATCCTTGCGAAGTTATTACAGGCTCAGGTTATCACGTTGAGAGGGAAACTTTTAATTCCATCTACCAGACGGTATAGAGCCTGCCGTTGCCAGCCAGTACCGGTCACTCCCACTCGATGGTTGCAGGTGGCTTACCTGAAATATCGTAAACTACACGGGAGATACCGTCGATTTCGTTGATGATACGGTTAGACACTCGGCCTAAGAAATCGTATGGCAAGTGTGCCCAGTGAGCGGTCATAAAGTCGATGGTTTCAACGGCGCGCAGTGACACCACCCAATCGTATTTACGGCCATCACCCATTACACCGACAGAGCGAACCGGTAAGAACACGGTAAATGCTTGGCTGACTTTGTTATAAAGATCAGCTTTGTGCAGCTCTTCGATGAAAATGGCATCGGCGCGGCGCAGCAAATCGCAGTACTCTTTCTTCACTTCGCCAAGCACGCGCACACCTAAGCCTGGGCCTGGGAACGGATGGCGGTAAAGCATGTTGTATGGCAGACCTAGCTCAAGACCAATCTTACGCACTTCGTCTTTAAAGAGTTCGCGCAGTGGCTCAACCAGACCTAACTCCATATCGTCTGGCAGACCGCCAACGTTATGATGCGACTTAATTACATGGGCTTTACCTGTGGCGCTACCAGCGGATTCAATCACGTCTGGATAGATAGTGCCTTGGGCTAACCATTTCGCATTAACGCATTTCTTGGCTTCTTCGTCGAAAATTTCAACGAATACACGACCGATGATTTTACGTTTAGCTTCAGGATCAGCTTCGCCTTTCAGTGCTTCGAGGAAGCGGTTTTCCGCATCGACGTGAACAATGTTCAGGCCGAAATGGTCACCAAACATTTCCATGACTTGCTTCGCTTCGTTTAAACGTAGCAAGCCGTTATCAACGAATACGCAGGTCAATTTTTTGCCAATGGCGCGGTGCAGCAGCATGGCCACTACCGATGAATCCACACCACCAGATAGACCTAAAATCACTTCATCGTCGCCCACTTGCTTTTTCAAGCGTTCGATAGCGTCTTCGATGATTGAAGAAGGTTTCCAGTTGGCCGCACAGCCGCAGATATCTAAGGCAAAGTGCGACAGCATACGCATACCTTGGCGGGTATGGGTGACTTCAGGGTGGAACTGAACGCCGTAGAAACGTTTTTCCTCACAAGACATGGCCGCAAATGGGCAAGTATCGGTTTTAGCAACGGCCACAAAACCTTCTGGGATCGCCGAAACTTTATCGCCATGGCTCATCCACACATCGAGCAGAGATTTGCCATCAGCACTGACTGCATCTTCGATATCTTTAAACAGGGCCGATTGCGCTAACATTTCGATTTGAGCGTAGCCGAACTCGCCTTCGCCCACGCCTTGAATCACTTTACCGCCCAGCTGCTCAGACATGGTTTGCATGCCGTAGCAGATCCCTAATACAGGCACGCCAGCATTAAACACATATTCAGGTGCGCGGGGAGAATTGTCGGCAGTCACACTTTCAGGGCCACCAGCGAGGATAATCCCGTTAGGGGCAAACTCACGGATTTGGGCTTCGGTCACATCCCACGCCCATAACTCACAGTAAACACCAATTTCACGGATACGACGGGCAATTAGCTGGGTGTACTGAGATCCAAAGTCGAGGATCAGTATCTTATGCTCATGAATATCGCTCATGGATAACCTTTATCTCATCTATTGTTTTAACTTAGCTCAAGACTGCGAAGTTCAATCTTGAGGGCATACAAATCTTAATAACGGGGCGGCTTATCGCCGCCCCGTTATCACAAACGTTTACGCACCTGAACGGTAGTTTGGCGCTTCTTTAGTGATAGTCACATCGTGAACGTGGGACTCGCCCATGCCCGCAGACGTCACTTTCACAAACTGCGCTTTTTCGTTCAGTTCTTGAATCGTGGCACAGCCCGTTAGGCCCATGCATGAACGCAGACCACCCATATGTTGATGGATGATTTCCTTGAGCTTGCCTTTGTAAGGTACACGGCCTTCGATGCCTTCTGGCACCAGCTTGTCGGCAGCATTATCAGATTGGAAATAACGGTCAGAAGAACCTTGAGACATGGCGCCTAAAGAACCCATACCACGGTATGACTTATAGGCACGGCCTTGGTAGAGTTCAGTTTCGCCTGGCGCTTCGTCAGTACCCGCGAACATTGAACCCGCCATGATGCACGATGCACCTGCGGCTAAGGCTTTGGCTAAGTCACCCGAGAAACGTACACCGCCATCGGCAATAACTGGGATCCCTAAACCTTTTACAGCTTCGGCAGCGTCAGACACTGCGGTAATTTGTGGCACGCCCACACCCGTCACGATACGTGTGGTACAGATAGAACCAGGGCCAATACCAACTTTAACCGCGTTAACGCCGGCTTCAACTAGGGCTAATGCGCCTTCAGCTGTTGCCACGTTACCACCGATAATTTGTAAATCTGGGTATTTTGCGCGGGTTTCACGGATACGTTGCAACACGCCTTCAGAGTGGCCGTGAGAAGAGTCAATTAAGAGCACGTCAACACCGGCTTTCACCAGCGCATCGACACGCTCTTCGTTACCAGCACCTGCACCTACGGCAGCGCCCACACGTAAACGACCTAATTCGTCTTTACAGGCATTCGGCTTACGCTCGGCTTTTTCGAAGTCTTTTACTGTGATTAAGCCTTTCAGCTTGAAGTTATCATCGACAACTAACACTTTTTCGATACGGTTTGAGTGCATTAACTTTTGCACTTCATCTAACTTAGTGCCTTCCGCAACCGTGACTAAACGCGCCTTTGGCGTCATCACTTCTTCTACGGTTTTGCTCCAGTCAGTCACGAAACGTACGTCACGGCCAGTGATGATACCCACCAATTCATTGGCTTCGTTTACCACAGGGTAACCCGCAAAACCATTCTTCGCGGTCAGCACTTTAAGATCCGCCAGCGTAGTTGAAGGCGTTACCGTCACAGGTTGTTGAACCACACCTGCTTCGTAAATTTTTACTTTACGAACTTCTTCGGCCTGCTTTTCTATGCTCATGTTTTTATGAATAAATCCTAAGCCACCTTCCTGTGCCATGGCGATCGCAAGACGCGCTTCGGTCACAGTGTCCATAGCGGCAGACACAAGCGGAATATTCAGTTCAATGGTATTGGTCAGGCGAGTTTTAAGGATGGCGGTGTTTGGGAGTACAGTAGAATGCGCAGGAACAAGTAACACATCGTCAAAGGTTAGCGCTTCTTTAATTAAACGTAGCATAGGCAACATCTCCCCAGTTGAGTAGGATTTTAGAGGTGAAATATTGCGGCGGGATTATACCTTGCATCTAGGGGGCGGTAAATGGAAAATAGTGAAAAAATCCCATTTGCACGAGAAAACACATGCAAGTCCCTAAAAATAATATTTATACCGTCTCACGCCTTAATGGTGAAGTCAGACAAATTCTCGAGGGACAACTGGGAAAAGTCTGGCTAAATGGTGAAATATCCAACTTTTCCGCCCCCAGTTCGGGTCATTGGTATTTAACCCTTAAGGATCATTATTCACAAATTCGCTGCGCCATGTTCAAAGGGCGCAACCAAAGCGTGAGCTTTAAACCTGTGAATGGCCAACAGGTGCTCGTGAAAGGCGCGATTAGCGTGTACGAGCCTAGAGGCGACTACCAGTTATTGATTGAGTCTATGCTGCCCGCCGGGGATGGCTTACTCGCGCAGCAATTTGAAGCACTCAAAATGAAGCTCGCGGCGCAGGGGTTATTCGCCGCCGACACTAAACGCCTGCTTCCAAAAAATATTCAACGCATTGGAGTCATCACCTCCCCCACGGGCGCGGCTATTCGCGATGTATTGCATGTACTTGCCCGCCGAGATCCATCGATTGAAGTAATAATTTACCCGACCCAAGTACAGGGCGAGAGCGCAGATATCAATATCTGCCAAGCCATCAATATCGCCAACCAACGGCTCGAGGTCGATGTATTACTGCTCACCCGTGGCGGCGGCTCACTCGAAGATTTATGGTGTTTTAATAGCGAAGCGCTCGCCCATACCATTTACAACAGTGCCCTACCCGTTGTCAGCGCCGTAGGCCATGAAGTCGACACCACCATCAGTGACTATGTGGCAGACGTTCGCGCCCCGACGCCTTCTGCGGGTGCAGAACTACTGTCTCAGGATAGCGACAATAAGAGCCAACGCTTAGCCACAGTACTGTCGCGCCTTAAACAGAGCGCCAGCCACTATCAACTCAAGCAGGAAAGACGCTTAAGTGTGCTCGAACATAGGCTGCAACGCTTAGATCCTAAGCGTACCCTGCAGCAATTTGAGCAGCGTTTCGATGAGATGCAATTACGGCTCGAAGCCGCATTGTCTAACAAACTGCACGGTTTAAGTCGCCGTCAGCAGCAACTGGCCAGTCGCCTCGAGCAGCAGTCCCCAAAGCACAAGCTCGCACTCGAGACCAATAGGTTGAGCTATTTAGCGACACGTTTGCAGGATGCAATTCAGGATACCCTCAACCAAAGCGAGCAGCGGATCAAATATGCCGCCCATCAATTGGAAACAGTCAGTCCATTAGCCACCTTGAGTCGGGGTTACAGCATCACCACAGATGCAAATAACCAAGTCATAGACAATGCCGCTCAGCTGAGTGTGGGCGATAGGATAAACACTCGCCTACGCCATGGGCGGGTGCAGTCGACCGTGACACACATAACGGATAAAAGCTAAGACTAAACAGCCTTAAGGCTCAAGATCCAAGCCCATAAAGCACTTTGTCGAAACAAGACTTATAATTGCGCTCTAAAATGCGCCAACAAAAAAGGAACCCTAGGGTTCCTTTTTTATGTTCGGCTTAAGCCAATAGCGCAAATTTACTTTGCCTTGCGGTCTTTAATATGACTCAGGGCGCGTTTACGGCGACGCTCTTGGCTCATAGTCAGCTTTTCAACTTTGTTTTCAAACGGGTTATCACCCTCTTGGAAACGTAGCTGAATTGGCGTACCCACCACTTTCAATGAACGACGGAAGTAGTTCATCATGTAGCGCTTGTAAGAATCCGGCAGCTTGCTGACTTGGTTACCGTGAATAACCACGATTGGCGGGTTATAACCACCGGCGTGAGCGTATTTCAGTTTCACACGGCGACCGTTCACTAACGGTGGCTGATGGTCATCCTGCGACATTTGCATGATGCGGGTCAGCATAGAGGTGCTAACGCGGCGAGTCGCACTGTCGTAAGCTTCTTCAATCGACTCAAACAGATGACCAACACCTGTGCCATGGAGCGCCGAAATAAAGTGAATGCGAGCAAAGTCGATAAAGCCTAAACGACGGTCGAGTTCACTCTTAACACGGTCCTTAACACCTTGGTCAATACCGTCCCACTTGTTGACAGCGATAACTAAGGCACGACCCGCGTTCAAGGCAAAACCTAATAGACCTAAATCCTGCTCGGCAATCCCTTCACGGGCATCGATGATCAGTAGCACGACGTTGGCATCTTCAACCGCTTTTAGGGTTTTGATCACCGAGAATTTTTCAATCACTTCATGGACTTTACTGCGGCGACGCACACCAGCAGTATCGATAATCACGTATTCGCGGCCATCGCGTTCCATCGGAATGTAAATACTGTCGCGGGTGGTGCCCGGCTCATCGTAAACCACCACACGCTCTTCACCTAAGATACGGTTAGTCAGTGTCGATTTACCCACGTTCGGCTTACCGATAATCGCAAGCTTGATCGGTAAATCCTGCAGACGTTTCTGCTCGGCTTCGGCTTCTTCTTCGGTGTACTGACGCTCGTCGACTTCTTCCTCTTCGCCTTGGCGTTCAATGCCCATAGCTTCGGCATAAGGGGTCAGTGCGTACTCAATCATGTTGGTCACGCCGCGACCTTGGGCGGCAGCCATTTGGTAGACTTCACCTAAACCTAACGACCAAAACTCAGCACAGGCAGAATCGGCATCAATACCGTCAATCTTGTTAGCCACCACGAAAGTGGTTTTTTGGCGACTACGTAAATGCTGAGCGATAGACAAATCCGCGGCGGTTAAGCCCGCGCGCGCATCGGTCATAAATAAGACAACATCGGCTTCTTCGATAGCGGCGAGGGACTGCTCGGCCATCTTAGTTTCGATCCCCTCTTCAGTGCCGTCGATACCGCCAGTATCCACCACGATAAACTCATAGCCGGATAGGAATGCTCGACCATATTTACGGTCACGTGTTAGGCCAGGAAAGTCAGCAACCAGCGCATCACGCGTACGCGTGAGGCGGTTAAATAAGGTGGATTTACCGACGTTCGGCCGACCAACAAGGGCCACTACAGGGATCATGATTTTGCCTCTAAAAAACTTTTCAATAAAAAGCCCCCGGAACACACTTCCAGGGGCTCTACAAGGATAACACTTTTAACTAAGTAAGTGTTACAACAGCTAGCTTTCCGCTGCGACCTTGCACGTAGATTTTATCATCCACCACTAACGGTTGGCTGAATAATCCAGAGCTGTCCACTTGGATACGACCAACAATACTGCCTGTGCTGCGGTCGATAAAGTGCAGATAACCTTCAAAATCGCCCACGACTAAATAGTCGCGATACACGGCTGGTGACGTGAGTGTACGATTCGCCAGCTCAGAGTTGCTCCACAATTCTAAACCGTTACGTCTATCCACAGAGTAGATACGACTGTGGTCATCCACCAAAAATAAGCTTAAACCCGCCGTAGCTAATTCATTGAAGCTTGAGTACTTGCGTGACCAAATAATTCGACCGGTACGCAGCTCCATCGACACCAAGTTACCGTTGTAACTCACCGCATACAGGTTGTCACCTAAGATCAGCGGCGTCATATCCACATCGGCCATACGAGTAAACTCATTGCCGCCAGTTGGATTATAAATCGCTTGTTCCCATGCGGCTTGACCGTTGTTTTTCACCACAACGGCGACTTTGCCATCGGCGGTGCCGATAAAGAAACCACCTGCCTCATAGGCCGCAGAACCCGTGCCACGTAAGGTCAGATTCGGTAACTGCATGTCATAGACCCACAGCTTAGCGCCTGTATCGACGTTAAAAGCTTCGAGCGAACCTGAGCTGGTGCTCACCACCACCACATCATCAGCAACGGTTGGCTTAGAGAGTAACTCCCCTCCAGCAACGACATGCCACAGCACTTGACCATCTTCGGCATTCAGCGCGGCCAATAGACCACTCTCACCGCCGATAAAGAGTTTATTGCGCGCGGCAGTCACACCTGCGGCTAAGCGTGCGCCCTTGTTTTTGGCTAAGGCGTTATCACGGAACTCTTCACTAAAATCTTTTTTCCAAACCCGCTCACCCGTGGCTTCATCAAAGGCCACGACTTCGCCGTAACGGTCGGCTGCAAAAATTTTACCGTAACGAACTGCAGGAGTGAGGCGAGAATAATAATCACCGACACCGTCACCTACAGAGGCGCTCCAACTTACTTCAGGAAACACTGTTGCCTGAATCGCAGTTAACTCACTTACCGGTTCTTCTTCCACATCGCTAGAAGAACAGGCGGATAACATGGCTAGGCTCAACCCAGCGGCTAGCAGGTTCTTGCACCAAGACTTCATCAAGGGATCCCTTATGCTTGATTTAGGTTATCAAGTTTGATTTTAAGTGCAGGGCTGGTCACAACACCGCCATTGTCCATTGCCGCTTGGTAAGCAGCTTTCGCTTTATCCGCTTCGCCTTGGCGTACAAAGAAATCGCCTTTGAGTTCTTCGCGTTGTGCTAAGAAGGCTTTATCAGTCACTTGTTCTAAGGTTGCGAGCGCAGTACCAATTTGGCCTTGTTCTGCCTGAATACGCGCTAAACGCAGTGTTGCCACTGTGTCTAATCCGGCGCCTGGCTTAGCCGCAATCACTTTCTTCAGCGCTTCTTCCGCCTTAGCAAAATCTTTCGCTTCAACCGCGGTTTTCGCAACGATCAGATCCAGCAGTGCTTGATAGCCCTTATGGTCATGATTTTTGGAAAACTCAGCCACGCCTGCCAGCATGGCCGCTTCGTCGCTTGATTTGGTGGTTAAGGTTTGGAAAGCCTGTGATGCTTCTTCGGCTTTCTCGATTTTCATGTCGGAGTAATAGTTCCAACCGTACAGGCCGCCTAAACCAACAATCGCCCCGATAACAATCGAGGTTCCATAGTCTTTCCAGAACTGCTTGATAGCATCAACTTGTTGTTCTTCTGTGCTATAAATTTCCACGCGCACGTCCCCTTATTTGCTAAGTTCAGCTAAAAATGCGCTTAATGCATTTCGAGCGACCCGTTGTTGTTCGTTGTCATTGCGTAAATATTTAACGGTAACCACACCTTCGGCGAGTTCTTCTTCACCGATGAGTAAGGCTACTTGTGCGCCGCTTTTATCGGCACGCTTAATTTGCTTCTTGAAGTTACCGCCGCCGCAGTGGCTCATAACACGCAGTGTCGGTAAGGTTGAGCGTAACTCCTGCGCCACTTTAATGGCTTCAACCAAGCAGCTATCCCCCATCGCCGCGACATACACATCGACAGCCGCAGGGATATCTTGGGTGAGCTCTAAGGTTTCAAGCAGCAACACAATGCGCTCTAACCCCATCGCGAAACCGACTGCTGGGGTATCTTTACCGCCCAATTGAGCGACTAAACCATCGTAGCGACCGCCCGCAAGTACTGTACCTTGAGAGCCTAAGCTATTGGTAACCCATTCAAAAACCGTGCGATTATAGTAATCTAAACCACGGACCAAGCGCGGGTTAACTCGGTATTGGATGCCAACCGCGTCGAGGAGTTCACGCAATTGTGCAAAATGTTGTGAAGATTCTTCACCTAAGTAATCCATCAACGCTGGCGCATCAGCTAAAATGCTTTGCACTTGCGGGTCTTTCGAGTCCAGTACGCGCAGCGGATTGCTGTACATACGGCGCTGGCTATCTTCGTCTAATTTGTCCTTGTGTTGCTCTAAGAAGGCAATCAAGGCTTCACGGTAAGCGGCGCGCTCAGCGGGGTCGCCTAGGGTGTTTAGTTCAAGCGTCACATGCTCGCTAATGCCGAGTTTTTCCCAAAGACGAGCGGATAACATCAACACTTCAGCGTCGATATCAGCACTACCAATGCCGTAGACTTCCACACCAAACTGGTGGAATTGGCGGTAACGGCCTTTTTGTGGGCGCTCGTGGCGGAACATTGGGCCCATGTACCACAGGCGTTGTTCTTGGTTATAGAGCAGACCATGCTCATTACCCGCACGCACGGTTGAGGCGGTGCCTTCAGGACGTAGGGTTAAACTGTCACCGTTACGGTCCTCGAAGGTATACATTTCTTTTTCAACAATATCAGTCACTTCACCGATAGAGCGTTTAAAAAGATCGGTATTTTCCACTATTGGAGTGCGGATCTCACTGTAACCATAAGCAGCCACGCTCGCACGTAGTACCGCTTCCACTTTTTGCCATAGAGGACTTTGAGTTGGCAGAATGTCGTTCATTCCGCGAATCGCTTGGATCTGTTTTGCCACTGTATCGACTCGTCCGATTTTCGCTAAATTAATAAAAAATGTCAGGCATTATAGGCTGTTCAACACTAAACGTAAAATGACCCCGTCGGTTTCGGGGTCTAGCTCAAGGCTTGAGTGTTTTTATAACGCTTAACCTATGGGTTGATTCGGCTGTGTCTGTTACTCAGTCGTGTCTTTCACTTGAATGCGATTAGCCATCTGGCTTGCTTTAGCGCGAATTTTCGCCTCGAGGGAATCAACTAAGTTGTCATTGTCGAAACGCTCTTTTTGACGCTCGCCTTCATCGTAGTAACCACTCTTACGATGTCCACCCGTTAATCCAATGTGTGATACTAAGGCTTCGCCTGGGCCATTGACCACACAGCCGATGATAGACACATCCATCGCAGTCGTCACATCTTCGAGGCGGCGTTCTAATTCATTTACCGTGCTGATCACATCGAACTCTTGGCGCGAGCAAGAAGGACAGGCAATAAAGTTAATGCCACGGCTACGGATCCGCAGTGACTTTAGGATATCAAAGCCAACTTTGATTTCTTCCACCGGGTCGGCCGCCAAGGAAATACGCAGCGTATCACCAATGCCTTCGGCAAGCAGCATACCTAAGCCAACGGCCGACTTCACCGCACCCGCACGGGCGCCACCCGCTTCGGTAATACCTAAATGCAGTGGCTGGCGAATTTGCTTAGCCAATAAACGATAGGACTCTACCGCTAAGAACACATCGGAGGCTTTGACGCTGACCTTAAATTGGTCGAAGTTCAAACGGTCGAGAATGTCCACATGGCGCATGGCCGATTCGAGTAAGGCTTCTGGCGTGGGTTCTTTGTATTTGTCCATCAGATCTTTTTCTAATGAACCGCCGTTCACCCCAATACGGATAGGAATGTTTTTATCGCGGGCGCACTCCACCACACTGCGGATACGCTCTTCGTTACCGATATTGCCCGGGTTGATACGCAAACAGTCCACACCATATTCCGCCACTTTTAAGGCGATACGGTAATCGAAGTGGATATCCGCAACCAAGGGCACTGACACCGATTGCTTAATCACTTTAAAGGCTTCGGCGGCGTCCATGGTCGGCACAGAGACACGCACTATATCGGCACCCACTTTCTCTAGGGCACGGATTTGGGCAACGGTTGCCTCAACATCTGTGGTCTTAGTGTTAGTCATCGACTGGACGGCAATCGGTGCACCATCACCAATCGGCACATTGCCCACATAAATGCGGGTTGAAGGACGTCTCTTTATGGGTGTTTCGTTATACATACTCAATACGCTCTTTTCGGTACTCTGCGTTAGGCGCCAGACTCAAACCTGTGGGATAGTCAAACGCGCAACACGACCCTTAGGAAATTCAGCAAGGCTGATGGCTTTACCATCGACCGTAAACGTGGACACGACAGTGGGAGCGCCTAGGATCACTTTAAACGGAGGCACACCACTGGCTTGAATATTGGCACCAGCACCACGGACGCCGTCAACAATCGCTTTGCCCTTGGCATCGACTATGTTGATCCAGCAATCGCCCGTGAGCTCAATGGTAATGAGCGACTGCCCTGCGGTCACAGGCATGGCTTGCGCTGTCGACGCAGTGTTGGCTGCTGGTGCATTCGATGCCGTTTGGTTCTGCACTGGCGCGATATTGGTCGCGGCGTTTTGTGTAGCGCTTGGAACCGCAACGGTATTGCTCGCTGCTGTGTTAGAAGCATTGTTCGTCAGAGCGTTGTTAGATTCGCTCGCATTCACAGCTGAATTGCCAGACGTCTGCTCAGCTTCCATCGCCGCCATATCGTTCATATTCGGGTCGATAGTGCTCTCGTCGGTATCTTTTACCGGTCCATCGGTCGCCATTGAACCATTAACCGCAATCTCACTTAAACGCGCACTTGCATCAGTTTCCGTCAGCAATACATCACCCGGCAGCGCTTGATTGGCCGCAGCTAACTCTTCAGCAGTTGGTTTGGAGATATCGACATGGGTTACGAGTGTGGATCGTTGCATCCACCACAGCACGAACAAACCCAATAAAACTAACACAATAAAAAAGCTCAGCCACTTTAGTTTAGTGTCACGAGCTTGATAGGTCGTCTTGCGGGAAAAGCTTTGCATGGCAGGCTGAGTCACTAATGGCACCTGCCGCGCTAGACATGCCTCAATCAGGGTGTTGTCGACCCCCAGCATGCGCGCATAGTTTTTGACATATCCGCGAACATAGGTCGAAGAAGAAATATTAGAAAAATCGTCGGCTTCGAGATTTTCAACAATCCCAGGGCGCAGATGCAACTTCACCGCGGTATCCGCAATGCTTAAGCCCATCTGCTCGCGAGCCATTCTGAGTACTGTGCCGAGCGTTACATCAGGCGTCGATTCAGCTTCACTCGCTGCAACTGGTTCTACTGACGCGTTTATTTCGTTATCTTTCATTGATGCAAATTAACTCTGTATTGCTTAGCTTGAGGCGATGCTGGGAATTTGGCGAGCAATAAAATGCCAAATCGCTTCATAGCAGCATCATCATTCAACGCCTGCTCAATTTTTATTCCGAGCGTTAAACTCTCTGGAGTCTGGGCTGCCACTTGGTGATAACGCGCTAATTGGTTTTGCGCATCGACATAATCACCTTTATCTACCCCAAGCTCAGCCAGCTCCAGTAAAGACACCGAGCGTCTCGGGTCATACTTTAACGCCATCTGAAAATACTGTCGTGCCTTTTCTGTTTGTCCCGCGTCTCGGCTGCAAATGCCTAAGTTCTCGTAACTGGACGCGGTACGCGTATATTTGGGCATTTCTATCGCGGCCAAAAACATTTTTTCAGCTTTTTCGTATTGCTTTTGTTGGCACAAAAACACCCCAAAGTTATTCATGGAATCGCCAGAGGCGTCCTTAGTATTGATAGCGTCTTGATACGCCTGTTCGGTACGTACTAAATCGCCAACGGTTTGATAGTAATAGGCCATGGCCACGTGCACATCTTCTAGCTCTGGCGCATATTCGATTGCTTTATCAAGATTGTATTTGGCTTGTTCCGAGTTACCTCGATTAAGGTAGGTTAAACCGAGCTGCATACGCTCCCGTGCGGCGGCGACTTTATCGAGTTTTCGCTCCGACACGGGAATATCAGTCCCTGAATAGGTACGCTCAGTTACGCATCCTGTCACTAATAATGACAGGGCAATTGCTAATGATAACCCTGACAATCCATGCTTCATGGGCAAGCCTATAAATCTGTGCAAACAAAGAGTTAATTCATTGTGACCGAAATCTGATTTTCTTGCATGCGTTTTTTTGCTAAACGCTTGGTTCGATCGCGAATATCACCCGCTAACTGTCCACAGGCCGCGTCAATATCATCACCACGGGTTTTGCGTACAATCACGGTTAAGCCATATTCCATCAATACCTTAGAAAAACGGTCGATGCGCGAGTTCGATGAACGACCATAGGGCGAACCTGGGTATGGGTTGAATGGGATCAGGTTAACTTTACAGGGCGTATCCTTCATTAATTGAGCTAATTCATGGGCTTGCTCTGTGCTGTCGTTGATGTGATCGAGCATCACATACTCCACCGTCACGCGGCCACGGTTAGCGTTAGATTTGGCGATGTAACGGCGAATACCCGCAAGGAACTCTTGCAATGGATACTTTTTATTTACGGGAACCAGAATATCGCGCAGTTCATCGTTTGGCGCATGGATACTCACGGCGAGCGCCACATCGAGGGCATCACCGAGTTTATCTAATGCTGGCACTACGCCCGAAGTTGACAGGGTCACACGGCGTTTTGACAAGCTGAAGCCGAAGTCGTCCAGCATGATATCCATCGCTGGGATCACGTTGGCAAGGTTAAGCAGTGGTTCACCCATGCCCATCATCACCACGTTGGTGATTGGGCGCTCGCCAGTTTCTTTGGCGAAGCCTAAAAAGTGGGAAACACGCCAAATTTGACCGACGATTTCAGAGACGGTTAAGTTGCGGTTAAAGCCTTGCTGTGCGGTCGAGCAGAAAGTACATTCGAGGGCGCAGCCCACTTGAGAAGACACACACAGGGTAGCGCGGTCATCCTCTGGAATATATACGGTTTCGACTTCTTGGCCTTCACCGACATGGATGGCGAACTTAATGGTGCCATCAGCAGATTTTTGATAGCTAGAAATCTCAGGCGCCACAATCTCACAGCGCGCCGCCAGCTTTTGGCGTAACACTTTGTTGATGTTAGTCATTTCTTCGAAGTCACTGACACCGAAATGATAGATCCACTTCATCAGCTGATCGGCACGGAAAGGCTTCTCACCCAGATCCGCAAATAATGCGCGCATCGCCTTACGATCAAGGTCTAATAAATTGATCTTTTTTTCACTCATAGGACTAACCTCAACACCAAAACCTGCAACAGGGCGGCGAATTATACAGACGCAGAAAAATTTTAGCCAGCAACTCCACACTCCTATGCTAGAATCGGCGTGGGTCAATGTTGGCCTAAATTATGGAGTTGTAATACCACCTATATGTTAACCCTCACCATTATAGTGCTTGTCGCTGTCGGAGTTTCTTTTCTGTGCAGTGTATTCGAAGCAGTGTTGCTTTCGGTTACCCCTAGTTACATCGCTTCCCTCGAACAAACTGACAGTGCCGCGGCCGCAAGGTTACGTAAACTGAAAGAAAACATCGAAGCGCCTCTCGTGTCTATTTTGACCCTAAACACCATTGCCCACACAGTGGGTGCCGCCGTTGCTGGTGCACAAGCGGCCAAGGTTTTTGGTGATGACATGCTCGGCGTGTTCTCCGGAGTGTTAACTTTTATTATCCTATTCTTCTCAGAGATTATTCCTAAATCTGTGGGAGCCAACCACTGGCGCCGTTTAGCCCCAAGTGTGTCGATTGCCATCACTTGGATGAAGCGTGTGACAGAGCCGCTGATTTGGATGTCACAGCAAGTGACTCGCCTGCTAGGTAAAGGGGAAGAAGGCCAATACATTCGCCAAGAAATGAGCGCCATGGCCAAGATTGGTCACGAATCCGGTGAGTTAGACGAGCAAGAGTCTAAAATTTTGACCCAAATGCTCAAGGTGCGTGACGTGCCTGTGACGGCGATTATGACGCCGCGTACCGTGATGTTCTCCTTGCCAGTGTCACTAACGCAAAATGAGTTTGTGCAGGAATATCGCGACAAACCTTTTACGCGCATTCCGGTTTACGATCAGGACCACGACGACATTATCGGCTACATCACCCGTACCGATGTCTTGCTGGCTGAACGTTATACCCCTAACGCACCGATTGGTGAACTCAAGCGCAGCCTATTTGTGGTGCCCGAGACGGCCAAAATCTTGCCGTTATTTGAGCGGATGATTAAGCGCAATACGCAGATTGCGATGGTGGTTGACGAATACGGCAGTAGCCAAGGTATTGTGACCCAAGAAGATATTATCGAATCGCTACTTGGCTTAGAAATTGTCGATGTGAATGACCCCGCAACCGACATGCAGCAATTGGCGCGTAAACTTTGGACCAAGCGCATGAAGCAAAAAGGCATTCGCCTCTCCGATGATGGCGACTTCGAAGCCGCCGCCGAAGATGACGAGGCGCGCTCGGGTTAATGACATTATTTAGCCATTGTTAAAGTAAAGGGAGCTTGGCTCCCTTTCTTGTTTTTGGGGAGAAGGTTATAATCTCCCGCCGTAAAAGAGGTAGGTTATGACACAGGGATACACACTCTCACTCGCGCACATCAACGATACCCATTCGAATTTTGAGCCAAGCCGCGTCCATTTTTCCGTAAATTTTGGGCTTAAATCCCTCGATATCACCAGCCACAGTGGTGGCTATGCACGCCTTGGTTACCACATTAGCAAGGCGCGTGAGCAAGCAGATCAAAGCAAGACGCCGTTTTTATTTTTGCATGGTGGCGACAGTTTCCAAGGCACGCTGTATTTCAGCCATTTTAAGGGTAAGGCCAACGCCCATCTGCTGAATTTACTCGCACCCGATGCCATGGTGATTGGTAATCACGATATTGATGAAGGCAATGCGCGCTTAGCTGAGTTTGCCAAGCAAATCGATTTTCCGCTGCTGGCGGGGAATATGGACTTGAGCCAAGAGGATATCCGCAAGCCGGGTAACCTGCGAACTGTGGCGAATATTCTGGCCTATGATGAACAAACCCAGCTTGCCAGCTACCTCGAAAAGCCCTTCTACGACAAAAAGCTCGCCATCATCGGCATTACACTGGATCAGATGAAAGAGATCGCCAGACCCGATCCCGATACCCACTTTGTCGATGCGATTGCGACCACAGCGCGCACCGTCGCGCATCTGCATGCCAAAGGCATCAAGCATATTATCGTACTGAGTCACTTAGGTTTAGATCAGGATAAAAGACTTGCCGAACAAGTCGATGGCATCAGCCTTATCGTCGGCGGCCATACCCATACCCTACAGGGCGATTTTAGCGCCTTGGGGTTAAGCAATATTCCCTATGGTGAAACCATCCATGGCACTCCAATAGTGCATGCGGGGAAATATGCCGAAACCTTAGGCTTGGCCGAGATTGAATTTGATGCTGCTGGCCGCGTGATAAGCCTAAATGGTGGCAACTACTTTATGCTCGATAAACAGTTTATGTTGAGTTCGAGTGAGCAAGTGGATGACACCGACTATCAAGCAGTACAGCAACGCTTTAATGAGCATCCCTATGTATTGTGGGATGAAGCCGATGAAGACATTCACGGCGTGATCCACGATATCTATCGCCCCGCGATTGCCGAGATGGAAAACAAAGTGTTAGCCCTTGTGCCTAAGAATCTAGTGCATACCAGACTGCCGTCCAAGGCATTACCCCATGGCAGCGAAATCGCCCCTTGGGTGAGCCGTAGTATGTTTCAAGAGGCCAAACTTGAAGATCCTCGCATCCACTTTGCCCTGCATAACGCGGGTGGTGTCAGGCAATCGGTCGCCCAAGGCAGGCTCACCCTCGCCGACGTTTTAGGCCAGTTACTTCCCTTCGAATTGCCATTGGTCAAATACGAAATCCAAGGCCAGTATTTATACCAAGCGCTGGAATCGGCGATTAACGCCGCCACAAACAACAGCGTGCGCGGCACGGGGGCGGGCAGCTTCCCTTATACCTATGGATTGCGTTATTACTACGATGGCAGACGCCCAATGGGGGAGCGCTTGTTCAAGCTTGAAATGATGCAGCAGGATGGCTTATCGCTCTGGTATCCAGTACAGCCCGATGCACTCTATGTGGGGGTTTCGACCTCTTATACCGCCGCAGGGAAAGAAGGTTATCACCCACTGTTACAGGCGCGCTGGCAGGAATCGATTGAGACACTCACCCTACCTCAGGCCTTTATTCGCTTCCTCAATCGAGCGCCCAATCCTAATTTAGCGGATTTGCTCTCGCCCCATGTGCATTACACCAGCCATTTGAAGCGTTCAGTGTAAGCGCTTTGTGTCAGGGATTTGCGTCAAACCTCTATCCTCTTTATCAATCACAGTACTTAGCCGAAAGGTTAAGTACTGTGATTCACTCAATCCACTATCAATACTTGCTCTTTACACCTCACTAAAACAACCAGTCGCAATGGGGTAAACGCTCGGCAAACCACGCCTGCGCTTTGCCTTGATTTCCCTTGCGCCATGCGAGAAACACTGGCTGCGCCGGTCTTGGGATCTCAACCTGACACGCGACTAATGTGCCTGAAGCGAGTTCTTCGCGGATCAAATGCTTGGGAATATAACCTACACCCAGCCCAAGCTGCTGGGCTTTAATCTTGGTCTGCATGTTTGGCACACGAATAACTTGGCGACTATCAAACAATCCACTGGAGCGCTGCGCGAGCGCCGTTGAGCTGTCGGCCACCACCACGGAGGGGAATTGCAACAGCGCTTCGGTTGGGATGGGATGGTCAAACTGTGCTAAGGGGTGATGAGGCGCTAGAGCGAACACGAATTCAAGCATGCCGATTTCGACTAAGTGATATTGCCCCTTAGGTAACTCTCCCGTAACCCCAATGGCAATATCGGCACGGCCCGAATACAGCGCATCCCAACCGCCACCCAGTGACTCCTCAGTGATATTAATAGTCACCTGTTTACCTAACTCGGTAAATTCAGCAATCAGTTTAAGCAGTGGTAAATCGGGCACTACAGTGTCTATAGCTAAGGTTAATGCCGACTCCCAGCCCGTTTCGAGTTGCCGAACCGCCTCTTCAAGCCTTGCGGTGGCGGCTAAAATCTCCCGCCCTTGACGTAATACTAGCTGGCCAACTAAGGTCAGTTCGGCGCGCTGGCCCTTACGTTCAAATAATTTTACCCCTAAATCGCTCTCTAATTTCTGCACTGTGTAGGTCAGCGCCGATGGCACCCGGAATAAGGATTCAGCTGCCGCCGAAAAACTGCCTTTTTTATCAATAGCATCGAGCACTATCAAGCCATCGAGACTCATCACAGGTAACATAGCCACCTCTTGTTCAATTTTTTTGAAATAAACTTTGAAAATGTTCCGATTTTCTTTCTTAAAGGTCAAGAATAAACTTTAAATCAATGGAGAGATTAACGCTAAATCTCCACCGATTAACCCATTAACGACATAGTTAAAAAATTTGAATTAAGGAACATCCCATGAAAGCACTTATCACAAAATTACTGACCTCTGCCCCAAGTTTCGCCCCATTGGCCCTGCGTATTCCTATCGGGATTATCCTCATGGCCCACGGCTCACAAAAACTCTTCGGCTGGTTTGGCGGCTACGGCCTAGAAGGCACAGGACAATGGATGGCCTCCATCGGCTTAACTCCGGGCTACTTAATGGCGCTGATGGCGGGCTCGAGCGAATTCTTTGGTGGCTTGCTGATCATTATCGGTTTACTGACTCGCCCAACCGCACTGGTGTTGTCCTTTACTATGGTGGTCGCGATTTTCTCGGTCCACATTGGTAACGGTCTGTTCCTCAGCAATAACGGTTATGAATTTGGTTTAGCCCTGTTAGCCGCTACTGCGTCTCTGGCCGTGTCAGGTGCGGGTAAACTCAGTGCCGACAACCTATTAGCCGCACGCTTAAAATAAGGAGGAAATGATGATCCGTATACGTAAAGCGCAGGACCGTGGGCAGGCTGATTTAGGCTGGTTAAAGAGCCAACATACCTTCTCGTTTGCCAGCTACTACGATCCGCAGCATATGGGCGTGTCTTCCCTACGAGTCATTAACGATGACAGAGTCGCGCCGGGCGCCGGGTTTGAAACCCATGGCCATAAAGATATGGAAATCATCAGTTATGTGATTTCAGGCACCATAGCCCATAAGGACAGCTTTGGTAATGTTAAGACCTTACCAGCGGGTGAGTTCCAGTTAATGTCCGCCGGTAAAGGGATTTATCACAGCGAGTTTAATGCATCAAACACTGAGTCACTGCACTTTTTGCAGATCTGGATCCAACCAGACACCTTAGGGATTGATGCGGGTTATCAGCAAAAGGCCTTCGAGCAAACCTCGGCGCTGACCGCCGTGGTCACCCCAACGGGTGAAAATGGCACCTTAAAAGTGCAGCAAGATGCAACCTTGTATCGCCTAATGCTGGCACCGCAAGAGCAAGTACAGATGCCACGGCTTAAGCCACAGCGTCAGCTTTATGTGCAACTGGTGGAAGGTACGCTTAAGGTCAATGACCAAGTGCTCACCCCTGGAGATGGCGCACATATCACCGCCGAAGAAGTGGTTAGATTTAGCGCCACAGACAGCCCAGTCACCGCACTGGTGTTTGACTTAGCCTGATGATGCTTACTGACCAATAAAAAACCGCCAAGGAAACGAGGCGGTTTTTTTATTACTTTGCGTATGAGTAGTCTCTTCGAGCGCGAACCTATGATAAGGACATAATCAAACTAAAGTTCACTAACACCTGCGCCCTGTCTTTTTGTTTATCTTCGGCGGTCAGATAGCGACGTAGTTCATTACGGCGAATGCAATTAAAGCCCTGTTTCTCAAAGAAAGGGCGCGCCTGATAGGAAGCTTCAACAGTAAGCCGTTTAAGATTAAGGCTTTTGGCCTCTTCGAGTAGAGCCAAGTATAAATGTGTCGCTACACCAGCACGACCATATTCAGGATGAACAAACAGACAATCAACTTCGCCGACTAAGCAATCAAGCTCTTTATCGGGGCACAACCTTAAACTGATAAAGCCGACTAGCTTATCGTCTTCAAGTGCAACCCAAGTGGTGGTGTCTTCTAACTTAGCCAGCCAGTAGGCATCACTTCGCGCCTCACCTTGGTTTTGCGCCCAAGCCAAACGTTCGGTAAGCGAGTAATATTCCTGCGCGCCCTCCATCACACTGGCGTTAAATACCGCCGCCACCTGTGCCACGTCCGCAGGAGAAAATAAGCGTATCTGCATTGGAGTCCACTCCTATGGGTTGATCATGACCAATGGGCACACAGGCAGTGTATTCCCATTCAGTTACAGTTTTTTAGTCATATAAAAACTCGGCAACACTTGGCCAAGTTTTTGTTGATAGCTGCGCTGCTGCTGGACAAATCCGAGCTTAATAAACAGCCCGCGGGAAAGATAAGACGCATCGGCACTCAATTGACTATACCCCTGCTCCCTCGCCCACAGTTCGAGCTGTCGATAAGCTCGCTCCCCCAGCCCCTGCCGTTGCCAATCGGGATGAATATAGAGGCTATCTATATATCCTTTATGGTGAAAATCCGTTTCGACATTGATAAAACCTACACAAATCTTAGATAAGCTCGCGGCATCTGTCACCAAAATAATCCAAGCCTGGGAACGACTTAAGCGTAAATGCCAATGCTGACTCGAACGGGGCGCCTGCGACCAAGCGTTAAGCTGGGCGGCGTTATAACGCTCATGTTGTATTTGACGCACACAGTAATGAAACAGCTCACTCACCGCTCGGGCATAAGAGCGCTGATAAGGTATGACTTCAATTTGCTTTTTGGCTTGTAAAGGAACGGACACGATTTATCGACCAAGCTTGAACTTATCAACCTATTTTGCCGCGCTTTACCAACGAGTGATAGCCTAGATATGTATGGAAGAGTAAATGCTGAAAACAAAACCGCCTCGACAAGGCGAGGCGGTTTAATGATTCTTGGTAATCATCTATACAGACCGAGATTATTTCTTCTCGATTTGACCAACAAACAACAGCTTGTCGAAGGTGCGGTTTAAGGTTTTGCTGGTGAATTGATTCATCCACATTTGCTCTACCACGGCCACTTTGTCGCCTTTCTTGACTTCAGCTTCTGGGCCGGCAGCCCAAAATGTGTTGTCAGCCTCTTTAATTTGTACATAGGTATAGCCGCCGCCATTCATGGTATCCACAACTGTACCTTCATGAACGACGCCCTGTGCCCAAGCACTTGACATTCCTAACGCTAATGTTGCCACAGCCGCTAATTTTACCAATTTTGCCATCATGCCTTTTGTTCCTTGTGTTTTACTAATATGCGGCATTAAAACATGCCATAGGTAATAAATCGCCAATCTCTATCACGAAATACAACACTTATCGCAAAAGTAGGATTTTTATCGCCAAGTAGGGAACTCATTTCAATAGCGGTTTTAACATGCCCTCGAGGCCATTGAGTTTTACCTCATAAATCAGCGCTAACTGCTCCCCTAATTTTCCCTTTGGAAATCCCTGTTGATGAAACCAGACTAAATAGGGTTCGGGTAATTCGAGTAAGCGGCGGCCAGCATATTTGCCAAAGGGCATCACCTGATTTACGGCATCGATAAGCTGTTGTTGATCCATGGAGGTATTAGCTTGCACTTAGACAGTGGACTAGATGCAGGATGCTACCCTATTGCCCAATGAATGCCTATGCTAATGTCGCCTGAAGTACGACGACGGCTAAATAGAATAAGGGCAAGCCATAGGCTCACCCTTAGTTGATAATGCATCAAGCGTAGATTTTACGCAGATTCGGCCCAAGATTGGCACAATGCGAATGCTCAAAACCGTACTCAATGCATAGCCTTTCTTCCTCCCCGTGGGCGTTAATGCTCACACAAGTCCCTTGACTCGCATGTTCATCCACAAAGGCCATGACTCGCTCTAACATTATTTTGGCCAGCCCCACATGGCGATATTCAGGTAAAACAATAAAATCCTCAATTGCCAGATGGTTAGCCCTATCACCATATACGCAGGCGGCTGCCACTAAGGCGGAGGTATTTTTTTGTTGCTCACCCGTTAGGCGAATAGAGACCCAATATAAAGGCTGTAACGGATGCCCATCCGCCATCTCAACGCCGATAGAAGGATACCCCGCCGCATCGCGTAGATTCAGCAACTCATGAAACAAAGGTGCAGATTCAACCAACTCAAATTCAATAGGCATAAGCATTTTAATATCCATTTTGGCATCCCTTCACGAATGGTAGAAAAATCAAGGTGATTAGACGGCATAATAGGAAAATCCTAACCGAATTAAGTGGCAATTTGATGACATAAAGCGCAGCATCAAGACAACTTTCGACTGAAAAACAGCAACCAACACTCAGTGTTTCGATAATATTTAAGAATAAAAACTAAAAACCATCTTCAAAAATGAAATATGCACCATCAACCAGATAGCTCAATACTTCTAAACTGACCTAGCTCACCTCAACATCTTACAAGTCAATAAAGTACAAACCCATTAAAAATCATAACATTAACCAACAATCAGCCTTATTCATCCTTTCGTCTGATAAGAGTCAAATTAACGGCACCCGTCACTGTAACGTCAAATATTAATCACGCGACATTTTATAAAAAAGTGTCAAAAATCAGCTAATTGACCGAAGTTAACATAGGGTTTACATTCATTTCTAACAACAAGGTGCGGTAAAGCTCGATAATTACAACAACCGCCCAAGTGATACCCTAAGCATTGAGGAATTCGTCATGATAGTGTTAGTCGGCGGCGAAAAAGGCGGCAGCGGTAAGAGTTGCCTAGCACAAAATATCGCAGTATTTCTCACCACTGAATGTGGTGCCTCTGTCATCATGGTGGATTGCGATCCACAGCGAACCACATCCGATTGGATCCAAGCCAGAAACAACAACCCAAAACTTGCCAGCATCAACTGCGTGCAACTTTACGGAAAAATCCGCAATGATCTCTTGAGCTTAGAGCAGCATTATGACTTTGTGATTGTTGACTGTGGCGGCCAAGACAACCTAGCGTTAAGGGCTACTATGTCGGTAGCATCTCATATCTTAATGCCACTGCGACCAAAACGCCGCGACTTGAAAACCGTGAGTCATATGGATGATATCGTCGCGACTTGTAAGATGATTAACCCTAAATTGCACGCCTCCTTTGTTATTACCCAATGCCCTAACCTGCCTAACCAAGCCAATCGAATTTTAGAGGCCAAAGAGGTCTGCAAAACTTACGATATCAATGTATTAGATGCGATCACCTACAGCCGTAATATCTATGATGATAGCGAAGAGTCAGGGTTATCTGTTATCGAGATAGAACCAAAGGGCAAAGCCGCCGCCGAAATCCGTGCTATCGCCTGCGAAATGTTCCAAGTGGACTGCGCCGCCTCATTAACGGCCTTACTCAGATCAAGTACACCAATGGCCGCGCATCGTGCCGCTATCAATCAACCTCAGCCAAACCATCTGAGAGGACAATATGGGACTCAGCGACCTCAAGAAAAACGCTATGCCATCTAGGGGAGGCGTACAGCCCCTCTCCCTTGATGAGTTTATTGATGCCGCGACCCTCTATGCCATGGGAGAAAGTCATATTCCAAGCACGGGCAGTTCAGTAGCGGCGATGGAGCTAGTGAAAGAATTACCGCTTGAAGTCGCACCACTTGAAGTCAAGTTAGATACTTCCAATGTGGTGACTTTGCATCGGCCACAAACGGCATCAAGCCCCCTTGATGCCACGACTGACGATGAACGGCCGCATTACCGCAAAGCAACATTTTCGTTGAGTGAAGCAGCAATCAGCCATTTAGCCAAGCTCTCTGAAGAAAGTGACATTTCCAAATCTAAATTGATCCGTTTTTTAATTGAACAACACTATGCTTTGCCAACCGCCTTGCGGCAGATGCGCGAGCAACAGATAAAAAAATCATAGTACCGCGCTATCTCCCACCCTTTTCCGGTGATCCACATTGATTAGGTCACCGGTTTTTTTGCCTCAAAAACCTTACAATAATTAAGACATAGTTTTTTATCAGGCCTATCCTTAATGTACAGCTAGGTTTATTAGTGCTATTTATTAGCATGTTAACCTTTGTATCTGAGGAGTCATTCTTGTTAAGACCTTTATCGCTCCTATTTATTGGACTTGGATTAACGCTAACAAAACCCGCTTTAGCGGAATTTTCCTTGGCTCAAATTCCCCCGCTATCGAATAAAACCCCTATCACTTTGGTCGCCGAAAAAGGCTTTTGGACTGATTATCTAACCCGTGAAATGCTGCCTAAATTCACTGAGAAGACGGGTGTGAAGGTCAATGTGGTCAGCACTGAACTTGATGGCATGTTCGAACTACAGACCCAAGCGCTGCTGCAAGGCGAAGGTAAGTACGATTTGCTCACTATGGAGGCGGGTTGGGCAAAAGAGTGGGCGGCCAATGGCTACACAGTTCCCTTATTAGAATTGGCAAAACTCTACGATCCCGATGGTGAAAAGGCGATGGAGAAGTATCTTGAACCTTACTATCCCTCACTCCTTAATATTTTGTCCTATCATGGTGAGTTACATGCTATTCCCTACAATAACTATGTGATGGGCAGCCACTACCGTGCCGATCTGTTTGAAAATAAAACGGAACAAACCCACTTTCAGCAACGCTTCGGTTATCCACTTAAACCCGCAACTAATTTTGATGAGCTGCAGGATCAAGCGGTATTTTTTACCCGAAAAGCAGGTGAACTTCTCGCTGATAAACCGCTAAGCCATAACTTCTATGGTCTTGCCTTAATGTCAGGCAATAAGCCCCATATTAACGATGAGTTTTCAAGCATTATCTGGAGTTTGGGCGGCGCTTGGATGTGGCCCATCTATAATCAACAAAAACAGCTGACTCACTTTGAAGTTCCCGTATTTAATCAAGAAGCCATTAAAGCTGGAGAGATTTACCGCAAACTGATGCCCTACGCCATGCCTGCGGACGATAAATTTGCCTTCAATGAAGCGGCGAATGCAATGGCAACAGGGCAAGTAGCAATTTGGCCATTTGCCTACAACAACCTGTGGTCCGCCTCCTTTAAAGTCGAGGCGAATATTCCAGGTGCTAGGCTTGCTGTGGCTCAAATCCCTGGCGGTACGCCCTATAACGGCGCCTACGCCTTTGCAGTCAGTTACGACAGTAAAAATCCTCAAGCCGCCTATTGGTTGCTCAAATATATGGGAACCTATGAAGCCCAGTATGCCTACGCGCTCGGCGGCGGTAATCCTTGCAGGATGGATGTAGTAACAGCACCTGAATTTAAACAAGCATCAAAAAGATCGGTTGCCGGAGCATTCGAGGCAAGTCATGTTGCGAACTTGTTTTGGTCTACTAAAGTATTGGAAGTAGGACATTTTACCACTACCGCTATGGGGCAGATTTATCCAGAGTTAAGCCATGCTTGCTACGCTGCTAGCCGACATGAGACCAATAGTACAGATATTTTTATAACGCTAAGTACCAAAATTAAATATTTGCAGAACACCTTTGGTGAACTCCCTGCAATTGATAAGAAAAACAAATGAACCCGAAACGACTCACCAGTCTAAAACATAAAATTACACTGGCCTTCTATATTATTCTGGGCATGGCTTTGCTTAATGGCGTGATCGCTATTCTATTGTCGCAAGAATTAAGAACTGAGATAGAGCAATTGGTTAGTACTGAGGTCGTAAAAGTCACAACCGCACTGCAATTAGCTAAAAATAGTGAAAGATTGCAAATAATTACCACTGAATTAAATCACTATGATACAGAAGAGCAGCGACAATCCCTACTCAAGGAGTTAACTATCCAGTGGGAACATCTACTAAAAGATACAAAGGTACTCTATACCTTAGAAACAACACCCAATATGCATCAAGCACTCAATAGCACTATTGATACACAGCTATACTTTCAACAACAACTCCCCTTGCTCGACAAGCTTACCGATAGCGCATTGCAAGCCAAAATACAGGCACAAAATATTCAAACTAACTTAACTGGAATGTCATCGGCATTTTCCGATGAAATGCAGATGTTGCTGGATCAGACCCATAAGCGTTATAGCCTGTTATTTGCACAAAAAAATCTTAATGGCATAACTGAAAATCTCAGCGAGCATCAAACACTTTCTGAGTATCTTCACCTAGGAGAACATCTATTTGTTTTATTGGATGAAGTAAAAAACACATCAAGCATAGTGGCATTGAATCGGCTCCAACGTGAAGCTATGCGACTACTGATCCAAATGGAAGATGTTGTTCCGACAATGCGTTCAAATAATACTATTTACCTCAATTGGTTATCTCAAATAAAACAAAATATGGTTGGTAACGACAACCTGTTTGAACTGTCCCGCAATGCCTTAAAAAGCACCCAAATCGCCAATGCTCATTTTAGTTACCAAGCGAATGCTGCCCGAGAAATTGCCCAATTCACCCAAGAGTTAGTAAACCATGTTGAAGAGGAAATTCAGCTAGCAGGCTCAAATCTGAAGAGTGACAGCACATCCTTTGTGATTTTGATCTTTTGTGGTGGCATTCTCTATTGTTTCTTTATCTGGCTCACTAGCTGGCATTTTATTGCCAAAGGTATCATCAAACCGGTTATCGCTACCCGTGATGCCATGAATGCGATTGCAAATGAAAAGCTTGATACTCAAATGCCGATTACGGATAACCTTGAGTTACAGCAAATGGTAAGTTCACTAGAAACGCTGAAAACCTACGCAGCTCAAGTCAAAGCGATGGCGGAAACCGATGGTCTAACTGGTTGTTATAATCGTCGATATTTAGATACCCAAATACAGAAGGAATTGAGTTACGCCAACGATCACAATATGCCATTAAGTCTCGTGATGTTTGATTTAGATAACTTTAAACAGTTCAATGACCAATATGGCCACGTTGTAGGGGATCAATGTTTAAGGCAAATCGTCAATGCCGCTAAATCCATTCTGCAGCGGCCTACCGATATTCTTGCCCGCTACGGTGGTGAAGAGTTTATGCTACTACTTCCTTCTAGCCATCTTGAAGACGCTTACAAAATTGCTGAACGTCTACGCAAAACCATCATAGATTTGCGTATTCCCCATCAAAATTCTGCACATTTTGGTATTGTAACCATTAGTCTTGGAGTCGCCTGCTGGCAGCCGTCGCAGGCACTTGATGTCAATAAACTCATCAGCCTTGCGGATGAAGCACTGTATAGCGCCAAACAGGCAGGGCGAAATCGCACAGAGGTTTTAGACAAGGCTTAATTACATCAACCAGCGTGAGTGAAGATCTTTAGGTGCAGCTTAGGGACAGGAGCATTGTTCGCCATTTTATACCTCCTTTTATCTAATCAAGCTTGTGCACTGAGATAAACAAAGTAACGAACATTCAAAGATTTTAGCTGCCAAACACAGGCGAACTTATCCCTTCGGCATCCAATACGCCAAAGCTGACAAGCCAAGAAATCTAAGCACATATCAAAACAATACCTTATCTAAGTACATCTATTGATTAACCAACATCGCGTTATTTTTAACCAAAGGGATTGAGTTCAACCTAATGAATCCCCATTAGCTAATATACTAAACACAAAAATCGTATTGAGGGCCCATGCTCGCGACCTTAACTATTCTCCTAATCGGCCTCAGTGCGATCGCTTGGTTAGCATCGAGCCGCTGGCGCAAAACGCTCCAGCGTAAACGCGTAATGGCCAGGGCCTTTCCTAAGGCTTGGCGAAAGATTTTGAAGAAAAGATTGCCTTATTTCCACGCCTTGCCAGCGGATCTTCAGCTGCAACTCAAACGCCATATCCAAGTCTTTTTGGATGAAAAACGATTCGTTGGCTGCGACGGTTTGCAAATAACCGACGAAATTCGCGTCACCATCGCAGCGCAAGCATGTTTGCTGCTGCTAAATCGCAACACCGATTTTTACCCTAATCTGAGGCAGATATTGGTCTATCCCGATGCCTTTATTGTCGAGAGCCATCGCCAAGATCCCGCGGGTTTAATCTCCGAGCAACGTAATGTGCTAGCAGGAGAGTCTTGGGAGCAAGGACAAGTGATATTGTCGTGGAAGAATACCCTTGAGGGCGCAGCCAATCCCCACGATGGTAATAACGTGGTCATTCACGAGTTTGCCCATCAATTAGATCAGGAGGATGGTCACGCCAATGGCGCACCGATTTTACAGCGCCGTCAGGATTATCTGTCGTGGTCGAGCGTATTTAGTCAGGCCTATAATGAGTTAGTGCAAGCTGCCGCCCTTGGCCGCCCGTCCCTGTTTAATTACTATGGTGCCACCAATCCCGCAGAGTTTTTTGCCGTGGTAACTGAAGTCTTTTTTGAACAGCCAGAAGCACTTAATCTTGAGCATCCAGCCCTTTACCGCGAGTTGAGCCATTTTTATCAACTCGATCCGATAAACTGGCACTGATCTAATTAGCATCTGTTCTAGAAACCATCAGACCGAATAACCATAACGATAAGGAATCCACAATGACAATTTTCACTCGCACGGAGCGCAACTCCAATTTGGCACGCACTCGCCAGCACCTGGCCCTGTTCAGCGCCAGCCTGTTAATGCTTGGCGCCCTATGTTTTCATCCACAAACGGCCATTGCCAACGAACAAGTTGCAACAACACTTAGCGATGAGCAAGCGGCAGCCCAAGTGCTGGATAAATTAAATCAATATTCAAGCAGTGCTGATTGGGACAAGTATTTTGCCCTCTACAGACAGGATGGCATTTTTATTGGAACCGATGCGACTGAGCGCTGGGGCATGGCCGAGTTTGAACGCTATTCACGTCCGACCAAAGGTTGGCGCTACGACTTAACTCGTCGCCATTTAGTGCAACATGGTGATGTGATCCTGTTCGATGAACTGCTTAATAGCCCAAGCTACGGCGTGAGTCGAGGCACTGGCACCCTAATCAAAACCAATGGGGAATGGAAAATTGCCCAATATCATTTGAGCTTTCCCATCCCCAATGCGATTGCCAAACAGATTACCGCTGAAATTAAAAACGCTCAGTAAGTTGCTATTTTAACGACACGGTAAAACACACATTAGCTAGCTGCGAGAAGTGGATAAAAGCTTGAAAATCCACTTCTGTAAAGCTTCTTTGAGATGGACCTCTATCGGCATAATAAAAACCTATCACCTTACTATCAACCAATAGCGGTGCCACTAAAAAACCCGACTCAGGTAGCTGAGTTTTTAATTCTTTGCACTGCTCTAGCCATTTTTTAGCATTGGGATTATCCACCCACTGGCACTCCTTATGCTCCATCGCCTGTGGGAATAACCCTTTTTTATCACTAAGATCGATGATGAACTGCCGCTTCATATCTTCGGCATCTTTGCCAAGCATAATCCTAGGTTGCAACTGTTTACGACTAGGCGATAACAACAAGACACCACAACGGTCTACCCCAACACCTTCTAAAATACCCTCAAGCACGGTTTGCATGATTTGGTTAAAATCGGCTTTATTGATCGCAAAGGCGGTAAGCTCCCGCAGTTTAGCCAATTGCACATTTAAATTGGCCTCAAACACAGGTAAATCGATCGCTGGCATGCTGGGTTCAATTTTATTGATGCGTTTAGGATCGGGTAGAAAGTCTATCAGTACTTTAGCACCATAGGCCTCAGCTAGTTTATGGGTTGCCTTAGTACAGCGCTGCATCCTTAGGGTAAATTCCGCCTCATCAAGCCCAGTAAAATTGGCTGCTTGATTGATATAACTATCCAATTCAGTTTTATCGATAATCTCTGCTGAAAGAGTTTCGCAGAGCTTATCGGCTAGAAAGATCGAGCGGATCTCTGGACGTTGGTCATCGGGATAATTGACAGCTTGGATCAATAACTCCCCAAGCCCCCAATGACGGGCAATACTTTGAGTCAATTGCGAAAATGAAGCACCTAACGTTTCGCGAATAAGGCTGCGCTCTTCTGCAGCAGAAGAACATTCCGATAGCTGTCTATCCAGGGTTTCAGTAAATTCACCACCGATACTCCAAAAGGCACTTTCGCCTATGTGGAAAAGTAAGCAAGCAATAAATGCCTCCTCCTGCATATCATCATCGTAATGACTCAACATCATCCGAGTTAACATCGCGGCTTGAAATGCCTTCGCCATTAATTTGATGAGACGCTGATAAACAGTAGGTGCGAGATTTTTACTCTCCAATAGGCTCGATAAGAGTTGTGCTGTGATACAGATATTACGTACGGCATCGAAGCCAAGCACAATAGCGGCTCGACTTACCGTCGAAATTTGAGTATTGCCTTTATGGTAAATCGCACTATTGGCGACCCGTAAAATGCGGGATGTGAGGGCATTATCATGCATCACGCTCCGCCCCAGTAAGGCGAGAGACGACACGTCATCCTTGGCAAGCTTTTCTAGCGTTTGGACCGTAGAACAGAGTGCTGGCATTTCCAAATCACTGATCCGTTTTGTCCAATAATCGACCCCTTTATTAGTATTATTGTTAGGTTTCAACCCAGCATGACCTCGATGATATGAAGTTATTGTTTTTAGTATAGATAAGCTTAAAAAAATCGCCTGACATCTGGCTCACAATTCGACTTTTGATTTTAAAATCCGCGATATAGCAGGCAAGACGTATAAAAAAGCCCAAGTTTTCACTTGGGCTCAAAGCCGATTATGCCTGCAGATGCAATTTAAACACTTGTAGCACTTTATCAATATCTTGACGCGACACATCTTTGTGAGTCACAAAGCGTAGCGTGCGGCTGGGGCTGATGAGTATGCCCGCCTCACGACAACGTTTCGCCAGCGCTTTCTCATCGACATGGGGCGCAAGTGTTGCAAACACCATATTGGTTTGAACAGCGGCTAAATCAATTTCAAACTCACTCAACTGACTTAGTTGCTGAGCAAGATAAGCCGCGTTTTCATGGTCTTCTACCAATCGCTCAACCTGCTCTGTGAGTGCTAATTTACCCGCTGCCGCTAAAATCCCCGCCTGGCGCATGCCGCCACCAAGCATTTTACGCCAGCGCGTGGCCTTTTTAATTAAGCGCTCATCACCTAGGAGCAGCGAGCCAACAGGCGCACACAATCCCTTGGATAAACAGATAGAGACCGAATCAAAATGCCCCGCGATATCAGCAATCCCAATCCCCTGTGCCACGGCGGCATTGGCAACCCTGGCACCATCTAAGTGAATTTTTAAACCACGTTGAAATGCCAGCGCCTGCGCATTGGCTAGATAACTCTGGGGCAAGACTTTACCACCGATAGTATTTTCTAGGCTCAATAAGCGCGTGCGCGCGAAGTGAATATCATCGGGTTTTATCGCCGCTTCAATATCGGTCAAGGCGATAGTGCCATCCTGCTGATTAGTCAGCGGTTGTGGTTGAATGCTGCCGAGAACCGCCGCGCCACCGCCCTCAAATTTATAGTTATGCGCCTGCTGGCCGCACAGGTATTCATCCCCACGCTCGCAATGGGCCATCAATGCAAGCAAATTGGCCTGAGTGCCAGATGCCGTAAACAGCGCACTCTCGAAACCAAACATCTCTGCGGCCATGTCTTGTAAGCTGTTGACGGTCGGATCATCACCATAAACATCATCACCCACTTCTGCCCTCGACATGGCTAATCGCATCGCCTCTGTAGGCTGGGTCACGGTATCACTGCGTAAATCTATCATCTTGTCCTCGACTTCTTCTATCTATCCCCGACGCGGATATTCATCGCGCAAGTGCGACTCTAGCCTCAAAGGAAAAATTTGTATAGTTTACCGATATATCTGCCGATAAAACTGGCAAAGTATCTATATTTTTTGCTGCTAAGCCTATTGATTTGCAGCAAGTAACTCGCAAAACTTGGCGTTAAGCCGATAAAAAAGATAGAATACCCTACTAAGATGCTCATGCTACCCCAATGCAAATCTCTTAGTGGTTTTAACTACCAAAGATAGAATACAAGGTGATTTGTGGTGAAAACATCCGTAATACAATGGATTAGATTAACGTGTTTAGCCTTGAGTTTAAGCCTGATGTTGCCCGCTTATGCATGGCAAGATACAGATCAAGATGGTGTCCCAGATATTAAAGACGCCTGTCCAAACACACCCGCAAACACCACTGTGATGGCCAATGGCTGTGTTTACCAAGCCGAAGTAAAATCCAGCAATATTCAGTGTGATGTCGATGATCCTAGTACTTATTCAGCCGCTGATTGTCATAATATTGAGACCGCGATTGTGTATTTTGAGTTTGCTATCGCCGAAGTAGATTTATCGCAATGGAAAGCTTTAGCCTTAGTAAAAGCTTTTTTAGACGCGAATCCTGAGACTCGATTAACTTTAGTAGGGCATACGGATATTGTTGGTACGCCAGAGTTTAATTATCAGTTATCACTGAGACGAGCACAAAATGTGAAACACATTTTGGTTGAAGACTACAGCTTCAATCCAAATCGCTTTACCGTTGTTGGTAAAGGTATATCTGAACCAGTTGCGGATAATTATTCCAGCGAAGGTCGCAGATTAAATCGACGAGTACAATTTATCGTCAATAATAACTAGTTTTGTTAGCGTATTTTTAGGGAGTAATTTAATGGAAAACCTCGAAGGTTTATTAAAGCAGGCGCCTGATTTGGTCATGACCTATGGCTTAAAAATCTTATTTGCCCTCATTATTTTCTTCGTCGGTAAATATTTTTCTGGCGTAGCACAAAAGTTAGTACGTAAGGTACTCAACAGCCGCAAGATTGACCCAACAGTGGTGTCTTTTGTGGCTAACTTAGCTTGGGCAGTGGTGTTTGTGTTCACCATTATCGCCACCTTAGGCCAAATTGGCGTACAAACCGCCTCTTTAGTCGCCGTTATCGGTGCCGCAGGTTTAGCCGTTGGTTTAGCACTGCAAGGTTCTCTGTCTAACTTTGCATCAGGCGTATTAATGGTGTTATTCCGTCCATGCCGCGTAGGCGATTATATTGAAGCAGCAGGCATCGCTGGTACTGTTGATGAAATCACCATTTTCTCAACCAAATTACGCACCCCAGATAATAAAGTGATTGTGGCGCCAAACTCCTCAATCATGAATGGCACTATCACAAACTACTCCGCCTCTGAAAATCGTCGTATCGATTTAGTCATTGGTGTCTCTTATTCTGCGGATATTGCGCAAACCAAAAAAGTATTAACAGAGATTTTAGATAACAACCAATATGTACTGAAAGAACCAGGTTACACCGTAGGTCTTTCTGAATTGGCGAATTCTTCAATCAACTTTGTGGTTCGTCCTTGGGTTAAAACCGCCGACTACTGGACTGCGCGTTTCCAAATTTTAGAACAAATCAAAAATGCACTCGATGCAGCGAACATTGAAATTCCATTCCCACAAATGGATATTCATGTGAAGCAATTGCCAGAGAGCAAATAAGCAGCAAGCATATTGAAAGGCCGGTAATTACCGGCCTTTTTTATGGTGATAACTTGGGTTTTGTCGTACCTTAAACCCCATGTGCACAACATACCTGAGTACGGGAGATAAAATGCAAAAGTATGTTTCGTTTCTAGCCGCGGGCTGTGTTTTTAGTTTAATGGTTCTCAGCCCCACCGCTATTGCTAATGATAAACCCCAAGTGATGATGGGCGACAAGACTGTCACCCTTGAGGGAAAATTACCCAAGCTTGAGCAAATGGCGCCACGATTTAAAGTTGTCGACGAACAATTTACCCCTATCAGCCTGAGTGACTTTAAAGGGAAAACCGTGCTGATCAGTGCGGTACCCAGCTTAGATACAGGTGTCTGTGCTCTGCAAACAAAGCGATTTAACAGTGAAGTCAGTCACTTCTCCGATGATGTCGTCATGCTGACCATCAGCACAGATTTGCCCTTCGCGCAAAAACGCTTCTGTAAGGTCGAAAACGTCGACAAAATCAAAGTCCTCTCCGACTCAGTGTGGCGTGATTTTGGCGAGAAATACGGTTTATTGATTGAAGATTACGGCTTGCTCGCTCGGGCCATTTTTATTATCGATGCAGAAGGTCAGCTTAAGTACCAAGAGCTGGTCCCCAATATTACCGAACATCCCAATTATGACGCCGCGCTTGAAGCGTTAAAAACCATTCAAGCACAGCAATAAACATAAAAAATGGGGCATTTAATGCCCCATTTTTATTAGTGCGTGTGCTGGTCGCCGCTAGCTTGATAGTCAAAGGTCGGCATAGACCAATGGTAACGCAGTGCTAACATTCGTAAGCTAAAGCCCAGCGTTAAACAGATCACTAGGTTTATCCACTCTGCCAATTGATAGGCGTTGAGCGTGATATATAAGCCTGCGGTAAAGAGCGAAATCACCGCGTAGAGTTCTTTCTTAAAAATCAAAGGCACTTGGTTACAGAGAATATCGCGGATCACCCCACCAAATACCCCAGTAACGAGTCCCATCACCACCGCAATCGTTGGACTAAAGCCTAACATGAGCGTTTTTTGGGCGCCAACAATCGAGAATACGGCTAACCCCAAGGCATCAATGGCCAAAAATAACTTAGACAGGTAACGCATCACAGGCGCAATGGCGACCGTTAGTAAAGACGCAAATGCAATCGCGAGCAGGTAATGGACATTCTCGACCCAAATCAAAGGGTAATTTCCGAGCAGCATGTCTCTTAGGGTGCCACCACCAATCGCCGTCGCGCAGCCAATGATAACCACGCCGAATAGGTCCATCTGCTTACGACCCGCCGCTAATGCCCCTGTCATGGCCTCTGCTAAAATCCCAATCAGCCATAATAATCCGATAAATTGCGCTTCTTGCATTTAAACTACTTATTACCCATGCATAAAGAACGGATTTTGCCTGATAATCTACAGACTGGATAATGAGATTATTTAAATTTTGTCATTAGAATATTTAATCTATTGATAGTGCTTGTGCATTAGCTATTTCTACTTTTCTATATTGCGTTACACTGCAGCCCTTCAATAACAATACATTAACTAATAGTTGGCTGTTCCCCTCATTCAATTAAGCTTATTTTTTGATAAGTTTTAATAAAGCATAATCAATTAAAATTTTAAAATTTGTAGAAAATTCATCTTAACGTCGATCAAGCCTAAATTTTGACCACAAAAAAGCGGCCAAAGGGCCGCTTTTTTAAACTAAAAGTAAATTATTTGTTTTCAGGCTTTGGCGGGAAATTCGCCATCACACTGCCGACCGCTTCGTTGATAAGCTTCACTCTTTCCGAAGGGGTATTTTTATCACGGATAGTGTCTGCCACTGAGCCGCGCCAAATTAACTTAGCGGTTTTATTATCAACTAAATCAATGATCAGGGTGCCCACTTCATATTCTCTAACTGTGGTCTGGGTTTGCATGTTACCGCCCCAGCCCCAACCTGGGCCATAGTAAGGGTTATAACCAAAATTGGTATTGAAGGTATCTACATTAATCTTCTTATCGATTTTGGTCAGATAGTTCACTAATACATCGGCATCTTTTGCATCAACCAAGGTCATGCCCTTAGATGAAAGCTGTGAGTTCACCGCATCCCGCACGCGCTGATCCATTAAACCATCGAGGTGATAACCCGAAGCATCGGTCTTTTGTGCGACCCAAGCATAGGTCTTGTACTGAGTAAAATTGGCGCTAGGATCAAAATCCCAACCCGACTTAAGGGAACTACAGGCACTCAGTGCCAGTACGGCTAAACCTACAATTATATTTTTCATGGTGATTTCCTTGGTCGTTCTTATCGAACACAAATAAGCCGAAAATAAATTTAGCTTACAGAGCAATGGACGGTTCTACAACTCAATATGATGAAAAAGCAGTGTGTTATTCAGCTTGACTTCAGCAATCGCTTTAAATGATAATGATTATCACTTAAGGCAATAGAGGGATAACTAACATGTACTGGTTCATTAGCGCATTGATTGTGGCATCGGCAATTTTCTGGTTCGCACCACAAAAAGTCTCTGCTGATACCCATAACAGTAAGCTCACACCTCATCTCCCCATGATGTTGCTGTTTTTACCTTTAGTCGTATTGAGTTGGCTCGTGTTTGAGACTGTGTCGAACGGCGTGAGTTACACCACGGTCGCCGCCTTTGGGTTTGTTGCCACCGCTTGCTTAATCGCTCTCCCTAAATTGCATCGTTTTATCATGCCCTGCGCCCTACTCACCGCATTGGCATTAATCGCTATGGTATTGCAGCATCTCTAAGTCTGCTTTTTAAACATGCTACTTCCCTGCAAAGAGCTAGCATTGACCTTCGGCCACTTTCAGTCTCTGTCAGTGGCCTTTTTTTACCTCCCCGAAAGACGTTGAGTTTGGTAAACTTAAGCGGCGTATATTCAAATAAAAGATGACTTATGAGAGTAGATCCCAACGTTTCCTTAGTGTACAGCACAGATAAAGGCCGCATTACTGCCGAGCCAGAAGCCAAAGCTATCCCCGCATCCGATGGGATTGTGCGTATCCACAGAGACAGCAAAGGCCGCAAAGGTAAAGGTGTCTCGGTCATTTCAGGCCTAGGGCTTGATGAAGCGGGCTTAAAAACCCTGGCACAAACCCTTAAAAAACAATGTGGTTGTGGTGGCACAGTCAAAGATTTCACGATCGAAGTGCAAACCGATAATCGCGAACAACTAAAACTATTGCTTGAAAAGCAAAACTACAAAGTCAAATTAGCCGGCGGTTGATACGCCACCAACCTAAGCCGCTGGATTTAATCTATTGGTCAACGCCTGTGGGCTGAACGGAGCATTTAATGGAGAGTTTGCAGAACCATTTTTTAATCGCCATGCCGTCGCTCGATGACACTTTTTTTGAGCGCACCGTCATCTATCTATGTGAGCACGATGAAAAAGGCGCCATGGGGCTCGTGATTAATAAACCATTGGGCATTGAAGTGAACTCATTGCTCGAACAGATGGATTTGCCCGCTGAGCAAGTGTCGACCGACCTCGCATTAGGCGCGCAGGTTTTAATGGGCGGCCCCGTGTCCCAAGATAGAGGCTTTGTCTTGCATACATCCCAGCCCTATTGGGCCAACAGTACAGAATTAAGCTCTGGCCTCATGCTCACCACCTCAAGGGATGTATTAACGGCGATTGGCAGCGAGCGCTCGCCGGAAAAATTTATCGTGGCATTAGGTTATGCGGGTTGGAGCAAAAACCAGCTGGAGCAAGAACTGGCCGATAACTCATGGCTGACTATCCCTGCCGATCAAGCCCTGCTCTTCGATGTCAAACACGAGGATAGATGGCAACAAGCGAGCCGCGCGCTCGGCTTTGATGCTTGGCAATTGTCATCACAGGCGGGCCACGCCTAGCCGATTTTATTGTGACGAGTGAATATAGATGAACGCAAAAACCGTTTTAGGTTTTGATTTTGGAACAAAAAGTATTGGTGTCGCCATAGGGCAACAAATCACCGCCAGCGCCACGCCACTATTATCCCTAAAAGCCGTCGATGGTATTCCCAATTGGGATGAAATCGGCAAGCTCATTAAAGAGTGGCAACCCGATTTAGTCGTCGTAGGTTTACCGCTCAATATGGATGGTACAGAGCAAGAGATGACCCACAGGGCGAGAAAATTTGCCAACCGCCTGAACGCTAAGTTTGGGGTTAAAATTGTCACTCAAGATGAAAGACTGACCACCACAGATGCAAAAGCTCGGTTATTTGAACTCGGTGGCTTTAAAGCCCTCACCAAAGGTCAAGTCGATGCCGTGTCTGCCGTATTGATTGTCGAAAGCTATTTTGAAAATCATTTCGGTGAATGATAAGTCGTAAAAAACAAAAGGATAGCCTGAGCTATCCTTTTTTATTTCTACGGTTATAAAGCTTACAGATGGGGCTTAACCAAGTTAGCCATCATGCTGATATGGTCATCATTATCGTTCAGCGCAGGAATGTAACGGAACTTCTCCCCGCCGGCATTAGCAAAGATATGACCGTTTTCACCGACAATCTCTTCTAAGGTCTCTAAGCAATCGGCACTAAACGCTGGGCACACAATCGCCACGTCACGTACACCTTCACTCGGCAACGCATGCATAGTGGCATCCGTATAAGGTTGTAACCATTTAGCCTTACCAAACCGTGATTGAAATGTCATCACAAACTCATCCGCTGTAAGCCCTAATTGCTCAGCCACCAGACGGGTCGTCTTCATGCAAAAGCAATAGTAAGGATCGCCTAAGTGCAGATTACGCTCGGGCATACCATGGTAAGAAAGCACTAACTTTTGTGGCTTACCGTGTTGCTCAAAGTCGGCGCGAATCGAGTTCACCAATGCGGTAATAAAGTCGGGGTTATCATGATAAGTGTGAATAAAATGCAGCGATGGCAGAAAGCGCCACTGGGTTAATTCCCTTGCAATAGCGTCAAAAGCCGAGCCCGTGGTCGGCGCCGCATATTGCGGATAGAGCGGCAGTACGACAAGCTTATCTATGCCCTGTTGATGCATCGTTTGTAAGGTGCTAGCTACAGAAGGATTGCCATAACGCATGGCTAAATGCACTGAGACTTCATGTCCATCGGCTGCTAATTTTTCCGATAATTTAGCGGTTTGGCGCAAACTGATATCCATCAGCGGTGAACCCGCGTCAGTCCAGACTTTTTGATAGAGCGCCGCAGACTTGGCCGGGCGAACGCGCAGCACTATGCCATGTAAAATCAGCATCCACAGGAGTTTTGGAATTTCGACCACCCGAGGGTCGGATAAAAACTCCGCAAGGTAACACCTCACCGCCGATGCCGTTGGCGCATCGGGTGTGCCAAGGTTAAGTAGCAACACACCCACTTTGCCACGCTTTGCGTGACCCATCTCTTTTGATAATCCTGAAAACCTAGCCAAAGTAGCCTCTTAACATAAGTAAAATGAATAAATTGGGCATTAAAGCACTGATTCTATTGCCTGCTTAAGCTCGGCACTATCGGGTTTCACCTTAGAATTAAACTGCTGCACCATATTGCCATCGCCACTGACAACATACTTGTAGAAATTCCACTTAGGCGAGCCGGCTTTATCTCCTAAGTATTTGAAGACACTGTTAGCATCGCTGCCTCTCACGGGTGATGTCGCGAGCATAGTGAAGGTGACACCATAGTTGATGTAACACACCTTTGCCGTGTCTTTTTCATCATTTTCTTCTTGGAAAAAGTCATCGGAAGGGAAACCAATCACCACTAAGCCTTTGTCTTTGTATTCTTTATGAAGCGCTTCGAGAGCCTTAAATTGCGGAGTATAACCGCAATTACTTGCGGTATTGACCAGTAACACAGGCTTGCCCTGAGTCAATTCACACAGGTTAATTTTCTCATCCGAGTGCAATTTACGCACTTCAACATCAAGATAACTCGGGCAAGTTGCCGCAAATGCGCTAGTGCTTAACAGACTGGCAAAGATAACTAAGGGGAGCTTCATCATAATGTCCTTCTCATTGGGCGCGCCAAGATTGGCAAACTCGTTATTCTCTATTACGTCACTCGCTAATATAGAGATCATATTGAATAAAAAAATAAAAGCTACAGCGAGTTATCGATTGTCTTAAGCGATAAAAAAAGCAGCTCAAGGGAGCTGCTTTAACATCACCGCGGACAGGATTAATCCATATCCAAGGTCACGCCTTCCATAAAGCTTGAACTGGCGGGCTCTTTATTTTGCAATTTGATCATTAAACGTAAGTCGTTTGGCGAGTCAGCATGGTGAAGCGCATCGGCATAGCTGATTTCCCCATCGATATAGAGTTGCAGCAAAGCTTGGTCGAAGGTCTGCATCCCCTGCTCATTCGATTTAGCCATGGTTTCTTTAAGCAAATGCAGCTCGTTTTTAGCAATCAAACTCGCGACACGTGGCGTATTGATCAAGACTTCAATCGCCGCCCGTCGTCCTGTGCCATCAACCTTAGGCACCAGTTGCTGCGCCACAATGCCGCGCAGGTTGAGTGACAAGTCGAATAACAACTGCTGGTGTTTACTCTCAGGCACTAAGTGCATGATCCGGTCTAACGCTTGGTTAGCGTTGTTCGCGTGCAATGTCGCCATACAGAGGTGACCCGTTTCGGCGAAAGAAAGCGCAAACTCCATGGTTTCTTGAGTACGGATCTCACCAATCAAAATCACATCGGGCGCCTGACGCAGCGAACTCTTCAGCGCCGCATCAAAGGACTCTGTATCAATTCCGACTTCTCGTTGGGTAATGATACTTTTGCGATGGTCATGCACAAATTCCACCGGGTCTTCGATGGTGAGGATATGACCACGGGCATGGGCATTACGATAACCCACTAATGCCGCCAAGGAGGTCGACTTACCAGTTCCCGTTCCCCCAACCATGATGATAAGACCCCGTTTACTCATCACCAGATCTTTTAAAATCGGTGGCAGTTTTAAGTCTTCCACCTCAGGGATTTTGGTCTCAATCCGGCGCATCACGCATCCTGGAGATTCACGCTGCCAGAATGCACTCACGCGAAAACGACCTAACTCCTTCACTGCAAAAGCAAAGTTACACTCGCGAGTGGTGTGAAACTCCTTCTTTTGCGCCTCAGTCATCACGGATTCAACAAAATCCAAAGACTGCGCGGGCGTGAAGGCACTCTCGGCTAATGGGCGTAACTCACCATCGATTTTGGCGCTCGGCGGAAAACCTGCGGTAATAAACAAGTCCGAGGCTTTACGCTCCACCATGACTTTTAAAAACGGACGGACATCCATCATAAATCCTTAAAAGGTCGCTTGTTTGTTTGAGCTCTTCGCCATGGCATCCTCACGGGTGATGAGACCACGGTTGACTAAGTTTTGCAGGCACTGTTCAAGCGTTTGCATGCCATGGGCCATCCCCGTTTGAATAGCTGAGTACATCTGCGCCACTTTATCTTCACGGATAAGGTTACGGATGGCGGGCGTTCCCATCATGATTTCGTGAGCTGCCACACGGCCACCACCGATTTTCTTAATCAGAGTTTGCGAAATAACCGCCTGTAATGATTCAGACAACATGGTACGCACCATGTCCTTTTCACCGGCAGGGAACACGTCAACCACACGGTCGATGGTCTTAGCCGCCGAGGTGGTGTGCAAGGTACCAAAAACTAAGTGACCCGTTTCGGCCGCCGTCATCGCCAGACGAATGGTTTCAAGGTCACGCATCTCACCGACGAGGATAACGTCAGGGTCTTCACGCAGTGCACTACGTAGCGCAGCGTTAAAGCTGTGGGTATGACGATGCACTTCCCGTTGGTTAATCAAACATTGCTTATTCTGGTGAACGAATTCGATAGGATCTTCAATGGTTAAGATATGGTCGTGGCGGTTCTCATTGATGTAATCCACCATGGCCGCAAGTGTGGTACTCTTACCAGAACCAGTAGGGCCAGTGACTAACACTAAGCCACGGGGAAAACTGGCGATTTTTTTAAAAATTTCAGGCGCACCTAGCTGCTCAAGTGACAATATATCACTAGGAATGGTACGAAATACCGCCGCCGCACCGCGGGATTGGTTAAAGGCGTTCACACGGAAACGCGCTAAATTAGGGACTTCGAACGAAAAGTCGATTTCTAAATGCTCTTCAAAGTCCTTACGCTGTTTATCATTCATAATGTCGTACACAAGGCTGTGTACCCCCTGATGATCGAGCGCGGGCAGGTTAATTTTTCTCACTTCACCGTCGACACGGATCATGGGAGATATCCCTGCAGAGAGGTGTAGATCCGAGGCTTTGTGTTTTACACTAAAGGCTAATAACTCAGTGATTTCCATAGTTTGGGATATCCTTGCAACCAGATAATTACATCATGACAACAATAGCAGACAGACTCGCCCTCGCCCAGAGCAGGATCGCGCAAGCGGCGCAAAAATGCGCACGCCTACCTCACAGTATTCGCTTACTTGCCGTCAGTAAGACTAAACCGATTGAAGATATTATAGCAGCCTATGATGCGGGCCAGCGTTGCTTTGGCGAGAACTATGTTCAAGAAGGTGTGACAAAAATTGAGGCGCTAAAGGGCACGCACCCTGATATTGAATGGCATTTTATTGGGCCACTGCAATCCAATAAAACCGCCTTAGTCGCCCAACATTTCGATTGGATGCACACCCTCTCGCGGGAGAAAATTGCCCAGCGCCTCAATGAGCAGCGCCCAGCGCACCTTACGCCGTTAAATGTCTGTATTCAAATCAATATCAGTGATGAAGATACAAAATCCGGTATCGATGCCGAGCAGATGCTGCCGCTGGCCCATAGCATCAGCCAATTACCCCATTTACAACTGCGGGGCTTAATGGCCATTCCCAGTGCCACCAATGACATTGCGCAGCAGACACGCGAACTCAGCGAGCTTAAGCAGTTATTCGATACGCTAAAGCAGCATTATCCCGAGGTAGATACTCTCTCCATGGGCATGAGCAATGATTTAGACGTCGCAATTGAGTGCGGCTCAACCATGGTGCGTATCGGCAGCGCCATCTTTGGTGAACGGGATTACGGTGCAAAAGAGACCACCAGCAATTAAGCGGTACGGGTTAATGCATCGGCATCACAAACGACAAAGGAAATGATACAGATAGCCAAAGGTGCGCCAGCAAAATCGGCTTTAGCCTTGTTTTTAGTGACTAAAGCCCAAATACTGTTAGAGAACATTAAATAGAAATTTTTATCCGGCCTAATAACGCTAATTCAATGATATTAATGCTGAATGTTATCCACTCAGCCTAGGCCAGACATTATGGGGTACACATGAGTCAACAAAAAATCTGCTTTATCGGTGCGGGCAATATGACCCGTAGTATTATCAGCGGCTTAATTCGCAGCGGCTACCCTGCTGCGCTAGTGCAAGCCACCAATCCTAGCCAAGGTAAACTCGATGCCCTCGCCGCCAACTTTGGTGTGCGTGTATCCCAAGACAATGTTAGCGCCGCCCAAGATGCCGATGTCATCGTATTATCCGTTAAACCGCAGTTGATGGAACAAGTCTGCCAAGCACTGCAAGGCATTGATATGTCTAACAAGCTTGTGATTACCATTGCTGCGGGCATCAAAGCAAGCCGCTATAGCGAATATCTGGCTCAACCCATCACGCTGGTTCGTACTATGCCAAACACGCCAATGCAAATCGGTGTCGGTATGACAGGTCTCTACGCGCCGCAGCCCCTCTCTGATGCCCAACAAGCCATTGCCGAGCGCTTGATGTCTAGCGGTGGTGAAATTGTGTGGGTGAATGACGAGTCAGAAATTAATCAAGTTATTGCCCTTGCTGGTAGCTCACCTGCCTATTTCTTCCTGCTCATGGAGTCTATGATTGATGCAGGCAAGCAAATGGGTATGGATGAAGCCAAAGCCAGAAGCTTAGTACAGCAAGCGGCCCTCGGTGCTGCTATGATGGCAAAGCAAAATCCTGAGCTTACGCTGGGTAATTTACGGGAGAATGTCACCTCTAAGGGCGGCACAACGGCGCAAGCTATCGCCACATTCGAAGCGGCGGATCTTCGTGGTGTGGTCAAAAATGCAATGGAAAACTGCATCAAACGTGCAGAAGAAATGGCCAATACTTTTTGATCCAGCTTGATCCAGCAATTGCTGGGTGACTTGCTAACTTTTAACGCGGGCGTTTTTAATCGGACTCATATAGGCAGAAATCTCGATGAATGCATTAACCTTTTTGATCAGCACACTCTTCGATTTGTATTTGATGGTGGTGATATTACGGATCTGGCTCCCCTTGGCCCGTGCCGATTTTTATAATCCCTTCAGTCAATTTGTGGTCAAAGCCACACACCCGTTGATCGCACCTATGCGTCGATTAATTCCTTCAATGGGAAGATTCGATACCTCTTCTTTTGTGCTCGCCCTATTAGTGGTGATGGTTAAAGTGCTGCTGTTAAGCCTTATCGCTGGCGGCGGTATTGATTTAGTGCTGTTCTTTGTGTTTGCACTTGTCACTGTCATCAAACAGGCGGGCATTTTACTCTTTTGGATGCTGATTATTCGCGCCATCTTAAGCTGGTTCAACCAAGGCTATAACCCAATTGTGATGATCATGGGACAACTGACAGAGCCCATTTTGGCCCCAGTGCGCCGCATCATTCCGCCCATTGGTGGCTTAGATTTGTCGGTAATGTTGGTGATTATCGGCATGAACTTTATCAACATGCTGTTGGCGCAATACGTACCATTTTGGGCCGTGATTTAATGAGCGCAGTCATAATGCAGCAAGGCGACTTGCTGCTTAATTTGTATATTCAACCTAAAGCGAGTCGAGATCAGATAGTCGGGCTACACGGCGATGAGTTAAAGGTCGCCATAACCGCCCCGCCGATTGATGGCAAGGCCAATGCTCATTTAAGCAAATATTTAGCCAAGGCCTTTAAAGTCCCTAAAAGCGATGTTCACATCCTTAAGGGCGAATTAGGACGCCATAAACAGGTACGCATCAGTGCCCCCAAAAACGTCCCCGCAGAAATCGCGACCCTGCTCGAATAAACACAGCGTTGGAAGTCTAGGTTCAGATACATATAATCAAGCAATCCCTCATACTAAGGTACAACATCATGTTACGTAATCTCCTTATTATGCTCGCCTTAACCGCAAGCCTGTGTGGCGCAGCTAATGCCGAGCAAAAAGAAACTGTCGGTAATTTCGATATTCATTACATGGCGCTGGGCAGCACCTTTTTAACACCCAGTATTGCGAAAACCTATGGCATCGAACGTAGTAGCTACAGAGGCATCATTAACATTGCCGTATTAGATACAAGTGAAGCAGGCTCTCCCGCAGTGCCCGTTGAAATCACCGGCGTGGCCAATAACCTACTCGATGCGCGTATCGATCTGAAATTTAGAGAAATCCGTGAAGGTGAGGCTATTTACTACATCGCAGAAGTGCCTTACCGCGACGATCAAGAAATCAATTTCAACATCGCCATCAAACACGGCAACCAACTCAACACCAATCTTCAGTTTAAGCAAAAGTTCTACGTCGAATAATTCCAACCTCATAGGCAGGATGATGTAATATCGTCCTGCCTTTTCTGTCCTTTACCGCCAAGCTTGGGTATCATTGCCGCATACAGTCCAATGACATCGCTCAATGTTCACACTCAGTGACATACAGCCAAGAGCGCCCAATCCAATAGGTATTCCATGCAACAAATCGTCCTCGCCAGTGGCAATAAAGGTAAACTTGCCGAATTCGATCAAATGCTCGCCGCCTATGGCGTAAAAGTGCTGCCACAAAGCCAATTTAATGTTAGCGAAGTGGCCGAAACGGGCACCACCTTTGTCGAAAACGCCATTATCAAAGCCAGACATGCGGCGCAAATTACCGGACTTGCCGCCATTGCCGATGACTCGGGATTAGAAGTCGATTTACTCCAAGGTGCACCGGGGATTTACTCTGCGCGCTATGCAGGGGAAAATGCCAAGGATCAAGATAATGTGTTAAAACTCTTAGACACATTAAAGGATAATCCTGCGCCACGTACGGCCAGATTCCAATGCGTATTAGTCTATATGCGCCATGCGAAGGACCCAACTCCCATCATTTGCCAAGCCTCGTGGGAAGGCCAAATCGATTTCGTGCAACGTGGTGATAACGGCCATGGTTACGATCCGATTTTTATCCCAGAACACCATGATTGCAGCGCCGCCCAAATGAGCAGTGACGAAAAAAATGCCTTGAGTCACCGTGGTAAAGCTTTAGTGCAACTGATTGCTGCCATGCAGGAAAAAGGCGTATTTACCGACGGGAACGCCCAATAATGTCAGTGAATGCGTCACCTCAGTTAACCCTGCCGCCGTTGAGCCTGTACATCCATATCCCTTGGTGTGTACAAAAATGCCCTTACTGCGACTTTAACTCCCATGGGCAAAATGGCGAATTACCCCAAAAGGCCTATGTGGATGCGCTGCTAGCGGACTTACGCCAAGATTTGCACTTAGTACAAGGCCGTAAGCTACACACTATTTTTATTGGTGGTGGAACGCCATCTCTGTTTGATGCCAATCAAATCAAACGGATATTGGATGGCGCCAATGCGCTCATTCCCTTCAGTGACGATATTGAAATCACCATGGAGGCCAACCCTGGCACCCTAGAGCACGATGACTTTAGTGCCTACCGCGCCGCAGGGGTCACCCGATTATCAATTGGTGTACAGAGTTTCTCTAAGGATAAGCTCAATCTGCTGGGACGGATCCACAATCAAAACGAAGCTCAAACCGCCGCCCAAAAAGCCAGCCAAGCGGGTTATTTAAGTTTTAACTTGGATTTGATGCACGGACTTCCGAATCAAAGTTTTGCTGAGGCCATGGCGGATATAGATACAGCTGCGGCGCTCAATCCGCCGCATTTGTCTTGGTATCAACTGACGATTGAGCCTAATACCCTGTTCTACTCAAAACCGCCGCAGTTGCCCGACGATGAAGATCTCTGGCAGATCTACGAACAAGGGCAACAAAAGTTAGCGGCACTCGGTTATGAGCAGTATGAAATCTCGGCCTATGCCAAACCCGGTTATCAATGCAGGCATAACCTTAACTATTGGCAGTTTGGCGATTATTTAGGTATTGGCTGCGGCGCCCATGGCAAAGTAACCTTGCCCGAAGAAAACCGTATTATTCGCACTGTCAAAATTAAGCACCCTAAGGGTTATTTAGCTGCCGATAGCTATCACTTCGAGCAGACTGAGGTCGCCGAAGAAGATCGCGCCCTCGAATACTTGATGAATCGTCTGCGCTTAATGACGCCTATCCCTAAGCAAGAGTTTGAAGACAGAACCGGTTTACACCGAGATACGTTGAAAGAGGGAATGGAAAAGGCCAAACAACGGGGTTTACTGACCGAATCGGCTGAACATTGGCAATTAACCAGTAAAGGTCACATGTTTGTGAACGATTTACTGACGCAATTTTGTTGATTCACTAATTAAATTTCCCATATAAATAATGTGTTAGCTTAGATTTCTCGATGAGACATCTTTTATAGCTAACACATTTTCTAACATTTATATTCATACATTTCTCCCCTGCTTCTTTAGAATTGCCTGAACATTGTTAAGGAAGCCTGATCATGCCAATAAAAACGAACATCAGCTTAGTCGCATTTACCCTCTCCGCCTTGCTAGCACTGCCCTCCTATGCAGTGCCGACCTTAAGTGACTCACATAATGTGGCCAGTGCAAGTGTTGCCGCCCAAAGCGAGTCAGAAAAAGCCAACGCCTTGTTTGAAGCCATCTTTATGGAAAACATCATGGCAAGCCCCATTGCGCAAACCTATATGGGTATAAAGCAGGACTATGATAAGTGGGACGACATTGGCGATGAGGCGGATGCCCGTGAGTTGGCACGCACCAAGAAACAGCTAGCCGAAGTGAATCAACTGGATGCGAGTAAGCTTGACCCACAAACTCGCCTAAGCCTGACATTACTCACCCAAAACCTGAATAACGATATCAAAGATTACCAGTGGCGTTACCATAACTACCCAGTTAATCAGATGTATGGCGGCCACTCGATGATCGCCTCCTTCCTGATTAATCAACACCAAATCACCGATGTCAGCGATGCTAAGGCCTATATCAGCCGCTTAAATGGCGTGCCCAAACGCCTAAGCCAACTGCAACAGGCGCTAGAAGTGCGCGCTGATAAAGGCATTATTGCCCCTAAATTTGTGTTTGGTTACGTGATTTCTGACAGCCAGAACATCATTAAAGGCGCCCCCTTCGATAAAAGCGAAGACAGTGCCTTGTTAGCGGATTTTCGCAAAAAAGTGAACGCACTCAGTATCACTGAAGCAGAAAAAGCCCAACTTATTGCCGATGCAGAAAAAGCACTAGTCTCGCAAGTTGAGCCTGCATACAAGACGCTTATCGCCTATATCAAAACCTTAGAAGCCAAGGCCGATACCCGCGATGGGGTTTGGAAACTCCCCGACGGCGAGGCGTTTTATAACAATGCCCTTGCGCGCACCACGACTACCCAGATGACGGCGGATGAAATCCATCAACTTGGTCTTGCCGAAGTGGAGCGCATCCATAATGAAATGCGCGCCATTATGAAAAAGGTGAATTTTAACGGCACCTTGCAAGAGTTCTTCGCCTTTATGCGCGATGATCCACAGTTCTATTATCCAAATACCACCGAAGGCAAGGCGGCATATTTAGCCGATGCAACCAAGCTTATCGATAATATGCGCTCACGCTTGGATGAAGTCTTTAAGGTCAAACCTAAGGCGGCCATGATAGTCAAACAGGTTGAGGGCTTTAGGGAAAAATCCGCGGGTAAAGCTTTCTATGAGCAACCGGCGCCCGATGGCTCTCGCCCTGGTAGCTACTATGCCAACCTCTACGATATGAAAGCCATGCCCAAATACCAGATGGAAGCACTGGCTTACCATGAGGGGATCCCTGGCCACCATATGCAAATCGCTATCTCGCAGGAGCTAAAGGATATTCCTAAGTTCCGTAAGTTTGGTGGCTATACCGCCTATATCGAAGGTTGGGGGCTCTACAGTGAGTCTTTCCCGAAGGAGATGGGCTTATATGCTGACCCTTACTCCGATTTTGGTCGACTGGCGATGGAGTTATGGCGAGCTTGCCGTTTAGTGGTCGATACCGGGATCCACGCCAAAAAATGGACCCGCGAACAAGGGATAGCTTATTACGTCGATAATACCCCTAACGCAAAATCCGATGCGAAGAAAATGGTCGAACGTCATATCGTTATGCCATCTCAAGCTACTGCCTATAAAGTTGGGATGATTAAGTTACTCGAACTGAGACACAAGGCGGAAAAACAACTGGGTGATAAGTTTGATATCCGGGATTTCCATACTTTAGTCTTGGCAAATGGTGCTTTGCCTTTAGATGTGCTGGAAGAGCAAGTCGATCAATGGATTGCTAGTGTTAACAAAGCCTAAGCTTGGAACCGTGGGAGGCTAACGCTAGCCTCCCTTAAAAACCGTTGCGAATAACATCCTTAAACCGCGGCCAATAAAAAAGCCACTTTTGAAGTGGCCTTTTTATTGGATTTATCACCGGCTTGGTCATAAAACCCTATCTCACTGTGGGTCACTATATTTGATGTATTAAGCAAGTAGCTAACACTCGGTGTGACTTTAGGGTACAGAGAGACAAAACTCGTTTCCCGCACTCAACCATCAGAAAAAAATTACCTCAGCCTAATGAGCTGAGGTAAACCAAAAACTAGGATGATGGTTTAAAAGCCAACATTGTTTTAGTTCGCAAACTTCTGCTGGCTGTGATCCGAAACTGCATTGCTGCCAACCTGTACGCTAATACCAAAAGGGGTCATTTCCAGTAAAAGTGTAGGACTCAGGTCATTCCGAATCATCTGATATCCATTGTATTCATTTAAGAACAGACTTCAATACAGGCTTCAAAAACTTGTTTCAGACAATGCTAAAAAATCAAACTGAAATGCAAAACAAAAACAACGCAACCTATTGATTAATAAAAATTAAAAATATCAACAAACGCTCCCAAAACGCATTAAACGCATTTTAAGAACAATGTTTCCAACATTACTGACGTTCACTGAAGAGTTCCGCATAGGGAATGTCCCAATAAGGCGGATTGCCAATATGGTCTTTAATAAACTCAATGAAGGCGCTCACCTTAGGCGCTAAGTGTTTACGGCGAGGATAAACGGCCTGTAACGGTAAATGATGAGTCAATTGCCAATCCCTCAGCAGCGGCACTAAGGTCCCCTTAGCGATTTCATCCTCCATCAAGTAACTAGCAAGATATACAACCCCTAAGCCACTAACCGCCGCTGATTTTAAAGCCGGAGCATTATCCACCCTAAAGTTACCAGAGACACCAATCTCACAGTAATCATCGCCTTTTTTAAACTGCCACATTCTGTGCTCATGCCACTCACCTTGATACACCAAGCAGTTATGGTCGACTAATTGTTCAGGGCGTGACGGTGCACCATGTTTAGCAATGTAATCGGGGGAGGCAACGAGGAGGAACTGACATTTCATCAAAGGACGCGCCACCATACCAAGCGGTAATTGCTCTGACATAGTCAGCAATAAGTCTAAACCTTCGCTGACCACATCAACTTTATGATCAAGCAAACTGACTTGTAGTTCGAGTTCAGGATGTTTAGCCATAAAAGAGGGTAAAGCAGGAATGATATGCATAGCGCCAAAGGACTGGGAAATCCCTACCTTTAACACGCCGCGGGTTGCGTCGTTTAAGTTATGCACGCTAGCAATGGCCTGTTCGGCATCGCGGAGTAACTCTTCACCTTGCAGATATAATAAATGCCCAGCTTCAGTCAAACTTAAGCTACGAGTAGTACGCTGGATCAATTGAACACCGAGTCTATGCTCGAGATCGGCGACCTGCGTACTGACCTTAGATTTAGAGATCCCAAGCCTTCTTGCAGCGGCACTAAAACTTCCGGCTCTAGCCACATGAGTAAAAATCGCAATAGGTTCTAATAGTTCTAACATGGAAAGTCGCCTTAAGCAGTTTCGACAGTGATTTAAACTTTCGGAATAGCATAGGAATGCGGCACAAATGCCATAGAGCATCCCCTAATGCCTTAATATCTCACAGCAAATGGGTTCGTTGTAGAGATTTAGCCCGAAAAAGTCCGCTAAAGTAGAGTTTTTTATCTGACTGAATTGCCAGCTTTTCATTATATTTTAAGAGTATACCAAACATTAGTCTTTAGACTGTAACATTCCATACTAAATAGCTGCAAGCATTGAGATTAATATCAATCTGCTTAATAAAAATTGTTCATTAAAAAGCCCCAGACACTTAACGTGCTGAGGCTTTATCATTTATATCACGGTATTTATGGTGTCAGTTAGGTTGGCTTAACCTGGCTCAAACCCGTTTAGACCTTAACTATCCTTGCGAGCATTATTCACGTAATTCGCGGTGAGTGTTTTGCGTCAACACATAGGGGGCTAATTCAGGTACTTCTTTACGCAGTTGATTTTCAAGCACTAGCAGGTTTTCAAAACGGTCACATAAACGGTCGGCTTTCGCTTCAATCCCCTTAGACTGGGACTCAATTTGCTGCTCAATATCATCGCCTAGCTTATCCATTTTTTGTGAAAATGCTTCCATCTTGGCTTCGAAGGATTCACCGTCGCCCGCAAGAATTTGGCCGCCGATATTCATCATCAAGGTGCCAATGGAGTTTTGCACGATTTGCTCCATTTCCCGTTCAAATTCATCGTTAAATGTGTTTTGCATCGACTCTTCAGTCGCACCAAGGTAAAAACTATCGCCCTGTTTGTAGGCTACGGCATCGACACGCTTCTGCACGCCCGCCATCATCTCATCAAACTTAGCACCTGCGGCATCGCCCATCAGCGGCGTTAATGCCATTCCCACAGCTTGAGACGCCAGTGCAACCGCTTCATTGACTAATTCAATCACCTCAGGCACCTGAGTAGACACCTCATCGGCATATTGGCTCACGAGCTTTTTCTGTTTATCGGTTAAGGTGACCTGCTTGCCTTCAACATATAACTTGTCGACCTCGATGCGATACTTCTCGGTGCCCTTCTCGCTCATCACTAATTTTTTAGGCTCGACTCTCACATCATAATTAAGGGAAACCTCACAGCGCTCATCAATTTGCGGCTCGGTTTTCGCTTGTACTGATTGCAAGCCAGAAGCGCCTAAAATAACGCCCGATAATGCCACTCCAGTTAATAGCGTATTTATCTTCATTGTTGTTCATCCTTTAATCTGAGGGATTCGACTAAGCTACATGCTAAAAGACGAACAGCAGAAGACATGCCAACTTTGTAACAATATGATTAGTATGGAGTTATAAAAATTAGCACCGATAGCAGATTAGTGAATTTCGCTAATAGTTAGCCTAACAGTGCTAATAGAAGAGTTAAATCAGAAGATTGAACGTCCGAGGCGCTGGCTAAGATGCTCAAGCATTGCCGTCCCCGCGAGGGAGTTGCCTTGGTTATCTAATTCGGGGGACCAAACACAGACCGAGAGTTCCCCGGGGATCACCGCAATAATACCGCCGCCAACACCGCTTTTACCCGGCATACCAACACGATAGGCAAACTCACCGGCACCGTCATATAAGCCAGAGGTTGCTAACAGGGCATTTAACTGCCGAGTCTGCACCTGCGAAATAAGCTCGGTACCATCTAAGGTTTTACCGCGATTGGCTAAATACAACATCGCCCGTGAGAGGTCGGCGCAATTCATTTTTAAGGCGCAATAATGAAAATAAGTGCGCAGTACTGTATCGACGTCACCTTGAAAATTACCGAAGGATTTCATCAGATAAGCGATGGCCGCATTACGTGCACTGTGCTGATATTCAGAATCAGCCACTTGCTTGTCGAAACAGACTTTATCGTTTTGACTCAGCGCCCTGACCAATTCCAACATCCGATGCTTAGGTGCCCCTAAACGGCTCTGCAATAAGTCGGCGATGACTAACGCGCCAGCATTAATAAAGGGATTGCGAGGTTTACCCCGCTCGAGCTCAACTTGGACTAATGAATTGAAGGAGTGTCCCGAGGGTTCTTTGCCGACGCGACTCCAAATTTCGGTTTCTTCATATAAAGTTAGCGCTAAGGTTAAGCTGAAAACTTTAGAAATACTTTGAATTGAAAATGGCTCAAGGTAATCGCCTGCGCCTATGGTTTCACCGTCGATAGTGGTCATGGCAATGCCCAATTTACCGGCATCAACATTGGCGAGCGCAGGGATATAATTAGCAACCTTTCCTTGGCCGAGCAAGGGTCGAACTTTGTCGACCACTTCCTCTAATAACGCCTGTTCTGGCATTAACTCCACCAGATATCGTACAGATCGCTAACTTCGAGTTGAGTCACTTTTTGACCCGCCCAGAATGCCTTCACAGCAGCGATATCTTCCTCGGTGCACTTACCGATAGTTTGGGTCGCAATAATACCTTCCCACTCGATATGACCACCACCGTGGAAACCTAACTTACGGGCTTCAATGACTTCATCGATAAACTTATCGACCGTTGCATCAATATCGGCTTCAGAGACAGATGCATCGAAGGTCCAAGTAATGTCAAAACCTAACTCTTGGAATTCATCAACGCGCATTTTCTTACGTAAACGACGGCTACGATTCTTTGCCATAGTGATTTTCCCCGTTGTGTTAAAAAATAAAATCAATAAAAGATGTTAAGCAATACGCTCAAACATCAGATCCCACACGCCATGGCCGAGCCGATGGCCGCGGGCTTCAAATTTAGTCAGTGGACGATGATCTGGGCGCGGCACCACGGTACCATCGGCGGATTGGTTTTTGTAACCATTTGCCGCATTCATGACTTCCAGCATATGCTCGCTGTAGTTTTCCCAATCGGTTGCCATATGGAACACGCCGCCAATCTTTAGTTTGCGACGGATAAGCTCAGCAAATTCCGCCTGCACGATGCGGCGCTTGTGGTGACGCTTTTTATGCCAAGGGTCGGGGAAGAACAATTGCACGCGCGCAAGGCTGCCATCGGCGATAGCATGTTCTAACACTTCCATTGCATCATGGTGATACACGCGAAGATTAGTCACCCCAGCAGCGGCGGCGTCACTTAGGCATGAACCAACGCCAGGCTTATGGACTTCTATACCAATAAAGTTAAGCTCAGGAGCTTCTTGAGCCATTTGTACTAAAGAGGCACCCATGCCGAAACCGATTTCGAGTACAGTATCGGCTTCGCGACCAAACACTTCGGTCAAGTTTAATGGTGTTGGGCTGTAATCTAAGCCCATTGTTGGCCACTGAGTCTCAATGGCTTGCGCTTGACCTTTGGTCAAACGACCTTCTCTTAGGACAAAGCTTCTGATCTTACGCAGATACTTGCCTTCTTCATTAAATTCAGCGGTAGTGACTTCGCTCATTTTTGCCTCGTCTCGTGGACAACACCATCTAAAAAGAAGGGCATTATCCAAAGTTCAACTTACAGTGCAAGCACTAATGGAGGCGAAGTATAACAAGATTATCCTAGAGAGCGAATCTAGGCCGATTTTTCGATAGTCTGTTACTTGTTTGCCAACCAATCTCCCGCTACACTGCGCCGATGAAATCTACAGCCTCCTTTGCTACACGTATCGTTAATTGGTACGACAACCACGGTCGTAAAACCCTCCCTTGGCAGCAAGATAAAACCCCATATCGCGTATGGGTTTCAGAGATTATGCTGCAACAAACTCAGGTAGCGACTGTTATCCCCTATTACCAGCGTTTTATGGCACGTTTCCCCGATGTCTTAGCCCTCGCTAACGCGCCGGATGATGAAGTTCTGCATCATTGGACTGGCCTGGGTTATTACGCCAGAGCTCGCAATCTGCATAAAGCCGCTAAGATGATTCGCGATTTGTATCAGGGGCAATTTCCAACAGACTTTGAGCAAGTGTTAGCGCTACCAGGTATTGGCCGCTCGACCGCGGGTGCAGTGTTATCCCTATCACTTGGGCAACATCATCCGATCCTCGATGGCAATGTTAAGCGTGTATTAGCACGCCACGGTGCGATTGCGGGCTGGCCCGGTCAAAAGCCAGTGGAAGAACAACTCTGGCAACTCACCGAGCAGTTAACGCCAGAGCAGGATATTCAAAAATATAACCAAGCCATGATGGATATTGGTGCCAGTATTTGTACTCGCAGCAAACCCAATTGTGCTGCTTGTCCTGTGGCTGTCGATTGCAAAGCCCAACTTATGGGAAGGCAGACCGATTTCCCGGGTAAGAAACCGAAGAAGACTATCCCAGAGAAAGCCGCTTGGATGTTGGTTTTGCTTAAAGATAACCAAGTCTTCTTGGCTAAGCGCCAGCCTGCTGGTATTTGGGGCGGACTCTGGTGCTTCCCCGAGTTTAGTACTCAAGCCGCACTCAATGCAGCGCTTGAAGCCCAGGGTTATCACGCTGCGCAACTCGAACCATTAATCGGTTTTAGGCATACCTTTAGCCATTTCCATTTAGATATTCAGCCCATGCTACTGAATTTAGATAGCCACGCGAATGGCTACAACAAGCAAACCTTGGGTAAGCAGAGCGTGGGCGCAGTCATGGAACAAAACCAGTCTCTCTGGTATAACATCAATCAACCTTCCAAAGTGGGGCTCGCCGCCGCAACCGAGCGTGTGCTAGCCAATTTGGAGTCACTCATAACCGCTACAGTCAGTAAGCAGTAAGGAATAATCATGGCGCGTACAGTCAATTGCGTATATTTAAATAAAGAAGCCGACGGCCTAGACTTTCAACTGTATCCAGGTGATTTAGGTAAACGCATTTTTGATAACATCAGTAAAGAAGCTTGGGGCCTATGGCAGAAGAAGCAGACCATGCTGATTAACGAAAAGAAACTCAACATGATGAATGTTGATGATCGTAAGTTTTTGGAAGAGCAAATGACCTCTTTCCTCTTCGAAGGAAAAGAAGTGGAAATTGAAGGCTTTGTGCCCGAAAAAGATCAGGAATAAACCTAAGTGACTATCTCTTAAAGTAAAAAAGCGCCGTTGGCGCTTTTTTATTCGCTGATAAATGCAGCTCAGTAACCTTAAGGTTACTTACGCACACCTTCTACCACTAAATCTAACTCAACATTGGCAGACGCTGGGCCTAAGTCCATCTTGATACCGTAATCTTTCATCGCAAACGTGGTAGTACCGGTAAAGCCTGCACGGTATCCGCCCCAAGGATCTTGACCTTCACCCACAGCATGCGCTTGGATTGCCAGCGGTTTAGTCACTCCGTTTAGCGTGAAGTTACCAGTGATAACCAGATCACCATTGCCTTTGTCTTCAACCGAGGTCGAAACGAAAGTCGCTTCTGCAAATTTAGCCGTATTTAAAAAGTCAGCACTACGGATGTGTTTATCACGCTCGGCATGGTTAGAGTCCACGCTTAAGGTGTTCACTTTAACATTCACTTTAGCTGCCGTTGGATTTTTAGCGTCGTAGCTGAAATCACCACTGAAATCATTAAAACGGCCAACTACATAGCTATAACCTAAGTGACTTACTTTAAAGGTAATAGAGGCATGGGCGCCTTCACGGTCAATCACATAATCGGCGGCAGATGCAGCCATAGGAGCCAGTAAAGACGCGCCAATCAAAGCAGCTAATAGTTGTTTTTTCATTATATTATCCTCGGTTAAATTTAATCATCTTGAGTAGTGTTGAATCTTTATCGATAAAATGGTGCTTTAACGCACCTAACGCATGCAGTAAAACCAGAGCAATCAAGCTGTAAGCGGCATATTGGTGAATATCCCCTGCTATATCAGCCTGATTTTCAATCAGTGGCGTTAGGCCGGGTAACTCAAACCAGTCAAAAACCATAATTCCACGGCCCTCTGCCGTCGAAATCAAAATACCAGCGGCCATAATCACCAGTAATAAGAGGTAAATCGCGCCATGGGCAATCTGGGCGCTAACCTTTTCCCATGTCTGGTGATTTGGCTCTGAAGCGGGCTTTGGATTAACCAAACGCCAAACTAAACGAAACAGGGTTACCCCCAGCAGCAAAATCCCAACGCTTTTGTGCCAATGTGGCGCCGTTTTGTACCATGGGCTGTAGTAGGTCAGTTCCACCATCCACACACCAACGGCAAAGAGTCCAATCACGACAACCGCACTCAGCCAATGGCAGGCAATAGCAATAAGTCCATAATTCAACTTTGTATTTCTAAACATATAGCGAGTTTAAACCTCTGCACTTAGTCGTATAATCAAATAATAGTCATTATCATAGAACGAAAAATAAAAACTAAAATCAGTAAAAATAGCTCATATCTTTCTAAAATATAGAAATATTAGCGCAATTATGGTGTTAACGCTGATTACGGGGATTAAACAGGTTACTCACGCGGCAGGAAAAACAACTTTGCGGCATCAAATAATCCCGTTCCCAATGGGTTTATTGATAAAAAACAGCCAAAGTGCACATTAAACAGTCGAACACATCATTTATCAGGAAAAAGCGCTTGCAGAGGATAAACACCCTCGCTAATATAGCCGCACTTCGAACGAGACAGCATTAAGTTGTCAGTTTAAAGTAGTAAACTAACGCTTAGTTTAGTTGCCCGAATAGCTCAGTCGGTAGAGCAGAGGATTGAAAATCCTCGTGTCCCTGGTTCGATTCCGGGTTCGGGCACCACCATTCGCCGGCATAGCTCAGTTGGTAGAGCAACTGACTTGTAATCAGTAGGTCCCGAGTTCGACTCTTGGTGCCGGCACCATAAAAAACAAAAAAGCCACTCACTGAGTGGCTTTTTTGTATCTGTGATTTAGCAATTTACTTTATCAGCTCATGCGCTATCGGCCTATCTCCCGCTTGGACTTGATGCTGTAAATGTCGCCAGCCATGAGTTAACTCATTAAGCGGCTCTTTTCGCTCAGGAAAGTGAGAAGATAATTTGTCAATCACATCAATTTGTTTTTTGCACAGTAAAGACCAACGGTCTGCATTTGATAGGTACATGGCGTCTTCCTTAACTAAAGGGGATAATTCCTTAACAATTTTAAGATTAGGATAGAATCGCTAATTTGCCAAATTAAAATTGCGTGTTAGAGCACTGTTAAAAGCCCTGCCTCCAGAGTATCTTTGTCCTATAAACATAAGAGAGGAGGCACTATGACAGCCACTGTTTTTAAGCTCGTTTTCATCGCAATTGGTTTGTTTCTGGTTTATAAGTTGATTTTTGGTGGTAAGAAGGGACTGACTATTTTTGAAATGCATTTTAAAGATGGCAGGATGACTCAACATAAAGGCAAGATCCCCGAGCGCTTCGAGCGAGACTGTCGCCAATTAGCAAAGGCTGAAAAGCTCACTTGTACAATCCGAGCAGAGAAAAGCTCAGACGTACGTCTGCATATTTCAGCGAATGTGAATGACAACCTACAGCAAAGGATCCGTAATCAATTTCCCTTTGAGTATTACGATAAGAAGACAGAGGATAATAGTCGCCAAGCGGGTTAATTTTCCGTATCAGCAGCCCTTATGCCAAAGTAAGGGCTGCACAATTCAATCAAGCTCTGATCAGATTGAACCAATCTTAGAATTTAATCGGATCCTTTGGCTCTAGCTTTCCATCTTCGCGCGCATCACGAACACGACGCTCATTATCCTGCACCATAGGATCGCTAATGGGTTGATTGGGATCTGCTTGCTTTTCTGAAGTATCTTCAAAGCGAAAATCAATATTTGAGCAAGCGGTTAAAGAAAGGTTTGCGAGTACCGCCAATAATATCCAATGCTTTTTCATCGTGAAGCCCATATAAGATTGATTGATTGATTTCACCCAGTCTAAAGCATGAAACGCTGGATTATTAGCCAAGCTATACCGTTAACTCTGCAGCAAAAATCCTAGCGCTTTTGGATCACTAAGGTCACTTTGGCAACTGTGATGCCCCATTTAATAATATCGCTTTTGTTAATGATGGTTTTGTCATTAACTAGGTACATCCAATCATCAAAGTGTACTTGGTATTCGTCACCATCAACAGGCAATAACATATCATAACGCCAACGCAGCGCGCTTCCCCTCGCCTCCCCTTGCGCTGTACCGAGAATATCGTCAGCCGTGCCAGTGTATTGCCCTCCACCTTGGGATTGAATACGCCAAATGCGAGTTTGGGTTTCACCATCATCATAAACAAACCACTCTTTGATAATGCCTTCCGTCCCCTGCCAACTCGCCTCCATGGTGACATTAAACCGACGGATCACTTTGCCACTGAAATCCTCAACAATACCCGATGCCTCAAGTGGACCATTAAAGAAGCTTTCTAACACTAAGGGGGGATTGGTGCCTTGATAATCACTCACATCGACACTAGAACAGCTAGACAAAAGGCTGACCATCAATAACCCTAAGATAAAAGGCTTACCCCAATGCAGTTTTAGCAATCGCATGATTTTTCTCCTAGTAATTGCGCACGTAAGCTTGGACGACTGGTGTTAGTCGACAACCAAATCGCCAGAAATGCTTCGGCTAATTTGGGTTCGTCGATAATCTTCAACGGCTGGCCATTAAAAAAGAACTGACTATGTTGAGTATCGATAATCTTAAAACTTAAGTGATCACCAGGCATCACATTAGGCCAAATCCCCTTGAGTAATTGCAGCCAATTGGCTATCTCATCCTTGCTATAGCCTAAGTGTCGCCACTGATCTGCTGTCGCTTCTAACAGATCATCCGCCTCAATATCACGATAATATTCAATGTCTAATAACTGTGGATAAACGCCACTCTGGTACTTGCCTGTGCTGGTCATGAGTTTGGCTTTATAGACATTAAACCAAAGCCAATCCATTTCGCCCCGACCTACCTCAATAAGCCCAGAGTGCATAGGATTTTCGATTACCTGAGTCGTGGTAGCATGTCCAGCTAATGGCAGCAGTAATCCACACAGGGCACTGAGATATCGCTTTTTTGAACATATAACTAACTGGATTGATGAAATATGAAGCATCAGATTTCTCCACCAATACAAGGATTAACTCCCATATAAACGGGCATCAGCGGTTTGACGATTTAGCCTATGGTTGCGGGAGAGATAGATGAAAACAGGTAATAAAATAGCCCAAATAACGGCTAGGATAATAACTGATATCCCCTCGCCAAAGGGAAGGTTCACAGCATAAAGTCTTGCTCCAGCTAAGTAACTGAGACAACCAAATACTCCGCCTAAAATGGCTTGTAGAACAATCGCAAAGGTACGGATAAAACTAAGACTATGGTGCAAACTCACAGCAAAGTGCAACCAGAGACAAGCCAACCAACCGGGAAAAACCGGAAACTCAAAAATGCCCATCCAAATCAGCAAGCCATCAATCGCCATACCCAGTAACCCAACTTTAAGCATTGTGCTCAAATCACGGGGGATTGCACGAGCGGTTTCCACCCACGGCAGTAACATAAAATGCACTACTAACAGCGGAATACTCAATAACAGCGTACTATTGCCAAATAGTACGCTAGTCCACCAAACACACTGAAAACTCAAGGCGTTGTAGAGTATAAAGCCCTGACGTTTGGAGATATTTAAAGAGGATCTCGCCATAAAATACATCTCACTAAACCTTAACCATTGCTCACAGCGCTCGGTAGACGATAGCTTGGACGTACCGCAACTAAATGCACTGTACTGGTGGTCCGCTCTAAAAAGCCTCCTTCGCAATAGCTTAAATAAAACTTCCACATGCGGATAAAGTCGTCGCCATAGCCAAGGGCTTGCACTTGCTCGATGGCACGATCGAAGTTGTTATGCCAGTCCCTCAGCGTCTTGGCGTAATCGAGTCCCATATCATCAATCGACCACACCTGCATATCGGTGCGCTTGGCCAAGTGCCCAACCATTTGGTGCACCGAAGGCAAGCAACCGCCCGGGAAAATATATCGCTGAATAAAATCAACACCTTTGCGATAACTATCGTAACGTTGGTCGGCGATGGTGATAGCCTGCAACAACATGCGGCCATTGGGTTTAAGTAAGGATTCGAGCTTTTTAAAGAATCCGGGCAGGTACTCATGGCCAACGGCTTCTATCATCTCGATAGACACTAATCTATCGTAAGTGCCGCCGAGATTACGGTAATCCTCAGTCAATAGGGTAATGTGATCGCTTAAGCCTTCCCGTTCGACTCGCGCTTTCGCGTAGGCATATTGCGCATCTGAAATCGTTGTGGTCGTCACGTGCACACCATAATGTTTGGCAGCATAAATGGCTAAGGCGCCCCACCCCGTACCGATTTCGAGTAAGGTCTGCCCAGGTTGTAAGTCGAGCCGCTCACAAATGGTTTTCAGTTTATGCAGTTGCGCCTGTTCAAGACTCGCGGCGCTATCGGGATAGAGGGCGCTGGAGTACAACATTTCGCGATCTAAAAACTGCTCATACAAGGCATTGCCTAAGTCGTAATGGGCCAAGATATTACGTTTAGAACCCTGCTGAGAGTTTCGATTCAGCAAATGTTTCATACGGTTAACCGACCCCGTCAACCAACCGAATTTCGCCTCAATTTTATCGAGCAAGGGCAGATTGCGCGCAAACAGTTGCACAACCTTAGTGAGATCTGGGCTAGTCCAATGACCTTGGATATAGCTTTCACCGGCGCCAATAGAGCCAGAAAACATCGCTTGGCGATAGAAGCTCGGATGCTTTACCACCAGCGTGGCATGTAAATCACTGTGATGCTCACCAAAGCGATAGCTCTTGTCGCCCTCCACTATCGTTAAACAGCCATGGGGGAGATTTTCTAATGCTTTGAGCAATAGCTTACGGGCAAGGCTATCTGGCAATGTTGCCGAAATAACAGAAGATTGCGATGCAGTATTTTCCATCTTATTTCTCCACTTGAGCAGGATGTGGCACAAAAGGTACGCGCTTAAAGAACAGCTTTAATGCCTGCCAATAAATCCCGCCGAAAATTTTCAACGTCATAAACGGAAAGCGAAACAACAAGGCGCGAAGGGATTGCGTATTGATCGACTGACGAGTCATCGACAGGCTAGCATTGAACAATCGCTTACCCGACTGATTCGGTAGATTCTCAATACCGATATTTAAACGTTCAGCAGGTGGTTCAACATGCCACTTATAGCGCATATCGAGATTCATAAAAGGCGAAACATGGAACACTTTATCCGTTGCTGCTGGCGCGGATAAATCCACTAAATAACAGTGGCGCTGATCCCACGGTGTGTTACTCACTTCAGCGAGCATATATAAATGCTTTTGATTTTGATAACAAAAATAGAAGTTTACTGGGCTAAAATACACGCCAAAGTGGCGAATCTGCCCAACAAATAACACTCTGTCACAAGGCTGGTGACCGCCCAACTCAGCAACTTGCTCAAGCACCCTCTGCTTAAGGGCAAAGCTGCTGGGCTCATTTATCTCAAGTTGGCGACTCTGGTTGTCCCTTGTCGTAAAAGTGCGGAGGTAATCCTTAGGATTAAATCTGAGTAGCGCGCGCTGCTGGCTGGCAAAACACTTCCCCATAGCACTGATGCTATCGACCTCATCTAAGTCAATCGCAAGCAACGCCATTTGATAGCTAAAGTGGTGTTTTACTGGCGTATAGCGAGTATGGTTTACCTTGCCATAATAAATGCCGCTATTGAGCTCATTCATAAATCAATCCCAAAGTGAGCACATACGTCTAAGGCACTGCGGACGCCGTCCTCATGGAAGCCATTGTGCCAATAGGCGCCCGCAAAATGCGTATGGTTTTGACCCGATATCTCTTCCCGACGTGCCTGCGCCTGCAAACTCAGCTCATTAAACACAGGGTGCGCATAATTAAAACGACGCAAGATTTTGGATTCGTCAATCAGTTCAGTCTGGTTGAGCGTTACGCAAAAGGTTGGTGCGTCGCTAGGCAGGCGCTGCAGAATATTCATATTGTAAGTCACCGAGGCGGGACGTTTTTGATTGCCATCCAAACGATAATTCCAGCTGGCCCACGCCGCCTTTCGCTTAGGTAAAAGACGGGTATCGGTATGCAAAACCACCTCATTATCTTGATACTGCAAATCACCCAGAATCGCTTTTTCGGCCGAGGTGGCATCGGTTAGCATCTTAAGCGCCTGATCGCTATGACACGCAAGGATCACCTCATCGAATACCTGCCACTCGCCATTTACATAGAGTTTGACGCCATCTGCATAGCGTTCGATGGCTCTCACCGGGCTGTTTAAATGGAGGTTGTCTTTAAAAGGAGCAATCAAATCAGGAATATAACTCCGAGAGCCGCCCTTGAGCACATACCATTGCGGTCTATTGCTGACGTTTAATAAGCCATGGTGCTCAAAGAAACGGATAAAGAAGCGCAGCGAAAAGGCGCGCATATCCTCGATGCTCGATGACCAAATAGCCGCCCCCATGGGCAAAATATAATGTTCTGCAAAAAATCGAGAAAACTGCTCGCGGTCGAGGAATTCCCCTAAGTTACCAGCGGGATAATTATCCTGTTGATAAATCGCCTTACAGCTTTTATTGAAACGCACAATTTCGTTTAAAAAAGCCCAAAAGCGTGGATTTAGGAGGTTACGCTTCTGGGCAAACAAACTGGCAAAATTATGGCCATTATACTCAAGCCCCGTCAGGGCGTTGTGCACGCTAAAACTCATTTCAGTCGGTAAAATACTAACGTTTAAACGGGCTAACAGCCGCTCGAAACGGGGATAAGTCCGATCGTTAAACACGATAAAGCCAGTATCTATCGCATAGTGTTTTCCATGATGCTCTACATCCACGGTCGCGGTATGGCCACCTATATAGTCATTGGCCTCAAACACAGTAACCTTGTGAGCTTGGCTGAGTAGGTAACCACAGGTTAGGCCTGAAATACCTGTCCCTACAATGGCAATATTTTTCATCGTCCTGCATCCTTAAGCGCCCTTGGCTGGCTATCCCGTTGGATCATTTTTTGCCATACAAAGGCAGGTAAAAATGACATTAATTTCAATAAATAAGTAAATCGTTTAGGGAAATGGATCTCGGTTTCACGGCGCAAAAGTCCGCGACGAATTGCCGTTGACGCCGATTGAGTATCGACTTGCATCGGCATGGCAAAATCATTCTTAGCCGTCAAAGGCGTCGCCACAAATCCTGGGCAAATCACACTCACAGATATCCCGTGTTGAGCAAGATCGAGCCTCAGACTGGCGGCTAAGTACTGCACGCCCGCCTTTGAAGCCCCGTAGGCCTCCGCGCGGGGGAAGGCTAAGTAAGTCGCGCTCGAACTCATCAACGCTAAGTGCGAGCCTTTCGCCATTAGAGGCAAAAACGCACCTAGGCAGTAGCCCATGGCAATCAGGTTGGTGTGCACAACACGCTCAAACAATCTGTCGTCAAAGTGTTTAGCGTCATCGATATACTCGCAGCCACCAGCATTGAGGATCACTAAATCCAGCTGACATGCACTAGACGACAACAAATCCCCCACTTGAGTCGCAACCTGCTGAACTTGGCTGCGCTCGGTAATATCGAAATTGAAGCAAGTTGCGCCAACTAAGACAGTGTCGGCAAGGGCATCGAGCTTGGCTTTATCTCTCCCGCAGGCAATGACATGCCAACCCGCGGCGAGATAATCCTGTGCTAATTGCAGCCCAATACCTGAGCTTGCCCCAGTGATCAGCACAGTGTTGATTTTGTGGATCTGCACTGAGGTCATCACTTAGCCGCCCTGTCTTTAAGCAAGCGAATGAGTCCGCCCATACAAGGCAAATGCTCGTATAGCATTTGCCCTAAGTCGAAATAATCCCGGTGAAAGTAAATCCGCTGATGAAACTTAAGCTGGCTCATGCCATCGACACGGATGAGTTCGCCCTTGTTTAGCTTGGGATGGCGATATTGCATCTGCCAAAATAGCGAAGCTTGGAAGTCATCCTGCAATACTTCTTTGATTTCAAAGTGAATGTAGCCAATGTTTTTGTAGAGTTTGGCAAAATACTCAGTCAAGGCAGTTAAACCATTCACTTGATGCATAGGATCGATAAAACAAATATTGTCATCGTAGACCTGAGCCAACAGATGCAGATTGTCCTTGTTTAATGCTTGATAGAGCGCGATAAACTCATCAACCACACCGCTCTGTTCAATCTTCGCTTGGTTTATCATCCAGATAACTCCCTAAGGGATAAGTTGCAAGGTTAAGCATATGGGCTAAGCCTTTTTCAGCACCCCAAGTACTGCTAGCGCCCTCGCCCTTGCCGCATTGTGATCCACAATTGCACAGGGATAAGCCGAGTCAGACGGTTGCGATGGTGCATCAAATAAAGAAGGCGTTTTTTGCATATTGGGTTGGTGCAAGCGTTTAACACCCCAAGATGCTAGCTCTGGTAAGTACTTACGGATAAAGCGGCCATCTGGATCAAACTTTTCGCTTTGGCTGATTGGATTAAAAATGCGGAAATAGGGCTGAGCATCGCAGCCACAGCCCGCCGACCATTGCCAGCCACCGTTATTGGCCGCCAGATCGCCGTCGATAAGATGCTGGCGGAAATAGCGTTCACCCCAACGCCAGTCGATAAGCAAGTGTTTAGTTAAAAAGCTCGCCACCACCATGCGCAGTCGATTGTGCATCCAGCCGGTTTGATTGAGCTGGCGCATCGCCGCATCCACAATCGGGTAACCTGTTTTGCCCTCGCACCATGCTAAAAACTCAGCTTGGTTGTTACGCCACTGCACATGGTCAGCCTGACGATTAAAATTGTGCCCCTTGGATAAATCCGGAAAAGCCACTAATAAATGGCGATAAAACTCCCGCCAGATAAGCTCATTCAACCAGGTTCGCCCAGGGCTAGTGTCATCGACAATAACCTCGGGAAAACGCCCAAGCAGCGCTGCGATACATTGCCTTGGGCTCAGCACGCCCAGCGCCAAATAAGGGGAGATAACACTAGTGCCGTCGAGAGCGGGAAAATCCCTATCCTGCTTATATTCTTGGGCCTTTTGCTCAATAAATGTGGTCAGAATACGTTTTGCCTGCCCCTCTCCCGCCGCCCATTGTTCGCTCGAGGTTAGCTTGCTTGTTGATTGAAAACGTTCTTTAAAACTGATTGGCTTGGGTTCAGGTAACATAGGGCCAAGCGGCGCAGGCACCCCAAGCGGCAAAATGGCGCGCTTGGCGGCAACTTCTCGCCACTTGCGGCTAAAGGGCGTGAATACCTTATACATATCACCGCTTAAGTTAAGCACTGTGCCCGGCGGCAATAGGCAATGCTCGTCGCTAAGCACTAAGGGGATACCGGCATCGAGACAGGCTTGGTCGCGCTTTTGCTCGTTTATTTCGGGTTCTCGCCCCGCAAACACCCGCTCAACCCCCAGCTTTTCACAGTAACTCGCTAAAAAGGCAGGAACCTCTTTAAAGCTATCGAGTTGAATAAGCTCAAATTCAATCCCTAGGCTTGCGAGTCCTTGGGCGAGCAAATTCACATGCCGCTGGATAAAATCAATCTGGATCGGCGCCATATCATGGCTGAGCCATTGGCTCGGAGTCGCAATATAAATCGCCCTAAGTTTTGCACTAGGCGCTTGCCGCACCCAATCACAGGCAGCCGTCAGCGCTTGGTTATCCGTTAGGCGCAGGTCTTGGCGAAACCACATTAACGCATGCTTTGTCGCTGGAGTTTGATTATCGCTCATCGGCTTGCCCTCCTTGCTGCGCTTCGGCCGCGTTTTTCTGCTTGCGCTGCTGTTTCCTATGTTGCTCTTTTGCCGCAGATACTTGGTTAACCCATTCAGCCAAGTCTGGCGCCATAAACGCCGATAAGGCTGTTAAGGTTGGAGCAAAGGGACCAATGAGATAACAGGTCTCTTGCATTTGCTCGAGCACGCTTTGCAGCTCGAAGATTTTCGATGGTGGATGATTCGCCTCGGGCAGTAGCAAGAGTGCATCTACCTTGAGTCGATTATTGATAAGTCCAAGGCTTGTGATGTCGAGCACGCCAAGATTAATGACTGACACTCTTAACTCGGCAAGCTCCAAGCGTAAAACCAGGCTATACAAGCGATTAGTGATACTCGAATTCATTATATTAGAATGAGTCATGTTCGACTGACCGCTCTGCTGCTCGGCCGTTTTAGGCCCTAGGACAGATGGCAAACACACGACACCGATTTGCGCCAAACTGGCCTGCCCGGCAAAACTGGCGCGACCTCCGATGCGACTGGCTAACTCGCTTTCTAACCATGCAAGCAACAGCTCGGCATCTAAACGAGGCTCAAGCAACGCAGGTAACTGTGCCATCCAAGCCTGCAGCAATTTTTGCTTAACCAATTGAAAGGGATATAAACCTAGGGCTTCATCAAAGATTTGGTGCAGCTTTTGTTGGTCTAGCTCAAACAGTGCGCCATTTAACCCAGTGATCTGCTCATGCCACAAATCCCCTTCTTGCAGTGCAGTGCTGTCGACCTCGGTCGCAAGCGCCGAACTCATCAGTAAGGGTTTGACCTTACTGATGGCGACCCCCTTGGCTAACCATGCATTGATCTCATGAATTTGTTGAATATTTTCAGGCGTGTATAACCTATGCCCCTTAGGCGTACGCGCAGGGATCACCAGCCCAAAGCGGCGCTGCCAGGCTCTTAGCGTTACCGCATTAACCCCTGTGAGTAACGACACTTCCCCTATAGGGAGCAGCTCGCGACTCTCGAGATGTTCGGCCTCAACCTTTGGATCATGTTGTTTCATGTCTATCACTTAACTCGTTTTTTTCTTAATAGGTTATCTAATCGTTCAAACACACCATTCCGACAGCGGCCTATGATTAATAGGCATAGCGCAGCTTTAATTCCTCAGGGTGAGGATTTAAGTACACTTGGTCCTCAATATAAGGGGTGGGGAATTGGCGCAAGTAGTGGTTAATCAAGGTGATAGGCACCAGCAAAGGGAGGAGTCCTTGACGATATTTCATTATCATTTCAGACAGTTCTGACTTTTGCTCCTTATTCAAATGCTTTTTAAAATAGCCCTGAATATGCTGTAAGGTGCTGGTATGGTTTCGACGAGTCGCATTGATTTTTAAGGCTGTCATAAAGCCAGCAAAATAGCGCTCGGCGGTTTGCTCTAAATCTTCAATATTAGCCACTATCGGCCCAAGCTCGCGGTACCATTTAGGGCTATGGGCCATCAACAGATACTTATAGCGGGAGTGAAACTTCACTAGCTTATGCTTAGTTATGCCTTCATGACACATCTTGTGCCAGTCGTGATAGGCATAGACTCGGGTAAAAAAGTTTTCCCGCAGCACCATATCGTGCAGACGGCCTTCTTCCTCAACCGGTAGATAGGGGTAACGCTCCATTAACTTACGGGCAAATACTCCAATGCCCGTTTTTGAGCCATTATTAGTGCCAATTTTGTACTCAGTCACCCGCTCCATACCGCAGGTGGGCGATTTAGCGCAGAGCAAGTAACCGCCTAAAAAGCCTAATTCTTCAACCTTTTGCTCGCTAAAGCGATTGAGTTTGTCGGTGACATCTAAAGTACCATCACCACTCTGTACGCGTATTATTTCACCATCACGCACCAATCGAATGCTTTTACGGGGGGCACCTAGGCCAATCGCCATTTCAGGACACAAGGGAACATAATCAAAAAAGGGGGCAATCTCTTGATTACAATAGGAGGAATTTTTATGCCCACCGTCAAAGCGCACCTTCTCCCCTAATAGGCAGGCACTGATCCCGATTTGAATTCGCTGCGGATTAAACTTGTACATAATGCTATTCCTTGTATCAATTTGAATAGTATTACGGACTATTCTTGTACAAGGATCAAGTTTTTGTACAAATTTCTTATAAAAATTTTCCGACGCTAAAAATCCAACTAAAGGCGCAAGAGTTTGGCCCTGATATTGCTTAGTTTATTAGCACGATTGGCGCAGCATCGGAAAGTCAACATCGACGAGGGAGAATAAGGAAATGTCAGTCATCAATCCCAATAGCTATGCGGCCATTGCATTAAGCCAGCTAAAATCGGTTCAGACTCAACAAGCCCAAGGCGTACCAAGCACTGTGGCCAGTTCGAGCGCTCAAATGGCAGTCCCGCAAGATACAGTCACTCTATCGGGCGGCGTAAATCGAGGCGCTGAAACGAGTAATACCTATAGCCAACTCGCGCCCAATGCCAAGCAAAATTACACCACCAATGTACAAACTATTGCCGGTACAGAAGAAAGCGCAAAACCCGAAGACAGATTAGCGGAAGCCATGCAGGCTATCCTCGATAAACGCACCGGAGTTGACCGGGAAAAACTGAAGCAGTTAGATGCAGAAATGGCGAAAATTGCCGCCAATGACAACTTATCAGAGGAAGAAAAGGCCAAGCAGATTGCGCTACTTGAAGCCCAAAAAGCCGAACTAATTAAAGAAGCCACTGAGAAGAATGAAGAGCGGCAACGTAATAATCAAGCTGAAGTCTATTTTAGCTAATGCTTAACATCCAAATCGTGAACTATTGATAAACAAAAACCCCCCCATTTCTGGGGCGGTCCAGTATCCAATGCAGGAATTTTTATCACGCTTTGCATCTGTAAGCTATGCCGATAAGCAGGCTATGGTTACCGCTTCTTACCGCCTAGGGCACGTTTTTTAGCTCGCTGTTTTTGCGCTGCTTTACTATTGCGTCTTGGTTCAGGTGCCATTTTATTAAAATCAGGCTCAAAACCGGGATACCATTGCTGCGGCAGGCGTTTATCAAGCAATGCTTCGACCTCTTCGAGTAGCAGTGCATCCTCTTGGCTAAAAAGCGTAATCGCCAAACCAGCGCTCCCCGCCCGTCCAGTGCGACCAATACGGTGGATATAATCTTCGGCAATAAAGGGCAACTCAAAGTTAATCACATACTGTAAGTCGGCAATATCAAGCCCACGAGCGGCGACATCGGTCGCCACTAAAACCTGCACCAGTCCTTGTTTAAAATCCTTTAAAACCTTTTCCCTTGCACCTTGGGATAAGTCACCGTGGAATGCCTGCGTCGCCACCCCGAGTTGATTAAGCTGAGTGGTGAGCTTATCGACCCCCTGCTTAGTACGGCTGAAGATCAGCACTTGTTGCCAATTTTTGCTTCGTACTAAATGGCTGACAAACTCGGTTTTACGGTCACTGTCGATGGCATAAACCCGCTGCTCCACCTGTGCGGCCGTGGTATTGCGTTTCGCCACCTCGATAAGCTTAGGCTCACGCAAAAGGTTTTTACTGAAACCGAAAATCGAATCATCTAAGGTAGCCGAGAACAGCAGTGTCTGTCGCTGCGCCGGCACTTGCTTGAGTACGGCTTTGATTTCATCCAGAAATCCCATATCGAGCATCCGGTCAGCTTCGTCAAATACCAGCACACTCAAACGTTTAAGATTAAGCGCACCTTGACGCAGATGATCGAGCAAGCGGCCAGGCGTCGCGATAAGCACATCGATGCCAGCCTTAAATTCGGCTTGCTGGGCCTCAATACTCACGCCGCCGTAAGCAATCCCGATACGAATGTCCGTGCCTTTAGCATATTTCACAAAACTCTGCTGCACTTGCACCGCTAACTCACGAGTGGGCACCAGCACTAAGGCTCGAATATTTTTGGGTGCATCGAGGTTTTGGTTATCAAGGAGCAATTGCTGCAAAATGGGGAGAGCAAAGGCTGCGGTTTTTCCCGTTCCCGTTTGTGCGCCTGCCATCACATCCTGTTTTGCCAAAATAGCGGGAATGGCTTCAATTTGGATGGGCGTGGGTTGCTGATAGCCAAGTTCGGCTAAGGTATTCACTAACTGAGAATCTAAGGAAAGCGCGCTAAAAGACATGAAAGATCACCAAAAACAATAATGGCGCCATGTTAACAGACCGCCGCTATAGCGACCAGTTGCATTGTATCTGCCAGTTCACGGCGTTAATCGTGCCCAATCACGCTTAGATTTTCGCTAGACACGCTTAGGTTTTCGCTAAAAACGCCTCAACATCCGCGGGTAATAGCGGACGGCTAAAGAGATAGCCCTGCGCCTGATCGCACAGGTTTTGGGTTAAAAACTCGGCCTGCTCTTGGGTCTCAACCCCTTCTGCCACTATCTCTAACTTGAGTGCGTGCCCCAGAGCAATGACGGCTTTGGCGATAGCGGTATTGTTGGTGTCGAAGGGAATATCCCGCACAAAGGATTGGTCAATTTTAAGCTTATGAATAGGTAATTTTTTAAGGTAATTTAAGGATGAATAACCAGTTCCAAAATCATCGACCGAGAGCTCAATACCCAGATCCCCCAATAGTTTTAGATCACGAATTGCCGTATCGGGATTGTGCATCATCACGCTTTCCGTCACTTCGAGCTCAAGACAGGTGGCAGGTAAGCCCGTTTCAGCCAAGATACGCTTAACATCCTCCACAAAGGAGCTACGCTGTAACTGTTGTCCGGCAACGTTAACGGCGATTCGGCCAAAGGGTTTTCCCTCGGCGAGCCAACGCACACCTTGAAGACAAGCGGTTTCGAGTACCCATAAACCTATGTCGTAAATCAGCCCTATTTTCTCGGCGACCGGAATAAACACCCCGGGTGAAATTTGCCCTAATACGGGGTCGTTCCAACGTAGTAGCGCTTCAACTCCGATTGTTTTGCGGCTGACTAAATCCAATTTAGGCTGATACATCAGATACAAAGCATTCTGCTCAAGCGCGCCATAGAGAGCACTTTGCAGCTTTAAATGTTCAATCGACTCTTTAGTCAGTGATTCGGTGTAGAAGGCATAGTTATTTCGTCCTTCACTTTTGGCACGATACATAGCGGCATCGGCATTGCGCAGCAGAGTATCGGCATTAGCCCCATCGCTAGGATAAATAGAGACGCCCATGCTGGCAGTCAAACGCAGATGATCGCCCGTGCTTACCACAAAAGGCTGCTCAAACACTTGGCGTAATTGTTCGATGACTAAGTTAGCGTCTTCTAACTGTTGAATACCGGAAACCAAGGCCACAAATTCATCGCCACCGATGCGAGACAACACATCTTGCTCCCGTAGCTGGCTACGCAAACGTTTAGCCAGTTCCACCAGCATCTCATCGCCAATACTGTGGCCGAAACTGTCGTTGATATGTTTAAACAAATCCACATCGATAAACACTGTTGCCAGTTGGGCATTGAGCCTTTTCGCATGTTTGATTTCTTGCTTAAGCTGCATCATCAACTTCATGCGATTTGGTAGATGGGTTAGCGGATCAAAATAGGCCAAATGGGCCAGTTTAGCTTCGCTCTGCTTTTGAGCTGATATATCGGCAAATACCGCCACAAAATATCGAATCTCACCGACTTCATCAAAGATGGTACTGATTGTAATATTTTGTGGAAAAATAGTCCCATCCTTGCGGCGGTTCCAAATTTCACCATTCCACTTGCCCGTTTCGAGTAAGTTATTCCACATGGTTTCGAAAAAGACTTTTTCGTGTCGACCCGAGTTAAATAATCGTGGATTTTGACCGAGTAACTCTTCCCGCGAGTAACCAGTGATCTCATAGAAGGCGCCATTCACATCGGTGATATTGCCGTGTCTATCGGTGACGACAACGCCCTCGAGGGAATGTTTAAACACATTGGTTGCTAGCGTTAGCTGCTCTTCAACCTCTTTGTGTTTGGAAATATTGCGGGTCATACCAATCACTCCCGCCAGTGTTCCTTCAGGCGTTAATGCAGGTACTTTAAGGGTTTCTAACCATAGGTGCTTATTTTGGCTTTGACCATCCAAACATTCGGCAACAATAATGGGGGCTCCCGCATCAATAGCCCGCTTGTCCCCATGCAGGAAAATCTCTGCGATATCTTTACCAAAGAGTTCTTCATCCGTCTTGCCAACAATTTCACGGCTGGGCAACTCCCATGCTTTTTCAACACTTTGGTTGCAGATGGTGTAAACACCTTCAGCATTTTTTACCCAAATATGCTCTTCAAAACTATCGATAAAGGTTTGTAAACTAATCACATCCATCGACTTTGACTCGCCGCGCAAAACCATTTGAGCTTGTTGCTTTAATTTGAGTAACTCACTCAAATTGAGTTGCACACTATTCACGGTCAGCGATGCCAACTGCAATGCTCTTTGGTCTAAATGCAAAGCTGTCTTATGGAATAGGCACAAGACCCCAAAGTGCGCTCCAGAACTCCAAATAATAGGTAAATAAATCAAGCTACCAAGCGCAGTATCACGCCACTTGGGAGATGATTTTACATCCTGAATCAATGCTTGTTGGTAGGCATTGATATGGCGAATATCCACCGGAAGATTGACTTGATAGTGACTGAAGGTTTCTGACTGATGGAAGAAATTATCTGAAGTTGCTGATGATGAAGAAGTTTTAACTTTAGGGATGGCATTTTGTTGGAGATTAAGGTGTGTTTTGAGATTAAAATGCCGCAGAAGCGCTTCGATATCCGATGGTGAACAGTGTTCAGATCGCACAAGTAGGCTGTATTCCCCCACTTCACTGGCTTTTAAAATCACCGCATTTGCTTGAGTTAAGTCGGCAACCAATTGCAAATCGTTTGCCCAATCTAATAACTGCTTTTGTGAAATTGCGACATCAATCATAAGCTTGCTAACTGTAGCCTCTACAATTCCATTTTGACCGAGGGAAAAAATCCCCTCATGAAAAACACACCCAAAACGAGATGATTGATATTACCGCAGGCACTTAACCATCGTCATTCACTAATACAAAAATATTCGACTTATTAACAGATTACTTTGTTTCAGATAATGTATCTGAAACGCTTTTCTGACTCACTCCAATCATAGTCGATCAATCTTAAGCTCATCTTTTATACAAGCAAGCTACACAATCAGAAAACGTAAGCATCTTACCCTAAGACTCAAGCATAAATCCCCAAAATGAATTAAATCTCATCATCAAACATCCTCGCCCCTAACAAGCGGAATTTAATTCCAATTCCCGTTTTCATTGACAATCACAGTATCTTATTGTCTACAATGGAAATAATCAGGATGAAAAACAAGGATCTCTATGCCTACCGTGCCCACAGCCGCCATCCCGTTAACGAGTCAACAGCTTTATCGGAAATCCGACCTTAAACAGCTTAGTCCCGAGTGCCAGTCTACTGCCCAGCTTACGCCGCTCGATGATATTGTTGGTCAGGAACGTGCCCAACAGGCGGTGGAATTCGCCATGGGGATTAAGGAAAAAGGCTATAACATTTATGCCATTGGCCAAAACGGCTTAGGTAAACGCACTATGATGCTGCGTTACCTGAATCGCCATGAGCCTATCGAGCCTGCACTGTTTGACTGGTGCTATGTGGTTAACTTTGACGATACCCGCAGCCCTAAAGTGCTCAAACTCACCGCAGGAACGGGGCTAGAGTTTAAGAAATCCATCGAAAAACTCATGCTCAAACTCGTTAAAGCACTGCCCTTAGCCTTTGATAACGAAATGTATTATGCCCGAGCAGAAAAGCTCAAAAACCAGCTGACACAAAAACAAGAAGCCGCGTTAACTGAGCTAAGTGAAGAAGCCAAACAGAAAAACATTAGTCTCAGTTTAACTCTGCAGGGCGACTATCAAATGGTTGCCCTCAATGGCGAAGAGCCCCATGACGAAATCTCCTTTGGCGCATTGACCGAGGCGGAGCGAGCTCAGTTTGAAAGTAATATCAATGGACTCGAAGTAAAACTTCGCGGCATCATTCGACAAAATACCGAATGGGAAGAAGAGTTTAGTGATACCCAGCAGGAACACGACGAACAAGTCGCTAAAGATGTATTAGTGCACTTTTTCAAACCCTTGAAGGACAAATACAAACATCAGCCCGAAGTCAGAGCCTTCTTAACGGGTATGCAGGCGGATATCTTAAGCAATTTAGATATTTTCCTTGAGGAGAGTGAGGAACAACTCGCCCTCGCCTACGCCTCCCTTGAGAAAAAAATGCCGCGCCGCTATCAGGTCAACGTCATCGTATGCCAAGGCGAGCAAACATTCCCCATCGTGGTGGAAGAAAGCCCAAGCTATCACAGCCTGTTTGGTTATGTCGAAAATGCCACCTTTAGGGGCACAGTGTTTACCGACTTCTCACTCATCCGTGCCGGAAGTTTACATAAGGCAAACGGTGGCGTGCTGTTGATGGATGCCATCAAAGTACTGGAGCGCCCCTATGTCTGGGACGGTTTGAAACGTGCACTGCGTTCGCGCAAGTTAGATTTAAGCTCATTAGAGCGTGAAGTATCACTGTCTGGCACTATCTCTCTGGCGCCGGAACCTATTCCCCTAGATGTAAAGATCATTTTGTTTGGCGATCACGAAACCTATCAGTTATTACAACTCTATGATCCTGATTTCAGTGAGTTATTCAGAGTCACCGCCGACTTTGAAGATGTGATGGACAGAACCGATGTATCTGAGGCCCAATATGCACGATTTATTTCCAGCATAGTCCATGATAACAATATGTTGCACTGTGATCGCAGCGCTATCGCACGGATCATCGAGTACAGTTCCCGTGAGGCGCAGGACCAACAAAAGCTCTCACTTCATTCAGCCAATATTGCCAATCTGCTGCGGGAATCTAACTTCTGCGCCAAGGCAGCTGCAAGTCTGCGTATTGAAAAGCAGCATGTAGAGCAGGCCTTGAAAAACCAAGAGCAGCGGGTCTCCCGCTTGCGCGATAATATTATGGAAAGCTTTATCAACGGCACCACATTGATCAACACCCACGATAAAGTTGTAGGCCAAATCAATGCCTTATCCGTTATTTCCACTTCAGACCACCAATTTGGTATTCCAAATCGCATCACGGCAATCACAGCTTTTGGTAAGGGCGAAGTATTGGATATTGAGCACAGGGTTAAACTGGGAGGCCGAATCCATTCTAAAGGGGTATTAATCCTCACCGCCTATTTGGCTTCGGTATTAGGGAAAACCGCACAAATTCCTCTCACCACTTATCTCACCTTCGAGCAATCCTACAGCGGCGTCGATGGTGATAGTGCTTCAATGGCAGAATGCTGTGCCATTATCTCTGCCATCAGTGAATTGCCGCTAAGGCAAGATATTGCGATCACGGGTTCAATGAATCAGTTTGGCGAGGCGCAGCCCATCGGCGGCGTGAATGAGAAAATTGAAGGCTTTTTCGATGTGTGTAAGATTAAGGGCCGCTCATCGAGCCAAGGGGTAATTATTCCCGAGTCGAATATCGCTAACCTTATGTTACGCCAAGATATTGTAGAAGCAGTTGAGCACGGTGAATTCCATATTTGGGCGATTAGTCATGTCACCCAGGCCATGACCTTGCTACTGGGCAAAGCAGCAGCGACCTTGCAGACGCATAATAGCAAGACTACGGATAACTATGACCCAGAATGCGTTTTTGGCATTGCCCAACAAAAACTCAATGCTTTGAGAGCATTAGCAAAAACCAATTGATTCTTAAACACTAAATATGCAAAAAGGGTTAGCTTAGCTAACCCTTTATCTCATAACAATCTTGAAAGCCTTAGATTAATGTTGCCAACATTTCATCGCTATAGGCCACGACTTCCTGACCTTGACGCACTCTTGTTACATAATCTGGGTTGGCAATAAAGGGGCGACCAATGGCAATTAAATCAAACTTATTGGCAGCAATCGCTTCACTTGCAGATTGCGCGCTGTAACCACCTACACCCACTAAGGTTTTGCCATAGTGAGCGCGAACATAACTAGAAACACGGCCATCTAAGTAATCGAACTCCATACTGTCGTCGAAGATACCGATATGCACAAAGGCCAGTTCACGTTTTTCAAGCTCAGGCAATAAATAGTCAAATACAGCACGGTCACGATTATCTACTGCAATATTGAAATAGGCGCCGGGAGAAATACGCAGACCCGTTCTGTCTTTACCAATACTCGCCGCAACGGCATCAACAACTTCTAAGGCAAAGCGTGACATATTGGCAGGCGTGCTTCCGTATTCATCGGTACGACGGTTACTATCATGGTGTAAGAATTCATCAATCAAATAACCATTTGCACCGTGGATCTCCACACCATCGAATCCAGCTTCAATCGCGTTTTCAGCCGCTTTCGCGTAATCACGTACTAAGCCCTGAATATCTTCAAGAGTTGCCGCTTTCGGGGTAACGTAGGTTAGCTCGCGCATTCTGGGCACACTGCCCTCCACTTTTTGCGCTGAAGGTGCCAGAACATCACCACCGCCAAAGAAATGTGGATGCGCCACGCGGCCTGTATGCCATAACTGCACAAAAATCTTGCCACCATTGGCATGTACAGCATCAGTCACTTTACGCCAACCTGCGATCTGCGCTTGATTAAAAATGCCAGGGGTATTTGGGTAACCCTGAGCATCAGGGCGAATGATTGTCGCTTCAGAGATAATCAATCCCGCTTCAGCACGGCGAGCATAATAAGCCACCATATCATCGGTAGGCACTAAATCCGCATCGGCCATACAACGGGTTAATGGCGCCATTAAGATGCGGTTTTTTAAAGTAATAGTGTCATTAAGCTTGTAGGTATCAAATAGATTAGATACCGAGTTTACAGTATTTTCAATTGACATTGGCTTAGCCTCATTCTTGAATGTGCATTCAAGATATTCTTATTTGAACGATCATTCAAGAACTTTTTTGAATGTTTGTTCAAAATTAGGTAGAATCATCTGCAAGTATCGATGAGAGGTTAGATAGTCATGCGAAATGCAGAGTTTGATAGGGCACAAGTGCTCAGGGGCGCCATGTCCGCCTTTATGCATAAAGGATATACCAAAACCAGCATGCAGGATCTCACCCAAGCAACGGGATTGCACCCCGGTTCCATCTATTGCGCCTTCAGTAATAAGCGCGGCTTACTCATCGCCGCCATCGAGCAATATCAGCAGGACAGAAACGAGCAATTTAAACTTATCTTCTCCGATAGCCGGCCAGTATTAGGTAATTTAAAGACTTACTTAGACAATATCGTGGTTGAATGTGTCAGCTGTGATAGCCAGCAAGCCTGTTTGCTCACCAAGGCATTAAATGAGATTGCTGCGCAGGATGATGAAATTCAAGGGATTATCAGCCAAAATCTCAAGCTTTGGCAAAATGCGCTAACGGCACAATTTGAATTAGCGACCACCCAAGGATTATTGCAAGGCGATCTTAATAGTGAACAACGGGCACAATACTTAATGATGGGCATTTATGGTTTAAGAACATTTGCTCACACCCATCCGCAAGCGGAAATTCTGCAACAGTTAGCCGATAAACTGTTTACAGATGTCTGTAGATAACCGCCAAATTTAAAACAATATTTCTTGGCTTATTAATGCGTTACCCTAAAAGTAAAAGGACGATAAATCAACTTTATCGTCCTTTCATTTTATGCTTTGCTAGGGCAATTTTTCGTTTTTGTTAACCTATATTAGCCTGTGCAAACACCCGCTCACCAAGTGAGTTTAATATCTTACATTCGCCTTCTAGTACAGCGATAATGGATTTTCCTTTACGAAAACTCGCAGGGATCATCACACGGCCAGAGTCGCTGACGGGTAAATCTTCTAACACCGCATTGTGCATAATTAACCCGACGGGCGCGTCATAGTACAAAACGGTAACAGTCGCTTGTGTTGCTTGCATAACTTTTAACTCACATTAAGCAGAAACTACTGCTATCGATTAAAGTGGCAAGAGTCTCCCTTCATCTCTTATTACAACAAAACTCTAAGATACTTTTTACCATTTAAAATCAATCAACTATAAATCCAAAGCGACGTTAACGTTCAACAAAGATAAAACACATTTGCGCGATGAATATTCACCTATTTAAGCACTTCGGCAAATAGATGCCAATCTATTTCTAGTTTGTTAATCAAATCCGCGTAATCGATCACATCTAAACAACATTGATTGATGAGTATTTATTCACAAAATAGAATAAAAGCACTAAACATAATCACTTAGCAAAGTTTTAGATAAGTTACTGCGCTTTAAACCCTACTCTAAATCCGCCCCAATGCTTACCATTTACATAAATAGGTACTGATAAGTCATGCATAATTTCCCCCGTGTCCCTTTTATAGGTTTGCAGCAACACAGGTTCGGTATGAGTACCACAACGGCTCCCCGTGGGGTCATTAAACAATCGCTTGGTTCGGTTATTGACCATATCGATTTCCACCTTACCCGTTAATGCTTGGCTAAAGCGTTTATTGTGAGTAGGGAAATAGCCTTTTTTATCTACCGCACCAGCGTAAATAATTTCACTATGTTTCGCGAGGATAGGTTCTTGAATGGCAGGAAAATGTTGGTCAGTGAAGCGGTCAAAAGCAGTCGTATATTTTTGCGGCTGAGTATTCGCGATTGGCTGATATTTAGGATTAAATAATTCAGCTTCGGTAAAACTGCCATTGGCGAGTCCCTGCGAAAGTTTTTCACCACAGGCTTTAGCCGCTTCATTCGCGAGTAATAACACTTGTTGGTCAAATGTTTGAGTATCCCAGTAAGATAAGGCTTTAAAGATACCTTCAGTTGTTAATGATAAGGTAAACGCCTGCTCAGAAACTTTGTGACTTTGCTTTCCCGTTATGCTTAGTGAATCGCGGATCTGCGATACCGATGTACTAATTTCGTTGGTAGTACTGTTGTACTGTTTTAGGGAATCTTCCATATCTCCAAGGGCATGTGCAGAGTGAGTTACTGAGGTCGAAATATCGGTAAAGTGGCCATCTAACTCACCCATTGCAGCAACGACATCGGCCGTTTGGGCAACAACCCGCTCCATTAGCGCAGACGTTTTATCCGTTTCACCACGGATCTCCAATAACATTTTGCCGATATCCTGAGTCGCTCCCGCGGTTTTTCCTGCAAGGCTTCGCACTTCGTCGGCGACAACGGCAAAGCCACGGCCTTGCTCTCCCGCCCGTGCTGCTTCAATCGCAGCATTTAGCGCCAACAAGTTAGTTTGTTCGGCTACAGAGTTAATAACTTCAGTAATTTTTTGAATTTGTTCAGCTTTAGACTTTAAGGCCTGAACTTGTAATGCTGCAGTGTTGATATCCGAACTCAAAGACTCAATTGCAGCAACCCCCTTCTGCGCTTGAGTTCTTCCCTGCACGCTCAAACGCTCCGCCTCTTGGGTTTGCGCTAAAATACTGGTGGCGTTATCCCCAAGATGCGCCGTGGTATGACTCAATTGTGAAGCAGCAACCGCAATTGCACTGGCATGCTCACCATTTGATTCAATAGATTTATTCAACAAATCAATAAAATGTGACACTTCTGCCGAGCCAATAGCAATTTTACTCGTTTGTACACTGATCAAATGCTCAGGAGACGTTAAGTTTTTAAACTGAGTCTGATTTTGGTTATGTTCTTGAGCTTTAGCATTCAAAAAATGCGATACAACCCACAGGACCCAACCGCAAACTATGACGCCTAAAATTAAGGCTTGCACAAAACCAGATAAGGTTGCAGCGCTAAGCAAAAGGCTGCTAAACACAGTTAACACAAAACTGAGGGCTATAACGACTTTATGTTTTAATTCCATATTCTTTCTCACAGAGAAAACGCACAAGGCAAGCCAGAGAAGCGAGATTCACGTGCTATCCATAGCTATTTGTTCGCCGCGGCAAGTTAAATAGATAAGTAAAGAGCGGATAGTGAATCTATCTATCTGACTAAATTGAACTATTCACCCACTCATAATAGTAGACCTATAGTCTATATTCCGTGCTCTATCGAGCATATGGCATTAGACCTTAGTATAGATTTACTGTGGCAGGTTGGCGTGTAGAGATTAAATTTTGTTCGTTCAGGCAAGCTCAGAAAAAGGAACATGGGGTGTAGTTATCATCTAATTCTAATGGTAATACATAGGCTAACAGCGACTAGCGGCAGCGTCTGACTAGCGTATCCGCTACATTAGCGTCCATTTATATATTACTGCGACAGATCACAAACTGTGCATTGCATAAACGCCGACTAAATCGCAGAAAATATCCCTTAAGCCTCAACAGGTCCGATAAACTGCTGTCAAATTACCTCGAAATCTCCCTATTATTTTTTGAAGATAAAATGTGTTATTCATCGCTTTATTAACAATAATTCCGAGCCGAGTGACTGCACAACAGGACTGAAAACTGCTAATATCGGCGCAATTTTTTTGAGCTAACGAGATCAAGATGGGCAGAGCATATCAAAACCGTAAAGAATCCATGGCGAAAACAGCTGGCCAGAAAACCCGCCTTTACTCGCGCTACGGTAAAGAAATTTACGTAGTCGCCAAACAAGGTGGCGTTGAGCCAGACGGCAACTTATCACTTCGCCGTTTAATCGAACGCGCTAAGAAAGACCAAGTGCCAGCACACGTTATCGAACGTGCAATCGAGAAAGCCAAAGGTGGTGGCGGTGAAGATTATGATACTGCACGCTATGAAGGTTTCGGCCCAGGTAACTGCATGGTTATCGTGGACTGCTTAACTGACAACGTAAAACGTACCTTCACCGAAGTGCGTCAAGCCTTTGTGAAGAACGATGCCAAACTCGGCACCCCAGGCACTGTAGGCCATATGTTTGACCAATCTGCCGTTTTCGTATTCCCAGGTGAAGACGAAGATGCCATCCTCGAGATCCTAATGATGGCCGATGTCGACGTGAACGACGTTGAAGTGGAAAACGGCATGATCAGCGTTATCGCGCCGCACACTGAATTCTTCAAAGTCAAAACCGCACTGACTGATGCGATGCCTGACATCAACTTCGAAGTGGAAAACATCACCTTCGTACCGCAAAATATGACGCCAGTATCTGGCGAAGATGTGGCCACATTCGATAAGTTTATCGCCGCATTAGAAGATTGTGACGACGTACAAAACGTGTATCACAACGCAGATATTCAAGAATAAGTTGATTCTGATATCAAAAAACGCAGCCTAAGGGCTGCGTTTTTGTTTGCGAGCATTAATGAAATTCAATATCCGCGCTTTTGGCTAAACGCACAAAGGCGCCTTGGAGCGTGGCATTATGGTGGGCAATAATCGCCTCTGCCGAGAGCTGCGCCGTATCCATACAAGTGTGCGCATCGGCGGCTAACACCACCTGCCAGCCAAGTTCCGCCGCAATTCGGCAAGTAGTATCAATACAATACTGGGTTTTCATCCCCACTATCACCAGCTCACTTATCCCCTCATGGGTTAACGCCTCTGCCAATCCAGTTTGATAAAAACAACTTGGCTTGGTTTTATCAAAGATATTATCCAGCTGCGGATTAATCGCTAAGGATTCAATCAATTGCCAATTTGCCGTTCCCGCAGCAATCGGGGAAGCTTCAGGCCCAGTATGGCGAACCGCCCAAATGGGTGCCCCAACCTCACGGGCGTTGGCAATTAACAGATTGATATTATTAAGCACCTGTTCCCGATTAAAGGGCGGCGCATCGGCGTAAAATAGTCCCTGCTGCATATCAATAATTAACAGTGCAGTTTTAGGCAAGCTCATGTTATCCATCACATTCTCCAGCGTTATTGCCCAAAAGACGGAAAAAACAACCCCGCCACTTTGGGCGGGGTTGAGTAATCGATTTTTAGGCACAAATCGCTACGCACGCACCGCCGAAGCAGTAGTGGTCGTAGTGTGGGTTAAGTAAACGGCAAATTTGTGCATAAGGCCAAAATATGCCAGCCGCTTAAGAAGTTCAAGCCAAGTTTGATGACAATTTAATGAAATAAATCAAACTACTGATGAGCTAACTGATGTTGAAAATGAGTCACCTTTGCCATAGTGGTTTAGTGACTTATTACATTCTTGCCGTAGAATGGATGGCAGCATGAATAATAGGAATCTAATCAGTGCGGGGAAATCGATTCATCAGAGCAGAAACAATGCTGATTGGCGCAGGCAGCCTCACTTGGGCGCTTGTCACTTGGCTAGGGTTCAATCAGGATATGCAATCAAAGCTCCCCACACTCGCGACCTTTAGCCATCTCGCCCTGTATACCTTATTTATTCTGCTCTTCTTGTTATTAACAACGCAGGATTTCCCCCGAAAAAACCTCAATCTGAGCAAGCTGTTAAGCGGTGCACTCGTCGGCAGCGTCTTCGGATTGATGCTGTTGAGTCAACATCCATTGCTGCCCATTCTACTGGTGATCTGGGCTTCGCTCTTACCTGAGTTTTTTAGCCGCCGCGCCGCAATAGCACAGATCCTGTTAGCTAATCTTGGTTATTACCTGCTCCTCCACACCCAAACCTCAAGCAGTGTGATGATTAATGTGCTTATTTACATGGGGTTTCAACTGTTTGCCTACAGCAGTAGCCAAGCGAGATTGTCGGAGCGCGAGTCTCGCCGAATACAGGAACAGCTTAATCAACAACTTATCGCCACGAGAGCCTTGCTGAGCCAAACCAGCGAGCAGCAAGAAAGATTGAGGATCTCACGGGATTTGCACGATATTCTCGGCCACCAGCTCACGGCATTATCACTGCAACTTGAGCTCTTAAGTCATCAGGCGCCTGCGGAGCTCAAAACCACAGTCAATCAGAGTAAATCGCTTGCCAAGGAATTATTAGAGAGTATCCGCGCCGTGGTTCGGGCGCAGCGGGTGAATATTGGTCTCGATTTAACGCCGCCGCTTAATGCCATTGCAAGCCGTTTGCCCAATGTTAGCCTGCGGTATGAATCATTAATGCCGCTCCAGTCGACTGAACTGGCTCAGGCCTTATTGCTGGTGTTGCAGGAAGGGATCAGTAACGCCGTGCGCCATGGCAAGGCCAATCAACTCACGCTGTCGATGCAAGAGGAGCAATCAGAGCTTATCATTCGCCTTAAAGATAATGGCCAAGGGATAAGCCAAAGCGCCTCACAAGGCGTTGGCCTAAACAGTATGCAGGAAAGATTATCGCCTTTTCACGGCAGCGCGCGTTTGCAACCCAATGACACAGGTGAAGATGGTTCGCACGCCCAAGGCTGCTCGCTAATGATTCGTCTGCCGCGCGGCAACGCAGCGTAAAATGGCATTAATAATGAAACAGTTAACCAAGGAATAAGTCACATTCATGGAAAGTCATCAAATAATGACCGAAGATTATCCGCCAGCGCCTCGCCCGATTAGAGTGGGATTAGTGGAAGACCAACAATTGGTGCGTCAGGGCATCGCCAGCCTAATTGCTATCTCACAACATATCAAAGTAGTTTGGCAGGCCGAGAATGGTCAAGAAGCACTTAAACTGCTGCAAACCGAAGCCGTTGACTTGCTGTTAAGCGATATACGCATGCCAGTGCTCGATGGTATCAGTCTGCTAAAACAGCTTCGCGCCGCACAAAACTCCTTACCTGTGATTATGTTAACCACCTTTGATGACAGCGAATTGTTTTTAAATAGCCTTCAGGCAGGCGCAAATGGTTTCTTATTGAAGGATGTGTCACTGGATAAGTTACTGCATGCCATTGAAACCGTCGCTCAGGGCGGGCACTTGATAGAGCCTTCAGTACTTGAACAGATGCAGCAATCCTCTGTAACGGCGCAAAGCGGGCCGACTCACGGCCTATTATCCGATCGCGAGCGGGAGATCTTAGGCTTTATGGCGGGGGGATTCTCCAATAAAGAAATTGCCAATGCGGTGTTTTTGGCCGAAGGCACGGTCAAAAATCACGTCTCCACCATACTAGCTAAACTCGATTGCCGTGACCGCACCCAAGCCGTGCTAAAGGGATTACAGCTTTCCCTGATTTAAAACATTGAATGTGGGGATGAGATTTAGTGTGTTAACTGCTAGGTTAAAGACAAATTAAATTCAACGAAAAAGGGCCTCATAGGCCCTTTCATTACATGCTTAGGATTAAAATCTATCGCAAATCCATCTCTTGGATAATTTCATGGGCAATAGGCGGCGTAGTACAGGTCGGCTTTTCATGTAAGTCCGCCTTTAACTGGCCTTTACGGTGTTTAAGTGCAGCATCGAGTTTTTTCGCTGCGGCGGCAATCGCGGGATACATGATTTCATCCGTACCCGAGGCAGAGATGCGACTGCCCTCATAATTCGTTCTAATTTCAACCTGAAACTCGCCATGCTCCTTAGCAATAATGATATCGAGGCCGATCAATGTGGGGAAATGAGTGGCGATTTTAGAAAACTTTTCGTTTACGTGTTCTTTAACAGAATCAGTAACATCGACATGGTGACCAGAAAGATTAATTTTCATAGGTTGTCCCTTTTAGTGTCTTTACTTTTTTTCGCTTCACTATTAGAGCTTGGGGCATGGCAAATAAAACACAAGCCCCCTAGACAAATATTTCGACTGAAACGGGTATTAGCCGTCGCTAAATGTGAGACCAATCAAAGAAATAACAATTGAAGGGAACTTTAAAAATGAGTAACTGGTTGATTTATAATCGACTATAAATATAAACCAACCAGTCCTATATTCGAGGATTAATACTTACGTTGCACACTCTGTTGCCAGAATTGCTGCGATAGGTGGTGAGTTTTCGTCGATAAGCGCGATACCTGCTCTCCCCTCGCCGCTGCATCCTGTGTCTGTTGTAAGCTCTGCTGGGCCAGATCGCTAATCACATGGATAGCACGGCTAATTTCCGCCGCCACAGACGTCTGTTGCGTCATTGCCGCCGCATTGTCATCGCTTAAGGAGTTGATCCTGGCAATAGAGGATAACAACTCGCCAAAGGCGACACTGGCATCCTGCGCCAAGGAGACTGAGCGTTTTACTTGCTCCTGTCCGGCCGTCATGGTCGATGTGGCCCTTTGGGTGCTGTCTTTAAAGCGACTGACTATCTGCTCAATTTGCGAGGTCGACTGGCTGGTTCGACTAGATAACTGCCGCACCTCGTCGGCAACAACGGCAAAGCCGCGGCCACTTTCCCCCGCCCTCGCCGCTTCAATCGCCGCATTGAGTGCTAACAGGTTAGTTTGATCGGCAATGGAGCGGATGACTTCTAACACTTGATGAATCGCTTGGCTATCCTGCTCAATCGTTTGCACCACATCGGAGAAATGGCTCACCTGCACACTCAGTTGATGTATCGCCTCGATAACAGTTTCAAGCCGTGAATGACCGCGCTGAGCCGCCTGATGACTAGAAACCATCTCGGATGCGGTGCGGTGGATATTGTCCGTCACTTCCGCAAAGCTAGCACTCATTTGCTCCATCGCGGTGGCCGCCTGCGTGGTCTGTGCGCTCTGGCTATCGGCGTGCTCCCAGGTATTGGTGATGGTTTGTTTAAGATTGACACTCTGCTCTTGGATCTCACTGGCAGAATCCGCCATTCGGCCGACTACACCGCCAATTTCGGTAATTAAAAATCGCAGGGCAAGGTCAATTTTACCAATCTCGTCCTGTCTGCCGGTATACACGCCCATGGCCACTGGATCGTCAATAATATTTGTCGCCACCTTTACCAAGGCTTGCAATGGCTGCATCAATTTGAACCATAAAAGCCAAGCAACAATGCCACCCGCAAGCGCAGCTAATAAAGGTGAATAACACGCCAATGATGCTGTTGCTGCAATCGCAACAAACATCGCGAGCAAAATTTTCCCCTGAAATCCCAAGACATCCTTTTTTAATGCCTTAGGCTGCTTACCTTGATTAATTCCTTGATAGATGTCCTCTGCTGCCCTAATTTGCTCAGGGGTTGCTTGACGTCGAACAGATTGATACTCATGAATTTTGCCATCCTCATAGACAGGGGCAACGTAAGCATTAACCCAATAGTAACTACCACTTTTGGTTTTATTTTTGACTATTCCCATCCATGGTTTGCCACTTTTAATCCGATCCCAGAGCATTTTAAACGCGGCAGCAGGCATATCCTCATGACGCACTATGTTATGTGGGCTCCCCTGCAATTCAGCAACACTATATTCACTTATCTGCGAAAAAGTCTGATTAACATACTTAATATTTCCTTTCAGGTCGGTCGTAGAGAGGAGAATCGCGTTTTCAGATAGGTGTTTTTCACCCTTTTTAGAATGTGTTTGCATAGGGATATCGAACTGACTCCAAGTGAAAGTTGCAGGGGATTTTGACAAAATGGCAGAACACCTACTTTGATTAAGCTCACACTGGAAGCAGAAAATTTAACCAAATACTAAACAAGCAAGATCAAACTCATTAATAAAACCAAACATTTGTGACATATTGCACAGGCTTAAGTATAACGCGATCCATCCCCCAAAATATTTCACCACCCCACAAATACAAATGATATTGTTTATCATTTAAATAAACTAAGTTATACTCCAAAACGATTAGCAACTCTCCTTTGCGCATGCACCCAAGTGAATAGGGTTAGGCATAAATCAATCAATGGAGTGGTATGCGTGATATGGCAGGTTGCCATTATGGTTCTTATATTGATTGAAATAAGCAGCACTTATGTCTCATATCCCAGTATCCAATACACCTTCACCAACATCAGCGACAAATGTTCACGCTGCTTGGGGTCATTTTCATGCTGTCATACGCTGGATTAAACAGGATCAAACTCAGTTTGGCTTGCAGGTGTTTGTTCGTGCTAGTGCCGCTTTGTTAGCGGGCTATATTGCGGCAGCAACACTAGCCTGTTTACTGACTCAAATACTGCCAATGTCTCGTTTTGAGAACACATTAACGGCCAATATGCTGGCATTCTTGTTTTATGCCATCGCGATAATTTATGCCTTCTGCGTGCGTAAAACCTGGCATGCGTGGCGGGATCTCACGCTATTTAGTCTCCTGTGTTTTGCTCTGCTTAAGGTGTGTGGACAGTAAGATGAAAGAAACCTTTTTTAGAACCCTATCTTGGCTGCATACTTGGGCGGGTTTACTCGTTTGCTGGGTATTATTGCTGATCTTTTTTGCTGGTAGCCTGAGTTATTTCCGCCACGAGATGAGCCTGTGGGCCGAACCTGAGCTCCACCGCGGGGCTTTTCAGGACTATCAAGTTGACCAAGTCGCTAACCAGCTCGAGAAGGGTCAAAGCTATATTGAAACGCATTCAGCCCCTAACACACAGCGTTGGTTAATAAATTTCCCAACAGATCGCAGCCCAATGCTCAGTTTTGCTTGGCAACTGCCGCCTGAAAAGGGGCAACGCCGTGGCAAAATCGAGCAACATACCGCACTGGCCGATGGTAGTGGCGTCATTACTGATGTCCGTGATAGCCGCGGTGGTGACTTCTTCTATCGTTTACATTTCGACCTGCACTATATGTCCGCCATTACGGCGCGTTACATTGTGGGTGTCTGCACCATGTTGATGCTGATTGCCCTTATCAGCGGCATCGTTATCCATAAGCGTATCTTTAAAGACCTATTTAGCTTTCGCCAGAACAAGGGCGCGCGCTCTTGGTTAGATGCCCATAATGTCAGCTCAGTGATTGCCCTGCCCTATCATTTGATGATCACTTATACTGGCCTCATTACCTTAATGTTGATGTATATTCCATGGACGGTGAGCACAGCTTATCCTGAGGATAATCAAGCCTTTTTAAAAGAACTCAATCCGGCGAGACAAACCGAAAAAGCCTCGGGTATTCAGGCAGAGCAAGTGCGCTTAAGCCGACTGCTACCCCAAGTTCAGGCAGAATGGGGCGATGCGCCTATTAAGCAGGTGATTGTTTCTTATCCTAAAGATCAAAATAGCCAAGTCACCTTCTACCAAAATACTGGCAAAGAGGTCACCGACGAGTCGACAATCTTAGTCTTTAACGGTGTGACTGGTGAACTCAAATACGCCAGCCCCCATGAAGTGTCTGCCACGGTTGCCACCTACGACACTATGATGTCGCTACATACAGCGCGTTTTGCCGCGCCACTGCTACGTATTTTGTTCTTCTTCTGCGGCTTACTCGGCTGTGCCATGGTGGCCACTGGCACCTTAATGTGGGCGATTCGTCTGCGCCAAAAGCAGCAAAAAGCTATCGATAAAGGTGAAAAAGCAAGCCGTGGTCTGCGCTTAGTCGAAGGCTTAAACTTCATGTTTATCTTAGGCTTGCCCCTGGGCGCGGCAGCGTTTTTCTATGCCAATCGCCTGTTACCCGTCGATTTTGCCACCCGCTCTGCTTGGGAGGTTCACAGCTTCTTTATCGCCCTAGCGGCAATGGGCGTTTGGGCATTTTTCGGTAGAAGCAGACGCCATTGGCAATTGGCCTTAATGCTCATCGGAGTACTTTATTGTGCGCTGCCGATACTGAACGCATTTACCTCACCAAGCCACTTTATTGATAATATCCGCAGCCAACAATGGGCACTGGTGGGGTTTGATATAGTCGCTCTACTACTAGGCAGTGCGATGTTATTTGCCAGTACACGACTCTCAGCGGTGGTCAAAACACTGCAAAAACCGAGTCGAAAAAATACGGCTACTTCTGAAAAAGTCAGAAGAAAACAGCCAGATCCGAGTTATGCTAACGAACTTGCCTCGTCGTCTCCCTTGGAGGAAGCAAAATCATGATGCCAGAATTTATCCCTATGCTCGGCATTCTCGGGCTTAGTTATCTCTCCCTTGCGCTGTTTGCGTTAGCCAAGTTTGGCCATTTTAAGGATGTGTTTAAACGCCCACCGTCACAATGGCAGAGCCGCCTGTTAACCCTGTTTGCTTGGCTGTTATTAATCATCAGCTTAAGCACCTGTGCCCACGGGCAAGGCTGGGCCTATGGCAGTATTCTGTTTATGGGGATCATCTCGCTAGCCGCCATGTTAGTGATTTTGACCCTAAGCTACAGCCCACGCCATCTTCCCATTGGCATAGTCACCGGCAGTGTATTGACTGGCAGCTTGCTGTTAAGTGGTGGGATCTAAGCCGTTTCACAGGTGGCGCACTAAACTGTGCGCCCCATGCTGGAGAAGTCTTTTTAGCTAAGCTATAGTGCCCTGATGTCCTGCAATGAGGAGAAAAACATGGGCTTTAACTTAACGGTGAATTGGCAAACCTCTCCAGCCGAAGAAGGTGAATTCTGCCGTGACCACAGTATTACGTTTGGCAGCGGTCAAACGATTCAGGCGTCTTCTGCCCCCGAATATAAGGGTAATGAACATTTGGTGAACCCAGAGGAAAGCCTGCTCGCGGCGCTATCCTCATGCCATATGCTTACCTTCCTCGCCATTGCACACCTCAAACGCCTCCCCGTCGCCTCTTATGTCGACGAGGCGTCGGCTGAGTTGGGGAAAAACGAGGCAGGCAAGCTTGCTGTCACCAAAATGATTTTAAATCCTAAGGTGGTGTTTGCCGAAGGTGTCGAGGTGTCAGCTGAGACTCTTGAGAAAATTCATGAAAAAGCACACGCAAACTGCTTTATCGCCAATACGTTAGCAACGGATATCCAAATCAAGTATTGACACTAGCGGATACCACCATGTCAATAAACGTGTCTTTCAACCTCACTAGGGCGTGTTGATTAAATACTTTTACCGAGGTTGAAAGCATTGATTGATTTGTAGGTAACTCAATCAATGGGCATAAAAATGGGTGTTGTCTCGGGAACCACAAGACAACACCCTAACATTGAACTCAATTAGCTTAACTCAGCTAACTTAAACCTCGGTTAAATTTTTATATTAAGGCCAATTACTTAGCCTTAATATCTTCCGCCATACCTTTAGCAGGCATTGGTTGCGCCTTCAACGCAGGGATAGGTTGCTTGATCAACTCATCCTTAAGATAGCTGATGGCAGTTTCGAGCTGCGCATCGTGGCCGTTAAAGGTCGCAAAGGGTAGGTTATCCACCTCAATATCCGGTGTCACCCCATGTCCTTCGAGTACCCAGCGGCCATCCATCGCATATTGCGGATATTCGGCGACCCGCGCCATGCCTTTATCTGTGAGTGAGTTACGACCCGATAACCACACGCCTGCACCCGCAGTTTGCTTACCTATCAGCGGAGCAATGCCCAGCGCCTTAATCCCCGCAGAGAAGGTTTCACCATCTGAGTACGTTAGCTCGTCGGTTAACACCACTAAATGGCCACGGAAGGTTTGCTGCATATTGGTATTCGGTGTGCCATGGGTTGGCTGCCAGAAGGCCCAAGCGCGGCGCAACAGTTTTTCGATGATCCAACTATCAATATTGCCGCCGCGGTTACGGCGCACGTCGATAATCAAACCGTCCTTATCGTAATTGGTGTAAAACTCACGGGCAAAATTCTCAATATCACCGCCGCCCATGGCATATAAGTGCAAGTAACCAATCTTGCCCTTACTCGACTCAGTCACGACGCCCGCGTTGTGGTTAACCCAATCTAAGTAACGTAATTGGCTATCGACCTGAGTGCTGACCGGCATCACCACGGTTTTATGGTTTTGGCCGCCGCGTTTAAGCTCAAGCAGAACCTGTTTATCCTGCTGATTACGCAATAAACGAGCCACATCGGCCACATTGCTCACAGGCGTGCCATTGATGGCGAGTAGCATGTCGCCTTCTTTCGCATCGACTTCGATACGGCTTAAGGGCGATGCCTGGCTAGGTAGCTCAGGATCATTACGATAAATATGGGCAATCTTCACCCCATCTTTGGTTTGTTGTAGCCGCGCGCCTAAACTCGCGCCTTTTGCTGCGTCAGGGTCTTTTGGAAGATCGCCACCACGCACCTGCGAGTGTAATGAGTCTAGCTCGCCCATCATCTGCATAAAGATATCGTTTAACTCGTTACGGTCGGTCAAACGCTCAAGTAATGGTTGGTACTTGGCCTTGGTCGCCTGCCAATCGAGGCCACGCATCTTCTTATCGAAGAAGGAGTCTCTGTGCATTAACCAGGCATCTTCAAACATTTGTTGCCATTCTAGGGTGGGTGAAATCGCTAATTGCCACTGGTCCGTTTGCACCTTGGCGTTTTCGGTATCCCCCAACTTGTCGCCCGCATCGACGATCAGCAGCGACTTTTCATTGCTATTTTTGCGCAGTAACAACTTGCTACCATCGGCGGACACACTGTAGTTCGCCACATCTTCAGCAAACACTTCGACTTTTGGGCGCTGCTCACTAAACTTAATCGTCATCAAGCTGGGCTCAGCGTCATCGCCAATGGCTTGGTCAAGCACATAGAGACGACCGTCAATGGCACTTAGCTGGCTGTAATTACCTGAATCAACAGGAACTTGCCATAAACGCTCGCCAATGCCCGCCCAATCAATTTTTACTGGCGTCGGTTTATCTTTGGAGTCTGCGTTTTCAGCCGCTTTAGTCGTCAGCTCTGTGGGTTTACTGAAGGGGAACTTAGCATTTTTTACTAAGGCAATCGCAAAAATCTGGCTGCGTTTATCAAACACTGGCCCCATATTGCGGTCGCCCCAAGGTGAGCTTGGTGTTGCAGTAAACTGGCGATTGGAGAGGAAATATAACCACTGGCCATCGCTGCTAAAGGTCGGCGAATAGGACTCATACTTGTCACTGGTGAGCGCTTGGGCCTTATTTTCGTCCACTGAATACAGCACGATTTGTGGCCTTTGCTTGCCGATTTCGGATTTAGTTAACGCGATAAAACGACTGTCACCCGACCAGCGAATATCGGCATAGGGGCCAAGCCCCTCACCGTTGCTGATGATTTTTTGATTGGAATTTTTCTTAAGGTCCAGCAACCACACATTGCCGTCGTTATCGTCGTGGGCAAGGTAGCGGCCATCGTTTGACAGACTCAGCGTCATTCTTAAGGTATGGCCATCTTTGGTGAGTTGCTTCGCGCCGCTGCTACCATCGGCAGGAAATTGCCAAATTTCCTGTTGGCCACTCATGTCGCTGATGGCATAAACCGATTTACCATCCTGACTCATAATCGCATTGCGCACGCGATAGGTGCCAGGCAGCGCCACTTGCACTAAACGTGAACCGTCAATTCCCGCAATCACCACATGGCTGCGGGCGGTGATCACCACTTTATCCCCCGCCAGAGCAAGGTTCGCTGAGGTTGCATAATCCATAGGATCTTTTACCCAATGCTCGCGGCGCTGGGCAAAATCTGACGTTAATTCAATATCCAATAATGAGTCTTTGGCGGAAGCGATATCAAAAACATGAATATCAGCACCCTGCTGGAACACGACTTTGCCTTGGTCCATGCGAGCACCGCGCACCTGCCAATCTTTATATTGGGTCAACTGTTTAGCATCACTACCATCAAGCGCCATGGACCAGAGATTGTCGTTACCATCGCTGTCGCTGATAAAGTAGAGTCTGTCTTGCCATAGCATAGGCTGACGCACTGAACCTTGATGCTCACCACTGAGTAACTGTGCCTCATCCTTGCCGCCGAGTTTAAAGCGCCATAACTCACCCTTAGCGCCGCCGCGATAAACTTTAGCGTTATCCCCAGTCACCTGCAGGCCGAAACGGGTAAAATAGACATACTGATTATTGGCATCGATCACCCCTTCCACCGCATCGGCAAGTGGTAAGTCGGTCGTCGCCAAGGTTTCAGGGTTCACCAGTCGCAGCATCCAATTATTTGCAGGGCCAAAGCCACTGTCGGTGGAATAAAGCACTTCGCCCTTTGCGGTCCAGCCTTGCACCCGCACTCGGCTGTTTTCGAAACTTACTCGTTTGGCCACACCGCCTGCCACAGGAATAACATAGACCTCACTCGCGCCCTCATAATTGGCCACGTAGGCCACCCATTTACCATCGGCAGAGATGGCGGCGCCTAGCTCTTCTGCGGGTAGAGTGGTCAGGCGTGTCGCCGCTTTTTGCCCGAGCGTTTGAGTCCAAAGATCGCCTTCGGCCGTGAAAACTAAAGTTTGATCATGCAAGGCGGGGGCACGGTAATAACCTTGATTACTAGTCGATTGTGCTGCAAATACTGGGGCTGCAGACAAAGTGCCAAGGGCGAGCATGCAGCAGGCAACTGAATGACGAAGTTTCATGTGAAGTCTCTATCCTATTGTTATTGTTAGCAATGAACTTTCAAGCGGGCAAACTTTGTAACATTAAGCTCAAAGTCAGGCAAACTAGCACATCAAGCTAACAGAATTTTTGATAGAGGGCAGTAACTTAAGGGAAGAGAAGTTTTAGCAAATGTGTCATAGGCTTACCATTTGCCATGTCTAATAAAGCTACTTTGAAAACATTAGGCTGGATAAACCAGCATATTGGCGATCGATAGGACTTTGCTGATTGCTTATTTTCGTTTGCTTCGCCAGTGATAGTTGCTGCCATTTATGGATAATCCGCGCAACCTCCCCATTATTAGTTAACACTTTGATAGCTTTATTAAATTGCTTCAATTGTTCAACAGACATGCTTTGCTTGCTGAGCATTAAATGGATTTGGTTATGGTCTAGGATAGGATTAAGTACCGATAGCCTAATACCTTGATGTTGGCTGGCAATATAAGGCATCGCCATGGCATCACCAATGATCAAATCAGCTCGACCATAAGTGAGCATTTGCACCGATTTGTCGACATCAGGACTCAATACTAGTAAGTTTTCCTGCGCTAAACGCTCTCTGGTCTGCTCATAGTCTGCGCCATACCAGCCACTAATAGGTACAAGCAGCCTTAATTTTTGACTAAATATATCTTGCCACTGGCTTAACTTAATGCTGTCCTTTTTTTCATCCAACACAAACAGGCGAACCTCCTCATGACGATATGGTGAAGAAAATAAAGCGTATTCTTCACGCTCGAAGGTTTTAGTTGCGCCCATCATCATATCTAAAGTGCCACTTTTGAGCATTTGATGGGACCGCTTAGCAGGCACATTGATAAAGTTAATCTCACATCCCAGATATTCGGCAAAGCTACGAAGCAATTCAACATCAAGCCCTTGTGCTACACCTTGCCGGTCTTGCCATGCATAGGGAGGCCAATCGTTATAACCGGCACTAAGGGGATGGGCACAAATAGGGGAAGCGGCCTTAGATGTCGCACCCAAAGCAGGGAAAGTAAAAACGCATAACAGCAGGATATGGCAAAACTGAAAAACGCCCTTTGGCACTGTAATTGCCTCGTTGCTAGTTGTTTTTAAATGATTTTACAGCCTCTTATTTCATAAGATTCGAACGCATCGCATTGCTAAGCTTAGTCGGCATCCAAACAAGCCGCCATTAACTTAATCACTAAGTCATTTAACCTGAAATTAAAGTAAACATTTATACACAATCGCCACTACTTTTGTCGGCTCCCCCATATCGGTTTGTAACCACACAATATGAGTGCCCCCCAACTCCTCCCCTTGCAAGGCTGCAGAACGTTTTGCCTCGGCGAGATTATCAGCATGACGGCTCACACCTGTGACTAAGGCAAAACTGTCACAGTGAGTCACTTCAAAATCATAGGCTTCGTTAATGCGCCGTGGTAATTGCGGAGGTTCTAAGGCGCAACTTGAGAGAAAAAAGATAAGGCAAGCTCCTGATAAAACATATTTAAACAAAATCATTGATCCAATTGTTAAATCCTAAATAGACGGGTGAACATATCGAATTCGATTCAACTTAATCGTGAAGCAACTCACATCCCTTTAACGACAACCAATACACTAAGTTACAAATATGAATTTGAATTCATATAGTTATATAAAGGTTTGATAATCGCTCCGGATGCAAAGCTTTAATTAATTCTCTTAAGGTTCATTTACAGATGTAAAAAGGGAGTCAATCGACTCCCTTGATATTTTACTTAACAGTAATTTTCAAGATCAGCTTAACACCGCAAATAAATGTGACTTTAACTGAGAAAAATCGGCGGCTAATTCTGCCGAGAGTATGGGTTTATGCTCCACCGCTTTAAGTTCTGCTGGCAAAGGTAAATCCAGGTTAAGCTCTCTATCTACGACATCCTTAAACTTGGCAGGATGCGCCGTGCCTAAAAATATCCCCACTTCATCAGGCACTAAGTTAAGCGTTAACGCTCTCGCTGCAATCGCCGCATGAGGTTCGGACACATAACCTTTGGCATGCAACTCTGCTAGCGCCTCCGAAGTTTGCGCCTCTGATAAACGAATACCCACTAGGTCCGCCAATGGCCAACCGAGTTTCTCGCAAATGGCCTCGACGCGCGGCCAGTTACTTGGCTCGCTCACATCCATCGCATTGGACATAGTCGCTTGAGTGGGATTAGGTTGCCAAACGCCAGTCTCTAAATAACGTGGCACAGTGTCATTCGCGTTGGTGGCGGCAATAAAACGTTTAACTGGTAAGCCCATGGCTTTGGCAAATAATCCCGCGGTGAGATTACCAAAATTACCACTGGGCACAGCAATTACAGGGTCGGCCTCATGGCGCTGTTTCGATTGGGCGACTGCTTCGAAGTAATAACAAATCTGTGCCAGTAAGCGACTGATATTGATTGAGTTGGCCGAGTTTAAATGCAAGCCATCACGCACATCGCTATCTTCAAAAGCCTGTTTGACTAAGTGCTGGCAAGCATCGAAATCGGACGCTACTGCCACAGTGTGAATGTTCTTGCCTAAGGTGGTGAACATTTTTTCCTGTAGTTCACTGATCTTGCCCTTAGGATAAAGCACCACGACATTCACTTTATCTAGGCCGTAAAAGGCATCGGCCACCGCTGCCCCAGTGTCACCCGAGGTTGCTGTTAAAATGGTTAAGCGCGAGTCTTGGGCAAAGGCATTGATGCATTGCGCCATAAAGCGCGCGCCAAAATCCTTGAATGCTAAGGTTGGTCCGTGGAAAAGCTCGAGGCACGAGCGCTGCTCATCGACTGCAACCAAGGGCAAATCGAAATTAAAGGCACGCTCGACCAGTTTATCTACCGCGTCTTGCCCAAGCTCTGAGGCAAGCCAAGCGCCGAGCACTTTTTTACTGCGCTCTACAAAAGGCATCGCCAGCAGCGCCTCAATGTCGTGCAACACTGGGATTTGAGTAGGAAAAAACAGCCCTCTGTCTTTACCGAGTCCTAATTGCACCGCTTCCTTAAAGCTCACTTTCTGCGAAGGGTGTTTTAAATTATATAGTTCCATGCTCACTCGACCTTATCAGTGCCAAGCCTTTAGACTTGGACTTAATGCTTTTAAAAGTAAGAAAAATTAATCGACTCGACGCGTGCCTTGCTCATCGAGGCGGCACACATGGGCAAAGCCCCCCACTTCGGTCAAATAATGAGCCTCTAACCACGCCTTGGCCGCATTAGCAGTCGCGAGATCATCAGTCACCGAAAACAGCGTTGGCCCACTGCCCGAAATGCCAGTGGTTAACATGCCTAATTCGGCGAGCGCCGCTCTGGCGTTGTCATAACCCGGTATCGCCGCCGCGCGGTAAGGTTCGGCCAACACATCCTTCAAGACTTGAATCGCAAGCTTGGCGTTTTGCTGATAAGAGGCGTGCACAAAGGCACTCAAATAACGCCCAAAATCGATGGCCACGGACTTATCGTATTGTTCTGGCATGAGTTTACGCATCATGGCCGTTGAGAGTGAAATCCCAGGATACGCCACCACCCAATACCATTGTTTAAAACTGGGAATCGGCTCACAGATAGCACCGGGCACATTGAGCATCAGCTGCATGCCGCCCAAATAACAGGGCGCGACGTTGTCATAATGCACGCTTCCGCTGATCTTGCCCTCAAACTCGCCCATGAGTTCGAGTAGAGCTTGTTTATCGTACGGTCGTTCGAAATGCTCATTTAACGCGTAAAGAGCAGCAACCACAGAACTGGCGCTCGAGCCTAAGCCACTGCCGACGGGCAAGTTTTTCTCTAGGGTTAATGCCACACCTTGGTTTTCTTTTCCAAGGGCTTTTAAGAAAAATACCGCACATTGATGGACAATATTCTCCTCGGGATTGCTGGGTAACTTATGCGCCCAAGCTCCCACTTGAGTAAGGCTCACCCCCGCATCCGCCGCTGCAATCGTGACCCTATCGCCCAGTAAACTGCCATCGATGGGCGCAAGTGCCGCGCCCAATAAGTCAAAGCCCACACCCACATTACCCATAGAGGCGGGAGCGTAAACGGTCAAACTCATACACTCACCTCACGAGTCCAATTTAAGGTTCTTAATACATCGGCAAAGGCACCTGCCGCTGTCACTTCTGTACCCGCACCATAACCACGTAGCACAAAGGGAATCGGCTGATAATAACGGCTGTAGAATGCCAGGGCATTTTCACCGCCTTTTACGCTGTAGAGCGGATCGGTGGCATCGACTTCGGTGATACGCACATAGCACGCGCCCTCTTCAATCTGCCCCACATAACGCAGCACTTTGCCCTGCGCTTTCGCCTCTGCCACTCGCGCCGCAATAGCGGCATCTGCCTCGGGTAAACGCGCCATAAAACTTTCCACATCGCCTGAATCATCAAAATCGTCAGGCAAGACTGAGTCGACAACGATATCACTTAGCTCAAGTTTCAAACCCACTTCACGGGCTAAGATCAGCACTTTACGCGCCACATCCATACCACTTAAATCATCACGGGGATCGGGCTCGGTAAAGCATTTTTCCCGCGCCAATTTAGTCGCTTCTGACAGCGTCATACCCTCATCGAGTTTACCGAAGATAAAGGATAAGGAGCCTGACAAAATACCGTTAAACTTGTGTAACTTATCGCCAGCAAATAAGAGTTTTTTCAAGTTATCGATAACGGGTAATCCTGCGCCCACGTTGGTCTCATACAGGAACTGACGACGTTGCTTTAATGCTGTTTGACGCAAAGCTTGGTAATAGGCGTAATCGCGAGTGTTGGCCTTTTTATTCGGCGTCACTACGTGCATGCCCGCGTTCATCACCTCTAAATACTGGTTCGATACTTGATCGCTTGAAGTACAATCCACCAGCACAGGGTTTAATAATTGTTGCTCTTTCACCCAAGCCAGTAGCGCCGGAAGATCGCTTGGCTGCTGACTGTCGGCAAGCAGGTTTTGCCAATTGTTTAAATCGATACCCGCACTATCGAGTAACATCTTGCTTGAATTGACTATGCCGCAGACACGTATGCTAATGTGCTGCTCTTTTAACACACTCGCCTGATGTTTGATTTGCTCGAGTAAGCCTGCGCCAACATTGCCACAACCCACTAAAAACACATCCAAATACTGCTGCACATCGAAAAAGCCTTGATGACAGGCGGCGACCGCATGTTTGGTCTTACGCTGTTCGATCACCGTTGAAATAGAACGCTCGGAGGAGCCTTGGGCAATCGCGATGATATTCACACTCGCCTGCGCTAACGCTTGGAAGAACCGTGCTGCCACACCTTTATGGGTACGCATTCCATCACCGATCAAGGAGACAATTGCCAAGTCATGGCGCATTTCGATTGGCTCGAGTAAGTCACTTTTGATTTCTAACTCAAATTCCTGCTCTAGCGCCGACTTCACCTTGGCGGACTCACTGGTCGCCACACAAAAGCTGATGCTGTATTCGCAAGAACTCTGGGTGATGAGTGACACGGAAACACCACTACGGGAAATCGCCGCCAGTGTGCGGCTCGCCATGCCGACCATGCCCTTCATGCCGGGGCCTGATACATCAAACATGGTTTGATTATCCAGATTAGAAATGGCCTTCACCTGCAAACCGCTTTCATCGGCCTGATTCGATACCAGAGTGCCGGGCGCATCGGGGTTAAAACTGTTCTTGATATAACAGGGAATATGAAACTGAGCGATAGGCGCAATCGTTTTAGGATGCAGCACCTTAGCGCCAAAGTAAGACAGCTCCATCGCCTCTTGATAACTGAGCTGTGACAACAACTTAGCATCGGTGACAACCCGAGGATCTGTGTTGTATACGCCGTCAACGTCGGTCCAAATCTCACAACTTGAAGCATCTAAACAAGCGGCCAGCACGGCAGCGGAGTAATCTGAGCCGTTACGGCCTAAGGTCACGACCTTGCGGTCTTCATCGGCGGCGGTAAAGCCAGGCATCACCCAAACGCGCTTCTCATCGAGGGCAAGATTATTGAATCGCGGTTTACTGACGGCAATATCCACCACGGACTCGAGCGGACGACCACGGCCTAAAAACAGCTCACGTGGGTCCAGCTGCGCCGAAGTGATGCCTTTGGCCAGCATGACTTGCTCCATCAACGCAGCAGACAAACGCTCGCCCGCAACCACAATCTCGGCGCGAATACCATCAGGGCATTCCTGCAGCAGCGTAATACCGCGTAATCTGTCCTGCCAACGCGCAAGCTGCGCGCTTAGTCCGGCGAACAACACTTCGCTTTGACTGCTTGAGAGTCCAGAACTGACCGCATCTTGATAGAGCGAGGTAAACACCCGTTCAACATGTTGAATGACTGGCGAATAATCTTCCCCTTTCACCGCCACATCGACCATTTCTAGCAAGGCGTTTGTCACTGTCGCGGGCGCAGAGAGCACTGTAGCAACTGGTTCTGCTTTCGCCGCTTTGGCAACGATATCCGCCGCCATTGAAAATCGCTGCCAATTTGCAAGCGAGGTACCACCAAATTTCATAACTTTCATCTTGATCTCCTGTACCGCGCCCGACTAAGAAACATAAGCTAGAAACAAAAAAGCCCGCTTCTTTGTGGGAAGCGGGCTCGTCGTTAAATTCTTTAGGGTGTATCAGCCCGCCCCCACTCTGGTTGTAGTGGTGGTTGTAATAATGGTAATTACTACAAAACCTAGGCTATGCATACGTTTGGGCTAATCCATGTCAATGTGATGTAAAACAGAATTGCCTTTTTCACCTAATCTTGTCAACCCCCAAACTGGATTATTTATAAACAAATCTTTCACAGCCATAAATTGACACCTTAACATTCAATATTATCAAGTTTTCCTAGGGTAAAAATGCGATTTCATCAATAGAAAACTGTTAACGTAAACGTAATGCCGCACAAATACATCTGTTTTTAAACATTAAAATTCAATAAATTATATCAACCATATCGTAACGCCTTTAGATTAAGCGATGTAAACCCACTTTCGAGACCAACAAACCGCAAGCGATAACCATCAACAATTTGGCGTAAATTCTTCACCAAATGACTGTTCATCACGCCAACAAAAAGCTGTGCGATATCTAACATAAGCCACTTCAAATTATCGCCAGCGCCCCAAAAGCACGTTATTATGCGCGCACATTCCGAACCGGAGGCGATATGAAGATCACCCAACACAGCGCGGTAACCATTCATTACCGTTTATCAGATCAAGAAGGCAGACTTTTAGAAGACTCTTTTGATGCCGAACCAATGTTATATCTGCACGGTGCAGAAAACCTGATCCCAGGTTTAGAGGCTGCATTAGAAGGTAAAACCAAGGGCGAAACACTGGATGTGACAATCAGTGCTGAAGAAGCTTACGGTCCTTACCACGATGGTCTGCGTCAAGCCGTGCCATTAGAAGCGTTTGGTGATATCGAAGATATCGTTCCTGGTATGCGCTTTATTGCCGAAACCGAAATGGGTCAACGCCCTGTGCAAGTTGTCGAAGTCAAAGATGATGTCGTTATCGTTGATGGCAACCATCCTTTAGCGGGCCAAGCATTGAGCTTCAACATTGAAATCATCGATGTGCGAGAAGCGACAGCAGAAGAAATTGCCCATGGTCATATTCACGCCCACGGTGGATGTGGTGGTCATGGACACAGCCATGATCATGACCACGGTGGCGGATGTTGTGGTGGTTCAAGTCATGATGCGGGTGGCTGCTGTGGCGGTTCTGATGACCATGGTCATCACCACCATGACCACGATCATGAGGCGTGCGACACACCAAAAACAGGTTGTGATGGCAATGGTGGTTGCGGCTGTCGCGGCTAATTTAGGCAGTAACGCCTAAAGCTCACTATCCAGAGCAAGATAATGAAGCACTTCCTTACACAAGGAGGTGCTTTTTTTATAGGCAAATGTTTATAATCTAACCACAAATAGGGACGTTTTAGATAGATTTAGCATTTTAAACTTTAAAATCAGAATGTTAAAACCAATACACCTTCACCTCGCGACGGAGTGCATATGTTATCAAAACCTGTATATGAAGCTTTGCCCTATGGTTATATGGCCTTAGGTTGCGTAAGTTTTATGTTACTCGACCCAGAGTATGCTTTAATGGCAGCCGTGATTGTGTTTCTTCTCGGGGCTAGAATTTACAATCTACGCTCACAAAATCGGCGCACTGATCCCGTAAAACGTAGAAAAACGGGCTATATGCCAACAGCGATTTATGATTATTTACCCTTTATCTATCTCTTTACTGCCTTAGTTATTTTTAAGTTTTTCCCTAAAAGTCTTTATCCCTTACTGGCAATTCTATTACTAAGCTACAGCTTTTATATTCTTATAAGACGCTCGCTTTATCGTCGACATAAACTACCTGCGTCACCTCAATTTTAAACAATAAATTTAGGCCGTTTTGACGTTTCGAGATTAGATTTTGTTGGTTTTGGCAAGCACTTGCTCGCGAAACGAGGAATGAGGTGTAATTGTTCTACTCAAATGACGAGCGGCACTTATAACCGAAAGTAAGAGCAAGAGCTTGCCAAACGGCTGCAAAAATAACCCTGAAACGTCAACACGCCCTAGTCATTAGCAGAATCGCTGTTTAGAGCGTAGAAACATTTGAAATTGCATTTTATGGGTTTGCAAGTTCATCGAGGGGGTACGATTTTTTTCTATTCAAATGACGTGCGCCCTTTGCAACTTAAAGTAAAGCCGCTCCCTAAGGATAGGGTTTCGGTTACGTCGTCTGTTTATATCGAATCACTTCATTGCATAGAGCTTATCTTTAATGGGATACATACCTGTTAAATTGCGATAAAAAACATAAATCGCTAACATTCCTTAATCAGCTGTTGAATTTTTTCCCTATGACTTGGGGCCATATTCTTTAAATAGTTTGAACAACGTGTAATAGTGGCGATACTGACCTCGTATTCAGCCGCGATCTGCCGTTGACTCATCTCACCATCGAGCAATAATTGGAATACCTTTAATCGCCCAGCGATAGCGCTACGTTCTTCTTCTGTTAGCAATAAATGGAACAATACCGAGAGCTCATCATAGTTTCCATGGCTCAAAATTTTCTCTAAAACTAAGTCCCAATTGGCTCGCATAATCGCCCCAGTAGTATTGTTTAAGCATTACAACGGCAGTTTAGCAGATTTACTCTTCCGGCAAATAACTTGTTACGTTTATCCCATCTATCTAGACAAAAACTGACAAAATTGCTTCTAGTACATTAAGTTAATTTGTGTACAATAGCAGAGCAATGTCACACTTCGACGCTAATTTGTGAGAATACGATGAAAAAATTACTCCTGACTCTCGTTGCCGGTACCTTATTGGCTTCAGCTGCACAAGCACACAATTTTGAAGATGCAAAGGACGCGATTGAATATCGCCAATCTGCATTTAGCCTGATTGCTTATAACTTTGGCGATATGGGCGCAATGATGAAAGGTAAAAAACCTTTCGAAGCTGAAACCTTCGCAATGCGTGCCAACAATGTCGCCGCACTTTCGCACATTCCTTTCGAAGGCTTTATTGAAGGTTCAGATAAAGGCGATACCGAAGCGCTGGCCAAAGTATGGCAAGACAAGGCTGACTTTGACGCTAAAATGAAAACCTTCCAAGAAAATGCCGCTATTTTAGCGACTGTGGCTCAAAAAGGTGACCAAGCTGAAATTAAGCAAGCCTTTATGAACACAGGCAAGAGCTGTAAAGGTTGTCACGACGTTTACAAAAAAGACTAATGGCGAGTTGTCATGTCTAATAAAAAAGCCTGCTACATGCAGGCTTTTTTAATGTTGAGCATTTACTAGAGCACTTGAACTATGGGCCACATCAAATAAGTAAACACCACCCCAGCAATAATTAACAGCACGATTAAGGCCAGCCACTGTGATTTGAAAACTAATTCAGATTCTGCTTTGGCATACTCAACCTTAGGCACACGTTTGTAACCACTGAGCATGGCTCCCACTAATTTGTCACCTTTAATGGCGTGTACCACAACCGCCAACACATGCACGGCACTCAAGGCTAAGATCAGGTTGAAATTCATCTTATGTAACCAAGTGAGAAACGAAGCAGTATCAGAGCTCACATAACTGTACAGTGGACCTTCAGTAAACACATCATCGGTAGCAAATAGTCCTGTGATTAGCTGTAAGCTGATAATGGCAATCAACACAATCACCATATAACCGCCCATCGGATTATGCCCTAAGACCACTGACACGCCCTTTGCGCGAACGTCTTTCAAATACTCAAACACCACCTTTGGATGATGCACGAAATGACTAAATCTCGCAGTATCACTGCCAATCAAGCCCCATAAAAGCCGAAAGCCAATCAAGATCAACAGACTATAGGCAAAGATCTGGTGCCATTGCATTTCACCCACTTCGGCGCTCCACCAGAGTAAGGCCATGAGGGCCACCATGCCCCAGTGAAAAATGCGTGTGGGTAAATCCCAGACTTTAACTTTGATATGTTCGGTTTCCATAATACCTGCCACTCGACTGAACAATGAAATAAGTGAAGGTATTTTATCGGGATCTAATGAAAAACTTAAAGTAAAGATAAGTAAATGATAGCAAAGACTGCGTAGTTATCCCATCAAATATGGCCTGTTCCGATAGCCAATACAAGCCTTTTCGACCAAGAATCCGCGAGATTTGTCTAAGCGATCAAATAACCAACGAACAGAACTAAACAGGGTTAAAAATGTGATTTAGATCTCGTTTTTAAGGGTGTAGATTGGTAATCTGAAATCGAAGGAACCAAATAGAAGGTGCAACATATGCTAAAGATTACGAGCAAACAACTAGAAGTCACTGCCCCAATCCGTGAACGCATTGAAAGCCGTTTTAATAAACTTTCTAGGCACGATGTGCAGTTGATTAATCCCCATGTCATCATCACAGAGGAGAAACCTGGTTTCAAAATTGAAGCATCGGTTGGCATCCCAAATGGAGAACTTTTTGCTCAAGCAAAACACGACAATCTTTATGCAGCCATTACGGCCATGGGTCAAAAATTAGAGAAACAACTCAATCGATTAACCCATAAACCTGAAGCACAACGTTTCGCATCTATTGCTCATTCCGAAGATGCTGTCAATGTCGAGGATGATTACGAGGAGGAAGATGCAGCTTAAGTTACTCGATGTTAGTGCGAGACCACATCACTTCGAGAGCATAAAGTAGATAAGGTTTAATAGGTCACATTTTTTAGCAAAAGTTTGATAGACCATCCTAATGGTCAGTAAAAAGAGTGTGAACCTTTAAATAACTACTACACTTTACTAAGTGACAGCAGAATCGGAGTGATGTGAATTTCAAGTTAAAACCGTTAAATATCATCACTAGAAGGAGTACGCCGCCACACTAAACTCACACTCAAAAACAGTGACACAGGCAGTTACATTAAGGCAGTTACATTAAGACAGTCACATTACGGCAGTCATATTAATGCGGCCACATTAATTCGGTAACGCCAAGCTGTAATATTTATGCGTTTCCCTCTGATTATCAAATAAGATGCGAGGTTACAAAAAAATAGAGACCGATAACCAACAACTAACGATAAACGCACTAATGGGTGTTAACACACGAGTCGATCATTAAGGAGTAACCTACTACATCGTATTGCCAGTTTTAGTCTTACACACTCTTTGAGCCCAAATGTAATAATCAAGAGGAGGACGTTAGCAATAGAGCAACATAGGTACCATGAAAGACCACTTTAGGTGAATTAGCTTCTTAACAGTCAAACAATATGAGGAGGTTAATAGCGTTATCGGTAATATGAGCAAGTGGGCATATTACAAATTGTGAGTAAAAAAGAATTTAGATAACACGGAACAAGGCGAGCTGCTTAACAGCAAAATACCCAGTACCTTTTTGAGTACTAATATAGGCCAGATTCCTTTATTTATATTCTGAAGTGTAATAGTAAGTGAAAATGTAAGTTGAAATAGTGAGTTAACTGCTGAATAAACAAAATCTAATATGATATCGGTTTGTTTATTCACAAAGCGTCAATAAATCCTTTAATAACAATGCTCAATAACCTAGGAGGAATAGTTTGTTTGACCAGCTTTTCAACCAGCGCACCTTCGGGTGCGCTTTGCTTTTATATCCCCAGCTCCCATAGTCGTTTAACTATTCACATATAAGCTCTAGCCTTATGCTTAAGCTGTGCTTAGTTGCCACAGGAAAGGTTTAAGCCAACTCCCCCTCCCGACTCCTCAATCTCCCGCGAAAAACCCCAGAGCCAAGCGTTAACCAAGCTTGAGTTTTAGTGTAGACTAACCCGTTCGTCTATAACTTAAAGCAAGGCATTGAAATAATGACTCAAGCGCTGTTTTATTTACTACCGCCGATGGGCGAGAACACGGCCCTTAGTGACATGTATCAATTGGCTTGCCGTCTAGCCCAACAGGGATTTATAAACCAGCAGCAGGTCTATATTCACTGTCAGGACAAGAACATCGCCTTTGAAATCGACGAGTTACTATGGCAGTTTGAACCCAGTGCATTTGTCCCCCATAACCTCAAAGGTGAAGGCCCCACTACTGGTTCACCCGTTGAAATCGGTTTTGACAGACTCGGTCCAAACAAAAGTCGCCAACTTCTGATTAATCTTGCAGACCAAGTGCCTCCGTTTGCGGTAAACTTTGGTCAAATCTTCGATTTTGTGGCTAATGACGACCAACATAAAGCGATAGCACGTGAACGCTACCGCCAATATCGTGGCTTAGGGATTGAATTAACAACCCAAAATTTAGCAACACATCCACTTAATTTAGCTTGAGACAGATACGTTCCCATGGAAAAAACATACGATCCTCAGTCCATTGAGCAGACTCTTTACCAAAACTGGGAAGAGCAAGGTTACTTTAAGCCCCACGGCGATGCCTCACAGGGCAACTATTGCATCATGATCCCGCCACCCAACGTGACGGGTAGCCTGCACATGGGCCACGCTTTCCAAGATACCATCATGGATACCCTGATCCGCTACCAACGTATGAAGGGTAAAAACACCCTGTGGCAAGTCGGAACTGACCATGCGGGTATTGCGACTCAGATGCTGGTTGAGCGTAAGCTTGAAGCCGAAGAAGGCAAGAGCCGCCATGACCTTGGCCGCGATGCTTTCATGGAAAAAGTATGGGAATGGAAAGCGCAATCGGGTGGCACCATCACTAAGCAGCTACGTCGTATGGGCGCCTCTGTGGATTGGGACCGTGAGCGTTTCACCATGGACGAAGGCTTGTCTAAAGCGGTTCAAGAAGTGTTTGTCCGTCTCTATGAAGACGATTTGATTTACCGTGGTAAACGCTTAGTGAACTGGGATCCTAAGCTGCACACCGCGATTTCAGATCTCGAAGTGGAAAACAAAGAAAAGCAAGGCCACATGTGGCATCTGCGTTATCCATTAGCCGACGGCGAGCTGACCGCAGACGGTAAAGATTACCTCGAAGTCGCCACCACGCGTCCTGAAACTATGCTGGGTGATAGCGCAGTAGCTGTTCATCCAGACGATGAGCGTTATCAAGCACTGATCGGCAAATTTATTCTGCTGCCTATCGTTAATCGTCGCATCCCTATCGTTGCCGATGACTATGTAGACATGGAGTTTGGTACAGGCTGTGTGAAGATCACCCCTGCCCACGACTTTAACGACTATGAAGTCGGTAAACGTCACAAACTTCCTATGTTCAACGTGTTGACCTTAGATGCAGCCATTCGTGCATCCGCCGAAGTCGTCAATACTGATGGCACAATCAATACTAGCTTAGATGGCAGCCTGCCAGAGCGTTATGCAGGTTTAGATCGTTTCAAAGCCCGTGATGCCATTGTGGCAGAGTTTGAAACTTTAGGTCTGCTCGAAAAAATCGCGCCACACGGCCTAAAAGTGCCCTACGGTGACCGCTCAGGCGTGGTTATCGAACCAATGCTGACCGACCAATGGTACGTTGCCGTTGCGCCTATGGCCAAAACCGCAATCGAAGCCGTTGAAAATGGCGATATTAAGTTCGTGCCACAGCAATACGAAAACATGTACTTCTCTTGGATGCGCGACATTCAAGATTGGTGTATCTCTCGCCAATTATGGTGGGGTCACCGCATCCCTGCTTGGTACGATGCGAACGGTAAGGTCTATGTCGGCCGCACCGAAGCTGAAGTGCGTGCTAAGCACAATATCGATGATGCTATCGCCCTGCGCCAAGATGAAGACGTACTGGATACTTGGTTCAGCTCTGCCCTGTGGACATTCTCGACCTTAGGCTGGCCTGACAATGTTGAAGATTTAAAAACCTTCCATCCAACCGACGTGTTGGTAACGGGTTTTGACATCATCTTCTTCTGGGTTGCCCGTATGATCATGATGACCATGCACTTCATCAAAGATGAAGACGGTAAGCCACAGGTGCCATTTAAAACCGTTTATGTGACAGGCCTTATCCGCGATGAAGCGGGTAACAAGATGTCAAAATCTAAGGGCAACGTACTTGACCCATTGGATATGATTGACGGTATCGATCTAGAAGCCCTCGTTGAAAAACGTACTGGCAACATGATGCAGCCACAACTGGCCGCCAAGATTGAAAAGAGCACCCGTAAAGAGTTTGAAAATGGTATCGAAGCCCACGGTACTGATGCCCTGCGCTTTACTCTAGCGGCAATGGCATCAACTGGCCGTGATATCAACTGGGATATGAAGCGTTTAGACGGTTACCGCAGCTTCTGTAACAAGCTTTGGAACGCATCACGTTACGTGCTGATGAATACCGAAGGCCAAGATTGCGGCCCGAACTCACCGGATTACCAAGGCGGTGAGATTGAACTGTCACTGGCGGATCGCTGGATCATCGGTTTATTCAACCAAACCGTAAAAACCTACGACGACCACATGGCAAACTACCGCTTCGACCTCGCAGCCAACACCTTGTACGAGTTCACTTGGAACCAGTTCTGCGATTGGTACTTAGAGTTAACTAAGCCAGTACTGCAAAACGGCAATGAAGCGCAAATGCGCGGCACCCGCCATACGTTGGTCAATGTGTTAGAAGCGATGCAACGTCTGATGCACCCAATGATGCCATACATCACTGAAACCATCTGGCAACGCGTTAAACCACTGACTGGCGCCCAAGGCGACACCATCATGCTGGCACCATTCCCAAGCTATGATGCCGCCAAAGTAGATGCGACCGCGATGGCCGACCTCGAGTGGGTTAAGCAAGTGATTGTTGCAGTACGTAATATCCGTGCCGAGCTCAATATCGCGCCTTCTAAGCCATTAAACGCCCTACTGCGTGGCGTGAGTGCCCAAGACCAAGCCCGCGTTGAGGCTAACCAAGCCTTCTTCACAACGCTTGCGCGCTTAGAGAGCATGACGATTCTTGGCGAAGGTGAAACGGCGCCAATGTCGACCACAGGTCTAATTGGCGAAATGGAATTATTAATTCCTATGGCAGGTCTAGTGGATGTGGCGGCCGAAATGGCTCGTATCGACAAGCAGCTTGAAAAGCTGACTCAAGAGATTGGCCGTATCGAAGGTAAATTATCGAATGAAGGCTTCGTGGCGAAAGCACCGCCAGCAGTTATCGATAAAGAGCGCGCCAAGATGGCCGATTTGACCCGCGATATGGACAAACTAAAAGAGCAAAAAGCCGAGTTTGCTAAGTTAGAAGCCTAATCACGGCATCTACACTAAAAAGGGCTGTATTTTACATAATGCCACTCGCTTAAGAGCGAGTGGCATTTTTACTTGGATATTTCACCGTTTTCTTTAGCACCACACGCGGGTAGCTGGGCCGCTTCCTCTTCGGGGGTAAAATCAACCTTTTGCCATTTTCCCTCAGTCGTTTTAAGTGCTGTGGGATTGCTCCTGGACTCCCTCTGTCGCTCCAACCAAACTCATCTTGGATTAAAAACAGGGCATTAATGAAACTTATTCTCTGTGGCTCAACTTGATG
>NZ_AXZL01000059.1 GCF_000485795.1 Shewanella decolorationis S12
TCGACAGAGCGCCACTATGCCTTCAAGCCTTTGCCTTGTCTAAAGCCCGTTTAACTCCCGCTGAATGAACAGATATTTAATACGATTGGTATAACCCCACCACTAAGAAAAGGCATTGCCATTGACATGCATAATGGTGAATGTCCACACCACAAACGCGAGAGGAATATGCACTAAGGCGTAAAAGCATTGATCCAGCCGACTCATCCCTTTGGCTAGCCAAATCAAATACAGGTGCAGACCAATCACCATAGGGAACAACATAAATAACGGATATAAGGCAAACGGGCTGGCATCGGCCAATAGGCTGTGACTCAACAGCGCCCAAGCCACCATCAGCGCCGTGGTTAAAGGTGGCGTGGCAACACGATACTGCTCTGGATACGGGAACATCCTTGGCCTCTTACACTTCTTCAATACTAATATGGTCAGTCGCCCCGCGATGGGGTGACGTCTAGGGTTTTCGTGCGATTAGCTGCACCTTGGCACTTTCAGTACCCGCAGCATCGCTTAACAGCCCTTCAAAGTAATGCAAAGGTTGCCAGTTAGCAAATACGGATTGCAGTTCGTTCTCTCTGAGTAAAAAGTCAGGGTTGCGAGGTCGACCAATTTGCGCCTGTTGCCAAGTAAAGGTCTCATACACAATGAGTCCTCCGCGCTTAAGGCTCGCAGCGATTTGCGGAAACAGTGGTCGATGTAAGTAATTAAAGACTAATACAATATCAAAAGACTCTTTGGGTAACTGAGGCGCGCTGCCGTCTTCTAAATTCCACTGCCATTGATGTGCTTTGTCGTGAGTAAGCTCGGCCAAGGCACCCAAATCCTGGTCGATAAAGGTCACTTCACAACCTTGGGAGAGAAACCACAGACCATTTCGGCCCGAACCACAGGCTAAATCCAATACCTTAAGCCCTGTAAGCTCAGGCCATGGAAACTGGGTAATTAAGCTCGAGGCGGTGCTGAGTGTAGCGTGTGTCATCCCTTTATCTCTTTTTTAGTGTCTATCTGTTTGCGATGCACTATCGAATAGTGCCTCAGCCCCGATGGGCCATGGGATACTATCACAGATAAAAATAACACTAAGATAAACAGTTCTGGCTTGTAGCTGGCAAGCGGCACAAATAGGCAAAGTAGCCCTAATTTCCCGAGGGTTAACACCCCCTTGAGTTGAATTAACCAACGCCAATCTCGAATAATTTCCCACAACATCAATATGCTGCCGCTAATCATCGCCAAATACCAATAATTGAGCCATAGGGATTTCTCAACGGAAAGTAATATTCCGCCGCCCGCACCAACAATCCCCAATATATGTAAAGCCCTGAAACTCGTTTTAGTGAGTCGCTGCATCCAAAAACGTTTTTCAGATATCTGCTGCCTCGCCATAGATTTAACCCCTTAACACCACTTAAGTAACATTTTGGAAAAATATATTGTATTTTTTCAAAAATACACTAGCGCTCTATTATTATTTATTGAATACTCAATCTGCGAGCAAAGAATATTTCAAACGATAAACGCATCAAAATACACAAATAAAATCAAAAATTTAAAAACAACCAACTAACTACAATTTATTTTACCATTGATTATTCAAATATAATTTAGCCCATCAAAATATGTTAACTCGTGCAAGTTATACCGTACTTACCGAGTGATTAACTTCAATTTCATTAATATTTTCAGCCATATTGCACATTTCTATTATGTAATTTTCAATGTAACAATCGTTATGTGACCTAAGCACACATATACCTCTTTAGATAGTGATAACTTTGTTCATGGAGAATGCTCTAAAAGTGCGTGAGCTACGCAAAATATAAATATCACGCCATAATTAATACCCCTTATTAAGTAGATGAAATGTACGGCGGAGGAACAATTATGTTCACAAGAAAGATTCAAAAAACAGCACTAGCCATGCTGATCTCTGGTGCAATGGCTGGCACAGCCTATGCTGCACCAGAAGTACTAGCCGATTTTCACGGTGAAATGGGCGGCTGCGATAGCTGCCACGTATCAGACAAAGGTGGCGTAACCAACGACAACCTGACCCATGAAAATGGCCAATGCGTTAGCTGCCACGGTGATCTAAAAGAACTGGCTGCAGCTGCGCCAAAAGATAAAGTTTCTCCGCACAAATCTCACTTAATTGGTGAAATCGCTTGTACCAGCTGCCACAAAGGCCATGAAAAATCTGTCACTTACTGTGATGCTTGCCACAGCTTCGGCTTCGATATGCCATTTGGCGGCAAGTGGGAACGTAAGTTTGTGCCAGTTGATGCAGACAAAGCGGCTCAAGATAAAGCCATTGCCGCTGGCGTGAAAGAAACCACTGACGTCGTAGTTATCGGTTCGGGTGGTGCAGGTCTTGCTGCCGCCGTTTCAGCCCGTGATGCAGGCGCGAAAGTGATCCTGTTAGAAAAAGAACCTATCCCAGGTGGTAACACTAAACTGGCTGCCGGTGGTATGAACGCCGCCGAAACTAAGCCACAGGCTAAGTTAGGTATCCAAGATAAGAAACAAATCATGATCGACGACACCATGAAAGGTGGTCGAAATATCAACGATCCTGAATTAGTAAAAGTTCTGGCCAACAACTCTTCAGACTCTATTGATTGGTTAACCTCTATGGGTGCCGACATGACTGACGTGGGTCGTATGGGTGGCGCAAGCGTTAACCGTAGTCACCGCCCAACCGGTGGTGCGGGTGTGGGTGCACACGTTGCACAAGTGCTGTGGGACAACGCCGTTAAACGTGGAACTGACATCCGTTTAAACAGCCGTGTTGTACGCATCCTTGAAGATGCAAGCGGTAAAGTGACTGGCGTGTTAGTGAAAGGTGAATACACTGGCTACTATGTGATCAAAGCCGATGCAGTCGTGATTGCTGCAGGTGGTTTTGCGAAAAACAACGATCGCGTCGCTAAGTACGATCCTAAGTTAAAAGGCTTTAAAGCGACTAACCACCCAGGTGCAACGGGTGACGGCTTAGACGTTGCGCTGCAAGCGGGCGCTGCAACTCGTGACTTAGAATACATCCAAGCTCACCCAACTTACTCACCAGCCGGTGGTGTGATGATCACCGAAGCGGTACGTGGTAACGGTGCTATCGTGGTTAACCGTGACGGTAACCGCTTTATGAACGAAATCACGACCCGTGATAAAGCGTCTGCTGCGATTCTGCAACAAAAAGGCGAAAGCGCTTACCTCGTATTCGATGACTCTATCCGTAAGAGCTTAAAAGCCATCGAAGGCTATGTTCACTTGAACATCGTTAAAGAAGGTAAAACCATCGAAGATTTAGCAAAACAACTCGATGTGCCTGCCGCTGAACTGGCGAAAACCGTTACTTCATACAACGGATTTGTGAAATCAGGTAAAGACACTCAATTCGAACGTCCAAACCTGCCACGTGAAATCGCTACTGCGCCTTTCTATGCCTTAGAAATCGCACCAGCGGTTCACCACACTATGGGTGGTATCGTTATCGATACTAAAGCCGAAGTGAAGAGCGATAAAACCGGTAAACCTATCGAAGGTTTATACGCTGCTGGTGAAGTGACTGGTGGTGTTCACGGTGCTAACCGTTTAGGTGGTAACGCCATCTCTGATATCGTGACCTACGGCCGTATCGCGGGTGCATCTGCCGCGAAATACGCGAAAGATCACTAATATCAAACGTTTTTAGGTTAAGGGACTAACCTAAGGCTCACATAGCACGACCATGAGAGCCCAGCTTGAATCTTCAAGCTTATCAGTACAAGCGAGCCGTCAGGGGCTCGCTTTTTTTATGATTTTTTGTGCAATTGATGACAAAGCTCACTCTTTTTGCGGGGTAAATTCAACACCAGAGGACAAATGTCGCCGAGTCACATACACTCAGTGCCAGTAACAATGTAACCTTTAGGTGATTGAAATGAGAATTGGATTTTTTAGCGCAAAACACTATGACATGCAGCATTTTAACCGTACAAATGCCGCATTTGGTGCGCAAATTGAGTATTTCGATTATCGCCTCTGCATGCAAACCGTTAAGCTTGCCGAAGGTTTTGAGGTAGTGTGCGCCTTTGTTAACGATTCCCTCTGTGAAGAAGTGTTAGTCGAGCTTGCCAAGGGTGGCACTAAAATCATTGCCATGCGCTGCGCGGGTTTTAACAATGTCGATTTAGTCGCCGCCAAACGCTTAGGCATGCAAGTGGTCAACGTGCCCGCTTATTCGCCCGAATCTGTAGCCGAGCACACAGTCGCCTTGATGCTGACCCTAAACCGCAAAATCCATAAGGCCTACCAACGCACCCGTGATGCGAACTTCTCCCTCGAAGGCTTGGTCGGTTTTAACATGTTTGGCAAAACCGTTGGCGTAATAGGCACAGGTAAGATTGGGGTCGCCACAATTAAGGTCTTGCTCGGGTTTGGCTGTAAAGTCATAGCCTTTGACCCTTATCCAAATCCTGCGGTAAAAGCGCTCAATGTGGAATATCAGGATCTGGACACCATTTATGCCAACAGCGATATTATCAGCCTGCACTGCCCATTAACCGCCGATAACCACCATTTGCTGAATAAAGAAAGCTTTGCCAAGATGAAACCCGGCGTCATGGTGATCAACACCAGCCGCGGCGGCCTACTTAATGCCTTCGATGCGATGGAAGCCTTAAAGCTCGGCCAGATTGGTTCCTTAGGGCTTGATGTGTATGAAAACGAAAAAGAATTGTTTTTCGAAGACAAGTCGAACCAAATCATTCAGGACGATGTGTTCCGTCGCCTATCCGCCTGCCACAACGTGATTTTTACTGGTCACCAAGCCTTCCTCACCGAAGAAGCGCTAGGCGCGATTGCACACACAACCCTGAGCAATGTCAAAGCGGTACTCGCGGGTGAGCGCTCTGGTAACGAACTGTTTTAACTGACAGAACCATACCTGACTGCTAAAGTGAGGCTTCAACATTGAAGCCTCACAGAGGAAACTAAATATGTTAGTGACTCAGCAAACTCAGGATATCAACACGCCCACAGGGCCGATGCGCACTTATGTCTATCGCCCAGATGCCCCAGGGCAATTCCCTTGTATACTGTTCTATTCTGAGATTTTTCAGCAAACCGCGCCCATCGCCCGCACCGCGACTATTCTCGCAGGCCATGGTTTTGTGGTGTTAGTGCCAGAAGTATTCCACGAGCTAAATCCGATAGGCACAGTACTAGCCTATGATGATGCGGGTAAAGATAAAGGCAATGCCGATAAATTTGCCAAACCCTTAGAGCAACACGACAGCGACACCCAAGCCCTTATCGACTTTGTCCGTGAGCAGAGTTATTGCACCGGTAAGGTCGGCAGTATGGGCGTGTGTATTGGCGGCCACTTAGCCTACCGCGCTGCACTCAATCCCGAGATTTTAGGCGCCTTTTGCCTCTATCCAACCGACATTCACTCCAATACCCTGCCCTGTGCCTACGGCAATGATTCACTGAGTCGCAGCGGCGATATTCAAGGGGAATTAGTGTTAGTGTTTGGCAAGCAAGATCCCCATGTATCGCCCGAAGGTCGGGTATTGATCCACCAACAATTGATGGCTAAAAACCGTAATTTCAGTTGGTTAGAGGTTAATGCTCAGCATGCCTTTATGCGTGATGAAGGTGAGCGCTACGATCCCGCGCTGGCGCTGCAAATGTATCAACAATCCGTGGCGTTTTTTCACCGTGTATTGAGATAGGCGAAAGTATCAAGCCAACCCCTTAACCAATATTATTAACGGGTTGGCTTAGCCAAATGCTTAACTCTGAGAGCTTAAGCCTCTATATCTTCACACCTCAGGGCTTACCCTTGTAAACGACTTTGGCTATAGGCCACCAGCTCCTGGTTGCTCACGCGGGCAATAAAAGTCTCGTCGAGGAAGAAGTCCACATCATCCCCCGATTTACGGCCCGACAATAATTGAGTGCTGCCATCTTCGTAGGCTAAGGTCATAGTCACAGTGTGCTCATCGGGATAGGCAATTTGTGCCTGAGTCAGTTTAACGGGCGCCGATTTCAGCTCATCACTCACATGGGGATTCACCTTAAAAATCGCGTCCACAGGCATATCAACGACCGCAGGGGATTTATCGGTGATCGGGTTCTTACCCGTCCAAAACTCAATAGTGTTAACGATAAAGAGATCGCCCGTTGCCGCCAAACCATACACAGGACTTAACAGAATAAATAAGCCCGCACGGCCATAACGGTTATCTACAGCGCTTAAGTTGCCCTTAGTCACCATTTGGCTCAGGCCCATTTGTCCCATACAACCTGTTAGTTGTGTGGTTAACAGCGCGCTAATCGTCACGGCTAAGAGTTTAGATTTCATTCGATTCGTTCCCTTGGTAAAAACAAAAACACGAATTCTAAGGATTAGACAGGGCTAAACCGTGCGACGGGACACAAACCAAGGTAAACAAAAGGGAATGGATGTAAGCAATAACGCTGATTTTGTTATGAAAAACACTTCAAGCAAGTAAAGTTCAGGGGAAGATAATAAATCTCATCAGTTCGCGAAGCGCCGACAACAGTTTGCTAATAAATGTACTGCTCCGGCGCACATAAAGGAGAATATGTTACTCGAGGTCGAGTTTCTTTTTGCCATCTTGCAACGCTTGGCGCTCGGCGAGCGGCGCCTGATCCGCCAGCTTCAACACAGCCTTTTGCAGCATCAAATTGTTGGGATAGGTGATGGTATCGCCATTGTCCCTAAGGATAAGTACATGAAACAGCGCGATTTCAATAATCACGCCACTGATATCTTCATCCTTATCTACTACCCGAATACGCTCACCAATCCGATACGGAAACACAAAGAAAATCAGCACGCCTGCGGTTAAATTACTTAGTATCGACCACTGAGCGACTAAGGCGACGCCCATCACCGCAAATGCTGATGAGACAAACAGCGACACGTCCTGATAACCGAAACCGAGGGACACCGCCATCAAAGACAGAGTGATAAAAAACATCACATAGGAAATAAAACGAGTAACAAGGCTGGTACGCGCCGCACTCACCTGCTTCATTAGTGAGAGTTTTTTCACCCATTGGGTTAAAGCACGCTGCAAAAAGAGAAACACCGCAAGATAAATACAGGCAAGCAGGATTTGATTTGTCATAATAGCCACTTAAAAAACGAAACCAGCTGAATTCTAACTTTTTTGCACCAGCAGTTATAGAGTCCCAGATCAGCCCAACGCAAATAGAGTAATAAGTCATGGCCGACGCCACTTTGCTACACGAAACCCAAGATGCCCTAGGGCCAATCCGCGTGCTCGACTATGGTGATACTCGCGTGCTGTCCTTTGGCGACAACGATGAGCAGAGCAAAATTCTTAAAACCGCCCCGCACATCCCACAACATACCTATGTGCAAGGCATGCTACTGGTGTTGTTATTTTGCCAACCCAAAAGCGCCATCGTACTCGGTCTTGGCGGCGGCGCCCTCATACATGCCCTGCGCCGCTTCGATGCCGCAATTAAACTTACCGCAGTTGAACTTCGCCCGGCCGTGATTGAACTTGCCAAGCGCTACTTTCAATTACCGATTGGCAAAAAGCTTAATCTAATCAACCAAGATGCCGTCGCCTTTATGGCATCGGCCGAACATAAAAAGGTCGATGTGATTTTTGCCGATATCTACAGCGCCAAAGGGGTCGATACGGGGCAACTCTCGCCAATCTTCCTTGAGCAATGCACACAACTCATTAAACCCAATGGTTATTTAGTGTTGAACTGCTGGAAGGAACACAGCCAAAATCGCGAGTTACTCGCCGATCTGCAACGCCATTTTGCCCACGTGCATGCCTGCCTCACCAGCGGTGGCAATTGGGTGATATTTGCCAGTCAAACACCCCAATCTTTGGGCGCGTCGGCACTAAAGAGTCAGGCGCAAACCCTGTCACAGCAACTGGATTTTGCCCTTGAGCGTTCACTGACACGCTTTGGTCCTTGGAATTAAGATTAATCTCAGTCAAATGACTTAAATTAGTTAACCCTAAGACTCAGCTTTGCTATGCTTCTCACTCTCTACCGATTTGAGTTGTCACCATGAAAAATAAGAATAAATTTTTGTTAAGCGTTATGGCTCTGGCGTGCCTTAACTCTCTCAATGCTAACGCCGAAACCTTTAGTTTTGACACTCGTAACTCACTCAATTCCGACACATTAGTGCTGTTCCAAAGCGCTGATTCGACAACCTATAGTCTCGATTTTTTACCCCAATCGACTCAAGACCAACTCAACCTTGCGGTCGCCGACAACAGTTTTTCGGGTAAACGCGGTGAAATCTTAGAAATCCTAGTCCCGAGCGAAATCGATGCTAAGCGGGTTTTATTAGTTGGAATTGGTGATGCTAAGACCTTAACACCCGGTGAAATCAACATCTTAGGGGGCAATATTGCCGCCAAGCTTGAAACCGTGCCTCAAGCCACTGTGCGTGTACTAACCCAAGGCTTAAGTAACGCGCCGCTGTTTGGCTCCGAATTAGCCCATGGCATTGAGCTGCGCAGCTACCGCTACACTCAATTTAAAGCCAGCAATCGCGCTGAGAAGAACTATCAAATCGGGGTTGATGACTTAAGCCTAAACCAAAAACACCATAAGAATCTGCAAGCTATTGAAGCGGGTGTGTTTTTAGCACGGGATCTCACCAATGCGCCAGCAGGCATTATGTATCCCGAAAGCTTCGCCAACGAGGCGCGTAAGCTTAAGTCCCTCGGCGTAAAAGTCACAGTGCTCGAAGCCAAAGATATTGAACGTTTAAACCTCGGTGCGTTAGCCGCGGTAGGTAAAGGCAGTGAGCGTCCACCTAAGCTGGTTGTCGCCCATTGGCCCGGCAGCAAAGAAGCCCCTATTGCTCTGGTGGGTAAAGGCATTACCTTCGACTCTGGCGGCTACAATATCAAGGCCACAGGCACCTCTATCGCGCGGATGAAGTCCGATATGGCGGGCGCAGCGACCGTGCTCGGCACAGTCAAGGCCATGGCTATTCAAAAGGCGCCGGTAAACTTAGTTGCGATTATGCCGATGGCGGAAAACATGGTATCGGGACATGCAATGATCCCAGGCGATGTGATTAAAACCGCCCAAGGCCTTACGGTTGAAGTGCTCAACACCGACGCCGAAGGCCGCTTAGTGTTAGCCGACGGTCTCTGGTATGCCCGTGAGAACTATCGTCCTTCGATTATCGTCGATGTGGCGACCCTAACAGGCTCGAAAGTGGGCGCGCTGGGTAGTGTGTATGCGGGATTATTTACCGATTCTGAGCCGCTAGTGCAGCAGCTCACCTTTGCGGGTCAACAGGTGGGAGAAAAAGTTTGGCGCTTGCCCTTAGATCAAGCCTACGACGATGAGCTGAAATCCACCATCGCCGATTTGAAGAATACCGGTAAAGAAGGCAGCGCTGGGGCATCGTCTGCCGCCATGTTCCTCAAACACTTTGCGGGTGAGCAACCTTGGGCTCACCTCGATATCGCTGGCAATGCCTTAACCGCCACCGATACTGCCGTGGTGCCCGCTGGCGCCACTGGCTATGGTGTGCGCCTACTCAGCACTTGGTTAACTCAGCCTAAGGCGCAAAACTAGAACCTAGAACCTAGAACCTAGAACCTAGAACCTAGAACCTAGAACCTAGAACCTAGAACCTAGAACCTAGAACCTAGAACCTAGAACCTAGAACCTCAGTAGCTTGTTGTAATCGTTTTGATGTTTGAAGGGATATCGTCGATATCCCTTTTTTATTGCCCTGCTCTTTTACTACTTCACCAAAGTAAACAATCAATTAGCCGCTAACGCGCGCCAGTACTGCAAAATCGATTAATCCTCCCTCTCAAACCTGCTTAATTCGTCAAAATCGATTAGGATGATAGTTTTTATGCGTTATATTTATCATTCTGGACTGGGTAATATGCTTCACATCAACGGGACACAAGTTAAGTGACTCGTACTTAATTCACCATAATCAACTAAATGGAAGCATAAAATGACTCAGTCAATTATCAACAGCACAATCAAACCATTCAAAGCCACTGCTTACCACAATGGTGAGTTCGTTCCTGTAACTGAACAAGATCTGTTAGGTAAATGGTCAGTTGTATTCTTCTATCCAGCAGACTTCACTTTCGTTTGCCCAACTGAATTAGGCGACATGGCGGATCACTACGCTAAGTTACAATCTATGGGCGTTGAAGTTTACTCAGTATCGACTGACACTCACTTCACTCACAAAGCATGGCACGATACTTCTGACACCATCAAGAAGATCAACTTCCCAATGCTGGCTGACCCAACTGGCGTGATCAGCCGTAACTTCGGTGTGATGATCGAAGAAGAAGGTTTAGCACTGCGTGGTACTTTCGTTATCAACCCAGAAGGTCAAGTGAAAGTTGCTGAAATCCATGACCTAGGTATCGGCCGTAGCGCGTCTGAACTGGTTCGTAAGATCCAAGCAGCTCAGTACGTTGCAACTCACGATGGCGAAGTTTGCCCAGCTAAATGGCAACCAGGTGACGAAACCTTAGCACCATCTTTAGACCTAGTAGGCAAAATCTAATCTAGCCTAAAGGTCAACCCCGCCAACCTAGTATCTCAAGCTAGTTGGCAGCGCAGTAAGACGGCAATTGCACGCACCCCGATGAGCTTAGTATCTAAGTGATTGGGGTGAGTAAATGCAGCCAACGCAACTGCGGTGCCAAATAGGAAGAGAGAACCGCCCCCTGCAAGGTTCTAGGTTGGCCCCCTCGCGTTTTCAATTATTTCATTTTCAAAGATTTTGGAGTCATCATGTTAGATGCGAATTTAAAAAATCAACTGCAAACCTATCTGCAAAACCTCAAGAGACCAGTTGAACTTGTCGTGTCAGCAGATGAAAGCAAGAAGTCTCAAGAATTAAAAAGCTTAGCCAATGACATCGTTAGCCTTTCCTCTTTAGTGAGCATCAAAGAAGCTCAAGGCCAACGCACGCCTGCGATGACAGTGGTTAACCCTGCACTCAATACTCAGATTAGCTTTGCTGGTCTGCCTATGGGTCATGAATTCACCTCACTCGTGTTAGCCCTGCTGCACACGGGTGGACACCCAATCAAACTCAGCGATGACATCATCGAGCAGATCCGTAATCTGCCCGGCAAATATGAGTTTGAAACCTATGTGTCACTCACCTGCCAAAACTGCCCTGATGTGATTCAGGCGCTGAATATGATGGCTGCGATTAACCCGAACATCACCAACGTGATGATCGACGGCGCCCTGTTCCAGGACGAAGTAGCGAGCCGCAACATCATGGCCGTACCGTCTGTATACTTAAACGGTGAAGTATTTGCCGCCGGTCGCATCAGCATTGGTGAGATTTTAAATAAACTCGATACTGGCGCAGCCAGCCGTAAAGCCGAAGAACTGAGCCAAAAAGCCCCATACGAAGTCTTAGTCGTCGGTGGTGGCCCGGCTGGCGCAGCAGCTGCTATTTACGCTGCCCGTAAAGGTCTGCGTACCGGTGTGGTTGCCGACAAATTCGGTGGTCAAGTTGCCGAAACCGTTGGTATCGAGAACTTTATTTCGGTTAAAGCGACCGAAGGTCCAAAACTGGTGGCTAACCTTGAAGCCCACGTTCGTGACTACGAAGTCGACATCATGGATAACCAGAAAGCAGTTAAACTGGCGAGCGATGGATTATTCGAACTCGAACTGGCAAGTGGTGCTAAACTGCGCAGCCGTACCATACTACTGGCAACCGGTGCTCGCTGGCGCGAAATGAATGTCCCTGGCGAGAAAGAATACCGTGGTAAAGGCGTTGCATACTGCCCACACTGCGACGGTCCATTATTTAAAGGCAAACGTGTTGCAGTGATCGGTGGCGGTAACTCAGGTATCGAAGCTGCTATCGACTTAGCTAACATCGTTGAGCATGTGACCGTACTCGAGTTTGATAGCAAACTACGCGCCGATGATGTACTGCAACGTAAAGCGGCCTCTATGGGTAACATCAAAATCATTACTCAGGCGATGACCACAGAAGTGACAGGCGATGGTACTCGGGTGAATGGCCTAAACTATACCGACCGTGCAACAGGTGAAAACCACCATATCGCGCTGGCAGGGATCTTCGTACAGATCGGTTTAGTGCCCAATGCCGAATGGTTAAAAGGCACAGTGGATTTGACTCCTCGCGGCGAAATCATCGTCGATGAGCGCGGCCAAACCTCAGTACCAGGCGTATTTGCCGCAGGTGACGTGACTAACTCACCTTACAAGCAAATCATTATCGCTATGGGTAGTGGTGCCAATGCCTCTCTGAGTGCATTTGATTACTTAATTCGCCATAGCGATGACAGTACCGAAACCAAAACCACAGACACCAAAGCGGCTTAATCGTTAATCATTAACCGCATAAGATAAGAAGCCAGCGCAAGCTGGCTTTTTGTATTTAATAGCATTTATTTCGAATCTTTTGATTTTATTGACCGCTTTAAACTATGGTACAAACAAGCAAATCCCATGGTTGAAAGTAGCAAAATATAGCAAAGCAGCCTCACCCAAGGCGCTTGTCCCTCAAGTAACCAATTCAATAAAGCGGACGAAACAGCAAAGCTAGCAAGATAGGCATAATGTAATTGTGTCATGCAGAACCTCCTTATCTTAATCATGACTATTTCAACGAGGATAGCGCTAGCAATCCTGTTCTACAGGTAAGCATTCTCAAGCCTTATTTGCATTAGGGTTTCTGGTGTATCGACCGCTTTGAAACCAAACTGGGCGTAGAGTCCATGGGCATCGCGGGTGGCGAGCATTATGCGTCTTAATCCTTGCAGATCAGGATGTTCCATAATCGCTGCCATCATCATTTTACTTAACCCTAAGCCTCGGTGGGATTCGAGGACAAACACATCGGCAAGGTAGGCAAAGGTGGCTTTATCAGTAATCATGCGCGCAAAAGCAAGCTGTTGATTATCTCTATCAAATACTCCAAAACATAAACTGTTGCTAAGCGCCTTTTGCAGCAGCGCGGCAGGCATACCCTGTGCCCAATAACTGTTGGCAATAAAACCATGGATAACATCAAAATCCATTTCCGATAGCTCACTGCTGACTCGATATTCCATTTGTCGCTCCAATATAGCGTTAAATATCGTTTAATCTAGGTATGCTTTGCACTCATAAATATCATCAACACCATGCCCAGCAACACCACTTTTGCCAATGAATACATGGCTCCAGCAAAGGAGCCTCCACCGTGATAGCTAAAAGCAAGATGGCGATTGATCTCAAATCGAAAAGAGTTAGCCAAATGGCGATAAGCAAGAAAATAAAATAATGAGGCTGCAGGCCAAATGCCAATAATCAAGGTTTGCCCCTGTGCCTTTGTGGTCAGGACCGCCGAAACCCAGGGAATACAAAGGCAAACCGCATATATCCAAGCAAAACGCTTAAGTAACTGGCGAATCTTTTTGTCTGATAGTGACTTCAATCTAAAATTCCTTTTCACCTTTATATGCCCGCTATCAGCGCGGATCACATCGGCTCAATTTGCTCGACCATCAACTGCAGGGTGAAATTACCGCGATATTCGTTCACATCCAGCTTATATACGATGCGCGCATGTTGAATCGTCGCATCGGGCCAGGTATGTAAATCCACGTTAAAGGCAATCGCGTCTAACATCACGGTACTGCATGGGGTTTCAAGCACTAATTTAAGGTGGCGCTCCCCCACAATCCGCTGCTGGATAATCTTAAAATAACCATCGAATAATGGCTCCTCGAAGGACTGACCCCAAGGCCCCGCATTGCGGAGTAACTGGGCGATTTCGAGGGTAAGTTCCGTCGGCGTTAATTCGCCATCGGACCACAGCTCGCCCGTGAGCTGCTCAGGCTTTAATAGTTCACGCACCGCATCATCGTAGGCTTTGGCAAAGGTAGCAAAACCACCGGACTTTAAAGTTAAGCCTGCAGCCATTGCATGGCCGCCAAATTTGCTGATAAGCCCTGGATGGCGAGAGTTCACCAACTCCAGCAGATCGCGCATATGCAAACCTTTGATGGAGCGTGCCGAGCCTTTAATTTCACCATTACCCGCGTCGGCAAAGGCAATCACGGGTCTGTGGTATTTATCTTTAATCCGCGAGGCAAGGATACCGATAACCCCTTGGTGCCAATCCTCTTGAAAAAGGGCAATGCCCCATGGGAGTTGCTCTTCATTAAGCTTTAGATATTCAAGACTTTTAAGCGCTTCTTGCTGCATCCCCACCTCAAGCTCACGTCGCTCTTGGTTGAGGCTATCAAGTTCTGCCGCCATCCGCCTTGCATACATGATGTCTTCGCACAGCAGGGTTTCAACCCCAAGCGCCATTTCATCCAGTCGGCCGGCGGCATTAAGCCTTGGGCCTACCGCAAAACCAAAGTCCGAGGCGACAATCCTAGCGGGATTACGTTTCGCCACTTCGAGTAAGGCGGTAATACCCACGCGGCATCGACCACTGCGCACCCGCGCCAATCCCGCCTCGACCAAAATACGATTGTTGGCATCGAGCGACACCACATCGGCCACAGTGCCAAGGGCAACAATATCCAGCAGAGTGCCGAGGTTTGGCTCAGCAATGCCGCGGACTTGATACCAATCACGAGCGCGCAGCTCAGCCCGCAGCGCCGTCATCAGATAAAAGGCAACCCCAACGCCAGCAATGGATTTACTGGCAAACTGGCAACCGGGCTGGTTGGGATTCACTATGGCGTCGGCATCTGGTAACTCATGGCCGGGTAAGTGATGGTCGGTGATCACCACCTGCATACCAAAGGCCTTGGCGGCGGCTACGCCCTCAATCGAGGAAATGCCGTTATCCACTGTGATAAGCAATTCTGCCTGTTTAGTTGCCGCCACGGCGACAATCTCAGGGCTTAGGCCATAACCGTAGTCGAAACGATTGGGGATCAAATAATCGACCTTACTCGCGCCCATCATTCGCAGCGCAAGGATACACACACTTGTCGAGGTGGCACCGTCAGCATCAAAATCGCCGACGATCAGGATCGACTTCTCCAGTTGCATTGCATCGGCAATCAACTTGGCGGCGCTATCCAATCCCTTCATAGTATCGGGTCTTAACAGGCCTTTAAGCACTAGCTCGCACTCGTTGGGCATAACACCACGGCGGGCATAAAGCTGTCTTAATAACGGCGGAAGGTGCGCGGGTAAATGGCTATCATCAACGGTTGGACGACGGACTATCTTATGGATCAAGGGAGCAAACTCTTAAACAATCATGGGGCTAAGATAACAAAAAGGTGAGCTTTTAGCTCACCTTTAATGGGGAAAATTTACCAGAATCAGGACTATTCACGCGCATCTAAAGTACGCAATAAATCAGCAGGTGGTTGATAACCAGGGATCATGCTGCCATCTTCCAATATGATGGCGGGTGTGCCGTTTACACCGAAGCTAGTGCCTAACTCATACTGCTCGGCAATTTTGGCATCACAAGTCGCCGCGGAGACTTTTTTACCGGCTTTAGCTTCTGTCATCGCTTTTAATGGATCCTTAGCACACCAAATGGCCTGCATTTCATCAGCATTGGCAGATGGCACGCCTGCACGTGGGAAGGCTAAGTAGCGCACTGTAATGCCCAGCTTGTTGTAGTCAGCCATTTGGCTATGCAACTTGCGGCAATAGCCACAGCTTACATCGGTAAATACCGTCACTACGTGTTTTTCATCCTTGGCCTTGTATACCAACATATGATCTTCAAGCGGCTTCATCATCTCTAGACGCGGGCCAGCAAGTGCGGCTTCCGTCAGGTTTTTCATCCCCTTATCGAGATCGTACAAGTTACCGTGGAACAGTTTTGTGCCATCACGGCTGATATAGAGCACACCACGATTGGTCATGGCTTGGTATAAACCTTCAATCGGCGAGTCCTGCATTGAAATCACCTCAACGTCTAACATTTCGCTGAGTTTTTGCTTAATCGCAGCGGTGTCGGGAGTGGTCGCCGTAGCGGCGCTGGCCAGAGGCGCAACAACAAGCGCGATAACTAAAGATAATGCTCGGGTCAACTTCATGGGACTTCCTATTAAGTAAATCGCTACTGCGAAATATGGGTCTGCTTATTAGACCTTGTATGGGGGCAAAAAGTTACAGACAAGCCCGCTAGAATGCAAATTTATACTGTAACTAAATTCAACCATTCACCGTTTTGTGATCTATAAAGTCTAACCACGGGGATGATGTTGTTGATGTAACTCGTGTAATCTCGCTCGAGCTACATGGGTATAAATTTGAGTGGTCGATAAGTCACTATGACCTAAAAGTAATTGCACCACCCTAAGGTCGGCGCCATGGTTAAGCAAGTGGGTGGCAAAGGCATGGCGCAGTGTATGGGGCGAAAGCTCAGTTTCGATGCCAGCGCGGCTCGCATAGAGCTTGATACGATGCCAAAAGGTTTGCCTTGTCATCATCTGTGCCCGCTTCGAAGGAAATACCACATCTGACTGAATATTGCCCAAGAGTTCGTGGCGTGCAAAGCTTAAGTAACGCTCAACCTCGGTAATGGCCAGCTCGCCCATGGGCACTAAACGCTCTTTACCGCCCTTACCCACAATCCGCACTAAACCTTGGCGCAGGCTCATCTGTTCCATGGTTAATCCCACCAGCTCACTCACCCGCAGCCCGGTGGCGTATAAGAGTTCAAGCATGGCTTTATCACGGCACTCGACGGGGTCATCCACATTGGGCTCGGCCAGCAATCTATCGACCTGAGATTCACTTAAAGAATCGGGCAACTGCCGACTCAATTTGGGCGATTCAATCAGCGCCATAGGATCGCCAGCAATCTGTTTGGTCTGCAATAAATAAGTGTAAAAACGCCTTAAACTACTCAGCAGACGTGCGCTACTGGTGCGGGCAAATTGTTGCTCGAGGCGGTAAGCTAAATAGGCACGCACATCGGCTTGTCCCACCTCAATTAACCGCAGGCCTTGGCTCTGTTGGTAGCGGTCAAAATGGCGTAAATCGGTGCGATAGGCACTCAAGGTGTTATCACTTAAGCCCTTGCTAGACCAAAGATCATCGAGAAAGGCGTCGATAAGCGGATCGCACTGATAGGTTTTAGCCACAAAAACTCCATAAAAAACGGCGCACTCTAAAGATACGCCGTTGATATTAACTCAATTATTCTGCTTCTGGCAGCGTCTTATTTATGCAGCGCTGACTGTTTTCGCACCGCTACCACGAATAATTAAACAGAGCACAATCACCACTAGCGTTGGTAATAACCACGCCATGCCCTCTTCATACAGTGGCAGGATAGACAGCGTTGGAGACATACCACTGACTAAGTCGATAAAGCTCTGCGCCGCTTCAGTCACGCCTTTACCGTCTTCACCAGTGAGGCTTTTCGCCGCGACTTTCATCCCATCGAAAATACCAAACAGCAAGGCTACCGACAGTGCTGCGCGATGGGCAAACTGTGGACGCGGGAAGTATTCGGTCAAGAAGGTCACCGCCACTAAGGCAATCGCGACAGGGTAAACCGCCATCAACACCGGAATACTGATAGTAATTAACTGCGACAGACCAACGTTTGCGATCAAGGCACAAATGGCGCTCAGCAGAACTACTAAGAAACGGTAAGACAACTTTGGCATCAGCTCATTGAAAAACTCTGAGCAGGCACTCACTAAACCGACCGCCGTGGTTAAACAGGCTAAGGTCACGACGGTAGACAGCAATACAGTACCTAAACTGCCAAACTCGCGAGTCACATAGTTAGTTAAAATCTCGCCACCGTTTTTCGCGCCAACGGCAATATCACCCGCCGTCGCACCTAAAAAGAAAAGTGACACATAAACAAAGGCCAAACCTGCCGCCGCGATAAAGGCTGCGCGGATCAAGTATTTAGTCTGCGCGCTTGGCTGATCGATACCCTTTTTACGCAGCAGATCGATAATCAACATACCGAACATCAAAGACGCTAGGGTATCCATGGTGTTATAGCCTTCGAGGATACCTTTGGTCAGCGGATGGTTTTGATAATCACCGACGGCAGCACCAACATCAGAAGCGGGTAAAAACACCACAGATAAGGCTAAACCGACCAGCAATAACAATAGGATAGGGGTTAATACTTTACCGACGCTGTCGAGTAATTTACCAGGGAACAATGCCAGCAGCATAGTCACAGTAAAGAAGCACAGAGTGTAGATAAGTTGCGACAGATTCAGCGACAAGCTACCGAGCATAATGGTCGCCGTAGTGTTGTCGATAAAGGGCTTAGCACCGATTTCATAGGCCACAAGACCGGTACGCGGCGCCGCAAACGCTGGCCCAATAATGATATAAATCGCGATGGCCAAAGCGGTTGCCGCAAACACTGGCAGCATTGCCATAACCTTACCTTGAGCCTTAGCAACAGCAATAAGCCCGACTAAAGGTAAACCTACGGCAGTGATGAGAAAACCAAACATGGCAAGGAACATGTTTTCCCCGGCCAACATACCCGCAAAGGGTGGAAAAATTAAGTTACCCGCCCCCAAAAAAAACGCGAAGGTCATAAAACCTAAGCCTAATGTATCCCCAATACTCATCTGATTGTCTTGCACGGAAAGCCCCATCTTGTCTTATTGTTTTTTAATAAACTTAAGTGATTATGTGTCGATTAGCCATAGCTAAAACAAAGCCCATCCGGAGTGCAAATCTATGTTTACACAATTCCGTGGTAAATATGTGCGATATCTGCTGAGTTTATAAACAAAAATGAACTAAAAATTGGCTTCACTGCCGATTTATTCACCTAAAAACCCGTTCACCTATCCGTTAATCATAAAATTGATTAAAAATGGGGGCGAAACTAATATCAGAATTCAAAAACCAATACAACAGACAAGATTGTTTTTAACAAAAAAAGCCCTGTAATGCTAATTAACTGCTAACAATGCGTTGCCGAGGTAATAAATTAAACCGTTAATTAAGTGAACTGCGGCTCAAAACAGCATAAAAAATACAAAAAATAGATCTAAATGGAAGAATAGACTTATTTCACGCCCCCATAAAAATCTTAGCGAAAGCGCGAGCAGCCCTTTAAAATAGTGGCAATCTAAAATCGTTCCCAATAATTCACTCGATAGTCTGGTATTCATGGCATTTACCTTTAAACAATTCCACATTGACGATCTTAATTGCGGCATGCCCGTCAGCACCGACGGCGTGATATTAGGCGCATGGGCTCCGCTATCGCAGGCCAAGCACATTCTCGATATTGGTGCGGGAAGTGGATTATTAAGTTTAATGGCGGCGCAGCGCAGCCAAGGGCAGATCACAGCCGTTGAGTTGGAAGAAAAAGCTGCCGCGGCGTGCCAATACAATATGACGCAAAGTCCGTGGGCGGATAGATGTAAGCTCATCCATGGCGATATTCAGCACGTTTGCCAACAAGCTGAGTATCAAGGATATTTCGACCATATCATCTGCAATCCGCCCTACTTTGAGCATGGCCCCAAGGCAAATGAACAACACAGGGCGATGGCACGTCACACTGACAACTTAGGCTTTACGCCCTTACTCGAGGCGATCGGTCAGTGCCTGTCACATGAGGGCCACGCCAGCCTGATCCTGCCCACCCAAAGCTTGACGCGCTTTAAAGCTTGCCTACATCAGACTAAGCTTTATCTTGTGCAAGAAGTGAGCGTAAAAAGCGTGGAAGATAAGATTGCAAACCGCGTGCTGCTGCTCTTGGCTAAGACTCTGTTGACTAAAAGTCAGGATGAACCCTATCAGCACACAGAGCTCACCATACGTGGGGAAGATGGCCGTTATACCGAGCAAACGATTGAACTAACGAAAGATTTTTATCTAAAGCTTTAATTCGATTAGCAATAAGGCTCGCATCAAGAGCCTTATCTTTTGTAGCGAATCTAATATCAGCTATCTATCCATTTATTTTTAATCTCAAGCACTTTGTCTAAGTTTTCGGTAAATAAGCGCACTAACTCAGGATCGAAATGCACGCCGCTCTGCTGGTGGATATATTCCATGGTCTGCTCAATTGACCAAGCTTCTTTATAGGGACGCTTACTGGTAAGCGCGTCAAACACATCCGCCAAGGCAACTATCCGTCCCTCTAAAGGAATGTCTTTACCCTTTAATCCATTTGGATAACCAGTACCGTTCCACTTCTCATGGTGGGTCAGTGCGACGGATTTGGCTAATCGCAACAATTCGGAATCAGCTTCTCCAATAATTTCGGCACCGATATGGGGATGGGTCTTCATTACGGCAAACTCGTCATCAGACAACTTAGCGGGTTTAAGCATAATGCTATCTGGAATGCCTATTTTGCCAATATCGTGCATGGGCGCCGCGTGCAATAAATCATCCGCCTGCGCCTCATTCAGGCCGTAAGCCAAAGCCAGTATTTTTGAATAATGACTCATGCGCAGCACATGGGTGCCGGTTTCATTATCTTTATATTCTGCAGCGCGGCCTAAACGTTGGATAACTTGAAGCCGGGTGCGTCGAAGTTCTTCAGCCTGAACTAATGACAAGTGCGTCTTTACCCTAGCTTTAACGACGGTTGGTGACACAGGTTTTACAATATAATCCACGCCCCCTACCGCAAAACCTGCCGCTTCATCGTGCTCATCGTTCAGCGCGGTCACAAAAATAACTGGAATTGATTGCGTCTCTTTAACACTTTTGAGTGCTTGGCATACCTCAAGCCCTGTCATATCTGGCATCATAATATCGAGCAAAATCAATGATGGCTGTTCAATTTTGACCAACACCAAGGCTTCTTCACCACTTTTGGCAAAAATTAGCCGATAGTCTTGCTGCAATATTTGTTTTAGGACTCGCAAATTAACAGGCTCATCATCAACCAGTAATAAGGTCTTCTTATCCTCTGTAACTGTCTGCATAGCTATTCCTTATTAGAACTGATGGCAAGCCGCAAGTTAGTCAGTGCATCATGGGCAATATCAAAATCAAAATTATCTAAAGCATCAACTATGGCGCTAACCGAAGACTCATAATCTTTATTAATATGAATTAAGGCAGCCAAATCAGCCTCGTCAAAGGTATGGTGAGTTACTGCTATAAGTAAAGAATCAATATGGGCTAGCACTTCACTTGGATCACTTAAGTCCACAGAATGCGACTTATGCAAGGAGCTATCGGCATGCTGAATGTAGAGAGAAACTTGAGCTAAGGTCGCAACAATTTCAGCCATAAGCTGTTGAATAGATAGAGCAGACTCACCACTTGCATCGACCTGCTGTTCTAATGAAGCAAATAGACTCATACAACGAAATAAGCCTAAATTACCAGATATGCCTTTTAGCCCATGGGCTAACTGCTTGATAAGCTGATTCTGCTTTTCGTTTAAGGCATGCTCAAGCTGTTGGTACTTATCTGGCCATTGAGCGATAAATTTTGCTAACTCGCGAATAAATGCTTCTTTGCTTCCCCAAAGCTTTATTCCTCTTTGCTCATCGACAATAGCATTGCGGTCTGGTTCATTCGCATGATTAGGCAAACTAGGCAGATTCAACGTTAAGACTCGAGCTATTTCTTGATTTAATATTTCAAAATCAATGGGTTTATTCGCAAAACCATCCATACCGGCTTGCTTAGCTTCAATTCTATCCTGCTCAAGCACACTCGCCGTAAGTGCAATGATAGGCATAGGTTTTAACCCAAACTCGAGTTCCTGTTGGCGTCTATGTTTTGCCGCAGTTAATCCATCCATAACCGGCATTTGCAGGTCAATGAGGGTGACATCGATATCATTTTTTTGCATCCGCAACAGCGCCTGCTCACCATCACGGGCGGTGATCACGCTATGCCCTTGGCGACTCAAATAAACCGAAAGTAAATCGATATTTTGCTGAATATCATCAACAACTAAAATAGTTAGCGGCGGTAGCGAGATTTTTTCACTCTGTGGCAAGGCTAAGTCTTCAATACTCGGGACTAAGGGAATGGTAAAGCGGAAGGTACTTCCTAGACCTAATTGACTCTCCGCCTCTATGCTTCCCCCCATTAACTCAACTAATTGCTTGCTAATCGTAGTCCCTAAACCTGTGCCACCGTATTTTCGACTCATGGAAGCATCGGCTTGGGCAAATGCCTCAAATACTCGATTAAGCTGCTCCGGCGACATGCCGATCCCTGTATCTATAACCTCAAATGTTACCTTGTGTTTTTCTTGCGGAAACACTCTTACCGTGACTTTTCCTTGGGCTGTAAATTTCACTGCATTACCAATCAAGTTCAGTAACACCTGCCGGATCCGCTCCGGCGAGCCAATGAAGTTGGCATTCATACTTGGAGCGATATCCACCTCAAGTAATAAGTGCTGCTTCTTCGCCTGCAACCAAAGGGTTGAAATTACAGTATCGATTTCATCAGTTAAGGAAAATACGCGGTTTTCTAGCTCGAGTTTGCCTTTATCTAACTTCGCACTATCGAGCACATCGTTGAGCAGATGCAGTAAGGATTTAGCGGAGCGATTGATGGTTGTGAGCTGTTTTTGCTGTTCACTATCCAGTGTCGACTCTAACAAAATATCACTAAAGCCAATGATGGCGTTCATTGGGGTTCGAATCTCATGGCTCATATTGGCTAAGAAGGCAGCGCGAGCCGCTGCGGCTTGCTCGGCATTATCTTTAGCGGTGAGGAGATCCTGCTCCATAGCCTTACGCTCAGTAATATCCATCAAGAAGCCGTCAATCCATCCCTCCTCACTATGTTCATCAAAAATGAAATTTCCATGCTCAAAGAGCCAGCGAACTTCGCCATCTGCACGAATGATCCGATATTCCATTGAAAATGTTGGTGGCTGAACCTGAGCAAAAATAGCCTCAACATCCTCTGGATAATAAAGCTCTGAAAAAGCACGTTTAGGCTGTGGGAGTTCAAAATCTGAGGCTGGATAACCCGTTACATTCAATACCGCGTCGCTGATATAAACCATCGGCCAACCATCAACATTCTTACAACGGTAGGCAACCCCTGGAATATTACTGATTAAGGATCTGAACTTGGCCTCGTTATTTTTTAACTCTAACTCCATCTCATGTCGCTGGCTGAGATCTGATATAAATCCCACAAAATAATGGGATTTCCCCAGCATCATATGGCCCAGACCTAAGCGAACTGGCACTAAATGACCATTCTTATGTTGTGCTAATACCTCACGTCCAGTACCAATAATTTGTGCTTCACGGGTTTTAACATATTTAGCAATATAGTTATCGTGATGGATTCGAATCGATTCGGGCACAATTTTTTTGACATTATGCCCAAGCAAATCTTCGGAGGACCAACCTAAGATCATGGTAACCGCTTGGTTGACGCTGATAATAATACCTTGACCATCAATGGTGATAATACCATCCACTGCGGTATCCATCATCGCACGCATTCTGTCTTCATTAGATTTAGCCAGTAGAGACAGATCTTTATATTTAAAAATCACATTCACAATCAGCACCAAGCTGATAATTAGCACAGTGCCGACAGAAACACCCAGGGCAAGATAAAAGGAAATAAACGATGACTGAAGGCTTAATTCTAATCCTTCTGGTTTAACAAAACGTGCAGCAGCCATGCCAGTATAATGCATGCCTGATATAGCTAACCCCATGACAATGCTAGCAATAAAATTACTTTTACTCGTTCGCATTTTAGAGGAGAAAAACTGATTTAACCCAGTTCGAACCCATAGAGCAATCACGGCGAGTATCACTGCGACCACAATGGATAGGGCAAAAAATACCGGGTCATAACGTAACAATGGTGCCATTTCCATGGCTGCCATCCCCACATAATGCATGGTCCCAATCCCTGCGCCCACTAACACACCGCTAACTAATACTTGGGCAAACTTAAAACTGGGCTTTGATAATAGATTAAGAGCAACCCATGAAGCGGCAATGCTGGGTAATAATGAGAGTGCCGTCAGACCGAATTGATAGGTTACTGGCGTACACAAATCAAAGGCCAACATGCCAATAAAATGCATTGACCAAACACCACCACCTAGGACAACACTCCCAGTCAGCAACATAATTTGTTGGCGAGATTTAGATTGCGTATAGGCTGCTTGGGTCGCCACTTGGAATGCCATAAAAGCCGAGAAAATGGCAATCAAAATCGAGATAACCACCAGTGACGGGTCGTAATAGACGTTCAGCAATAAGCTGTCTTGGGAGGAGATAAAAAACTGTGACAACCAATCTAAAGCCATAAAATTCAAGCCCATATAAAATATTCAAAACCCAAAAATCTGCCAACACAAGCAGGGCTAACGCTTGAAAACCAAAGAATAATGACCATTATCTATGGGCAGCATCAATTTATTGTTAAGACTCCATACAACGACGAGTCAATCCTTCGAATACTCTCAACAAAAGCCATAAATTTTACAACATCACTTTTATCTTATACATCTTATGCCAAATGTCTGCCTCAAGATGCAATAAATCTCGGCAAAACACCTAAAACGCTGAATACATTTTCACAAATAAACCTCGATCCTAGACCCTGGCTTAAAAGTAAATTGATTGGGATTAAGTTATTTAAGTTAATGGGCATAAGCCGTATAATACATGGCTATTATTCGTCGAGACGCCGCGCATGCAATTTGAAGATTTTCAGCTTGACCCTAGCTTATTAGAGTCACTTAAAGCCATGGGGCACCTGTCGCCCACCACTATCCAACAAGAAACCCTGCCACACGCCCTCGAGCAGCGGGATATTTTAGCGCGCGCCCCGACGGGTACAGGTAAAACTGCCAGTTTCTTATTGCCAGCGCTGCAGCACTTAATCGACTTTCCCCGTCGTTATTCGGGTCATGCGCGGATTTTGATCCTCACGCCTACCCGTGAGTTAGCCAGCCAAATTCACCGTTATGCCTGCCACTTAGCCACAGGCCAAGGGCTGAATATCGCCATTATCACCGGCGGTGTGCCCTATGGTCCGCAGGAAGAAGCCCTAAAAGACAATATCGATATTCTGGTGGCGACCCCTGGCCGTCTGATGGAATATTTAGATAAAGGCAAATTCAGTGCGGAATCGGTCGACATACTGATCATCGACGAAGCCGACCGCATGCTCGATATGGGCTTCTCCGCCGTAGTTAAAGCTATTGCCCTCGAAGCCCAAGGTCGTAAGCAAAATATGCTGTTTTCGGCCACCCTCGAAGGCAGTGGCGTTATCCGTTTTGCTCGTGAAGTACTTAACGACCCTATCGAAATCGATGTCGACGCGCCGCGTAAAGAGAAAGCCAAGATCCACCAATGGATCCACCTTGCCGACGATAAAGAACATAAGTTTGCCCTGCTGTGCCATCTACTCAAGCAGGAAGAGGTTAAACGCGCCATCGTATTCGTAAAGACTCGCGATGTGGTATCTAGCCTCGAAGGTCAGTTGCTTAAAGCTGGTATCCCCTGCGCCTTTATGCGTGGCGATATGGAACAGAAGAAACGTTTCCAAGCCTTAAGTCGCTTTACCAAAGGTGAAGTGAACGTGTTACTCGCGACTGATGTGGCCGCCCGCGGTATCGATATCGATGATATCACCCATGTGATTAACTTCGACATGCCACGTTCTGCCGATAGTTACATCCACCGCATTGGTCGTACTGGCCGAGCGGGAGCAAAAGGAACGGCAATTTCATTGGCCGAAGCCCACGATATGCGGATTGTCGGTAAGATTGAGCGTTATATCGAACAACCGCTTAAGCGCCGTATCATTGAGGAACTGCGTCCTAAACACAAAGAGGCGCGAGTACCAACCAAGAAAAAGGCCAAAGTAAAAGCCAAAGAAGCGGCAAAGCGGACCAACAAAAAAGAGGCTGCTAAAAAAGCCACTAAAATTGCCCGCAAGAAGCAAGCTTAAACCCTCCCGAAAGCCGCGTAATGCGGCTTTTTTATGCTCGCCATACCTGATAGAGACGAAACCAATAGTGACCCAAACGCTCTAACAATCCGTATTTCATCACTGTTATCAAAAAAGACATGGCATCTGGTACTCACTTGCCATCATCTTTAGACACATTTTATTTACAAAAATAAATTTATTGCACTGCCTGACTCTGATACTTTAGGCGCATTAAGCGATTTAGCACGGATGTAACAATCATATGATCAAAACCTTACTTAGGAGATTATCTCCTTTTTTTATACTACTGCTCTTTATTGTGGGCGCTGGTTTGTTAATGAAAACCAAAGAAACACCGGAGCAGAAACCCGAAGAAATGCCTATCCCTATTGTGGATGTCACTCAGGTTGAGCAGCAAACCGTATCGCTTAATCTTCCCTCCTACGGCGTGGTTACCCCTAAATACAAGACGCAACTAGTAACTGAAGTCCAAGGGCGAATGCTAAGCATTTCACCGCAATTTGTGGCCGGTGGCATAGTGAAGAAAGGTGATCAGTTAGCCCAAATCGAACCTTCGGATTACGAAGCCGATTTAATGCAAGCTGAGGCCACTTTGGCTCAAGCAACCGCAGCACTGAATGAAGAAATCGCCCGTGGTGAAGTCGCTAAAATCGAATTTAAGGGTTATGACAAAGGCTTGCCGCCAGAGTTGGGTTTACGCATTCCACAGCTGAAAAAAGAACAAGCTAATGTGAAATATGCCCAAGCAGCACTAGCACGCGCACAGCGCAATTTAGAACGCACCGTTATCCGCGCACCCTTTGATGGCATTATCAAAGCAAGAAATGTCGATTTAGGTCAGTATGTTACATTAGGCACTAACCTCGGTGAGTTATACGACACTAGCATTGCCGAAATTCGTCTACCTATCTCTAACGATGATTTAGCCTATTTGGAATCGGTCGATAATCCTGATACCCAAGTCACCTTAAGCGCCTCATTGGCGGGTAAGGAAAACACTTGGCTGGGTAATATTATTCGTAGCGAAGGCGTTATTGATGCCGATAACCGCATGGTTTACCTCGTGGCCGAAATTAAAGATCCGTACCTGCGTGAGCACAAAACCCAAGGCAGTTTACCGCTGAAATACGGTAGTTTTGTCAACGCCGTGATTAAGGGACGCACTGTTGATGGAATCGTTAAGCTGCCGCGCCATGTAGTGCGTAATGAGCATGTCGCCTTAATTAACGAGCAAAATATTGTCGAGATGCGCCATGTGAATGTCGTGCGCAGTGATCTTGAAAACGTATTTATCAAGGACAGCTTAAAAACTGGTGAACGTGTCGCCATCACGCACTTTAGCAATATGGCGAATGGTCAATTAGTTAAGGTGATCGGTGAAGATGCCAAACCCGTGCAAACGCCCACACCTAAGGAAGATGCTCCTGAGTCGAGTCTTGCGGCCGCTGGAGTGAACTAATGGATACTCAAAAAGGGATCTTAGCCTGGTTTGCCCGCAACAGCGTGGCAGCCAACCTGTTAATGTGGGCGCTGCTGATTGGCGGTCTATTTAGCACAGTATTGATTAATAAAGAGGTATTTCCCTCTTTTAACCTTAATCTATTGAGCATTACCGTTGCTTATCCCGGCGCTGCGCCACAGGAAATTGAAGAAGGCATCAACATCAAGATTGAAGAAGCCATCCAAGATATCAACGGCATCAAAAAAGTCACCTCGGTAGCCAGTGAAGGTGTAGGTTCAATCACAGTTGAAGTGGAAGACGACTACGACGTCCAAACCGTACTCGACGAAGCCAAGTTACGATTGGACGCGATCTCCACCTTTCCGGTGAACATCGAAAAACCGCAAATCTTTAAAATCGAACCTGAAAACAACGTAATTTGGGTGTCGGTCTACGGTGATATGTCACTGCACGATATGAAGGAGTTGGCCAAATCAGTACGTGATGATTTGACCCAGCTCCCCGCCGTGACCCGCGCGAAGGTTACAGGTGTACGCGACTATGAAATCGGTATCGAAGTCTCAGAAGATAAACTGCGGGAATACGGCTTAACCTTCTCGCAAGTCGCCATGGCGGTGCAAAACTCTTCTATCGACTTACCCGGCGGCTCGATTCGCGCGGAGGATGGTGACATTCTGCTGCGTACCAAAGGCCAAGCTTACACCGGCGATGATTTTGCCAATATCGTCGTCACCACGCGCCCAGATGGTAGCCGGGTAATGCTGCCTCAGGTCGCAACCATTAAGGACGATTTTGAAGAACGTTTAGAGTACACCCGCTTCAACGGCAAGCCAGCGGCGATTATTGAAGTGACCAGTGTTAACGATCAAAACGCCTTAGATATTGCCGACCAAGTTAAACAGTACGTAGAGAAACGCCGTGCCACCCTGCCAGCCAATGCCAAATTAGATACCTGGGGAGACTTAACCCACTATCTCAAAGGCCGCTTAAACATGATGATGTCGAACATGTTTTATGGCGCCCTACTAGTGTTTGTGATCTTGGCCCTGTTCCTCGACCTCAGACTCGCCTTCTGGGTGATGATGGGATTACCCGTGTGTTTCCTCGGCACTATGCTGATCATGCCGTTGGAACCTTTCTCCATGACCATCAACATGCTGACATTGTTCGCCTTTATTCTCGTCTTGGGGATAGTCGTCGACGATGCAATTGTAATAGGTGAAAGCGCCTACAGTGAGGTCGAACGGCATGGACACTCGATTGATAATGTGATCCGCGGGGCGCAAAAAGTGGCCATGCCCGCCACCTTCGGAGTACTGACCACTATCGCCGCCTTTATTCCGATGTTGATGGTCTCTGGCCCTATGGGGATTATTTGGAAATCCATCGGCATGGTGGTCATCATGTGTCTGGCATTTTCACTGGTGGAATCTAAATTTATCCTGCCAGCGCACTTAGCCCATATGAAGTTTAGAAAGCCGGGGGAACCCACGGGTTTCTTTGGTCGCTTCAAGGACAGATTTAATAATCGCGTTCAGCACTTTATTCACCACAGCTACCGCAACTTCCTCGAGCGCTGTATCCAACATCGCTACAACGTCGTCGCGGCTTTTATCGGCGTGTTGATTTTATCCATAGCCTTAGTCGCTAGTGGTAAAGTGCGCTGGGTGTTCTTCCCCGATATTCCATCGGACTTTATCCAAGTACAGCTAGAAATGGATGAAGGCAGCTCAGAGCAGAACACCCTCAAGGTGGTACAGGACATTGAAGAAGCCCTGTACAAAATGAACGCCAAAATGGAGAAGGACAACGGTAGCGAAGTGGTGAAGCACAGCTTTATCAACATGAGCTCGCGCACCTCCGCCTTTATCTTTGCGGAACTGACCAAGGGAGAAGACAGGGACGTAGATGGAGAGACGATTGCCGCCGCATGGCGCGAACAATTGCCAGAATTACTTTCGGTGAAAAAGCTCGACTTCAATGCCAGCGGTAATGGCGGTGGCGGTGGCGATATTTCCTTTAGATTAACCTCAAGTGATTTAGAGGAATTATCCACAGCAGCCCGTGAACTCAAGCAAAAGCTCGCCACCTACGAAGGTGTGTATGATATTGCCGATAACTTCTCTTCGGGCAGCCATGAGATCCGCTTAAAGATCCGCCCCGAGGCCGAAGCGCTGGGTTTAACCTTGTCTGATTTAGCTCGCCAAGTCCGTTATGGCTTCTATGGTTATGAAGCACAACGTATTTTGCGTAATAAAGAAGAAATCAAAGTCATGGTGCGCTACCCCTTAGAGCAGCGACGTACCGTTGGTTACCTCGAGAATATGTTGATCCGCACGCCGCAAGGTAAGTCAGTACCTTTCTCAACCGTAGCCGAAGTCGAAAAAGGCGAATCTTATGCGTCTATTACTCGTGTCGATGGTAAGCGAGCGATAACCATTACCGCTAACGCAAATAAAAACAAGGTTGAACCTTCTAAAGTCGTTAATGAAATCCAGAAAGATTTCCTGCCGCAATTGCAGGCCAAGTATCCCAAAATCCAAACAGCCCTCGATGGCGGCAGTTTGGATGAACAAAATGCCATGGTCGGCTTGATGCAAGGTTTCTTTTTTGCGCTATTTACCATTTATGCCTTAATGGCGGTACCGCTCAAGTCTTACAGCCAGCCGCTGATCATTATGTCAGTCATACCCTTCGGGATTATCGGCGCGCTATTTGGACATTTGATCCTAGGGCTAGCGATGAGCGTCTTGAGTCTGTGTGGTATCGTTGCACTCGCTGGGGTGGTGGTAAACGACTCCTTGATCTTGGTGGATTTTGTTAACCGGGCGCGGGAGCAAGGGCAATCGGTCAGACAAGCGGCGGTGGATTCAGGCTGCTATCGTTTTAGGGCGATTATCTTGACCTCATTGACCACCTTTGTCGGTCTTGTACCTATTATTCTTGAGCGCAGCTTACAGGCGCAGATTGTGATCCCTATGGCGACCTCCCTCGCCTTCGGTATCCTGTTTTCGACTGTGGTGACCCTAATTCTGGTGCCTTTGCTGTATATCATTCTCGATGATGCTAAGCGCCTAGGTAGCCGCTTCTATCATTGGTGGTGGCGCCCTAAAAAAACGCAGGATATACATTTACATACCAATGAGAGCCACAAGGTATCCTTAAGTGCCTTAAATGAACCGGACTATAAGCAAGATTAGTAGCATTCGGTCATTGCATTTTTCCCTTTTAAAAAGAGAGCCTAGGCTCTCTTTTTTGCCTCTGACATCTATGAATAGGAAAACACGTAGTGCGATCTAAGTGGCAGTTATCCTGCTGGTCATTGGTTACACTCAACCTAAGTGACCGCCAAGATGCCAATAAAGTCGATAGTATGAAAATAGATCGAATGCCAACCTCGCAGCCAGCCCAAATTAAGCCCACACAACTCAAAGCCACTGAAACCCTAGCCAATGGCAACATTACTGCGGAAGTGTGCACCAATGAAACCTGTGCTACTGAAACCTTAGTCTATGATATTCGTAGGAGTCGTTATCTGAATATCACGGGGCGTTGTACGCTGCGCTGTGCTTTTTGCCCTAAACATAATGGCAGTAAACAAATTCATGAGTATCAACTGGCATTAAGCCACCAACCCAAGCCTGAAGAAATCATCCCGCTACTAGGAAATGTGGAAGACTTTGAAGAATATGTGTTTTGCGGCTATGGCGAGCCAACACTGAATCTACCAACTCTACTGGCTGTGGCCAAGGAAATAAAACGCCGCGGCGGCCGAGTGAGGGTGAATACCGATGGTTTAGGTAATCTGGTTCACAGACGTAATATTCTGCCCGAACTTGCTGAGTGTGTAGATGCGTTATCGATTTCACTCAATGCCGATAATGAAGCGGCCTACAACCAACATTGTCGCCCAAAACTTGCGGGTTCCTACGCCGCAGTCAATGCCTTTATCGCCCTCGCACCTCATTACATTGAACGCGTGCAAGTCTCAGCCATTGAGGGATTAGAAGGCGTCGACATCGATCTGTGCCGCGAGCAAATACTCGCTTCGGATTGCGAGTTTAAGCATAGAGTACTCGGTGCGCTTGGTTAACTTATTGGCTTAGCCTAGGTCGAGAAAATTCTGGCTTTGGATACACTCGCAGCGAGCAACTTGCCACTGTCGTAACATTTCATTCGTGTTAACATAGCCAAATTAACAGTTCATCAACTCAAAATCGGCCCATGCTGAAGAAAAAACCAAGCCTACACCCACTCGCGACATTACTTTCATTATCCCAAGGACTGCATTGGTCGCACCAACGCATGCTGGCTGTCGCGAGTCAGTTATCAATGTTAGTGATAGGCATGATTATTTTAACTAATTTAATCATCACCTTAGGTGAACATAGGTTACAAGAAGAATGGGCAACCCAAAGGTATAGCGAATTGCAGACCATAGGTACGCTCATTACCGATAAGGTCACCTTTCAGCAGTTTCGCACTCAGCTATTTGCCAAAGACGAATTACTCAAACAGTACCTCAAAAATCCAACTGCCTCATCTCAGCAAAAATTACAGGAAAGTTGGCAAGAGTTGGTGCAACATATTCCCGAACTCCTCGGTATTGCCCTGTTCGATCCCCAAGGTAATTATAAGTTTGCGACACCTTCAAATTTTAGTCAGGATGCGCTTCCTGCCGCACTGTTAGGTTCTAGCCGAAATTTAGGTGGCAAAGAAGTCTTTACTTCGTCCTTAGAGTTTGTCCCCCTCAATGGCATGCTCGAACCCTATATGTATCAAATGGCATTGCTTGAGAAACCCGATCAAAGCTCGCTAGGTTATTTGATTACCTACAACTCGATTGTGCAGATGCTAGAAGCAATAAAACCTGCATTTTCAAGCAATAAATCGCCGATGCTAGTGCTGGATACCCAAGGCTTGCTCTATGCAGGTGTGAGTGAACTGGCGCCATTATCCCATATTCCAGACACCTTAGGTGCCAGTTTACGTCAGAGCTATCCGGCACTGTGGCGGGAAATGTCGATGAGCAACTTTGGCCAATTCCACGGTGAAGATGCCACCTTCGTGTACCTCAAAGTCGAGCTCACCAATCAGCCAGAATTGCGCCGCGAGTACTTTTTACTCTCCTATATCCGTAACGATGATATCGCCTCGAAATTTTCCCAGTGGCAGAATATTGTGATTATTGCGTCGTTAATCCTAACACTTCTGGCCGCCTGGGTTATCCTGCTGAGCCACATGTATCGCCTGCAACATCGTTCGCGCCAATACAGTATCGATGTGGCAAATACATTATTTAATAACAATTTAGGCTTTATCTTAGCCAACGAACAGGCTCGTATTATCAGTGCCAACACTAAGGCCGCAGAAGCCACACAAGTCCCACTCGATGAACTGACTGACCGTAGCCTACAGCGAACACTTAATCTTGACGACCTCACCTCGGCGCAAATGCTTGAACAAGTCTATCGTGAGGGCGAATGGAGCAAGGATTTGTCACTTGATAATGAGATGGGTTCGACCCTAAGAGTAAAAGTGCAACAAGCACCGCGATTGGGCCGTGGTTTGCCTCATTTGCTTGTATCCCTTGAAGATATCAGCACCATGCTCGATTATCAGAATCAGGCCTTCTTAAGTGACCTACTCTGCGACACCACTGTGGCAACAGCATTAACTGACGCTAATGGTAAGTTGATAAAAATCAATCCGGTGTTCGATCAGCTGATGCAACTTAATGGTGATTTAAACCATGATTTAGCCTCACTGCTCGCTAACGATCTGGGGAACCAATGGCAGCGGATCACCGCCCAAATCAGCATGCAAGGCCAGTGGCAGGGGCAAATACTTTGTTCACCGAATCCTCGCCATTCCAATTGTTTGCAGGCCACGCTAAAGGGCCATGTTGCTGCCGATGGTGAAATTGATTACATCATTTGCACTTTAGAGCAAGCCGCTGACAGCCAAAGGGGAGCAGAACCCCGCAACTTTGTGCCACACCGCAGTACTATTTTGCAGCACCTATCCGATTTAGAACGCTATTTTGCTTCGCTATCGCCCCAAAGCCGCAACCACTCAAGCTTATTAGTGATGGATATCAACCCAGAAGGCTTGCTCAGCCATATGAGTGATATTGACCAACTCGAAACGCGTCAGCAGGAAGTGGAAGTACAGCTGTTGTTAGAAATTCCAGCCCATTATCAAATCCTTCACTGGCAACTCGGTAAACTGCTGCTGTTACTGCCTGATACCGATGCCACAACGGCGCATCACTTCGCACTCAATACCATTGAAAAGCTGAATAGTAATGGCCTAGGTGAAGGGATCAGCATGGGGATTGCAAGCTATCAGGAAGGACAAAGCTTAGAGCAATACCTCAGCAATGCTGAGGTGGCACTCAAACGGGCAAAACAGAATAATGATCAAAATATCGGTCAGGCCTTTACACGTCATCAGCCTTAGCGGGCGGATTAAAGGAATCAGGCAACTTACTTTGGGTGATCTCGATAATGGCCGAACGGTTCATGGTGATTTTGTAGCGCGCATACTCCGGCTCTTCGCGGCCATCACGCAGCACTAAAATCAGATTGACTTGATAACGGCGCTCGACCGACTCGTGACTGATCTTGCCTTCAAGTTCTTTATAAATCTTGGCCTTGCCCCGCTCTAAATAGCGGGCAAAAGGTACAAAACTAAAGTTGACTTGCTCTTGTATCGTCGAGTATCCCGCTTGAAACTCACCGTGGTTTACCCGAGTAGCAATCTTGTAATGCAGGATTTCGGCATCGACCTTATTCTGGCTATGCCGTTGTTTTAAGATTTCGTTGACCTTATCAGGCAAATCCTGAGGTCGCATAAATTCGAGCCACACCAATTGCTTAGCAATGACAGACTGATTGGTCGTATCCCTCAAAATGCGGCTCCAGCGCGGCCGCCCCCGTTGAATATAGCGCCACAGGGCATTACGTACATCGTCCTTAAAAATTTCACGAAAGCCATAAATCACCGCCAGCGTCAGCACCAACGCAATGGTAAAGCCACTAAAGACCCCCTGAGCTTCGATGATCAGCGCCGACACCACCAACATCACCAGGGCGGTCGCCAGCCCAGTCGTGAACTTTTTAAGGCCGATGCCCAAGGGTTTTAACTCTTCTTTGAGCACCACACCTTGCTGAATTAAACGCCGTAATAACAGCATTTTATTCGAAATCCGATTGGGATCTTGCTTAGTTTGTGCCGAGTTATAGTTGTTGGCGTCGCGGTAGGCGCATTCGTTGCGGCACAGGGTCAACACCCGTTCTTGGATGTCAGCAAAATCACTGGTGCGAGTGGCGTGGGCGAGCACTTTTAACAGTTGCTGCTCGCAAAACCAGGAGAGATAGTTATCGGCGTTTTCAAAGTAGGATTTCCATTTAGGATCGCCCGGCTCATTACGGCGAAACTTTTTCAGCAGTTGCGTCACCTGCTCGCACAGCTCATCAAGCGCAAGATAAAAGTGCTCTACATCGGCGATGCGATTGAGCTCTTTGACATCGTTTTCAACCGCGACAGCAAACTGATAAGCAAACAGGTTTAAGTACAGCCGAAATTCTTCCACAGTGCGACGATTCATACTGGCGAATCGCCCCTGCACCAGGGGCAAATGTAGCCCTTCGGAGTAGTAGGAGCGGCGTCCCACAATCGCGCTGTGGTAATACTCTTCTTCGTTTAAGGTATGCGCGCCTATGCCCATTTCCTTTGGTAAAAAGAAATAGAGATCGAGCTGACGATTATCGCCCTTTTCCATCTGATGGCTGAACTTAATCGACAGGGATTCTTCTTGTTTGACACGTATCTTAAACACAACAACCTTATGATTGAGATGGAAGAGTCGGCATTAACACCACGGAAAAGATAATCTAAACCGAAAGCGCAGCAAATTCACTGATTAAATTCGACTATTGACGATTCGGCAGCCACAAACAGTATTACTCGGTTGGAATAAGACAACCGCATAATCTTGATTCGTGTCGCTATCGAGCACCTCAATACTGAGATTGTGCCTACCCGATTCACTAAAATGTAAGCTGCTAATGTAGGAAAGGTATTTCATATGCTCGGGCCAAGACTTTTTGTCGATATCTTCGGATTCCGTCTTGGTTTTGACCGACACATTGTAGGTCATGCGATTGAGCTCCATGCTTTTGACCTCACCCTGCATCAGGATCGCGCCCGCACTTGAGCCATCAAGATTAAAGTAGCGGTAATTGATTTGCGCATTACCCGCCGAGATCAATACGTCAACTAAAAGGTAGTATTTCCCATCATCCACACGTTGAACGTGACGGTCAAAAAGCTCGGAACTGCAATTTAAGATCACCGCCTTGTTAGAGACGGATTGCAGGTAAATCACACCGCAGGCCACAATCAGTGCCGTGAGAATGGTGAGATTTATCGTCCACTTAAGCCATTTAGCCACAGATCCCAATCTCCTGTAGCCAGTTTTCATCAATAAATGTTTTTGGCCGCCTAAAATCGCTAATCTTCAAATTGCGAATAACAGACTGTCCGAGTTTGTGCCCACGCAGAGTAATATTAAGCACCTGTTTATCATGGGAAAGTGAAGAGTAAACCTCTGACCAATCACTCTGTCCACAACGACTTAATCCTTGGCCCAAACGGTCGCCTAATTCAAACAACAAAGTATTATTAGTTTTAGAATTAGCATACAGGTGCAATCGAATATGCTGACCCGAGGCTAATGGCAACTCAGTGGATAGAAGAGGTTCAGTTGGTACGCTATGGTCGATGCGGCTTAAATAAAAGCCTGAAATAGCAAGCATAAAACCAAAGACTAATAGCGCACTCCACCAAGGTAATGACTGCAATCTATGGTAATGAAAACTTTTTAGCCGCTGTCCCTGAGTGCTATGCAGTAGGTAGCCTTGCCCCTTGACGGTTTCAATCAACCCTTCATATTGTGGCCCAAGGAAAGAGCGGATCATAAATACCGCCCGCGCTAATGAAGTATCGGTGAGCGGCGGGTGCTCTCCATCGCCAGTCTTAAGCTCATGCTTGGAGACCAGTTTACCTTGATGTTCAACCAATAGGCTCAACACTTGCAACTCGGCACGGGGAAGGTGCCAAGATTCATTTCGAGCCTGTTCGACGAGTAAGCCACGCTCCCGGTCAAACCAACAGCTCCCCACTTGCATAAAAAACTCCAACCCATAAATCATCGAATTAAGTCTATGCAAGGCATCTAATGATTACTGTGATCCCGTTAACCCAAGATACTAAATAATTAATTTTCGTGAGCTTCCCCCGCAAGTAGATGAGCATAAAACAAAAATCTGCGTTAGCTCACAGCAATAAATGACCTTTGTGACGGCTTTGTTTGCTAGCAAATCCGCATAAATTTACATAAATGTCACAAATAATGTGCTCCCCCACAGATTGAAATCGATAAAAATAAGATAACCAAGTTACAGCAATCAACTAAAGCGATTGATATCCCTCTGCTTACCTTGCTTCATCACAGCGAAATATCCCCTGCGACAAATCACACTATTTATATTTGTGCTTCATAGAATGATGCCATCAACCAATGGTTAATGATTGATAAATAAAAGCAATTACTCAAGAGGATATTCATGATGAGCATTAATCGACGCCAAGCATTAACTCGTATTATCGGAATTAGCACAGCGGCTGCGGGCGCAACCTTAATGGGAACTTCAGCGTTTGCAGCCACCAATGCCGACGGCCAATATCAATTAGCACTCGGTGAAAAACTAAAATACGTGCCACTCGATCCAATGGCAACGGCCAAACTCGCCTACGAGACAGGTGGTGGTTGTATGCATCAAGTCTTTCACTCAGTTGTCACTATGCTAGCGCAATCAACGAGTGCCGATGCCGATAAGTTTAAGTCCATCCCAACCGCATTGGCAGGCTATGGTTTTGCAGGGGTTACAGGCCAAGGAACTCTGTGCGGCAACCTCAATGCTATCGGTATGCTGGTCAATATCTTAGATGATATCAATGGCCAAAATAACGCCGTAATTGCAAATGCATTCCGTTATTACGAAAACACCACTTTGCCACTTTCTTCCCCAGAATTTATTGCTGGCATAGGTTCAACCGCGGAAAAAACAGCGCTTGTAGGCAGTTCATCAAAGGCGATGAGCGTATTGTGCCACTCCTCAATCAGTAACTGGTCTCGGGCCTCAGGACTGCCATTCGCCAAGAAAGGTGAGCGCTGCTATCGCCTATCTGCTTCTATGACGTATCACTTAGTCGAACTGCTAAATCGTGCCTATCAAGGGGAGATTATTGGGGCATTACCGGGTAGTAAACCTTCACTTGAAGCGCAAGATTGCCAAGTGTGCCACGGCAGCACAGGCACCTTAGGTTCGGCCGCCAGTGTAAAAACCGATATGGAATGTACCACTTGCCACACAGGACACTTTAATTAAGGAGGCAGTGATGAAATCCCCATTACTGATATTAACTCTAGGTACGCTCGCACTAGTCGGCTGTGGTAGTGATGATAAATCAGAGGAAATCACTCCTCCGCCACCACCGCCGCCAGTGGAAACCAGCGTCAGTATCAATGACGCAACTCAGATTAATCTGACCGTAGAGCAGTTTGATCCTAAGACTGGTACATTAAACTTTTCGCTGACGGATGCGAACAAAGCATCAATTACCGAGGCGACAAGCTATGATATCTATTACTTTGGCTTTCCTGACAAGAGTAAATCTTCGTCAAATGCCAAGGCATGGAAGCGTTGGCATGTTACCCAAAACTATCGCTGCCAGAGCAAAGGTGAGTGCAGTGGTAAGTTGACTGAGGTAAAAAATGGTCAATACCAGTTTGAAATAGCAGGACTAGATTGGCAGTCAAAGGATCCGAGTGGCGCAGTGTCCCAAATTAAAGTCGCGATTCAGATCTATGGCACGAAAGCCAATAATGAACTGGCATTAGTCCCTGTCGCTCCGTTGTAATCCCTTTCATCGCGTCCCAATAGATAGGCATCCACTTCAGGGAGGAGTTGGATGCCTATATTGTTATTAGCGACTACTGCATGCCCATAAATTACCACTGGGGGTAAATTTAATTAGGGTATAGTCATCGAGACGATTAATATCCACTATCTGCATATTAAAGCTCATTGTCCCCAGCGCCATTAATGCCTCCCTTGAACGTTGAACATCATCTCGAATGGGTTCGGGGAGCTCTATCTGTAGCAGATCCATTTGGACGTTTGCCTGAGCCAAACCAAATTGATAAGTCATTGAGCCAATATCAAAATTTTTAACTACGCCAGAGTAATTAATGGACGCAAGCTCCTTATCATTACTGCCGTAACGATAATTTAAATTCACTTTTTTGTCCTGCACTTCTACTGTAAGTGATAAGGAATGATGCAATGAAGACGAGGTGGCATCCCCAAAAGGCGGTTGATACAGCTGAGCCAGGCAGTTTAAGTTCAAACTTTTATGGCTAAAACTCGCCGTATATCCGAAGACTAATATTCCAACTCCGCTGACGAAGATAAGCAAAAGTTGCCACGGCTTAAAGCGGCCCAATGCCAGAATGGTATTGTTCATTTTAGCTACAAATCCCCGATAAAATGAGCCAATCTGGCTGCGAGGTATCTGCTATAAAATTATCTGACATTAATTTTACCGTCTGAAATTTCAGCCCATTCTCCCGATTATTTCGCAAAATGAAGCTGATCAATTTTCGGTCTGTTGACACATTGGCTGCAATTGACTGCCAAGGAGAAACAGCGCAAGCCTCCATTTGACCAATCATTTGCTTGACGAATAATTTCATATTCGCTTCGTAGTGCTGACCAGTGTAGAACTTTATCTCTGAAGACGAGCCATTGTGCATCATGATCTGCTGTCGATAATTAGGCGCTATTACTGTGGGATGAGATATATGCATATTAATCCCATACAAAGTCATTAGGCTGACAAGAATGATAAACAAAAACTGTAACGAATTTATTTGGGATGTTGGAGAGCTAAGCAATTTATATCTCATTGATGCTTGCGAAGGGTACAAAATAAATCCTTCACCTCTCACGGTATCAAGTAGAGAATAAGGTTTTTTCCCTAATATAGTGCGTATACGCTTAATCACATCATCAAGCTGATCATCACACCGAAGTGAGTCTTTATCATAGGACGACAATAACTGAATTAATTCGAAGCGGGAAACCACCTTCCCTTGATTCTTAGCCAATACACTCAACACTTGAAACTCATCGACACTCAATATCCAGCGGCAGCCAGAAGCATCAACTAACAAATGTTCATGCGCATCAAACCAACAATCACCAATTTGCATCTCGGCTCCTCTCACCATTTAACTTGGAGCCGAGTATACAATTTGAACTTAAATGACGCAGTGATCCAGAAGCATCTCGCTTTAGCAGATTAATAATCTGTGAATTGCATCAATAAAAAATTAAATGCTAAAAAACACAAAGATACACTGCGTTTCATTTGTTTCTAGAACATTGCTGCATTTAACCACATATGGACTAAAATACTCGCCACGTAGCCCAATGCAATGACAGGTGTCCAACGTAAGTGGGCGCCAAAGGTATAAATCCCCCTTGCCTGCCCCATTAAAGCCACCCCTGCAGCACTTCCAATCGACAATAAACTTCCGCCGACGCCCGCAGTCAACGTCACCAATAGCCATTGACCAAGCGCCATCTCGGGATTCATAGTCAACACAGCAAACATCACCGGAATATTATCGACGACCGAAGACAATAGACCGATAGCCACGTTGGCATAGGTCGCATCCCAATGGGAATACATCGCCTCTGAAACCAAACTTAAATAGCCCATAAAGCCTAGGCCACCCACACATAACACCACACCGTAGAAGAACAGCAGGGTATCCCATTCAGCACGGGAGATACGGCTAAATACATCGAAGGGCACTACGCTACCAAGCTGTTGAAGACGTTGTTGATCTTGACGCAACTCCGCCTTAGCACGTTCACGGGCAACTGATTTATCGAAGGTCTTACGCAGGTAATAACCGAAGAATTGCAGGAAGCCCAACCCTGTCATCATCCCAAGCACTGGTGGCATGCCGAAGAAGGAGTGAGCACACACAGCCGTCGCAATGGTCAACAGGAATAACGCTACGATACGTTTAGCACCGGGTTTAGTGTACACCTGCTCTTTTTCTGGCTCAGGCACATAACGTGGGATAAACACGCTCATAATAGCCGCAGGCAAGACAAAGTTGACCAAGGCAGGAATAAACAGATGGAAGAAGTCGGCAAAGTGCACTAAACCCTTTTGCCACACCATTAAGGTGGTGATATCACCAAAGGGACTAAAGGCACCGCCCGCGTTCGCCGCAACCACAATGTTGATACACGCCAGCGTAATAAATTTGCGCTGCCCCGCGCCGACCTTCATCACCACAGCACACATTAATAAAGCCGTGGTTAAGTTATCCGCCACTGGCGAAATAAAGAAGGCCATAAATCCCGTTAGCCAGAATACGGTCCGCAAACTAAAACCGCGTCCCACGAGCCAACCGCGAATCGCATCGAATAAATTACGTTCCTCCATGGCATTGATATACGTCATCGCCACTAATAGGAAGAGTAATAACTCGGCGTATTCCAGTAAATTGTGCTTAAAAGCCGCCTCAGAGACCTCGGACATCCCATGTTGCACATACACAAAGCCTATCATGCCCCAAATAATGCCGGCTGCGACCAATACGGGTTTGGATTTACGCAGGTGCAGCGCCTCTTCGGCCATCACCAAAATATAGGCAAGTACGAAGACACAAATGGCAAGATACCCCACTGCTGCAGCGGTTAAATCGAGCCGTTCTGTTCCTTCGGTCATAGCCCAAACTGCTGGTGAGAATCCGCTCAATATTGCAATGCAGAATAGGCTAAACAATCCTACTCCACCGTTCTTAAACCACCGCTGTAATTTCATCAAAGTTGATCTCTGCAAGGGAAAGAAGATCGCAAATTACCATAGCTCTCGTTCTGTAAATTTTGATAAATCGCAACTTTCTATGCATTTCCCGATAACCAAAGGCACTTACAACATTAATTTTTGTATAACTACAGGCACAACTAATAAAGAATTAACTAACTTTGTTTCAAGTTAGTCCAAAAACAGTCAATAAAAAAGCACCTCTCGGTGCTTTTTTATTGATATCAATCACATTGATTAGAACGAATAGAGCAAGGTCATATTTGTTTCAGTATCTGTGCTCTTTTTATCATCTAAAGGCTCACTGTTGTAACGCACAATAATGGCAAATTTCATTGCCAAAGCGCCAATAATATTCGCCGTAAGCGAAGTTTCTGAGCGTGCATCCAACTTATCACCATAGTCGGCCACAAAACGTTGCTGGAATTTTGAGGTTTCAGTGATTTCAGTTTCGAAGTTGATCACGCCGTGGGCAACCACGCTGTCATTCGAATCAGTACCTTCTAACAGGGCTTGCTCTGAATCGAGGCGTTGATAGATGTAACCGGGACCGATTTCCACATCCAGGAAGGTCTTACTGGTGTCATAGAGTCTGTGACCATAACCCGCCGCGCCTGATACTGTGTAGTCATAACCGGTAAAAGGGTCGACTTCGTAATTAGCATTGGCAAACAAGTAACTGCGGTCATTCATTCTATAGTTACCCTGGGCACCCGCTAAATAACGTTTAGCCGTGACCTCACCCGTATCTTCTTTGTATAAACCTTCTAAAAGATACTGGTTTTCCCAGTCACCTAATTCATGCTTGAAGTTTAAGCGACCTTTGTAAGATGAGGTATCAGTGTTGCCTGTGGTTAAGGTTGCCCCTAGCTCTGCTTCACCTGCGAATGTCTTGTCGCCCTTAACAAAATCGGCTCCAGCATTCGCCATAAATGGCGCAGTCATCAACAATGCCGCGGTCAGTACTTTCTTCATGTTTATCCGTTCCTGTTCCGTTTAATCCCCTAAAAATCTGCGCAATACTAACATTTACGATTGAAAAATAAAAATTCATCGATTTTTCTATTAAAGCCAAGGCATTCATAAATACATTGAGTATCACCAAATCCACATAAGCAGTTTCAAAATATGCCATGGAATCTCGCCATCATTAAACCTTAACAGAATGAGTAAAAATCATATGTCTTTATCGAAACTCAAGATCTAAAAACAACACCACAATTATTTGCAGCTCTCTTGATATTAATACCAATTACTCATTAGATTTAAGGGGATACGCAGAACACTGCCACTGTCCGCTTTGCTCGAGGACTTGATAACGCAAGCCCTGATATTTCCATTCCAAGGGTAACGTTAACGTACCACGATTCAGCTGCAAATAGGTTTGTGCATTCGCCCCCGAAAAGGTATCGACCCAAATCAGTCGATTTAACCAAGTGCAGGCTTTTTCTAACTGCTCTCGGCTTTGAGCCGTGGCGGTGATCTTCTGCCACTCTTTATCGTTCAATTGCACTTGCAGCATAATCTCTGCCGTTTCATCCTCAAAATACACAGGTACAGGTAACAAATGCTTGGCTCTGTCCTCTAAAAGATGACGCTGTTCGACCACACTGCCTTGGCGTAATGCTTGCCAATGCGCTTGTTCGGCGCTGCGGCCAATCAGCAAGGGATGCGATAACACGCTGGCACATTCACTTTCTTGCCAACTGCATTGGCTAAAGTAATAGCGGGCTTTGTCTAAGTCGCGCTCGGTATTGAGGTAATACACGCCAAGGTTATATTGAATATCGCTATCGTAGGGGTCGAGCTTAGCGGATAACTGCCAATAACGGCCGCCTAAGCCTTTATCTTGCTTCACTAACCCGTTGTAATAAAGCGTACCGAGATTAAGGTAAAGTAAGGCACTTTCGTTGTCAGGAAGACAGCTTAAATACTGAGCCTCGGCTTGTTGATATTGCTGGCGCTGCTCATAACTCGCACCTAAGTTAACACAAGCATCGGCACTGCCTTTGGCTATCGCACGGCGATACCAAGTTTCACTCTCAGCCAACTCACCAAGCTGCGCATAGCTGTATCCTAACTGATAGAGCAAGCTCTGCTGACTGAACTCGTTCAGTTTATCTACATCCGCATAGGCTCGATTAAACCATTCAATCGCTAACGGGTAATGCTGCGCCTGCGCACTGTAACTGCCGAGCAAATACGCTTGATATTCCACTGGATGTTTTTCAAACAGCTCCAAATCCAGCGACGCGCCATTTTGCTGCAATAGTGCGTAGGCCTGTTGAAAAGATGCGGAGTTTTTATCCAGTGGGTTAGTGCTTTCGTGGGCAGCATAAGCAGAACTACTCATGGCAAGTAATAGGAGTAGGCAGCCAAAACATTGAGGGAGACCTTTGATTTTCATTGAGCTAGCTGTCATAAGGGACTCCATTCTCGGTTTTGGGCAGATCACCCAGTAAGCGCGCGAATAGCTCATCACCGAGCTGCACATGCAGCAACTGATAGAGATTGGTGAATGATTGATACGCCTCTAGCCAATACGCCGCCAGCGGTTGGCTGCGTCTGACACCTTGCCAATGATGTTGATAGCTTTCATGAAAATGGCGTTGAGTCCGCTGCGTAATGTTATCCGCCAACCGTTGCCATAATGGTTCACTTTGCACCAGCCACAGCAGATTAATCCAGTCGCTGGTCTGAGCTTCACGCAGTAACGCTTGTAACTGTGCATCGCTTAAATGGGCGAACAAAAAAGCGGCGCGCCACGGGGGTTGATCGCCGGGCACGTGGTTCTCTAACTCTTGTTGTAGCTGAGCGTCAGTGAATGGCTGCCAGACTAATGGTGCAAGCGGATACTCTCTTTCGCGCGCCTGCTCTGCCTCTTCCAAAGCCGCTTGCCATTCAAAACCGAGTGACGCGAGCATGATGTCGCGCAGATAATCACGTGGCCTGCCCTCGCTCAGTGCCAGCATACCATCGCTAAACAACAGCAGCGCCAGTTGTTCAAACGCCGAAAAAGGCTGATTCAACAACCCTCTCTGGCATACTTGCGCCACTGCGCTGGCATCATGCCCCCACAGCAAAAGTTCGATTACTTTGTCACAATAACTTTGTGCAGCTTGGCTCAAAACCGGTTCGCCAAAGGGTTGATACGCCACTTCCAGTACTAACCAACCTTGGCGAGCCACTAAATCGCGATAGTGCAGTACCTGCTGCACAATAGGCAGCAGCGAAGCCCTTTGCGCTTGGTTTAACGCCTGAATATTTCTGTGTGTCGCTTCACTTAGCGAGAGTTGGCTCATGCGCTTTTCACTCCCTTCATTTACTGCTACTCAGCTTGCGGTGAACAAAACGCCGCGTAATCGGCAATACGTGCGCTTAACCGCTGGGCAGCGCCTGCATCGGCACGGCCCAAGGCATCTAAAATACGCTGCGCTTCATCGCGATAGGCAGCAATTTTTTCACGGCTCCAGTGGTGTGGCGGTGGTGATAAGTTGGTGATGCGATCGCACAGCTTCACCAGCCATATTTCATCTGGCTGCTGTTGTATCCTCGCCAGTGAATCGGCCATTTGCGCTGCCTTATCGCCTACCTGCTTATTTTTGCTCAGTGCCAACACGCCTTGCGCCACTTGCTCCCCAAACGCTTCTTCCACTTGCTGATAACGGGTTGAAGTATCTTCAATCACATCATGCAGCAGCGCCACTTGCAGTGCCAAACGGCCATCAAGATCGGGGCGCGATTTAAGTGCATGTATCACCTCCATTGCCACCGCGCCTAAATGCACACAATAAGGCAAGTGCTCATCAGGCCGTTGGCCTTTGAAGGTTTGCCCAGCATGGGCGCGCGCCGCAAAGTACCACGCGGCTAAGTAATCATCGGGGTTCCAGTTCATCGGATCTCCTAGGGCGTTAAGATTTCAGCGTAACTTTGCAACAAGTTAGCAGACATTGATGCAAGGCAAAATCCGTACGATGTCGTTACTCATCTTAACCACATGATAAAAAGGCGGAAATAGCAACAACACGATCCCCTAAGGAGTCGTCCAACAAGCGCACACAGATAGAACGACCTCTGCATACGATCACTGCCAATCAAATAGATTTAAACCACACCCTTATTATCGCAATAATCACATTTATCAGTACGAAGGTTTGTAACAATAAAGCACTTATTTATGCCTCAATGTAATATGCCAACATCATGAAAAAGAATAAAGTTGTAGCGAAAATGCTACAACTCTATCTCAAGATGGACTCCGCTAGAGGACTCCAATTATTACAGGACTTTTGTTTGACCTAATTTTCTCGTATAACTGTTTTAGTGTTAAACTATCTTTACTTTTGTAGGATACAAAGAGATTCAAACTTTCATCCTCTAGCGACTTTTTAATTTGCTCACCATCATTATTATTTAGCGTATAACCTAACTCATTAAGCGCAACATAAGCATTATTTAAATATGTATTAGTGACATGAGACATTAGTTCTTTGTCATTAATTTTCACTTCAGGCTTAGCATAACTCAAAAAATCCCTTGTTGCTTTAGCCTGAGCGGAAAGCAAACTATTATCATCAAGCTTCAACCTAAACTCTTTAACAATAGCTTTACTAAATAAATTATCAACATCTGAATCTTTTGTCTGTGAATAATCTAAAACCAAAGTACCTTTGGCTCGTTCTACACCACTAGACCTTAGCTTAAACTTTATATCTGCCATAGCTAACTTATCGTTATTGCGAGATAAATCGATAATGGCCTCAAAATTCCCATTTAATATATTTTCTTTGGCAACAAAATAGTTATAACGAGCCTCTAACTGAAGTTGTGTAGAACCAACTCCCGTGATCAGAACCTGTTCCAACTCTAAACTTGCTTTATTATGACTTAATTCAAGCTTAGAAAACCTTATTGAATCATCACCTTTAGCTTCACCAAAATATCCCATATTAATATTATATTTTTTGAATTGGTCTTTTACAGTAGCTAAGTTCGAATTTAACTCCCTTAAGTTAACCCATCCTTTTTCATCCTCGACATACATGAGATAATTCACAAATGATAGTCCTGCCGCATATAGCACGAGAACTATCAAAGCGATCTTTTTAAAAATTTTCAATTTACTTTTCTCCATTTACATTTTAAAGCTACTAAAGACTTTATCGTTTAACATAGAACACTACAAAAAACCAAACACACACCAAAATAGATTAAAAAAACAAAAGCATGATAAACATTCAATTCCTGTATGCAGACTGAACATTGTTAATAACAAGATAATTAATAACTCGCTATAAAATAATGGCGTAAATTAAACAGTGCATCAGCCATAAACTCAATATATGCAAAAACTTTAAGGTAAAAATTTTTACTTAATCTGCATTTCCCTCATGCCTCTTTGATTAATATTATTTATAAATAACTTAACCATGCTAAGTACATTCAATCAATTGGTATAAACCTCATAATTGTAATTATCCTTGTTCATACAACTGCCATAGTGTTAGGCAAGGCGCTTTACCTTGATAACAGCGCAAGCGATGTTGATTTTTGACAGAAATGTCAGTCAACTGAGTCTCTTTCGCAACCTGTTGGCGCAAGTACTGTACGCTGCGCAGCATAATGGCTTTATCGTCAGGGTAGTAATCAATATCGTCGATTTGCTGCAACTGCGCTTCGGCGTACGCCACGGCCTCGGTTTTATCTAAACCAAACAGCGTAATAAAGCCCAAATACTCATCAATATGCGCAATGATGTTGTCTTGCCATATGCGGGCATCGAGCAATTCAAATCGGATCACCTGCGGCCACACCTTGGCGGCACTTTGCACATCACCGCGCGCAAGGTATTGATCGATTTGATGCTCTAACAACAAAGCAAAAAAGTCATCAATGACAATGCCTTTGCCACCACCATTGTCGGTAAGGTAAATCGGCACTTGCGAGAGAGAGTCATCGTTTTGCATCCGCTTCGCCCATTGCAAGCAGTGATTATCGCTTGGCCAATCGGCCCACGGCCACCAAGGTTGACTCGCTTTTAGCTGATGATCCAACTGCTGAAACTGCTCAAGCTGTTTTGCCATCCGGTTTTTCAGCCAAGCACTGAAGGTGATGCTTTGCTCTGCAGTGCTGCTTTGCAATAGCGTTTGCAACTCGCCACGTAAAAAAGGCTGATCCTGCTTAAAACGAAAGCGTTCGTTCAGTAATGCAAGGCGACTTTTAAGATAGTCCTGCTGTGAAAACTCATTTTGATTTTGCAGCACTTCTTGCAATAACAGGTTATCGTAAGCGAGATAAGGCAAGGGCCAATAGTCTTCACCTTGGCACAGTGCCAGCGCATACTGTTTCTGCGCCCGAGGGATGAGACGGGCGTACTCGCCCTCTTTAAGGTTTAAATAATAAGGCACTGGCATGGGAGATAGTGAATCACTATCCCCCACTATTACCGCACCACGCTCTAGCATGCTCAGCGCGTAAACCACAGCGCCGAATAACCCTATACCCAGCAGAACTAACCCAAGCCTTTTTGTTTGCTTCAATTGCTGCATCCGTGCCTACTCTTATTTTTACACACTAAAATGCGCCATTAGTTTCCCACTTATAGACCATTGGTCTTTGTGGGAATAGCCTGTAATAACCATTACTACTCCAGCCATTTAACGTATCTTCCCCCCCCAAATATCAATGTATACTCAAACTACTTGGAGTTGCAGGTAGGCGGCAAGTGAGTGAATCCCCATGAGCATAGATACACTATGTGATTGGGGTGAACGAACGTAGCCAACACCGCTGCAGCGTCAAGTAGGAAGGGTATAGATATATTATTAATCAATTGTAATATTTAATATTACAAATAAAACCATCCCTAATAATGACATTATGATAGGAGGTAAAATGAGATTACGGGGCTGACGAGACATAAGTCGAAGAATGATGTAGGATGGCAAACCTATTAACAATGCCGCAACCGGACTAAAAATGACAAAATGTGCAACACCATAAACGAACATAAAAAAATCATCACTAGCACCACCAAAGGCACTCTCATAGAACTCAAAAAACACACCCCAAACAGACCGGAAAAAATCAGTATTGTGGTTGGCAAACGACATCAAAATCACACAAAAAATAATGTAAAAAAGCGCGATTAAAAGTAAAGAATATTGTTTAAACGTTTTCAAAAAATCCTGTTTAGCTGTTTGACTCATATATTTACACCTCTATTTTTAGACTAATTTTTTCGTATTTGACATTACACACTGAAACGCTTCTGTAACTTAAATGGCCAATAAGTCAATCACTATCATTTCGATAACCAATCCAAGCTGTATTGTTAGTTTCACTCGCAGCATCCGCATCAACTCTGCCTTTTTACCCCTTAAAATGCGCTACAAAGACGCACGGCCAAAGCCAATCACTGTCCAACACGCACCAAACGGACGTTAATGTAGCTCAACTCAAAACCGTTCTTATAATTGCGGTCGATGCCACCAACACCGAAGTGGACGAACCACCCAATGCTACTATCACTAGCATAGGGCGAAGACGACCAATAACTAGAATCACTCGACTCTGGCATATTTGGAAAAGCACAGGTATTAATGGTCGGCCTTTGGTAGTTGTGGCCAAGGCAACAGCCATCGGTATGGCCTGAATACTCACCATTGGGGTGTGCTAAGGGGGCTCGACCTTCCGAGTATTGCACCAGAGTATCTAATTGGGTACCCGCCAGTCGTTGTGGCCTGCATAGTTCAAACTCATTGCGGTTTTCAGCTCACCATTACAGCCAGTGATCTGGTCGATGGAATAGCCAGGATTGGCGCTAATAGCAAACCTGGCTGAGCCGCCTTTGTTGAGTTCAAGCTGTGCGGGCAATATCGAGCCGCCCTCTGAGGCGACCGAACTGATGGTGACCCGAGTAACGCCACCACCATTATCCGGTTGCTCTGGTGAAGGATTAGCCCCTGCGTCATCTCCGCCACAACCAGGAAGTACGCCACAGAGCATGGCAAACAAGGCTATTGAAAATGCCTGTGTAATTGGTTTTTTCGCTCGAATCACGGTTATTCCCTTTTCTGCTTTATCTGTTATTGCCAAGCCAAAGTCCACTCAGCGCTATCGTGATACTCAACAGCCCATTGTGCCCATTGAATATTGAGATAGTTGTCTTAAGCGATAACAGATTAACGACTGAAAAATAAAGTACTTGTATGTGAACTCAGTAGGGGATTGAACGCAATCACCTTGGCGTATAAGTCCGAATAGTTGGCGTAAAAGTGCGAATGAATAATGCGGTTTAGGTGTCAGCCTTTTGTTTTAGGCTTATTTCTTTCTTGTATCAATAACGTTAAGATAGCCACGTTTTGTAGAAGAATAGATACTTAGCGCATATGCGCTAGTTAGCTGCCCGTGATTAATGTTGAGAGGTGGCTTAGTGAAAAGGCGTTTGCATGTTTGCTGATTTTACGGTTTTCAGTTGGTTATTATTCCTTATCTCCGCACTATGCCTCATCCTTGCAGGGGCGACACTTAAAATCCGTTACCAAGCGTTCACGATTTGGTTTATTGGGCTGCTGCTGGCTTACGCCATTCAAGCCTTTGGTTATGCTTTTGAACTGACAAGTCATGAGCTAGATTCAATTAAATTTTGGCTCAATATTGAATTTGTAGGTGCCTGCTTTATTCCTACTTGTGTAGTCTTGTTTGCGGTGAGTTATCAGACCCGAACCTCGCCACCTTTATGGTTAGTGAGTAGTTTGCTTTCGATCAGTGCCATAGTGCTATTAGGCCAATTAACCAATGATTTGCATGGGCTAGGCTTTAATATTGTCGGGCTAGAAAAAGTGGATAACATCAGTGTCACGACCAATCATTTAGGATGGCTGTACTTAGCGTATTCGCTCTATATTCATTTGGCCGTTATCGTGAGTGTGATTATTTTTATCCGCTGCATGCAAAATACACATCCAGTATTAAGGCCACAGATTTTACTCATTCTGGTCGGCATTACCTTAACTTGGCTGAACTATATTTGGACGCTTATTGGCAATACTCCCTACGGCCTTGATATGAGTCCTTTTGGTTTATTTTTTTGTACTATCGCCTTTGCGATAAGTGTGTTTCGTTATGACTTAATTAAACTCACCCCCATTGCACGGGATCAAATATTTCACCAAGTTGAACAAGGTTATATCGTGATTGATGAGCAATCGCGCTTAATTGACTATAACCCAAAGGCAAAAATCTTCTTGCCAACACTATCGACGGGGAAAATAGGTCAACCATTAAGTAGTTTTATTGACCCATCACTGGTGGCTGATAACCAAACTAAGGTGATCAGATTAGAGGATGGTAAAAGAGTCCAAGTACAGCGTTCACTCATGGGAAAAAACGCTGCCATGGCGATTGGCAGTGTGATCATGCTGTCCGATGTCACCGAAAAAGAGCAACTGCTCGAAGAAATGGAAAGAATCGCCAATACCGATTCATTAACGGGCTGCCATAATCGCCATGCATTATATTGCCGACTTAAACAACAGATTATTGAAAGTCGCCATCAGTTAACGCCCCTTTCTATTGTTGCCTTGGATATTGTCAGCTTTCGTAAAGTGAATGAAGTTCACGGCTATACCATTGGCGATATGCGCCTAAAACAGTTAAGCCATATCCTCAATCATCACTTACCCAGTAATGCCATATTAACTCGTTATATTGGCGATATTTTTATTATTATTTTACCCGGCTATCGGTTAGAGGATGCCAATCAACTCGCGCAGCAACTAACAGATAAAGCCAAGCAACTGACCTCACTTGCTATCAGCACTTTTTGTGTTCAACACCTCTCTGAAGAAAGCGATCGACAAGTTATTGATCGCCTCTTAGGTGAAGCCATGCAATTAAAAAAACTTAGGCCAAGTTTGGCGGTTTAGTACTGGCATCCTTTTTAAATTGGCTGGGCGTTACCCCATATTCAGCCCTAAAGACGCGGCCAAAGTAATTTTGACTGGTAAAACCTGCATAGTAGGCGGCTTCTTTAACGCTGTGCCCTGCGACTAAAGCATCCTTAGCGATTTGTAATTGGGTTTGCTTTAAATATTGGGAATATGACAAGCCAAATACGCTTTGTACGCGCCGCTGCAATGAACGGCTACTGGTATGAAACTGCTGTGCAACAAACTCAACCGTCAATTCCTGTGTGGTAATGTGCTGATCAATCACCCATCTTAAACGTTTAGCGAATTGTTCATCGAGGCTTTCTGTTGTGCTTAGCACAGGTGTTGAAGAGGATGCTTGCGCAGAATTTGTGGCTAAGGAAAGCGATAACATTTGCTGCTGCACAAGTCGCCTATTTTCAATTAAAGCATTTAACCTCACAACCAATAATGCGGGATCGCTGTTTTTGCTGACATAATCATCGGCATAACACTGCCATGCCTGTAAGCGTTGCTGCGGATCATCAACCGCAGTTAACATCACAAAGGGAATGGCGGCATATTCAGGCTGATGTTTGAGTGTTGATAACCAACTGGCCGCATCACCATCACTTAATTGGGTATCACATAGGATTAATTCTGCGCCCTGCTCATCTAACTCATATTGCGCTCCTTGCCATGTTTGGCAAAGCGTGAGCCGAAAATCCGCAGCTAAATGGTAATAAAGCCAATCCATAAACTCTGGTTCGCTCTCGACGATCAATACTTTAGCTTTGGTCTCATCAGCAACATGATGCTGTAGATATCTAAAATCTGGCGTAAATTGCGGTAATTCAGAGACTGTCGCAGGTAAGTTAAGCGTATATTGCGCTATTGATTGTGAACTATGAAGGCAACAGAGTTCCCCCCCATTTTCTTCCACCCGCTTTTTTAACAACAGGTAACTAGCATCGGCACATTCTTCCCGCGTAGCCTCGACGTTACCCGTTAAGGTCAAGCTAAGCCCTTGCTGTGACTCTATCTCAAGCACATAGCCTGATATACCCGTTGATTGCCTGACGTCCTGACAAAACTTGCTGAAGACTTTTTCTAACAGTTCGAGATGGGTTTGAACCAGCAGTTCGGGGATCTCACTGATATGAATGGGTAAAGGTTGTTGGCTTTTTGCCTTCTCGAAACTTAATTGGTTTTTTAGCCAAGGTTGTAACAAAAATGGCGAGGACAACATCTGGCGAGATGACTCATTCCACTGCTTTGTACTGTCGAGAAGTTGGTTGATACGCTGCAATAAGGCATTCATCTCATCGGTATGAGTCTTTACGTTCGCAATATATGGCGCTAACCAAGTAACATTTTTTGTTATTTCAGCAAACAGTTGTCCGAAGGTGCGCTGTTCAGATTCACGTTGTTGCCTAAGCGATTGTATTATTTTATTAGCCTGAGTAAGTTCAGCCTGAAATGACTTCAGCTTTGCTTGGTAAGTTATCGCGAGTTTGACCAGATAAACACAAAAAACCAAGATGCTTAACAGTAACAGAAACCCAAAAAATGAGGACAACAGTGCTTCTCCAGATGTTCCATTCAACAAATCGATAATGTAGCTCGGCTATTGTGAAGATTTTTCGACCATTGGCAATCCAATTGACTCGATCAAAATCACATATAACCCCAAAATTCATTTAACTTATAAAACAAAAAGACAATACAAGTATCAACAATAAATACATTCAGGTTCCAATTAAAAGTCGCTAACTTATTAAAATAAAAAAGCCCGCTAATTGCGGGCTTTGAAAAGTAATGTAAGGCTTACAGGTTGATCTTAGGATCTAATGCGCCTGACTGATAAGCTTTGTACATTGCTTGTAAAGACAAAGGCTTAATCTTAGAAGCTTGACCCGCGCAACCAAAGGCTTCGTAGCGAACAGTACAGATGTCTGCCATCGCTTCCATAGAGGCTTTAAGGAACTTACGTGGGTCGAACTCGCTTGGGTGTTCGGCTAAGTATTTACGTACCGCACCGGTAGACGCTAAACGTAGGTCGGTATCGATGTTCACTTTACGCACACCATGTTTGATACCTTCAACGATTTCTTCTAATGGCACGCCGTAAGTTTCAGGAATTTGACCACCGTATTGGTTGATGATCTGTAACCATTCCTGTGGCACTGAAGAAGAGCCGTGCATCACTAAGTGAGTGTTAGGAATGCGGGCATGGATTTCTTTGATGCGGTCGATACGCAGTACATCACCCGTTGGTTTACGGCTGAACTTGTATGCACCGTGGCTAGTACCAATCGCAATCGCCAGCGCGTCAACATGGGTATCAGCAACGAAGCGTGCCGCTTCTTCTGGGCTGGTCAGCAGTTGGTCGTGGCTTAATACGCCTTCAGCGCCCACACCGTCTTCTTCACCAGCAGTACCGGTTTCTAAGCTGCCTAAACAACCGATTTCACCCTCTACAGACACACCACAAGCGTGGGCGAAGGCAACGGTTCTACGAGTTACATCGACGTTGTACTCGTAAGAAGCTGGGGTTTTACCGTCGGCCATTAATGAACCGTCCATCATGACTGATGACATACCTAATTGGATAGAACGCTGGCAGATATCAGGATCGGTACCATGGTCTTGGTGAATACAGACCGGGATATCGGGATACTGCTCAAGTGCAGCCGTCATCAGGTATTTTAAGAATTGTGGACGCGCATATTTACGTGCACCCGCTGAGGCTTGCACGATAACAGGGCTGTCTGTAGCTTCTGCGGCCTGCATGATGGCACGCATTTGCTCAAGGTTGTTTACGTTGAACGCTGGCACACCGTATCCATGTTCTGCCGCGTGATCGAGTAGTTGTCGTAGGGAAATTAACGCCATTTTTTAACTCCAATAATAGGGTGACTGTCACATCAACGTTAGGTCACCGAGGCCGCTATCGTTTGGATGGATTTTTATGCTCAATCGCTCTAGTGATGTGTAAATCCCTTTAGAGAAAGAGCGGTTTTTTTATAATTTTTTATCTTGTTTTTGTGCCATCGCGGCGCCCTGCCGCGATGGTGCAATACCTAAATCAATATTAGGCACCGCGTTGTTTTAGCATAGCTACAGCCGGTAACTCTTTACCTTCTAAAAACTCAAGGAAAGCGCCACCGCCAGTAGAAATGTAAGAGACTTTATCGGCGATATCATACTTGTCGACCGCCGCTAAGGTGTCACCACCGCCAGCGATAGAGAAGGCTTTAGAATCAGCGATAGCTTGTGCGATACGCTTAGTACCTTCACCGAATTGGTCGAACTCGAATACGCCCACAGGGCCGTTCCATACGATAGTGCCAGCAGACTCAATGATTTTCGCTAACGCTTCGGCGCTGTCGGGGCCGATGTCGAAAATCATGTCGCTATCGCCCACTTCATTGACCGCTTTTAAGGTCGCAGCGGCCGTTGGGCTAAACTCACCCGCAACCACCACATCGGTAGGCACAGGGATGTCGCCACCGCGGCTTTGGGCATTCGCCACTAAGCGCTTAGCTTCATCGATTAAATCCGCTTCGTATAAGGATTTACCTACATTGTGGCCAGCCGCAGCAATAAAGGTGTTGGCGATACCACCGCCAACCACTAGCTGGTCGACAATGCCAGATAAGCTTTCTAATACAGTCAGCTTAGTCGACACTTTAGAACCGCCAACGATGGCCACTAATGGGCGCGCTGGGTTGTCTAAGGCTTTGCCTAACGCTTCTAATTCTTGTGCTAATAATGGGCCAGCACAGGCGATAGGAGCGTGTAAGCCAACACCATTGGTTGAGGCTTCTGCACGGTGAGCGGTGCCGAAGGCATCCATCACATACACATCACATAAGGCCGCCATTTTCTTTGACAGGGCTTCGTCGTTTTTCTTCTCGCCTTTGTTAAAGCGAACGTTTTCAAACACAACCACTTCGCCTACCGCCACTTCAACGCCGTCTAAATAGTCGGTCGCTAAGCGCACAGGGCAAGACAGAGCTTTGGCCAAGTAATCGACCACAGGTTGCATGGAGAATTCGCTGTTGTATTCACCTTCGGTTGGACGACCTAAGTGAGACATCACCATTACCGCCGCGCCTTTGGCAAGGGCTAATTCGATAGTGGGAAGAGAGGCGCGCAGACGTGCATCACTGGTGACGACGCCGTTGCTGACTGGCACATTGAGATCTTCACGAATAAGCACTCGCTTACCTTGGAGATCTAAATCTGACATATTGATAATTGCCATGGTAACGCTTCCTTTTATAATCAAAAAAACAAACTGGTTTTTGCATCAATCGGTTAGCTTAGATAGCTACTCGGCACTCGACATCCCGTCGAATTGGCCACTAGGCTTAACCCATTGGTATAAATTCTTATCTTCAGCTTTGTTTAGCTGCAATCATCGCCAAACTGGTATCTAGCATGCGATTTGCAAAGCCCCACTCGTTATCGCACCACAGCAACAGTTTAACCAACTGCCCAGCGCTCACCCGCGTCTGGGTGCCATCGACAATACTTGAGCGCGGATCGTGGTTAAAATCACAGGATACGAGCGGCTCATCAGTATAGCCTAAGATACCGTTAAATCGTCCATTGGCGGCCAATTCTAACACTTGATTGACGGTCGCAATATCCACTGTTTTATCTAATGTTACCGAAAGATCGATAGCAGTAACGTTGATCGTGGGAACGCGCACCGAAATCGCCTCAAATTTGTCTTTCATGTGCGGTAAAATCCGCTCGATACCGCGGGCAAGTTTAGTGTCGACAGGGATGATGGACTGACCCGCAGCTCGGGTGCGGCGTAAGTCATCATGATAGGCATCAATCACTTGCTGATCGTTCATCGCAGAATGGATAGTGGTAATCGCGCCGCTTTTCACACCAAAGTGTTTATCCAGAACATCGATCACGGGCACGATACAGTTGGTCGTACAAGAAGCATTAGAAACCACTGTATGCTCGGCGCGCAGTAAGTCTTGGTTCACACCATAAACGATAGTACCGTCAACATCGGCCGAAGAAGGGTGACTGATTAAGACCTGTTTGGCGCCTGCGTAGATATGGGACTCGCAGCTGTTGCGATCTAAGATAGCGCCTGTCGCTTCATAGACGATGTCGATGTCCATCTCACGCCAAGGCAGCTTGGCTGGATCCGGTTCATGGAGAATTTTGATGACGTCATCACCGATCAGCATCTGATCATCGACTAATTTGACTTTGGGCTGAAATCGACCGTGGGTAGTATCGTACTGGGTCAAATGGACAATGGCTTCAGGCTTAGCTAACTCATTGATTGCGACAATTTGTATTTGCTGACGTTTTCCAGACTCGTATAAAGCACGAAGGATTGAGCGGCCAATACGACCATAACCATTGATTGCGACTCGGATCATTGAGGTCTTTATTTCCTCTTAACAATACTGCATATACAAAAACGGCCTGCAAACGATTGCAGGCCGCATTATACAGATTAACCTTTCAAAAGTTTAACCTTTTGTCGGTAATCCCATCACCTAAACAATTAGCCTAGTGATTTTGCAGCGTTCAGCACATTTTCAACGGTGAAACCGAAGTGCTTCAGCAGCACGTTGCCTGGCGCAGACTCACCAAAGGTAGTCATGCCAACAACTGTGCCTTCGAAACCAACATATTTGTACCAGAAGTCAGTATGGGCCGCTTCGATAGCAATACGTTTAGTCACCGCTTTTGGCAGTACAGATTCTTTGTAAGCAGCATCTTGCTTATCAAACTCAGTGTTTGATGGCATAGAAACCACGCGAACTTGTTTGCCTTGTTCAGTCAGCGCAGCCGCAGCTTCTACCGCTAATTGCACTTCACTACCGGTCGCAATCAGGATGTACTCAGGCGTACCAGCACAGTCTTGCAGTACGTAAGCGCCTTTTGCCACATTCGCTAATTGCTCAGCAGTACGAACTTGAGCCTTCAGGTTTTGACGGCTGAAGACTAGCGATGTTGGTGCATGACGACGTTCGATAGCCGCTTTCCAAGCAACTGCGGTTTCAGCCGCGTCACATGGGCGCCATACCGCCATGTTTGGCGTCATACGCAGGTTAGCTAATTGCTCAACTGGTTGGTGAGTTGGACCATCTTCACCTTGACCGATAGAGTCATGGGTGTAAACGAAGATGTTTTGAATACCCATCAGCGCAGACATACGGACTGCGTTACGTGCGTATTCCATAAACATCATGAACGTCGCGCCGTAGTTGATGAAACCACCATGCAGTGACACACCGTTCATGATGCCGCTCATACCGAACTCACGCACACCGTAGTACACGTAGTTACCCGCTGGATCTTCTTGAATGCCTTTAGAACCTGCCCACAGGGTCAGGTTAGAACCTGCTAAGTCAGCACTGCCGCCCAACAGTTCAGGCAGCATAGCGCCAAAGGCTGCAATCGCGTTTTGTGACGCTTTACGGCTCGCAATGCCTTCGCCTTTCGCTTGGCATTCTTGGATAAAGGCTTGTGCTTTGGCTTCGAAATCGGCTGGTAATTCACCTTTCAGTACACGGCGCTCGTATTCAGCAGCTAATTCTGGGTAAGCAGCAGCGTAAGCGGCAAACTTGTCGTTCCATGCAGCTTCACGGGCTGCTCCCACTTCTTTAGCATCCCAACCTGCGTATACGTCAGCGGGGATTTCGAATGGCGCATGTGGCCAGCCTAAGAATTCACGTGCCGCGGCGATTTCCCCATCACCTAATGGTGCACCGTGGCAATCGTGGCTGCCAGATTTGTTTGGTGAACCAAAACCGATAATGGTTTTGCAGCAGATCATTGTCGGCTTGTCGGTCACGGCTTTTGCCGCTTCGATAGCCGAGCGAATCGCATCGCTGTCGTGACCATCTACGTTAGCAATCACGTGCCAGCCGTATGATTCGAAACGTTTTGGCGTGTCATCGGTAAACCAGCCTTCAACATGGCCGTCGATAGAGATGCCGTTGTCATCCCAAAATGCGATCAGTTTGCCTAAACCTAAAGTGCCCGCCAAAGAACAAGCTTCATGGGAAATACCTTCCATCAAGCAGCCATCGCCGAGGAAGCAGTAAGTGTAGTGGTCAACAATCTCATGACCTTCACGGTTAAACTGTGCCGCTAAGGTTTTTTCTGCAATCGCCATACCTACAGCGTTGCTGATCCCCGCCCCTAATGGGCCAGTGGTGGTTTCAACACCTGGAGTGTAACCATATTCTGGGTGACCTGGGGTTTTAGAATGTAACTGACGGAATTGCTTCAGCTCATCCATTGGCAGGTCATAGCCAGTTAGGTGTAATAAAGAGTAGATCAGCATAGAGCCGTGACCGTTAGAGAGGATAAAGCGATCTCTATCGACCCATTTCGGATTGTTCGGGTTGTGCTTAAGGAAATCATTCCACAGCACTTCAGCAATATCTGCCATGCCCATTGGGGCGCCAGGGTGGCCTGAGTTTGCTTTTTGAACTGCATCCATACTTAACGCACGGATTGCGTTGGCGAGTACTTTACGGGAAGACATGCTCTCTCCTGCTTAATTTGTGGGGTCTAGCGGGCAATTTGGACGCATATTTTCCCCTACATAGCGAAGCGACGCAAACGAAAATTCACCACAATATTACCTTCCCGCCCGCAATAGGACTTTTTACGATAAAAATAGCTTAAGGATGAACTATTCAAGCTAAGGCTTCGTACTTTAAGTCGCTATAACATAACCTTGTACGATTTCCCCCAAAGCTCATCTGGGTGGAAAAAGGAAATGCCGCCGCGCATCCCCAGCGGAATCAGATGGATTTTAAACACTTTTAATTAATTATTTTCAATCAGTTAAATGACAACCATGCTTTTTAGTTCAAATTTTAAAGCTGAGATTTACCTCACTAAGTACAGAAATATTTAGCTTTGGGGGTGTCATGGCGATGAAATTCCACTAAAATAGCCGTCTAGATGTAGATGCTTCTACACGTTTGATTGCTAACAACGAGATTTTCCTACTATGGCAAAGCACTTGTTTACTTCTGAGTCGGTCTCAGAAGGTCATCCCGATAAAATTGCAGATCAGATTTCTGATGCTGTGCTAGACGCGATTCTGGCCCAAGATCCTAAAGCACGTGTTGCGTGCGAAACGTATGTCAAAACTGGCATGGTATTAGTAGGTGGCGAAGTGACCACCTCTGCCTGGGTTGATATTGAAGAGCTGACCCGTAAAACGGTTCGTGAGATTGGTTATATCCATTCAGATATGGGCTTCGATGCCGATTCTTGCGCCGTATTAAATGCGATTGGCAAACAGTCTCCAGACATCAACCAAGGTGTTGACCGCGCCGATCCAAAAGAGCAAGGTGCCGGCGACCAAGGTCTAATGTTTGGTTATGCCAGCAACGAAACTGACATTCTGATGCCAGCGCCAATCACCTATGCCCACGCATTAGTGAAGCGTCAATCAGAAGTGCGTAAAAACGGCACTCTGCCATGGTTACGCCCAGATGCGAAAAGCCAAGTCACCTTCGCTTACGAAGACAACAAGATTGTTGGTATCGATGCGATCGTACTGTCTACCCAACACAGCCCAGACATCGCCCAAGCAGACCTGATCGAAGGCGTGATGGAAACCATCATCAAGCCAGTTCTGCCAGCACAATGGCTGAGCAAGGACACTAAATACTTCATTAACCCAACTGGCCGTTTCGTTATCGGTGGTCCAATGGGTGACTGTGGTTTAACCGGTCGTAAGATCATCGTGGATACCTACGGTGGTATGGCGCGTCACGGTGGTGGTGCATTCTCTGGTAAAGACCCATCAAAAGTTGACCGTAGTGCAGCCTATGCTGCCCGTTACGTTGCGAAAAACATCGTAGCAGCAGGCTTAGCGGACCGTTGTGAGATCCAAGTGTCTTACGCTATCGGTGTGGCTGAACCAACGTCTATCAGCGTTGAGACCTTCGGTACAGGTAAAGTGTCTGAAGAAGTCTTAATCAAGTTAGTCCGTCAACACTTCGACCTGCGTCCATACGGCCTAACCGAAATGTTGAACCTGGCTCGCCCAATTTATCAAGCAACCGCCGCTTATGGTCACTTTGGCCGCAGCGAGTTCCCATGGGAAGCGACAGATAAAGCCGAAGCACTACGCGCTGATGCAGGTCTGTAAACTGCATTAAGCTTTCGATTGTAAAAAAACCGCCTAAGGGCGGTTTTTTTATGCTTAAATCCCAACGCAAATGCATAGAAAGCCGAATTTATTTTAAGTTTTTTTCTCTTTTATAAATCAGCAAATTATGGAGTATACCCTCAAAGTTTAAATTTAATTATCAAGAAAAAAACATGCACAACCTATTAAATAATCAAAAGAATAATATTTTTTCATTTCCAGAAATCTGCACATCACTCATCCAAAGAGAGCGATTGATTTTGAATCACTGTCGGCTACGCTTATCTGCACTACGAAAGAATTTTCGTGGTTAGTACGAGTTTTACTTTGGCAGGGAAGCTGAAGAGAACCTTCACGATTCTTCCTATCTATAAGTAAAACATTTATATCACTCTACGCTGGAACTACCAGCAACTCAGGAATAAGGATATTCGAAATGGCTAATTTGAATTTTATCGCTCCTCATAACCAAATTGCTTTTGCTGCTCCAGAAAGAAATAGCACTGGCGTTTCCTCTTGGAAAGTTTCAACTAAACGCGGTACTCAATCAGGTTTAGGAGTATCGGTTTCTGGTGCGGGAGCATGGGCCAAACTTGATGGCACTATGAAGTTCAAAATTCGTAGTTTAGATAATTCTAAGACCTACGATATGATGAAAAAAGAGTACCACATAGGTGGAGGTGTTAGTGCATTTTGGAGCTGGTTAGGCATTTCAGCCAACGCTGAAACCCACAAAGAAGAAATCCATGAGGTTTTCAAAGAAGTATCGAACTCTCAAGAAGTTGAAGGTTCTGCAAATGTCAGTTTGTATGTCTCAGGGCAATATCCTAATGTGCAAGTAGATGCTTCAGGTTATGTCCTGATCATGCAAATAGAAGACAGTTCTGGTAATACCTACAATATGATGTCCGCAGGTGACCCAGCAAGTGATACCGGTGCACAAGATCAAAATGGTAATGCCTTACCGAGTAAGGATAATAACAGTACTATTATCCTGTAATTGTAAATAACATAAATAGACAAACGCCCTAACATAGTCGGAATGTAGGGCGTTTTATGGGAAACCACTCAGAATGTACTTAATAACACTCCCTCAGGATCTGATTTCAAGGAATGAAGTAATACTCAGACAGAATGATGAATACCGATTAAATCATCTTCCTCAGGCATTAGTAAAATCTGTTATAAATACTCCCACTATAAATGGCATTCTCTATAAAGGATATAACCAAGTTTCAGCACAGGTCACTTCTGGAAGTCACAATTCTGTTGAACTCACATTTGAGCTTTCGATACCCAGTATTTCAGCTGCAACCTTTGCATATTTTCGTAATGAAGTAAGGCAAAAACTAGGTTCCGGAGAAGAATTACAAATATCAACAGCTGCAGGAATAGGACCATATCCACCGCCTAAAGCGGAAACTAGGATGGCAAGTTACGGCGTGGAACTCTTTGCTAAACAGATTATTAAGGAAGTAGATATAAATCTAAATAGCTTTGACTTTAATGGAATGACAGCCTCGCTAATAATTCAAAAAATATTACAAGATATAAGACAGCTACCAGTAGAGCAGATAAAATTTTCCGGCTCTATCGCACTGAACTCGAACCTAACCACCTCACAAAGTATATCAGTTTATCTACCTATCTCGACGGTTGTGTTTAGTGACGGCTTAACTATCCCGTTTTCAGCATATGCTTCAAACGCTGTAATAACAGAAATTCCAATAAAGACTGTAAGCATACCATACGACTTTTGGGCATAGATAAATAGCTGTCAAAGCGTATAAACTTTGCAGTAAATACTTAACTTTTTTGAAACAACTACTCACAGTGATCAAAATGAGCGTTTTGTATACACAACAGGTTTATCTGCGCGGCGGATAACGGCGCACACTCTTGTATGCCAATTATCCTTGAACCTTGAACGGCATTCGGTGTTAAAGGAACAATAGCGGCACAGTAAGCATTAGTTCGGCCACAATCGAGCCAACAATCTTCAATCTGTAACCAATAATGGGGTCGACTATCGTCGCAATCGACTTCAAATCCACGGGCTTCACGCTGCTGCAACGTGCACTCGGATAACAAGACTCGCAAATTATCCCAAGCCGACAAGTTCGCATTGGCGTATGTCGTCAGCAGATTGCTGACCAAGGTATCACTCACTATTTCTCTCCAACCAAAAGGCTTTGGCTTCAGGTCCTGGCATCGCCTTGGCGTATAACCAGCCCTGCACATAAGCAACACCGGCCTCCTTTACAAACTCAGCTTCTAAAAGAGTTTCAACACCTTCTGCCGTTAGGCTAAAACCTAAGCTACTGCAAAGTTTACAGATTTGTAGATACAGAGTTCGGCCTTTGGGCTCGCTAGTATTGGCAAGAATACTTCGGTCTAATTTAATGCCATCAACGTTAATTCGGCTCAAAAGGCTTAAGCTCGAAAATCCGGTGCCAAAATCATCCAACCAAAATCTAAACCCACTCTGTTTAAGCTGTCGAATGCTATTATCTATTCGGCTTAAATCCAACATAAAAGCAGATTCTAACATCTCAATTTCAACCTGTTCAGCAACACTTCCAAGCCTTTCATTCATTACCGCCAATAATTGGACATCGGTAATATTATTTGGATCAATATTGATACTCACCTTGGGATAGAAGTCTTCTAACGACCATCGAGCAAGATCTTCTGCTACGGTATTAATCACAAAGCGGTCAACAATATGCGAATATCCTGCTCGCTGAAAAGCATCAATAAAATAGGGGCCTTTTAAACGCCCATACTCATCCTTCAAGCGAATGAGGGCTTCAAACCCAACGACTTTACCGTCTGCTAGGGCAATTTTAGGCTGATAATGAAGTTGTAATTCTCCAGCTAATACTTCTTTAATCGTTTTTTCTAAATTAATTTCAGCCTTTAAAGATTCAGATTGTTTCTTGAGATAATGTGTTTCATTCATTTTTTCAATATCATCTTGAAACTGAACACGCTTTATCAATTCACGATCAAATTCATAGTGTTCACTCATCAACGAAAAACGTCGCACAAAAGGTAAATAAATTAAAACCCCAACGAAGATAAGAAAGCACTGGAACAGCACAGTGCTCAGATGACCACTTGCTATATAAGCATTAATCAATGGCGGGGTTATCCAAGGAAAACTATGGGTATCAAACTCTAACATCCCTATACTAATGGCACTATACGCCAGTAAAAAATTGCATATTGGAGAGATAATAAATGGTAAAAGTAATCTTGGATTAAAAATAATGGGTAAACCATAAATCAGAATTTCATTAATGTTAAATATTGCAAACGGCGTTGCGATTTTAGCGATATGCCTAGTCGCGCTATCTTTTGAACCTATAAAAATTGCAATAATTAACGATAAAGTCGCACCACTTCCGCCATAAAGAATAAATAAATCCATAAATTGGCTAGCAGTTAGATTTGGTACAACCTCAGTTAAACCATTATCTACCCCAATTAACAACAAATATGCATTATCACCATGAACGCCAAAACACCAAAGGACATGAGTTAACAAAATGCGAATAAACAATTGGATGCCAATACTTGCCGTTTGTAATGTTTCAATTAAAGGGGAAAAAAACCAGCTAAGCAAAGTCGATGCTTCGGTCACAAGCAGTAATATCACAATAAAGCAAATTACAACGGGCAATAATATGTTTAGATGCTGTTTCAAGTAGCGACTTAATGCCTTCCCTCTCACTAAATCCAACCATCGCCAAGCTACCAAAAATCGTAATAAATAGGCTGTTAAAATCGGCAAGACGACGACCCGAGGATCACCTAACACCGCGTAAACATAGTCAATATTCAACGCCTCCCCAGTAGTGGGGACATGCAAGGCCAGCAAGACACTAAAGGATATCGAGCAAACAACAATCGCTGAAAGTTGTAAATACTTAGCGAAATGAAATGAAAGCGAAATCAAGGCTAGCAGCGGAAATACTTTTGCAAGCTGTACCGAAAAGAATGTCAGGCCATAGAAAATAGCGGTTGTCTGCCATTCAGGTACCCAAGTGCTTAATAGTGCAATAATCAATGATAACAAGGAGTTTACAAGAATAAACGGCAGTAACGCGATAAAGGATTCACGTACAGAGATCAGAAAACTTCTATCAAGAAACTTGCGAAGCTCAAACATTCTAGGAGGATTATGGTCGACAACTATTTATTTAAGCATAGTCGATCAACCGCTTAGCGCATAACTTATGTCACAAAATACTGATTCTTTAAAGAAAAACAACGAAAAAAATATTAACGAAAACAAATAGTTTATTGGCGAAGTTCCAGATGCATAAGATAATAATCTCTGTCTGAAAAAGTAAAAAAATCTTTCACTTGCATGTTAGCTTTGCGAGTATGCGCCGCCAATGAGCGCTCATTTTCCTCAGCGATAAAAGTCACCATATGCTCAAAACTAGGCGCAACTTCTTGGTATACCCTAGCAACAAGCGCCTCAAAAACGCCCTGCCCACGATAAGCTTTATCAATCCAAATGGGGCCATATTGACAGCTATTTTGTCGGGTTAATCTTGGGCTATCGCTATTATTTTTTTCTAATCTTTTCAGAATGAAACGATAAATGGGCCAAGCTTCAAAAAACGACCAGCGACCAGCAATCACATAACCTATGATTTTTCCCTTCACTTCAGCGACTAAAACCCAATGCTTTTCGACTAGCTGGGTTAATTCACTGGGCGTGAATGCCTGACCAGCTAAATTAAAACCACCGGAAACGAGTTCATCATTAAGATGCTGGCGCTCTAAACTTGCCAATACTGCAACATCTTTTAAGGTTGCTAATCGAGTTTGCAACATAGGAAATTCCAACCAATGGTTAACTGCGAGATTTAGGCGCGTGAGTATACTTAATTTGTCAGTCAAAATTTGAATTTTTAGCGACAAATTTGCTAATCATGTCATTGTTTTCCAAACTTACCCTATCCTAGGCTATTTCCTTATCATTCTATGCTACCAGAGACTATTAACCCCAATATCAGCGTACTGGATAACGATCTGCTTCAGGTAAATTTAGGTCGTTGGATGCAGCAATGCGAATTAGTAAAGAGTTACTACAGTGCGGCCTATGCTTTTGTATTGCAAATGACTCAATCTGGTTTTGAAGTGATTGTGACTACCGTTAACGACACTCCGCTTTTTACCGCAGGCACACTTTTCCCTCATAACTTCCCACTCTTTCAAGCATTAAAAAATAGTAGCCTTGAAGGAGACTATCTCAATCTTGACCGCTTTATGCTCGACGAACTGCCACGGGAATTCGATGGAATACAGCATATTCTTTCCCGACCAATTGCTTGGCCCGACGGCAGTCAGTTTGGTTCACTGTGCGTGTTAAATCCCCATATGGTCGAGCCCGCGAGCAACAGCGCCATGCTGGAGCCGTTCCAAATATTGCTGCAGCAGGAATTATCCCTGTTATGCCAAAACCATCGCATTGAATCCCTATCAATGCGCGATCAAGAGACCGGCATGCTCAACCATTACGGTTTTATGATGATGGCACCTAGACAGCTGAATTTAGGACGACGTTTTGGTGCCCATGCAGGGATTATCTTCTTTGAGTTAACTGAAGCAAATCCATCAGAAAATAATTTAGAAGATAAACACCATAGACTACTGGGCAATTTGGTCCAAGATACTATTCGCACCGCTGATGTCGCCGCCCATTACAGTGAGACTCAATTTGTGGTGTTAGCTTTCGTCGATAGCGAACGCGATATATTGCACATTATGAAGCGGGTCGAAAAACAATTAGAACAACAAAACCCCCATCTAAAACTCGATGCTAGCTATAGCTTTTTCACCCCAGAATCGACAGCCAAGTTAGCGCCCATGATGGAAGATGCGCGCTGCAAACTGAAATCTATGCGGCCAGAGCCTGAAGCAAACCAAGCAAATCAAGCGCCCAAGTTCGATGCCGAGCAGTATGATAATCCCGCCGCCGACTCGGCCGAGCTCTAGCTTTTACGGGCGATCAGTCTTTAGAAAGCTCGTCCTGACGCTTCGCCCATTGGATAAACAGCACCACGGGATAGGGTGACATCAATACGAGTCCTAAACCAATGAGGCTTGAGATCAGTAACATACCGCTGATTTCTAGACTCCATTGGGTCAACATATAGATCCCAAGTCCACAAACTAACATCAAAACACCTAACCAATGTAAAAACTTCAATAAATTCATAGTGCTTTTAATGGTATCTGTCATATAAACCTCTTTTTATCTCCCGCTAAACTTGTACACTATGGCCATGAATACGGAAAAAGGAACTGAGACAATGTTAAAACAAACATTTTTATTAAGCGCATTACTTTTTGGTTTAACCGCATGTCAGAGCACTGACGTTGCCAATCAGGAGACTGTGCCATTGCAGGGAAGCTGGCATGTTGAAGCCGTTCAAGGGCAACCCACAGTGGATTACAGCCCTGCGCAAATTACCTTCGCTGATGAAGGTAAACTCTCTGGCAATAACAGCTGCAACAACTTCTTTGGCCAATACAGCCAGCAAGGACAGGCGCTAAAAATTATTCCTGGCGGCAGCACGATGAAGGCCTGCGTCGATGCGCTGATGCAGCAGGAGCATAAAGTGATGCAAGCCCTGCCATTGGTCGCTAAGGCCAAGCTAGTTCAAGGGCGTTTAACGCTGCTTAGCAGCGACGATAAGCCCGTCCTCGTCTTAAGCCAGCTTAAATAAGCTCGCTTCGATAGTAAAGAATCCACCTTCTGAAGAAGGTGGCTTTGTTTTAACCCCCTAAAAGGGGGCCTTTATTCAAGAGCAAGTTGACCCTGCTCTTGCCG
>NZ_AXZL01000060.1 GCF_000485795.1 Shewanella decolorationis S12
CTAACTCACCTTTCACGAATTTATGCGTTAATTCATCGCCTTTAAACAACTTATGCCACTGCTCAAGCACTTCGCGGTCTGTCCAACGATTGACCGTCTCGATGTCGACTCGCAGCACCACATGCAGATGATTGGACATCACCGCAAACGCCGCCACATCAATAGCAAAAACAGCTTCAAGTTCAAACAGTAGCGATTCTACCCAACCACGGCGATGGTCATAGTTTTTACCCGAGTAACTATCATCACCACATAAAAATGCTCGCCGAACCACGCGGCTACAGCAATGGTAATAGGGTGTGTCTTCAAGGCTTATCTGGGTTCTGCGAGGGCGCGGCATACAAACCTCCTTGTTCAATGCTTAACCAAAGCATAGTAGGAGGTTTACTTTCGCGCTATTAAGGTTGGGTGTCCTGTTTCGGTACTTTTCGGTATTCGCTTACTAGCGCTTACTAGGGCTACCACAAACCACACCCCGATGCTTCTTGACCTTTTAGCCAACCAGCTATTCTTGCAGTGTGTTTTTCCCAGCCAGAACTGATTTCATAAACCTGCACTAAAGTGGTGTTATTTGGGGCTGCTTTTATTTCTACTAACTGCTGATAAAAACGGTTCCAACCTGCTTCGCCTACCAGAGCAAGTTGTCTAGTACCATTTTCCAGAACGTTATATTCAACATACGACGACTGGCTTACTTTGACTGCTGCTCCAACTGCAGGAATAGGGATGATCGAAGATGTTTCTCGTTGATAACATTTCACTAGCTCAGTGAACAATAAATTGTGAGTTTGCTCTGGGCTATAAGGAGTAGAAAGATCTCTCACTGCAAATTTTCCGCTATAAAACTCATTGATATCCTTTGGTGGGGAAGCACACCCAGACAAAAGAATCAAAGTAACAATTACTAAATATTTCACAGATACTCCTTAGTAGCCCTAACGTCTAAGTATTTATGCGCTGCGCTGTTTGCAAGGCATAAATCGCTTGTTCACTAAATCTCAAATATGGCCGCTGCCACATCCATATCAATTTGTATAAATGATGCTATAGGAATTTGCTTTTTGGCGGTAGCGTTTTTTTATACAGTTTGATAGCTAATCACTTGATATCATTTTACCTTTCTTGTTTTTTCACACTTATTTTTGCAGGTAAATCGCTATCTAACGACTCAAAACGCCAAGGAATACACCTCCCCTCGGAGTTGCCACAGGGCGAATAGAGATCTTGATTTAATAAAGAGTGCGGAAGCGATAGCAAATTTGGCAATGAGCACAAGGGGCTTTCAACTCCGTTAGGGACGTCTTGGAGCATCCAAGGGCGAAGGCCAACGGTCGTTTTGAGCGCGAGATAGGGATATCGAGCTGTCAGTTTAACATGGACGTTTTTGATAAGACGAGCAGTCCTCCTTGGTCGACTCTTGATTAAAAATCAGTGGGTTAAACCACACAACTTTGATTTTGATTAGAGCATTCAAACTATAAAAAAGATGGGCACATAACTTCTAAGTCGAACCATCAAACTGTCGATTAGATTTGCATCCAGAACAAATATTGACGGGTTAACACCCGACTAATCAACCCTGTTGTCATCTGCATGTCACTTAAGCTTCATCATTCAGTCAAAGCCCGTCACTAATCTCTAAGGCAGTCAACAGCCGCATAGGGTGAATATGAGATGACTGGAGCTAATTACAGGGGACTTGATCGCACGCTTATCGACGCACTCAAGGCTCCCCGCAACTCTTCCCGTAACACTCCTTCCAACTCTTCCTACAATGCTACATCCAGTGTTAACACTACTTCCTTCTCAACATCACATATTGCCAACGCCAGCAACGCCGTAAATAACCAAACCATCACAGTCAACGCCCTCTGGCTATCGGATATCCATCTAGGTTGTAAGGATTGCAAAGCCGACTATCTGTTAAGCCTATTAAATACCGTGCGTTGTCAGCACTTGTATCTGGTCGGCGATATTGTGGATTTATGGGCGCTCAAACGCCGCCTGCACTGGCCCGAGAGCCACAATAAGGTATTGCAAAAGCTGATTGAACTGGCACAAAACGGCACTCAGGTGATGTATCTGCCGGGTAACCACGATGAGTTAATCAAGCCCTATGCCGAACTGACACTACTGAATATCAAGATTGCTCGCCAACATATTCATCAGGGGATTAGCGGCCACAAACTGTTAATGCTGCATGGCGATCAGTTCGATGCCGATGTTTGCGTTGGGCGCTTCTACGCCATCTTAGGCGATCATCTCTACGACTTGTTGCTGTTCCTCAACCGCAATCTCCATCGCCTGAGTGAGCGTTTAGGCTACCCGTATTGGTCTCTCGCCAGCTATATCAAATCCCGCGTTGGCAAGGCGCAGACGGCGATCGCCCGTTTCCGCCAAGCCGTGGTGAATTATGCCCAGCACTATGATGTAGATGGCGTGATCTGCGGCCATATCCACCAGCCAGAGCTATCGATTCACCCTCGAGAGAACCAATACAGCACGCCGGATAAGCGCCAGATAATCTACGCCAATGATGGCGACTGGGTCGAAAACTGCAGCCTAATCACCGAAACCTTAAGCGGGGAATTACAGCTCTGCCGCTGGAACGAGCAAAGCTTAAACCTCGATATTCTGAGCAGTATTGTTCTGGCGCAAACGCCGCCTAAAGCGCCTGTTAACGCCCCAAAACCTATTCCACAAACGGCCACGCACAGCCCCAAACAAGCAGAAATCCAACCAAGGGATGTCGCCTAATCATGAATCAATTAACTCCTCAAACCCCAAATACCGAGTCATTAAGCGCCAATGCTTTAAGTCAGAGCACAGGCACTGGATCGGCGGCCATGCCACTGCCCGCCTTAAAAGCCAGTTCGATGATCTTTACCGTCGATAATGTGGTGGAGCAAAACCTACCCGCCCTCAAGGACAAACCTTGGTTAGCCAAGCCGACTAAGGCCATGCTGCGTTACCTGTTGAATGAAAAACAATGTAACGATATCGCCAATCAATTTGCCTATCTGCAAGGGGTCGATTTTGTCGAGCAAGTGCTCGCCAGCTTCGATTTTAGCTTTACCGTGCCCGCCAACGAGGTCGAAAATATACCCTGCGAAGGCCGTGTGGTAATCTTCGCCAATCATCCGATTGGTTCTCTCGATGGCCTCGCATTGATAAAACTGATTAGTGAGATCCGCCCCGATATTAAAGTCGTGGCTAACGAACTATTGATGGCACTTAAGCCTTTGCATTCCATTTTGCTGCCAGTACGTAATATGACGGGCGGCACGCCGAAACAGCACCTCGAAAAAATCCACCAGCATTTACGTAATGAAGGCGCGGTACTGATTTTCCCGTCAGGAGAAGTCTCTCGCCTGCGCCCGAGCGGCGTGCGCGATACCCAGTGGCATTCGGGCTTTTTAAAGATGGCGATTTCCTGTAATGCGCCGCTGCTGCCAATCTTTTTGGATGCCAAAAACTCGGCCACCTTCTACGGTGCCTCAATGATTTACAAACCCTTAGCCACACTGCTACTAGTCAAGGAGATGTTTAAGCAGGCCAAACGCAATATGCCCATTCGTATCGGCGAGCTTATCCCGAATGAAGCCGTGCGCTCGATGGATTTTCCGCTAAAAACCAAGATAAAACTGCTTAAAAATCATCTATATCGTATCGGCAAAGATAAAGATCCACTGTTTATCACCCAAAGCGCCATCGCTCACCCTGAGTCGCGCCGAGAGCTACAAGCCGCGCTGCAACAATGTGAACTCCTCGGTGAAACCCAAGATAACAAGCTGATTTATTTGTATCAGCATCAGGACAGCAATCCCATCATGCGTGAAATTGGTCGCCTGCGGGAAATCGCCTTTCGCGCCGTCGGTGAAGGCACGGGCAAGCGCCGCGATATCGATAAATACGATTCCTACTACCAACATCTGGTGCTGTGGGATAAAGAACAGTTTGAAATTGTCGGCGCCTATCGTTTCGCCAGCGGTGAGCAAGTGCTAAATCGCTACGGCGACAACGCCCTCTATAGCCAATCTCTGTTCCAATATGCCGACGGCTTTATGCCCTTTGTCAAACAAGGCTTAGAACTTGGCCGCAGCTTTGTGCAGCCCAAATATTGGGGCAAACGCAGTCTCGACTACCTCTGGTTTGGTATTGGCGCCTTCCTCGCTAAACATCCCGAATATCGCTACCTGTTTGGTCCCGTTTCTATCAGTAATCAACTGCCTGGCAGCGCACGCGAGATGTTAGTGCATTTCTACTCCAAGGAGTTTGCGCCAGCAGAGCCGCTCGCGGTGTCTATGTCGCCTTTTGGCCTGTCCAAGCAGCGCAAGTTGCAGTTGGATGAACTCTATTCCGGCGAGGATTACCCAAGCCACTTTAAGCAACTCAAACAAATGCTGGCGAGTATGGGCGCCGCAGTGCCTACCCTGTACAAGCAGTATGGCGAGTTGTGTAAGCAGGATGGGGTCAAGTTTCTCGCCTTCGGGATCGATGCCGATTTCGGCGACTGTGTCGATGGCTTAGTCTTGGTCGATACCCATAAACTCAAAGGGAAAAAGTACCAACGTTATATCGGCGCCCATTTGCCCGAAGACTTACGCAACCCCTTGATGACGGAAGACGAAACCGACGAGCAGGATTAGGAATAATCCTGTCTAAGATATTGGCTAAATAAACATCGGTCTGTTATAAGTATCTGTAATACAGTGCATTAAGGATACATATCCTTGGAAGGGTTTATCATGCCGATCATTATCGCCGATATTATGCGTACCCGAGTCGTTACGGTCGAAATGGACGATCGTTTAACCGTGGCGAAGGAGATTTTCGAGCAGGCAAACTTCCACCATCTACTGGTGGTGGATGAATATAAACTCGAAGGCGTGTTGTCGGAGCGCGACTTGCTGCGTGCCATCAGCCCGAATCTAGGCAGCAGCGCCGAAACCTCGAAAGATCTCGAAACCCTACAAAAACGCGTCCATCAGGTGATGACCCGTAATCCGGTGACCGTTGCGCCGCATGTGTCGCTCGATGCCGCGACGCACACTCTGCTGGAACACAATATTGGCTGTTTGCCTGTGCTCGATAATGGCGATTTGGTCGGGATAGTGACTTGGAAGGATTTACTGCGAGCCTATTGTGAACACAATGAGGTGAATGAAAGCGAGTGCTAGCAGCACTCGCTTTCAACTTTATAGAGTAACCTAGATTGCCCAGCCGCCCATATAGAAGGCCACCAGGCCCAGCGTAATGGCGAGCACGCCTAACTTAAGTTGACGCCATTCGCCGCTAAAAATACGGCCAACCACTAAGGTTACAAAGCCGAGCATAATACCGGTCACAATGTTACAGCTAAGGATAATGAACACGGCGCAGGTTAAGCCCGCCATCGCATCGACCTTGTCGTTAAAGTCCAACTTAGTCACATTGCTGAGCATCAATAGCCCCACATACATCAGCGCAGGCGCCGTCGCATAGGCAGGCACCAAATAGCTGAGCGGCGCTAAAAACACCATCAGCAGGAACAATCCACCGACTATGGTCGCCGTTAAGCCTGTCTTACCGCCCGCCGCTGTCCCTGCCGCCGATTCGATATACACCGCCGCAGGAGCGCCGCCGACAATACCCGCAAACATGCTGCTGACAGAATCTGACGTTAATGCCTTGCCGCCGCCAACGATATTATCGTCTTTATCCAGTAGATTGGCTTGCCCCGCTACCGCGCGAATGGTGCCCGTGGCATCAAAAATCGCCGTCATCACCAGCGCCAGCACAATCGGTAATACCACAGGATTTAAAGCGCCCATAATATCCATTTGGCCAATTAGCGAGTGCTCAGAGGTAAAATCAGGCACGGCGAATAAACCTTGGAATTTCACGCTAGGATCAAACACTAAACCGAACAGGGAGAGGCCGATAATCACCAGCAAGATACCACCAGGTACACCGCGACGCTCTAAACCGATAGTGGCCGCTAACCCCAGCACGGTGGCGATAACGGGCAGGCTGTTAATGTCGCCTAACTTCACAGGCAGACCCGCGTCATTGGCCACAATCAACTGCACACTGTTAGTGGCAATTAAGAGTAAAAACAAGCCAATACCGATACCTGTACCGTGCGCAATCCCCTTGGGTAGGTTAGCCAGCACCCATTGACGCACGCCAGTGACACTCACGACGGTAAAAATCACCCCCATCCAAAAGATGGCGCCTAAGGTCACAGGAATACTCATGCCCTGACCTAACACCAAGCCGAAGGCGGTAAAGGCGGTGAGTGAAATTGCACAACCAATGGCCATAGGCAGATTCGCCCAGAGTCCCATCAGCAGCGAGCCAAAGGAGGCAATTAAACAGGTGGCGACGAACACGGCACCGGGATCGAATCCCGCTTTGCCTAACATATTGGGTACCACAATCACTGAGTACACCATAGCGAGGAAGGTGGTTAACCCTGCAATCACTTCTTGGCGAACTGTGCTACCACGTTGTTGAATTAAAAAAAAACGGTCCAGAAACGAACCAGAGGGTACGGCTGTTGAACTCAATTGCTCAGACATATCTTGTTATACCTTGTGATCTCTTAAAATAGGGTCGATACCAATTGGCTTAGCCATTGGCGACGCCGGCTGCGGCAGATTAGAGCCCCAAATCCAACGACTTGGGTGAGAGATCCACTTCATTTTCCTACATCGGGAAAAATCTATGATCTGCAAGCAGTGACGCTTTGCATCGTTAAAATGGCTTCAACGACACAAACGCAGCCTTTGTTGGGCGCGGATAATACTGTAAACGCCGCCAGATAGCTAAGACCTCGCCTGCACTTCAGTAAATAATTAGCGAATAAATTCAAAATCAGTGTTCAAAAAAACGCCTAAACCGCACAACAAACTGCCGAGTTAGATCACAGAAATACAATTAACTCTCTGTCAGTAAAAGCAAAACTTATTGGCTTTTTAAAATTTTCATAATTTTTCATATATTGTCAAAGCCCATTCATCCCAGCAGGCAAGTCCATTCACATCTCCCCTTTATAGTGCTCCTATCAAAAATCGCTTTCGAACGGAGCTCTTCCCAATGACAAAGCCCACCATGCAAACATCGGATAAGTCCACACGCAGCAATGAGTTAAAGGCGCTGGGATTCATCATTTTCATACTCTTTCCCGCACTGACTATCGCGGGGATCAGTCTCTACGGTTTCATCATTTGGATGATCCAAGCCTTCGGCGGCGTTGTCGGCCACTAATTCACTGTAACTTTTGAGGACGCTATTATGAAGTGGTTAATCAACCTCTGGCGCACACTAAACAAACCCACAAAAGCGCTGACCTTAGGCGCTGTCAGCATCAGTGCTTTTATCATGGGCATCATCTTCTGGGGCGGATTTAACACCGCATTGGAAGCTACCAACACCGAAGCCTTCTGTATCAGCTGCCACAGTATGGAGAGCAAGCCCTACCAAGAGCTGCAGGAGACTGTGCATTGGTCGAATCACTCTGGTGTGCGCGCCACATGCCCCGACTGCCACGTGCCCCACAACTGGAGCCGTAAGATTGCCCGTAAGATGGAAGCCTCCCACGATGTCTGGGGCTGGTTATTTAACACGGTCAACACCCCTGAAAAATTTGAAGCTAAACGCCTCGAAATGGCGAGCCGCGAATGGAAACGTTTCGATCGCGACAATTCGCTGGCCTGTAAAAACTGCCACAACTACAAATCGATGAAGTGGGAAAGCATGTCACCACTGGCGCAAAAACAAATGAAACGCGCCGCCGAAATCGACCAAAGCTGTATCGATTGCCACAAAGGCATTGCCCACCATTTACCTGAAATGGGCACGGCCCGTGCACCCGAACTCATCGCAGAAGTCGGTGCTGGCGTCAGCTCAGTCGAAACCAACCAAACCTACTACAGCGCCCTGACTAAACCCCTGTTCTTTAGTGAAAAAGGTGATGTTGAAGCCGGTACCTTAAACGTCGCTACCAAGGTCAAAGTGCTCGAAACTCAAGGTAAGCGCATCAAAATTGGTATCGATGGCTGGCGTAAGAAAATCGGCGCAGGCCGCGTGATCTACATGGACTTTGGCGTAAACATTCTGTCGGCGCAGTTAAGCAAAGATGCAGCCGAAACCGAAGGTGTTATCCAAACCTTTGAAGAGGAAGAAGACCCAATGACAGGCCTGAAATGGCAACGGGTTGAAGCCCAAATCTGGACCGATAAGGATTACCTGCTCACCGAGCTGCAACCACTCTGGGGCTATGCCCGCGACACGTTCCGCTCAAGCTGTAGTGTGTGCCACACCCAGCCAGATGAAGCGCATTTCGATGCCAATACCTGGCCTGGCATGTTCCAAGGCATGTTGGCCTTCGTGAACATGGACCAAGACACCCAAGCGCTAGTGCAGAAATACCTGCAGGAACATTCGTCAACCTTCGTGAAAAAAGAGCACTAATTCGGGAGTAATACCATGAACAGAAGAGACTTTTTAAAAGGCTTAGCCTCAACCTCTTTCGTTGCTTTAGGTGGCTGCTCAGTGTTAGCGCCCTTAAACGCGCTGGCCAGCACGGGCTTAAATGAAGACGAATGGCTGACCACGGGCTCACACTTTGGCGCCTTTAAAATCAAACGTAAAAACGGTGTGATTGCCGAGGTCAAAGCTTTCGATTTAGATAAATATCCAACGGACATGATTAACGGTATCCGCGGCATGGTCTATAACCCATCCCGCGTGCGTTACCCTATGGTTCGCTTAGACTTTTTACTGAAAGGCCATAAGAGCAATACCCAGCAACGGGGGGACTTCCGCTTCGTTCGCGTGACCTGGGATAAAGCATTAAAGCTGTTTAAACACTCACTCGATGAAGTCCAAACCAAATACGGTCCATCGGGCTTACACGCGGGGCAAACCGGCTGGCGCGCAACCGGGCAACTGCATTCCAGCACCAGCCATATGCAGCGTGCGGTGGGGATGCACGGCAACTATGTGAAGAAAATCGGTGACTACTCCACTGGTGCCGGCCAAACCATTCTGCCCTATGTGTTAGGTTCAACCGAAGTGTATGCCCAAGGCACCTCTTGGCCGCTGATCTTAGAAAACAGCAACACTATTGTGCTCTGGTCAAACGATCCATATAAAAACCTGCAAGTGGGTTGGAACGCCGAAACCCATGAGGCCTTCGCTTACCTCGCTCAGTTAAAAGAGAAGGTCAAACAGGGCAAGATCCGCGTGATCAGCATCGACCCTGTGGTCACCAAAACTCAGGCCTACCTTGGCTGTGAGCAGTTGTATGTTAACCCACAGACTGACGTGACGCTGATGCTGGCCATCGCCCATGAGATGATCAGCCAAAAGCTTTACGATGATAAATTCATCCAAGGCTACAGCTTAGGCTTTGAAGAGTTTGTGCCTTACGTGATGGGCACTAAAGACGGTATCGCCAAAACGCCAGAGTGGGCAGCGCCAATCTGCGGGGTTGAGCCACACATCATTCGCGATCTGGCGAAAACCTTAGTTAAGGGCCGCACTCAAATCATGATGGGTTGGTGTATTCAGCGCCAACAACACGGTGAGCAACCTTACTGGATGGCCGCAGTCCTCGCGACCATGATAGGTCAAATTGGCTTACCAGGCGGCGGCATCAGCTATGGTCACCACTACTCCAGTATTGGTGTGCCTGCAACCAATGCGGCGGCGCCCGGCGCCTTCCCACGTAACTTAGACGAGAACCAAAAACCCCTGTTCGATAGCACCGACTTTAAAGGCGCGAGCAGCACGATTCCCGTCGCCCGTTGGATTGATGCGATCCTCGAACCCGGCAAAACCATTGATGCCAACGGTTCGAAAGTGGTGTATCCCGATATTAAGATGATGATTTTCTCGGGCAATAACCCATGGAACCACCATCAAGACCGTAACCGCATGAAGCAAGCCTTCCATAAACTGGAATGCGTGGTCACTATCGATGTGAACTGGACGGCGACTTGCCGCTTCTCCGACATAGTGCTGCCCGCCTGCACAACCTATGAGCGCAACGATATCGACGTATACGGCGCCTATGCTAACCGCGGTATTTTGGCGATGCAGAAGATGGTGGAGCCGCTGTTTGAAAGTTTGTCAGACTTTGAAATCTTCACTCGCTTTGCCGCGCTGATGGGTAAAGAGAAAGAATACACCCGCAATATGAGCGAAATGGAGTGGATAGAAACCCTCTATAACGAGTGTAAAGCCGCGAACGCGGGTAAGTATGAGATGCCAGATTTTGCCACCTTCTGGAAGCAAGGTTATGTGCACTTTGGTGATGGCGAGCTGTGGACACGCCACGCCGACTTTAGAAACGATCCTGAAATCAACCCACTAGGCACGCCTTCTGGTTTGATTGAAATCTTCAGCCGTAAGATTGAACAGTTCGGTTATGACGACTGCCAAGGCCACCCAATTTGGATGGAAAAAGCCGAGCGTAGCCATGGTGGCCCGGGTTCAGACAAATATCCTGTGTGGCTACAATCTTGCCATCCGGATAAACGTCTGCACTCACAGATGTGTGAATCGAAGGAATACCGCGAAACTTACACAGTCAACGGCCGCGAACCCATCTACATCAGCCCTGTGGATGCCAAAGCGCGCGGCATTAAAGATGGCGATATAGTGCGCGTCTTTAACGACCGTGGCCAACTGTTAGCAGGCGCCGTGGTATCGGAACGCTTCCCTAAAGGCGTTGTGCGAATTCATGAAGGCGCATGGTATGGCCCAGTGGGTAAAGATGGCAGCGTCGAAGGTGGCGCCGAAATCGGTGCCCTGTGTAGCTATGGTGACCCAAATACACTGACCTTAGACATTGGCACCTCTAAGTTAGCTCAAGCCTGTTCAGCCTATACTTGTCTGGTCGAGTTTGAGAAATACCAAGGCAAAGTCCCTAAGGTCAGCTCCTTCGATGGCCCTATCGAAGTCGAAATCTAACCGAGCCCACAAGGCTATGCGCCTAGTTAACTAGGTGCATGCCACTGTTAATCTTGAGGAACATGCGATGAGCAACGTCGATATCAATCATGCCAGAGCCTTAGTGTATCAGCTGCTATCTTCTCTGTTTGCCCGTGAAATTGATGAGCAGCGCCTTAAGCAACTCACCAGTGATCAAGCGCAGCAATTCTGGACACAACTGGGCTATGCGCCCGAGTTAAGTGCGCCAGTGGCCAGCATACAGAAGGTGCTAAATGGCTTAACGAGCGATGAAGCCTTGCTCGAACTTGCCGCCGATTATTGCGGTTTATTCCTTGTAGGCACAAAGCACAGTGCCTCGCCCTATGCCAGCCTGTACTTGAGTCGCGAGGAAGAACCCTTGCTCTTTGGGCAGCAGCATCAACAAATGAGCGAGTTTTTACACCAGAGCAAGCTGCAAGTGCAGAGTCACTTCCCTGAGCCTGCCGATCACTTAGCCGTGATCCTCGCCTATATGGGACACTTAACTTGTCACAGTGAAGATGCCGCCCAGTTAAACTTCCTCAATGCTTGTATCGACTCATGGTTAGCCAAGTTTGTCGCCAAGGTCGTTGAGTGCGATAGCAAGCACAGCAATGGCTTTTACAGCGCCCTCGCCACACTCACCCTAGCTTGGGTGCAGCAAGATAAACAGCAGTTAGAACAGGCAATGCATTGATCGCCATAAGCGTAAAGCCCGATTAGCGTTACACCTGAGTCGCGTTAAACCTGAGTCGCATTAAGACTCAAAGTAATAACTCATGTCTCGTCCTGGAATAAGTTAACGAAATGCGGCTCCCATGGGAGCCGCCTTTTTATCACTCGATTTGCATTGATTAGGCAGAAATACGTTTTGCTTATGTACGACTCAGGACGGCTCACGCCTAGTGCTAACCTCTTATCGATAAGCCTTTGCTGCTAATCCGGTGTTGCTAGCCCTGTGTTGCTAATTCTGTCTTGTTAGCCAGTGCTCAAGCGCTATTATCGATGCCTGCCAGCAGGCTGTTAATTCAGTGACGGCTTTGCTATCCAATCCATTTTCCCCTGTGGTGTTTAGTGCTTTCTCCCACTGCTGACAGCACTGAGTCAGTGCTTTTAGCCCCATGCTGGCACTGCTGCCCTTAAGCGCGTGCAATAGTTTTGCGCCCTCGCTGATATGCGCCACAGAGCTTAGCACCGAGAGTTGCTCCATTTGCTCAGTACTGGATGTTCGATAGAGCGTCAACATATCACTCACGGCTTTCACGCCCAAGACCTCAAGATCTTGCTGTAACTGGTTAAGATCTAACAAGGTTTCAGCCGATTGCGCCAATGGTTCCGCAAATGCGAAGGTTAAGGAAGGACTCGCTGACAACGCAGGACTCTCACTCCCAGAAGAAGATGGCGCAAACGCTGGCAACGAAGCAACACCTAACCATTCTGTCAGGGTTTGCAGGCTCAAGGGTTTAGCTAACACAGTATCAAACCCCGCCTCCCGATAAAGGCTAAGCTCCTCCGTCTGCATCTGCGCGGTAAAGGCGGCAAACTTCACCTTGTCATTGGTGAATAACGCCTTTAACTGGGGTAATAGGGTGAGGCCCGAGCCATCACTCAGCTGAATATCGAGCATCACGGCATCGAAAGCCTTATCGCCACTCACATGCGCCAGCGCCTGCTGACAACTGACGGCCAAGCAGGAACTGTGGCCTAAATGCGCCAAAAATCCCTGCGCAACCATGGCATTAACCTTGTTGTCTTCAATCACTAACACCCGTAGGGGATTAACCTGTTTTTGCTCCTGAGTTTGCGTATCCAATGCCTTATCACATTGGGTAAAGCTCAGCTCAAAACCAAACTCACTGCCCTTGCCAGGTTCGCTCTTAACCCAAATTCCCGGCCCCTGTGCATCCATCAGTTCAACTAACTGTTTGCAGATGGCAAGCCCCAATCCCGTCCCACGACTGCGCCCCTGATTAGGCAATACGCAGTAAGGCATAAATAATTGCTCGCGCACCTCGGGCGCAATCCCCACGCCGGTATCGGCCACCACAAAGGCCAACTTATCGCCTCGCACGCTGACATTAAGACTCACGCCGCCTTCTGGGGTGAATTTAATGCCGTTACCAATCAAGTTAAACAGCACTTGCCTCAACTTAGGGCCATCGATATGAATACACGCGGGTAACTGGGGACGATTCAGCCTTAGGCTCAATCCTGCCAAATTAGCGCCCGCCACCATGATCGCCAGCACTTCATCAAGCAAGGCGTTAATATCCGTTGGCCGCGGTTCATTGGTTAGATTGCCCTGCTCGAGGCGGGAGAAATCGAGAATATCGTTGAGCACAGTTTGCAGCAGCGTGCCGCTGTATTGCGACAGCGCGAGCATCTGTTGCTGCGCGGGCGGTAACTGACTATGGCCGAGTAAGGTAAGCGTCCCGAGTAAGCCGTTGAGCGGGGTGCGAATCTCATGGCTCATGGTCGCCAAGAATTGGGATTTTGCCTGACTCGCCTCCTCGGCAACGATTCTTGCCTTAGCGTGGCCTTTGGCCTCCGCATCGAGGCGCAGGTTGGCTTCGGCCAATTCCTGTGTGCGCGTGGCCACGGTTTGTTCGAGGGCTTTTTTATGCTCGGTCAGCTCATCGGCGACCTGACGTAAATCCGTCTGTAATTTCAGGTTGTGGGCGGTTTTTCGCTTAAATGCCTCGATGGCATTGGCCATGGCGGTCAACTCATCGTCACCGTGGGCATCGAGGCTCACATTGGTGTCCCCTAAACTTAAGCGCGACATGGCCTCGGTTGCCTGATTTAACCTCAAGGCAATGCCGCGATAGATCACCCGATAAACCACTACGGCTATGATAACCAACATTAATATGCCCGTGCCCCACAGTCCCAAGCGGGCGTAAGACAACTGCATTAAATAATCACTGCGCGCCAGCTCCGCCCGCTGCTGCTGTTGATTAAGTGCACTGTCCACCCGCGTATTGAGGCTATAGAGTTTTTCCGCTAACTCCTGCTGCTGCCGCTGTTGGCGCTGCAGGCTTTGGCTCAGTTCTCGCTGTAATTTAATGATTTTTGGGGTATGGAGAAGAATAGCCAGCTCCGTTTTTAGGGCATTGAGCCTGCCGGGGTCGCGGATAAGCTCAGCCACAGTGGTGAGCGCCATTAAATCGATACCCACCTCTGCCACTGGCGCCTCAGTGGTCGCCAGCTCGATAGCCATCCCTTGCGTTGGATGATGCTGCGCCATGGGGTGCGATGGTGCAGTACTGGCAAAGGTTGCCAATAAACGGGGAACACTCAATTGCAGCTCAGACTGTAGTTCGGATGCCTCAAATAACTGACTGAGCAGCGCAATTTGATGTACTAACTTGAGCGCACGGTTGAGCTGCTCCTGCACATCTAACTCTCGCTCAATCACATCATCGAGCAATTGGCCACTGCGTTTATCTCCCGCCATATCCGGATAGGCTTGGCTGAGTTTTGCCAAAATCGCCGAATCGACAACCGCCAATTCGGATTGCAATAGCTCAGAGGCTCGGCCTGCGGCAACCGATAATTCGCGGGCCCTGAGCTGCAACTCATCGCCCAAGGTAAGGCGCTGGCCCACGCTCTTACCCAGTAAGGTTAATTGCTCGATGATTTGCCCAGCTAATACGGATAAATGATTATCTTCGTTCACATCCAGTGTTAGTAACACTTTGATGCTATTTAACATTGTGGCGCTTTCAAGGCTGAGCTTACGGCCGATAAATTCCCGCTGCCGCTCATCCTCCACTTGGCCTAACTGGGTCACGCCATCGGATAAGGCATTAGAGGCCTGCACTAATTGGCGCGCGGCTTGAGAGGCGGGTAAGGATTCTTCATACAGGTAACTGTCGGCCTGTTTGAGCCAATGCAAACTCAGGCTACCTAAGCTAACCAGTAGCAACAGCAATACCCCAAGCACGCCGAAGGCGAGCATGAGTCTGCCGGTTAAACTACTTCGCGATAAAGATAAAGGCGCCACACTTGTTCCTTCTGTTACAATGCCTTCGAGATAATCACTGTGGATGATACGAGACAATGGGAAAATTTTGGCAAGCTTTGCTCACACTCACCACTTTTGGGCTGTTATGTTTACCGACTGCTGACGCCAACAGCCAAACTTGGCCATTAGAGCAACGCCATCCCTTTAATGCCAAAATTCAACAGGCGCAGGCGCTTGATTATCATCCCCTGAGTAAAGCACAACAGGCTTGGCGCATTTGTGCCTTAGTGCCTCATCTTAAGGACGCCTATTGGATTGGCATCAACTACGGCCTGATCCAACAGGCGAAACACCTCGGCGTGTCGCTGGATCTGTTCGAAGCAGGCAGCTACTACCATCAAGATAAACAGCTCGAGCAATTAAGCGCCTGTATGAAGGGAGATTACGACGCGATTTTGCTTGGCGCCGTGAGTCCCAATCTGCTCGAACATTTCTCCGAGCCGTTAACCAAACCCGTGCTCGCCCTAGTCAATAAACTCAATGCAGAGCAAGTGCAGACCCATATCGGCGTTAACTGGTATCAAATGGGGCTAAGCGCAGGCAATTTTATTAAGGCAGATGCCAAGGCGCATTCCCCAACCCAGCCGACCACCTTGGCCCTCTTAGCGGGCCCTGAAAACCTAGGCGGCACAGATTTAGTCGAACAAGGCATTCGCCATGCCCTCGAGGGCAGCAATGTCAGCATCAGTGCGATTCAGCATGCCGATAACAATCGCAATCTCTACCGCGACCAATTACAGATACTGCTTAAGGCTCAGCGCCCCAACTATATTCTCGGCAGTGCCGTGGCGATAGAAGCCGCCGTCAGCACCCTCAAACAAAAACAGCTGACGCAAGACATTAAGCTGGTGAGCAGTTACTTATCTCCTGCGATTCTACGCGGCTTGAAACGCCAAAAAGTGGTATACAGCAATGATGACTTGGTCGTGTTACAGGGCAAACTCGCCATCGATGTCACGGTAAAACAGCTCGAAGGCGCTGCGCCTTTTGGCGATATAGGTCCTGCTATCGTTGAGCGCACGACTTCACCAAATACCCTATCGGATCTTAGCGTTAGCCTCGCTGAAGCGGATTTTTATCCTTTATATCAAGTACGGCCTTAATCTTTACCCTAGTCCTCCACCTTAGCGGCAAATAAATAACCCTCACCATGGACAGTGACAAAGAGTTCGGGATTAAGCTTATTACGTAGGCGGCGGATGATCACATCTATGGTTCTGTCATTCACATCCTGATTGCGATGACTGGTTTGCTGCATTAAGCGCTCGCGGGAAAGTACCTGCTGCGGATGCAAAGCAAAGGCGGTTAACAACTCAAACTCGGCCTTAGTGAGCTTGATAAGCTCCTCCCCTTGGCGCAACTTACGGCTGTTTAATTCAAGCCGATAACCTTCAAAACTCATCACATCGTCGGGCTCTGATAATTCCTGCACCAGCGCTTGTTCGGCTTGTTTTACCAGAGAAATCCGCCACAGTAGATTTTTAACCCTAACCAATAGCTCCCGCAGCTCGAAGGGCTTAGTCACATAATCATCGGCGCCCATCTCGAGACCTACGATTTTATCAATTGATTCATCACGGCCCGAGACCAAGATAATCCCCACATGGGAACGGCTACGTAACTCACGTGTTAAACTTAAGCCATCCACCCCAGGCAGATTAATGTCCAACATAATTAAATCAATATGTTGACGATTAAACTCATGCCACATCTGCTCGCCATCGGCCGCCTCGACAACGCGGTAACCTTCTTTTTCAAAATATCCTTTCAATCGCGCACGAATCACTGCTTCATCATCGACAACGAGCACACTATAGGCCATGTTCAACATCTCTTATTTTGCTTAACTGAATTATTCATACTTTTTCATATTTGCATATGAGGAAAAGGTGAAATGTGCGATCTGCGTTGCTTTATTGCACAAAAAACTGCCGGGCTTTTACAGCGACCTGAATATGACATATGCTTAGGCATATTGACTGGGGTGAGCACTAACAAACTATGAAAGATAAAGAATTAGTGATTGATGAAAGACGCAATTTTTCACGGATCTTGTTTGCCGCAAGTGCGTCGCTACACCAAGGCGATAAACAATGGCAAACCACCATTCTTGACCTCAGCCTGAATGGCGCTTTAGTGGAAGAGCCCGCAGGTTTCAGCCATGCAGGAGAGCCTATCACCCTTAGTTTTAGCTTGCAGGGCTCGGATATTGAGCTGCAAATGGAAACCGAGTTAGTGCATCAACGCAATCAACAGTTGGGATTGAAGTGTAACTTTATTGATGTTGATAGTATCAGCCATCTGAAACGCATCGTTGAGTTGAACCTGGGCGATGCGTCGATACTGAATCGTGAATTAGCGCTATTTATCGAAAAACACAACAGCGCTGATTAAGTGAAAAAGTTGAGTGTGAAACAGGCTGCACCGCCGAAGAATCCATAAAAAAACAGCGCCATTGGGCGCTGTTTTTTTTATTGAAAATTAAATCGCTTCAAGCGCTTCCGATAGTTTCGACACCCCTACGACTTCCATGCCTGCGGGCGGCTTTTTCGGCACATTCGCACGGGGCACTATCGCCCGCTTAAAGCCATGCTTGGCGGCTTCGACGAGGCGTTCTTGACCATTTGGCACGGGACGAATTTCCCCAGATAACCCCACCTCACCAAACACCACTAAATCGCTCGGTAAAATATCGCCACGGAAACTCGACACCATGGCCAGCAGTAAGGTTAAGTCGGCACTGGTTTCCGTCACTTTAACCCCACCAACGACGTTCACAAACACGTCCTGATCCGACATTTGTAAACCACCGTGGCGATGCATCACAGCAAGTAACATGGCCAAACGGTTCGCATCCATCCCCACCGCGACACGTCGCGGGTTCGACATGGCTGAATTGTCCACCAGCACCTGCAATTCAACCAACAGCGGACGCGTGCCTTCCCACACCACCATGACTAAGGAGCCCGAGGATTCCTCCTCGCCGCGGGAGAGGAAAATCGCCGAAGGGTTAGCCACTTCCTTCAAACCGCGCTCGGTCATGGCGAATACGCCTAACTCGTTAATCGCTCCGAAACGGTTCTTGTGGGAGCGCAGGGTGCGATAACGGCTGTCGCTATCCCCTTCAAACATCACTGAGCAATCGATACAGTGCTCGAGCACTTTAGGCCCAGCGAGGCTGCCGTCTTTGGTGACATGCCCTACCATAATCACGGCAATACCGTTTTGCTTAGCAAAGCGAGTTAAATAGGAGGCCGATTCACGTACCTGCGATACACTGCCCGGACTCGAAGCCACATCGCTCATGTGCATAACTTGAATAGAGTCGACGACGATGACTTTTGGCGATTCTTGCAGGGCCACTTCGCAAATCTGCTCCACACTGGTCTCGGATAACATCCTCAATTTATTGGTCGGCAGCCCTAAGCGATGGGCCCGCATAGCGACTTGCTGCAGGGATTCTTCCCCTGTGACATAAAGCGCTGGCATTTGCTCGGCAAGATAACAAAGTGTTTGAAGCAACAACGTACTCTTACCAGCACCGGGGTGACCACCAATCAGAATGGCGGAGCCTGGGACTATGCCGCCCCCAAGTACGCGGTCGAGCTCGCCAAAATGGCTCACGATACGAGGTAAAGCATTGAGATCTATTTGATCTAAGGTTTTAACCTCGCTGCTGCCAGCACCGGCATAACCCGCAAACTTCGTTCCCCGTCCAGGCGAAGCGGCACCTAAACGCACTTCGGTTATGGTATTCCACTCGTGGCAAGCACTGCACTGCCCTTGCCAACGAGGAAAATCTTGTCCACACTCATTGCACACGTACGCGGTTTTATTCTTTGCCATAACTTATTAAAATCTGTATAAAATCAATTTAAGTAACTATGAATACTGCCGACATAAGACTAACACAGCACGGCATATACCCAAACCATCTGAAGACATGAGTTTCACTTAGCTTGAGATGAAATAAGCATTAGAAAAGATCCCTACATGAGTTTAGATAACCATAATGCGCTCATAGAACAGCTCAAGCCGCTACTCATGGAACCCAATTTCCAAGAGATTTTTCAGCAGCTGACTGCCGATGAAAACAATTCCACCCGTTTTCTGTTGAAAATGGAGTTGAATCGTTTGGCCTCGCCCTGCACTCGGATTATCGATCTTAGGGACAAATCTGAGTTACCCTGCACCGAAGTCATGCTTGGCCAACAACGTCATTTCCTAGATGAGCCTGCCAAACATAGCCTGCAAGAAGCGATGTCCTTATATCGTAATAAATATACGCTGGGCGTGTATGAATACGTCATCGCCGCTCATCAACAACGGCGACAAAAGCTACGTCAGGTGACACAACAAACGGACGGCGTTGAACCCGAACCTTTTATGGTTCCGGGTGTAGTGCTCGGCAGCTATTTTAACCGCGCCGAAGAGCGGATGAATTACAGTATCCGTATTGCAGTTTCGCAACCCGGGCGAACCGAAATGCCGGGGATCACCGTGGACTTATCCATTGGTGGTGCGCGTATTCGCTTGGGGGCGAATCATCCCTTCGATCTCGACAAGCCTCTCAAGGTCAAACTGCTCGAGCTGAGCGAGGAATATTACTATCCCGATCTGCAACTCGGGGTCGATTATCAAATTGTCGACAGCCAAGCCAACGGTGAGTTTATTTGGCTAAGGTTAAAGCGAATTAGTGGCACTGACGCCCTAGGTGAAATGCTAGGTAATTTGATTAGGGGCTACAAACTCCGCTACAAACTCGATGTGAACGATGTCTTGGTGACAGCATCAGGCCTAGGCTTTGAACGCCACTATCTTCCACATTTGCCGCATTTACCTTTGTTTTTTAATCAACAAACGCAATCGATTAGCCATATGCTGCTAAGCCGCGACAATCAGCAGATAGTACATTATTTTCAAGATGAGAATGATATCAGCCAGCTGCCCGCCATGCTGACACCCGCGCGGCTCTCTGCGCTGCTCAGCCACCCTGAAAATCCGGATTACGGACTGTTTTTTAGTTTTACCTACAATGCCCAAGGCGCGTTATATTTTTATTCCGCCACCTTAGCCGAATTAAAATCCAAGGGCATGATGCCCTTATTCCTAGGTTTTGCCTCAACAAAACCAAGCTGGCGTATTTTTAAGCTTATTCCCGATAAGATTTACCATGCGAAAGGCTATCGCCGTGCGACCTTGCCAGGGGATGAAGCTAAATACAGCCCGCTGGTAGAGCAACAATTAGCCCAGTTCAGCCATATGCTGCAACTTATCGATCTGACCAACGAGGATGAAAGAGCGACCTATAAAGCCTGGCAAGACGATAGTAATGCCAATGCGCTCAAGACCTTTGGTCAGCAGCGCCTCACCGCACATCAAATTAAGCCAATTTCGATGCAATTTAGTGAGCGCAGGCAGGAAGCGCGTTTCGCCTTTAAAACCTTAGTGAATGTGTCACAAGGAGGCATAAAAGCGACTGGGATTACCTTAGATATTTCTGGGCGCGGCATGCAACTCACCTTAGATAATCCCGCAGCGTTTGTTGCGAATAAACCATTAATGATTAGTTTGCCTAAGTTGCAGACTATTGCGGGTAAAACCCAACTAGATAATTTGCCCTATCGCCTAGTGCGTACCCGTAAAAATGGCGTGACTCTTCATTTAGCCGCGGTCATGGGACATACCCCCCATGTTGGCGTTGAGTTTTTAAATAAGCTGATCGCTCACAATCGCGAAAAACTCGAGCAACTCACTGAAAATAATAGTGAAGCAAACGAACTTTCTGATGGCTTAAAAAACATCCTTTTACGCGAGCTACACTCAGTCCCCTATTTTGTTGAGAAAACAACAAAATCAGCCCAAGTCGCCTGCCTAGGTGTCAGCACTGAACATGATGAAATTAGCGATATTTTTGCCGCAGGCTCCTCGGATACCCTGCAATATAATCTCGCTCCGCTGTTAAAAGATGGATTCTTTAAACGGGATATTCTCGATCCTATTCGCCAAATGAAGCCACAGCAGGATATGGATTTTATTGAGGTGTTTATCCAGTTGACCCGCCAGTCCCGCGGCCAATTCCATTTAAAATGTGTTCCTGCCACCGAACTTGGGGATGCGCAGGCCAAAATCGCCTTTATCAACCAAAGCAAACTGGCGGGACGCTTTATGGCGCTGCGGATTTACCGTGGAGCGACCGAGAAACCGGATATGGGTTATCTGCGCCGCGAATTGGAATACATCAATATCCACGCCAACCACAGGGCGAAACAACTCGAGGAACAACTCTGGCGAATTATCGGTGTAGGTGAACTACTCGATATCACCCAAGAGGTGGAGCTGCGCTACCCTGCGCTGCAAAAATAAGTGAGAGCACGTCGCCCTAGTCTTTTAACACCGCCAATTCAAATCCGAGATACCAATCGCGGATCATTGGAAAATGGTCCCCCATCGCATCCAGATGGGTCAGCATATCCGCATGACCATAATCGTGTTTAAAGCCATTCGCCTTTGAGAGCAGAGTGTATTTCACTTGGCGAAAACCACACTCAGAGATCATATCGGCGACATCTTCGGGATGTCCAAGCACAGTATCATTTTGCCCGGCAATAAACCACGCGACGGGCCAATTGGCCGCCTTCGCCGCCTTGCCGTAATCGAAGCCATCATCATGGTCGAGCCACTCTCCACGCACCCAATCTATGCTTTGAGTTAACGATGCGCGGCTCTCGTTATCCATACCGACACGCAGCTTATCTGCGGCGAGATACCCCTGTCCCACGGCTAAACTCGGGGCGAGACGATTCCAAAACACATCGACCATCAACCATTTTTTAAAGGACTTCACTCGAATCGTGCGTTTACTGCCAAAAGTCAGTAGTGACCGCACACTTTGCTGTAATTCTGGGTAACGCGCTAAGGCGCTCGCCATCAACACGCCACCCCAAGAATGCGCACACCAATGCAGCTGCGATGAAGCAAGTTTCCCCAGCTCCTGACAAAGCTGTTGATGCATATTCAAAATATGCTGCTGCACTAATGGCAGCTGCTCGCGGATCACCTCCCCTTGCCCGAGAGTAAACCCACGCGCAATTTTGGGTAGACTCAAACCTCTGCCCGCCGTATCCAGCACATACACCACAAAGCCCGCCTGAGCGAGAAAGCATCCTAAGCCTCGGCCACTTTGGCTGTAAAATACCCGGCCATTGGACATGGCACCATGTAACATCAAGATCGGTGGCTTCGAAAAATCCGCATTAGCAGGCAACAACTGACGCAGATGCAGCTGTCCATCTCGGTACGGAATATAGAGGGAAGTTTGTGCAGGCGTTGGCGCCGAGTGTTGGGATGCAGAGGAAGTCAAAGTCAGTCGCTGGTAGTCCATTAATGAACACTAAACTACCAGCTAAGCGTCAAAAAACAAGAGTCATTACTCTAATGTAAACGACTCTGATACAGAGGATGAGTTAAAACTGCAGCAGATAAGGCAGTACGCGCAGATCTAAACTGCGGATCCGCGCATCCGCCGCTGCCGCAAGTTTAGGCTTAGCATGGAAGGCTATGCCAAAGTCCGCCGCCTGCACCATAGGAATATCGTTGGCACCGTCACCGATGGCGACACGCTGCCCAGCTGGGATCTGCCAGTCTTGGCTACAACGGTTAACCACATCGGCCTTAAACTGGGCATCGACGACTTTCCCCGTCACGGTTCCAGCAAGCTTGCCGTCCGCAATCACTAATTCGTTGGCAAATGCCGCGTCTAAATTCAACAGCTGTTTTAAGTAGCCAACAAACGGCGTGAAGCCTCCTGACGCAACAACCAAACGCCAATGGTGCGACTTAAGCTCGGTCAGCATGGCCTCAAGGCCCGGCATCAGTGGCAAAGTGTCACACAAGGTTTGGATGATCTTGGCATCGGCGCCCTGAAGCTGGGCAACCCTTTGGCGCAAACTCTGCTCGAAATCCAGCTCGCCCTGCATGGCGCGCTCCGTGATTGCCGCCACTTGCTCGCCTACCCCTGCCATTGCGGCAAGTTCGTCGATACATTCAATTTGGATCGCGGTAGAATCCATATCCATCACCAGTAAACCCGGCTCGCTCAGTTTAGGTAATGGGCCGCGAATAAGGTGTAACTCCACCTGCGATGGACAAGTAGCTAACAGCTCGGCACTCGGCTCCACGGGAAGCACAACTTCAACGCAATGTAGCGCCACTTGACGGCGAATAGGTGCGATGGAGAGCGAAGTTAATTTAAGGCTTTTAGCCAGAGAAACAATCCAAGCCGCTAATGAGTCTTCAATGCTTAAATCTTCGTAAATCAGACGCATAGCACATCCGCTCTGGGATGGCCGCGTAGACGATTCCTGATAAGCCTCGAAACCAAGCCCCTGATATTCAAAGCGAGGTGAAGGGCTAGCAGCTAACCATACAAACAGCGCATTTTGGTTCAAGCTTTCCATAGGACTCGTGTTCTCCAACTATCGGGCTCACTCAGAATCAATTATGATTAGGCAAGCGCTCTCACTATTAAGGGTCAAAGTGTTATATCTTAAAGGGCTAAAGAAAAGCCATAAAATCAGTAGACTGCTCCAAATCGCCATCGCCTTGACCTTGATGGTCGGCTTAGTGCAATTGTGGCAGACAAGCCTACTACAAGGTCAGCTGCTTCTAAAGTCCCAAACGCAAAAGATGGCCAGATTACTGGTGCAACAAACGGCCTACAGCGCGGCGCCCGCCCTACAATTGCAAAACGATGAACAGCTCCAATGGCTGGCTAGCGCATTAGTCGAAGATCCTAAGGTGATTTCGGCGGCCATTTTCAGCGACCAAGGTATACGCTTAGCCTTCGCCCAAAGTATTACCAAGGAAACCTTAGACCCCGAATCCGAAGACATGAGTTTGCTCCTGAGTAAATATCCGCCCTATGTCGAACCCGTGATCCAAGATGGAAAGAATTTAGGCTATGTCGAGGTTAGGCTCGATACCAAACTATTTTTTAATGAAATCAAAGAAGCGCATAACCTGAATATGGAGCAGCAGCAAATGATGCTTCTGGTTGCTGGCCTTATCGGCATGTTGTTATCACGCGCCTTGTCCTTTAAGCGCGCCGATTTTGACCGCCGTCGCACCCGCGCCAAATTGCGTAAAAACCCTAAGAAGAATAAAGCTATAAAAGCAACCGAGGAACCGACTGCCACGGGTAATCAAGATACGCAGCAAGATGCTTTTATCGCAAGTGACACTGGGACCGCTCAAAAGCCGATAGAAGCTAAGAAGGCCAAAGAAAGCAAAGAAGCAACAGACCTTGACACTCAGCCCTTGGAGAAATCGGCAGCAGGTAAAGCGCCAAATGAAGACATCAATGAAGCCATTGCCGAACCTAAAGCAAGGAAAACCAAAACAAACGCAGAAACAAAAGCTGTGCTTGCGCCAGAAAGAGTTGCATCAGAGAAAGCGCTTGATACGGAACCGGAGCTTAAACCAGAGAAAGATACTAAGGACAAGTCATCATCTGAGTCTACGTCTCTGTCGCAGTCTAAAGTGGATACCAAGGAACATGCGACCCAAGCGACAGCTTCAACAACTGAGCCGCAAAGCTCAACGCCCGCACCAAATAAACCTAAGGTAAAATCGGTACGCCGCGTGAAAACCAATTCGGCGAAATCCAACACAGAGAAAACCCTAACTCAACCGAGCGATTTAGATACCGATTCTACGGGTTAATTGAGACGTATCAGCCCAAACTGAAGCGTCTTGGGGTCAGAGACAATAGAAAAGGGTTCGCAGTGCGAACCCTTTTCTTATGACGAGATTAGCGACAGATTACAGCGTAATTGCTGCGTCTAATGTCATCACGATCATATCGTTGAACGTGGTTTGACGCTCTTCAGAAGTGGTTTTTTCACCAGTACGGATATGGTCAGATACAGTTACCACACACAGTGCACGGGCACCGAATTCATGGGCAACACCGTATAAACCAGCGGCTTCCATTTCTACGCCTAACACGCCCATTTTTTCCATCACGTCAAACATTTGTGGATCAGGAGTGTAGAACAGATCGGCAGAGAAAACGTTACCAACACGGATCTTAGTGCCTTTCACTTTGGCAGACTCGATCACGGCATTCATCAGCTCGTAGTTCGCGATAGCAGCGAAATCTTGGCCTTTGAAACGTAAACGGTTAACTTGCGAATCGGTACAAGCACCCATGCCGATGATCACATCGCGCACTTTAACGTCAGTGCTGATCGCGCCACAAGTACCCACGCGGATCAGGTTCTTAACGCCGTAGTCTTTAATTAATTCAGTTGCATAGATTGAGCATGAAGGAATACCCATGCCTGAACCCATAACAGAAATACGTTTACCTTTGTAAGTACCGGTAAAACCTAGCATGTTTCGAACGTCAGTCACTTGCTCAACATTTTCTAAGAATGTTTCAGCAATATATTTTGCACGTAATGGATCGCCTGGAAACAAAACTGTCTCAGCGAATGCGCCCTCTACAGCATTAATGTGTGGTGTTGCCATCGAAATAACCCCTGTTTATTTTATTAAGACTTAAGTCTTTGTTTACTGGCGGCCCAATGCTGGCCGCCAAATCGAGATCTTGCACGTTTACTTAGATAAACGACTCACCGTATTCCATCGGCTCAAGCTTGAAGTAGCTTGCGATAGATTGGCCGATATCGGCGAAGCTGTTGCGGCGACCGAGTGAACCGGCTTTCAGTCCTGCGCCATAGGCCAATACAGGCACATATTCACGGGTATGGTCAGTACCTTGCCATGTTGGGTCGCAACCATGGTCGGCGGTGAGGATTAACAGATCGTCCTCATCCAGCAGCGCGAGCATTTCAGGTAAACGCGAGTCGAAATACTCCAGCCCTTTCGCATAACCTGCCACATCACGGCGATGACCATAGTGGGAGTCAAAATCAACAAAGTTAGTGAATACGATAGTATTTTCACCCGCTGATTTCACTTCGGCTAACGTCGCATCAAATAGCGCTTCTAAACCGTTTGCCTTCACCTTTTTGGTGATGCCACAGTAAGCGTAAATATCGGCAATCTTGCCCACACTCACCACTTCACCACCAGCGGCTTTTAACTTATCTAATACTGTCTTCGCTGGCGGCTCGAGGGAGTAATCCTTACGGTTACCTGTACGAGCAAAGTCGCTTGGGCCTGTACCATCGAATGGACGCGCAATCACGCGGCCAATGTTGTAAGGCTCTAACTCTTCACGGGCGATTTCGCAAAGACGATATAAGTTTTCTAAACCAAATGTGCCTTCATGGCAGGCAATCTGGAATACCGAATCCGCCGAGGTGTAAAAAATCGGCTTGCCAGAACGCATATGCTCTTCGCCTAATTCTTCCAGAATCGTAGTGCCAGAAGCATGGCAGTTACCTAAAAAGCCATCGAGTCCCGCACGGGCTAAAATCTTATCTGTCAGTTCTTTAGGGAACGAGTTTTGGTGCTCGCTGAAATAGCCCCAGTCGAATAATACGGGTACTCCCGCCATTTCCCAGTGACCGCTCGGGGTATCTTTACCCGAACTTAATTCCTGAGCGTGGCCATAGGCACCAATCAGCTCAACATTGTCCGCAAAGCCTGGTGCAAATGCCCCGGTACTCTCCATCGCCGCATGTGCTAACCCTAAACGGGCCAAGTTTGGCAGCATTAATGGACCTTCACGGCCAATATCGGCTTTACCTTCGGCACACGCTTTAGCGATATGGCCAAAAGTGTCAGCACCTAGATCCCCAAACTTGGCGGCGTCACCTGCTGCGCCCACGCCAAAGGAATCCAACATCATTATAACTGTACGTTTCATAATTCTTCCTTAAAGATCCGAAGCTCGAATATAAGCATAGATCTCAGGTGTTTTTTCTGGAGCGACTTCATCGATATGAATCGCTTTTTTCACCGCTTCTTCCGCCTGAGCAAAGGCATCTTCGGATTGCGCGTGGATAACAGCAATCGGCGTTGAAGCATCAATCTTATCGCCAAGGGCACAGACTTGCGTCAAACCGACACTGTAGTCGAGTGCATCACCAGGTTTGCGACGACCACCACCTAAGGTAACCACGGCCAAACCAAGTTCGCGGGTGTCCATGCTGTGAGCATAACCTTGGGTATCAGCAAAGACAGGGCGAATAATTTGCGATTGCGGTAAGTACTTACTGTAGTTTTCGACAAAATCGACAGGGCCACCAAGGCCTGAAACCATCTTGCCAAAGATCTCGGCAGCGCGGCCGTTATCTAATACGCGGTTTAACTTGGCACGGGCATCCGCTTCATCAGTAGCTAGGCCACCAAGGAGTAACATCTCGGCGCAAAGGCCCATAGTAACAGCGTATAGACGAGGATTACGGTAAGCACCGGTTAAGAAGTCGATGGCTTCTTTCACTTCAACCGCATTACCCGCACATGAGGCTAATACTTGGTTCATGTCGGTGAGTAAGGCCGTCGTTTTAGTGCCGGCGCCATTGGATACCGCAGCAATACTGCGAGCAAGCTCTTCAGAGGCTTCGTACGTTGGCATAAATGCGCCGCTACCGACTTTAACGTCCATCGCCAATGCATCGAGACTACAAGCTAATTTCTTAGAGAGAATAGAGGCGGTAATGAGGGAGATGGATTCGACGGTCGCAGTGTTGTCACGGATGGAGTAGAAACGTTTATCGGCGGGAACCAGATCGCCAGTTTGGCCGATAATCGCCACACCAACGTCTTTAACCACTTTGCGGAACAATTCACTCGAAGGTTCGGTTTGATAACCAGGAATAGCGTCGAACTTATCGAGCGTGCCGCCTGTGTGTCCGAGTCCGCGACCCGAAATCATCGGTACATAACCACCGCAGGCAGCAGCCATAGGGCCGAGCATCAGACTAATCACATCACCGACACCACCAGTACTGTGCTTATCGATGACAGGGCCATTAAGCCCAAGTGATTGCCAATTGAGTACAGTGCCAGAATCACGCATTGCTGTGGTCAAAGCGATTCTTTCATCCATATTCATGTCATTAAAATACACAGCCATGCCCAATGCGGCGATCTGACCTTCCGACACTGCATTGGTGGTTATACCCTTAACGAAGAACTGGATCTCTTCGGTACTCAAGGCTAAACCATTGCGTTTCTTACGTATAATTTCTTGAGCTAGAAACATGATACTGCCTCCAAGCTAAATACTAATACAACATATCGGTTATTTAGCTTTGCAATGAAACATCAAAACTGTAGCAATATTACAATTACATGCTATCGAAGTTTTGATGTTTCCAACTAGATTTAGGTCACACTTAATTAGTTTCGATATACGATTTTAGTATTAATCGAGATGCAATGTTCGATTAATAGCCTTGAGTCGGCTTAGGCGCATCGGCTAATTCTAATGTGTGTAACAAGCTGTTGAGTAAGCTTGAAGCACCAAATCTAAAGGTACGTGGAGAGACCCAATCAGCACCAAGAATACGCTCAGCCACACCTAAAAACTCTGCAGCTTGAGCAGCATCACGTACGCCACCAGCAGGCTTAAAGCCCACTTTGGTGTTCTTTTCACTGATCACAGTTAGCATGATTTCAGCCGCTTCAAGTGTCGCGTTGACTGGCACTTTACCGGTAGAAGTCTTGATAAAATCTGCGCCCGCATCGATAGACAGTTCAGAAGCGCGGCGAATAAGCGCAGGATCGGCTAATACACCAGATTCAATAATCACTTTCAGTAATACTTCACCACAAGCTTCTTTACAGGCTTTGACTAACTCATAGCCGACTGTTTCGTTACCTTCCATCAGCGCGCGGTAAGGGAATACCACGTCGACTTCATCGGCACCATAGGCAACGGCGGCACGGGTTTCTAATACCGCGATAGCGATATCGTCGTTACCGTGTGGGAAGTTAGTTACTGTCGCGATTTGAATGTCTTCGGCGCCCAGCTCATCGAGGGTCTTACGTGCGATAGGAATGAAGCGAGGATAGATACAGATGGCAGCAGTATTACCCGCTGGCGTTACCGCTTTGTGACACAGGTCGATCACCTTCTGATCAGTATCGTCATCGTTTAAGGTGGTTAAATCCATAAGTTCGATGGCGCGTTGTGCTGCTTTTTTTAAATCAGTCATAATAGCTCTCCAAAAGAAAAAACAAATAAACAGAAATCAGTCGCTTATAAGCAACGCTTAGAGGTGGCATTATTTTGATTATTTTTATATGGCCGGGCCTTCAGGCGATGCCGAGTAATTTGTGTAGGGCAAATTACATTTTTATTAGGTATTCAATCTTGCCTATACATAACTAGGCATCCTGACACTTAAATTGACTATAAGTGATCACGACTTGAATCCTTGAAGACCGGAAGAGAGGATACGAATAATGTCTTGTTCCTACTTTTCCGCGAAAAATCCGTTTTAGCGCGAGAAAAACACAAACCTTTATATAAACGCACTGCTCGAATTATAAATGGGTTTAGATAAAGATTCATGACACATAAAAGATGGAGCCGCCATCGCGGCTCCAACGGCTCTTACAAGAAATTAGAACTTGTAAGTAGCTGACAGGTAGTGTGACCAACCTGTTGATTCTAGAGCCAGTGCACCAGCACCGTCTTCTAACAGGTAAACGTCTTTGAAGCCTTTCAGGCCATAGCCCAGAGCGTAACGATCTGAGTGCCAGTATAGACCGAAGAAGATGTTACCACCGTTAGAGGTTTTTGGTACGAAAGCAGTCTTGTCTTCGTCAGCACCGAATTGATAATCGATGTAACCTTGGAATGACAGGAAGCTCTTGTTGTCGAAGAAGTAAAAAGGCTTGAACCAGTTAGCAGAGAATTGGTAACCGTTCCATTCTTTCGCGTTCATGTCGTAGTAACCGTACAGGTTCATACCTGTTTTGCCTAACCAAGGCACGTTTACGTCAGCACCAACACCCCAGAAAGTAGAGTTAACGCCTTCACCGTTCAGACCGTCCCAGTTGAACAGAGTAGAGAAGTAAACTTCTTGTACTGGGCCGAAAGATAAATCTTTACCGGTTAATGCATCGATAGAAACACGTGGAGCAAATTTCATGAACAGTTTGCTAGTGCCAGAACCTGGGTTCTTGTCACCGTTGCTGCTTGATTGGTTTGCTAAGTTAAATACGTCAACATAACCGTAGAGGTCGAATACACCAGAACGGCCGCCGAACTCCATTTCTAAGTAGTTGTGTTGGTCGCCAGTAGCTGGGTTATCAGGCTTTTCGCCGATAGAGTACATAGCGTTGAACTGCATCCACTTGTAGTCAGAACCGTGAAGGTCTGTACGGTCTGCAGCAAATGCGTTACCAGAGATTGCAGCTACTGCTGTAGCGGCTAAAGCTAAAGTTTTAACGTTTTTCATCATCAACCCCATTATTTTGGTTGCTACCGTCTTGGGTAGCGTTCTTTTTGTGGCGCTCGCATTTTACCTCGATTAAAAAAAATCTCAATAATCTGGCGTAAAATCACGAACACAAAATTCTTAATTGTGAACAAAGTCGCGACTTACTATTTACGACTAATTAACTTAACCGTACATCACGACAGTTTAGGCAGCATTACAGCTATAGTTTAACCGTCATCTACCTTAGACAATCGGAGAAACTACTCACTTCAGGAATCACTATTGGAAAATGGTTGAATTAACTTAGGCCCTGCCCTGCATGGTCAAGGCCCAGTTAGTGGGGAGAGACTCCCCAACGTTTCTGCACTTAGATAGCTAAGAACAGACCCGCAATTGTTGCACTCATTAAGTTAGCTAAAGAACCGGCGATAACCGCACGAACACCCATTTTAGCTAAATCGTGACGACGGTTAGGAGCCATAGCACCTAAACCACCCAGCAGAATCGCAATTGATGACAAGTTAGCGAAACCACACAGAGCAAACGAAACAATCGCTTTGGTTCTGTCAGTCATAGCTAAACCAGTTTCAGCGACAACCATACCGCCATCAGCGATGTCTTTTAAGTATGGAGCAAAGTTCAGGTAAGCTACGAATTCGTTAACAACGATCTTCTGACCGATGAAAGAACCAGCAACCAGCGCTTCGTTCCAAGGTACACCGATTAAGAAAGCTAAAGGCATGAAGATGTAACCAAGGATCAGTTCCAGTGTTAAACCTTCAACACCAAACCAACCACCTACACCACCGATGATGCCGTTGATCATTGCGATCAAACCAACGAAGGCTAACAGCATTGCACCTACGTTTAACGCTAAGTGCATACCAGATGAAGCACCCGCAGCAGCAGCGTCTAATACGTTAGCTGGCTTATCAGGATCTTCTGGTAATTCATCCATGTCGTTTTTAGCCACTTCAGTCTCTGGGTGCATCAGTTTAGCCATTAATAGACCACCTGGTGCCGCCATGAATGACGCAGCAACTAAGTACTCAATAGGCACGCCCATTTGTGCGTAACCAGCCAGTACTGAACCTGCGATAGAAGCTAAACCACCCACCATGATCGCAAACAGTTCTGATTGAGTCATTGTAGGAATGAATGGACGAACCACTAACGGCGCTTCAGTTTGACCAACGAAGATGTTAGCTGTCGCAGACATAGATTCAGTACGGCTTGTGCCTAATGCTTTTTGCAGACCACCACCGATGATACGGATGATCCACTGCATTACGCCCAAGTAGTACAGAACGGCGATTAAAGAAGAGAAGAACACGATAACTGGCAACACGTTTACCGCGAAGATAAAGCCAAGTTTGAAGTTAGCTAAATCACCGAACAGGAAGCCGATACCGTTTTGTGCATAACCGATAACGCTTGAAACAGCGTCAGATACACCTTTCAGGATATCTTTACCCACAGGAACGTACAGTACAAAACCACCGAAGGCAGCCTGGATGGCTAATGCACCACCCACAGTACGCAAGTTAATTGCTTTTTTGTTATTCGATAGGAGGAAACCTATCGCAAGTAGGACGACCACCCCTACTAAGCTCATCAATATATTCATTAACCATCACCCTATTGTTAACACTTTTTAATTATGTTGTTAATCAACCTATTTCCGAGTCAGATTATACCCGAGAGAAAGTCGAAAATCGTCGTTTTGATCAAAATTTTGGAGTTTAATTTCAACCGCTTAGCGCAAAATGCTATTGCGACCTACACCTGTTTAACCAAAAACAACTAAAGGTCAAACAGTTGCATTGCATTCGACACCAAGTGTTCTGATATTAGAACACTAGATTTTTTTTGCAAAGTTGCAATTTTGTCTATAAAAAGTACAGCATTAGCGGGTTGATTCCGTTTTTCTGTAACATTTAGTGGAGTCATGGCTGGAGAATCAGTCTCAAGTAGGAAACTTTCTAAGGGCAATTCACTGACAGTTTTGAGCAGTTTTTTCGCATTAGGATTCATCACTAAACCACCAATGCCAAGTTTAAAACCTAGCTTAGTGTATTCGAGTGCAATATCAGGACTGCCAGAAAAGGCGTGTATTACGCCCGCTTTTGGGAGTTTATGGCGCTTTAAATGGAACAATACTTCTTGATGTGCTTTGACGGCATGGACGATAACAGGCAAATTTTGCTCATAAGCAAGCGCCAACTGAGCGTCAAAAAATGCTAACTGGTTGCTCCAATTGTCAGCATAAAGTTTGTCTAACCCACACTCACCAATGGCAACAAAACGGGGACATTCTCGTAACTGAGCAACCTGTAATGTTAATTCTGTGATGGCCTTATCAACATCTTCCGGGCAAAACCAAGGATGGATCCCTAAGGCAAAATAACACTGGTATTGCTCAGCAATGGCCAATTGTTTAGTCCAGTGTTGTGGTGATACTCCTGGGATAATCAGATTATCGATGCCCGCATGATGCATACGCTGTATGACTTGATCGCGCTCACTATCAAACTCGACAAAATCGAGGTGCGCGTGGGTATCTAACATCATCAATCCATTACTCCGATTTTGTCTCTCCATGGGATGTAGCAGCCTTTTCTTGGCAATTCGGCTTATTGCGGGCTAATGGCGGGTCCTCCAATCGAGGCATACAACAGCGGCGATTCTCTGGCGTCAGCCCCATCTTGTCGCACCAACGGATATAAGCCTGCCACGCACGAGTTATCCAACTTATCATCAGTCACCCCTCAAATTTTAGATACAAAAAAGGCGGTGAATCACCGCCTTTTACCCTAGAGTCACTTACCTGTTAGTGTTCGCGTGTTTTAGCGAACTCGATATCAGGGTATCTTTCCATTGAAAGATTTAAGTTAACCATAGTTGGCGCAATATAAGTTAAGTTATCGCCACCATCGAGTGCCAAGTTTTGGCTACATTTGCGGCGGAACTCTTCTAGCTTACGCTCATCTTTACAATAAACCCAGCGTGCAGTTGAAACGCTAATACCTTCGTAAATCGCTTCAACGTTGTACTCGCTCTTTAAGCGGCCAACAACCACTTCAAACTGCAGTACACCTACAGCACCAACGATTAAATCGTTCGAGTCTAATGGACGGAACACCTGCACAGCGCCTTCTTCAGACAACTGCACTAAGCCCTTAAGCAATTGTTTTTGCTTGAGCGGATCGCGCAGACGAATACGGCGGAACATTTCAGGTGCAAAGTTTGGCACACCGGTAAAGCGGAACTTTTCACCTTGGGTGAAAGTATCGCCGATACGAATGGTCCCATGGTTATGTAAACCAATAATATCACCAGGATACGCCACTTCGGCGCGCTCACGGTCACCCGCCATAAAAGTCAAGGCATCGCTGACGTTAACATCTTTTCCGATGCGAACGTGGTGCATCTTCATACCTTGCTCATAGCGACCCGAGCAAACACGCATAAAGGCGACACGGTCACGGTGCTTAGGATCCATGTTGGCTTGGATTTTGAACACAAAACCGGTGAATTTTTCTTCGTCAGGCATGATCATCCGCACATCGCTTTCACGAGGTAGCGGCTTTGGTGCCCACTCCACAATACCATCGAGGATATGGTCAACACCGAAGTTACCCAAAGCGGTACCGAAGAAGACGGGCGTAAGCTCACCCTTTAAGAAGGCTTGGTGATCAAATTCGTTCGATGCACCGCGAACCAGTTCCATTTCATCACGTAAATCAGCAGCATAACTACCAATCGCTTTATCCAGCTCAGGGTTATCGATGCCTTCAATCACGCGGCGCTCTTGGATAGTGTGCCCCATACCGCTTTGGTACAGCACCACTTCATCACGCAGAATATGGTAAACACCCTTAAACTCTTTACCACTACCAATCGGCCAAGTGATAGGCGCACAGGCGATATTGAGTACATCCTCAACTTCATCCATCAGTTCGATGGGATCGCGAATATCACGGTCGAGTTTGTTCATAAAGGTGACGATAGGCGTATCACGCAGACGCGTTACTTCCATCAATTTGATGGTACGGTCTTCAACCCCCTTTGCCGAGTCGATAACCATCAGGCAAGAGTCAACCGCCGTTAAGGTGCGGTAAGTATCTTCCGAGAAGTCTTCGTGGCCGGGAGTGTCGAGTAGGTTAACGAGCGCACCGCCATATGGGAACTGCATGACAGACGTAGTAATCGAAATACCACGGTCTTTTTCCATTTCCATCCAGTCAGACTTAGCGTGCTGACCCGATTTTTTGCCCTTAACGGTACCCGCTTTCTGCAGCGCGTTTCCGAATAACAGCACTTTTTCGGTAATGGTGGTTTTACCCGCGTCGGGGTGCGAAATGATAGCAAAGGTCCTTCGCTTATTGATTTCATTGAGAAAATCTTGGTTTGCCATGTATAAATTCTTTTAGTTTGTACACGGATTTGTACACACTTTTGGAAGTACTCTCTTTTCAGTTCTTCGCTTGTCAAATCCGTCGTGTTAATCGTAATTGGTCGCTATTTTCGCTGATCTTGACTTTATAAACAATCAATGGTTATCTAATCGGTTACCATTTACTCTCAGCGTGCGCCAATGCTCAGTTGTAGCTGTTTGCAATCGTTGCTTCTTCAGCTCATGAACAACTGTGGCTAAACCACAAATTCCTTCGCTACCAAAAATCGATGATAGCTTGTTTAACAACGCCAATAATTGAGCAATTGCCGTTGATCGGTATTGCTGGATATTGTGGATTGAGAGGCTTCAAATATTTTTGCTCACCATCCAAGACTAATTGTTTAAAGGTTGCTTCTCTTGAATCATCAAGCCGCGCTACAACCAATGAACCAGATGAGTAAGGAGCATCAGGATCTACAACTATAACAGCACCTTCTGGTATTGATTTTTTGCCGCTTGGATTTTCCATACTGTCGCCTTTTACGCGAAGCGCGAAACAACCTTCATGTGCTTTCCCAGTGACTTCACGCCACTCCTCTGCATCTTCAAAGGCAAATCCCTCCGCTATTTCAGTCCAATCCCCAGCCTGAACCCAATTAATAAGAGGAATACTCCCTTTAATGTCAGGCCCTACTTCTACATTACCGACCCCCAAGCCAATCTCGCCATCACCTGTGGCGAGCCAATGAGCATTCACGCGAAGCGCCTCCGCGATCTGCATGGTGTAACGAGACCTAGCCGATTTACCAGAGCAAATCTGGCTGATCGACTGCTGTTTGATACCAATGCGACGAGCCAACTCAGACTGAGTCACCCCAGTAAGCTGCAAGGCATGGTTTAGTCGTTCGGATAAAGTTTTCATAAGCCCGTATTCTACAAATAAAACTGTAGCCTTTCAACAATTTTAACTGTTGACTTACCTACAGTTTAAACTGTAACATTCAATCTTGTAACAGTTATTATTGTAACAGGAGACGGTATGGAAGTGTTCAACACGACACAAAAACATCTCCGCCGTGCCATTGACTTGGTCGGCGGGCAATCAGCATTAGCACGAGCCATCAACTCAAAACAGCAAAACGTCTGGTTTTGGTTGAATAAATCAGGGCGTGTTCCCGCTGAATTCGTTTTACCCATCGAACAAGCTACGCAAGGACAGGTAACCCGATCTCAGTTAAGACCGGACATCTACCCCGAATGCCCAAGCGAGCTGAAAGCCAGTAACCAGTAGGATTAAGGGCAAGTAATGGTCAGCATTTTACGTAAACACAAAAGCGAGTACCTCCATGCGTGATTATGGCAAGGTCTATACCCGCTTTTGGCTAAAGCAAAATGTTTTGTCCTGGAGTGACTCAGCGAAGTTGCTAGGACTGTATTTGCTTACATGCCCGCATTGTAATTTGCTTGGCTGCTTTCGACTGCCGATTGGTTACGTTGCTTCTGACTTGAACTGGGATGAGCAACAGGTTGCCAAGGCGTTAAGTGAGTTAGAACAAGATCAGTTCCTGATTCGTTGCGAGGAATCTGGTTGGACTTTGATTCGAAGCTTTCTGAAGCACAACCCAATCGAAAACCCAAACCAAGGTAAGGCAGCCTTTCGGTTGCTTAAAGATGTACCTGCCGACTTCGTTGGTATGGCATCGCTTTTGAAATCTCTTGCCGCTTTTCAAGCTCGGCTTCCAGAAGAATTTTCATCATTGTTTATGCCTGATGGCAACCCGGTAAGGGACTCTCAACGGTCGGATGACTCTGAGAGAAGCAATAAACCAACAGTTAAAACTGTTGATCACATACAGTTTGAAGACTTCTGGGATGTACAAATACGCAAAGAAAAAAAAGCGAAAGCCAAAGAAGAATGGCTGCGCATGGGCCTCAATGAAGATCATGAACTCGCCTTGGAAGTCCTAACACGCTGGAAAGAGCAACGAGACAACCGGTTGCAGTATCAAGATCGAACTAAGACCCCTATGCCACATAACTGGCTTTTAAACCGGCAATGGGAAGACGAGTACGTTCGCATTGATGAAGTACAGCAATCATCGACGAGCCTAAAGGTCAGCAATCACCAATTGAATATTGAAGAAAGCAATCGCCGCATTGCTGAAAGCTGGGCCGGACCAGGTATTCGGGAGGTTCGTTCAAGTGCAGGAGGTTGATAAACGCGAATTTGCTGATGTTTGGGGAGCCGCTTGGGCCATGTATGGCAAAAGCGTATCACCGCAATTGCTATCCATCGCATTTGAAGCCCTTCGTGCTTACAGCATTGAAGAGGTACGAATCGGTCTGACTCGGCATATTCAATCCCCGGATACTGGGCAATTTTTTCCAAAGCCCGCTGACGTCATCAAGCATATCGACGGCAACTCTGGCTCAAGAGCCATGGTTGCTTGGAACAAAGTTGACAAGGCTGTTCGTCAGGTTGGTGCTTGGACATCCGTGATGTTTGACGATGCACTTATCCACCGCGTGATTTCAGACATGGGGGGATGGGTTGAACTCTGCAAAGTTGATGACAGGGAATACCCCTTTAAGCAAAAAGAGTTTTTAACACGCTACCAGGCTTACTTGCTGCGGGACGAAGTGGGTGAATACCCAAGGCTATTACAGGGTATTGCAGACCATCAGAACCAGCAAAAAGGATTTGATATGCAAGCGCCTGTTGCCGTGGGTGACTGGTCAAAAGCGGCACAAGTTTATACGAGAGGCATCGCCGACTTTAGCGCAGTGCCTTTAAAAAGAATAAGCCCGAAAGCCATTCAAGCGCTTCTCGGAAATGAATTAGAGGACAAAAATGAAAACGATTAAAGCAAAAACCATTGCCCTAGTGATAGCCATGTCTGCAAGCACTTCAGTCTATGCGTTTCCGGGCTATCAGTGGGAAAAAGCAGCACAAAGCGTTGGTATTGATCCAGTCATGCTCTACGCCGTTGCCTTGGCTGAGTCGGCCTCACATCGTGGTCTCAACATGACCAGTCCATGGCCATACGCAATTCGCAATGGTTCAAATGCAACCTACGCCAAATCTAAGACAGAAGCAGAGCAACTGTTAAGCCAGGCACTGCAAGAGACTGAAAAATATCAGCTCGATATTGGCCTTATGCAAATCAATTTGCATTGGCATGGGCATCGGGTGAGCTCAGCAGCGGAACTGCTAGACCCCATCACCAACCTTACGGTCGGCTCAAGTATTTTGGCCGAAGCAATCAAGTCTTCACCAAATGATTTAGAGCTTGGCATAGGCCGCTATCACAGTTGGAACGAAGAGCGTGCACGCTGGTATGGGCAAAGAGTGCTTTCTATTTATCGCAATATTTTACATGAACTGGAGGTCCGTCAATGACAACCAATCAACAAGACTTCTATCAATTAAATTTGGCGTACCTACACGCAGCACGAGAATTAGCGCGAATTGATCCGCAAGAGGCGGTCTTGCGCTTTGGACTTACACGCGACGTGGTTGATGCTCTGATTAATGCTGGTGTTGACGACCTGCAACGAGTGGCGACCTCATCATTCATGCTGTTTCAACCAAGGGGTAACCAAAGCCAACTGATTGAGATGGTGAAGAGCAAAGGCACAGGTATCCCAAGAATCGCTTATTTATTATCAACCCTAAACAACAAGGGGGATGCATGATTGATAACCTGTCCAAAAGTGAGCTGTTTACCCGAGCCTCGCTGCTTATTAAATACGGATTTAGAACAACCATTATCGCGCTCGATACAGGTTTGCCAATCCACATTATCAGAAGGCTCCACAAAGAAGTGACTGGCAAGTCACCTTGTCCTGGTCAATTGCCAGAATCTGATGCCATCGTTAAAAGCAGAAGAGCATTAGTTGAAGGCTCTCTGCTGATGGCGCTTTATGTCAATATTGGTGGTGATAATGTCTACAAGCAATTAAATATCGATGCTTTGATGAAGGCTTACGATGCGTACTTGGTTGCAAGAGAAGAAGCAGATCTTCCAGCTGAGATCCCCTGGAAAAAACTGACCATCAATGAAGGTTGGGTTCTAGCTCGTGATTTAAGATCACAGCTTGCATCCTTACACCGGTGTCGATGCGGTAGTCTGTATTTGACGGTATCTCAACAGCGCATTCAGCTTAAATGCCCTGTGTGCGAGATTATGGCCGAGCAAACCACTAGAGCACTTTTTGAGAACTAACATGCTGATGCATGATTTGATTGTGCACCTCCCGTGCACTTTGAGAGTACTAAGAAGATGACAAACTTACTTAAATCTTTACCAGCACGCTGCTGGTTTATATCACTGGGGCTTTTTCTGGCGACTTTGGCTGCGGCTCATTTTTTTCCATCAGAAATATTAACGGCATCTGCCAAGTTAGCGGCTCTGCCATTTCTGTTCTGCACCGTCGTTTTTTTCAGCTACTTGGGATTCAAAGCGACCTGCAACCCCATCGGCCTTATAGCCATCACCACTATGTTTTTAGCAATCGCATATTGGCAAACTAGTTGGACAATTGTTGGTTTGGGACTCTCTTTCTTAGCTATTTGTACTGGAATTAGATTCTTGAGTAGCCAAGTTAAAGATTCGGGTAGAACTTTGAGCATTGAAGAAAAATGGTATTGGTATAAGCTCCATTCGTTTTTTGATGGCTTTTATCCAAGGTATCCCAAAAAGCCAAAAAAATAGCCAGCCAACCACAAGCTGGCTACCTTCTATTTTCAGTTCCTTCCTGATGCCTGGTTATAAGCCCTAATATCGATCAAGTTGTTCTGAGCATAATCTCCCGCAAGCGATGCATTTGAGATCACCGCTATCTGCTTATCCACAAATGCTTTATCTTCTTCGGACACACTGTCAGGAATGTAAGCGCCACTCTCATCCTTTTGACGATACTCATTTAGCATTTGCTCCCTTAGACCTAGCATTTCAGGCGACCAACTCGATGAGTCTTCAGAGTTGAATACGCGTCCCGCCAAACCTTCATTGAAAGCTTGAGCGAACACTTGACTTTGAATCGGGGTCAATCCCATTCTCTGCCCTTCGCTGTATGCTTCCTGTTTGAAATCATCGGCATACTGTTCTAAGAACTCACCATATCGATTGTTAACTGCCGCACCAAATGCCCCCGCCAACATGGCTTCAGACTTAGTGCCCCAGTTTACTTCGGAGGCATACTGCGAACTCGATCCACTGTATGCATCATTAAACGCCGTCAATGGATTTTCCAAAGAGGTTCCGGCATCAACGGCGGCTTTTAACCCATCCCAGGTTGATTTGCTGGCCACCGTTGCGTTGTGCAAGAAACCTCGTGAGCCAGGATCTTCAAGCGCTTGTTCTTTGTAACTCTCATAGTCTTCGCCAAAGTGATTCAAGGTATGCAGAGCTGCATCAGTATGCTTGCCACTGAAATCACCAATAGCACTGGCGCTGTTGAAGAACATTTCAGCACCAGAAACTCCGCTATCATCAGCCATAATGCGTGATCGCCACTGAGATCCAGCTTCACTGTTTAGTCCAGATTGATAGGTACTTGTGTCAGTAGCTACGGCCTGCTGAGCTTGCTGCTGATGCGCATTCAACTGTCCATCTATACCAGACAGATTGGTTTGGTAAGCCGATTGAGCTGCGTTGAACTGAGTTTGAACTGTTGCTGCATCCTCGTAGCCGCCCAATACACCCGATTCAACTTGGCTTTGAGTACCACCAAAAGTAGGTGCAGTTGATGACAAGCCTTCATTTGAGCGCGGCTGAATTGATCGTAAATCGGCTCCGGTAGCCATGGCCATAACCGTCATTGCAGCTTGATAATCATTGTCGCGTTCAGCGGGCGTTGAAGAGTTGCTATAGGTTAAAGACTCCATAGCTGCCGCTACATACGCCTGATTATCATCAGGTAGCAAGCGCTGATACATTGGAAGGTTTTCACGTAAACGGTTACCTGCTTCAACATGCTGGTTCATATAGCGACCTAAATAATCCATGACTTCAGGATTGTCCGCCGCTAATCGGGTTAACGTCGCACCATCAGTATTTCTTTGTCCTGATAGACTGTAGCTGGCCTGATCAAGCTCACTAAAGCGATTTGATGCCGTGACAACGTCTTGTGCTGAACTCTGAAGTGACTGATAGTCTTGGTTAGACAACGACATTTCAACGCCAGAACGTCTTGAATCTGAAAGGTCCTTAACCATCGCATCGCGATACTCAGCACGTCGTGAATCACTTGATGCCAAGCTTTGCATCTCCCCAGTGAGCGTATTTGCGGTCGTAGATCGAGAACTGCCTTCTGACGACTCAACTTGGCCACTAAAGTTACCACCTAAATCCAGCCCTGCTCGTACCCTTGATAGTTTTGGTACACGAGATGAGTCTGGCTTATCGACTCCTGGCAAGTTGCCCTGTGGAGAATCATTGCCGCCAGTACCAAGAAGCCTTCCAAGAAAGCCCTTATCAGCAACTTCTTTCTCACCGGGATTAGTAATGGTTCCATCGCCACCGACCCTTAGGCCTCCCGATAGCACGCCCGATACCAAGCCACGTACAGCATCTTTTTTATCGTCTCCAAAACCATACCGAGTTTGCAGGTCATCAGTAACCTGATTAACAACGGCGCTAGATGCGGAGTTAGAAGAACCAATCTGACGTCCAACCGAAGAAAGGTTGTCGTAACTTAGCTTTTCACCAAAGGTTCGACTCATGGTATTGCCAACCTGACGGCTAAAGGCTTGAGTTGCCTGAGTCATGGATTCTTTTGCAGAGCCGACCATTGAACCCACTGCGTTTCCGACAGAGAAACTGCTTAGTAGGTTTGACGCGCCGGTCATAGCAGAACCAGTGAGGGCTGAATTTTGGAACATTGACTGTGATTGCATTACCGGGGCATTTTTCGCGACATCTGGACTTGCCAGCTTTTCATCAATGGCATCACCGTTTTGTAGACGCCCAGCCAAGTGGGTAGCGGTTATTGCTGAGCCATAAACGAGCATGAGCGAAATCGCCGGAACACTCGACGCCAACATGCCGCCAGTAGCTATCCAGGTTTGCAGCACTGAATCCATCTGCATCATCCCAGCAAAAGATGGCACTTCTGTACCTGCAAAGGCATCAAGAGCAGACATTTTCCCTGCAACGGTTAAATGAATATACAGGTTAATGATGGCCATGACAGGCATCCAAAGTTGAATCCAAAGCAGGATTAACAAGTACTTCCCAGCCATTCGCATCCCGATTTGGCCAAGGGCTATCACAAAGGCCATCAATGGGGTGATGGCGTAAATGAACCCCTCAAAAAACGTCATCATCGGACGAACGATACTCTGGAACAGGGTCTGCTCCGCCGCCCATTGCGTATTACGCTGCTCAATCGCTTGGTTAACCATAACGGCTGCGGTGAAAGCTTGATCATCCATATACTTGCCCGTCACGCTTTGCTCATAAATAGGCAAAAGCACTGACGCGGTCATATACTCTTGGGTGTTAACCGAAGCCAAACCAAGGTTATTCAGTGCATTTCGGATCACGTCATCAGTGTCCGTTGCTGACGAAGTCCCCAATGAGGCTGACAGAACCTGTTTAAGCCTTGGAATGAAGGTTGATTCTGTCATGAGTTTCAGTTGGCTATAGGCATCGGTGCAGTCCAGATCGCTACTGCTACCACTGAGCATGATGCGCGTGCCATAAATGCGCGAATCAAACCTAATCGCTGTCATCGGGTTAGGATCACTCAGCACCTGATCTAGGTTCTTTTGGCCGATGTCGATGCCAATCAAGGTGCACTCTTTGATGTAGTTAAACCATGATTGCTCGATGTCTGAGCCGCCGACACGATTTGCATCACCCAACCCAGAGCGATCCATCACCTGTTTTCTCACTTTAATCAGTGACTGCAAACTGGATGCAAAGCCGTATTCCGTCATCGCGGGAGTTGAGAACGCCGTTTCAAACAATCGCGTGATTTGAAAGCCAACAGTCGAAATCGTACTGCCTGCGGCAGCAACACCGATGGGCACATTATCAACCACTCGAACTTGCCCTGTATACGCATCCTCAATGCTCACTCGGGTACTGGGTCCAAACATGGTTGCAAAGACTAGCCATGAGACTAAAACGTGCTGAAAGTTAATCCCACGACCGCCTTGCATTAAGGCCTGAACAGAGACCATCAATACCCCAATGAGCAAGCCAATGCGAACCATTGAAGTAAAGTCGCCTGTACCAGTAATCATCGCGACAGCGTTCAAGACCTGCTCTAAAAATGCCGAATCCCCGATGGAATAGATCTCCCACATGACCTATTCCCCCAGTGCCGTAGATTTAACGGTGTAATAACGCTGCTTGCGAATGGTCTGAATCACCTGGTTAAAATGCGCCAGCAATTCTTGCTCTGAGCCGTATCTTCGCTGCAACGCAGCGTACTCCTCATTGATTTGGCGACGTGCACGTTCAAGGTCTTCCGTTAATAACTTCGCATAGGCATGATCTTCCACACCGGAGGTACTTCTAGCTGCATTGAGCATGTCTTCAACCAATGCTCGGGCCATCTCAACAGCAATAAATGGCGCCGCTCTTGAAGCAAACGACCTAGCAGTCCCTTCATTTAATGCAGAAAGTGTTCGAATCATGCCGCCAATGCTTGCAGGAGCCGAGGTCATAAAAGCCTTTTCGGTGGTGCTAGCAGCCCCTGTATTTCGAGCAAACTTAAAAATAATACCGTTACTGGAACCTGTACCAAGAAGTAAATTTTCTACCTGGGTTGATAACCCGGTTAGGGTCAAGTTAGTGATTGTCGGATTCAGACAGCCGTCTTGTGTTACTGTGTCACATCGGTACATAGCGACGTTACCGCCATGAATTAGATGCTCAATAGTCACTTTATTGCCATTCAGTCTGGTCAGCTTTGGGGCTTTACCTTGGCCATCAGCCGCATTCGCTAAATCACCAACGATGATCGAACCCGTCACCGACATAACCGCTTCAAGAAAACGGTCATCCCCCGATGCAAACCAGCTTGATGCCGAATGACGTTTCAGTGCTCGCCAAACCAAATTACCTTTAATTGTTCTGTTTACATCAGATGCCGCGACACTTGAAGCGTTCTCATAAGGGTTCTTACCATTGGACTCACTCCAACTGGTAAAAATGTCTCCAGCCCCTTTAAGTGAGCTCAACATGCTGGCCTCTGTTTGCCCCTTCTTACCAAAGGCGGCTAGGGTATCGTTCACGACTCCCTGAGCCATTTGACAGGAATTGCCAAAATATTCGTTCAACTGCTGTATTTTCTTTTGCAGAGTCTCCATGTGCTGGGAACATTTCTCACACATAGCACTGAGCGCCAATTGGAATGCGTATCCCTTGGCATTTGCCGCTACAGAGCGAAGTAATTGAACAAACTGATCTGCATTAACAAATGACAAACTTCCGGCGAACATATCAATGCCGCCACAACCTGCTTGGAATGACGGAGGCACCATTGAGACGAGGTTCTCGTTCATGATCCTGTTACGGACAACAACGCTTCCACCAGATATAACGCCACGCCGCTGACTCTCGAATACACCAGGCGCAGTGGTGTTGGTCATTGAACCAAACAACTGGTTCATCTCCTGTTGCAAGCTTGCTTGGCTCATAGATGAAAAACCAATCGCACAGGCGATTAGCGATACTTGGAATACTTTTTTCATTGTTATAACCCTCCTTGTGCACGCAGATAGCGAACAAGGAACTCAGGGTCCTGTAATATTTTCTCGTTAAGCTCTTGAGCTGACATCGCGAGTGACACGCCGGGCTGAACAGGTCTGGTGGCATAGTAAGTTTGATCGTCAATCCAACCGGCTTGATGGGCTGCGAGAATAATTCGATTATTGAGCTCATCAAGGCTCATTGCGCCTTGGCCAATCGGAGTAATGACGTTAGGCGGGTCAACTAAGAACACGGCAGGGACAGTCGTAACGGACAAGGATTGTGCTTGTCCTGAATCGACTTTGTAATTGGGAAACTCTCCACCGGGTAAAGGCAAGCCATCGACAGCAATAGCAAACACCTCGAACCCATAGTTCAAGGCCATAGATTCGATGATAGGCGCTTGAGCATGGCAATAAGGGCAATCTGAACGATAGAAAAAGAACAATCCAGCCCGTTTTGCTACCTCACCTAAAGCAACATCCCGTTGAGCGCCAGCTTCTCGATCCATCCGATTGGCAGCATAGGTCGCCAAGGGTCTGCGACTGATTTCATCCAAAACAGGATCGCCCATGACCACCTGCTGACTAACATCAGCAAACTGTGAGCCCTTATCCATCATGACGCGCTGGAGATACAGATAGGCTCTGACGTTCTCATTCGTCGGCTCATCAATTGCCTTGTCCATGAACGACTGCATGTGCTCACGAAACCATGCAGCACTGAAGGGCTTTAGCCCGCTCTGACTCGACTCTGCCGCACCAGATTCCGGCTTAATAAGCTCTTCAGCCTCCGCTGGCTCAGGAATGACCTGATACCAAAACCAGCCTTCCTGACCACGCTGATAGAATTGCCCATCACTAGCATGGGCGGGCAAGATGAAAAGAAAGAAAATAATGATTGGGATGGTCACCCATAGGATGAACCAAGGTAACAAAGGCGTTCTCATTGTCAGCTCCAGAACATTTCATAGAGCTAACATGCTAAAGATCCCCGCTAGAGCAATTGGCCAGATAGATGAAGGAATTGTGAGTGTTTCTGACTAGCTGTTGTGACTAGTAACAACAGCTAACGTTAATGAACAAAAGATATGATTTTACGCTTTGAGCGAAAGGCTAAGCCTCAGCATAGCCATCACTTTTATCTCAAAGATTAAGAGATAAGCTTTTGAGCAACAGTTTTTAGTTTAAGTTTTAAGTCGTCAGAAATAATTGGAAGCGCTACACCGTCATCGCCAACAGCTACTGCTGGCCCATAATCATCATAATCTTCACCAGTGTCAGCATTGATTGCCCTGTAACAATCTTTGGTTACGTCGATATCATCCTGTAGACCAACGTAATACCAAAACCACTTTTCAGTTTCACTAATCGTAGCTTCGATTATTTCAATCAACCCTTCGCGTGACGGAGCAACAATCATTTCAGCTTTTAGCCAATCAAGATAAAAACTAATTGGGATTACTGGCTCATCTTCGTCATGACAATGCAAAGCATATCCAATAGCCTCAATCACAACATAAGGATCATCATAAAAATAGCCACTCCAGCAGTGGCTATGGCCGTCACCACATTGATCATAGATTGGTTTCAACGATGAAGGAATTGGAAATACCGCATCATTACTGTTTTCAAATTTCTTTAATACCAGCGTTAAAAGCTCTCGATAAGGGACGATTTTCTGGTATTGCTCAGCAACGTCAGACTGAATTACATTAAGCGAATGACCAGCTAGTTTTTTGTTATACCAGAACTCGCCACTTCTGTTATCCGGATTGTCTTCATATTCAGCCAATAATGTCGCAGCTACAACAAGACCAACCAATATCGCTTCTGAGTCATTTGCATCTATGAATGAGGTTAAAACACCTAGCATTCGTGTTTCACCTAATGCTTTTTCAAAAGAAGCCTCAGCATAAAATGCATAAACATCATCTAAAGAGATAATGTTAAATTGCTCCCAAGCTTGCTGGATTCGCTGGCATACTTGAAGCGTAACACCTGCATCAAAATCCAAAGCTTGCAAGCGCTCAAAGCACTGTCTATTTGCGATCTCAAGGTTTTCAACTCTATATTCAGAGGCAACTTGAAATGCCGCGTAGCTTTTAAAGCCGCAAAATGCTGCGAACGCTTCGTATAAATGGCTTTTCTTTATTGATGGAATTGCTGTTTTTAACTCAGAATGAGCCGTAAAAATGATGGGTTTTAAACTTTTCATATACATATCCATATGCTTGAGACAGTTATTAACCGTTATCAATCATTGCTACACACGATTACAACATGATCTCTCAAGCCATGTATGTATAATTAAAATTTAAGTAAATATTGGGTTCTCTATACGCCTTTTCAGGTCAATTTGCTGTTTTTCACTCGTGTGCAAGTGTGGCTAGCGCCACTAAAAAATATATAGGATTTTTGAAATTCAGGCAACCATCACAAAGAAAAACTGAAAACGTATGGATCGTGCAGTTCAAAAAAGGAAAAGATGAATCGACCAGATCAGTGCTCAAGGTAGACCTCTAACGTCTACTTCTGGCACATAAAGCAATATTCAGAAACTTCGAATACTACGTTAGCTCACTTTACTGCAAAAACCGTAACCAACGTTTTCATTGAGTCACCGGGAACCATAACAAAGTGCATTTTGCTCCCCACATGCTGCCAGAACTCGGCCTCTTGAGCATATTTTTTTGCTTTTTGGATAGCGACGTTTTCTGGCAACTGAGTTTTAGTTAGCCCCGAACATAGCAGCTTTGAGCACAAAGCCTTCCAAGGATGCTTAGGTACACCGCCTGAAAGCCGTTCCACAAACCTTTCCAGTGCATGACGAGTCACCACGACAGGCCCAATGTTCGGAACGTTGATGACCTCATCGATTTCTCTCACGGTAGCATTATCGACGCTGTATTCTTCGAAGGAATATGAGAGCCAATCTTCCCGTTTCTCTACCGATATCTGTGCTTCCTGGTAACGGGTGAGCAAGAACCTGGTCAGGCTGTAAAGTGAATGCTGAGTTGAGCGTTGTTTCTGTAACTTTTTGATGGCTCCTTTACTGACTCGGATTTGAAGCCCATTGCCGCTTCGGTTACTCCCCATCACCTCTTTCACTGACAATAGGTGGTGAATAGCATAAAGCTCAGCTGCAATTAGCTTTTGCTGCTCAGGTAACTTGTCGTATTGCTCACCTAAATCGACCTTTAGCTCACCAGCTCTTCGAAGGCCGGTCTTCCAGTAAACCGTAAATTCACCATCAATCTGCTTTGTCAAAAGGGTTAAAACCATCATGTTTGTTTCTCCTACTGGTTATCTATTTTTCATTCTCCATGTTTTTTCAAATATGCAAGGCGCAAAAAAAGGGGCCGAAGCCCCTTCGATCAGATATGAACTTTAGGAAAGCCCATGGCTCCGTAAACATTCAGCACATCATTCCAATCCCAACTTTTCACGCCAAGTGACGTTGGTATCGGAGGGATCAGAACTTGTGTCAGAATGCCTTTTTGCCAGGCTTTTTTCTTGAGTTCATTCGCTGCATTCAGGCCGGTCTCAGAGAGATCGTGATCTGCCCAGATGTACAGCATTTTCACATTACTTGGTGGTTCAAACCTAGCCAGTAGCGTTGCATTCACAACCGACCAACATGTCTGTCCCGTAGCTCTGGTAACCGCTAAAGCTGTTTCGATGCCTTCAGAAACACCTAATACCTCACCAGGCTCACCTATCGGAATGGCACCACCAGTGATTGTTCTGTCACTTGGTATCGGCATCATCTTTTTAGGCTTTTCAACCGGCGCTTTGAATCCATCTTCACTTAGGTAGATCCGATGAAACGTGGCCGAACGCCCTTGCTGAGTAACGATTTTACCTAGCAGCGCTGGGTAGCTATCGATAAACAAGCCATCTTCATCATGGTAAGGCAAGTTTGGATGATACCTCAGCACCGAATCCCATTCAGGACGAAGCCGGGTAACAATGCCACGACGATGCATGTAGTTCCAAACTGGTTGCGCACGAGTATCTGTAAGAGATAACGTTTCTCCCCAGGTTTGATTCAAGCGATGGATAATCGCTTTGTCCTCTTCCTGCTTTCTAGCCTTCCAGTCAACAGCGTTACTCGGTATTACCCGAGTTGGTACTTGTCCGGGTTGAATACCTAGAGCTTGACCGATTGCTTCAATAGACTGAGCAAAGTTCCATCCATTAATCCAAGACAACAGTTCAAAGCCATCATGAAAGATCCCGCAGGTGTTACAAACGCCACCTCCGGTATATTCAGCATCTTTGAACAGCCTAAAGCCATCACGACCGCCATGAACAGGACAAGCCACATGACGGCCTTTTCGAGCAATAGCGGCATCAAGTTCTGGCACCAACGCCGCCAGTATTTGAAGCCATTGGCCATTAAGATATGGCCTTACAGTTTCAATTTGTAAAGGTAACGCCATATAACCTCCTTAAGTAAAAAGCCGACTCCTACCACAAGTGATAAAAGTCAGATCTGGGCCTGCATTGAGCCGTTTGGTTAATGCAGGAACGTTAGTCAAGCTGGATACCATGTCGTCTTAATAGCCACATGATGGAATCACGAAGCACATCAGGATCGACAACCGCAGCCATTGCGCAAACACGAAAGCAAAATGGCGTTAATTCGTCATTTTGAATCCACGACAACACATCCTTTCGCAATCGAGTACTGACACGACCGTCCAGCAATACACGGATCGCATCCAATAGAATGCCTTCGCGTAACTGCCAGATTTCCGTGTCAGACCAAGTGACAGGGGCATCATCAAACTCAAATAGAAATTCGAGCTGTGCTGATGTGTGCTGATGGGACTGCTTTTGTGATGTAGGAGAATGGGCAATACGCCCATTCATTACAGATAACCGCGTTCGGCAAGCGAAACGCAGCCCTCGGATGCGACCACGACATGGTCAAGCGTTCGAATATCAACAAGTGACAAGGCGTCACGAAGTCGATGAGTGATGCGTTTATCAGCTTCACTGGGTTCAGGATCACCCGATGGATGGTTATGAACCAGTATCACTGCTGCCGCATTAAATTCCAACGCCCGCTTTGTTACTTCCCTTGGATACACGCTCGCTGCATCTAAAGTGCCTTTGAACAGCTCTTCAAATCGAATAACGCGATGCTTTGTATCAAGAAACAGCACGCCAAAGACTTCGTGCTCATACTCGTGCATCAGTGTTTGCAGGTATGAGAACGCCGATGATGGCTGTTCAATTTTGCGACCTTTACTCAATCGACCACGGGCAAGCTTGAGCGCCATATCTAAGATATCCGCTTCAGTCACTTGCTCAGGAACGATGTAAGTACCGGCTTCTTCGCCAGCTAAGAATTTTTTGTTTTTCATAGGAGTCTCCAAAAAAAACGGAGACGAACCCATGTCCTGAAGGGGACGGAATCGTCCCCGCAGGGTGGTAAAATTGATGTGGTTACTGAATTAACAGTTGTTGTGTTACTTCGAATAACTCACGCTTCAGATCTTTGACGTCGTTAATCACGATGCTTTGAGGAAAGAATTTCTCAACACTGCGTGTTTGAATCCCGATCCCCAGCAGCTCAAAGCCACTGCGTCTGCACCGATCAACAATGTCATGCGTAGCAGCCCAATCATCTGGGTCACCATCCGTTAGCACTATCATTAGCTTTCGCTTCTGTTTTTGTGCTAACAAACTGTTTGCCGCAAACCACATCGCTTGTGCCATAGGCGTACAACCTCGTGGTTTTTGGTCAAAACAGGCGGCCCGATGTCGAACCGATTGCTTGGGCAATAACGCGATAGAAACTTCCTGATGAATACCAGGAAAATAACTGACCGCAGGTACAACACCCGGTATACCTTCCAATGCAATGGCCAAAGCCAAAGCGGCTTCATTGGCAACATGAAAGTACTTGCGATTACCTTCGCCAATGGGTTTACCCATTGAGCCCGATATATCGACAAGCAAGTGCACAGCAGCATTGGGCGCAATGCGCGGCTGCCTTTGAATAAACAATCTCGACTCACCTGCTTGGGAAGCGGCAAGACGATGGGTTGCAACTCGAAGACCGTGCCGTTTGGCATGACTCCTATTGTCCTGACTGGACTGAACCATACCTCTAAGTCGGGCTCGAATTTGAGCCGACTCAGACGCCGATAAGGTCAAGATGGCCTCATCACCTAACATAGCTTGCTCTGCTTGGGGCAAACTGAGAGGTGTGACGCCCTGATGTCCTTCAGCTTGTTCCGACAACACTTCTGCCACTTGGGCAAAGGTATCGGGTTCAAACTGAGCGGCACTGGCCTCTAGGGCTTGTCGCAAATTGTCAGCTTGATCAGAGTTATCTGAATCCCCCGTTTCAGCAGCATCCCCTGTTGCAGACGAACCTGTTTCCGGGGTTTGACTGTCACTACTGCTATTGCTGTCATTACTCGCATCTTGTCCAATGTCATCACCGCCATCAGCATCAGACTCATCCTGTGGTGGACGAGATTCTTCTTCCAACATGGCAACGATGGCATCGACAAGTTTCAGCACTTCACCTGTAGATGCAAGGCTAGGCACTGCTGTCAGCATGGCGCTTAACCGGCTCATCGCTGCGGCAGGAAAGAGTTGTCTCACTCTTTCATCAACCGCTTGATACAGATGTGTCAGCGATTTCTGACCCAGAAAATGGCATCTCAAGCGGAACAACAACCATGCTTGCAAGTTAGATGCAGGCTCAAGCTGTTCAGGTACACACATTTGCTGTGTGTCCACCATGTACTCAATCACTTGCGAAATACTGCGCCGGGTTCCGGGGTAATCCTTTGCCAATTCGTTTTCAATGCGAACGTCCTCAATGATATTGAGAAGTGCCTTACGGATCGGCTTGGACGACGCCTTCTGCACCATGTCAAAATTGGTATGCCGAATATGCGCCGCTTCATGAGCCAGATAACCCCAAGCTATCTGTTGATAGTGTGGGTCGTCTGGGTTTGCTGTTGGGATCACAATCCGCTCACCATCGGTAAACGCATCTTGTCCTTGAATAAGCACCTTCACACCAAACTTTTCGCCATAAGCTGCGGCAACGATTGGCAGTGCGTTTTTTAATGGATGATTCATGGGAGTCTCCTAATCATTAGGGGGAATACTCCCTCAGCGGGAGCGTTTCCCCGCTGGGAATGTAAGTGTTTAAACCTGTGCTTTTAGCTTATCCAGGTCGTATTTTTGACCTAACCAAGCCACCAATTGAGCTGGACTCTCGTGCTGCTCAAATGACGTTTTAAGCTGGTCTAAACTCAGGATGTCATCCAATGTCAGACCGTACTGGTCTTGTAACTGAGTAGACACCTCGTGTTGATATTGCAGCCAGGCACGCTCAAAAGCGGTTTGCTGCAATGCCATGTTTGGAACAAACACCATGGCCGTTACCCAAGCTCCTTGTGCGTCCGCATCTGCGATCAGCACAGGGTTCTTGGGGATCACGACACTATGTGTTGAGTACGACCGTTGTACTAACATTCGACAACACGCCACTTCTGGTATTGATTCACTTTCAACAGCATCAGTCACACCACGAAAATGCGGTTCAAACTGGTTCAGTTGGCTGGGGTAATGGATGGTTGATTGCATAATTTCCTCTTACTTAGTTCAGAGGACAAGCGCCCTTCAGGGCAACATGCCCTCAAGGACGTTAAAAATAAAATGAGTTTGGTACAGTCGAACCAAGGTTTGGTCTGACGGTTGGTTGGGGTATTGCACGCAAGTTATCTGCCTGAGCAGATACTGGCTGTGCGGGTTTAGGTTCAGGTTTGGGCATCAGTTGTCTGATATCCAATTGACCTTCACCGTGCATTCTCATCTTGTCTGGATCAGACAAAATTAAAATGGTCGCCATCAGTTCGTGATAGAGATTGTCTGTCACAGGGCCGGCCTTCGGCAGACGAACAAATAAATTGTCCATCGCTTCAACCATTGGCTGAACTCGGTGATCCAGGAATGACAAACCATCCAACTTGTCTCTTAACCGCTTCAGAGGATTAAGGGCACGCTGACTGATTTGATTCTTTCCTGCAACGGAACGCTCAAACAGTTCATTGGCATCACGAGCCACCTCCCTAAAGAGGGTGTGCCCCATGCCATTGACCTTGTCATCTAAGCCGCCAGCTTGTTCAGCCGGTTGCATTCGATAGATGGCATAATCGAACTGAAGCCGTTGTTCCACGTCTTCGATGGGTGATAATGCACGCCGGATTGCATCTGCAAAATCCGGGTGTTTTGCAACCCAGTCAAAAGTCACCTGATCATAGTTGTCCAAGAACAACTGCTTGCACTGCGCAAACTCCTGACCGATCCGGTCAAGCTCTGGAACAATCTGATCAATTCGGTCTTCAGGGACGGCATAGCCACCTAAAAACCGCACACCGACTTGCTCACACAAGCGCTGCGCTTCTTTCTTAAGCCTTTCAAAGTTCGCCAATGCCTCAGGGTCGCAAATTTTTTTACTCCCTAAGCTGGCAACATCCTTCGGTGGAAGTTGGCTGCCATTGGCTAGTCTGAAATCTTCAGGCCTTAGTTTTTTTCTACCGCTCCAGATGGAACAGTCGATGTGACAAATCAAAAGTTTGTCGAGGGTTTGAATACTCATAGTGCATCCTCATGCGAGATGGGGACACACCACTCCCAACAGGAGCAATGGCCCCCGTTTGGGTGGAAGTAGTTGACGCGCTAATGGCAATACCACTATCAGAAATAGTAATTTTGCGAATCAGGCGACGATTGGTTGAGATCGATTTTCGCAGGCATTAAGTCCAGTGCTTCAGCTATCGGGCGAACCCGCTCTAAATCACTGCCTAGCAACCGCAATACATCTTTTTCCAACTTCAGTTGGTCGGATACTTCTATCCCTTCAGGACTCGCTACTGTGAGCGAACACAGTGGTGGTAATTGACGCTTAAAGGCCAGTAACAGCAACAACGGCCAAGGGCCATCATCAGTGTTAACAATGCCAGCGCCTTCACCTGACACCATGCTGATTTGATTGGTACTAGGTAATCCGCTTTTGCAAAACCCTAATGACCATTCTCCAATCCTGACCTGGTTATCATCAATGACAGCCAAGCCATAGGCTTCAAGCAGCTTTGCCATATCGAACAACGCTTTTTGCGCCAGCGAGATTTGGCCATTGACGTCCTTGCGAGTACGAAACTCCCAACTGACGTTATTGGCGCACGCGACACTATCTAGCGCATTTGAGAGTTCAAATGGCCGCCCTTGATGATCAATGCCGACGTGTCCAACCAATCGATAACCCTTGTTGATTTTCTCATTGATTCTTCGGTCTGCTTCTGCGTTAGGATCAGTCGAGTCAATCAATCGCTGCTGCGACAATTGACCAGCTTTTCCAAACCGAACTTCAATCGTCCGGGAATCTGATCCAACGTAAATGGCCCATTCTTTGGCTGTCCCATCAGAATGACTGTAACGGTAAAGAGCAAAGCACTTTTCCATCATCAATCCTCCCAGTGGTCACCGAAGACATCAGCGGCAATACGGTGAATGGCTTCTCGTTGCTCCAACTCAGCACGAGCCGTCAAAGACCGAACCAGTGCATACTCCACTGCGTTAGGAGCACCTTTGAAAGCAAGTGTTAACTTTGCCCAGCGCACCAAGGTCCTTGTGGACATGGTGATACTAAGCTCAGCACCGCCATCCGCGCCGCCAATAAAAAGACGACGGATGTCACCTGCTACTTTCACCATTTTTTGGCGAAAGACTTCTGGCAAGCCCGGCGCAACGTTCTCCAGAATGGCTTCCTCTACAGATGGCTCTGCATAGGTCGCTTCAATGATTCTAAAGCGATCAAGGAAAGCCAAATTCTGTTGAAGCACGCCTTGATACAAGCCCGTTTGATCACCGCTGCCCGCACTGTTGCCGGTTGCGATAAAACGAAACTTGTTATGTGGCATGATGATCTCACCGCCATTTTGTGCGATGACCAACGGGGCACCTTCCAAAATGTCATTGAGTCCAGCCAGTTCAGCAGGCTCAGCAAGATCCATTTCATTAATGATCAGCATATGGCCATGCTTGACAGCCAGTGCCAGCGGTCCATACACAAAGGTCATGTTGCCATTAACCAGCGTGTGGTGACCGATAAGATCGGACAACTCCAATCTACCATGAGCAGTAATTTGCTGAACAGGCCAATTCAATCGAGAAGCAACTTGGCAAATTAGCGAGGTCTTACCGCATCCAGTGGGGCCTGTAATATACAAACCGTCACCGTCTGGGTTAGACAAAAACGCCAATACGTCACGTAAGTCTTCTTTTCTAAAAACATACTCGTCCTTGCGAACGGGAATGTTTGGATGGGTAGTGTCGGCACTAAATCCTTCCAGAACGAAAGCATCAGGAGCCGGGACATTAAACGCTTGATTCACTTGAACCAAAAATGGGGATTGTTCAGTCATGGTAAACCTCATCTGTTTTGACGAGGCCCCATGCCCCAACAGGGACTGAAGTCCCCGTCGGGTGGTGTGTTGATTGTGGTATGGCTGTGTATGTTAGAGTTCAGCTCGCTCTATCATTCGTATCCAGCATTGGCTACGAGTGAAACTGCTTTATGATGCACTCGATGTAAGCGCATTAGAAAGGAGCCGAAATCGGCTCCAAGTGAACGTTAAAAATAAAATGAGCTCGGCGAGTCACCTGGCAGAACCAAGTTCTCTTGCTCAAGGCTGATTTTGATTGGTGTTTCAACGGGCTGATCTGGCTTATTGGTGCTGATGCGCAACCGCTCTTGTGGCGCTTTTCGGTAAGCGGCTAAAACCTGTTCGTCCAGCTCGCCTAATTTATCGGTGGCCAATTGCTTATAGTCCACCGTACCCGCCATCATGTAGCGGCTGAGTTTGACCCCAGCATAATCGGCATGAGCGTAGTTACCCATCATGGCGACCAATTTTGACTGAGCTTCTCGCATTTCATCTTTCAAAGATTTGATGTGATTTTCCAGTCGGACAACTTCAGCATGTGCTGAGCAATATTGCCGAGACAGCGATGTCCAGCGGTATTGGGCTTCACCCTTGGGAACAAAACAATCTTGCTCAGGGCATTTTGACGGTTCTTTTTTAGTCTGTACTAACTCCCAAAACTGAAGCGCCGTTTCTTGCAATTCAGCTAAGAACGCCGCGTCTCGTTGTATTTCAAACTCAATCAGTTGATCCTCAAAATAGAAAACCAACCAACCTCGCGTGCTATTGGCGACCAGTATTTGATGCTGTACTTGCACCCAATACAACTGATACGCCTCGCTTTGTTCTCTGTGAGCTTGCACATCCTCAAAAACTGACTGGCAAGGACATTTCAATTCAACGGGTTCGCCCGCATCGTTGATGCCATCAAAGCTGGCTCGAAAGATTGCGTTATGATCGGCTTCTGCACATAGCGGCAGAAGAAAGTCATTATGCACATTCTCAAATGCTCGCCTTGCTTGAGGCTCCAACCGTATACCGCGAAGCACATTTGGATTATTCGACAGGTCTTCCGGTAATACGAATCCGGTTTTTTCTGCCCATAATCGCCAAGGTGTTTTGTAGGGTGAACGCCCCATAATAATTGGGGCTTCAGATGCCGTAACCCCTGCAATGCGCCACTGGTGCCATGCAGGAGTACGTTGTGATAGGTCGATAACCTTCATATTGCCTCCTTTGAGGGGAGACTCCCCCGAAGGAGAGAACTCCCCTTCAGGGTTAAGTGGTTACTTTGCAGCTTGTGCTAACGCTGTTTGGTGCTGAACAACACTTGCTTGAACCGAATCAATTGCCGCTTTACCGGCTTGAATCGAACCTAAGACAAGGGCAACAACCAATACCAAGCGAAAAAGTGAGGCTGATTTAGTCATGGAAGATCTCCAAAAAAAGACGAGACCTTCCCCCTGACGGGAGAATAATCCCGCCAGGGTTAGTAAAATAAATGCGTGGCGCTAAGAAGCTAAAGGCTGTGTGAGCGCTTTGGCTGCTTGTTGCTGTGCATTAAATATTTCTTGTTTCGCAAACGTCAGCTCAACACCTTGAAAATGTTCATTGGCATATTCCAATGCACTATTCCAAGCGTTTGAAGCTTCCGCCCGCTCGATAAGCTTGTAAACAAGCCCTCGGGTTCGATCATCAACTTGCTCAGGTGGAATCACCGATGGCTCAACAACGTGTGTTGCTTGGCCTTCGATAATTCGCTCAGCTTCGTCTTGATCGAAAATTCCCACAAAGCCAAACGCAATGCGGGAACACTGGATCATGGATTTATGTCTTAGCATTCGCTTAGTGTGCGTCTGCCATGGACCATCTACCCGGTAAGGGCCATTTTTGCCGTTACCTTCAAAAGGCGGTCGATAGACTTCATCCAGATACTCAGTGATTTTGACTGGGTGCGAACGGTCGCGCCGATAGATGATGCATTCCATCCATTCCGGGCATTCTTTCGCGCCATCTAGGGAGACTTTGTTTTCTGAAGTCTTAAACTCCATGCCATCAAACTGGTCGTGTTGATTGATGATGCGAGACCATCCATCGACACCTACCACTGGAATAATTCCAGCTTGTTTATCAGGGAACGCAAAAATCTCTTTGGTGAAAGGGTTCAAGCCGTACTGATCTGCAACCACCAAGAGCGCCATCATCTGCTCATTGGTCGGTGCACTACCGTCACGTTGCTTGAATGCTGTTGCTTTTAGGGTATCGAACAGTTTGTTTGGATCGACACTAAAGCGCTCAGCAAAGCGTTGGATTAGCTTTGGTTTTTCCATTGTGGACTCCGACAATCAAAGTGGGAGTCTGCCCCTGACGGGAAAGTACTCCCGGCTGGGTTAAAGCGTTTTCGCTCGGTTAAAAATCTGGTTCAGGATAAGTTTGTGCCCAATTAGCTTGGGAGCTCGCATCATCCGCCGGTGATGGCTCAGATGCTTTATTCACACTATCAAGAAGCAGAAACTCGTCCGCGTCCACTTCGGTCAATCGATGCTTAATGCCATCTTTCTCCCATGAGCGCGTGCGCTGAGGCCCTTGAACAAAAAGCTTCGCTCCTTTTTGGATCAAATCTTTTGCCCTTAGCCCTAACTTAAATCCACCACGATCTCGAAAAACAACCCGATGCCATTCCGCATGCTCTTTGAGCTCATTGGATTGACGGTCGCGCCATTTCTCAGAAGTGGCCAGCGAAATGCTGGTCACCAAATCACCTGATGGATAGGCTCGCGTCTCTGGCTCAGCGCCAACGTAGCCTATGAGTGTTACTTGGTTTTTCATGATGTTCTCCTCGTCTTAGTTGAACTCTGTGCACACAGTCGCTTCTACCCGGCTGGGCAAAGAAGACTGACGGCGCAGATAGGTTGGTATTTCGAGTAAAGCCATGTCGTACTGATGTGGCTCTTTGTAAAACGCAGATGTCAAACGGGGCATACCAGGAGCGTTAGGCACTGCCATTGGACGACGTTTTGGTGTTGGTGTGAGCAATCGCTTGATTTGAGTAAGTACAAATCGAAACGGGCGCACGCTTTGACGAGCAAGCAATCGCAAAAGCGACCAGCTCAGTTTTGCAAGCAACATAATGCCTGCGATTTGGATAATAAATCCGAAGATATATTCCATGGGTGACTCCTTATGTTGGTTTTGAAGGAGTCACCCCCAACTGGGGAAAACTCCCCCAGTTGGGTGGTGAAAAGGCGAACCGCAAGGAACGCATGGTTGAGCATGTAAAAACATGCAGGCTATTTGTTTAAGGAGGCTAGCTACCTCTTAGTACCACTGAGAATACTCAGCGGCGGGCTTCCTTTGAGCTCATGCTCTCCGGCGCAGATATCACTGAAACAGATCAGCAATATTTGATAGTCAGTGTAACCGTCTTATCCGGACAGGATAGTTAGAAAGATGCTCAATTCTTCCACCTAGCTGAAAGGCCATAACCTCACAAAGGATTAGGCTAGGGACTGATTATTGTCATATCAGGAGCAAACTTATGGCCCAAGCAAAACCCAATTACTCGAAACCCATCTTTGAACAATCATTCACAATTAATAGCTTACAGGCGCAACGTGTCGTTGACCGTGTTTTTAGACGGACGGTCAGTGCGCTTTACGGAATCGATGTCATCCTACGCATCATTGGCGATGAGAACGAAATTGATGAAGTGGAACAGATCATTAGCCAGTTGATCGAAGATTGCGCTAAGGCAGTAGACAGCGAACAAGCTCGTTTGGACAAACTGATGGAGTCCAACGGCATCGATGAAGTACCTGACTACACCGACCCGATTACCTTCAACGCAAAAATCAGCTCGCCCCAGGTTGGCCAGTTTGTCGGCTTAGTTCGCAAACTCGATGCGTTGATGATCTCAATGGACACACTTTGGTTATCTAGCGTGCTTAGCAACAAACAACGTGTTGATGGCAACTACGCATGGCAACAGCGCATTATCAAACTGGCTAGGCGCATTATTGATATCGAAATTCGAGCACGAAAATCAGCCCAAGCTAAGGGTAAAGAAGCAGAAGTTGAGCAAGCGGTGCCTTCAACCGATGACGATATCACTGAAGAGGAAACAGATAACCCCGCCAACTAGCCAACTAGGCTCCCCTCAACCAGCCCCTCTCGAAGGGGCTTTTTCAATTCAGATAGTATCCCAAAACTCTCTGTTACTTCTCAAGTGTAATTACAGTTGACTTAAAATGTAATGATCATTACTATAATTGTAAGTAACATTACTTATGAGTGTCAGCAATGCAAATTGAACTATCGCAAGAAACTTACCTTCGCCTTGGTAAACACGTAATAGGATTTGAGACACCGGATAACGTGATCTGTAGGCTTCTTGATTTCTATGAATCCAGAACGGTGACTGAAAAACCAGAATTAGTATTTATTCCAAGTGAAGATGAATTTAGGCAATGCTTGATAAATCAAAAGCAAGCTTGGAAGGTTTTTCAATATGCTGATGGCCGAGTCTCAACTGAAGAATGGTCTGCTCAACAATTTGGAGAGCATTCGAACCTTAAATCCAATATTTGGTCTGGAGCCTTGAGAGGCTGGAAAAATAAAGGAATCGTTAGATTAACATTAACAACAGAAAAGCCTGATATTGAAGCTTTTAGATTGTTAAAACATGAAGGGGAAGTAGATATGGTAGAGCTACGCGTTGGAAAATTAGTTAAAGAACACATTGATGCCATTATCGGGTTTTGCAGTCAAACAGCTGATCATTTGGAGTTATTGAAAAACCTTGACTGGTGCAAAGAACACTTTGGTATATCTTTTCCGTTGATCATGATTTCAACGGAAGCGTCCAAAAATTATCATGAACGGTATTGGGTCAAAGAGTATTCAATTAATGGTCAATCATACCGTTTCTGTAGTCAGTTTGGAGGCAGTAACGCTGTAGGGACTAAAACGTTGTCTGAATACCATGGTGAGAAATTTCTAGCTTACTTAAAAAGTTTTAAATTACTAAAGCCAGCTTATACGGATCAGAAAATTCGTTTTATTGTAAAAAGTTAAGAGGCATTTATGAATGCGTTTGAAGCAATGAGCGAGCTAGCTTCACAAGAAAAATGGTGCTGGAATTTAAACTGTACTACCTGTGGTCAACTTCATTTTCGATTTGGTCTAGTTGAACTAACTCAAGGAAAACACCCTTTTGATCATAATTGGGTGGTGAAAAGAGCACAATCAAATTATTCAGTTAAAATTGGGCAATTTCCCTATACTTTTACTCCAGAACAACAGCGTAAAATAGTTGATATCTGCATAACTGCCGACCTAGTAAAGATTTCAAAAAACTGCGTATTTCCTGATTGGCTTGGCTATCTTGGTCTAGTATTAACATTTACAAAAAGTGACCCTTTGCTATACAAGAAGCTTTGCACAGTCTGGTCAAGTCAACTAGCAAGAATGGTTCGTACGGATTCAATTATTTATAAAAAGCTTAACGATGCAGCATTAGGAGTTTCCGTTTTAGACAACAAAGATCTAGAGCATTGTGAGAATAACATCATTTCTCAACATAAATATTTTGCTAGGGATTCTAGTCGCTGATATTTGCACTTAAAAAATCATATCCGCATCAAGTATTGAAACATCCTAGAAGAAAAGTCATAGCAACCACAAAGTGCTAAAATGGTTACCTTAAGGCGCATTATGCTCATTAAAGTAACCAACATGGAACATTGTTGACGCAGCTATTTTAGAAGGACGTGCTCAATTATTCCCTGAGATTTCTTCCGTCGCCTCCTGACGCAGTTTCTGTACATCCATTCCGTTTAGCCGTTCAATGGCTCTATCTGCGGCACTTTGACGGTTTCCATCAACGTTTAGCGTACTTCCTGAGCCTGTGAGTCGTTCCAGATCCAGTGACGGTACTTCGGGTAGGTTGCCTGTTATCGATAAGATACCTATCCATTCATCCAGATTGACTTGGCTCCAATCTACCTGGTTTAACTGACTCGCGGTCAAACCTTCACAGTTTGGTGACTTGGCACTGCCCCAACCAAAGCCCAATTGAGGACGTACTTGTTCTTGAATGATCCGTGAAAGTGGCGAAGTAAAGCAGCAATATGACTGCCGCTTTTCAACACAGGCACCTAAGAACTTAGACTTGCAATAAGAGCCTACATAGTGGCAACTCTTCAATACCCGCTTGGCGTTCATCTCAAACTCACTCTGCTCACATTTCCAGATAAGCTGAATGAGGATCATGGTGACTGAATAAATCATGTAGGCCGTCATAACCGTACTCAGAACAGCGCCCGCAGCGCCCCCTAGGGCAAAGTTGCCGCCAGAAACGACACCATCAGCTCCAACCGCACCACCAACGTTACTAAACAGTGCCGATTGCGCCCCCGAACCAAAGGTAGTGCCTACCCATTCAGCCGTTTTGTTAGTTAGCACCTGCATGAAGCCTGTCGCAGCTTGCTCCGCTCCCGCGCCAGCAGCCGTTGATGGTCCAGCCCCCATGAGAGAGTCCCATGCAGACACAAAAGGCTCTTTAACCGCACTCCAGGTACTCGTTATCGGTTCCCTAAGCGTATTCCACGAACCATAGATTGCCGAAGACGGATTCATGGCCATGACTGCCGTATCAAGTTTGTTAACCGCCACTATCATCGTGATGTAGTCCGATAACGACACGCCACTTGGCTTTTCACAGCAATCTACTATGCCGCCAACGGCTTTTTTACACTGGCCAGCATTACCTTTAAAGACCGTACACTCGACATTGTCTTGGCCATCAGCTCCCGTGCATGACATATCATTGGTCATAAACTGCGCCGCATTAAGCATCGCTGCGGCTTCTGCAAAATTAGCCTGCTTGATTGACTCTGGCTCTAAACAATCTGTGCCCATACAGCGAACTGGCCCCTCACAGTTGTATTGAGTTTCCATTCGTGCATTTTGCACTTCAACGTTTTGTCCGCAGTCATACACCAAATTTTGGATATAACAGAAGCCTTCATGACCAGCCCCGCCTTCAGTGCATTCGGTTCTGACATACTGACAGGCCGGGTTTTGCTCTAGCGCGGCACACGTATTGGTGGTCGTGTTTTGTCCGTTATTGACGATGGTTTGTGTATTACCATTGGCATCTACCCAGCTATCTGAGCTGCCCATGTTGAACTCTGGATGAGAAGTCGAAGCATTGTAGGTCGCTCTTGCCCTCCAGCATGAGAGCCCTAATCCATCAGAGCTGCCGCGACTGGTTAAATGAGCAGGAGACGAAACAACCGCCGGATAAAGGCTTCCAAGATTGGCCAACTCGCCACTACCAACCGTTAACCCTTCAATTCGTTTTGTGCCCGTATCCAAACACTGCCACTGCACCGCAGTGAACTGATCCGTTTGCATCAAGCATTGGTCTATGCCCGGATCACTTGATTGATGAACAACGTCCTGTTCTAAGTACTTGCCGGAGAAGGTCAATGAAGCGCTCAGTTTCGCAGGAGCCAAGCACTTCTGAACTTCTCGGCTGCAAGTATCGAAATCGACTTTGTTCCAGCCGGACTCGCATCTGGAACGAGTGATTTCCTGAGGTTCATGCCACGAAATAATCGACCCATTAACGACCTTGCACAATGAGCCAACCAAGGTTCCTTTTGGACAGGTCATTTCAGGGTACTTAATCGACGGTTTCGTCTCAGTCACCGTTTCCTTATTGCCCGTCAGTGAGAGTGTCGTTTTCCAACCATTTGCCTTGGATGGCGACTCGGTGACTTTTATCTCAGTATTTTGATTATCAAAAATCCTCAGCGTCGCGTTTCCAGTTTGCATAGTACTGCTGTGCTGTGGAACAAAACTGAGCGTTTCGGAGCTAAAGCAACCACGCTCAATGGACCAGCTTTGTTGATGGGTTTCAGCGGATACACGTCGCTCTAACTGACACTGAGTAAGCGTGCTGATCTTCTCGCACACCTGGTAATCCGGTACATGCTTGGTTTCAGTAAATGGCGTAATCGTCTGAGTAGACTCACAGGCCTCAAAACTACTCGGCATAAGATTGGATACCACACACTTTGGATCGCTGGTTTGCAATCCACAGTCATAGGTATCGGTAAAACGAATACATTCATCTTTATCATTGGTTTCGGCACATTCTGACGACATGAATCCACAGGAAGGATTCGTTTCAAGCACTTGGCAGGCCTGATTTTCAATCCCTTTATAGCTTTCGTCATCCACACTAACTTGTACACGCCGACACAAAGGCGATATGCCAGCCACAGGGCTAGGGGCAAAGTAGGATTCACAGACTGAAACACCATTGACCACCGTACATCCGTTGGTTGAAGAAGGCTGATCCGTGCATTGAATGCTGTAGTCTGAAAACTTCGTCGGGATATCCGCTGCTTGTTCGATACAGGACTCTGGTGACCAACTATCATTCATCACCACCTTGGTTGGATCAAAGCGCACCTTGATGCGTGCATAGCCCTCACCACTACCCGTTACCGATACGCGAATTTTTACCGGCACTTCTAAACCGGGCTCTACCGCTTTTAGCTTGGCGGTGAGGTCAGTATTAGGATTGCGTTCCCAACTGGTACTGAGCTCGCAGCGACCTGCCGTTTCTGGTGGAAAGTTATTGTTCGGCCCAGACCAGACTTTCTGATCGCCAAGCCACACCTGCATGTAGTCATCCCATTTGGCGTACTCAAGAACGGCTGAGGTAATCGCATCGGGGTTCACGACTTTGAGTGTGATGGCCTGTTCAAACACTTTACAACGGCCACTCCAGTAGTTGTCGCCTATTCGTCCAATCCAAACTTCAAGACATCCCTCACCACAAGAGCGAAGGTTCATTGGTCCTGAAACATGCTCAATAATGCCTGCCGTGTAATCGTGAGTAATAGTGCAGCTGTTAACCGCTGTATTGAGCCTGTCGCATTGCTGGTAATTTGGGCTACCTTCACCTTGAGACTCACAGCCTGGGAAGCTTTGGGTTAATAGATTGGGGTCAGTTTGAACCGCATCAGTTAATGCCCAAAGCGGATCATTGACCATATCTGGCCGAGACCTGTCTTTGATTTGCTGTAGCGAGCGAAACGCCTCACCCGTAGCGCTACTTTCGGATGCCATGCTCTCTTGGCGCTGCGTCCCCAATTGATTCATGCTGGCATCAGAGCCATAAACGCCCGTTAAGACATCCAATGAGCCTTGATCCATACCAGGGAAAAGCTCTTGCAAGTTAATCGTCTCATTACCACTTCCAGTCGGCACCGACAATGTATTGCCATTGAGTGCGGGCATCGTCCAGTTTTGCAGTAATTGCTTACCTTCTTGTTGTCCGCTTAGGCCGGATTGGCGCTGCACATCAGCGGCCACACCATGTAAGGGCAAGCACGCCATAGTGATTGATAAAACACCCGCTAAAACTCGGGTAAAAAGTGTTGGTTTCATAGTTAACCTCCCGAGTTACAGCAGTCTTGCCAGCGCCACAAAATGTAGAGCGCATCTTCACCGGCACCGGGGATCGTTCGCCACTCTCCCCATTTCATGGTGCTTTCACCGATGACATGTGCACTTTCAGTTTCCGGTACAGGGAAGAACATACTCATCTTGTATTGGGATTTCGGCAGCATGGGTTCGATAACAGGTCGGCATAGCGCACTGTTCCCCATTGTTCGCCTTGCAAGACCACGCCTGTGTTGAGCCGCGATTGCACGCGCCGCTAAATGGCTGGTGTTTTCTGCTAATGAGCCAAAGGCTAAGGTGTGGCCAGATAACGGGTAGAGATGGCCCCAACTGCCAGCACACCAAAACAACTGATCGATGGGTTTACCAAGCGTTGATGAGGCAGCGTCAGCGGTACAAGCAGATATAGCCAATGGATTGGCAACGGCAGCAGCTTCAGGCTGAGTAAAAAAGGCCAGTTCATCGTTCATCCATGTGGGGTCCAATTCGGACAAATACATCAAGTCAAAGTCCATGTAACCATCGGCATTGCAATTGCCATCCATGAACAAATCGAGCATGACCAAAAGCGGAAAGGCGTAATAATGGTAATGGTAGAAAGCGAGATCACCGGTATCGTATTCACCCTCGCCATGACCACCTTGCAGTCGCCTATCACCTAACGGTAAACGAATCCCTCCCAGGGAAGGCGAGCAACCCGGCGTTCTGACCAGTTCAATCAAACGCGCTGGCTCCCACATGCTGGTAACAATACCTGGCCTTGGCACGCCTAAGTTATCTTCACATAAGCAAAATGACTTGTTTGATGCGCCGCTTGGGACACTGCCAGAGCCAAGAGGAAGACCCGCAACTCGGATAGGAAAAATGCATGACCAGCAAACATCCGTCAGCAACTTACCCGACAATAAACCCGCGTCTGGGCAGGTCAGTTCGGCTTTTGCAGGAATAGATGCGCCAAGGACAAACATGACAACGAGAGTCCGCAACAGACGATACGTATTATTGAGCTTTTTCATGAACAAGCTCCTTTACTGGAATTTCTTCTATTTCAAACGCGAGCCCCTTTGCTTGAACAAACGATGGGGTGACTTGCAGATCAAAGCGCTGCTTTAGCGAGGCATTGAGAAGGTAAACCGGACTATCCAATGTCTTTTCGAGTGCATTGAGGCGATTCCAGCCTTGGGCACGGTCGAGCTGCGTGGTGATAAGCGTAATGCGGCGCAGTGTCCTATCTTGCGTCTCAAGCCAATGCGCTACTGCGTCCACTTCTTCAGCGTTCGACGCATTAAACACCACAAGCTGCTGAGTAAACGGCAAGGCTTTTAGCGGGTTAATACGCGTTCCTGCTGGGATCAATGTTCGGCCATTGGCATCCAATAGTGACCGCTGCATGACGATGGTTGGATCAACCATTCTTATCCGATACTGCGTGGCTTTGGGTAACTCAGTGAAAGTTTGGCGAGACCAGAATCGCTCAATGGCTTTTTTCTTTAACGCGCCCAAGTCAATCGACTGTAAACGCTGCATCGCCACTTGCATCAAATCCGGTTCTAAAATGGAATGAATCGGACCACGTTGACCCAATGAACCGGTATTGCCTGTTTCAATTTGACGCTGCAACCAGTCCTTGCTGTAAACCCCTAGTGCACTTGCAGTCACCTTGTCATCTTCTATGCGGAAAATGGCAGGCACGCTAGTCACCCGCCAGTGCACAAAGGCTTTCGGGTCGATTCGAACCTGAGGAACAGGATCAAGCCCCGTCATCAGGGTATGCCAATCACGGATAGCTGCCCCCAAGGTCTTTCCTTCAGGAATTCCCCGAAACAACACAATAGCGCCGGTAGAACTGGCCTCTTTAAATAGCTGCTTCAGTGAGGAATCTCCCAGTGAGGACGACGCAAATATCAACCATTCATCGTCGTGTTTGAGCGACTCAGGTTGTTCAATCGGTGAAAAAGGCTCGATAAATTCAGATGAACCATCCACAGCACTTTGTAAAATGTTGCGGCTCATTTCGACGATCTTTTTGTCCTCGTCAGACAACGGATAAGGCTCTTGTGCCCAGGACACTTGCACCCAAGCCAATGGAGCAACCAACAAAAATAAGAGGCATAGTCTTCTCATCATCCACCTCCTACCAAAGCGGCCAAGCGCGACCGACAATCTGCTCGCGCTTAACGGCATTCCAATAACGGGAGTCGAAACTCGTTGCGGCCTCACCAGAAAACCAATACTCGTTTTCTTGCAGCGTCAATGAGCGGCTAAATTCTGTTTCAGCCACACCAAGACGCTGGGCTAATGCCATGCCGGTAGAGACTTCAGCACCGTTCACCAGCACATGCTCAGGCGTCACATTGACTTCATCCCCTGGCATCCCTGTTAGGCGTTTCAGCATCCGAGTACCGTCGTTATATAACGGAGCGAGTCCTTTTGAGTGGAAGGCATACAAACCATCCTTAACGGGCTCTTTATTCCATAAGTCAATCAGATACACCGTGGTATCAGGCAGACAGCGCTCTTGCTGGGTATCAATACCTATTCGGTAGCGCATCAGGGCGTAGGTGCCTACCAAGGCCATGATTAACGCAAGAACGGTCAACCGAATGAGATATGGCCGCCAAGGCATTCTTTTACGGAGTATCTGCATGAGACACCTCCTTTGAGCCTACTGGCACGAAAACAGAATCATCAGCGCCAACCACCGCTTGGGCATCCAGCACGATAAAACCGGCTGCTTTTAACTTTTCAATTTGCTGATTGGTCTGAAGCAACCTGGATTCGATGTCTTGTTCGCTGGCATTAGGACCCAGTGACAACACCGCATCCCCAAAATCCACGACTGCAATGGGCGTACTTAACGCCAACTGGCTGTGGATGGGTTCGAGTGTTTTCATTAAGAGCCAGCTGGTCATTAAACCGCTACCAGCAATAGACAAAGTAATAGAGGCCATAAATGGCCAAAGCGTGGACTTATTCATAGCCTCGCTCCTTCAACAACTGAGAGATGGCATCAGCAACAGAAAGGCCTTTGCGCGTTAACTGCTTAATCGCGTTTACATCTTCTGCACGGGACGAGTACAACAGCTTGTGAAACGGATCGACGATAAGGCGGCCAATCCCGGTGCCCATTTCGGTAATAAAGAAAATTTCGGAATAGACACCCGTGACGGTATGAACGGTTTTCAGGTATTCGTAGCCGCCTTCACCTAGTGGCAAGCGACCTTCTTTTTTGAGTGCGTTGATGGTTTCAGCTTTTTGGCCAAGCAGGTACATATTGGCCGAGTTTTCAGCGATGGCTTTACCTGTAGGACTGTCATACAAATCGTTGACCGACTGCGTTACCGTTACAGCACTGCCGCCATATTTTCGAAATCGCCGGTAACCCGTCTCGATGAACTTACCGACATCACCTTGAGTCAGCAGATCCCAGGCTTCGTCAATGAACACAATCTTGCGACGATCCCGCTCACCTAAGTACATCTCTTGTTGGATTTGGTAGATAAGCTGAAGCAACACTACTTGTTGTAGATGCTTACGCCCCTTGAGCTCTTCTAACTCCAGAACGGTGAAACGGTTTTTGAAGCGAATATTGTTGTGACCATTAAAGAAGCGGCCATATTCGCCCTGTGTCGTAAACGGATAGAGCTGCTCACCCACGTCTTGCACACGTCGGTCTTCGTGATTTTTCAAGGCCTCTGCCACATCATCAACCAACATGGCACGACCTTTTTTCTCCCACAGTTCACGGGTCTGACGCTTTAGGTTGGCCATCTGAAAATCGGTTAATGACTGCGTAGGTGCGGCCATTGCGGCCAATAACCCAACCAGTACATCCGCTTCTTCGTCATAGTCCTCAACGATTTCAAACGGATTTAAGCAAATGCCACTGTCCCGCCCGAACTGTAAGAACTCACCGTCATAGACTTCACACAGCTTTTCATAAGAGCGGCCAACATCAATCACCCAGCATTGCCCACCTTCAGATAAGTAGGAAGAGATGATTTCGTTCACCAGGAATGACTTACCCGATCCCGATTGCGCCGCGATGCAACAGTTGTAATTACTGCCCGAGTCATAAAGGGATACACTCATGATCTGGCCATTACGGGAAACAAAGTTAATCACTGGCGTGCCTGTACCTTTCCAATCCGCAAACAAAGGCAACAAAGGGATCACATGCCGTGTCGCCATAGTCTTGAATCGAAACAAGTCGTTCATCGCCTGGCGATCAGCACCAAATGGCAAGGCATTCAGGAAAATGGGCAAACAGAAATACTTGTCTTCCATCAGCTCAAATCCAAGTTCTTTGAAGTAAGTTCGGGCATTTGAAACAGAGCTGATGGACGCTTCTTCCGTTGGTGAAAACAGCGTCAAAGTCATATTTGCCCGAATAGGACGATCACCTTCTTGCAAGGCTTCAAAAAGAACATCAAATCCCTTTTTCTTGGCTGCAAGCACCGGCACAAACTTGAGCATCGGGCCATAGGCCTGATTGACCGCCCATTGACGCTTCGTCTCTAAACGAGATCGCATGGCCTCAGCTGAAGGAAAGTGAATGGTGACATTCAGCAAAAAGCTTCCGCGTAAACCTCGACTGCCCGTCATCATATCGCCCGCAAAACTTGCGGCATGACCAAACCAGATCCGCTCAGGCAAGCGCTTAAATGATAAGGTTTTAACTCGGTAATCACCCAGCATCAGACCTTGGCTATCCACCTTGATAGCTCGGTCATAATCCAACACTTGCTCCCTAAGTGGTTTATCTGCCTCACTGCGGATTGGTGATGGATTGCGCCAAGAAGCATCTTCTCCCCAGTTAAGCTGCGCACTTAATGCCGCGAGCCAGTTTCGGTCAGTCATCTCCGTGACGCGAAAACCAACCGTTGCCAGCGCTTGCGAGAAAGAAGCCCGAAGCGCGGATGCTCGACTCAACTCACGCTCCGTCGGTATAGGACTTTCCAAAGGCAATTTGCAGGTGACGATCAGTTGAAAGTTGCGTACCTGAGTCTGGGTCGATTCTTCTATCGGTTGAACCGTGCCCCCATCGAGAAAATCCGCACGTTTGCGTATCGACGCCCTAAGCAATGGATCGGATTGACGATGCCGTAAGCCCATCATGCGCTGAAGGTCGGTTTGAATATCAGGGGATGCGTACAGGCCAAATTGCAGCAAAGTGTCTTTTGGCCAGTCGTTGTTGAGTAGAACATTAACCCTGTCTGCAACAGACTCATCACCACCCGGCAATGGGTCACATAGAAAACCAAAGCCAACACTCTGGTCTTCCATGAAAAACAGTTGCTCATCGTCGGAATAGGCCAATACTGGCAAGAGCTCTGAAGCGCGTTGCCCTGAATACAGAGAGGCTTTCATTAACGCCCCTCCAACCAAGCAGAAAGATCATAAGGACGGCCTCGGCTGATGCGACCATCATTGGCGACGATGAAAGGCACACCTTGAATGCCCAGGATTTGAGCCGTCACCAAGGTACGCTGCATTGGTTCTAAGTTGCAGGCATCATCCTGTTCTAGGTTACCAATCCGGCCATTCAGCAATGCATCGGTGGCCGCTTTTTTGTCACGCGCACAGCCAAGCTGGCGAACCTGACGCTCTGAATCAGGACCAAGCACTGGCACAGGGAGTATTTGGAAGGTGTATTCTTTGGTTAACGGTAAAGCTTGTTTCAAAAGCTCATGGCAGTGCGGGCATCGTGGGTCAACAAAGACCACCACTTTCTTTTTGCCTTCACCCAGCGTCAGTGGATTCAAATCATCCATTTTTAGGCCAAGACGACTTAAGTCCAGCGTGTTCCCCGCTTCACGAATTTCTTCAAGGCTGGTAAGCGGCTTTTTGGACCAGGCATCATAGAGCGTGCCATCAATGACGAACCGGCCACTGTCTGACATGAAAACAATACGGCCATTGCTTTCGACCGCTTTCATACCCGTGACAGGCAAAGAAACCATGCCGTCAATTTTGCCAACGGGCGACACTTCAGACACAGGTTCAGCTTGAACCAAAGGAGACAGCGCAAGCGCCAGAATAATTGGAGATAGTTTTCGCATGAGGAGTCCTCGTTAATGTAAATCGAGGCTCCAGTCTATGCAGTTGTCCTATGTGGACTCGGTTAGATAGATTGAAGATTTTGTTGTCTTTCTACACTAGCGGCTGTCTTCACTCCAACATTTTTCGAGTATTGACCTTTGGCGTGTAAGAAATCCAAACTTTATCAATCATATTAAAAACAATTTATCAGTATTTAGCTGATGCAAACTCTTCGAAATTAAGCGTTATTGTTCCTTGACTCTGAAATGCATCATCATAGTAAAAAAGTTTTATCATTGATGGGTCATCGCGAAATGGGGACTTATGCCTCACATTGTAGGAGATCAAAAAATCATATCCTCCCGAAGAGCATAAATTAGATAAAAGCATAAAGTTGGGGAAGTCATCTCTATAAGGAGACCAATTTTCCAGAGGAATGTAAGACCTCTTAAGCTCAATTATTGACTTCTCTCGATTTCTACCAAGATAAAACAAATCAATATCGCTAACTGTTATGGAGCCAAGAGATGCTCGCTGCCAATTATGATAAGCACTACTAGTAGCATCATTCACTGACTTCTGGCAGGGCTTATTATTAACTGGAACTCCATATTTCTGATATAGAGATTTTAAACTATCTAGCCCAACAGTAATTTTCTCACCGGATCCCTTATGTATATCGACGCTATCAATCTCTGAACTTGAGTCTTCAAATTCAATTCTTATGGCGGGGATACCGGTTTCTTTGGATAAATTTGAAACTATATGAATTATATTCTGGTCAACTTGCCATGATTTTCCATGAGCAAATACAATTAGTTTTGGGTTAGAACCATGATCTCCATAGACTAATATCCACGCATTCCCAACAACCCAATAATAATCTTCACTTCCATCGAGATTTTCATAAATCGCATTCGTTTTGTAATAATCCATAATTGAACCTTATCGTCCTAAACAGACGATAAGGTTACTTCATTTAAGGCTGTGGCTACAACTATTGCCTCACTGTTAAATTACTCTGTTGATGATTGTCATCACCTGCTCGATTTCTGATGCACTCAGGCCGTAAGGTAAGGTTGCAGACATAACGCTTTCTACGACTGTTGGTGTGTTGTAGAGACCCATACCGCCACCAATGCCCAAGGCAAAAGCCATCAAGCTTTGGCGAGCGATACCGCCCACAATACCCACCAGAACCATGGCTCCCGCTACGATCCGTCCCAAAGTACCTTGGGTCCAGTCTTTTAGGGTATCCCACACATCGGTGAAAGCATCACCACCGGTGCCCGCAAATGAGGGCTCCGAAATCATTAACGCCATCAAACCAAGCGCACCAATGGTCATTAGGCGCTGAGTTTGAATGCTGCGAACTGCATTTGTCATTCGTTAGTTTCTCCGTAGATACTCAAGTTATCGCGCTTACCATCAGCTCCCGCTGAGGCTGAATCGCTTTGAGTCTGAAGTGGACGTAGCACTGGCGAAACAGTTCGAGGTGCTGACACCCCAATATCCCACCGGCGCGGTTCAATTTCGGTAAACACGTAGCTGGATAAATTCAGATCTCCACGGTCATCCTCCCAAGGCGCAATCCAAATCCGCATCACCCTTGAAGGAATGCGAATAGGTGCAGATTGCTGCGTCTCAGGTAATGCTGGATGGCTCAGTAGTCCTGTTTCTAAATCAGATTGTGAATACCCAGAGGGAGAACCAATTCGAGTCGCCACAGCATCAATCGTCTTAGGTGTAGCGCCATTACTGGTAAGCTCATAGACTTCACGAGCGGATAAACAGCGCACACCGTCAGGCATACCTGGGCATCCATATTCACTACTCCCAAGACCCAATGAACTACAGCCAGACAATAAGGTTGAGCCGACTGCCAATAAAAGTAATCCAGCTTTAGACCACTGTTTTGACTGGTGCTTTGGGTTGTTCTGCATTGATGTCGTCATGGTTAACTCTCCTCTGGATACACATCTTATTGTCTGAAACGGACTTCGATCGGTTAGCAACATGCAGGATTTTTTCATCTTCTTGCACCTCCCCCTTGCGAAGTGGCCAACGACAACGAGGCACCACGAGTGACTATGACTTCAATTTTCCTTGCAGCGTCTACCTCTATGACTGGGAACATATTTTCAGCCATGTCCAAATAGAACTTGGCCACTCGATCCAATGCTTTACCGGTGCCTTTAATCGCAGCGCCTTGTAATGCTTCTTGGCTCATGACTTGCTGGTACAGCTGAGTATCACCGGCATTACCCGTCTGAATCGTCGGAACAGGATTTACATCAAATGCGCCAGCCAAGCCCTGAAGGAATCCGGCCATCATCGATTTGGCCACCAGCTGGCCTTGTTTCGACACCAATCGGCCACGAATACCGGCTTTGCCGTCTTCACCCACGGCATAAGAATCCAGTCGTGTTTCAATGACGCCACCATCTTCTCTCACACATGAAATGGTCTCGCCTCGCAAATAAGCACGCTCAGAGCTCAAATCACCGTAACCTGCGGCGATCAAGAAACACTCTTTGATATCCGCTCTAAATCGGTTGGGTAAAATGGCTTCCTTTTGAATCCTCAGCAATGCAGGAAAAGGCTCACGTCTTGCGGACTCATGAGTAGGAGCATCCAAACCCGTGATCAAAGTACCCGAGATAATGCTGCCTGCCGGTAGATACAAAGGCGGCGCTTCTTGCACAACAACCTCTGGTTCAGCAACCACTTCAGGCTCAATCATACGAATCGTGATTGGCGGCAATGGAACATCCCGTGCTCGTGTGCCTTGGCCATTGGCTGGCTGCTGATAGAGCGGATCAGGCAGCGGCGCATTGGCAAAATAGTCGTCTGGGTTAGACGGCAATGGCTTTTCGTCTTTAGGCAATTCCATGGCAGATAAAGGCACTTCGAAACGGCTATTTGTGCCTTCAACTGCTGCATCACCTCCAGCGCGAACATCATCAAGTTCCGCTCGAAGGCGAGCCAACTCCGCGTTGACCTCACTTGGTATAGAAGGCGAACCTGGGCTTAGCCGTCCTGAATCGACGTCACGACGCAAGCGCTCAACTTCACGACGTAACTGTTCATTGCGCTCACTGAGTAGTTTTACGTTCGCAGCCAAACTATCGACCCCAACATCACGAGTATTGGTATCCGTAAGAATGTGCCGGATCGTTTCCTGTCGGTTCCGACTACTTGAGCCATCGTCAGGATTAGGTGAAAACACCATCACCATAAGGATGAGACCACCAGCAATACCTGCAACCGATAGGCCCCGCTTCATGTTCGGGCTCATTTGTTCCCATTGTGCTTTCATCGTTATTCACCTCCCACAAGAAGCGAAGGTCGCTGACTTTCCACCGCTTCTTCACGATGATTGCGAACAACCACATACAACTCAGTCTTTTCACCCGGCAACAAGATATTGCGAGGCCAGTAGGCGCTTGCCACTATATCTGGTGAATGACAAGCTATTTCACTGGCTTCTATCGGCTCATCAGCAAAGCTTTCAACCAGTCCTACATAGACGGTGAAGTAATGTCCCGTCACAATTTGCCCCTGCTTAAAACCAAACTTTAAGCCCGGCTGAAAACATTTTGGGCTTGTGTCAGTTTGGCCAGCTAAACGGATGTCATAGCCTTGTGGTAACTCATTTAGTGCAAGGCGTCTGAGTAAGTCACGTAGGTTATCGACGTATGGCTGAGCCGTTTCCCAAGTGGCGGCTTTTCGGTTCACGACGCCCTTAATAGGCCACTGCTGACCATCAATAGCTAAGGTGATTTCACGCGGTGGAATACGACGAGGTACTAAGGTGACAGATAACGCGGGTGCTTCCAGACCAGGCGGAGTGATGTAAAGTGAAACCGGTGATTCTTTGTCCGTGGCCACATATACAACATTCCCCTTGATTTGCGTCTGAGCATCACTGGTTGTTCTCACCTGAGGCGATTCAAACGGCGTCACAATTCGATTCAGATGACCAAGTGCTACAGGGATCAGTTCATTAACCCCCGGTGTCATCAGTAGCGTTGTTGGCGTATCCGCTGCAACCGAATTGCTTTGAACCGGTGGATTTGCAGTAGCAGACTGCTTCATCACACTGGCTGGCACAATCGGCAATTCCACGTCTGCATACGACGCTTGAGATAACAGGACGCCACTCAAGCTCATTGCGATTAAGCTTGGTGTTATCCATCGACTAATTTTGGTTCGCATCATTCACCCTCCGGTTTTGCTCTTGGGTCAACTTTTCACGAACTCCCTTCGTTCTAGCTTGCCCCTCATACGTATCCATCCAACTGAGCTTTGGACGGTATTGCTCAATATCGATGTCAAACTCATAGGTGCGAGTTTGGCGCTGTTCATCTCCAGATGGCCCAGAGACCAAGGAATAACCGGTCACAAAGACATGGCCGGTTTCATACTCATACTCCACTTGTCTGGGTTGGAATTTGAGCGTGACTCGGTCTTCGCGGATTTGCCTTGCCTGAATCTCCAGTGCATCGACCACTTGCTGGTACACCGCTGGAGAAAGCAGCGGCTCGATAGCAACTCGGATGAAAGACACATTACCCGGCGTCACGTTGCCCATAAGCTCAGCCAGGTAGAGTCCCCAGGATTCAAGGTAAGGCTGAGTGGCCTGGTTTCGTGACACTTCAGCCGTTTCAGACAAAGTTGGTGGTTGAATGGCTACCACGGTATTGCGAGAAAATGCCGCAACCGCAAGCAGCAAGTTAGATAGCACCAGCACTGCAATCAGAAACCGTTGCCATCGGTTCTCTAATTGCGTGCCTTGCCATGATTTTAAAAACACGTCGAACTTCACGGCAGATAGCTCCTGATAAATGGGTTAGGGATCGTCTTGGCTTTGGTTGGCAACAGCCCAGCCCAGTAGATGGCGTGAAGAATAAAACCATCAGGGCGACCATCACGAAAACGCCGATAGAGCTTGGTTGTCACCAACCCCAACAGGCATAAAACCAAGGCATTACCGGTAAAAATGCCGATCACTAGCCCCAACAGAATGGGAGCCATCTCATCGGCACTCCAAAGCAGGAAGTGCGGCGGGTCATCGATATAGGATGGAATACTCACAGGTTCCATAGTCACTCCTCGTTGTTTGAATTGAGAAGTGAAGAATGCCTTGGGATTGGCAGGTTCAGTGGTCAGCTAGATGCCGAATTCTTGAATGTTTTGAGGGTTCTATTCAGACAATACTAACAATTGATCTTTTTGATGCGGTTGATATGATGAGGATATTGGTCGTGTCGAGACCAGCTGCCCACTTTAGCAAACCCGGACGGGACGACATGCAAATCAAATTTATTTTTTGCTTAGGTTTTTTCTGCGACCTCGGCAGTGGGCACCGTATTCGCTAATAGGAGAAACTCAATGCAAATTACTAAAATCATTTCCTCTGACACGGTTGAACGTTTAAAGCAAAAAGCACGAAAGCTTAAACGTGAAAAATCCATTACACACACTCAAGCACTCGATGAAATTGCAATCTCTGTTGGCTTTAATCATTGGCATCAGGTTGTACAAGCCAATGACGTACTGAAGCCATCAGAGGTGGCGTTATCTTCTGGATGTGTCATGGCTTTTGATGTCAAAGATGGTATGGATGTCGATACCAGTGATGGGGTTTTAATTGAAGACCATTTCTTGGAGATGCTCACTGAAAAGCAGCTATTTGAAATTTATGCCAACTCCCATGATGAGGACGACGAACAAAACAGGCCGCTAAAAGAAACGCTATCAGATTCAGAGCTTCAGGAGTACTTTCGAGATGATTGCTCATTCATGTACTTTCGCCTTGCCGAGCCTCATGCAAACAAACCGCTGAAAGAAGTATTGGCTCTTATACGACAGTACTCGTTTTGGATGCCGCAATATATTTGGCTTCAAGGTCATCTTATTGATACTTATCATTTGCCAGCGGAAGACGAGAATGGCAATACCGTTGGCGTAAGGTTTTAGCTCTACAAGATGAGGCCTAACTGGCCTCATATCTTCTTCTGCAAGTGACTTAACGCCAACCCTGCCATCAATGCCAAGCCGATGATCAGCGACGGTAGCACCACCGGTGGAATAGCCAGCGGGGCGAACAATCCCATAAACAGCAAAATGACGCCTGAGCCCAGGATAATCATGCTGTAGCGGTGAATGATAGGGCTCGAAAAATCAAAGGTTGTTTTCTTAATTTTCCAGGTCATCAAGCCGTCCCACAGCGCCGGTAACATGAGAATAAGCGCAAAGGGCAACCAGACCATCAGCAACGCAAATCGAGTGAACACTTGGTACAACACATCAAAAAATGCCTGAATACGGTCTTCTACCCAGACAAACCAAAAGCCTCCCATGTTCTCCATCCCTTTAGAGCGCAGTCGCTGCTCTTCAGTGGGGATTAGAAAATCACGCACAGATTGCTCCATCTGCGTATCCACAACCCATGACTGATACCAGCGATGGCTAGTTTGACCAATCCAATAGCTTGTTTGTGCGCCCAATTGATTTTGGATCATCTGCTTCTCTTTACTAATGACTCGGCCAGTCCAATCACCGGGCACTAATACGCCAATGGCAATAATCTCCAGCATCAGTGCCAGACACAGTAGCCAAACCGACTTATGCTTGCTCATGCCAAACATCCTCTTCTACTCGTGCCAGCATGGCTGCAACGGTTGGCGTCATAATCCGGGCTTTAATCACTTGTTGAAGCCGCTTTGTCGTCGTATGACCACTGACATAACGCACCTCGATGCGTCCTTCAGCCAAATACGTCATCCGATTTGGACGATTACGAATCCAGGTGTAGAAATACACACCATCCACGGCGGCCCACTCGAAATGGTCAGGATCACGCAGGCGAATACCCGTTAAAGCACTGGCGGCAGTCCAGGTCAGTGCCTCAATGAAATGCCAAAGGCGAACACTGTCATCATCACAACTGACTTCTTCATAACTACCCAAGCCATTGCACAGACACAAATCAAAGATGGAATGGCCATCTAACGTGAGCGCATCCGTTAAATAGTCCGCCAAACAGTGTACTGAAGCCAAAGCATGAGGCCAGTCGGTTTCAAGCAGTCTTAAAGCTTCCTTGAACTGAGGGTTATGTTGCTGCCACTGAGCGAGCATTTCTTTACTGGTAAGTGTTGTCATTTTCAGACAAACAGAATGATGCATACAGACTCCTTAAGCTGCCTGTGTAGAGCTGGTTAAAATAGGAATGCGGCCTTTGATCACGCGGCCACCTGAAAGCTTGGCGATGTACTCCAGGTTGGGAAGCTGGCCTAATAACTGCGGTGGAAACATATCGCCTTCTTCCTCCATCAAGCGCTCGCCATGATTGCCGGTAAATAACGCGGGGCTGTCCGAGTTGGACGACATACCTTGAGTTTGCATGATGTACTGCAACCGAGTCTTAGGCAGATTGTCGGTAATGTACTGCTGCGTTTCGGCGTCCATCACCCGAAGAGCTATCAAGTTGTTGATGTTACCTAACACCTGGCGAGCTTTAGCTTCACTGCCTGTACGAGCTGAAAAATCAGCAAAGGTCTGAGTAGCAATCACACAACGCATTTTTGCGCCACGGCCTTTGTTGAGCAGTTGAATGAAGGGATCGTTAACGACTTCAGCAGCCTCATCGATGAAGATATTTACGGGACGATTTTCAACACCATAGTTATAGCGGTCACCGGCCACAGCAGTGAGATCCGATAAAAGCAACGAACCAATGGCGCTGCCAACCATGGCGTCGGTCAATGAATCCAACCCGATATAGGCCACTTGGGCATTGTTGATAATACGGCCAGAATCCGTAATTAACCGGCTGTCATCCACATCGTTTGCAATGGGTGATAACAGTGGGCCTAATTCACTTGAAGTGAGCATATTGAGTACCGGCATCAATGAGGCCACCATCTTGGAATAGTGGGTTCTGTCATGCTCAAACATGCTCAATAGCCCCTCTAAATCAGTATTGGCGGCAACGGGCTGAATGCGTTCGTAGTAAAAAAGCAGCATCGCCATGGCTTGTTTAGCCAAGGTATTGGCCTTTTCGGTAAAGCGCTTAATCTCCACACTAAAGTTCGGATATACCTGCTCCCCCCAGGCTGTGACTGCTTTTACTACCAAACCTTCTGGGCCACCTTCCAAGAATCGTCTCAGTGTTTTCAGATCAGGGCGTTGTGACGTAAGCAACAAACCTTGCACGATGTTATTCAGTGCCATTTGGCCAAAGGCTTTAAATGGATCAGCACCGGTTTCAGATGGGATTAATGCCGCAATACGACTGGCAATTTCAGTGCCCCTATTAAAGTTTCTCAGGGGATTAAGACGTACTGAATGCTCTGGAAAACCCGGATGAAAATACACAAAGCGTTCAGGACTACCGGCGGCAATACAGGCTCGCTGCGCATTATCCTTAAGTTCCTTGTCTCCCTTAGGATCAATAATAATCACGGCTTCATTGCGCAAAATGGCCTGAGTGATCATCGTATCAAAGCAACGGGTTTTTCCGGCACCGGTTGTGCCGACAATTAAGGTATGCCCCTCGGTGTGACCAACTGGCTGGTACACATCTTCTTCTTTGGGCTCGACACCATGAATCCAGGTCGAACCCATTTGTTTGCCGTGACCTTGGTTAAGCAAGGTTTGCTTATCCCGCTTTAGGATTTCATAAGCACGTTGAGCATGACGCTGGTCCCACTCAAAGCCATACCCTAACCACAATTCATCAGGATGTTTTGCCATCACTTTTTGCAAATGCGACAGCGCCATAAAAGCCAAAGGTTTGCCTTTTAGCCCCTTCTGCAACTTATAAAGACGGTAAGCCTCAGGCAGGCGATACAACGCCATGCCCGAGGAAATCCCTGTCATCCACCAAAATGGCTCAGGTGGTAGCTCAGTCAGCATTTCTGCGGCAATTGCCCCAGTTGCCCCAACCAGCCAGCCTGCTGCTGCCATGGCTTCATAGTTCGTGCGCCAGGGCATCTCATATGCGTTTTCTTTCATTCATGCTCCGCAAAATAACCGTTTGCAATCCACTTAATTTCAAATGGATTAACGTTTAGCGTGAGCGGTAAACAGAACCGTTTCCCCCTCATCAAACTGGCATTCGTCACTGGCCGAGATCCCCCGAAGCAATTGCCCGGCTGGAATGCCATGCTCCTTGGCGACTTGGCGTAAGGTTTGAATTGTGACGCGAATACCATCGGCACTATGATCCACGTCTGGGTAATCGCCATCGGTCAGTAAGATGGGCAAATCTTTCACAAAATTAACCATCTGTTGCCGCTGCGCGTGTTTGGGGTCTGTACTTGAGTTCGCATTGGCCGCAATCGGCTTTTGCTTACGCTCCGCTCTTGTGGCGGGCTCTTTTGCTTGGGCATTGGTTATATTAATTCGACTCGGACGCTGTGAAGCCTCTTTGTTCTGAATTGCTGTCACTGATTCTGCGTCTTGTTTGGAAAGGTCTATCAGTGCAGTTAGCCCTTTAGAAATCGATACCTTCAGCAGTAACCCTTGCTCCTGAACTCCATCATTTGTAGTCACAGTTCTGGCTTTACGCGTCGGGTTTGCCGGATCTAGTTCAAGCCAATCTAACCGACTGAGTTCAGCAAGCAGTTTTCGGGGTGCACACCAAGGTCTTACGGCATCGGGATAGCGGATCAGAAGCTGTTCACCAACCATAATCAACGCACTGCTGGCCTCTGGGAACCACGCCAAAGATTCAGGGAGATTCAATGCCTCTGCATCTTGCTGGTTTACGTTATTTGAGATGGCGCCATCATATGAATTGTTAGGCTTTTCGCATTCATCACCTGGGGCATTTTCAGTTGCCTGGGGGGTACTAACATCACTGGCATGACGAAGTTCATCATCTTTTTCGGACGGTTTTGTCGATGGCGACTCAGTCGAATTACTGAGTTCAATTGATGATGACGCTTCAGGTAAGTCTGGATGTTCACTGGAACGACTCTGAGGTTCTGCTTGTGTTTGCTGCGTTGCTTCCCACTCAGATTTGTTAAACAGTGTCACACCACTTGGTACATTCGAGCTGAACAATAAATCGGCCTCAGATATATGCAGCATGGGTAGCCAGATTGGCTTGCCGTCTTTGATCAGCACTTCAGGGGCAAAGCTTTCATATCGCTCATTTGAGGCGGATTTAGTGGCCAATCCTCGCTCAATGAGGATGTCCGCAAGGGTATCGGGATCTCTTGGAATGCCAGGTATCTTGTCTTTGGCCAACAGCTCAATGATTTCCTTAGCCGCGCTTTTCCAAACCAGGTAAAGATTGGTTGATTGATTCGATTTTCGTATCCAAACTCTGGCATCTCGCTGATTGACCAACCACTGGGAACTGGCAAGCAATCGCCTCATAGCATCAAGTAGATAGCGTTCGACTGGGACACCAAGGGCATTGTCGTCAACGGAAATTCGTTGAGCTTTCAGGTCTCGCTGTACACTGGTTTGGTCAGCTTCAATGACCAGTTTAGACAGGACATGCTCTGGATCGGTATTGCCAATTGCTTCCAGCATGGCTTGCAAAATTTCAGGGCCAGGTTGTGTTAACCAGGCGAGCAACTCAGGCGTCATCACCCGGTTTAAAACCAGAATTGAGAATTGCTCGTGCCGTTTGCACCGTCCGTCGCGCCAGCGAATGAAATAGCGTTCAATGCTGTTATTTGTGGTCCACTGGGATAAGGTTTCTAAAAAAGGGTTCCACTGATAGCGTCCATCTTCGTCTGTGATGGACAAGTCTGAAACAGGCTTACCAATATCATGGAACAAACCGCCAAGAGCCGCTGCAACACGCCACCTTGGCTCTAGCTCTTTTTTCTCAACCGGTGTGCCACTGGCAACAAAGATGATCCCTTCAGCAGCTTGTGCCGCCCAGAAAGCAACTTCCAACGAATGACGTAATAAACCACCAGCACCACTGTGATGATGATGCTCAGAAGCTGGCAACAAGTGAACATAGGACGCCAGATGATCAATGCAGGGTTGAATCAGCCTTTGAAAGTCACGCTGGTTAAAGCTAAGTACCTGGCGCAGTTTGGCAATTAGCTCGTCTTGTGTGGACTGCAAATCCTCAGGTGACGCAGCTGGCAACCCCTTCAGGAATGGCGGGTAGCGTGGAATTTCTGCATCTAGTTGAGATGACAGCTCTGGTAATGCTTTGGCTTGAAAAAATAGGTTTTTGAACATAGTGAACCTCCGACACGATAGTGTGAAGGTTCACTAACAATTAGGTTGTTAGATAGTCGCAAGAAACTTGCACTTATCTGTAGCGATGATAGAGCTAAAGACTTAAAAACCAGTCTGGTTCAACTGTTACTTTTTCAACCAACTCTGTTTTAACACCTAAACTAAGTTCTTTGAGCTTATCGGCTAACTGATCACCATCAACCAAGTCAATCGGAGCAACACCATCACGGTTGGCTTCTTCAATGGCTGCTTTTGTAAAGCTGCCAGTTGTTATAAACATCCCACGATCTGCACGTCCTACTGTTGCCCCTCTGAAATCTCGGATTTCTGGTGCCCCAACTGAGCCTTTGTATTTTTTACACTGAAAGGCAATATGAAAACTCATCAAACCATTGATTCGGGCAATTCCTTTGCCATCGATACCACCATCCCCCGTGCGACCAGTCACTTCAACATGAATGAAGCCTGATTCTCTCAATAACCTCTGTGTTAACCGCTCAAAAGCATCAGGGCTCATTTCTTCAATGAGTACATGGTGTAACTTTTCACGCCAAGCCATAGCTTCTTCTGGTGAATCATCAGACGAAAGCTCTGGCTCTGAAGAAGAACTTTTTGACCCCCCAGGCTTTCGGTCAAGTTCTCTGACAAAGTTCACAATCTCTCGACTATCCAGCTTAGCATTTTGCTTGGCTTTATCAGTCAAAGCCCAAACGCCTCTTGATGAATTCTCAAGATATCCTGCTTTTTTGAGGTAGGTTCTCGCCCAAGCCAATCGATAACCAACCTCCGTTTGGCTGCTCTTTTCGGGGTTATGCAACACGGCTAAAGTCTGCTCATCAAACTTTTCTAGCTCCACGACCTCCTCGTATATTTCATCAATACTGCCTGAGCCGCCAAGATTGTTCAGGGCGATGATGAGTGGCTGCATCAGCTGGTCAAAAGTAACCATAAAAGATCCCATCCAAAATCAAAAATGGGCTTCCCATCCTAGAAAGAGCAGCCCATATTGGTGACATTAATATCTAACCGTTTACGACTTCCATCAATTTCGAGTAACTCGTTACAACATCATATTTGACGTTTTCACTCGTGATTTCTGCATTAATTTTTTCAAAGAATTTCCTAGCACATTCAATCTTGCGATCTTCTATGCCACGCAATTCAAGCGAAGACATCGTTCCTTTAGTCTCAGCAATAAAGTAAATGTGTTTAACACTTCCTTCTTTGAAAGAAATAGCCCAATCAGGGTTGTAGTCGCCAACAGGCGTCGGTATCAGAAAACCACGAGGCAGTTTTGCATAAACCACGACTTCTTTGCTTGTATCGAGCTCGGTAACAAAGTCCCGCTCAATGCCTTGTGAATCAACGACAACATAATCATAAATATGCTTATTAACGCCACTGACGGCTTTTGTCATATCTGTAATCTTTTGCTCAGCCGTGAATATATCAACATCATAAGATTCGTTAGTTGGATCATATGATAGCTTCTCGATAATTACAGATGCCTTTTGTTCTTTCACAAGGCGTGAAGCCTCAGCCAGAAAATGCTCAGGGTTCTGCTTAAATTGTGCAAATACAACAGGTTCTATACCCATCAGAATTTCAGCGACTGTTTTGCGAGTCAGCACACAATTTTCAGCCAGCTTACCAATCAAATCATAACGAACAGCAGAATGAATGCTCGATTGATGAGTTTCAGTCTCAGTGTTTTTCACCTTGAAACTTTGTCCAGCTTTGAGTTGTTCGTCGGTAATGCCATCCAATTGAACACCATCTTGAATGGTGTATTGAAGAGGCGTTACCTTAAGTTCTTTGTTGAGAACCTGAATGCAGTTTTTAATCAACTCAGATGAGTCAAAATCAACCTTATAAACCGCTTTGCGATTGATTTTGTGCCAAAGCTTCTGAAACTCTTTCTTATCAAAATTAGCATTCAGCGGATTATTTTTGGGTTTACGATCATCACCAACACCAGGAAGTTGTGCTTCACTATAAATACCGTCAATCAGGGTTAATATCTGTTCTCGGTATGGCTCTAACTCAACAGGCATTGGGGCTAACTGTCCATTAGCCTTAGCCTGGTGGAATGATGGTGCGATTGAATCGTCAGCTTCATTGGTATAATCATTTTTAAGCAAATACTTATAAATTTGCTTAGCCATGACAGGTGTTACTTCTACCGGGCCATCAGCCGTTGTAATTGACTTACCCGTAAAATAAGCTTCATCTGCTTTTCTAGGTCTCGCTGAGAGAGACTCGCTGATTTCTTTTTGTAGATTCGTGACAAAGTCTTTATAGCTTTCACTTGCAATCACCGACAAAACATTAATTTCATGCACAGTTGCCGGATGGTCTTGTCTGTCACCATGTTTATTGACGGCCAGACGTAAACCACGTCCAACTTCTTGACGACGAGAGATAGTATTATCGCTGTGTTTCAACATACACATGACAAATACGTTTGGATTATCCCAACCCTCGCGTAATGCCGAATGTGAAAAGATAAAACGAGTAGGCTCTTCAAAAGAAAGTAACTTTTCCTTATCTTTTAGAATCAAATCATAAGCATCTACATCGTCTGATAGACCGGCATCTTCACCACGCACTTTAAATCCAGGATTCTGAAGACGATTTGATTTCTTATCAATTGAGAAGTAACCATTATGCGTTCTAGAGCCTTCAATGGCCGATAGATAGGCTTTATAGGCATCAGTATGCTCACTTGACAATAGGGGCAACTCATCAAGATACTCCTGTACAAGCAAGGAGTACTCTTCTTCAAAGACACGAGCATATTCGCCTTTCTCATCCGCTTGAGAGTAGTCTCTATACTTTGCGACTTCGTCAATAAAAAAGAGAGAGAGAACCTTTATACCTTGGTTAAAAAGTGTTTTTTCTTTTTCAAGGTGCGCTTTAATTGTCTCCCGGATCTGTATTCGGCGAATGGTCTCTTCGGTCACATCCCCCGTGGCATCGCCCGCACTTAAAACGTGGCCATTCTTGAATTCAACCGTATCGTTAATCGCGTTGACATCAGTAACCACAAAATCACGGTACTGATCCAGACCATTACTAAGATCAAAAAGATTATCGCCCTTAGTGACTTTCTTAGGTATGCGTTTAATGCCATTTAGTTGTTTAACCTCGATCTCTATACGAGCCACTGGCATTTTTTTCGAGATCTCGATGGATTCCAGATATAGATAGGCTGTCGTGCCCGCTAAGCCCTTTACTGATATACCACGAACTGCAATTTTCTTAACCAACTTATTGTTATAAGCGTCAAGCGCATCCAAGCGATGCACCTTATTATGTGTTGTTTTATGCGTGGCCGAGTATCGAAGTACCATCAGTGGTTTGAATTTGGCTAAGGCATCTAATGTCTTCTTGCCTTCCATCTTTTGTGGCTCATCCAAAATCAGGATTGGACGGTTTGCACTAATAACATCAATAGGACGCCTAGACTGAAAGTCATCCAACTCTTCATAAATACGTCTATTGTCTTTTCCTGACGCATTAAAGGCTTGAATATTGATGACCATCACATTGATGCCACTGTCAGATGAAAAATTCTCTAACTGATGTAATTGCTTGGAGTTATAGATAAAGAATCGTGCCTTTTTACCGTCGTAGTTTTGGGCAAAATGCTCACCGGTTATTTGCAGCGACTTGTAAACACCTTCACGAATGGCGATGCTAGGCACTACGATAATAAATTTGCTCCAGCCATAGCGCTTATTCATCTCAAAGATGGTTTTGATGTAACAATATGTCTTACCTGTACCGGTTTCCATTTCAACATCGAGGTTTATCTTTGAGCTGGCATTGCCGATTAACGTTTCTGAAACAGGGAGGTTCTGTCTACTTTGAACACCATGGATATTTTGCAATAACTGCGATTCAGTGATCGCGAGTTCAGCATTTTTAAAACCATCCTGGTCACTCATATCCCAACCAGCATTACCAAACTTATCTTTGGCAACACCAGGATCGATTCGGTAGGTAACTCCCGAGGTGTTAGGTTGCCCCGCAAAGCAGTCAACAACTGACTCTACGGCAACAGTTTGATAAGGTTGGACTTTGAACTTTAACTTCATACTCCCTCCTTATATAGCTTTAACTTCAGTATGTGGCGACACTTGCTTGAAAATCTGCTCGGCATTAATTTTTACTGCATCAGACTCAAAGCCGTCATCACGGAACACCACACGAAGTGGTTCTTTTGCAGCTAACTCTTTAATCAAAGCTTCATTTATGCGCAGATCAAAACAGGCCACCAGTGCATCATCATCAACAAAGAAAACTGATTTGCCTTGGATCGATTCTTTTTTAATTGGTAAGCTTAAATCGACGCCCCAATCCAGTAAGACTTGAAAAAGTAAATCTTCATCAGTGCGGTCTGCCTTAATATTATCAACCAATAAATCTAACGAGCCCTGAGTAACTTGATCCGGGGCGTAGTACACATCTGCCATATTGGAAGTATCAACTTTGAAAAAACGAAAACCTTTGTCATCCAAGAAATTTTCAAAGAGTTTCCCCGCCTCAACTAACCTCTTGATTGACAAATCTGAAATTGATTTAAATTTATAGTTTTTTGCAATAGATTCATCACATTTTTCATCAACCTGAACAAGAATAAACCTCAGGTTATTTCCTTGCTTTTTATTTAAATCAAATACGGCATGGCCAGTAGTTCCAGAACCAGCAAAAAAGTCCATAACTATATCATCACCATTACAAACTGATTCTATAACCCTCTTTGTAACTTCAACTGATTTTGGAGTGTCGAATGGAATACCCATAGATGAAAGTAACGAATCATCACTACCTGCAAAATAGAGTAAAGAAGGAACATTTTCATACATGTTCTCGCTTAATAAATATTTTCTTGTTGGCTGTGTAGCTTCGTCCTTTCCAAAAACAATTAATCCTGCATCAAGCAATTTTTTCATTGTTGCAGGGGGATTTCTCCAACCTCTTTCAGGAACTGGACATTCCTTTTTAGTTTCAGGGTGTACTAGAGGAATAAAATAGTCATCTGGCGCTTTCTTTTTATTGGGCCATGCCATGGAGACAGTCCTATACACTCTTCCTTCGTCATCAATAAACGAATAAGCTTTTTCACCACCAGAGAAGGGAGATTTAGAAATCCATTTTTTAAATTCAGTTCTAATTTTATCGTCTACTACACCGGAATTTCTCTGTATCAACTCAGAAGCTTTATCAATAATTTTTGAAGCGTTTTCTTTTGGCCTTTTAAATTCCACATTTTCCTTAAAATAGTCCCTATTCTTACAGTATATAGAAATCAACTCGTGTTGCTGAGCAACACCTGTTGCATCACCTTTAGGGTTTCTTTTGTCCCAAACAATTGTGCCTAAATTATTTTCTTCACCAAAAATTTCAGAAAGAATCTTTTCCAAGTTTGGGTATTCATTCTCATCAATATGAACAACGATAACTCCGTCCTCTGTTAGAAAGTTTCTTGATAACTTCAAACGTGGGTACATCATGCTCAACCAATCAGAATGGAATCGTCCGTTAGTTTCAGTATTCGATACCATTTTGTTCTCGAATTCGTCGACCTGCATAGATTCTCTGAAATATTCTTCTGAACTTTTATTAAACTTGTCGGAGTAAATAAAGTCTTTGCCTGTGTTATAAGGCGGGTCAATGAAAATCATTTTTACCTTACCAAGATAGCTATCTTGTAGTAATTTAATAGCCTCAAGGTTATCACCTTCAATGAAAATATTGCTTGTACTATCAAAGTCGACACTTTTTGATAGATCAGGCCTTAGGGTTTTAGTTATTGGTGAATTCGCCAATACAATTGATTGTCTTTTCCCCGGCCAATTGAGGTGGTATCGTTCCCTATCTCCTTCAAGCAAGGAATCAGAGAGTTCTTGTTTAAGCTGGTCAAAGTCAATGGCTAGCTTTAGCTCTCCGTCAACCCCTATTGACTCCGTCACGCAGTTCGGAAACAACGCCTGAATTTTTGCTATGTTTTGCTGCGTCATATCGGGGCTATGCATCTTTAATTTATCCATGTCTTTTACCTTTTGCGTGATGCCTTATATTAAAAGCATGTGGCACTATTTATCTGATTAAAATTCTCTATTTGTGTATTCTTTATGCGAGCAGTTTTTCAATCTCACATTTTAAATTCTTTAGCTGCTTATTGAGCTCAACCTTTCGGTTAAACTGTTTCTCAGCATGAACCTTTTTTCTATACTGCGCGATTTGCTTTTCCAATGCATGAATTGCCTCCAGGCGTTGAATAGCCTCTTCTATACTCTCAGCGGTTCGTTTGGGTATGGGTAACAAGCGAGCAAGAAGCTTTTGATACAGCTCCTCCATATCGATTGCTGTAGGCAAACCCAAAACTTCTGAATTCACTGTTAATGCTTCACCGGAATTGAATATTTCTGAGTGTAGATAGTGGCTACAAACCCATTTGGACTGATCATTTTCTGCCTTACGCTTATAGCAAGCGGCATAGTGGCCTTGTTCACCACTAGCCCCCCATACCTCAAACAAAATGGGAAAAGGTATGGCCAAATCAATCGCTTTTAGTACGCTATTGTCTACTTCGTCGCCTTTAAGCTTCACACTGATAACCTGTATTTCACTGATCTCACTAGTGTGAGGAATATTCAGTGTGTTAGGTGATAGCTTGTAAGCCCAAAGGATTTGATCAACTTGCTGTACAAAAAGTGACTTCAACCCAGCGCTTGCCGCACTGTGTTCGTATATTTTGTTCTTCGGTACGACTCGACCGAACTTTGCTTTGTCAGGAAATATCCAAGGTGAGTTCATAGACTAGCTAACCTCATCCTGAGCACTGTTATCAATGAACTGCTTTTGCTGAATCACAATAAAAGCTAGCAATTCAAAGTCATCCAGCTCGGCAAATGTATTCACTAAAGCTGAGGTAGCGCCACCGCTAAACAAACTATCAATATCTTTTTCTTCCTTAACTTCAACCATGCTTTTTATGGCATCTGTCAGAAGGTGAGAGTAACGCTGCATATCTCGACCGTCTTGCGTTAAGCGATTAAATAAAGCACAAATCTCACTGAGCGGTGCTGTTTGACCTTTACAGCTACTTCGGATTAAATCTAATAGTCTCTTTACCTCAAAATGATTAGCGACGATGTCACCTTCATTCGATACATAGACAAGGTAATAAGGGTGGAGCCTGTTTTGCAGATCTCTATCGATACTGTTATTAACGTTTTTCAGCGCAAACACCACGCCAGGCAATAACCCTAATTCTGGCTTAGCCTCAACCACCGCATGCATGCCGCTTGGTGCATTTCTTGGTTCGCCGTAGAGTTTCATTAGATTTAGCAGGTCCATTCGAAATTCGTTTAGACCTAGATCGGTGATAGAAACCCCCGTTTTTAAATCTTCAAGCTCGATGACTTCTTCTTGTAGTTTCTTTAACTGCTCTTTACGGTACGACACATCATTCGCTTGACTACTTAGAACGTTGTCATCACCGGTCGCTGTTACGTCAACAATCGTCATTCGACTTTCAACACGTTCTTTTAAGTTGATGTACTCATCCAGCGATATATCAGGCCAGTAGTTAACTAACTGAATACATTTATTCGGCGAGCCAATACGGTCAACACGCCCAAAGCGCTGAACAATCCGAACTGGATTCCAATGAATATCAAAGTTAATTAAGTAATCGCAATCCTGTAAGTTCTGCCCTTCAGAGATACAGTCTGTAGCAATCAACAAATCGATTTCAGCGGGTTCGTCAGGTAATACACTGGCTTTCGACTTGGAAACTGGAGAAAACAAGGTGAGCACTTCTTGTGTGTCGTAACCTTTTCGTCCGGTTTTTAAGGTGGTCTTAGGTAAACTGGCACCACCAGTGATCATCGCAGTATGGATTCTATGCTCGCTTAACATCACAGGTGACAACTGCTCGTACAGATACTGAGCGGTGTCAGCAAACGCCGTGAACACGATGATTTTCCTGTTTCCAGGATTTATCGGATTATTTATTTTTGCAGCAATATGTGATTTCAGATGCTGCAACTTAGCATCTTCTTCTGGCTTAATTTTGCTAACAGAATCTAGTAACCCTTTGATCAGCTCCAAATCGCCATCTAAATCCTGCTGCCAGGATGGAAGATCCATATCCATTAGCTTAATTTTGATTTTGTTACCGATTTCCATATCGTGATAAGAAGGCATATCGTCTTCATCTGCTTCAATAGACTCTAGCGCTTCAACGAGACTGCTCACTTCGGTTTGCCCGTCTCGCTTATAGAATTCGTCGATAATACCTAGAACACGAACATGGTTATCATGGAGAGATTGCAAGGTGCTTCTGAACGAGTATACGGAGCTCTCAAGACGCTTTAGGAGGTTCGTTGTCATCAATGCAACCAAACTTTTTTCACGGTCGCTTTGCTTTAATTTACCTTTTCCGCCTTCAACTTCCGTGTCATACATCTCCTCATATTTCTTCAATCTACTCGGGAGGATATAACTCACTGGCGCATAAACAGATAGTTTGAGTAGCTTAAGCTGTTCAAAGATCTCATTCAGGCTAACTACATCCGAACGAGTAGTAAGCGGACAATGAAACGAGATTGGCTTGTTACGTTCTGGGAAATGGCCAATATCTGTTGTGTCATAGAAAGTTGTGATGTGCTTTCGTGAGCGAGCGATAGTGACGCTATCAAGCAGTTCAAAAAAGTCAAAATCCAAGGCATCGAGTATGGCTTTAGCTGTTCGTGTCTCTGGATCTAGTTTGGACCAAGCGTTAAATGCAGCTTGTGCTTGGTTGAATATCTGCTCTACGCTTTTTGTGGTTTTAAGATGCTTTGTGAGATTGCTCGACTCACCTTCATAAGCTAGCGCAAGCTGGTTTCTTAGGTCAGTAAATCTGTTATTCACTGGTGTAGCTGATAGCATCAGGACTTTGGTTTTCACGCCAGCGCGAATAACTTTATTCATCAGTTTCTGATATCGAGTTTCTCGATCTTTCACTGCATCGTTATTTCTAAAGTTATGCGACTCATCAATGACGACCAGGTCATAGTTACCCCAGTTGATTCTATTCAACGGAGTACCGAAGGATTCGCCAGAGGTTCGGCTCAAATCTGTGTGACACAAAACATCGTAACTAAAACGGTCTTTAGCAAAGATATTTGTTTTTAGGTTTCGATTAAAGTTGAGCCAGTTATCCGCTAACTTTTTCGGACATAGAAGCAGCACTGATTTGTTTCTGAGCTCGTAATACTTGATGACAGCTAACGCTGTAAATGTTTTACCAAGACCAACACTATCAGCCAGAATGCAGCCGTTATAGGTCTCTAACTTATTGATGATCCCGGTCGCAGCATCTTTTTGATAGTTAAATAACTTGTTCCAAATCAAGGTGTCCTGATAGCCGGTTCGATCATTTGGTAATACATCCTCTGTAATATCATCAAGGAATTCATTAAAAATGTTATACAAAATAATGAAATAGACTTTTTCAGGCGAGTTTTCCTGGTAGACAGACTCTATATGCTCGCAAATTGTTTTAGTAACATCTTGAAGCTTCGCAGGGTCTTTCCAAATTTGGTCGAATAACTGTAAGTACTGCGCTGTGAAATTTGGCTCATCGATTTTTTGCACAAAATTCGAAATAGCGTTTCCTCGCTGATACCCTAGATCAACCGCCGTAAACCCGCTAACCGGAGCAAAAACTGCACTCATTGTCTCTGTTTGCTGTCTAGGTGCTTCCGCCACAACAAACGACTGCATTGGAGAATCAGTTTTGTTTGATTTGAATGTCGCTTTCTTTCTGATCCAGTTTGCACACTCTTTGGCGATCGCCTTTTGAGTGAGCTTGTTCTTTAACTGTATTTCAAAGTCAGTTCCGTAAAGGCTGCGTTCACGCCCTGCTTTGGGAATAAAGAACTCTCGTTTTTCTTTTTTGAGTTTATCGGTAACTTCATCTGCGACAAAAGTAGGTGATGTGAAGATGAACTCAAGTGAGTCTATCTTCGCTAACTCCTTTTTGAGAGCCTCATACGCATAAATAGAAAAGCAAGACGCAGCAATCTTTAACTTTGTATTCGGTGTCAGCGTCTGTTGAAGCTCGTCACCTAATAGGTTGTTAAGGTTATCGATTATTTTCATCAAAATTTATTCCCTGCGCCAAGTTCGTTTTTGTGCATTAGTTACCAAGTTCTTTTTCAATCCCTGGAGCTAGCATGATGTTTTTAACTCCATAAAGTGTTGCTCTGTTCTTTAAATGCAATTGAGCTCCACCATCTTTTAGTGTGGCGTTGGAAGAACAATCCACATTCCATTGTCTGAGTAAATAGCCTGCCGTTGCCGCTCTAATCTCAATCTTTAAAACGCCACATTTCATGCCATAGTCCAACTCTATCGCTTCGCTGTGCTCAATACGAGGATGCGGCACTAACTCTAGCTCTACAAAGCGATTCCATTGCCGGTCTTGGGTTTCGAGCTCCGTTTCAGACAACGTCGAATCCTCAATCACAACCGCTGCTTTAATGCGGGTCAGTACAAAGTCACGGAACTCGCTATGCTTGCGGTCAAAACCACGAACATGCCAACGCAGGCCATTGTCCACCAGCGTATGCGGTACAATTTCACGCGTGGTTTCACCGCTCGATAACGATACATAGGTGATACGCAAGGCTTTGCCTTTGTGTATGGCCTCGGTGACTTTCGCCACTATCGATAAACTCGGCTTGTTGAGGTGATAAGGCGCTTCACAAGCAAGGGGTGGTTTTACCTTGCCAGTGAAGCCATCACCGTACCCTTGGCTAATAGTTGCCAATGTTCTCACAACGTCATAGTCGAACAAGGGCTCAAAAGCTTCACCGCGCTTATGCAACTTGAGCTTTTGGTCATACTCAATGTTGCCTGGTGCAAGCTCTCGGTACATTGTGAAGTCTTTCGTTGCTTGTGCGGCGGCAATGCTGAACCGATCTACTAAGTCTGCCCGTACCGCTTCTCCCTTAAACAACAAGGTGAAATCGATATGGGCAATGCGATCCCTGGTTGCTTGCGGCAACTGCGCTATCTGCGAAAGCCTATCTGGCTTCGCCACTACCGTTTTTTTCAGACCATCATTTGTCATGCGTCTTGTTTATCCAATTCAACCAGATTCTTAAAACTCTGTTTATAAAGTTCGGTCAGACATCACGTAATCACATTGAACGGCATGGCATAAAGCTGCTATTCATCCGCAATGGCTAATCAATCTCTACCGGTTGAAGCTGAACAGATGGCCATAAAACACTGAATAGGCTTCAACCTAATTAATTTTATTAGGTATCATCCTATCACAAATTATTTTGTAGGGAAGACTAAGCGGCAACTTTTTGATCTGGATTACAATTGTCGCTGAGTCATGAGCGTGAAGACCTTGTTTTGTGCCAATGCTGATAGCCGCTATCAATGCGCTACCCGAACCAGTGGCACCACGATGTTACCGCGATGCGATACCCCTTTGTCCGACTCTGTAGACATCAGGGCTCGTTGCTCACTCTCCCGAATGCGCCTGGCAACTTCTGCCTGGGCTGGTAGCAATGGCAGCATCCCTTCAGCAATCGCGTCCGGTGCAGACTCTTGGCCACAGGACATCAAGTGCTTCCATGGATCTTTAAGAAAGCGCTCGAACGTGATGCCAAATTCAATGATGCGGGCAGAGACGAAGATTTCGCCCCAGTATTCAATGTAGGTGTCTTGGTACATGGAAAGATTCCTCTTGTTGGTTATATACCCTTCCTACTTGCAGCCGCAGCGGTGTTACCTGCATTCGCTCACCCCAATCACATAGAAGATCTATGCTCATGGGGACTCGCTCACTTGCCGCCTAGCTGCAACACCAAGTAGTTTGGGTATAACGTAAGTTCACTTTCCATTTTCCAGAGGTTTTCAAATATGCAAGGCTTACCTTGTGAAGAGCTACAAAGCTTTAAATCGATTGCGGGCATCTTTGTAGTCATAGTGGGCATGTTCTGAGCCACGATGATACAAATCATCCAGGTAAGTTTGTTCCTGCGGCAACTCGTCTTCGCTGATTTCGCGCCACCAATGTTTGTTGGCACCTTTAACACCGTCATGCCAGCGGTAACCACGCTCTTTTAAATAGTCCTTTACGTCAAACGGCGCACCAAACGCACGAACTAACACAGTTCGCCTGTCTGCTTCAGACAACAAGTTTGCAACGGACTCGGGCAACAAATGAAACAACCAGGCCATCGCCAAACAATCGGTTGCAGCTCGGTGTCCTTCATAAAACCAACCTAAGCGAAGCAGCAGGTACTCAAGTTTTCTACTTTCAAAGCCCAGCGCCTTCCAATCTATGCCACTGGCTGAACAGGCCCAAGATAGATGTCCTAATGCAGCAAACCGCTTTTCAAAGAAAGGACGATCAAACTGTGCATTGTGTGCAACCACCAGCGGATCATCGGATAACCAACTCGCTACCAGTGAATCATCAATGTGCTGGCCTTGCACCATCTCATCGGTGATGCCGGTTAACTCGGTAATCAGCTCGGGGATTGGCTTGCCGGGATCTTCATACAAGCTGATCACATCAACAATCGACACAATCCGCTTAGCCGAGGGACTGTAAAGCACCCTAACCATACCAAGCTCAATAATGGACTCGTCATCGGCAGACAGTCCAGTTGTCTCTGTATCGAGCAGCACCATTGGCTGTTCATCGCCTACCATAGGAGAAAGTTCAAGTGGCCAGGACTGCGGCTCACGCGTTAATGGAATACGCTCCAGCAATCTAAAATCTTCTGGTCTTTCTGGGATATCCGCGAGGCGCTCTAGCGGAAATGGCGTAGGGGCTCTTGTCATTGATGGTTCCTCTTCAATTCTATTGTTCGCTTTGGGTTATTTCATTGTGCCCTGTTCGTTTATAAACGCATTTGTACAAAATGCACCTTGGATACCTCAGCATTTTTTAATCTTTCTACTGGGTGAACCCATGTATGAAGGCTTTGGTTAATCCTTTCAGAAAGTCTTAGCTAAACCGTTTAGGTAACCCTTACCGATACCCTTTACGTATGGCTTAGCCAACCCCTTTTCAAACGGTTGAAAAAGGCTTTAACTGAGTTCGACTGAGCATTTTAATGATGCTCCTGACTTCGCTTTAAGCCAGTAAATTCAATACGAAGCAGAATTTTACTAACTGTTTTTAAACCCTTTGCAAAGGGTTCAACAAGCCTTATCTGACGGTTACTCGACCCATGCGTTAACCAGTAGCAGTAACAGGATCAGTAACAGAAACAAGAGCAGTAGGCAGAAGCAGTATTGTCCAAGCCTTGCAGGCTTTGACGAGGGCGAGCGATCCCCCACATCAAGCTTTTCAACACAAAAGAGAAGTCACCCACGACACAACGTCTTACTCGAACAACTACAGTTTTACCTACAATTTTACTTGTAGAAATCAGCATAGCATTAGATACTGTATAAACAAACAGTATCAATTGTAATTTTTCGAGGTTCGTCATGAGTGTCTCGCTGATAGGCCGTAGCGGCGCACTTGCTTTCATCAAAGCCAAGCGCCTTCGTATTCCATTGTTCATGGAACGTGTTTCTGCTGGTTTTCCCTCACCAGCGCAGGATTATGTTGAGCAAACGCTCGACCTCAACGAGCTGTGCATCAAGCGACCGGCTGCAACGTTCTTTGTGCGTGTTGAAGGTGATTCAATGATTGATGCCGGGATTCACCCAGATGATATTTTGGTGGTTGATCGCTCTGTCCAAGCAGAACACGGTGACATTGTCATCGCGGGAATCCATGGAGAACTCACGGTAAAGGAGCTTCAACTAAGGCCGTGCGTCAAGCTGATCCCAAGAAACCAGGCGTATGAGCCCATTCATATTCCTGAAGGGGCAGAGTTAGAGATATTTGGTGTGGTCACCAATGTGGTGCGAAACATGCGCCGTAAGTCGTAACTATCCCATGCCTGTATTTGCCTTGGTGGACTGCAACAACTTTTACGCCAGTTGTGAGAAGCTGTTTCGTCCTGATTTAAAAGATACGCCGGTTGTGGTGCTGTCCAATAACGACGGCTGCGTGGTTGCACGGTCACGTGAAGCTAAGTCACTCGGTATTAAAATGGGCGTACCCGTCTTTCAGATCAAAGCTGAAATGCAGCGTCATGGTATTTTTGCATTCTCGTCCAATTACGCGCTGTATGCGGATTTAAGCAGTCGAGTGATGCGCACTTTGGAAGAGATGGCACCACGAGTAGAGGTTTACTCCATTGACGAAGCGTTTTTGGACTTAACCGGTATTGAGTCTGCCATATCCCTTGTCGAGTTCGGACAACAAGTGCGAGCGCGCATAGGCCACTGGATTGGGATCACCGTCTGTGTAGGCATTGCACCAACTAAAACACTCGCCAAGCTGGCGAACCATGCCGCCAAGAAATATCCCGCCACTCAGGGCGTTGTAGACCTGACCAATCCAGATCGGCAACGTCGATTGCTCGCATTAGTCCCGGTTGATGATGTTTGGGGCGTTGGTAGACGGCTTTCTAAGCGTTTAAATGCGTTGGGTATCACCACAGCCTTAGACCTAGCCAATGCCTCTCCTAGAGCCATCAGAGACCAGTTTTCAGTGGTTTTAGAGAGAACTGTCAGAGAGCTCAATGGTGAGTCGTGCATTGAACTTGAAGAGATCCCACCAACTAAGAAACAAATCGTCTGTAGCCGTTCATTTGGCGAAAAAGTAACGCAATTTGAATTGTTACGTGAGGCCGTATGTGAATACGCAACCCGCGCCACTGAGAAGCTTCGCAAAGAACAGCAGCAAGCCAAAGTGATGACCGTGTTCATACGTACCAGCCCCTTTAAGGACAACGAGCCGCAATACAGCAGCTCTGCATCAGGTGAGTTGCTGATCCCCAGTTGCGATACACGGGATTTTATCGAGCTGGCCAATCACTTACTCAAGCGGATTTGGAAGGATGGTTTTCGTTATGCCAAAGCGGGCGTCATGCTGTCTGACTTTTACGATCCCGGCATGTTTCAACCAGGACTATTCGATGACGTATCAACCCGCTCTAATAGCCAACAGTTAATGTCTGTATTGGACACCATTAATCAAAGCGGTGCCGGAAAGGTTTTCTTTGCTGGACAAGGTACGAAGAAAGATTGGTCGATGAAGCGAGAGCATTTGTCTCCCGCCTACACAACACGCTGGGACCAGTTACCGCGAGTGAAGTAGTGCAGTTGACTCAATACGCATTCACTCTGCGACGCATCATGTTGATCTTATCAACCTGGCGTCGAATATCACTGAAGAAACCTTCTTTCTCCATGGCCAGAGAAAGCTAACCATCTTAGAACCTATTTCTTATGCCGGGTCCAATGCAGTGTAGAACTGTGTATTGAATGAACAGGACGCCGACTTCAAGCGCAAGACATTGACTATTCATAAAAGAAAAAATGATCAAAAACTCGATTTTACTACTGAAAAGGGTTCTGGACTGAGAGATCTCCATGGGAGCTTTTGAACACGGATACCCAGAAAAAGCTGAAGTCCTACACAATGTGACGATTCAAGATTTGTCTCAGGCTTAAGCCCCTGTTGGCATAACGTACCACCTCTGTGTAACGGGGGATTGAATTAAGTTTTTTCACGTAACTACTGACGAAGTCCCACAATAATGTGTTCACAAAACCTACACTAAAACTCAATTAAGTGCTATTATGTTCAAAATTCAGCACCTATGTTCACATAAAGGCCTAAAAATGAAGTATGCGAGAGAGTTATCAAAAATTATTGAAGGTGGAGTGCTTGGAAAGATCAATCAGGTAAAAGCTTATACAGAATTTCTTGCAGACAAATTAGAAAGTGATGGAGAGCATAAGATTGCCAAACGATTAAGAACTTCCATGTCCGATAGTCTTCTGGCTTCTGGCTATAACTTAGCATCGGCACAGCCAGCAAGGCAGTTGAGAGCACCTGTTGATAAAGATAGCCATATGGCGTTAGCTGATATTACCTATCCAGGGTCTAATCATTCTGGCATGGCAGTTCTTGATGCAACAACTAAAGCTCAAGTTGATGAATTTATTTCCTTTGTTTTAAAAGCAGAAAAATTAGCTGATGCAGGCCTAAGTAGTGCCCCATCCCTATTGTTGTATGGTCCTCCTGGTTGCGGTAAAACACTACTTGCTCACAATGTAGCCGCACAACTTGAACTACCGTTGTTCACTGCTCGTTGCGATTCTTTGGTATCGTCGCTTCTTGGCTCAACATCTAAGAATATAAGATCACTTTTTGACTTTGCATCGCAGCAGCCATGCGTTTTGTTTTTAGATGAGTTTGATGCTTTAGCTAAAGCAAGAGACGATCAACATGAGTTGGGAGAGTTAAAACGTGTGGTAGTCAGTCTGCTTCAAAATATCGATGCACTTCCTAAAGATACAATAATCATTGCCGCAACAAATCACGAACAATTGTTGGATCCTGCTGTTTGGAGACGCTTCGAGCTTCGAATTAAACTAAATGCTCCAGATTCTGTTACAAGAGAACAGATTTACCGTAATGAGTTAGCAGAGTTTTCTCCATCTAAGCTACAGAAAACAGTTGAGCATTCAGTTGGACTATCGGGAGCAATCATTGCTCAAATATGCGTTGCAGCAAAAAGAAAAGCGATTTTGAATGATGAAAATCAGACTACTGAGCAAGAGTTGTTGTATCGGATTGCAATGGTTCGATACTCAAATGTAATTGAGTCTGAAAAAGAAGCCACGGACAAACTAGTAGAGTTGAAAAATCTAAACTCAGAACTTTTTACAGTGCGACTGCTTTCAAAAATATTTGGAATGTCTACAGGAAAAATATCAAACTTGCTAAATAGGGATGAAAATGAGCAATAAAAATAACCCAATACAAGCTGTAAAAATTACGCAACGCGATTTCAGGGAAACGCCACCTCCCAAAAGCGGACCAAAGCCACTTCGCGAAGTTACCAAAGAGCTGGTTGATAAACTGCAATCGGATATAGATAAGTCTACTTTAGAACTAAAACAGCACTTTCAATCGCATCCCAACGTGCCAGCTGTTCTAAAAGTCAGGTTACTAGAGAATGCATTGGCTAAATCGCACAGACCAGACAATGTATTTAAAGATAATACTTGCCCTATCATTGGAAGCGCTGATTTTGGAATTTTGCTCGTTAGCGCTAATGAGGAGGGGTTAGGCCAACTCAGACAGAGAGTTCAATCTAGGGCAAAAACAGTTCAACCAGATATCGCAGCAATTGAAGAGATTAGCGTATTTTCAAGTGAAGATAGGCTTCAAGTTAGCAGTTTAGATGACGATGATTCTGGTGTTCAGAAATACAAAATTCATCTATTTGATCACTTAAAAGACAGCCAGAACGCTGTTGTTAAGAACTACTTTGATGAATCAACTGCAAACGAATCTCTCGATATCACTTTTAGAGAGTTTTCGCCGCATACCAGATTTCACACGGTAAAAGCTAAGAGCAAACTCTCTATTCAAAACTTGGCAAATAACGTTGCTGTGCGCTCTATCGAAGAAATGCCAACCTACACTCCTACTGACTATAAATTAGCGACAAGCCCAGTTGGTCCGATTGACAATTTATTGCTACCCGACCCAACAACAGGCGTTGATTATCCGGTGGTAGCTGTTGTTGACTCGGGTATTTGCCGAAAATCAATACAGATTAATAAGTGGGTCGTAGGTCGAAAGTCTTTTGTACCTGAAGACCTGCTTGATACATCTCATGGCACAATGGTAGGAGGGTTAATTGCCTCTCCAAGCTCTCTCAATTATCAAGGTAGCGGTTTCCCTAACACGCAAGCAAAACTAGTTGATATTACCGTATTTGATACATCAGGAAGCGCTTCCGAAGACGATCTGATGGATATGATCTCAGAAGCAGTTGAAGAGTTTCCCGAGATCAAAATTTGGAATTTATCAATAGGTCGGTCAGAGCCAACTCCACTTAATACGTTTTCGGACTTTGGATGCTTCCTTGATGACCTCAGTGAGAAGCATGGTATTTTGTTTGTTGTTGCTTCAGGAAATCATAATTCGTTTACTTCGAGCAAACCTGAAGAAGAAAAGCTCCGTGAAAGTCGAGTATCTTCACCAGGAGATTCATTAAGAGCATTAACTGTTGGATCAATGGCTCATAAGGAAAACCCTCTGTCCGCTTCTGAAACAGGCCAATGTTCACCATTTTCGAGAATCGGCCCAGGACCTGCATTTACTCCAAAACCAGAAGTTATCCATTATGGAGGAAACTGCACTCCCAGCGGAAGTTTTGCACAAATAGGAGTCTTATCATGTGGACCAGACAACCAAATGTTCGAATCTGTTGGGACTAGTTTTGCTACCCCTATAGTTTCTTCTATCGCGGCAAATGCATGGAAATCAATAGACGGAACAATTGTCGCTACACCAGAGAAGGTAAAAGCACTAGTAATTCATTCAGCAGTACTTGGCTGCAATGGTTACGAGTATTCTACAGGGTTTGGAAAGCCTGGAGATATCGACAACTTACTCTATTGCACAGATGATCAGATCACACTGATGTTTGAAGTCGATGTTAGGCATGGATTAGTTGAGTTTGAGCGAAGTCCAATTCCATTGCCAACTTCAGTTCAAGAAGCTGGAATGTTTAAGGGAGAAGTAGCCATGACACTGGTTTATTCGCCTCCTTTTGATAGATCTTTTGGTTCAGAATACAGTCGTGTAAACATTAGCGTCTCAATGGGGGAAACAAAAGAGATTCTGGACGAAAAAACAGGGGAGCTAAAAACTATATTTAAGGGAAAAGTACCGCCTTTGCCTTCTGAGAAAAAAGACTTATATGAAATTAACCAGCTAAAGAACTCCTTTAAGTGGTCACCTACAAAAGCTCACAAGAAAAGATATCCTCAAGGTACTGGAGTTGCTGCATGGAAGCTCAAGATGGAATCGACCATCAGGGCAGAAGAACAAAATCCGGCGACGCCTCAAAAAACAGTTTTACTTGTTACAATAAAATCAATCAAAGAAGGAACAAATCTTTACAGTGATGCTGTGAGATTGCTAAAGACTAATGGCTGGATACTAAACCCAGTTGTAGTAAATGTACCAATTACTATCCAGCAATAGTTATTGGGCATAATTGTGGGTCGTAATCTTAGTTAATTAGTTCACAACTATTACGAAGATTACGATCTCAATATGCATTAACCCTTCGACGCAACATGTTGAGCTTATCAACCTGGCGTCGAACATCACTGAAGAATTCTTCTTTCTCCATGGCCAGCGCTAGCTCCCATTCTTTGGCTAGACCTTGGCAGTCCAAAAATGAATATCTCAGCTTCGTCTTTGAAATACGCAGTCCCTTGCTAAAGACCACGCGTTTGCCTCGTTGACCGTGAAAACTGTTGATGTACCACTCTATGCCAAAGCCATACTTAAAGTCTCTGATACGGACACCAAGCAGACCCCAGTCTTTAAAGGGCTCATTCTCTCGAACCTTGTAATGGGTAACCCAAAAGTCATCAACTTCAGCTCGTGCCAGCGCTTTTAGTCTGTCCGTTTCTTGCTGAAGTAAATCTGATACCTCTGCTTTCCATTGTTCATTGACGATTTCTACCAAACCAATTTCCTCACCCAATTAACCCCAAAAGCCAAAACCACTATCCGTTTGGCTTTTGGATCGAAACGCCAAACGTAAAACTGCCCTAACAATCGCTGTTTGGCGTCTCGATATAAATCAACTCGCGCAATCCCATACCTGACAAGGGATACAGCCCGATTTCACTTAAAAACACCTAAAAAGACGTATCGCCATGAAGATACAAACCGTTTGGCAAGTTCAGGCCAGAATGCAAACGACGTTTGGCGTCTCGATTTTTTTGGCTAGGTCATCAGCCGCCAAACAGAGCCTATTCTCATACTTTTGCGAAAATGCAATAGGCAGATAGATGAAAGGATTTGTCACCTTTCTGCCCACCGCCAGTGCACCGAATCCTGATAATGACATTTGAGTAAACCGCCAGAGCACTTGGAAATGCCCAAGCGTGAACAGCGCGGTTGATTGAAAACCGTTAGAGCACTTTGAGTGCACAGGAGATAAGTATGTTTGTACTAGGCGTAGATATCGGTTACTCAAACCTGAAGCTGGCAATTGGCCAATCAGGCAGTGAACCGAAAACCATTATTCTACCTGCGGGTGCCGGTCCTGCGGATCGTATGCCAGAGCGTATCGGTGGTGGCGATGATGAAACTTGTTTGTATGTATCTGTCGATAATGAGCGTTGGGCCGCTGGTGTGCCTGCTGGACGCCTTCAAGGCTGGGAACGAGAGCTCCACCCGGAATATCCGACCACAAAAACCTATAAGGCGCTTTTTCATGCTGCCTTGTTGATGGCTGAAACTGAGTCCATCGATTTGGTTGTCACTGGATTACCGGTTTCCCAGTTTCATGAACCACAACGTAAGTCTGACCTTGTGCAGCGTTTAAAAGGTGTCCATCAAGTGACGCCTAAGCGCAGCATCACTGTTCATGACGTCAAAGTGCTGCCGCAGCCTGCCGGTGCCTATATGGATCTGGTTCAAACAGGTGGAGATTTGGGCTTGATTGAAGAAGGTCGCGTCGTCGTCATAGATCCCGGCTTTTTTTCTGTTGACTGGGTTGCCCTTGAGGCCGGAGAAATTCGCTACAGCTCATCAGGAACCAGTCTTCAGGCAATGTCCGTGCTACTGGAAACCATTGATCAGCTGATTTCGGAAGATCACGGTGCCAAAGTAGGTATGGATCGACTTGAAAAAGCCATGAGAACCGGCGACTTGCAGGTCCTGCTGTTTGGAGAAAAAGTCGATATTTCACCTTATCTGAATGCTGCCATGAAAAAGGTAGCGCCTGTTGCGCTTACAGCCATGCGCCAATCCATGCGTGACGAAAGCATCAATGCGGACTTGGTATTGATCGCCGGAGGTGGAGCCTTGGCTTATAAGGAAGCGGCCAAGGAGATTTTTTCACGAAGCAAGATCATCGTGCCGGAACAGTCTGTTTTGGCGAACGTCCGAGGCTTCTGGTTTTATGGGGCGTGATCATGAGAGTTGTCGTCAACATTCCCCCAGGGAGCCACCCTGAACTGCTCAAAGAATTGGAAAAGACGCCGCCACGGGAACGTGCTGAGCGTCTGAGGATGCTGGCCACCTTTGGCTTAATTCAAATGAGCCAACCCAATCTATCCACGACATCTGTACCGGTGGATGGCCATGCACCAGATGGTGAAGTTACTTCTATGAGTACAGCGCCAGAACCCAAAGCAGAATCACGTAAACAATCTTTAAAATCAAAACTAGGGCTGGGCTTATAACATGGCGTTATCAGTTAGCTGGCTCGATGCCAGGTTAAATAAAGAAGCAAAAGAAACCGTAGTAAAAGCCGACCGAGACGGGCTAAGTGCTCGGGTATCGCCCAAGGGCAAAATTGTTTTTCAGTTTCGTTATCGTTTCGATGGCAAGCAACAGCGGGTAGACATAGGTACTTACCCACTTATGAAGCTTGCTGAAGCCAGGAATGAGTTGGATAGGTTAAGGGCGGTACTCGACCAGGGCAGAAACCCCAAGCTCTACCTACAGCAGGAACGGGCTAAGTATTCTGCCAACCAAAGCTTCGAATCGATTTTTCGAGACTGGATAGACTCTGCCGGTAAGCAAGGACTAAAGGAGAAAACGTGGCACTTCCAAAAACGTAGCAGTGAAATATATTTGCTGCCCCGACTTGGCAAGTATCCATTAACTGACATCAATGAATTGTCCTTAAGAAACTGTCTTCGTGAGGTTTCGGAATCGTCTCCGTCAAACACAGAGCGCCTAGTGTCTGTACTGCATAAGTTCTATGACTGGCTGATTGATGAACAAATTTTGGAAATTAACGCTGCCGCTGGGATCACAGCAAAAAAGGTTGGCGGTAAAAAAGGCAAACGAACTCGGGTGCTAAATGACAACGAGATCAGGATACTTTGGCGCTATTTGCACGAGTCAAAAATTACTGAGAAGAACCGCATCTACATAAAATTGCTTCTGCTATTGGGCGGTCGCAAGGGAGAACTCATTCAAGCTGAAAAGCATCACTTTGACTTGCAATCTGCAATGTGGACAGTGCCTATAGAGATCCGTAAACAAGGTGAGAAAATTGGAGCGCCGATCATGCGGCCATTGATTAAACCTGCTATAGAGCTGATTGAACTGGCGATGCAGATGAGTAAATCAACTTACCTGTTTCCCGCGAACGGACAAGAAGAGCTTGCCACAAATGGCTTTGATACCACTATTCCTAACAATGTGAAAATCTGGGCTCGCAGGTCGCTTGGTATTGAGATGGAACATTGGTCTATGCATGATCTTCGCAGAACGATGCGAACACGAATGTCGGCCATCACGACGCAAGAAGTTGCCGAGTTGATGATTGGCCACAGCAAAAAAGGGTTGGATGCTATCTACAATCAATATCAGTACCTGGATGAAATGCGTCATGCTTACGACGTTTGGTATCAACAGCTAGAGACCATCATCGAGCCGACTGGCTTTCCATTCAACTGGCGTTTCGGACAGTAAGAATTTGTCGCTACCGCTACCGGGAGATGGAATTCCTTATTGTGACCAGTCAAAAACCTTCTCAATGTTGTTTTTTGACTGGTCGCTTTAAAACTTGCTTAAGCCGCCTAGCTATCATCAGGGCTTAATCTGGTTATTTTTCAGCCTGAACTCTTGAGTTTCTCAGTTTGAAACCACATTTATTTTGTAGTGCTTTAGGAAGTGAAACCTTGGGTTCCATTGCTGTTCTTGAATGCACCTACAGTTAGATTCATTTTATTGAGGGTTCCAAATGGCGAAAGGTTCAAGTATCAACGGCAATGGCGGTAAAAATAGTGGAAATGATAGCTACACAATTACAGGGCGCGGCGAAGTAAGTCGAAAAACACTGGTTCGTGAAGTTAAGGAAGGTAAACATCCAGACACACACATTTACAAGCGCAATGGTGTGGAGTACGCCCGAAACAATCCAAATCACGACAAGCCTGACAACATCAACGAATAATATTGTTAAGAGGTTAAGGGCGGTGCTTTGCCCTTAACACTCTAAACCCTGCTCAACCTTCACTGTTCTCATACTCCTCCAAGTCTTCAATGTGCCACAGCTTGTTTCGTGTATTTCGGTTGATACGAGGTTGCGGCAAGCTGCCATCTTTTATTCTTCGCCAGAGCGTCGTATAGCTAATGTGGTAACGAGCCATCACTTCGTAAGACGTTAGAAAAGGGGTTAATTGGTGCGCTACTGCTGTCATCTGCATTCTCCTGAAAATCAATGTAAAGCTATCATCGCCTGATTCATCACTTGTTGATGGTCAGAAAGATGCATGATTTATTCAGAAGATCAGGTCCATACAAATGAACTTTTAGGACAGCAAGAAAGCAACCGGTAACCAACTCAACCGGCAAACAATTAGAGATAATCGCGAACGTCTTACCATCATTTCTCGATTTTTGGCATAAAAAATATAGGCAAGTTTTGGCTGAAACCCAGTAGGAACAAGGCCTACAGCTAGGTTTGTGTCATGGAATTTGGCTAAAAACGGTAAATATGGCGATTTGTACTCAAGTTTGTACACATTTTCCGAGGTTACGCTTGAACATCATTGAAAAGCAAAGAAACGAGAAAAAGACAAAAAGCCTTTAAATTCAGTACGTAGAGATGTGATTGTGGTGTGCAATGAAAGGTGGTTTTAAGCGTTGAAAGGCTGGGCGGCATCAGGGTGCGAAATGATAGCAAAGGTCCTTCGCTTATTGATTTCATTGAGAAAATCTTGGTTTGCCATGTATAAATTCTTTTAGTTTGTACACGG
>NZ_AXZL01000061.1 GCF_000485795.1 Shewanella decolorationis S12
GAGGGGCGATTCAAATCGCAAGCCCTACTCGATGAAGCCGCGGTATTAGCCTGTATGACTTACGTTGATTTAAATCCGATTCGAGCGCAACTCGCTGATACGCCAGAACAATCCGACCATACCAGTATCCAACTACGTATTCGGGCCGCATTAAAAGGTGAGCAGCCAAGCAATCTCCTACCTTTTATCGGTAGCGAGTGCGACAACCAACCCAATGGCATTGCGTTTTCATTAATAGATTACCTTCAATTGGTGGATGATACCGGCCGAATCATTCGCAATGATAAACGTGGATACATCAGTGAAAATAGCGCCAAGATACTGAACAGATTAAATATTCCCCATGACAATTGGCTCAAACTGACAACCGAATTTGGCAAGTTATTTCATGGCCCTGTAGGCACATTGCAAGAACTGACCGATTACTGCGAACATCTCGAAAAGCGACGACGGCACTTTGCGGCAAGCTGCCAGCACTTTTACAGCAACTGACAACGGCTGACATCATTTCAAAAGCCCCATCCAGAATACATCCCAAGCACTAAGGGATGACTTATCTCGTCTGAAATACCCGATTTTTAAAGGAATTAGCGCAATTTATTGCCTTAGATGCTCTCCCCGCGATTGTTGATTACTCCCACTCAAGTCATTTTAGCTTACACAAGTTGTAGGCAAACCGAAAGTGCATTATGTTGTTGATTTAAAATGGGTGGCTAGATTTATTATTGCAGGCTGCTTTAGAGCATGATGGGAAAGATATAATTCCAACATATGAGGGAATAGGCAGAACAGATACTACAAAAGTTAGATTCGACAAAAAGGCCGAGTGCGCTGAAAAGCTCGGGTTAATCGAAGAGTGGCTCAAAGATGAAATAATCGAATTTTATGAAGCTAGGAATGCAATACATATTCATGCAGAAATCAGGAAGAGCCTTGAGTATCAACTGGACTTATCAAAAAGAGCTTATAGGCGCATGGAGCCATTTATTGACCAAATCAGAAGCAACTTGCCAAAAGTGGTGGCCAACAATGCATAACAAGGCGCTCAAGCAAGGACGCAGCAAGCTGCGCCGCTTAGCTTGGCGTTATGCATAAGGAGAGCTAAATGCAGTGGATAATAGATAACAAAGAATGGGTGTTTAGTGGTATCGGCGTGTTTGTTCTCAGCTTGATAGGTGCTTTTATCTTTAAAGGAAAAAGCACAACCAGTCAGACCCAGAAATCTGGAAAGAACTCTAAAAACTATCAAGCTGCGGGCGACATTAACATCGGTACTAAAAATGATTAAGGATAAGGTTCAAAAACAAGAGTCAGGAGATGACTCTACAAATCTTCAGGCGCAATCAATTACCATCAATCAAGGCATTACCTACTCAGACGCCAAAGAGATTGCTCTTGATGTGTATAAAGCTAATTTCCTACAGCTGTCGCAAGATGCTGCGCAAGTGGCAAGAAAAAGAGCTGAAGAGCTAACAGATGATTTTCTTCAAAAGTTACAACAAGAAAACGAGTCTGCAATAGAGTCAATGAATGAGCCATCTATGCAAGCTGCGTTATACGAGGCTCAAAAACAGTATGCAAAGACTGGTGACAAGGACTTAGAAGGGTTGCTTGTTGATATTTTGGTTGAACGAGCAGCCACACCTATGAGAAATATCCATCAAATTGTATTAGATGAAGCGCTTGAAGTTGCAGCAAAACTGACAGCGGAACAAATGGATGCTCTGACAATAAACTTCCTCATAACTCGAACATCCAACGGATCTTTGACAAATCTCCCTGCTATTCCAAATTACATTAAAACGCATTTGGTTCCATTCATAGCTAATCTCAGTAGCGAGAGCTCATGCTATGAGCATCTAGAGTACGTTGGCTGTGGCTCTCTTATGCATATGGGAGGGTTAAAGCCCATCGAGAAAATATATCAAGAAGCCTATGGTGGACTATTTTCTAAAGGCTTTGATCGCGAGCGCCTAGAAAATGACATTGCAACTCCTGACAGCTATCCACAGCTGATTACTAATTGCCTACATGATTCAAGTTTGCTTCAAGTAAATGCGATAAACGTTGGTGTAATCGACCAAATATCTGAGAGTCAAAATATTCCGGCAGATGTAAAACAGAAATTCGTAAACCTATTCAATTCCACCCTGATGAATCCTCAGGAAATTAAAGACTATCTTGTTAAAGTATCACCTGAAATAGAACCGCTGTTTAAGCTTTGGGGTAAGTCTGGATTATCCAAGCTAGGCCTTACAACAGTGGGCATTGCAATCGCTCAGGCTAATTTCCGAAGAAAGACAGGCATAAAACTAGACCTATCAATTTGGATCAAGTAGATGCATAACAAAGCCATCAACTACGCGCCTTCGGCGCCGGACTCAGCAAAGCTGCGCCGGTTATGGCGGCGTTATCGCCATATAAATTTTTATCCGAAATTCACCTGATGCACCCGACGTCCTAACATGCTTTTGTCCCAAAACGAGTTACATATCAGCTTTAAAACAAACAGGCTATACCGATGTTAAACGGGTGAACCATGGTGATTAGCGAGACAACCGTCCGCCCCACGGACGGGGCGGTCGAGCATCCACGGATGGACTTGCTGCGTGTCGGTGAGAGAATGCCATGGCTCATCATAAGCCAGCACTTAAAGAATTAAACGGCCAAGCTTTATCCTTCAGCAGTAGTATCCAGAAAATCTAAATGACTTCCTGTAAAACTGAGTTATATGGTGGCGAGTGGAGTTTGTGCGACTAACCCACACTCAACGAAGTAACCAAAACTGCCTATTTGTGTATGAGTTCGTTAATGAATGCATTTATAAGTGATACAAAAAAGGGGAGTCAGTTAATCTGACTCCCCTTGATATTTAAGATGATGTTGCGCTTAGAACAGCAGGTGAGCCACGCCGGCAATCACTGGAAGAGTCACTAAGGTACGTAGTACAAAGACGACAAATAGCTCAACAAAATTCACTGGGATCTTACTGCCAATCAGCAGCGCGCCCACTTCACTCATGTAAATTAGCTGGGTTACTGATAACGCGGCAATCACAAAGCGTGTCATATCCGATTCGATAGAGCTAGCTAAAATCGATGGGATAAACATATCGGCAAAGCCCACAACTATGGTTTTAGAGGCTTCGGTCGCTTCTGGGATATGCAGCAGTTCCAGTAATGGAATAAACGGCATACCTAAGTAATTGAAGATAGGCGTATGCTCGGCGATGATCAGCGCCGTGGTACCAATGGCCATTACCACTGGGATAATGCCAAATACCATGTCGATAACGTTTTTAACGCCTTCATTTAAAACGGCTTTCACACCACCAGCACTGGCAGCTTTCTCGAGTGCTTTATCAAAGCCCCAAGAGAGTGCGCCGTGTCCTGCGGGGATCATCTCATCGTCGGGTTGACGTGGCGTATCGTCGATATAGTTATCTTTTTTCCACGACAGTGGTGGCAGCTTAGGCACAATCACGGCCGCCGCAAAACCCGCTAAACATACGGTTAGGTAGAAGGGCACAAACATTTGCTCCAACTTCACCTGAGAGATCACCACTAAGCTGAAGGTAATTGACACCGCCGAGAAGGTAGTACCGATAACCGCTGCTTCCCTTTGGGTGTAAAAACGCGCTTCGTATTGCTTGCTGGTCAGCAAAATCCCAACGCTACCATCACCTAACCAAGAGGCCATACAGTCGATGGCGCTGCGACCTGGCAGGTTAAACACGGGGCGCATTACCTTGGTCAGCAGGGTGCCAAATAGCTCTAATAGACCGAAGTTTAACAGCAGTGGCAGTAACATACCGGCGAAGATAAACACCGAGAAGAGTACGGGTAATAGGTCGTTTAGTACTAAGGCGCCAGTGCTTGAAGAGTTGATGGCTTCGGGGCCAATGCCAAAGTAGGTCAGCACGATAAAGACGGCGCCGACGACACGCGTTGCAAGCCAGAGCGGGCTGATGTTGAGTAAACCATTGAGGAAGTGATTGTTCAGCACAAACTTAGGTTTGAGTAACTTAGTCAACACAGAGGCCAAGGCCATGGCGACAACAATCACAGTCACGATTAAGGTTAATACATCGCTTAACACGCTTTGCAGTGCTTTAGAGATGATTGCGATGGGAATAGTAATCGCATCGTTGTAGCTGATAGGGGTCATAAACAGCAGCAGACCGATCAGCGAAGGGACGATAAAGGTGAGTATCGTCTTAATGTTGCGGTTTTTATGTTCAGTAGCCAATGGTGTACACCTTAAAAGTACGAGTCGCACAAATAAACTTGAACAAATTGCCCCTCAAAGCCGCATGCTAGGCGGATGTTAGGTGCATTTTCATTCAACTCAAAATCGAGAAGGGGGAAGATTACTCGCTTAGCGGCGCTATGTAAAACGATTCGGAAATTTGTTTGAGATAAGCAGCAAAATAGCATAGTTATTTGAGGGGGTGTCTGTGGTTTACCTTTTGATATGATGATGTGTTATTGTTGCTTTTTAATTTAAAATCAGTGTATTACGATGGCTTGTTGCGATGGGTTTATCGAGTTGTGTTATTCTTGATGTTGTTAGCATCCTTACGCTTATTTGTGTAAAACTTTCTCTTTAAATCTTGCCTTATGATCTTTAAGACGCTTTTTTAGCCATTGTTGGTTAAAAGACCTCATCAGTACCTGCTTGTTGTGAGCCAGTTAACATTCGCTGTTAAGGAGAGGTTAAAGCCGAGCCCCAAAAGGCACTGTTTGAGTAATTTGTGCGTTTTTATGCATTTTTGAATCGATATTTGCATATGGTGAGTTGAAAAATGACTAAGCCAAGTATTCCATCAGTAATGACTAAAAAATCGTTTAGAGTGGAGAAATAAAATTTTACGCTAAAGAGGATGCAGCCCGCTTTAATTCTTTTTAATTCCATGTAAGTTAGTACTACTTTTGTTTAGCTAAATTTTCCATGACAGTTACAAAAATGAATCTGGCAGTTAGGAGTTCTGCACTCGCGACTAAATTTGGGTTTCTTGGTATTTTTGGTTTAGTGCTGGGGATTAGTGTAGCGGTGTTGGGCTTTGATTATTCTGAATCAAAATCTTTCAATTTTTTAAACCACACCCTAAGTGAGTTGGGCACTTACGGACATTCTTCTTTTGCGGTTATTCTTAATGGTGGTCTATTTTTTGGTAGCTTAAGTATTGTTTTTTATTGCTTATCTTCTTTGCAGAGCGTGAATAGCTTTTTAGGATATTTGTTTTTCACCTGTTTGGCCTTAACCTATTTAGCCTTAGCTTGCGCGGGGTTATTTCCGGTCAATGTGTATCATCTGCATATCCTCGCCCTAAAGTGGTTTTTTTACTTTGGTAGTTTAAGTGCTATCTGCTATTTGCTCTGGGCTGGATTCTGCGGCTTGAGTATCCGACGCTGGACTGTCTTGTTAGCCTTGATCGTCCTCATTAGCATGCTGACATTTCTTTATGCACCGCAGCTGGAGTTAGGCCTTACGGAAGGTGACAGGCCCTTTTATCAAGAAATGGTGCTGCAATTGCCAAGGCCCGATTTATGGTGGCCTGCATTGTTAGAGTGGATTGCGCTTGGGAGTTTATTAAGTTGGACGGCGGCGCTACTGCTCACCCCACAATCACTCGCTCAGGAGCCAGCTCCCGAGTGAGTGATTAAGCTGATAGCCCATCATGCCATCAGCTTAAGGATTTCAGTAGCCTAAGGATTTCAGTCCCGCCTCGCCAAACCAGTAACCGTTACAGTGCTCATCGCTAAGAGGAAACTGAGCATCCGTTGCCTCGCTAGTTAACGCCTCGACCAGCGCATCGGCCTTAGTGATACTGGCTAAGCTGCTGGGCGAAACCCGAAACACATCGACGCCCATCTTTATCATTTCATTGATTTCGCTGCGTAAATCGACACAGCTGGCCGACTGGGTTTGGATGCCGTTTAACCTGAGCAAAGGTTGCGCCTCCTGCGTCTGTGCCAGTAAGCCCTTGCTGTATTGGCGGCAAACGGTTTCGCAGCTGTCCTTCGACAAGTGTTGATGCCTAGCGGTAAAGCAGCGTGCAGAGTGGGCGAGTGGCAAATAGCCATGGCCAAGCACTTCGACTTCTAATGCAGGCTTGTTTTCTATCACTTGGCTTAGCCAAGTCTTCGACAGTTCAACTGGCATCACAAAGCGCTGCATACCAAAGCGCTGCAAAATATCTAAACTGGCGCGGTTGTAGTTATTGATGCTGGCGCCGCAGACAAAGGGCAGCTTGTGCTCCTTAGCGAGATACACGGCCGCCATGTCGTTGGCCTCAATGCTAAATTCGCCATTGTCGACCTGGCGTTTAAGCTCAGTGTATTCAGAGGGCGCTTCGATAAGGGCGAGCGTTGACAGCACCACCTCTTTACCCGCAGATTTAAGCATTTTAGCTAGTTCGAGATAGTCGCCAAACTTGAGTTCGCGTCGACGGCTACAAACGGCTTCACCCAGATAAACTAACGGGATCTGACTGTTGGCCACCTGCTGGTAAAAGTCGATGACCTGCTGTTTTTCCCAGCAATAGAGCAGTGGGCCGAGGGAAATTTTCATAATCGTTTCTTCTTTGTGGTTATTGCTAGGGCTATTGCCAGTCACGCTCGTAGGCGCCTAAGGTGGTAATTTGGCCTTCGGAGACTTTCGCGAGGGCTTGCTCCCAATGGGCCTGCGTCTGGAATTTATCTGGATGATTAAGATAAGTATCAATCGCTTGACGCCAAACTTTAGTCACTTGCTCTACATAGGCAGGGCTGCGCTGCCGCCCCTCAATCTTAAGTGACACTATGCCCGCCTTTGCAAGCTCAGGCAGCAAGCTAAGGGTATTTAAGCTGGTGGGAGACTCGAGCAGATATTGCGGCTTATCATCGTCTTGGGTGAGATAACGGCCTTTACAGACCACTGGGTAACCCATTTGCTCATCAAGCCCTGACTTATCAATTAAGACCTCGTTGAGGCGGGTCAATCTGTCTTGCCCCTGTTCCTGCCAGCGCACGTGTTTTGCCGGAGAGCAAGAGCCGCCAGTGTTTGGCGATTGGCCGGTGACATAGGAGGATAAGTGGCAGCGGCCTTCGGCCATGATGCACAGACTACCAAAGGCAAAGACCTCTAAATCGACTGGGCTGACCTTAGCTAAATCGCGCACTTGTTTCATAGACAGCACTCTGGGTAACACCACCCGCGCGATATTAAACGCCTCTTTATAAAAGCTCAGTGCGCCCAAGTTGGTGGCGCTCGCCTGTACCGATAAATGCAGCGGAATATGCGGATATTGCCTATGGGCATAGTCGAGCAGTGACAGATCGGCGACGATTAAGGCATCGACGCCAATGTTGGCCGCTAAGTCGATGGCTTGATACCAGCGGTGTTCCTCATTCGGCTTAGGAAAAGTATTCAAGGTGAGGAAGATTTTCTTGCCCCGCTGATGGGTGAGCGTGGCGGCTTCCTGTAATTTTGCGGGGGTGAAGTTTAAGCCCGCGAACGAACGTGCATTGGTATCATCCTTTAACCCAAGGTAGACAGCATCGGCTCCGGCCTGCAGCGCCGACTTTAGCGAGGCCAGGTTTCCTGCTGGACACAACAACTCCATAATGGTGCTCCCGATAAAATAACAGGGGCAGAGTGTAGGGAAGATTGATTGGCGGTGAATTGATTTAAAACAGGTTTAAGATCATAAAATCTCGGTAAACTGGGAGATATAGTGTTTTTTATCCTTAGGTAACTGATTATGTCCGCTGTTTTTTCAGCAAACCTTGCAAAACAACTGCTTGAACTCACCCCAAAGCTTATCCGCTTACCACTCTCCAAAGTGCCCTTTAGCCTCAAGGCCAAGGTGCTAAGCCAACTCCTAACGCAGCTGCTAGCGCCACAGGCCGAAGACGGCGAGTTAGATTTCTTGGCGGGCAAGTGGGTTGCGATTCGGGTTGAAGATTTAAATCTGTATTTTGAAGTGAGTTTCGATGGCCGCTGGCAGGTGCGTGAGCTGACCGATGCCCAGGTCAGCTTCAGTGCCAATTCCGCCGAGCTGTTATTGGTCGCAGCGGCAAAAGAAGATCCTGATACGCTGTTTTTCCAACGCAAACTGAGCATCGAAGGCGATACCGAGCTAGGGCTTGAAGTGAAAAACCTGCTGCTCAGTATCGAATTTGCCAGCCTGCCGACACCCATTCGCTTAAGCGTTGAAAAGCTGGCCGATGCCATTGTGCGTTTGCAGCTTGAGGCAAAACCAACGGTGATTTTGGCTAAATCCCCAAGTTTGAGTTAATGCTATCTTGGCTGTAATCAAGTGATAAACAAAGCCCCGCTGATATTGCGGGGCTTTTTGTTTAGCTTGGAAGGCTAGCGCCCACTCAAATTTTTTGCGTGAGTATGGCAAATTTGACCAACAGCTCGTCGTGGGACTCGACGCGGTTAGGGTCGGGGTCAATACAATCAATCGGACAGACGGAGACGCAGGTCGGCTTATCATAGTGGCCTACGCATTCAGTGCAGCGGTCTGGGTCGATTTCATAGATTTCTTCCCCCATGGTGATGGCCTGATTCGGGCATTCAGGTTCACACATGTCGCAATTGATGCAGCTGTCGTCGATCAGTAATGCCATGCCTTAGCCTGCTTCGTGTGGGTTGCGGGTATCCTGACCTTGGGGCAGGTTACGCAGTAAAATGCCGTGGTTCAGATCAACCTCTTTCGGCACGGGCAAGTAAACGGTATGGCCCGAACCTAATCCCGCTTCAACCGATTCGGCTTTGCGGTTCTCGAGTTGTTCGATGGTGAGGCTGATATTGCCCTGTGGCGTCATTAATTCAACACTATCGCCAACAGAGAATTTGTTCTTCACTTCGATTTCGGCAAGGCCTGCCAGATTGCGTTTACCGGTTAATTCACCCACAAATTGTTGGGTATCGCTGACCGAGTAGCCATAGTCGTAGTTTTGATATTCATCATGTACGTGGCGACGTAAGAAACCTTCGGTATAGCCGCGGTGCGCTAAGCCTTCGAGCTGGTTCATCAAGCTGCGGTCAAAGCTCTTGCCTGAGGCGGCATCGTCGATGGCCTGACGGTATAGCTGTGCGGTACGGGCCACATAGTAGAACGACTTAGTACGGCCTTCGATCTTCAGCGAGTCGATGCCCATTTTGGCCAAACGCTCAACGTGTTGAATTGCGCGCAGGTCCTTAGAGTTCATGATATAAGTGCCATGCTCATCTTCAAACGCTGGCATATATTCGCCGGGGCGATTGGCTTCTTGCAGTAGGAAGATTTGGTCGGTCGCAGGACCTGCGCCTAAGGTTGGCGTCTCGATTTGCACTGCATTGGGAGTGGCAATGATATCGCCCGAGTCAGTTTGCTGCGCTTCGTGCACATCGTATTTCCAGCGGCAGGCGTTAGTGCAAGTACCTTGGTTTGGATCGCGCTTATTAATGTAACCCGACAGCAAACAGCGACCCGAGTAGGCCATACACAGGGCGCCGTGGACAAACACTTCTAACTCGATATCTGGGCAACGCTGACGGATTTCTTCGATTTCATCCAAGGACAATTCACGGGATAAAATCACCCGTTTAATGCCTTGGGTCTGCCAGAATTTGACTGATGCCCAGTTAATGGCGTTGGCTTGCACCGATAAATGTACTACCTGCTCAGGGAAGGCCTCACGCACCATCATGATAAGGCCTGGGTCTGACATGATCAGCGCATCGGGCTTCATCGCCACCACGGGCTCCATATCTTTGATATAGGTTTTGAGCTTAGCGTTGTGGGGAGCAATGTTACTCACCACATAAAGCTTTTTACCCAGCGCATGGGCTTCTTCGATACCTGTGGCTAGGTTTTCCATTTTAAAGTCATTATTACGAACCCTTAGGCTATATCTCGGCTGGCCGGCATACACGGCATCTGCACCATAGGCAAAAGCGTAACGCATGTTTTTCAGCGTCCCAGCGGGAGATAACAACTCAGGTTTGAACATAATGACTCTCGAATTGGTTGGTAGATGGAGGCGCAGTGCGCGGGGGCGGCATTTTACACAATCAAAGTAGGGTTATGCAAATCACCTCGCCTAAGATTAGGTATAGTTCGCATTTTACGAATATACCTAGAAGCCTTATGATGGCGTTGGCTTTTGCATTGAAGTTGATGAGGGATTAATGGTATCTAACTTTGCTCATTTTTAGGTTTTTCAATCGACTATAACTTAAACGCTAACGGCAAAGTTAAGGGGGATTTGGATGAAATTGATAACAGAGTCATACAAATAATTAACCTCTGTCGCTTTTTTCTACCCATCAAATGATAGCCAACTGGTATACTCCAATGACGATAGATTTATGTTTGCAGATTGATGGGAGATAAGATGTCTACTGAACATCTACTGTTAGTCGGATTACTTAAAAAATTAAAAGATGATGCGTTAGTATTGCCGACCTTGCCTGAAGTGGCCATGCGAGTGCAGGAAGTGGTGAGCCGCTCCGATGCGAGCCTAAAGCAAGTTGCCGATGTGATTGGCCAAGATGCCGCTATCTCGGCACGTATCATCAAAGTCGCTAATAGTGCGTTATATAGCCGAGGGATCCCCGCCGAAAGCATTAATAATGCGGTATCCCGTATTGGCTTGATTCAAATTAAAAGTATTGCTACCTCTGTTGCCATGGAGCAGCTGTTTATTTCCACCAATGAAATGGTGTGGGAAGTGATGGATGAAGTATGGCGCACTTCTATCGATGTGACTGCTGCCGCTTGCGCTATGTTACAGATTTACAATAAGCGTCACCCAGGCTTACTCAATTTAGATACACTCACGCTTGCGGGTCTTGTGCATAATATTGGAGCCTTGCCAGTATTGACTGAGGCGGAAGCCCATCCTGAGTTGTTTACCAGTATTGAACAATTGCGCTCTTTAGTTCGTAAAATGCAAGGTCCGCTTGGACGTGCGGTATTAAAGAGTTGGGATTTTGCCCCTGAGGTGATGGAAGTGGTTGAGCGCTGGGCTGATTTACCTTATCTGCCTGACCATGTGACCTACTTAGATTTCATTCGTGCCGCGGCATTTTATACCGGAGAATTACGTGCAGGCGCCGAACTTGAACAAAGGTTAGAGGTCTTTGCAAGTCGGGGATTACCCGTTTCGGCAAATGATTTAGCTAGTGATGAATTTATGGATAAATTCCATTCAATTAAAGAAAGTTACCAGTAGTCGTTGGGCCAAAGGGAAGCCAATCCTTGCTGAGTGATAAGTGGGATAGCGAGTAAGCTTACGCGGTAAATAGAGGCCTGAATATGGTTGTTTTAGGGGGTATAGGTATAGTACTTATTATCGTTTTGATAGCGGTGCTGTACCTTTTACAGACGAGATATAAAACCTTGCGTCAACAAAGGCAATTTTTGGCGCAATTATGCCCTCAGCTCGAACAGCAAAAAAGCGATCGTCGCCCCCTTAATATTCCAATTGTGCCGCAGGAGTTTGCGCCGCTGTACCATTCCTTAAATGAGATGCTTGCTGCACTACCAGCGGGCATGGGTAAGGATAAACTCACAGGTTTAAATAATCGTGTTGGGCTTAAGCGCGCGCTTGCTTCGTTAATGCCGATTACCCAAGGAACCTTGGTACTGATAGATATCTATCGTTTTCGGTATGTAAATGATCTATTTGGCTTTGTGTTTGGGGATATTCTGCTTAAACAATTTGCGGATAGATTAACCAGCTTGAGCTTAAAGCCTAAATTGATTGCGCGTCTAAACGGCGATGAGTTTTTTCTCTACTACGAGCAAAGTTTGTCGCAGGAGCAATTGCTGCACTTACGTGGTCGTTTGCAGGTGCCATTTAAAATTAATGATACGCCAGTAAGTGTGCGTTTGCAGATTGGTTGTGTGCAGTTAGCTAAGCATCATACTGATGTGAGCAATATGCTTAGAAGACTCGACTTGGCATTGAAAAAAGCAAGAACAACCCGAATTGCGATTGCCTGTTACAGTGAGAATGACGATATCCGCCAATTGCGAGAGCTTAAAATTATCGACAGTCTTCCCAGTAGCTTGCAGCGCAATCTTCTATATATGGTGTATCAACCTAAGTTGGACGTGCAAACCGGAGTCTGTACCCAAGTCGAGGCGCTGATCCGTTGGGAGCATGAAGAATTAGGCTTGATCTCACCGGGTGAATTTATACCGCTTGCTGAATGTGCGGGAATGATAGATTTAGTTAGCCATTGGGCGTTAGAGCAGGTGTTGCAGCAGCAAGTTAAATGGCGTGCTGCCGGAATGTATGTTTGTGTTGCATTAAACTTGTCAACTCGGGATCTGGATAGTGACACCTTACCGCAGGATATTGCCGCCCGTCTCGAGCATTATAAATTACCACCAGAATGCTTAATGATTGAAATCACTGAAAGCACCCTGATGGCAGATTTAAATAAGACCGTCGATACCTTAGCGCAAATTCGTCAGCTAGGAATAAAACTGGCGATTGATGATTTTGGCACAGGTCATTCATCCCTTGCTTATCTTAAGCACTTACCCGCCAATGAAGTGAAGATTGATAAAGCGTTTTTAGCCGATCTTGAGCCGAATCAACCCTCTGAATACATCCTTGAGGCTAGTATCAATATCGCCAAAAAGTTAGGGTACGAGGTGACAGTCGAAGGTGTTGAAACTCAAGATATTCTAAGCCTTTTAATCAAAATGGGTGTCGACCGTATTCAAGGGCTATGTTTCGCCAAACCGATGAGAGCCGTAGAGCTTGAAATGCATTGGAACAGATTCGGTCCGAAGCAAGCAGTGCTTCGCGCTAATGGTTCACATTCCTAGACTTAGCTTCACATCCCTAGGCTTAATTGGGCGATTAACTCTGCTGGCATGGGCGCAAGTTGTCGTGCCTGATTCATACAGACCATTTCAATGGTGGCGGTGACCGCCGGTTTTTTACCATTCGGGCGCCAAATTTCCTGATGCCAGACGGTGCGGTACTTACTCTCAAAGTAGAACTTAGTGCGAATATCGATGATATCGGCAAACTCTACGCCTTCGTGGCACAACATATCGCTGCGATACACCGCAAACCCCAATTGCTGCTGTTGCCAGAGGTCGCGTAAGCGCTCGGCGCCAATCACGTGCTCACGGGCGCGCTCGAAGTACTTTAAAAAATTTGGGTGATACACCACGCCAGAAAAATCCGTATCTTCGTAGTAAATTTGCACAGGAAAAGAATAAGTCGGGCTAAATTGCGGCATAGCGTTTTCGATATCAAGTATGTTGGTTGAGCGCAGTCTAGCGGTTTATCGGTTTGAACAAAACCCAATATATTGGCGAAATCCAGCGGTTTGATTGAAATGCCATTAATTACGCAAAGTAAAAAGCCATATCCGCCGAAACGGATATGGCTTTTTTGTAGGGTAACCGATGGGTTAGCGAATGATCATTTGATCGCGCTCAGGTCCCACTGACACCATGCTCACGCGTACGCCCATCAGGGCTTCGATGCGTTCAACATAGTGTTGTGCAGCCTTTGGCAGGCTTTCAAAGGTGCGACAGCCAGTAATGTCTTCGCTCCAACTTTCCATTTGTTCGTACACTGGGCTTAATGCAGCCGTTTGTGGCCAAATCGGATTCTCAGTGTGCTCACCGTCGTAGGCAACACAAATCTTGAGATCTTTCATGCCTGTCAGACAGTCAATCTTGGTTAGGGCGATTTCAGTTGCGGCTTGCAGCTCAACACCATTGCGAGTAGCAACAGCATCGAAGTAACCCATATCACGTGGACGACCCGTGGTTGCGCCAAACTCGTTAGCGTTTTTACGGAAATCATCCTGCTCTTCCATCGCCGTGACTAAGGTGCCAGTACCAACGGATGAGCTGAAGGCTTTAGCTACGGCAATCACGCGCTCTGGGCGCAGAGCCGGTAAACCACTACCTAGACCTGCGAAAGCCGCTGTAACGTTAGAAGAGGTCGTGTAAGGATACTCACCATAAATCAAGTCACGACCCGCGCCTAATTGCGCTTCAAATAACAAGTTAGCATCTTGTTTTTGTAAGGCTTTTAATGGCTCGGTGACGTTGCAAATAAATGGACGCCATGGCGCGGTCACCTCTAATAACCACTGAGTCATTTCTTCTGCTGTTTGGTTGAAGTCACAGCTTGGGTACAGTGCTTTTAACTGTGGCAGCTTCCAGTCGAGCATAAATTGAATGCGTTCTTTCAGCACTTCCGGTTGCTTTAGCCAGCCAACCAGAATGCCTTTTTTCATCACGCGATCGCCATAGGCAGGGGCGATACCTTGACGAGTTGAACCGTAGGCCAGATCGCCTAAACGTTGTTCTTCTAAGGTATCTTCCAGCGCGTGGATTGGTAAGCAAAGGGTTGCGCGGTCAGAAATACATAACTTAACTTCAATGCCAGCCGCTTCGACTTCGGCGATTTCAACACTGAGTTTTTCAGGGCTGATTACCATGCCAGGGCCAAGTACTGCAACGCAGTTTGGATTGAAAATACCGCTAGGTAATTGGTGTAATTTAAAGGTGCCAAAGTCGTTCACGACCGTATGGCCTGCGTTGTTACCGCCTTGGAAGCGGACACTCGCTGCAGCATCTGCGGCTAAATAATCTACGATGCGGCCTTTGCCTTCATCACCCCAATTTGCACCCACAACTACGATAGACGGCATAACATCATCTCCACAGGAATTAAGCGGTTATGCTAGACCTGCTTAATGAATAAGAGAAATTAATTATAGTTATCGTCGTGATAAGGAAATCATATATCATAGTATGAGCTGAATTGATGGATGGAGATGAATGTGATGCTCGAACTTCATTGGTTAAAGACCTTCGTAACCTTGGCCGAGTGTAAGCACTTCGGTAAGGCGGCGGCTGCGCTGCATATGACTCAGCCCAATGTCAGCTTGCATATCAAGCAATTGGAGCAGAACACTCGAGTTAAGTTGATTGAGCGCAATCCGTTTAGGTTAACTCAGGCGGGGTTTCGTTTGCTTGAGAGTAGCCAGAAGACCTTGATGGAACTGCAAGTGTGTCAGGCGGATCTGAATGCCATCAACGATCTAAGCCAAGGCACGCTAACTATTGCGGCCAGCGATATTATTTCGCGTTTGCTGCTTATTCAGCCATTTCAGTTATTTAAAGCGGAATTTCCTGGGATTGATTTTTCCCTGCTTAATACGACGTCGTTTCAAGCCTCGGAACTGGTCACTAATGCCGAGGCGGATTTAGGCTTTGTGATTGCGCAAAAGGAGAGTCAGCCGCTGCATTTTACCGAGTTGCAGCAAATCAAGTGGTGTGCCCTTGGGGATAATTTAGAGCTGTGGCAACAGAGTAAAGAAAGTGACGATATGCCACTGGCGGAGCGGCCGACGTTAATTCTGCTCGGGCATGATACTCGCACCCGCGAACTGCTGGATCCCGCATTGCCCTCATTAAATCTGCCAAGGTATAGGATCATGGAAGTCGGCAGTGTGGATGCACAAATCGACTGGGCCGAGGCGGGTTTTGGGGTGGCGATTGTGCCTGAGTTTTCGATTTACACTAAGAAGCATTTAAAGAGTAAAGTCACGCCTCTGCCGCAATTCCCGAGCACCAGTTTAGGCTATATCGTGCGGCAGAATCAGATTTTATCGAAAGCGATAAAGCAGTTATTGCATTGGGTGAACCAAGAAATTATCCGTACCCAGGGTATGTAATACCAATTGTATTAAATATCTGAACTGATTAGATATTTAATGTGATTGGTATAATGCGCGAACTAAGTTTTGATTGTTAATGTGGGGATTATTTTGCGCTGAGCAGTAGCTGATATTGGCCGTTGGCTTTAAGCGCAGACAAACCTTGATCAAGTGCTTTAGCCAATAAGATTGCTTTAGGATTTTCTTTAGAGAAAGCTAAGTAAATATTACTGGTATGGTTATCAAATGCGGGGATGACTTCATCATTCACGCCCATTTTTTGTAGATTTTCTTGGGCGACTAAGTCGAACATGACGGCGGCATCAATTCTGCCGATTAACAACAGGTTAATTAACTGTTGCTGAGTGGCGACGGTAACAATATTTAATTGGCGTTGTTTAACCAATTCAGGAAACTCGTCACCATACTCATAGCTTTTTATCACACCTATAATACTACCCTTGGGTATTTTCCATTTGTTTTCAGCAAGTAAAGAGCGTTGCTTTCGTTGATAGAAAGACGCTTTAGCGACAAATAATGGCATCTCCCCAAAGACGAAACGTTGCTCTGTACTCGCTTCTCGGGTGACATTAAATACTCCATCTACAGCACCTTTTTCGGCCATCATCAATGCGCGACTATAGGGTACGACTAAACTGTTGACCTCGATTTGAGATTGCTTAAAGGCTGCTTCGATGAGTCGATGTGAAATCCCTTGCCCAAGCTGGTTTGCAAATGGGGGCCAACTGTCTTCTGCGGCTAAGGTGATAATCTTTGGCTGGTTAGGTTTTGGAAAATTGAGGCTTTCATTGGCGATAGCAGAATGGCTGATAGTGAGTAAGCAGAATAATGAAGTGCTAAGTAATAATGCCAGCGGTGTATTGAATTGCTGCTGGATTTTACCGATTGCTCCACTATAAGCACACATTTTATTTCCATATTAGCCTATTCCTAATGGGGGATTTATAACATAAGTCTTTATAATGAGGCTAATTATTTTATGTTTAGAGTGCTGTAGTGTGTGATATAGCACTAAGTAAACTTGATACTCGCCAAGTAAACCTCAATACGCCTTAGATATAGCCACTTCCACCAGTGGGAAAATCGTTTTTAGGACAGTAATAGTTTTATTTGTCTATTCTGCTTAACCTTTTGGTCGTATTTAGTGCAAGATGGGCTCAGCCAAATTTGGGTAGATTATTAGCTATAGCAATCTTTAAGGACAGCCAATGGAATATCCTCTCGTGAGCACTCAATGGCTCGAAGAGCACCTCACCTCGCCAGATCTCGTGTTACTCGATGCCAGCATGGCCGTGGTGTTGGGCAAAGAGCCAATCCTCTATTCCGAACCTGTGTGCATTCCGCGCTCGAGGCGCTTTGATGTCGAAACGGATTTTTGCGATAAAACCTCTTCTCAAATCCACGCCTTACCAAGGTTTGAACAGTTTGTAGAAGGCATTGCCAAGCTCGGAATAGACCCGCAAAGCGTGGTGGTTATCTATGATAATCAAGGGATTTATTCTTCTCCGCGCGCTTGGTGGATATTCAAGGTGATGGGATTTCATCGTGTGTATGTGCTCGACGGTGGCTTACCCCAATGGATGGCTGAAGACAGGGTCACCTCATCCCGCTATCAGGAAGAAGGGATAGATTATGGTGCAAGCGATAGTGAAGAACTCACTGCTGTACTGGAATATCAGCCTTCCAAGGTGATGGATGCTGAGGCCGTGTTGGCCAAGCTCGATGATAGCGACAGCGCGATTATCGATGCCCGCGGCGCCGCCCGCTTTTTAGGCCAAGTGAGTGAGCCGCGCCCCGGTGTGCGTAGTGGGCATATTCCCCATTCGGTTAATTTACCTTTTACAGAGGTGCTCGATGGCTTCAAAATCAAAAGCTCGGCCGAATTACAAGCCCTATTTCAAGGGCTTGCTGGTGATAAACCGTTAAGGATTTTCAGCTGTGGTTCGGGGATTACTGCTTGTATCTTAATCTTAGCTTCGATCGCTTCTGGCCATGCCGATGCTGCACTCTACGATGGCTCATGGGCGGACTGGGGCAGTCGAATCGATTTACCCATAGCGCAATAAGCGCTGATAGCTGGAGTGCTGAGCAAGATAACTATGACGTGCTGCAAAAATAACCCTGAAACGTCAACACGCCCTAGCAGCACTCCATTGGCAGTGATATATCCTTTGACTTATCAAGGAGTTTGCCATGATAACCCGGTTGTTCGATAAGCTGATTTTCGGCTTTATCTTAGTGATGGCGCTGCAACTTCCCCAATTAGCCGACCATTATCAGCAATTTTTGGCAGGCCTCTATACTTCGACTCAATGGCAAGTTGAGGGCTATGAGGCCACGGCGAAGGAATATCACTACGGCGATGTGGAAACCATGATTGCCCGCCATTTACAAAACGAGGAGCCTAGCGTCAGGGCGGATGCCGAGCAAAAGCGCCAGACGCTAGCCTTGTATCAAGCACTGCAGCAAGGAATGCAGACCTTTGCGCAGGGGAATCTCTTCGAGAAAACCGCCTACATGTTCAATCCTGCTCGTTTTGAATATTTACAGCAAACCATAGTTAACTTTAAGCCTGGCATTCCGTTAACCACCAGCGGGATTGGCTTTGGCGTGTTGGTGGCCTTAGTAGTCCATTATCTTGGCTCGCTGCCCTTTATTCTGTGGGCAAGGCGGCGTAACGCAAGTAGTACCCTTTAGTGTCGTTGGATATTGTGCTCGCTTATCCAACGACAGGACAAACCTTAGAATAAATCCTTAAACCTGTGGTACAGCATACCCGCCGCCAGCATTGGTGAGCGGAATGTGGGGCCGCCGGGGAAGGTCATATGCTTGATTTTGGCGAACACATCAAAATATCCCGCCTGCTGACAAATAGCTTCGGCAAGCAGTTTGGCAGCCATATGGGTGGCATTTACGCCATGTCCTGCGTAGGCTTGGGCGTAAAAAATATTGCTCGCATCGGGGAGGCGACCGATTTGGGGCATACGGTTGGCGCCAATGCCTATCATGCCGCCCCATTCGTAATCGATGCGTACGCCTTTTAACTGTGGGAATACCTTCTCAAGGTTCGGTCTGAGCGCTGCCTCAATATCCTTTGGATCTTTGCCTGAATAAGTACAAAGTCCGCCGAAGAGTAAACGTCTATCCGCCGATAAGTGGAAGTAATCTAAGGCGATTCTCATATCTGCAAAGGCCATGTTTTGCGGGATAATGCTTTGGCATTGCGCTTCTGTCAGTGGCTCGGTTGCAAGCAGATAACTCCCTGCAGGAAGCACCTTACCGCCGATGTAGCTATTCAACTTATGGCCAATGTAGGCGTTACCTGCGAGTACAAGATATTGGCAAGTCACTTCGCCCTTCGCCGTTAATACTCGTGGTTTATCGCCAGGAATAATCTTCTCTGCGGCGCTGTATTCAAATAATTGAGCGCCCAAGTCACGGGCTACACGGGCCTCGCCCAAGGCTAAGTTAAGTGGATGTAAATGGCCACTGCCCATATCCACTAGGGCGCCCTGATAAAATTCAGAGCCGATAACTTCACTGAGTTGGGATTGGGTAAGCAGTTTTATTTCATGCTGATATCCAAGACGCTTAAGACTGTCAAATTCTTCTTGAAGTTCAAGCATATGCCGAGGCTTTACCGCAAGATCGCAATAGCCCATCTGTAAGTCGCAATCGATATGATGGGTCTGTATCCGATTTCTAACTATCTCCACGGCTTCAAAGCCCATTTGCTGGATTGCGCTAACGCCTTCTTGCCCTATTTCGTTGATAAATTGCGCGGGGTCATGGCCTATACCGCGGATCAGCTCTCCGCCATTGCGCCCTGAAGCGCCCCAGCCAATACGTTTTGCCTCAAGCAACACCACACTTAAGCCTCGCTGTCTTAGCTCAATCGCCGTGTTGATACCGCTAAAGCCGCCGCCCACAATACAGACATCGGCACTTATCTTACCTTCCAGTTGAGGGTGAGCAAAAATTTCTTTAGCAGTATCAAGATAATAAGACTGGGGATATTGTTCACTATGAACAGGGGATTTCGTGGCCATTAGGGCTCCAAAAAATTGTTTTTATTGTAAATTGGGCTTGTCTCAGTATACTCATCACACTTTTATGATACTGCTAAAAAGTGTTCGTTTTATTTAACACATTTTTTAGATAGAATACAACGGAAGCGTGTAAACTCACGCTTTGGGGCTAAAATGTGTTTAGGATGGTGTTTATCCTGAACAACCTGTTCTTCATCTATCGGGATGACCGATCCTTTGGGGAGATGTGAAATTTGGATATTGGAGCCAGTCTCAGAACTGTTCGAAAAATGAAAGGCTTATCCCAGCGTGAGCTGGCTAAGCGTGCTGGTGTGACTAACAGTACGATTTCAATGATCGAAAAAAACAGTGTTAGCCCATCCGTCAGTTCTTTGAAAAAAGTATTGTCGGGTATCCCTATGTCTTTAGTGGATTTTTTCTCAATTGAAGCCTCGATTGAGAGCGAGCAAAAAGTAGTTTACCGCTCCGATGAACTCCTCGATATAGGTACTGGGCCTTTAGAATTTAAGTTAATTGGCCGCGACTTTCCCAATCGTGCCATGTCGGTGATGAGTGAAACCTATCCGCCGGGTTCGGACACGGGCGAGGAAATGCTGAAACACGAAGGTGAAGAGGCGGCCATGGTGATCGAAGGCAAATTCGAACTGACCGTTGGTGATGAGGTATATATCTTAGAAGCGGGTGATAGTTACTACTTTAACAGTGAGTTACCCCATAGATTTCGTAACCCTTTCGATGAACCCTGTCGACTGGTCAGTGCAACAACTCCTGCAAACTTCTAATCAGTACAGCGCTGCCCTAGATTAGGGGGCGCTATCTCTGAATTTTCTCAACATTGATCTCATTCAAAGCCGGCTTTGGATTGCAATATATTGCCCAAAGTGTAAATAATTTTATTCAAATTGAGTTGGGTTATCTGACTTAAGTCTTGTCTTATTTTTGTTCAATCGATTGGGTTTATCGTGGGCCTATCCCGTTAAAACTGCTCTATCCCTCCTAATATCCTGTATTAACTCTCAAAATTACTTCTTAAGCCTAAAGCCTCATTAACAAGTGTTTAACCTCTTGCTTGAGGTTAAAATTCGGTGTACTGTGTGAAAAAATGAACATTAAAACTTAACATGTTCATTATGCAGTCATTCAAGGTGAAGGTGAGTTATGTCTGTCGAGTTGCCCCTTATTGGTGTTATTGCGTGTAATCAACAATTGGGAGCGCATCCCTTTAATATCGTTGGCGAAAAATACCTCTTAGGTGTCGTGAATGGTGCTAAGGGCTGGCCCTTAGTGATCCCCTCATTAGGTGCTGAACAACCTATAGCGGCGATTCTGGCCCGTCTTGATGGCATTCTTTTTACTGGCTCGCCTTCGAATGTTGAACCCCATCTGTATGCGGGTAAACCGAGTGAAGCCGGTACTCATCATGATCCCAAACGCGATGCGACCACCTTACCGCTTATCCGTGCAGCGATTGCGGCGGGTGTGCCTGTGCTTGGGATTTGTCGTGGCTTTCAAGAGATGAACGTGGCTTTTGGTGGCAGTTTGCACCAGAAGTTACACGAAGTGGGTGGTTTTATTGAACACAGAGAAGATAAAGAGGCCTCATTAGAGGTGCAATATGGGCCATCCCACAGTATCACTGTGGAGCCTGGGGGGGTCATTTACGAGGCCTGGGGCCGTAACTCGGCAGAGGTAAACTCTGTACATACTCAGGGCGTGGAGCGCCTTGGGATTGGGTTGCGGCCAGAAGCTTATGCTCCAGACGGTCTAGTGGAGGCCTTCTCCGTTATAGACGCAAATGAATTCGCTCTCGGTGTGCAATGGCATCCTGAATGGAAGGTAAGTGAAAATCCATTTTTCCTTTCTATATTCAATGCTTTTGGTGATGCGTGCCGTCGTAGGGCTACAACTCGAGTGAAATAAAATGAATAAGCTAATCGCTTTTTTAAAAGAACGAAAAATCACAGAAGTCGAATGTGTTATCAGCGATATGACAGGTATCGCCCGCGGAAAAATTGCCCCAGTGGATAAGTTCCTCGACGAAAAAGGCATGCGCTTACCCGAAAGCGTGTTGCTGCAAACCGTGACCGGTGACTTTGTCGACGATGATATTTATTACAGTTTGCTCGACGATGCGGATATCGATTTTGTCTGTGTCCCCGATGAAAATGCGGTGTTTATGCTGCCTTGGACCATTGAAGCGACGGCGCAAGTGATCCACGATTGCTACGACAGAATGGGTAATCCGATTGAATTATCGCCGCGTAATGTGTTGAAGAAAGTGCTTTCGTTATACGAGCAAAAAGGCTGGGAGCCTGTGATTGCGCCTGAGATGGAGTTTTATCTGACCAGCCGTAGCGATGACCACGATTTACCCCTTAAGCCACCTATTGGTCGTTCAGGCAGGCCAGAAGCGGGGCGTCAGTCTTTCTCGATTGATGCAGCCAACGAATACGATCCGCTTTTTGAAGACATGTATGACTGGTGCGAGCTGCAAGGTTTAGATATCGATACGCTGATCCACGAAGACGGCCCAGCGCAAATGGAGATTAACTTTAGCCACGGTAACCCGTTATCACTTGCAGATCAGGTATTTGTATTTAAACGAACCCTGCGTGAGGCGGCATTAAAGCATGATGTGTGTGCTACCTTTATGGCAAAACCTGTAACTGATGAGCCAGGCAGTGCTATGCACATTCATCAAAGCGTCATTAATAAAGAGACGGGTAAAAATATCTTTACTAATGAAGATGGTACCCAAAGCTCGTTATTCTTAAGTTACATTGCAGGCTTACAAAAGTTTATTCCTGAACTCCTGCCCTTGATGGCGCCAAACGCCAACTCGTTCCGTCGTTTCTTACCTGGCACTTCTGCGCCAGTTAACTTGGAATGGGGGGTTGAGAACAGAACCTGCGGTCTGCGTATTCCTGAGTCTTCACCGCAAAATCGCCGCATCGAAAACCGTATTCCGGGAGCGGATGCTAACTGCTATTTAGCTATCGCAGCGAGCTTACTCTGTGGCTACATCGGCATGGTTGAAGGGTTAAAGCCTTCGACGCCAGTGCAGGGTAAATCGAACGAAAGCCGTAGCAACAATCCACATTGCCTGCCATTAACCTTAGAAGAGGCATTGGCTGCGATGGAAGAGAGTGATGCCTGTAAGGAATATTTAGGTGAAGCCTTCACCACCGGCTTTGTGGCGGTTAAGCAGGCCGAGCTTGAAAATTTCCGCCGTGTTGTGAGTTCGTGGGAGCGGGAGTTCCTGTTACTCAGTGTGTAATTTGCACTGTTTTTGTTCAAATCTGTCAGGCGATTAACGGATTTTAAGTCCAGATAGCGTGACTATTTGAACAATCACTAAAAATTCTCTGCACCATCTTGGTTAGTTTGCTTAACTTTGGTGCAGAGTTATTTTAGGTTTTAATCTTGGTGTGGACTTTATTACAAAGTCATTGCTCCTTAACATTCCATTCAAGGAATCAAAGACTGTGATGATTTTGTTGGTAATGAGCGAATGCATCAAATTGCTTAAAATAAGCATTTTATAACACACTGTAAGTTAAGGTTAAAAAGAGTTTTACTGAGATGGTTTCAGCGGTTTTTCTAGGGGCTTGAGGCATTTGTCTTAATGTTGCAAGATGTAGGGCGTACAAATATCTAGTCTATTTTTATGCTTGTTAATGCAAGTGTAGAAATCGGCAAATTTGGCATGAAATCTGATACTCCCCTCAATTGCAGCCACCTAGAGATGAAGGCATTATGGTGCTGTAGAGACTGCCGATGCGGTTTTTAAGGTGTAGCATTGGTCGAGAATAACAACAATAACCGAGCAGATGGTCGGTGACACAATTTCAGAATTGTTAAAGGCAATTCTGCTACCCGAGAAAGGAGAAAGCATGAAGCTATTTAATAAGATGACGACTTTGGCTTTAGTAACCGCGGGCGCCCTCGCAAGCGTTGCAGCCCAAGCTGAAGAAGTAGTGCGCGTATATAACTGGTCTGATTATATCGCGGAAGATACCTTAGAAAACTTCAAGAAAGAAACGGGCATTCGGGTGATTTACGATGTGTTTGATAGTAACGAAGTGCTGGAAGCCAAGTTACTGTCTGGCCGCAGCGGTTACGACATCGTGGTTCCATCTAACCATTTCCTTGCTAAACAAATTAAGGCTGGCGCATTTAAGCCGCTTGATCGCTCTAAACTCACTAACTTTAAAAACCTCAACGCTGATCTAATGAAACAGTTAGAGAAGGCTGATCCGGGTAACCAATATGCCGTGCCTTATCTATGGGGGACCAATGGTATCGGTTATAACATCGATAAAGTGAAAGCCGCAGTAGGTGAAGATGCACCGTTTGATTCTATGGAGCTGATCTTTAACCCAAAATATGCTGAAAAAATCTCTAAGTGTGGCTTTGCTATGCTGGATTCGGCAGATGATATGGTGCCACAGGCGATGATCTACTTAGGTCTTAACCCTAACAGCACGAAAGCCGAAGACTATGAAAAAGCCGGTGAATTACTCGAAAAAATCCGTCCTTACGTGACTTATTTCCACTCATCACGCTATATCTCTGATCTTGCGAACGGCGATATCTGTGTGGCATATGGTTTCTCTGGTGACGTATTCCAAGCTGCGGCCCGTGCCGATGAAGCGGGTAACGGTAACAAGATTGGTTACTCCATCCCGAAAGAGGGCGCGAACCTGTGGTTCGATATGTTAGCTATCCCTGCGGATGCGGCTAACGTGGAAAATGCTCACAAACTTATCAACTACTTACTTCGCCCTGAAGTGATTGCGCCTATCTCTAACTATGTGGCTTATGCTAACCCTAACGACCCAGCACAGCCTTTAGTTGATGAAGCGATTCGCAATGACCCTGCGATTTATCCACCAAAAGAAGTGCTAGATAAATTGTATATTGGCGAAATCCGTCCATTGAAAATCCAACGCGTATTAACCCGCGTCTGGACCAAAGTGAAGTCTGGCCAATAATCGAGGTGGGGCAAGCTTTGCTTGCCCCATTTGATAGTACAAACAACTGGCTATACGCCGTTAAAAATAAGCCGACAGATTTAACCTCTATTCATTAATTCATTGTGTAAATCCTAAGTTTTGAAGGCACTCCTGTCTCAACACTCGGGTGGAGAAGTACTATGGCAAGCACTCTGGGCGTCACCAATAAACCCACTACAAAGACGCAAGAAAAAGTCCTGCTTAAGATTGAGCGGGTCAGTAAATTATTCGACGATGTACGCGCGGTTGACGACGTATCATTGACTATTAATAAGGGTGAGATTTTTGCTTTGCTTGGGGGCTCTGGCTCGGGTAAATCAACCTTGCTACGTATGCTCGCAGGATTTGAAAGACCCACTACCGGTAGGATTTATCTGGATGGCGAAGATATTACCGATCTTCCTCCCTACGAACGTCCTATCAATATGATGTTCCAATCCTATGCGCTCTTCCCCCATATGACGGTCGCACAAAATATCGCCTTCGGTTTAAAGCAAGATAAATTGCCTAAAGCGGAAATTGAGCAAAGGGTGCAAGAAATGCTCAAGCTGGTGCATATGGAGCAATATGGTAAACGTAAACCACATCAGCTTTCCGGTGGGCAGCGCCAACGGGTGGCGTTAGCTCGCTCCCTCGCGAAACGTCCTAAATTATTACTGCTCGATGAGCCGATGGGCGCGCTAGATAAAAAGCTGCGCACTCAAATGCAGTTAGAAGTAGTTGAAATTCTTGAGCGTGTTGGCGTGACCTGTGTAATGGTGACCCATGATCAGGAAGAAGCTATGACCATGGCGGGCCGAATTTCGATTATGAGTGACGGTTGGATTGCCCAAACCGGCTCACCTATGGACATTTACGAGAGTCCCAACAGCCGCATGATTGCCGAATTTATCGGTTCAGTGAATCTCTTTGGCGGCGAGATTGAAGTGGACGAAGTCGACCACCTTATCATTAAACCCAATGATTTAGCTCAGTCTTTCTATGTGGGTTACGGGGTAACGACCAGTGCTGAAGAAAAGCATGTGTGGTTAGCGGTACGTCCCGAAAAAACCATTATCAGCCGTGAGCAACCTGAGGGCGAGTACAACTGGGCCAAGGGCATAGTGCATGACATCGCCTACTTAGGTGGCATTTCTGTGTATTACATTCGCCTCGAAAACGGCCAAATAGTGCAATGCAGTATGACCAACCGTGAACGCCGTGCCGACCATGCGACATGGGATGATGAAGTGTTCATCAGCTGGGAGGACACCAGTGGCGTGGTGTTAAGATCATGAAGATAAAGTCAAAACTAAAATGGCTTAAGGGACGTTTCTGGACGATTAGCTTCCCCTACGCTTGGTTGTTGTTGTTCTTCGCCTTGCCCTTTGCCATTGTTCTTAAGATCAGTTTTTCGACGGCGGCGATTTCGATTCCACCCTATGAGGCGACCTTCCAATATGCGGATGATGTATTAAACATCTTCCTGCATTTAGGTAACTATTTGATGTTGCTAGATGATTCGCTGTATTACACCGCGTATCTCAGCTCATTAAAAATGGCGCTCATTTCGACCATTGGCTGTTTGATCATTGGTTATCCCATGGCCTATGCCATTGCCCGTGCGCCAGCAAGGTTGCAAACCGTGCTGCTGCTATTGGTGATGCTACCTTCTTGGACCTCGTTCTTAATCCGCGTTTATGCCTGGATGGGGATCTTGAGCAATACGGGGATTATCAATAACACATTGATGTGGTTAGGAATCATTTCTGAACCATTGCAAATCCTTAACACCAATATCGCCGTCTATATCGGGATTATCTATGCCTATTTGCCCTTTATGATTTTGCCGCTGTACGCGACCTTAGTGAAGTTAGATATGAGCTTGATTGAGGCCGCATCTGACTTAGGGTCGAGCCGTTTAAATACCTTCTGGAAAATCACTTTCCCATTATCGAAGAGCGGAGTGATTGCAGGTTCTATGTTGGTATTTATTCCGGCGGTAGGGGAGTTTGTGATCCCTGAGCTGCTTGGCGGCCCAGATTCTCTGATGATAGGTAAAGTACTGTGGCAGGAATTCTTCAATAACCGTGACTGGCCAGTGGCCTCATCACTGGCGATTGTGATGCTGGCACTCTTGATTATTCCTATTACCTTATTCCATCGCTATCAGGCACGTAGTTTGGAGAAAGACCTATGAAAAAGCTGAGTTTTTCTTCGGTGATGCTGTGGTTCGGCTTGTTCTTCTTGTACGCGCCTATGCTGATCCTAGTAATTTATTCGTTTAACGAATCTAAGTTAGTAACTGTGTGGGGCGGGTTTTCACCTAAATGGTACGGCGAGTTATTTGCCGATCAGCAGATTCTCGATGCGGTTTGGACCAGCCTTCGGATTGCCTTTTACAGCTCAACCATGGCGGTGATTATCGGCACTATGGCCGCCTTTGTGATGACGCGGTTTAAGCGCTCCTGGGCCAAGCTCACTTTGTCGAACATGATCACTGCGCCTTTGGTTATGCCAGAGGTGATCACGGGGCTGTCCTTGCTGCTGCTGTTTGTGCATATGGCGGATCTCTTAGGTTGGCCGAAAGAGCGTGGCATGGTGACAGTTTGGATTGCCCACTCGACCTTCTGCGCGGCCTATGTGGCTGTGGTAGTGTCGTCAAGATTGCGTGAGTTAGACATGTCAATCGAAGAGGCGGCAATGGATTTAGGCGCAACGCCGCTTAAGACCTTCTTCCTGATCACTGTGCCCATGATTTCACCGGCATTAGTGGCGGGTTGGTTGTTATCCTTTAGTCTGTCACTCGATGACTTAGTGATCGCAAGCTTTGCCTCAGGCCCAGGTGCAACTACCTTACCTATGGTGGTGTTCTCCTCGGTGCGCTTGGGTGTATCGCCTAAGATCAACGCCTTGGCAACACTTATCATTCTATGTGTGTCGTTAATCGCCTTCCTGTCTTGGTACATGGCAAGACGCGCCGAAAAACGTGAGCGTATGCCGCTGAACTAATACGCTAGGATGCAGTTATTAGTGGTAAGCACCTAGTCAAAAGTGCTTAGCGACAAAAGGATGGCCTGATTGCCAAGGCCATCCTTCTCTCTGCCCTCCAAGTCTTCTTATTTGTACCTCCACATTCAATTTCAAATCTGTTTAAGGCATGAAGGATATTTTGTTTGAAATATCAAACATTGTGTAAATTATTGTGCTTTTATGGCTAGTGTTTCCCGATATGAAGGTGTAGGATGTGATAGTTGTTTAAAATAATGAACATAAAAATCAAGGGAACATCATGTCTGCCATACCTCACACTGGATCATATTATGCGGCATCTGCCAACGATAAGGTTGAGCGCGCGCGTTTACAGGAATCGATTGAAGCCGATGTTTGTGTGATTGGCGCTGGATACACAGGCCTTTCTGCCGCACTGCATTTACTCGAATCTGGCTTTAGTGTGGTGGTGCTCGAAGCGGCGCGGATTGGCTGGGGAGCATCGGGGCGTAATGGCGGACAGATCGTCAACAGCTATAGCCGTGACATTGATACCATTGAAAAAACCGTCGGCAAAGAACAAGCCAAGCTTTTCGGTCAAATGGCCTTCGAGGGCGGACGCATCATCCGTGAACGTATCGCTAAGTACAATATTGACTGCGATCTAAAGGATGGCGGCGTATTTGCGGCGATGAACGAAAAGCAAATGGGTCATTTACGCCATCAAAAGCAGTTATGGGAAAGCCATGGTCACGTGGGCAAACTTGAGCTGCTCGATGCAAACAGCATTCGTTCTGTGGTAAATACTGAGCGCTATGTCGGCGGTATGTTGGATAAGAGCGGCGGCCATATTCACCCGCTGAATTTAGCCTTGGGTGAAGCCCGCGCGGTAGAATCCCTCGGTGGAAAAATTTTTGAAGACTCAGCGGTTTTGCAGGTCGACGAAGGCGATAGCCCTGTGGTACACACCGCTAAGGGCAGCGTAAAAGCTAAGTTTGTGGTGGTGGCGGGTAACGCTTACCTCGGTAAACTCATGCCTGAATTGCAAGCCAAGTCTATGCCCTGCGGTACCCAAGTGATCACCACTGAACCCTTAGACGAAGAGCTGGCAGCAAGCCTGTTACCTCAAGACTACTGCGTCGAAGATTGTAACTATCTGCTCGATTATTTTAGGCTGTCTGGCGATAAGCGCCTGATCTACGGCGGTGGTGTAGTGTATGGTGCCCGCGATCCCGCGGATATCGAATCTCTGATTATCCCGAATATGCTCAAAACCTTCCCGCAGTTAAAAGGGGTTAAGGTTGATTACGCCTGGACGGGTAACTTTTTATTGACCTTATCGCGTTTACCACAGGTCGGCCGTATTGGTAAAAATATCTATTATTCACAGGGTTGTAGTGGCCATGGCGTCACTTATACCCACTTGGCAGGCAAGTTAATCGCCGAAATGCTCAATGGTCAGGCTACGCGTTTCGATGCTTTTGCGGCGCTGCCCCATTATCCCTTCCCTGGCGGTCACGCCTTACGTGTGCCTTTTAGTGCGCTGGGGGCATGGTATTACAGTCTAAGAGATAAATTAGGTATCTAATTTATTTAATTTTTTATACGAGGTAAGGCATTACCTCGCAGCGAGAGGAATTTCCTGTGTTGTTAAAAGACCCGAGTCTGCTGCGTCAGCAATGTTATATCAATGGTAAGTGGTGCGATGCACAGTCAAAAGAAACCGTCGCTATCGCCAATCCTGCGACGGGCGCGGTGATCGCCAGTGTCCCTGTGATGGGGCAAGCCGAAACTCAAGCGGCGATTGCGGCAGCCGAAGAGGCATTGCCCGCATGGCGAGCACTTACTGCAAAAGAGCGTGGTGCCAAGCTGCGTCGCTGGTTTGAATTACTCAATGAAAACAGTGATGACTTAGCGTTAATGATGACCACTGAGCAGGGCAAACCCCTTGCCGAAGCTAAGGGTGAAGTCACCTACGCCGCCTCCTTTATCGAATGGTTCGCCGAAGAAGCAAAACGCGTCTATGGCGATACGATTCCTGGGCATCAGGGCGATAAACGTATCATGGTGATCAAGCAGCCCGTGGGCGTGACTGCGGCCATTACTCCCTGGAACTTCCCTGCGGCGATGATCACTCGTAAAGCCGCGCCAGCACTGGCTGCCGGTTGTACTATGGTGGTGAAACCTGCCCCGCAAACGCCTTTTACCGCATTAGCCTTGGCCGTGCTTGCCGAGCGCGCTGGGATCCCCGCTGGGGTATTCAGCGTGATCACTGGCGATGCCATCGGCATTGGTAATGAGATGTGTAGCAATCCAGTCGTGCGTAAGTTGTCTTTCACCGGCTCGACCCAAGTGGGCATTAAGTTGATGGAACAATGCGCGCCGACACTGAAGAAATTATCTTTAGAATTAGGCGGTAACGCGCCATTTATCGTATTCGACGATGCCAATATTGATGCGGCGGTCGAAGGCGCCATGATCGCTAAGTATCGCAATGCGGGGCAAACCTGTGTCTGCGCTAACCGCATTTATGTTCAGGCGGGCGTCTATGACGAATTTGCCCGCAAGCTCAGTATTGCCGTGGGTAAATTAAAGGTGGGTGAGGGCATTGGTGAGGGCGTAACTACTGGACCGCTTATCAATCGCGCGGCGGTCGAAAAAGTCCAGAGCCATCTCGAGGATGCGCTCAGTAAAGGGGCGACTGTGGTTGCGGGCGGTAAGCCCCATAGCTTAGGTGGCAACTTCTTCGAACCCACGGTACTGACACATGTTGATAGCAGTATGCGTGTCGCCCGTGAAGAAACCTTTGGCCCACTGGCGCCGCTGTTTAAGTTTACCGATGTGGACGATGTGATTAAACAAGCCAATGATACCGAGTTTGGCTTAGCGGCTTATTTTTATGGCCGTGATATTTCACTCGTATGGAAAGTGGCCGAGGCATTGGAATACGGCATGGTGGGCGTCAACACTGGGTTGATTTCCACCGAAGTCGCGCCGTTTGGCGGAATGAAATCCTCAGGGCTCGGCCGTGAAGGCTCTAAGTACGGCATCGAAGAATATTTAGAAATCAAATATATCTGTATGTCTGTTTAAGCATCAGTTTGGAATAGACCGCCAGTGGTAGCCCTTTGGGCATAGGCATTGTTATCGACATTTTGTATAGCCAAGTTAGGCATGCGAGCAAGGAATACTAAATGAGCACAACCAATGATTCATTGATGGCACGTCGCCAAGCCGCCGTCGCAGGCGGTGTTGGTCAAATTCATCCTGTTTTTACCGCTCGCGCCGAAAACGCGACCGTGTGGGATGTTGAAGGTCGAGAGTTTATTGACTTTGCGGGTGGTATTGCAGTGCTTAACACTGGGCATTTACATCCTAAGGTTAAGGCAGCCGTTGCGGCGCAGCTTGAGGACTTCTCCCACACCTGTTTTATGGTGCTTGGCTATGAAAGTTATATTCAAGTCTGTGAAAAACTGAATCAGTTAGTGCCGGGTGATTTTGCTAAGAAAACGGCCTTATTCACCAGCGGCTCAGAAGCCGTTGAAAACGCGGTTAAAGTTGCTCGTGCATACACTAAGCGGGCGGGTGTGATTGCCTTTACCTCGGGTTACCATGGTCGCACTATGGCGGCGCTCGCATTAACGGGAAAGGTCGCGCCTTACAGTAAAGGCATGGGATTAATGTCGGCCAATGTGTTCCGCGCCGAGTTTCCCTGTGCGCTGCACGGCGTATCCGATGATGATGCGATGGCCTCTATCGAACGCATCTTTAAAAATGATGCCGAGCCGAGCGATATCGCGGCCATCATCCTCGAGCCTGTGCAGGGTGAGGGCGGATTCTATGCCGCATCGCCAGCCTTTATGCAACGTTTACGTGCGCTTTGCGACCGTGAAGGCATTATGCTGATCGCCGATGAAGTGCAAACGGGTGCGGGTCGCACTGGAACCTTCTTCGCGATGGAGCAAATGGGCGTGAGCGCCGATATCACCACCTTTGCGAAATCTATTGCTGGTGGCTTCCCACTATCGGGTATTACGGGTAAAGCGGAAGTCATGGATGCCATCGGTCCCGGTGGCCTTGGCGGCACCTACGGTGGTAATCCGCTGGCCTGTGCGGCGGCGCTCGCCGTACTCGAAGTGTTTGAAGAGGAAAAGCTGCTTGAACGTGCCAATGCAATTGGCGAGCGGATTAAGTCGGCGCTAAATACTATGCAGGTTGAACATCCACAAATTGCTGATGTGCGTGGTCTAGGGGCGATGATCGCTATTGAATTGATGGAAGAGGGCAAACCCGCGCCTCAGTACTGTGCCCAAATTTTAGCTGAGGCAAGAAACCGAGGTTTGATCCTCCTCTCCTGCGGCACCTACGGTAACGTGCTGCGTATATTGGTGCCATTGACAGTACCAGACGAGCAGCTTGCTGCGGGGCTGGGCATTCTTAAGGCCAGTTTCGATGCCGTGTTAAAAGGTTAACAGAGATAAAAAATCCCGCTTAGGCGGGATTTTTTATGGCGTGGTTTAACGCTTAAGTGCCTTTAATTTCCATTAGGATTTGCAGTGCACGTTCGCGTTTTTGCTGATCATACAAATCGTTAGTAAAGATAAATTCATCGACACCTAGCTCCTTCACTATCATCTCTAAGCGGTGCTTAATGGTGGTGGGGCCACCTGTGACGGATAAGCCTAAGAAGTTATCGACATAGGTTTTTTCCTGCTCGCTCCACAGGCCATCCATGCTGTCCACGGGCGGTTTTAACCAAAGCGGTTCACCACGGATCAGCGCAAGCACCCGTTGCTTGGAGGTGGTGCTTAAGTATTCGGCTTCGGCGTCTGTCTCGGCGGCGATAAGTGGCAGGCCAAGCATGACATAGGGCTTATCCAACACCTTAGATGGCTTAAAGTCGCGGCGGTAAATCTCTATCGCATCATAGAGGAACCTTGGCGCAAAATGCCCTGCAAAGACATAGGGTAAGCCGCGCTGGGCTGCAAGCTGGGCGCTAAAGAGGCTAGAGCCAAGTAGCCAAATCGGCACATGGGTGCCTTCGCCGGGAATCGCTCTTACGGGATGATGGCCATTGTAGTCGCCGAGTAAGGTTTGTAACTCGCTCACCTCGGCGGGAAATTGCTCCGCGCGACTCATATCGCGGTTAAGGGCGCGGCTGGTGATTTGATCGCTCCCAGGGGCGCGGCCAAGCCCTAAATCGATACGCCCCGGATAAAGACTCTCGAGCGTACCAAACTGCTCGGCAACCACTAAGGGCGCATGATTGGGCAGCATAATCCCACCCGCGCCGACGCGAATGCGTTTAGTATTCTCGGCAATATAGCCAATTAATACCGATGTCGCGGCGCTGGCGATACCGGGCATATTGTGGTGCTCGGCAAACCAGAATCGGTTAAAACCTAACTCATCGGCCACCTTAGCGTATTGTAGGCTGGCGCGCAGCGTGTCTCCGATGCTCGCGCCTTGGCGTACAGGGGCGAGCTCTAAGAGTGAAAAGGGAGTATCCGCTAGGGGAGATTTAGTCACAGCCTGCGATGGGGCGGCAGATGTCGAAGTCGATGATGTAGCCATAAATTAAGCGCCTCTTTGCGTGAGTCAGCTCTGTGGCAGCTGCTTTATCCTGTCTCCCTCGGATGAATGTGGTGGACGCTAAAGCGATTGCTCAGTCAGTGCTGATGGAGTCTTACCCTAGGATATGGTGTCGTATCAATGATAAACAAGCTTAATGCTTGAACTTAACACCACCCTAAAATTGGAACCGAACATCTTAGTTTTGCAAACAGGGCGAAAGCCTTATCCCAAGCCGATGCATGAAAAATCACCACAGAAAGTTCAGATTGTTTGGTGCTGAGCTGTAACCTAAAGGTATAAAAAAACTGCCGCAAGCGCGGCTTGTCGGCAGTTTTTAGCGCTCACATGTATGTGAGTGGGAGGATTATTGCTCGGCTTTCACATCACGTAGTGAGGCCGCCGCGTTATCTTCAATGTTGTTATGGGCGTGATGACTTTCGGTCAAACGGCGCATCAGAGGTAATACGGCTAAGGCGATAAAAGTACAGACCACGGCCGCAATACCTAATTTATTGAATAGATTGGTATAAACGGGCAGCGTTTGCAGTGGGTCGACTAAGTCCTGTGGCACGCTAGCAAAGTTAGCTACAACGCCGCCCAAGTACTGGGAAATACCCGATGCCACGAAATACGCGCCCATCATAAAGCCGCCCATGCGAGCGGGGACATAGCGGGCGATCATGGCTAAACCAAGACCACTCACCAGCAGTTCGCCGAGTGAGTAAGAGGCGTAACCCCAAATCATCACCCAAGAAGAGGTTTTACCTTCAACGGCAAATTGGCCTGCAAAACCGTAGATAAAGAAGCCAATCGCGACAACCGCAAAACCTAAGGCGAACTTTGCGGCAATCGAAAAGTCCTTATTATTGCGGCCAGCCCATGAATAACTCCAAGCCAGAACTGGGCTTAACACCATGATCCAGATGGGGTTCAGTGCTTGGAACTGTGCAGGGGACCAAGTCCACAAATGGGTACCAAAGACTTGGAAATCCCAATCGACATTACGCAGCGCAAACAGGGCCAGTGAGGTCGACATTTGTTGATAGAAGATAAAGAAGAAAACGGTTTGCACAGTGAGGATTAGCGCTGCGATAAGGCCGGCACGCTCACTTGGCTCACTGGTACGAATTAAGTGGAAGAAAATCCCTAATACCGCCACACCCGCGGCATACACGAATACTCGGGCTACATCTTCATATTCAAGAATAATGGCTGAAGCAACAACGGAAAGCGCCGCTAATACCAACACGATAGCAAGATTCTTCTTGTTGACTGGGCGAGTATCTGGCTCAGAACCATAATTGGCGAGACTCTTGTGCATCAGGGCATAGTTACCTAAGCCGACGATTAAGCCCACACAGCACACGGCAAAGGCGGCATGCCAGCCAAATTCGTTACCGTATTGCGCGTTAACATAGTCCTTAATCCAAGGCGTTAACAGCATAGAGAAGGTTGAACCTACGTTTACCGCCATGTAGTAAATGGTAAAGGCGCTGTCGATTTTAGAATCGTCACCTTCGTAAATCTTACGGACTAAGTTACCAGCATTGGGTTTAAATAGGCCGTTACCGACCACAATTACCCCAAGGGCGGAGAACATAAACCAAGTGTTTTCGGTCGGCACTGTCATCAATGCATAACCTACCGACAAAATCCCTGCTCCGAGCAGCATAGTGCGTTTGGTGCCGAGAATTTTATCCCCAACCCAACCGCCGATGGCCGGCGACACGTAAATCAGCGCCGCACAGGCACTCCAAACTAAGTTTGCACGGGAGTCATCAAAGCCAAGACGCTGCACCATAAAGTACACGATCAGCGCCTGCATGCCGTAATAACCAAAACGTTCCCACAATTCGATAAGTGACACTGTCATAAACGAATGTGTCTTGCTTACCTGATTGGTACCAAGAGTCATAAAGCTTGCTTCCGTTATTGTTGTTTTGTGTTTAGGGACAAGAGTATAAGGTGATAGTCCGTTCAAACCAATGCCACAACGCCAAAGAATAGACTTTGTTACAAATGAAATGGGTGTTTTTAATCTGGAATTAATTTTTGTAAAAAAAGTGCGGCTCGCTAATCCTTACGGTTTGTGAGTTTGGTCATGTTTGCGTTCAGCGATTTGGGATAAATATCAAATTACCGCCTATTGGGATAAAGGTCGCAATTGGCCTGAATCTGTCAGTGAAAAGTTTTACTTATAGTTAACAATTCACTATCTTAAAGACTGGTAATCCCGACGCAGAGTGCTATTTTTTAAATTAGTCAGCAAAAATAAAAATGAACTAGATCAAAATTATTAGGCTCTTGACCTTCTATTTGGAGTTTACTCGATGAAGCATTTGTCCATCAGTACTAAGTTGTTGTGGATCACTTCCGCCTTATTTCTATCCATTGTCGCGATTCTTTCCATCAGCCTATGGTGGACCCTTTCGGAGCAAAATGCTGAACTTTCCCATCAGGTGCAGGAAACATTACAAACCGAGACCCACGATAAGCTTGAAGCGCGGGCAGGTGAGTATGGTGAAATGGTGGCGGGATTTATCAATGAAGCCTATCGAATCCCATATTCTTTTGCCGGCATACTTGAAAGCACCGCTGAAGAATTACCACTCAAACGTGACCGTTTGGAGCTGGCGGTGGCGGCGGTATTAAAGAAAAACACGCAAGTTTCATCAATGTATGCTCAGTTTGACGCTAACGGTTACGATGGCTTAGATAGCGAATTTTTAAACGTGAATGTGAGCCACAGCGTTGCTTCCTCGGGGGCATTGGAAGTGTACTACACTCGCAACGATGACGGCACGGTTGAGCATAACCAAGTTGATGATTCTGCTGAAAAATATTTAACAACACTCAATGAATTTGGTATCCGAGATGCTGAGTGGTACCTGTGTGCCAAGGAAACGCTTAAACCCTGCTTGATGGAACCCTATCTCTACGAAATTACTCCCGGCAACACAGCGTTAATGACATCGTTGACGGTTCCTGTACTAAAGCATAAACAATTTATTGGTGTAGTTGGGGTGGATCTCAACTTGCCAGTATTCCAAGTGTTAATTGATAAACTGTCGAAAAGCCTTTACGACGGTCAAGCAAAAGTCACCTTGCTGAGCACTCGAGGTTTAGTGGTTGCTGCGAGTCATTACAGTAAAAAAGCCCGCCCGTTGGCAGAATCTATTGATCCTAAGCTCGCCTCACAGATAATCGGATTACACAAAAATGGCGGTTACATGGAGAACGATAATGAAATTATCGTAGCCTATCCCATCAATATTCCCTTAGCTAAAGCCGAGTGGTCGTTAGCAATACAAGTGCCTAAATCCATGGCGCTTAAGAGCTCTATTGAGCTGAATGACAAAATGGATGAAATGGCAACATCCCTTGGCAGCATCTTGTTGATTGTAGGATTAGCGGTTTCGATACTTGCCGTTGTAACCATTAGCATTGTGATCCGCAGTGTAATCGCTCCGCTTAAAGTGATCCAAGGACGCGTTGAGAATTTAGCAAGTGCTGATGGCGACTTAACTCAATCCATAGAAGTGGACGCACATGCTGAGCTTATTGCGTTAGGTAAAGGCTTTAACTCCTTTATCCATAAACTAAAAGATTTAATCTCAGAGTTGAAAGCGCTTGCTGGTCAAACGCAGGAAGAAAGTCTCTCTTCTGCGCAAATTGCGGAATTAACCCGCGACAGCGTCCATCGTCAGTACGGCGAAATTGAAAGTGTAGTCACTGCCGTTAATGAGATGAGTGCAACAGCGTTGGAAGTGGCAAAAGCTTCTGAGCAAACGGCATCAGAAACCGAAGCCATGTCGCGTAATATTCGCTTGAGTGAAGAGAGTCTAACGAAAGCGATGGACTATGTGACCACCATGTCGCAGGAGTCAATGCAAGCGAAAGTGGCGGTGAGCAAAGTGGCTGAAAGTAGCACGAATATCAGCCGTATTCTCGAGGTGATTAGCTCGATTGCCGCGCAAACAAACTTACTTGCCCTAAACGCTGCGATTGAGGCTGCTCGTGCCGGTGAGCAAGGTCGGGGGTTTGCCGTGGTAGCGGATGAGGTGAGGGCACTCGCCTCTAAAACCCAAAGTTCAACGGATGATATTAGCGTGTTAATTGATGCGCTCCAAAAAGAAGTACACAGCGCCTCAGGCATTATTGATAAAGGTGCTGAACGTGCACAAATGGCGGTATCACAAACGGAACAAGCACTGACATCACTTAACTCTATGGTGAGTCAAATTGAAGAGATCTCGGCGCAAGTGACCCATATCGCCGCTGCGGCAGAGGAACAAAGTGCCGTGACAGAAGAAGTTAATCGGAATATTACGGGTATTTCCGACTCAGCATCTGAACTTGCACGTCTTGCTGGTGAAGCACAGCAAAGTAGCGCTGTTCTTGCAGACCTTGTTAAGCAACAACATCAGCAATTAGGTAAGCTAAAAACCTAATAACCAACAGTCGATTGTTAAAGAATGTAATAGGCGCCGATTAAATGTCGGCGCCTATTTTAATGTCAATTTCATTCCACTAAATCAATCTCTTTAACCCTATAGTCATTAACTCACTATGTTAATTACAAAGAATTCCGTTGCGGTATAGATGAAGGGCAAGCTAGCTAGATTTTTTGGGTTATACAGCAAAATTGTGGGAATAAGCTGGCGTATTAATGTCTGCTGGGGGGATTGCCTATCCATCGACAGTATCGAAGACCATCAATCGACATAGTGAATTCCGTTAAATGAAAAAGGCGTAGCGGTGATTAACCTGCTACGCCTTATCGGAATTTGGTGGCCCCTCACGGACTTGAACCGTGGACCTAACGATTATGAGTCGTGTGCTCTAACCAACTGAGCTAAGGGGCCGACTAAAGGCAATCGTCATTACCTAAAGCGAGTGGCAGTATACTAAGCTTGTTTGCGCTTGTCACCCGTGTTTTTTGATGAAATTCACCGAATTGATTCAAGTGGTTATCTGTTAATCAACTGTGGTTTTTTCTTCTGGGCTTCATATCGTCTGAATGGGAAAGAAATTTTTAACCATTTGATTTTGAAAGAGAGCTTGGCAATAGTTATTCAGGGGATATTTTAGGAAATGTTAATGGGGGCAATAAAAAGCCCCGCGAGGCGGGGCTTAGAATCGATGCTTCGGTTGACTATTCGTCTAAGAAGGACTTTAAGATTTCCGAACGTGAAGGATGGCGCAGTTTACGCAGGGCTTTCGCCTCGATTTGACGGATACGCTCACGGGTTACGTCAAATTGTTTGCCCACTTCTTCCAGCGTGTGGTCGGTATTCATATCGATACCAAAACGCATACGCAGTACTTTCGCTTCACGGGCCGTTAAGCCTGCTAATACCTCATGGGTGGCGCTCTTCAGGCTTTCGCTGGTGGCGCTGTCCAGTGGTAATTCGAGGGTGGTATCCTCGATAAAATCACCTAAATGCGAATCTTCATCGTCACCGATTGGGGTTTCCATGGAGATAGGTTCTTTAGCGATTTTCAGTACCTTACGGATCTTATCTTCCGGCATCATCATACGCTCTGCCAGTTCTTCAGGTGAGGGCTCACGACCCATTTCCTGCAGCATTTGGCGAGAGATACGGTTCAGCTTGTTGATGGTTTCGATCATATGTACTGGAATACGGATCGTACGGGCTTGGTCCGCGATTGAGCGGGTGATTGCCTGACGGATCCACCAAGTCGCATAGGTCGAGAACTTGTAACCACGACGGTATTCGAACTTATCTACAGCCTTCATCAGACCGATGTTACCTTCTTGGATAAGATCCAAGAATTGCAGACCACGGTTGGTGTATTTCTTCGCGATAGAAATTACCAGACGTAAGTTTGCCTCAACCATTTCTTTCTTCGCACGGCGAGCCTTGGCTTCACCGATTGACATACGACGGTTGATGTCTTTAATGGCGGCAATGACTAAGCCGGTTTCTTCTTCGATGGCGGCCAGCTTGCTACGGCAACGCTGAACGTCTTCTTCAACCATTCTTAAGCCTTCGGCATAAGGCTTGTTTGAGTTCTTTTCTGCGTCGAACCAATCGAGATTGGTTTCGTTACCGGTGAAGAATTTAACAAAGTTCTTCTTCGGCATTTTAGCCTGCTCGACACAGAGCTTCATCAGTAGACGCTCTTGAACGCGCACGCGGTCCATCATAGAGCGCATGCCCTTAACTAAGCGGTCGAATTGCTTAGGTACGAGGCGGAACTCTTTGAAAATCTCGCCGATTTCAAACAGAGCTTGAATCGACTCAGGATGTTCACGACCTTTAGCATCGATGATTTTTAGCGCATTTTCGTAGGCGGTTCTTAATTGGCTAAAGCGTTCACGCGCTTCTTCAGGATCGGGACCCTTGTTGCCATCGTCATCGCCTTCGCCATCACCGTCTTCATCTTCGTCGTCTTCATCGTCATCTTCATCATCGAGATCTTCTTCCGATAATTCAGAACCGATATGGGTCGCGGTTGGACCTAGGTCTTCTTCGTCCGGGTTAACAAATCCAGAGATAATATCAGACAGGCGCAGTTCGTCGGCTTCGTATTGGTCGTACTGCTCAAGGATCATGGCGATCGCTTGTGGGTATTCGGCGACAGAGCTTTGAACTGTGTTGATGCCTTCTTCGATGCGTTTGGCGATAACGATTTCGCCTTCACGGGTGAGCAGTTCAACGGTACCCATTTCGCGCATGTACATACGCACTGGGTCTGTGGTGCGGCCTAGCTCACTTTCTACAGTAGCAAGGGCGGCTGCGGCTTCTTCCGCTGCATCTTCGTCTGTGTTGTCTTCCGACATCATCATGTCATCGGCATCTGGTGCTTCTTCGAACACCCGAATACCCATGTCATTTATCATCTGGATAATATCTTCGATCTGGTCAGAATCGACCATGTCTGCAGGTAAGTGATCGTTCACTTCTGCATAGGTTAAGTAACCTTGCTCTTTACCTTTGGCAAGCAACAGCTTGAGTTGCGACTGCGGAGTATGATCCATAGATATCATCCAAGTTGGGAAACTGTTACAACGACGGACAGTTAGCTTGTGCTAAGTGCCGCGCAAATCGTCAATTATAGCCATGTGCACTTACCTGTGCTAGTCACTGGGATACTGATTGAGGACATTTTTGCCTCAGTTTAGTCCTTTCATGACCGAGATCAGCTTCTGCAGCTGGATCTTCTCTTCCTTAGTATGGGTCTGTTTTAGACTCAATTCCTGATATCGTTGCTCAATATATTGATTGTTCAACCAAACCAGGGTCTGTTTAAACTTCTCGAGCAGGTTTTCATCCGCCACTTGATGGTCCCATTGGGCTAATTTATGCAGCGTCCCGCTGTGGGGGCTGTCTCTGAATTGCTCAAGTAGTTGTGCGCTGTTTAACCTATGCTCTCGTGTTAATTCCAACAGCAAAGGCAGCAAGTCGATGCCTGGCATTTGCAGATGGTTTAATGCCGGTTGTGGGGATAATCCCACGCCCAGCTCGGGATGCTGTACTAACAAGGCGATGGCAAGTCGCAATGGCGTACCGCGTCCTTTGAGTCCCGTTGATGCTGTGGGCTTAGTTTGTTTGACACTAAAACCCAGTTTTTTCTTCATATCGTCTGAGCTGTTCATGCCTAACTTGTGAGCTAAGTTCTCAAGCAGTAGGTTTTGCAGCACAGTATCTTGAATTTTTTCAATTAGGCCAAAGGCTTGTTTGGCTAAGTTACCTTTATCGGTACCAAATTTTGTCGCTAATGTATCAAACAAAAATTCGGGCAGGGTGATGGCACTTTCCATCATTTGCTCGAAGGCGTCTTTACCAATCTTACGAACCATTGAATCCGGATCTTCAGATTGGGGTAAAAACATAAAACGCACTTTGTCCCCTGGTTTGAGTAGGGGCAAAGCGGTTTCTAAGGCGCGCCAGGCGGCCTCATTACCGGCTCTATCGCCGTCATAACAACAAATCACTTCCTTGGCACTACGCAGCAACAATTGGAATTGTTCAGCCGTCGTCGAGGTGCCAAGGGAGGCGACCGCGTAATCCACGCCATATTGGGCGAGGGCGACCACATCCATATAGCCTTCGACAATCAGTACCTTATCGGGATCGCGATGACGTTGCTTTAGCTCGTATAGGCCGTAGAGCTCATTGCCCTTATGAAATATGGGCGTTTCTGGCGAATTCAAGTACTTGGGAGTGCCATCTCCCAATACTCTGCCACCAAATCCAATCACACGACCACGGCGGTCGCGAATAGGGAACATCAGGCGGTCACGGAATCTGTCGTATCTTTTACCGCTGTCATTGCTGATCAGCATGCCTGCGGTCAGGAGTTTATCCTGTGCATCTTGACTGTGTCGGTAGCGGCTTAATAAGCCATCCCAACCGTCGGGCGCAAAACCAATCCCAAAATGCTCAACAATATCATCGGATAATCCGCGATAGGCGAGGTAGTCGATGACTTTTTGCTTGTCTTGGTGTTGTCTTAACTGAGTTTGAAAAAAGCGGCTCGCTTCTTCCATTAATTGGTATAGATCACGGCTTAAGCCATCGTCTTGGCGTTTTCCCGTGCCTTGTTCCCTTGGGACTTCTAAGCCCAGTTGTCCGGCAAGTTCTTCTATGGCATCGACAAAGTCGAGTCTGTCATACTCCATCACAAAATCGATGGCATTGCCGTGGGCACCGCAGCCAAAACAATGATAAAACTGTTTATCGCGGCTAACGGTAAACGAAGGTGATTTTTCGCTATGAAAAGGACAACAGGCCGAGTAGTTTTTACCCGCCTTTTTCAAGGGCACCTTACGGTCGATAAGCTCGACAATGTCGGTGCGAGCGATTAGCTCATTGATAAAATCACGAGGTATTGCCATTGAGTGCTTAAAATCTCGCCTTGCGCGAATTTAAACAAACAAGCCGCGCATAGGCACGGCTTGTTCATACATTGAAACGCTAATTATTGCAATTTTGCACGGATCATAGCGCCGATAGCGCCCATGTCTGCACGTCCTTGAACTTTAGGTTTTAATGCTCCCATTACTTTGCCCATATCCGCCATGGAGGATGCGCCTATTTCAGCAATAGCGGCATCGATAAACGCAGCAATTTCCGCCTCAGAGAGGGGAGTAGGCAGGAAAGTTTCAATAACTTGAATCTCTTCTGCTTCTGCTGCGGCCAACTCGCTACGACCCGCTGCTTCATATTGAGCAATCGAATCGCGACGTTGTTTCACCATTTTGGTTAAGACAGCTATAACCTGCTCATCATTCAGAGTTTCGCGGGTATCCACTTCAATCTGTTTGATGGCTGCAAGTGCCATACGAATAGTGCTCAATCTCGCCTTCTCTTTGGCGATCATGGCCTGTTTCATATGGTCTTTTAGCTGATCAATTAGGCTCATAAGAGATTAGTATAAACGTACGCGACGTGCGTTTTCGCGAGAAAGCTTTTTAGCTAAACGTTTAACTGCAGCTGCTTTAGCGCGCTTACGTGCAGTAGTTGGCTTCTCGTAGAATTCACGAGCACGCACGTCATCTAAAATACCAGCTTTTTCACAAGAGCGCTTGAAACGACGCAGAGCTACGTCGAATGGTTCGTTTTCACGTACTTTAATAATTGGCATACGCCATCACCCCTTAGGTGTAGGTTGTGTGGTTCAATTGCTTGAACCAAGTGTATTTAAAATGGTGCGGAATTTTATACCGAGACAACTAGGCTTGTAAAGCCCTAATCCTTTGTGGCGGGTTTTGCCACGGGAATATGATGATCGGCGACTGGAGTAATTGCCATCATACAGGTAGAATTAGCACCCTTTGGTAATTTGGATATGAGGCACCATGCGGGTTCTAGGTATTGAGACATCTTGTGACGAGACAGGTATTGCCGTCTATGACGATAAGCTGGGATTGCTCTCCCATGCTTTATATAGTCAGGTTAAGTTGCATGCGGATTATGGTGGGGTTGTGCCTGAACTGGCTTCCCGCGACCATGTGCGCAAAATTGTCCCGCTGATCCGCCAAGCGCTGAAAAATGCCAATACCGAGATTGCCGATTTAGATGGGATTGCCTACACCAAAGGCCCAGGCCTTATCGGTGCTTTATTAGTGGGCGCCTGTGTTGGTCGCTCACTTGCCTTTGCTTGGAACAAACCTGCCATAGGTGTGCACCATATGGAAGGGCATCTGCTGGCGCCAATGCTGGAAGACGATGCGCCTGAATTTCCCTTTGTGGCATTGTTAGTGTCTGGCGGCCACTCCATGTTAGTAAAGGTCGATGGTATCGGCCTTTATGAAGTCTTAGGTGAGTCGGTGGATGACGCCGCCGGTGAAGCCTTTGATAAAACGGCTAAGTTAATGGGGCTTGATTATCCTGGCGGCCCACGGCTGGCAAAACTGGCCGCCAAAGGTGAGCCAGCAGGTTATCAATTTCCGCGGCCAATGGCCGACAGACCCGGACTCGATTTTAGTTTCTCAGGCCTGAAAACCTTTACCGCCAATACCATTGCCGCCGAGCCCGATGATGAGCAAACCCGCGCGAACATCGCCCGCGCCTTTGAAGAAGCGGTCGTCGATACGCTCGCGATTAAATGTCGCCGCGCGTTAAAACAAACCGGCTATAACCGTTTAGTGATCGCGGGTGGCGTGAGTGCCAACACGCGCTTACGTGAAACCTTGGCCGAGATGATGACCTCTATCGGTGGCCGAGTTTATTATCCTCGTGGTGAGTTTTGTACTGACAATGGCGCCATGATCGCCTTCGCTGGCCTGCAGCGTTTAAAGGCGGGGCAACAGGAAGACTTAGCGGTCAAAGGGCAACCCAGATGGCCGCTCGATACTTTACCGCCTGTTGCATGAGTTATCGCAGGCTAAGTCAGCAAAATAAAAAAACAGCGCATGATGCGCTGTTTTTTTATTGTTTTCTTGGATTAGTCACTATGACGTTGCGTGACTAAGGTGCTTTAGGACGCTTTTTACGTGACACCTTAGACTCCTCACCTTTCAGCAGCCGCTGAATATTTTCTTTATGACGGATGATAATCAAGGTTGAGAGCATAGCGACGGGGATCGTAAATCTGTCATCCAGCCACCAAGTATAAAGGGGTGCCAGCAGGGCGGTAATAATAGCTGCGAGGGAAGAGTAGCGGCTGATCAGGACTAAGACAACCCAAGAAGCCATCAAGCAGATGGCTAAGTCATCACCAATCGGTGCCATAGCACCAAAAGCGGTCGCCACGCCTTTGCCACCTTTAAAACCAAAAAATATCGGATAGATATGGCCAAGACAGGCGGCGATTGCGATCAAACCGAGGGAAATGGCGTCAATTCCCATTAAATAGGCAAGATAAGTGGGTAAGGCGCCCTTAAGCATATCGAAAAATAACACCATGGCAGCCGAGCTTGCGCCGCCAATGCGCAGCACATTGGTGGCTCCGGGGTTGCCTGAGCCTTGCGATCTGGGGTCGGGTAGGCCTCTCATCCTACACACTAGCACAGCACTTGAGACAGAACCGGCTAAATAGGCGGCCACAATCATCAAAAGTGTCAGTGTTAATTGACTCACATTGGTTTCCTTACACGTCTTAAGGTATTATCGCGCCACAATTAAACAGCCTCTTGGCAAGCATTCAGTCATAAGCGATAGCGATAACGCGACTTATCAAGTTGCGATAGTTTCTGAACGAACAAATCCATTTGGGCGTTATCCTACTTCGGATTGGTCCGAGTAGAAAGTAAATTAGTCGTTCCATCGAACGGCGGATTATACAGACACTATCGCGTTTAGCTTATCAGACCTCATCGGCATGAGTTAGTAGGAATTAGTATGGATAAAGTGCTTATTCGACAATTACGTATTGATACTGTGATTGGCGTCTATGAATGGGAAAAGAAAATCCAGCAGAGCCTGTTTTTGGATCTCGACATGGCTTGGGACAATAAAGCCGCCGCGGCAAGCGACGACTATCAATACGCGCTTTGCTATGAGACGGTTTCAAACCGTCTGACTCAGCTCGTCACCGAAAAGCCCATCGAGTTAATCGAAACCGTTGCCGAGCGAGTGGCCGAATGTGTGCTCAACGAGTTTAAGGTCAATTGGGTGAAAGTCGTGGTGATGAAACCCGGCGCCGTGCCTTCGGCCGCTGCCGTTGGGGTTGAGATTGAACGCTCACGCTAATCGTTACTGTAGATTTGGGTTTTAGCTTAGTTAGGCAGACGGTTCGGACATGGGTATGGCACGTATATACATTAGTTTAGGCAGTAATATAGAACCTTCTCGCTATCTAAAGGCGGGTTTGCAGTCATTACGAGAGCACTTTGGTGCACTGCAACTTTCCTCCATGTATGAGAGTGAAGCCGTAGGGTTTGATGGCACTAACTTTTTAAACATGGTGGCCTGTGCACAAACGAGCCTGAATATTGCTGAGGTAGTTGCGCAGTTTAAGCAAATCGAGCAAAATCACGGCCGGTTGGTGGGGGCCAAAAAGTTTAGTCCAAGAACCTTAGATATTGACCTATTGCTTTACGATGATGTCGTTTGTCAGACACCAGTCGTCCTGCCCCGCGCCGAAATTGTCACTAATGCTTTTGTGCTTTGGCCTTTAGCGGAAATCGCCCCTAATTTGGTTCACCCATTGCAGCAGAAAACCTATGCCGTAATGTGGGATGAATATGATAAGGCGTCGCAGAAGCTGTGGCCGGTAGCCTTTGAATGGCCTCATGGGCTCACTTTTTAATTGATAGGATTGTAATGGATACGTTTCAGGTAATTATTTTAGCGTTAATCCAAGGATTAACAGAGTTCCTCCCCATTTCAAGTTCGGCGCACCTTATCCTACCCGCACAGCTTTTAGGCTGGGAAGACCAAGGCTTATCCTTCGATGTTGCCGTGAACACGGGCTCATTATTCGCCGTGGTGATTTATTTTCGCAATGAACTCTGGGCCATGTTTAAGGCTTGGATTGCCAGCATGGTAAAAGGTCAGCATTCCGATGACAGTAAGTTAGCCTGGTGGATCATTCTTGCCACTTTACCCGCAGTGTTTTTTGGCTTTATGGCCAAAGATTTTATCGAAACCCATCTGCGCAGCGCTGGCGTGATCGCCGTGACGACTGTGGTCTTTGGTTTACTGCTTTGGTGGGCGGATAAGATGTCACGCCGTGACTTAACGGTTTATCAAACGGGTTGGCGCAAGGCGCTATTAATTGGTTTTGCTCAGGCGCTAGCGTTAATTCCTGGTACTTCACGCTCGGGCGCGACGATGACTGCCGCGCTGATGTTAGGTCTTAGCCGTGATGCCGCTGCGCGTTTCTCGTTCTTAATGTCTGTGCCTGTCAGCTTGGGCGCGGCTATTCTAGTGGGTAAAGATTTGGCTGAAAGCCCGCTTCCAATTGATTATCAAGCACTAACACTCGGCACAGTGATTTCATTTGTGGCCGCTTATCTGTGTATTCACTATTTCTTAAAAATCATCAGCCGTATGGGTATGACGCCATTTGTGATTTACCGCCTCATCCTCGGTGCTGTGTTATGTGGATTTATCTTCCTATAATGCAGGGGCGCCATGGCTAAAAAAATCGGGTCTAGTACCCGATTTTTGTGTTTTTAGGTGCGGATTTTCGTTAACGGAGTAAGTTATGGGCCTTCAATTTCAATGTCCTACCTGTGGTTTGGCACTGATGCAACATCAGGCATCCCAAGGTTTTTACTGTGCGAATAAGCATCATTTTGATAAAAGCGAAGCGGGTTATTGGATTTTCACTAAACCAGCACGACAGAAGCCGACTGGCGACTCCCGTCAGCAAGTGCGCGCAAAGCGCTTCTTGCTTGAGTCGGGGATTTTTTCACCTTTAGTTGAAAAAATGGCGGCGATGATCGCTCCCCATTTGAAAGCGGATGATTGTCTATTGGACTACGAGTGCGCTGACGGCTTCTATTTGCGTGCTTTAGCTTCTGCGCTATCTAATCTCACAAACGAGCTAAACGTCCAGTACAGTGGCGTAGCGGACGCAGAAAATACTATTTTTGCTGCGGCCAAAGCGCAAACCCCTGCAACACTGTGCTTAAGCACCTCAAAAGTGCTGCCTTTTGCTGACAATTGCATTGACCTTATCACTGTGGTCGATAAGCCGTTGAAGGGGAAGGAATGCGTTCGGGTACTGAAAGATCAGGGCTTGATGTTACAGGTAATCCCGGGGGCGCGGCATTTGTGGCAAATCAGGGAGTGTATTTATCCGGAACTGACTGAAAAAACTCCCCAAATTAATTTGCCTTCAGGATTAATTGTCAAAGAGCAGCAGCGATTGCAATTTAGTTTGTCCGTTACGGGTGAACAAGCGCTTGTCTTGCTGGATATGACTCCCTATGCGTGGCGAGCCTCTGAACAAGTCAAACACCTTATTCGGATGAAATCCTTCGATGTGCTGGAAATTGATTTTGTATTGGTCTTAGCGCAAAAGACTTTTATTGAGTCTTAACGGGCCAAAATATCAAACATAATAGGATGTTTTTTAGTCTATTCATTGACTTAGGGGAAGTGTTTTTTGATGCTTAAATAGTTGTAGTTTTGCAAGTATATGATACTAATCGAGCTTTTTATGTTGTTTTAATGTAAATGCGAAACTACCCGCCTCAAACTTTATCTTTATTGTTCTTCATTTGGTTACAGATATAACTTATTTGTTGCCTTAGTCGCCTAAATAGCCTTGATTTTAGGTTATTGCACTTTCTTTAAAATGCGAGTTAAAAGATTTTATAAAAAATAAAGTTTTCAGCGAAAATTTGGGAAAGGATTAAACAACTAAATGAGCGGTTTTATTGCAGAGATAAAATTTAAAAAACATTATAAAACTATCGCGTCCTTTTCTTGCGCTAAAAGTTAATCTCGACCTGTTGTGATGAAAGTTTTATATCGAGGGGAAATCCAGAAATAGCAGAAATTGGCATGCCGAGCGATAACGTTAGTCTGTTTCTAAAGGGCGTAATTTGTCAAACGTTAAACATAGGCCATAAAAAAAGGCTTGGATGGATGTGCTATTCGCTTTCATCTCTCTCAAGCCTTTTATCTTAACCTACTGAATTGTAGGTTAATTACCTATCATTACTTCTTGTAACGAGAAGCAACGTTGTCTAGACGGTCGTTAGCGCGTTTAGCTTCTGCTTGTGCGTCCATAGCTGCTGCTTTAGCATCTTTAACGTCTGCAGACAGTTTGCTTTGCTCTGATTTCAGAGAGCTAACATCAGCTGACAATTGATCAACTTTGTTGCCCAGAGTTGCAACGCTTTCTTCCAGAGCAGTAGTGTTTGCACAACCACCTAGTAGGGCAGTCATTGCTAAACCAGCAATCATCAGTACTTTTTTGTTCATTGTAAAAAATCCCTTAAAATAGGTTGGATTTGAATGTTTCGTCACTTTGGAATCGAAACTGCCTAATTATGACATAGCTATTTTAATTTGCTACGAATATTAATGCGTTTAACCACTATAGACATATAAATTTTTTTTAAAAGCGTTTTTTCACGGTTATATCGGCCTTTTTCATCGAAAAATGGCACTGTATTTACCAGAAAGTGTGGTCGCGTTTACAAAAATATTACAATTTTATGGCGTTTGTTTGGCTTCGGATTGCTGCCAGTTGAGTTTCAGTTGCTCAACGACCTCTATCCGCTTCGAATTGAGCGCCTGTTTTATCTGTGCACCTTGAAAACCTGCCGCAATAATAGCCTTTACATCGACCGTATTGGCGGCTAAAAAACAAGCAGAAAGATAATCGCCTTGTGGATAGGCATGATGCTCGAATCCGGTTCGGCCACGCATATCGGCGATGCAGGCTAATAGTAGTTGCTCCAGCCGTTCTGGTTTACGCCAAAAATCGGCTTTATCGAAGAGCTTGATGATGGTCTCGGCCCTCAACTCAAAAGCTTGGTGCACATTCTGATGCTGATCGCTCACTAAGAGCGCCAGATCGCGATATTCGTTGGGGATCCGCAAGCGTTCACACAGACTTTTTATGACGGGTAAGCCCTTCTGTCCATGACCATGGTGTTTAGGCCAATGCTCTTTAGGGCTTAATGCTTTACCCAAATCATGCACTAAGGCAGCAAAGCGCACGGCTTTTTCCTCTGTCAGAGAGCTGGCTTGGGCTAACACCAACATAGTATGTAACCCCGTGTCTATTTCTGGATGCCATTTTTCCGGTTGTGGCACACCAAAAAGCGCCTCAATCTCAGGGAACAGAATATTCAAGGCGCCACATTGGCGTAGTACTTCGAAAAAGACTTCTGGGTGAGGGCCGCCAAGACTCTTATCGACTTCTTGCCAGACGCGCTCAGGCGTCAGCGCTGTTAATTCCTCGGTTTGGCTCATGTGCCGCATTAACGCCATGGTTTCAGCGGCAATCTCGAAACCTAAGTCATGAAAACGTGCGGCAAAGCGGGCCACCCTTAATACTCGCAGCGGATCTTCAGCAAAGGCGGCCGACACATGTCGCAGCTGACGCGCGTTGATATCTGCGATGCCATGGTAGGGATCGTACAAGTTACCCGCCTCATCTTGGGCGATGGCATTAATGGTTAAATCGCGTCTCAGCAGGTCTTGCTCTAGGGTGACGTCCGGACTGGCATAACAGCTAAAGCCGCCATAGCCGAGGCCGACTTTGCGCTCCGTTCGCGCTAAGGCATATTCTTGTTGGGTTTTAGGGTGTAAAAAGACGGGGAAGTCTTTACCCACCTGGCGATAGCCTAACTGCTGCATTTGCTCAGGAGTGGCACCGACAACCATAAAATCTTTATCTTTTATTGGGAGATTGAGCAGGCTGTCTCGTACAGCGCCGCCCACTAAATAAATTTTCACAGGAATATTTTAGCTAGTGTGTCATAAAGCTAGCTTAACATGATGAGGCGATGGCGAGGCGAATTTGGATGCAGATATTTATTGGGATGTCACATCCATGTTGCGGATGTTTTGACAATATCCCTGGGACGTTTTAACGTGGGGCGTTATTTTTAGCTTAGGATGATTGGTGGTATGTACAAGGCCTTTTATGGACTCAGTGATAACCCTTTTTCGATTGCACCCAATCCCCATTATTTATTTTTGAGTGACAGGCACAGAGAGGCCTTAGCCCATTTGACCTATGGACTGGGAGAAACTGGGGGCTTTGTGTTGTTGACGGGGGAGGTCGGCACGGGGAAGACGACAGTATCTCGTTGTTTGCTTGGGCAATTACCCGATCATACCGATACGGCGTTTATCTTAAATCCTTCGCTGACGGAGTTGGAATTACTCGCCACACTCTGTGATGAATTGAAGATTAGCTATGGTGAAAACCCAACCCTTAAACAGCTCACTGACCATCTGAGTCGTTTCTTACTGGCCAATCATGAGAAAGGCCGTAATACGGTACTCATCATCGATGAGGCGCAGCATCTGCGCCCCGAAGTATTAGAGCAGTTAAGGCTGCTCACCAATCTTGAGACCGATACTAAAAAACTGCTGCAGGTGATCTTAATTGGTCAGCCTGAGTTGCAATTGTTGCTTAAACGGCAAGAGCTTAGACAGTTAGCCCAGCGTATTACCGCTCGTTATCATCTATTGCCTCTTAATGAAGATGAAATCGCACTCTATGTGTTGCACCGTTTACAGGTGGCGGGTCGTTTTGAACCGCTATTTACCCGTAAAGCCATTAAAGTGCTGCACAAATACAGTGGCGGCATTCCGCGGTTAATTAACTTGCTGTGTGAACGTGCTTTGATGGCGGGTTATGCACAATCTAAGGTGCCAATCGATCACCATATGGTAAGACAAGCGGCGGCCGAGGTGCTCGGCGAAGAAGAACCACAGCCAAATAAACTCTTGTGGCCGAGCGCTATCGCGGCGGCATTGGTTGTGGCTTTCGGTGTGTCTTATTGGTTATTTACCGAAAGCCCTGCGGTTGCCAATGTGGTCAACTCATCTGTGACACAAGCGAGTCAAGCGACTCAGGCAGTGACTCAAGCATCGATTCAAAAGAAGAGTATTCAGCCTGAGCAAACACTGGCTTCGATGCCTAGTGCGTCAGTGGCTAGCGAGCCGCAAACCCTTGCCGCGCCGGATCCGAGTGTGCGGGTGTTGCAGGAGGCCATCAAACAAAGCCGCAGTATCGATACCGCCTTTGCAAGCCTCTTTAATGTGTGGGGAAAAGTCCCTTTCAAAGGTCTTACCGCATGTCAGTCTGCCCTTGAACAAGGACTTTCCTGCTATCAACAGCAGGGCAATTGGATGTCGCTCACAAGGCTCAATTACCCCGCGGTTGTGTATTTAGTAGATGATAATCAACAAGATTTTTATGGCGCCGTGATAGCTGTCGATGGTGATCAGCTATTGATGCAGTTGGGCGAGCAGCAGCTTTGGGTCGATAGGGCTTGGTTCAATCAACACTTTAGCGGCACCTTTGAAATTCTCTGGCAGGCGCCTAATTTACCTATGCTGGAAATCAGCCAGAAATCGAGCCCTGGGCAATTACAATGGCTTGAAAACGCCCTTGCCCATGTCGCTAACCGACCTTCGCGCCGTGTGTCTCAATTCGATCTGAAATTAGAGAACGATCTGAAAGCCTTCCAAAGCCAACATGGTTTAAAGGCCGACGGTATTGCAGGTAATCAAACCTTAGTGAGACTGAATTTGTATTTAAGCGATCAGGGACCGCGCCTCACCGATAAGGGAGCGCAGAGTTAATGTCCATTTTACTCGATGCGGTAACCCGTAATAAGCAGCAACAAACCTCGCCCTTACCGGATGCGGTATTAACACCAAGGGCAAGTTATCCTACGGCGCGTAAACCTGCATTCCCCGTGGCCAAGTTATCCTTACTCGCCGTTGCTGTGGCGCTGGGTGTGGGCGTGGCGTGGGGCGTGGCGAATTGGCAGCAGCAAAACGCGATGCCGATAGTAAATGTGGCGCCTAGCAGTATCAATCCAAGCATGGCTGATACAAATGCTGAAAACTCGCCACAGACAGCCTCTATTGCGCAGCCATCTGTCGAAGGTGTTCGCGCCTCATCAGGTGCCGTTACTAAGGCTGCGTTGCAAACTAGTGGATCAGGGCAAACCTCAGCAGAATCGTCGGGATTTCGATTAGCGGGCAAAGTGGCACTGCCAAGGGAGCAGGTATTAAATGAAGCGCCTGCAAACGTGCAGCCTTATCTGAACTCGAACATGAGTTCGACTCAGGCTGCTACGGCATCCGCTTCTGCGAGTGCGGACCCGAGCTATGACGACTATCTGGCAACCTCTGCCGCCTTAGATGAAACGACCCGAACGCAGCAATCCTCAGTCGAAAACGTTGCGCCACAGGATACGAGCGAGTCAGAGCCTATTATGCTGGGCGCTAATGCAAATCGTCAGGGCTTAGCGACACTCGAGGCACTGCGTGAGCAAGTCAATGCAGCAGCGGCCGATGTGGGCTTAGAGACGGCGCAGAGCCGCAAAGAGGATGAGTTAGTCGCGAATTTTCAGGATGCGCTCAAGGATGTGGAATATGTTAAAGCAGCTAAGACGCCAGTAACTGAGCCCAAGCTTGATCCTATTCCTAAGGTCGAAAACGACGATATTCCTAAATATGGGCAACTGCCCGCGGGGTTACAGCTTCAAGTTCCTGAATTTAATATTGTTGCCCACGTTTATTCGACGGATGCGAGTCAGCGTTGGTTGAATGTCGATGGCGCAGAGTTACAGGAAGGCGATAAGATTGGAGGCAAATTAAAGATTATTGCGATTCGCCCACGGGATGTGGTGCTCGAAATCCAAGGTACACAGTTTAGAGTACCTGCGATTTAACTTGCTCAGTTACCAATATAAAAGGCGCCGATGGGCGCCTTTCGTTTATGGCTTAAGATAAAAGCTTAAGCGAAGAAGTTGTAAGCTAGGAATAAGGTCAGGGCGTAACCCACGGTGTAGCATAGGAACAAGGCTGGCACATATTTCAGGTAGCTTACGAAAGTCAGCTCTTTTACTTTGCTCATGGCGACGATACCCGCAGCCGAACCAATCACTAACAACGAACCACCTACGCCCACACTGTAGGTTAAGCCTAACCATTCTGGGGTGTTGAGTACAGGTTCTGCTTTAAGCAGCGCAGCCGTCAATGGCACGTTATCGATCAGGGCTGAACCCATACCTGTAACGAAGTTAGAGATGTTTGGATTAAACAGGCTGTAAGCTTCGGTCAGCATATCTAAGGTGCCGATTTCTTTAAGCATACCCACCAGCAGTAAAATCCCCAGGAAGAACAACAGGGTATCGTACTCGACTTGGCGAATATATTCGAGGATCTTGATTTCTTCTTTGTCGCTGCGGGTGGTGTGGCCGATAAGGAACATAATCGACAGGCCAGTTAAGAAGGTTAGTACCGGTGGAATACCGAAGAGAATGTTCAGCAGCATGGTCATCAGAATTGTGCAGAAGAACACTAAGGCAATTAGCAGATCCACGGTTTGATAGCTGTGCTTAATTGGAGTGGTGGAAACCACGCCTTCAGCCTTCAGCGAAAACAGCGTCGCTAGTAAAACTACACTCACGGCAGATGGGATAAAAAGCATCAACAGTTCGGAGATGTGTACGTGGCCGCCTAAGAAGATCATCAGAGTGGTAACGTCACCGGTGATCAGAGCCACACCGCCAGAGTTGACGGCGAAAATAATCAACACCGCCATTCTGCGGCGCATTTGTTTTTCGAGCTTAAAGGTCGTTAACAAGCCTAAAGACACTAAGGTCGCAGTGACGTTATCACAGAAAGCCGACAGGATAAGCGCGAATAAGGCCACTTGGATCATTAACAAGCGTACAGAAACCTTCTGCGGAAACAGCTTCTGCACCATGATTTGGATCATACCTTTGGCGTTAAGATAGGCCACAAAGGTCATTGTCGACATCAAAAACAGCCACAGGGTGGCAATTTCTAGCAAGTTTTCATTGAGTTGATGGGCAACGAGTTTTTCGTGGTTAGCATCTCCGGCTGCCATAAAAAGTGCTACCCAGGAAATACAGCCAAAGAATAAGGTGGTTTTTGCTTTATTAAGATGGGTGACTTCTTCGAAAATAATACTGAGCAATGCGAGCACCGCCAGTATGATCAGAAAGGTATATAACATAACTGCAATTCCAACTGCTGTTTTAATGTCGTGGCAAGCCAAAGGCGAGCTATTGAGTGGCATTATCAAGGCTAAATTAAGCTTGCCGTGTTAACGCGTGCGGATCAGAACATAATGGGGCGAATAACGCAACTGTTAGCTGTAACTCGGTTTTGCGTCATTTTGTGATATTGCTCTCAGTGAAATTGGTTTGATTTTAGCGTTAACCGCTGTTTTTATTTTGATTGCTAGTTAATTATCTTGTTTGCTTGAGATTGCCAAAGGACTGTAAAGTAAGATCTACGATTAAAGTCTAAGCAGTTATTTTGCCGATCCCGCAATTAATTTTTCTTTATGAAGCAAATCTTGAACGAAAATGCAGTCAATCAAGTAAAGGATTGGATTTCGTGCTGATTACGGAGCTGTGTACGGGAATCTCTAGCCATGTCACAAATATGACGTAGTCAAAAGATTGACTGAGCATAAAGTGGGCGGTATCTTGTGTCTCTGAAATGTTTTAGACACTGGATGTTGTATTTTGAGGATGATGCAAAATGAACTTTGTACTCCGGAGTCTCTTACTATTAGGCTCTTTAGTTTGGCTGATCTACAGCGGGAAACAATTACTTGCTTTGGGAGTATTCCATAATCCTAGCTTAGTTATTGATCACCTTACGTTAACTCTACAGGCTTTAGTCGCAGCGATTATATTTAAGTCTGCTTTAGGCTCAAAAAAGTCTGATAGCTATTAACGGGGGCTATGTTTCCCCATACGGCATTTAATACGATTGGTATAAAAGCTAAGCAATAAAAAGGGACGCTAATGCGTCCCTTAGTGTTTTAAGCTCTCGCTTACATTGCCGCTTTCATACGACCTAATACACGGTCCGCCGCTTCAAGCGTGAGGCGCAGTTCTTCTTCGCCATGGGCCATCGACAGGAAGCCTGCTTCATAGGCACTCGGCGCTAGGTAAACGCCTTCATCTAGCATGCCGTGATAGAAAGTACGGAAGTGTTCAATATTGCACTTAGTCACTTGGTCGAAGCGCGTGATCTGCTCTTGCTCGGTGAAGAAGAAACCGAACATGCCACCGACATAGTTGATGGCCATTGGAATACCGTGTTTATCGGCCGCCGCTTTAAAGCCTTCGGCAATACGTTTGGTTTTCGCGCTTAGCGCTTCGTACAGACCTTCTTCACACAGGGCTTCCATTTGCGCTAGACCCGCTGACATCGCAATGGGGTTACCTGACAGGGTACCTGCTTGGTACACAGGGCCGGTTGGTGCGATAAACTGCATCACTTCTTTACGGCCACCAAATGCACCCACAGGCATGCCGCCGCCGATGACTTTACCCAGTGTGGTTAAGTCAGGAGTTACGCCATAGTGGCCTTGAGCACCGCTTCTTGATACACGGAAACCTGTCATCACTTCGTCGATAATGAGCAGCGCACCAAACTCATCACACAGGCTACGCAGACCTTCGAGGAAGCCTGGGATAGGTGGGATACAGTTCATGTTGCCAGCGACAGGCTCGATGATGATACAAGAGATTTCGGTCGGATATTGTTCGAACAGGCTACGAACAGAATCAAGATCGTTATACACAGCGGTTAAGGTGTGCTTGGCGAAATCTTCAGGAATACCTGGAGAGCTTGGTTGGCCTAAGGTCAAAGCACCAGAACCAGCTTTAACTAATAGGCAGTCCGCGTGACCGTGGTAGCAGCCTTCAAACTTTAAGATCTTGTCGCGATTGGTAAAACCACGCGCTAAACGAATTGCACTCATGGTGGCTTCAGTGCCTGAGCTTACCATGCGTACTTGTTCGATAGAAGGCACCATGGCGATGACTTTCTCAGCCATTTGCACTTCCAGCTCGGTTGGTGCACCAAAAGACAGACCATTGTGCACCGCAGCTAATACGGCTTCACGGATCTTCGGATGGTTGTGGCCTAAAATCATCGGGCCCCAAGAGCCAACATAGTCGATATAAGCTTTGCCATCGGCATCGTAAATATAAGCGCCATCAGCTTTTTCAATAAACAGCGGCGAACCACCTACACCGTTAAATGCACGAACCGGAGAGTTAACACCGCCGGGGATGGTTTTTTTAGCCTGTTCAAATAGCGCTTCGGAACGGGTCATGTTAAGTCCTTAAAGTAAGTAGCCGATTAGCGATCGGCTTTACGTGAATACCAATTAACGGGACACTCATATTTTTCGAGTTGCGAGTCAACCCCGAGTGTCAATGCAAACAGTGCCATACGAATTAGCAGTCCATTGTCCGCCTGTCTGAAGATAGCGAGATTAGGATGGCTGTTCAAATCATTATCTAACTCATTAGCTTGCGCACGCGAATCCCGTGGCAGCGGGTGCATGATCACAGTGTTAGATTTGCAATGTTGGGTATAAATACTGCGGTTCAAACGGAATTTACCGCGGTATTTGTTCGCTTCTTCCTGGGATGGGAAGCGCTCTTCTTGAATGCGGGTCAGATAAAGAATGTCGGCTTTATCTAAGTGGCCTTCAAGCTGGTCTGTTATTTTGATGCTATGGCCAGCATTTTCAATGTCGGAGATCACATAGTCAGGCATTGCTAATTCAGTTGGCGAAATCAGTGTGAAGCTGATGTTCTTATACATGCACAGCAGGCGCGACAGAGAATGAACTGTACGACCAAATTTTAAGTCGCCGACCATAGCGATATGCATGCCATCGATACCGCGGCCAGCATGGCCTAACTCTTTTTGAATGGTGAATAAATCGAGCAGGGCTTGAGTCGGGTGCTCGTTCGAACCATCACCACCGTTGATTACTGGCACGCGGCTACCTTCAGCAAACTCTTTCACCGAATAAGAGTCGGGGTGGCGCATCGCAATCACATCGGAATAGGTTGAGAGTACACGTGCGGTATCGTACAGTGACTCGCCCTTAGATAAGGACGAAGAGGCCATGCCAGTGGTTTCACGCACATGGCCGCCGAGTAAGTTAAAGGCACAGCCAAAACTCACGCGGGTACGGGTACTAGGCTCGAAAAACAGGTTACCTAAAATGGCGCCTTCGAGCACCTTAGTGCGCTTCTCACGAAGTGCATAGGGCATCATACGATGGGCAACATTAAAAATAGTTTGGATTGAATCAAGATCTAACTGGTTTACGGAGAGGATATGGGATCCTTCGAACTGGTTCATCAGCCTGTTTTCCAATTGCTAGGGGGCGTTAAAGTGCAATGTCGCGCTTTGTGCCCTGATGTATATGTAGGGTGGCTGAGGCGCGATTGTAACAGATGCACAGGGGCAGCGAAATAGTCGCCGCGCCCTCGTATAGATTTTTTAAGCAGCTAATACAGGATTTTGTGAATCTAAGCTCATCTTTACAGGGCTTAGACTTGGCCGGAGCGAATTTCCTGTTGTAGGTTCGACCAACTGACTACTCCCACCACATTGTCTGGGGTGTCTTGGTAGATAAATACCTCACCGCTGCGCTTGGGCGACAACAAGTTATACACCTCATCGAGGGTTTTAGTGTCACTCAAGCCCTGCATCGGATGGCGCGAGAGGGTGATGTTGTCATCGTAGGATTGCATCTCGAGGCTGAGCATTTCAATCACCCCATCGGCGTTACGCACTAACACTGGGCGACCTTCGGCGCGTTTTAACACTTCGAGCAGCAGCTCGTCGTTGTTGTTGACGATAACAAAACGCTTATCCATCAGGGCGCGCACGCCTTTTTTCTGTAGCGCTAGATTTACCGGGGCGACTTTATAGCCTAAGCCCATAATCTCTAACTGCTTGAAGAAAATAGAGTTGGTTTTAAACCCTTGATAGGCAATCAAGAAGGCGGGAATGGTCACAAACATTGCCGGCAGAATGATACTGGCATCGTTGGTCATCTCAAGTAGCGCCACTAGGGCGGCGAGCGGCGCACTGAGGCAAACCCCCATCATCGCTGTCATGCCGATAACCGTATAGAGGCCAACATAAGGCGCAATCGAAGGGAATAGAATGGCGCTAACTAAAGCTAAGATGGCACCGATCAAGGCGCCAATGCCGTAGAGCGGACCAATCAAGCCGCCCGGGATCCCAAGTCCGATTGCCGCTATGGTGGCGATAATCTTGGCCGCAAGCAGGGCGATGAGTAGTAATAAACTAGGGTGCTCGCTAATGGCTTCACTGATGGCCAAATCCCCAGTGCCGAGGGCTTGGGGCAAGATTAAGCCAATCAGTGTAGTGATACTGCCCGCCAGTAATAGCCGATAAATCAGTGGCCAGTTTTGCCCTGTGGCGGTGACTTTAAGGAGCGCGTAGTTGAAGAAGGCGGCGGCGCAGCCCAGTGCAATGCCGCCCAAGGCTAAAATGGGATAGTGATCCAATGGAATATGGATTACTTGAATACGGTCAAACTCGTGCACATTACCAAAAACCAACTGGCTGGAAACTGCGCCACAAATCGCGGACAGCATAATCGGGAAGAAGTAATGCACCTTGTACTCGCGCACTATCACTTCGAGTACAAATATCACTGCCGCGAGCGGTGCGTTAAAGGTGGCGGCAATCCCAGCGGCAATGCCGCTCGCGCACATTATCCGCACACTATTGTCGGGAAGATTAAATTTTTCGGCCAAAACGCTGGCACTTACGGCGCCAAGGTGAATGGCAGGCCCTTCGCGTCCTACCGAGAAATTGGTGCCTAAGGCAAACAGGGCTTGAAAAAATTGCCCTGCGGCAGATTGCAGCGGAATTTTGCCATAGTGCAATTTAACTCTATGTAATACATAGGCAATCCCCATACGCTTGTAACGTTTGGAGCCGAGTTTGGCGACAATCCAGATCAACAAGGCACCAAAAAGTGGCAACAGGGCTCGCCAGTCGGCGATGTTACCCGTAAAATCCAGCGTCTCGATTTGGGTGTAATGGTTCGCCCACAGGAGCAAGAGTCGAAACAATAGGATCACGCAGGAGGCGAAGATGGCGAATAGCAAGGCCAGTAAGCACAACTGCGCACTGATCTTGGCTTGGGATAAATGATCGCGCAGCTCATTAGTTAAGTACTTTTTAGCTGTGCTGATGGCGTCTTGAATCGCGGCTTTATTTATCGTTAATTGCACTGCATTGGCCTGAGTTGTATTGTATCGAACTCGTTCTTGAGTTGATTGTATTTTATATAAGGGGCTGTTACCTAATGCCAAATTATCATCGTTGGCTAGATCGGCTGCAAGTCATGGATTTAAAGTATCGTCCATCGACCAAGTATTTATTGTCGTTAGTCTTAGTGGCATTTCTATTAGGGGCTTGGGTGAGCTTTATTGTGCTCAACAGTGACGAGCCCGTCGTAAAGCATATTGGCGGCGGTAAGCTGCAACGTGTTACCGCCGAACTTGAGGCGCAAACCCAGGAACTTGCAACACGCAATTTAGAATTATCTGTCGAGCGCGAAGCCAATGCGCAAATGCAAGATATGTTTGCACAGCAGATGAAGAAACAAAAAGAGCTAGAGCACGAATTAGCCTTTTATCGCAGTATTATGTCGCCGGATGACAATGCCGAAGGGGTGGCCATTCACGGCTTAGAAATGACGCCGGGCGCCTTGGCAGATGAGTATAATTTCAAGTTGATTTTAACTCAGCTGCAAAAACGTAAGCAGGCGATTCAAGGTCGTACCGAAATCACCCTCATTGGGGTGCAAGACGGAAAATCCGTTGAGCTAAGTGTGAACAAACTCACGGGTTCTAAGCTCGAATTTGATTTTCGCTATTTTCAGGTCATAGATACCAAAGTGAGTGTGCCTGCGGGATTTAACCTAGTGCAGGTCAAAGTCAAAGTGGTGGTGCCTTCGAGCCGCTGGACCAAAAATTCACAGACAGAACATGTCTATAGTGTCCCTGAGCTTTTACAGGGTGAAAAAGAACCGCGGGTAATACTTGAACAAAACAGTCAGGTAACGGATAATTTGCCCCAGAAAACTGATGTAAGAGGTAGTAATGACTGATCAAGCTGACGCAGCAATGCCTATCAAATTTACCGATGCGGCAGCCGCTAAGGTAAAAGGCTTGTTGGAAGAAGAGCAAAATCCTGCACTTAAACTACGTGTGTACGTGACGGGTGGTGGTTGTTCTGGATTTCAGTACGGCTTTACCTTTGATGAAAAGGTCAACGAAGGCGACTTCACCGTTGAGAAGCAAGGCGTCCAATTGGTCGTCGATCCCATGAGCTTACAATACCTCGTTGGCGGTGAAGTGGATTATACTTCTGGCCTCGAAGGTTCGCGTTTCTTTGTGAAGAACCCGAATGCGACAACGACTTGTGGTTGTGGCGCAAGTTTCTCTGTGTAAGTTTGTTCTACGCATGTAGTGAACTGATATAGAAGATAAAAAAGCCGTCGAAATGACGGCTTTTTTGTTGGTCTTTCCTGTGTTGCAAGTATTGGTAAAGCAAGGCGTAAGCGCCTTGCTTTGGAGTTAATTCATAATATTCAGATTAAGCTTAGGTTTAAACCAAGCTTTCACTTTCTTATCGAATGCCACCCACACCTGCAATAAAGATAAGACAATCAACACGATAAAAATCACGTAATCGGGTAGCTTTTCTTGCCACTTGCCAAGGTGCACTGTGGTTGGCCCTGCGACTAGGTTATCAGGATCATAAAGGATCACTGGTAACATGCTGACTAGCGCCAATTGCACTAAGGTGTAACCCCTTAACATAATCAACCCAGCCTTTTGGCGACCGATAATCCCGAGCACCATCAATAGGGTTAACAGGCAGAAGAGTACCCCTTGTTTAGCAATTAAGCCGCTTACCGATGCTGCGACATAGAGCAGCAGCAAAGCAATTAAGCGTTTAGGTAAACGGGCTTTAGCCAAGGGCTGCGTAGCCTGAGTTGCCAAAGAGGATTCTTGCTCGTTCAGCGACATTGTGGTTTGCCCTTATGGATTAGTGGCTTTGTTTAGTGACTAAACGTTGATCTAATTCATAGGGTGGAATGACCACACCTAAGTCATCCTGTACTGGGAAGACGGCAACGAACAAGTCGTCTTCTTCCATGCCCGGAACCCATCTTTCATGCCACTCATCATAGGGAATCGCTAAAGTTTGGCAGTCACTCCAGTCATCGACTGCCCATGACTCGGCCGCTTCTTCGGTTGGCCACATAGGGATGCAATCTTCATCTTCTGTGGTCAGCATGACGCAACCATCTTGGTCCTGTAGCGTCCATAACACTTTGTGTTGTTTAACTTGTTCAACGAGGTAATCGTAACGACCTTCTGGAGTCATGCCAGCGGCTTCTGCAAAAGTTTTAACAGTCTTGCTCATGAAAATATCTCTTATGCGTGAATAGGGCGAAGCCTGTTGTGCCACTCATGTATAGCGTCAGCACAGCAAAACTCACCAGTTGGCAAGATGGTAACATTAGAGCGGGGTTTGAAAAAGCACAACAGCGCCGCGAAGGCGCTGTTGCTAGCGGGGAATTACTCAGCTGCGTTGAAATAACGGTAAATCACACCAGCGAGAATAGCGCCTACGATAGGAGCAACCCAGAAAATCCACAGTTGTGATACGGCCCAATCGCCGACAAAGAGCGCAGGGCCAGTACTGCGGGCAGGATTCACTGAGGTGTTTGATACGGGAATACTGATCAAGTGAATAAGGGTTAAACATAGACCAATTGCAATCGGCGCAAAGCCTTTAGGTGCGCGCTCATCGGTCGCCCCTAAAATCACCAATAAGAAGAACAAGGTCATCACGATTTCACAGATCAACACCGACATCATGCTGTAACCGCCGGGGGAATGTTCGCCAAAGCCGTTAGAAGCAAAGCCCGCCGCAAGACTAAAACCTTCTTGCCCTGAGGCGATTGCGTACAATACACCCGCGCCGACAATACCACCCGCCACTTGGGCAATGATATAAGGTAGCAGTTCCGAGGCTGGAAAACGTCCGCCAGCCCAGAGTCCAAAGGATACCGCTGGGTTTAAGTGGCAACCTGAAATATGACCAATGGCAAACGCCATCGTCAGAACTGTTAAACCAAAGGCTAAGGCCACCCCGAGTAAGCCTATCCCAACTTCCGGAAAGGCTGCCGCCAGCACTGCGCTGCCGCAGCCGCCGAGAACGAGCCACAGAGTGCCCAAAAATTCTGCCGCCATTTTTTGTGACATATTCATTGATTGATTTCCTATTCAGACGATTTATGCGGACAAACGCTTCACGCTTTTTGCATAAACCCTTGTTTATCTTGCTGGTTAAGTTGAGCTAGATAAATAACCACTCCCTTAATTGGTATGTTTGTGCGCCCAGAATGTGCAGGCACGAGTTGGCCTTCACAGTGAGTCAGTTGTGTATTTACTGCTTAGTTAACAATCACTTTAGCGAGTTTAGATGACACAACTGTGATCAAGCATAGATGGGTTTTTATATTGTGCATTTTTGAGCGAGTGTCATTGGCGCCATTTAAAGCATTTTTAGGCATAGTCTCTGTTGTTTTGTTATGCCTTATCTTGTCTCTGTTCGGTAAAAGAACAGTGGTTCTCTTACCACCCAACGAAGATTTTTTTGCATATTCAATAGTCGATTTATTCTCTTTGTCCATCTGTAATGTATTGAAAATAAATGAATAGATATTTAATAGATATAAAACGGGGAAAGAAACGAGGGACAGATGATTGCCGCTCTTCACTTGGCAAAGTACAAGGTCTTGGTTGCTGAAATGTTAATTGTGTTTTTGTGGTGTTGCGGCCTCATGTTCAAAGAACTTGATGGATTAGAAAACACTGTTAGCGAGACGAAGTAACAGCTTTAAATAACAACAAGAATGGCTTGCGCTGTAAAAGTGAAGGTGGGAAGGATGAAGAAGAAATTATTGACCTTGGCAATCCAAGCTTCGATGTTTGGTATTGCTCCTTCGGTAGCTTGGGCTGCCGATCCAATTGAAGTGAATGCGGTGAATGAGAGCGCTAATCGGGTTGAAGTCGAGGTAGCGGATAAGCAAGAAAGCATTGAAAAAGTCACTGTCACGGGCTCGCGGATTAAGCGCGACAGCTTTTCCCTTAGTACTCCATTACAGGGGTTAGATGCCAAGGATATCGCCGATAGCGGTATTGGTTCATTGGCGGATATTTTAGTTGATCAAATTCCTGCCTTGGCCGAAGGGGTTAGCAGCACCAATAGCCAATCGAGTGTGCAAAATACCGGCCTATCAACCATTGACCTACGTAACTTAGGCACGGATCGTACCTTAACCCTTATCGATGGTCGTCGTGTTGTTTCTAATAGTTATAGTGGTAACTATGTCAGCTTAAGCACGATTCCTGCCGCTATGGTCGATAAGGTCGAAATCATTACCGGCGGGGCGTCGGCTGTGTATGGTTCGGATGCTATTGCAGGTGTGGTCAATATTATCACTCAGCAGAATAAGACTGGGTTTGAGATTAACGCCCGTGGCGGCGAAACCACCGAAGGTGGTGGCCGAGAAACCACAGTCGATGTAGGTTATGGCACTGATTTTAATAGCGATAAAGGTTATATCTTTGCCAGTGCGACTTACGATAAGCAGCATGGGTTATTTGCAACCGACAGGGAAAGAGCCCTGTATGAGTCAAGTTTTGCCTACGACGAAAAGCAAATGTGTAATACCATGAATACCGCCGATGGTTATCAGTGTATGCGGGATATTACTCCAGAAGATTGGCGTGAGCGCAGCAACGATATTGTCGGTGGCCGTTTTAAATCGAACTCTTGGTGGTACGATGGCTCTGAGCTTAAAACTGACTTTAAAGAAGAGCGCGATGGTTATAACGGTTATACCACAGGCTTATTAAAGGTTCCCGAGGATACCTTAGCCGCTGCGGTCAAAATAAATTATGACCTTAGTGAAAGTGTTCGTGCGAATGCACAAGTTCAATTTAGCCGTAATACTGCGTTTCGTCGTACCGATGCTGAAGGCCAAGACTATAACGACGCTGAGCTGTATATCGATCCCATCACTGGATTACCTGGGATGATTGATGCGGGCAGTATTTTAGCCAATAACCCTTATATACCCGCTGAAATTGCTGCAACAGCAGGCAAGAGCATTACTTGGGACCGTCGCTTCGAAGAAGTGGGGCCAGTTGAAAGTGACAACGAGCGTACCACGTTACGTACTTGGGCGGGATTACAGGGGGATTTGTTTGAAACTTGGACTTGGGATGCCTCACTGGGTTACGGTAAGTTTGAACAGCGTCAACGTCGCAGCAATGAGATCAGCATTCGTCGTTTAAGAAATGCCTTGAATGCCGTATATGCCGCCGATGGTGTCACGATTCAATGTGCCAGCGAAGCCGCTAGAGCCGAGGGCTGTGTGCCCGTCAATATCTTTGGTGAAGGCTCCATCAGCAAGGAAGGAGCTGACTATATTCGCGCAAATCCCTATATCAACACGGATATCACGCAATTTAATGCCCTAGGATTTATCTCAGGAGAATTATTTGAATTACCTGCGGGTGGTGTGCAATCGGCATTTGGGATGGAGTATCGCCGAGATACCCAAGCTGTGGATACCGATAAGGCGATGCGTGGTGATGCGATTACTTTTAACGATGTTCCTCCCTTCAAAGGTGATGTCACTGTCTGGGAAGCCTTTGGTGAGGCGAGTCTTCCGTTATTAAGAGATGTGAGTTTTGCCAATAAACTTGACCTTGATGTGTCATTACGTCTTGCGGATTACAGCCAGAAAAACATCGACTTAATGTCGAGTTATCGCGCAGGTCTACTTTGGGAGCCTATCGCCAACTATGCACTGCGTGCAAACTACTCTCGTTCACAACGTGCGCCAAATATCACAGAGCTTATTTCTCCCCCCCGTGGTGATTACGACAGTATTCGCGATATTTGTAATGGTGTAACGGCAACCTCAACAGGCGCTGGGCATGATAGTTGCCGTCTCGATCCTGGGATTGCAGCGGCCATTGCTAGCACTGGCATTTTCAAAGCGGTAAGTGGTTCAAAGTATTCTCCTAACGCGGGTAATGAAAACCTGACCGAAGAAACCGCAGATACCTATACCTTAGGCTTTACCATGGCGCCAGCCTTCCTTGAAGGTTTCAATCTGGCGGTTGATTACTACGATATCAAAGTTGCCGATGCGATTGGTTCATTAAGTAACGAGGATATTCTGGCCGAATGTTATAACTCGAGTAACCCTTATGGAGCTGATAATGAGTACTGTCAGGATATCACTCGTGATACTGAGGGCCAAATCACCCAGGTTATTCAGCAGGAATTGAACTTAAATGACATAGTCACTCGTGGTATCGATTTCGCCATGGCCTACGAGTGGCAATTAGACGGATACGGTGAACTCAGCTTAAAAACTAACTGGACCCATGTGTTGGAATACAGCTCAAGTTACTACGGCGCTGATGGCTTAGTGAAGGAGGATTATGTGGGTGAACTTGCCAGTGGAATTTTTGAAGACCGAGGTGCAATTTCATTAAGCTGGAGTAACGATGATTGGCGTGTGCGTTGGAGCGCGAAGTATAAGAGCGCCATGGTCGATAGCCACGATAGAGTTGAAGAGTGGAACGTGCTGAAGGCCGAAAACCAAGCCAAACTCGATGCGGGTGATGCCAGTGCGGTGGCTAATCCAGAAACGCCCGCATTCCTATTCTATAGTTCGTATATCACCCACGATTTGTCGGTGTCTTACACTATGGACGTGAGTCAGGCTGAATTACGTTTATACGGCGGTGTGCGTAATATTTTCGACAATCAGGGCCCTTGGGTAGCCGATACTGGTGATTTAGTCGAAACGGGTAATGGTAACTACAGCAGCGCCTATGGCGGTGGTGTTGGTCGCTATGCCTACCTAGGTGCAGAGCTTAAGTTCTAATATCGTTGAACTGATACTAATCACTTAAGTTTGCTCAACCGCATGTGGCTCCCTGCATGCGGTTTTTTATTGCCAATAACCGCAAGATATTCACATCAATAGGTTAGTCGCAATAGGTTCGTCGTAATAGGTTCGGCACAAGCACCAAAGCCTTCAATGGGATAGGCTGGCACAGACCTTTGATACTTCCTCTGTAGAGAAGCTTAACGTTAACTCTTTCTGCCAGAGCTTGAATTTCAGCCAGAGCTTGAATAAGTGCTGACTTGAAGTGAGTAGCTAACTGGGAATAGTAAAAAGGCAAAGCTTCGGCGTAATAAGTTAGAGGGGGATACTTTCTTAAATTGAACAGAGTGTATAGGGCTCAGTGATAGCAGTAACTTGTTAAGCGATTGGCGACTTATTATGCCGCCAATCATCTGATGGTGTGTTCTTGTGGAATGCTAAGCGCTGATTTTTACAGGTTCGTGGACGGCAGATTTGCCTTTAAGAACCGGCTTTGTTCCCAGAGCAAGTGTTCTAGGGATTCCTTAGCCGCATAACCGTGTCCTTCAAAGGGCAGGATAACTAATCTTGCTTTACCGCCAAGGCCTTGAATGGCATCAAATAGTCGCTCAGATTGCAGCGGGAAAGTGCCTGAGTTTTGATCCATCTCACCATGAACTAATAGCAAGGGCGATTTGATGTTATCAGCATAATTAAATGGTGACATTTGCTGATAAATATCATTGGCTTGCCAGTAGTAACGCTCCTCATTTTGAAACCCAAAAGGCGTTAGACTGCGATTATAGGCTCCGCTACGGGCAATACCTGCATAGAACAAATCCGTATGGGCAAGCAAGTTTGCCACCATAAAGGCCCCGTAGGAGTGTCCACCCACGGCGATTTGTTTACGATCGGCAATGCCTAAATCGACCAAGGTATCGACAGCCGCCTGGGCGTTGGCAATGAGTTGTTCACGAAAGCTGTCATTGGGCTCTTTATCCCCTTGAGCGATGATGGGCATAGAGACTTTATCAAACACGGCAAAGCCTTCGGCGACTAAAGGAATTGGGCCCCTTGGGCTGATGCTGGGATATTGATTAGCGCTAAAGCTGATTTGGCCCGCGACATCGGGATCGTTAAATTCCCGCGGATAAGCCCACATCAATACGGGTAAGGTACCTTGCTCCTTGGTGTAATTAGCGGGTAAGTAGAGGGTGCCTGAGAGGGGCACGCCATCGGCTCTTTTGTAGGTGATCAGCTGCTTCTGCATTCCCCGATACGCACTCAATTCATCGGCCTGTTGGTAGAGCACATGTTCTTTGGCGCCATCGATTAAGACAAGACTCGGTGCTTCAGTCGGGCTTTCACGGTTGATAATCAGTTGTAAGGGCTCAATATTGAGCACGTAGCGCACCGACTCTAATTGGTTGGCTGCAGATTGCCATAACAGTGAGGATTCTCCTGTAGCGAGTGAGGTGTGTTTTAAGAATGGCTTATCGCCTTGAGGCGATGCCCCCTGGCCGTAGTGCATAACCCCTGCGGTTTGTGCCTGCACGCGGATCACTTGCCCTTTGCCTTGGGTATATTCTCTGGGGAATGTTCCAAGCTCTTGATATTTATCGCGCAGATTACGCTCGTTCAAGGTATACAACGAAGTTTCCCCAAGGTGGGTGTCTAGGCGACTCAGTCGCAGTAACTGTGCTTTGCTATTGCGCTGGCTCACTAAGGCGATGTTATTTTCCGCCCAGTCGATATCGATGATCCGCCAAGGGGTTTTGGCGATGAGTTTGGCCTTTTGGGTAAAGGGCGCATCGAGTTGCCATAGGCTATCCCGTAGCGGCGCCTCTTGCTGGCTATCGCCCTGATCTAAAGCCTCGGTAAAGGCTAAGGTTGCGCCTTGCCCTTGAACCCAATGGAACATGCGAGGGCCGGGTAAAGCAGAGTCTTTTCCTTGAGGTTTGGATTCACCACTTTGGCTGTGATGTAACTGAGCAATCCTTTGCCCCTTGAGATTATAAACCTCTATTAAAGTTGGAAAATCATAATACTTTACTTGGGTTGAGAAGGGCGTGGTGAGCTGATGGGTTAAGATATATTGACCATCAGGCGACAGCGAAAAATCCTCAAAGATGCCCGGCGCGGCGATATTTGTCAGCTTGCCATCTAAATCCACAAGAGCCAGTTGACTGGTCGTCAGTTGGCTAAAGCGTTGTTTGTCAGCGCTGGTTTTCAACAAGTCTTGATAGGTGCGTTGCGGGCTTTGTTTGCCGGAGGTTTCCTTGGTTTTCGGTGCGTAAACGGTAGGAGCAATGCTTGCGTTGGTATTGGGGGCAATGACAAAGCGAGCAAGCAGACTACTATTATTAGCCCATTGATAATCAAGGCTAATCGTGCCATTTAATCGGTTGTCTGACAGGCGCTTGTGGCGGTCTTGAGCGATGTTGTATACATATAAGTAACCGCCCACAGGCGTTAGGCTGACATAGGACAAATAGCGACTGTCGGGGGAAAATTGCACTTCGGTGATATCGTGGCCACTGGGCAAGCTTATCAGCCGCTGCCGATTGTTCTGAATATTAATCAGCCTGAGTTGTTGGTAGCGTTGGGTGATACGACTCGGTAAATATTGCTCGGCAGCGATACGTAATCCTGCCAACTTCTGCTCAGGCTGGGCTAGTGTGGTAATACTCGGTGCTGCAATGGGGCTGAGTAACGCCAGCCACTGATGATCATTTGAGAGTCGAGTCGTGAGATCCGCGTTATGCGCAATGGTTTGTTGCAGTGCGGGGGAAGGTTTCTGGTAGTCCTGCGCGAAGGTGTTGGGGATAAAAATCAGGCATAGCATAGTCCAGATGCCAATTAAGGTTAAGCGAAGCATACTTGGGTTCCTTGCAAAGAAACTACCCCTGCTGAGATGAGTTGACCGCAGGAGTAAGGCTTTGACTCTTATGTTGTTATTGGTCAATCAGTTGTAAGTAATCTGTTGCCGTATCGCAATCTATCTTGGCTCGTTTCTATATTGTTTAAATCTCTATTTTAGATTTGTTACTTACTAATCTTTTGAATTTTAAATAGTTAGTTGAACTCATTCGTTTGCTAACTAGGCTCAGTCTTAGGTAGTATCTAGCCTGATGATGTACTCATTCCCGTAACCATAAAAAGACGAATAGCGAAGGTGTGAGAAAAATGAAGGATAAGAGTAAGTTGGGTTTCAGCTTGGGGAGTTGCCATATTGACCCTTCCGATAACTCAATTTTATTTCAAACGCAGGGGGATGAATCATCCTCAAATGAATCGGCTAAAGTGTCGCTTCAACCTAAGTTTATTGAAGTACTTAGCTATCTCGCCCTGCGTTATCCTAATGTGGTTACCCGCGATGAGTTGATAACTCAAGTGTGGGAAGGCAATGCCTATGTTGGCACTAAGGCGCTCACCAACGCGATTTGGCATTTACGGCAGCAATTATCGCCTCTAGATGTTGAGGGAGGTGTGATTGAGACAGTGCGTAAGGCAGGCTATCGTCTGTTGTTACAGCCTATCTACGATCAACTCGACGATACCGAAGAAGATTTACTGCAGACCACTGAGACTAAATTGCAACATGCCAATCAGCGTTTGCGCTTAACGGCGATGGTGCTGGGTGCTGTGGCTGTTGTCGGTTGTTTATTTATAGGTATGCATTTATATCAAGATAAACGGCGGATGACGGATACCCAAATGACGGTGCTGACTCGAGATCCGGGTTCGGAGCGTTATCCAAGGTTATCCCACGATAGGCGTTGGCTTGTGTATGGGGCGAGTCGTCCTGGGGTGACATCTAGTCTGTATCTTAAAGATTTTAAACGTGAAGATGTGCCCGCCCATCAGTTAACCCCTTCCTCCTCATCTGAGTTGCGTGCTGTGTGGAGCTTAGATGATACCAAGTTGTTTTTTGCCTCCCGCAGCCATGCGACGGGAAAGTGCACCATTACCCAATTGACTTTAGCAACCAATGAGATGCTAGCCCTAGCGCCCTGTAGCACTGATATGGCGGCGATAGATATTTCCCCCGATGGTCAATATCTTGCTTATATCTCCTCTCATGAGACGGATAAAGTGGGTGGTATTTACCGCTTACCTTTGGCAAAAGCAGACGCTAAGTCTGAAAGATTATCCTGCGAAAGCCAGTGTAATTATGAAGATAGAGATTTAGCCTTTAGCCCCGATGGTAAATGGCTTGCGATAGCGAGGCGCTTTAGTAATATCTCTGAGGATATTTTTATTCGCGACTTAGCCAATGCCAATGAAACACGCTTAACCCAAGGACTAGAAGATATTCGCGGCTTAAGTTGGACGCCCAACAGCCAGGCGTTAGTGTTTGCTACGGAAGACTCTGGTAGTCGCAATGGTTTTACTATCGATATTGAAACTACTCAGATTCGGCCGCTTGATGTGGAGGGTATGAGTTATCCCAGTAGCGTATCCGATGAGGGCGAGTTGGTTTATCACCAGTATCGCCGGCAGTTCCAAATGGCGTATTTTTCCCTCGGGGATAAAGTGCCGGGCAGTTTGTTTCCACTGTTATATTCGGGCGTGAGTCACCGTAATCCCGATTATTCCCCTGAGGCGGGGCGAATCGTGTTCGTCTCTAGCGATACTGGCTATAACGAGATTTGGACCTCGGATATCAAGGGGCAAAAACTTGAGCAACACACTCAGCTTAAGTCGCGTGTTGCTTATCCGCGTTGGTCACCCGACGGTTCTAAAATTGCTTTTATCGCCCCCGATGATCGTAATGAAGGCAATCGCATTTTTATTTTAGATTTAACCAATAAGAACATTACCGCCTTAGCTTCGAGTTACCATAGTCATGGTCGACCCAGCTGGAATTGGCAGGGTACAGCCGTATTGGCATCGACCAGCGACGGTATCACCGAGTTTTATTTAGATAACAGTGCGCCCAAGGTGATAAGCCCTCTGAGTATGGCGGTGGGTTTTGCCAAGTCGGCAACTGAATTGGTGTTTAGTCGCTATGGGGGAAATGGACTATGGCAGCTTGATCTGACTCAGCCTGAGCAAGTTGAAGAATTAATCTCCAGCAAAGTATTCCGCGCGGGCAATAACTGGGTGCTTACGGCGGACGGGGTGTATTTCAAATCCAGTAATGGTAATGAGCAGCGATTGAATTACTGGGAGGCGAGCAGTCAGCAGGTCACGCCACTCCTTAGGGTGCCCCGCTCGAGCCTAAGCGGGTTTGGCTCCATGACCTATATTCCGGAGTCAAACCGCTTAGTGATGACGCTCGATGGTTTTCCGCAGCGGGACATCATCTTACTTAAACACAAACTACTTCAGTAGGTTTGAGCTTTACTTAGCGCTAAAGCGTCCGCCTAATACGGCTTCGCGGGAGGCGCCCGTCACCGCTGGCAGGTTGGCGGGCAAACCTAAATGGTGGCGCATTGCGAGCCACGCAAAGGCGATGCCTTCGGCCCATTTAGGGTCGACGCCCAGTGCAGAGGTGGTATCGATGTGATAATCCGGCAGTAGCGCCGCTAAGCGCTGCATTAACTCGCTATTAAAGGCGCCGCCACCGCAGACAAATAACTCTCCCACAGGGGCGAGTTTAAGGATATCGCGGGCGATGCTGTGGCAGGTTAAATCGAGTAACGTCGATTGGATATCTTCTTCATCCAATTGATTAAACTGTGATAATTGCTGCTCTAACCAGGCCTGATTAAACAACTCGCGCCCCGTACTCTTGGGATAGGCGAGGGAGAAATAAGGGTGCGACAGCAACTGCGCCAGCAGCTGTTGGTCGGTTTTGCCCGAAGCGGCCCATTCACCGTCTTTGTCGTAGGGTTCATTTTTCACTTGCTGGATCCAGGCATCAATCAGCGTATTGCCAGGCCCAGTATCAAAGCCTAAGACCTCTTCACGATTTCCCGTCAGATAGGTGATATTGGCAATGCCGCCAATATTGAGGATCACGCGCTTTTTACCGACTTGGGCAAAGGTTTGCTGGTGGAAGGCGGGTACTAAGGGCGCACCTTGGCCACCTAAGGCAATGTCTTTACGACGAAAATCGGCAATCACATCGATGCCCGTCTCGGTTGCTATGGTGTTGGGATCGCCAATTTGCAGGGTAAAACCCACCTCAAGGTTTGGCATGTGGCGCACGGTTTGGCCATGGCTACCAATGGCAATGATCTCTTCTTTGGCTATTTGGGCTTTGGTAAGCAAGTTGTTGACCGCAAGAGCAAATAATTTACCCACACTGCGGTCAAGGCGGCCAAGGCGGTTGATCTCATCATTGCCGGGCAGGCATAAACGCTGCAATCCCTTAAGCAAATGGCTGGGGATCGCCTCGGTATGCGTTGCGATAAGCTGCGGCTGCTCGCCCGCAAAGTCGACTAATACCGCATCGACGCCGTCCATGCTAGTGCCAGACATCAGTCCAATATAATAAGCCTTGTTCATTTGAGGGGATCCGTCCGTCGTTATTGCATCGCCAATTGGGTTTGCTTGTTCTGTGAAATGCTAGCCATCAACTGTTTGCTGAGCGCATCGAATTGTGGCTTTTCTTTACGGGCAATCGATTCGGCCTTAGGTAAATCAACCGTTCTTGGATTACGGTGCACGCCATTGACGATAAATTCATAGTGTAGGTGAGCGCCTGTGACGCGTCCTGTCTTACCTAAGGTGCCGATAATTTGCCCCTGCTTAACGCTGGCCCCTTTACTGACGTTGCGTTTGGTCAAATGCAAATATTTAGTCGTGTAGGTATCGTTGTGCTTAATGAACACATAGTTACCATTAAATTGATTGTAGCCGGATTCGATAACTCGGCCATTACCCGCCGCCTTAATGGGGGTACCAATGGCGGCAACATAGTCAACGCCGCGGTGAGCCTTAACTTGCCCTGTGACAGGGTGTAGGCGTTTGGGGTTGAAGTTTGAGCTGACATATTTAAAGTCGACTGGTGAGCGCAGGAAGGCCTTACGCATGCTGGTGCCGTTTTCGGAGTAATAGTTGCCGTCGGTATAGCGAATCGCGGTGTAGCGCTCATCTTGGTTGATAAACTCGGCGGCGAGGATATTGCCGTTACGTAAAAACTCGCCTTCGGCATATTCCTGCTCATAGATAATGGCGAAGCTATCGCCTTCACGTAAATCCAAGGCAAAGTCGATATCCCAGCCAAACACGGTCGATAGCTGCATAATTTGGTTCGCGTTTAAACCCGCATCAACAGCGGCATTCCAGAAGTTACTCTTGATTTTCGCGCTGGTGAATTGAGTGCGGATTTCAATGTCTTTTTCGGAGATTTTCTCGGAATACTTATCCTGATCCTTAGTGATCACTAAAGTCGATACCGCATCGACACGGTAGCGTACTTCGGTTAAATCACCCTTGGCATCTTTCGATATCACAATTTCTTCGCCGGGGATGATTTTTAACAGATTCTGTTTGGCGAGTGGCAGCTGGGTAATTTCGTACACATCTTTGCTGGTGAGTCCCGCGCGCTCAAAAACTGCGGCTAAGGTATCGCCATTTTTCACATTAAAATGTTCAACATCTTGGTGATGGGCGCTCTCTAAGGTTTCGCTGGCGGGCACATTGCCTGCGGCTAAGGCATCGGCCGAAGATAATGGCGTGGTGTTGGTGGATGCATCTTGCGATTGGCCCTCAACCCCTTCAGGACGCTCTGGGGAGCGAAAGGCTAAGGGAACATCGTAACGGGTATTAACTTGGGCTTGGTTTGCAACACCTTGAGTTTGTCTTGAAGCTTGGGCTTCTTCAGAGGGAAAAAGCAAGGTTATCGTAGTGATAACAGAAAGAATGCTGAGGAGAATTTGATGCTTTTTAGGCAACAATTTAAATAACGTTATAACCTTTCCCATGTGACGCCGATACCGATTACCTAAGGCCTGAATAATCCATTAGTTTACACACTTTCAATTGTGGTGGCTAACAAGTAACATAAGTCTCCTCATTTTATGATCATGGCCTTAGGAGTCCCCGCCGAGATGGCTGATTTAGACCAAGTATTAGCAGAAATTAGACGTGGTACCGATGAGATCCTACTCGAATCGGATCTGCTGGAAAAACTCAAAGAAGGACGTCCACTTCGTATCAAGTTAGGCGCTGATCCTACCGCACCGGATATCCATCTTGGACACACAGTAATTTTAAATAAATTAAGATTATTCCAAGAGTTAGGTCATGAAGTCATTTTCTTAATTGGTGACTTTACCGGTATGGTGGGTGATCCAAGTGGTAAAAACAGCACGCGTCCACCACTCACCCGTGAGCAAGTATTAGCCAACGCTGAGACCTACAAAGAGCAGGTCTATAAAATTTTGGATCCTGCAAAAACCCGTATCGAGTTCAATTCGAGCTGGTTAGAGCCATTAGGCGCAGCGGGGATGATCCGTTTAGCCTCGCAGCAAACCGTTGCCCGTATGATGGAACGTGACGACTTTAAGAAGCGCTATGCTTCGGGTCAGTCGATCGCTATCCACGAATTTATGTATCCACTTTTACAGGGTTATGACTCAGTTGCCCTGAAGGCTGACGTTGAATTAGGCGGAACCGACCAAAAGTTCAACCTGTTAATGGGCCGTGAGTTACAAAAAGCCGAAGGCCAAAAGCCACAAGCCGTGATTATGATGCCACTGCTTGAAGGTTTAGACGGCGTGAAGAAAATGTCTAAATCGGCGCACAACTACATTGGTGTGAGTGAGCCCGCCAATGAAATGTTTGGCAAGATCATGTCGATTTCTGACGAATTAATGTGGCGCTACTTTGAGTTGCTGTCATTCCGTCCTTTGGCTGAGATTGAACAGTTCAAACAAGATATTGCCAACGGTGCTAACCCTCGTGATACCAAGATTGCCCTCGCGAAGGAAATCATCGCGCGTTTCCACGACCAAGCGGCGGCCGAGAGTGCCCATCAAGCCTTTATCGACCGTTTCCAAAAAGGCGCTATCCCAGACGATATCCCTGAGGTTGAATTAGCGGCGGGTGAAGGCTTAGCGATTGCTAACTTACTTAAAGATGCTGACTTAGTGGGTTCGACTTCCGATGCGATGCGTATGATTAAGCAAGGCGCGGTGAAGATGGACGGTGAGAAGGTTGACGATAGCCGCATGACCTTAAGCGCTGGCACGGTTGCCGTATTCCAAGTCGGTAAGCGTAAGTTCGCTAAAGTGACTCTGGTTTAATTCGAACTATGTTAGTGCCGCTTGTGAGTGCTTATAAGGGTTAATAAGCACTTACCAAGCAAGTAAAAGAGCGCCTAAGGGCGCTCTTCTTATATCTGCATTTTATCTAGGCAATCGTTTAAGGTGCTGTGCTGGCCTCATGCTCGCCGATATTGCATCTGTCGGTACCGAAATGTTGGCTATCGCGACACTTCCACGCCAACTGAGCGGAATCCACTTGCCAGCGTTGGGCACTTTTCTTAAGCGACAGAATTAACAGCATTTGTGGGTGCTGCTGCGACAACTCGCTCACTTGATAGGTAAACACGCCATTTTTGGTTGGCTGAGTGCGGACAAGGGTAAACTTTTTACCCGCATATTGGCTGCTGATGGCGGTGGGATCTTCGCTCCAGGCTTGATGTTGCTCCTGGGCGGCCCGCAGTTGCTGGTTGAAATGGCTTACGGGTTGCACCGCGTAGGATACAATAATCGGCTGCTGCGCCTGTGTGTAGGGCGCGAGCATTAGGCCATTCAGGGCGAGTAGGGCAATCAGTCCAAACAACTTCATACAAACCTCATTGAAACGAAACGACCCGTGGGCAAAGGATGCCGCACCTCAGTCGTATTGACTCATTGCAGGTTTCGACTCGTTTTGAGGGCTCAAGTTTCAATAAAAGCTAAATTTTGTGACTACTGCATCGCTAATTGGTCTGACATAGTCTGGTAATCAATCAAATCCACATGCTCTGTGACCCTGTGATTACGCATATCGAGCTTAAGGCTGGTGACTCCAGGAATGGCGACATCAATAATTTTTCCGGGTTTACCAAACTGCTCGCCGGGTCCCTTAAAGTGATAGTTACCAATCATCACCACGAGGGAGCCAGCGTTATACATATGCTCGATATTGAAATCATATTCGAGCACACCTTCGTGAGCGCGCTCAAAGAAGTCGATAATAAACCGCCCCCCGGTGTATTTACGATTGGCGGTTTTATCGAAGAAGACGGTATCACGGTTATAGAATTTGCTGAGTGTCTGATAGTCGTGCTCTGTTAGCGCGTTCATGTATTTTACGGCTAACTGCTGTTCTGCTGGCATTTCCCCTGAGTTGGCGTGCACAGACGCAGGAAACAAGGCCGGACCCCAAATAAGACAGACTAAAAGACACAATATTCGCAAACTATTCCCTCTTGGTTTTGAGATCAAAGGCGGGTAACGACAAATGCCATTTGATGGCGCATAGACGAATAATTAAAGCGCTAGTCATAGCTAAAAATAGCGCCGTTTTTTCGCCCATACCGAAGGCTAAGCTTACGGTATAACCTATGCCACCAATAATTGAAGCCGTGGCATAGATTTCTGTGCGTAACACCATAGGGATTTGTCTGCACAGTAAGTCTCGAATAATGCCTCCTCCTACGCCTGTGATCAAGCCCATCACGACGGCAATCATGCCGCTGAGTCCCATATTGAGGGCTTTTTCAGCACCAATCACAGTGAACAGGGCCAAACCTAAGGCGTCGGCGACCGGTAGCGTATATTGCGGCATCTTGCGGGGACGGCGTACTAATAGCAAACAAGCCAATACTGTGGTGAGTATCACTATGATGTAGTTTGGGTCGCGGATCCAAAACACCGGCGTGGCGCCTATCAGCGCATCGCGAATACTGCCACCACCCACAGCTGTTACCGACGCGAGCACGATAACGCCAAAGGGATCCATACGGTGACGCCCTGCGGCTAAGGCGCCGGAAAGGGCAAATACCGCCGTACCACATAAATCGAAGAAGTAAATCCAGTGGCTCATTTACTCATCTCTTTGATGTGGATGTTCAGCGCGTCCACGGAGATACGAATTTCTATCACAGATAAAATCAGTGAATAGAGTAGCAGTAACAAGCTGGCACCGAAGATCACCGAGCCTGTTTTATTAAAACCGATATAGATAAAAATCATACAGAGTACGCACAGGGCAAAGCTGGATACGCCTGCCTCCTGCATGCGGCGAATAATTCGGATCCGTTGGCTTAAGTTTTTAATCTGATCCTTATGCACGGGTTTATCGCCGTTACTGAGCTGACGTATCAGTGCCGCCAGCGCAAAGAAGCGGTTGGTATAGGCAAGTAATAACAGTGAGATTGCCGGAAATAGCAAAGCGGGAGTTGTTAATGAAACATGCATGTTTTCGAACAAGATAAGTCAGCCTTTAACCTAATGTTAAGATTAAAGGCATCATATCACAGGGTTTGTAGCCAGCGTAAACCCGCCCAAATGATCGGAAGTAAGGTTATAAAGCTAAACCAGATAGCACAGGCCCGTGAGGTGAGTTTTACCGCAGGAGCTATTATCTCATGGCGCGGCTGTGGGCCATAGACTATCTTTGCCACATCAATGCGTTGCCCCGAAAACTTCTGCGGCCCACCCAATTCAATCCGTAAAATATTCGCCACTAAGGACACGCTCATCACATAACCCCGCAGGGCTGGATGATTTTTAGAGGTGCGAAACAATAATACCAAGGCTTTAGGGCCGCCCTGAATCGCAATTGATAGGCTCCATAACCAGGCGGGGATCGCCAGCAGAGCTGTGGAGATTAGGTGCACCGAACTGCAAAAGTGTTGGTACTTAGGTTGAATGGGCGGCCAACTGAGTTCGAGCTGTTTAATCATTCTGACTGCCAGCACCATAGGGGCGCCTGCGATCGCAAAGAAGAAGATAGTCGAGGCTGTGCCATAAATCGGCGCGGTAGCGAGCTTTTCTATCGTAGCCTTGGTTAAGCCGACTTCCGACAGATTATCCGTGTCACGGACAACCCACGGCTGTAATAGCTTTTTTGCGCTGGCATTATCCTCGCGCTTCAATGCCTTAGCAATTTCATCGGCGACTTGGCTAAAGCCTGCGTCGCTTAAACACAGATACAGGACTAAAAATTCAAAGAACCAAGGGAAGGCGGCAAGTTCAAGTAAAAACGTAATAATTGCCCAAAAAGGGAACACCAATAGCAACATGGCTAAAAAGCCCGCAGTTGCCTGTTGACTAGGCGCGCGCCCAGGGCGGTTGACTTTAGCGGCGAGCTGTTTGGCTAAGTGACTAAACCAAATTAGTGGCTGCATTTCCCTTGGCAATGGCGCTAAACGCGCCAGCAATAAAGCAAAGAAAAGTACCAAGAAGCCCTCAAACAAAGCGCCATCAATTTCGACAAGTTGTTGATAAAAAGAACTGTGCATCAGGTACTTTCCGCAATCATGCTTTAACCAATTACTTTACTGAGTTTGGATCTAATTGCTCAAGCAGCAACATCACCATTAGTGCTGAATGGTAACCTGCCTTCACAATGTAAGAATCGAAGTCGACTGGTGAGTCGTTGTTGGCATTGTCAGAGAGCGAGCGGATCACCACGAATGGTACACCAAACTGGTGACATACTTGGGCAATTGCCGCGCCTTCCATCTCGCAGGCCGCCATGGTTGGGAAGTGTTCCAACATGATCTTGGTGCGAACTGGATCGCAAATAAAGCTATCGCCAGTACAGATTAAGCCTTCAATCGCTTTCACTTCACCTAATTGTGCGATCGCCTTATTGGCGGCTTCGACTAAGTATGGCGCAGGAATAAACGCCGCGGGTTGCTGCGCCATTTGGCCAATTTCGTAACCAAATGCAGTGACATCCACATCATGGTGGCGCACTTCAGATGAAATCACGATATCGCCAATTGACAGTGAATCGACAAAACCGCCCGCAGAACCTGTGTTAATTACCGCATCGGGGGCGTATTTTTCAATCAGCAGTGTGGTGGCAATACTGGCGGCGACTTTGCCAATACCAGAGCGTGTTACCACTACGTCTTTGCCCGCTAAGGTGCCAGCGATAAATTCAATGCCTGCAATCGTTTGCGAAGAGGCGTTTGTCATAGCCGCAATAAGATGGGCAACTTCTGGCTCCATTGCGCCAATAATACCAATTTTCATGGGAGACCCTTTTGATTCTACTGAATGTGTGATGCCACTAAAGCGTGGGATAACAGAATGGCGGCTAATATACCACAGTTATGCTTTGGCGTTATTGTGGGATTGCGATTGCTTGATTGGGATAGGATAAAACGCAGGGCGGGCAAAAAAATGCGCACCCTAAGGTGCGCCAAAATTCACAAGCAAACGGTGGACCCGTGGGTACGGGTCCGAGACTCACAGGTACAGCGGTACAACTACAGCGGTACAACAAAAAACAATTAATCTAAGTAGTTAAGAATACCTTGCGCGGCATCACGTCCTTCGGCAATTGCGGTCACAACCAGATCCGAACCTCGGACCATATCGCCGCCAGCAAATACCTTTGGATTGGTGGTCTGGAATGGGTTATCGGCCTGTTTGCTGGCTTTTACTCGGCCCCATTGGTCGAGTTCAATGCCGTAATCGGCAAACCAAGGCGCAGGGCTAGGTTGGAAACCGAAGGCGATAATTACCGCATCGGCGTCGAGTAACTGCTCGCTGCCTTCAATCGCTTCGGCACGTTGACGGCCGCTGGCATCGGCTTTACCCATTTGGGTTTCAACGCATTCCACGCCCACTACTTTGCCATCCTGGGTTTTAATCGCCACGGGTTGACGGTTAAACAGGAAGTTCACGCCCTCTTCACGGGCGTTTTGCACCTCGCGGCGTGAACCCGGCATGTTGGCTTCGTCACGGCGATAGGCACAAATCACACTGCTGGCCCCTTGGCGCACGGCGGTGCGAACACAGTCCATAGCCGTATCACCGCCACCTAAGACCACCACGCGCTTACCGGCAAGGTTGAGGTATGGGGTGTCTGGATTACTGCTGCCCATCAGATGATGGGTATTGCCAATCAAGTAGGGCAGGGCTTGGTACACGCCTTGGGCATCTTCGCCCTCAAGGCCCGCTTTCATGGCGGTGTAGGTGCCCATGCCGAGGAAGACGGCATCGTATTCCTCAAGCAGTTGGTTAAAGGCGACGTCCTTACCGACAGTTACGCCCAGTTTGAACTCGATTCCCATACCTTCTAACACTGTGCGGCGAGTTGCCATCACGGCTTTATCCAGTTTAAAGGCGGGAATACCGTAGGTCAGCAGGCCACCAATCTGGGGATATTTATCAAACACCACAGCCTTAACCCCATTACGGGCAAGAATATCGGCACAGCCTAAACCAGCAGGGCCTGCGCCCACAATCGCGACCTTTTCCTTGCGTGGCGTGACTTTACTCATATCCGGACGCCAGCCTTGGGCTATGGCGGTATCGGTAATGTATTTCTCCACATTACCGATAGTCACGGCGCCAAAGTCGGCGTTTAGGGTACAAGCGCCTTCACAGAGTCTGTCCTGTGGGCAGACGCGGCCGCAGATCTCGGGCAGGGTATTGGTCTCATGGACTAAATCCGCTGCTTCCATAATTCGGCCCTGTTGCGCCAGTTTCAGCCAATTGGGAATATAGTTGTGCAGCGGACATTTCCACTCACAATAAGGGTTACCGCAATCGAGGCAACGGTCCGCCTGTTCAGTCACCTGAGCTTGAGCAAAGGGCTGATAAATCTCAATAAACTGAGTTGAACGCTTTGCTGCAGGGTGTTTAGTTGGGTCTTTACGACCCACTTCAATAAATTGAAAATCGTTACTCATCTGCTATTACCCCGCTTTAACTGCTAGTTCCGGGCTCGATTGCTCTAATTTGAGCAGATCTGCAACGGCGATATTTTTCGGTTTCACTAAAACAAAGCAATCTAACCAGTTGGCAAAGTCGCTTAAGATCATCTTCGCGTGCTCACTGCCAGTCTCGGCCACATGCTCTTCAATTAAGCCTTTCAAATGCTGTTGATGGATAGGTGACTCGAGTTTTTGGGTATCGACAAGCTCGTTATTCACGCGGCGGTTAAAGCGGCCAAATTGGTCGAAAACATAAGCAAAACCGCCCGTCATCCCCGCACCGAAGTTGACCCCAGTTTTGCCGAGCACGACTACGATACCGCTGGTCATGTATTCGCAGCCGTTATCGCCTAAACCTTCGACTACGGCAATGGCGCCCGAGTTACGTACCGCAAAGCGTTCACCTGCTTGACCCGCGGCGAAGAAGCGTCCACCCGTCGCGCCATATAGACAAGTGTTACCGACAATCGCGCTGCGCTCGCTCTGGAATGGGCTACCCAGCGGTGGATAAATCACAATTTTGCCGCCCGACATGCCCTTACCGACGTAGTCGTTGGCATCACCGCAGAGCTTAAGTTCAAGGCCTGGGCTGTTCCATACCCCAAAGCTTTGGCCTGCACTACCATTAAAGCTAAGTTTAATCGGTGCCTTAGTGCCTTTAACGCCAAGGGTGCTGGCGATATAGCCCGATAGGCGTGCGCCCACAGAGCGGTCGGTGTTGTTGATACTGTAAGCTGCATCGAAACACTCGCCCTTATCGACCGCACTCTGGCACTCGTTGAGCAAATGTTGGTTGAGCAAACCTAAATCCGCTGGTGGATTGGTTTCCTGCCACGTACGAGCCGTACTGGCTCTGACCTTAGGCTGATACAGAATTGGCGCTAAATCGAGTCCACGTTGTTTATCGGTCTGGCCTTCTAAGGTGTGTAGCCACTCACTGCGGCCCACTAAGTCTTCGAACTTGCTGACCCCTAGCGCTGCCATCCACTCGCGCACTTCCTCGGCGACAAACTCAAAGTAAGTCATTACTCGCTCTGGTAAGCCGTGGTAGTGGTTATCGCGCAGTTTTTTGTCCTGAGTTGCGACACCGGTTGCGCAGTTGTTTAGGTGGCAAATACGCAGGTACTTACAACCTAAGGCAATCATAGGTACAGTCCCGAAGCCAAAGCTCTCGGCGCCGAGTAAGGCCGCCTTGATAACATCGGTTCCGGTTTTTAGGCCGCCATCGACCTGCAAGCGGATCTTATGACGCAGGCCATTTTCCACCAGAGATTGATGTACTTCAGCAAGGCCGAGCTCCCATGGACTGCCAGCGTATTTCACCGAGGTGATAGGGCTCGCGCCTGTGCCACCATCGTAGCCAGAAATAGTGATCATATCGGCGTAGGCTTTTGCTACACCTGTGGCGATCGTGCCGACACCTGGCTCAGACACTAATTTCACAGAGATCAGTGCCTTGGTATTGATTTGTTTTAAATCGAAAATCAGCTGGGCTAAGTCTTCGATAGAGTAAATATCATGGTGTGGCGGTGGTGAAATCAAGGTTACACCTGGGCGCGCGTGGCGCAGCCCTGCAATTTCTACACTCACCTTATGGCCTGGCAGTTGTCCGCCTTCACCGGGTTTTGCGCCCTGGGCAACTTTAATCTGCAACACATCGGCGTTGACTAGGTAATGGGCGGTTACGCCAAAACGTGCCGAGGCAATTTGCTTAATCGCCGAGTTACGCTCGGTGTTAAAGCGACGCGCATCCTCACCACCTTCACCTGAGTTAGAGCGGCCACCTAAACGGTTCATGGCAATGGCTAATGCCTCATGGGCCTCGGGGCTTAGGGCGCCGATACTCATGGCCGCACTGTCAAAGCGCGGGAATAAGTGGCTGGCTGCTTCAACTTTATCCAGTTCAATCGCAGCTTGGTCAGCCTTAATGCCAATCAAATCCCTTAGGGTGGCGACTGGGCGGTTATCGACTAATTCGGCGAACTTCTTGTAGGTCGCAAAATTCTTGTCGATTAAGGATGCCTGCAGCGTGTTGACCACATCTGGGTTGAAGCAGTGGTACTCACCGCCATCCACGTATTTGAGTAAACCGCCTTGTGGTAGTGGCACATGGGCGCGGTAAGCGGCCTTATGCAGCAACGCTTGATCTTGAGCGATATCCTCAAAACTGGCGCCTTCGATGCGGCTTACCACGCCTTTAAAGCAGAGTTCAATCACATCGCTGGCAATACCAATGGCCTCAAACTGTTGGCTACAACGGTAGGAGCCAACGGTGCTGATCCCCATCTTGGACATGATCTTACGTAGGCCCTTTTCGATGCCGTAGCGGAAGTTCAGCATCAGCGCCGTGGTGTCGGTCAGTTGATGGCGTTTCGCCAGATCTGAGATTGATTCATACACTAAATACGGATAAATCGCCGTGGCACCAAAGCCGAGTAGCACTGCAAAGTGGTGCGGATCCCGTGCCGATGCGGTCTCGACAATGATGTTGGTATCGCAGCGCAGGCTCTTACTCACCAGCATTTGTTGTACTGCGCCAACCGCCATGGCCGCTGGAATGACCTGCGCCGATTTATCAATCGCACGGTCTGATAAAATCAGCAGTGTAGTGCCACTGCGCGCTAAACGTTCGGCTTCCGAGGTGATGCGGCGGATAGCGTGTTCTAAGCCTTCCTTCGGATCGTAGTTTAAGTCGACGATATTGGCGCGATAGTAAGTACTATCTAATCCGAGTAATTGATTGAAATCACTGAATAATAATATCGGTGAGTTAAACATCACCCGATAGGCATGACCAGTGGTTTCATTGAAGAGGTTTTGCTCGCGGCCGATGCAGGTCGCCAGAGACATCACGTGCTTTTCACGCAGCGGATCGATAGGCGGGTTAGTGACTTGAGCGAATTTCTGTCGGAAATAGTCATAGAGCGAGCGTGATTTTTTCGACAATACGGCCATTGGCGTATCGTCGCCCATGGAGCCTGTCGCTTCTTCGCCTTGTTTTGCCAGCACCCAAATCACTTGTTCAAGCTCTTCACGGGTGTAGCCAAATTGCTTTTGGTATTGCAGCAGTTGCTCTGGGCTTAATTCGCTAGCGCCATGTTGCTCCGTTGCCAACTGCTCGGCAGGGATCAGAGTACGGCTGTTTTTGGCCATCCACTCTTTATAGGGGTGACGACGCTTTAGGTCGTTATCAATTTCGAATGACTGATACAGACGGCCATTGAGAGTATCTAGCACTAACAGCTCACCCGGGCCGACACGGCCTTTTTCAATCACTTCATCGGCGGCGTAGTCCCAAATGCCCACTTCGGAGGCGAGGGTTAAGATACGATCTTTAGTGATCACATAACGAGATGGTCGCAAACCGTTACGATCGACCGCGCAAGCGGCGTGGCGACCGTTGGTCATGACGATACCCGCTGGACCATCCCAAGGTTCCATATGCATGGAGTTAAAGTCATAGAAGGCTTTTAGCTCATCATCCATCTCTGGGTTACTTTGCCATGCTGGCGGAATAAGCAAACGCATCGCGCGGTATAAGTCCATACCGCCTGAGAGCAACATCTCGAGCATATTATCGAGAGAGGATGAGTCGGAGCCTGTTTCATTCACAAAGGGTGCCGCCTGTTGTAAGTCGGGCAGTAGTGGTGAATTAAACTTGTAGGCACGGGCACGGGCCCATTGGCGGTTACCAGTAATAGTGTTGATCTCGCCGTTATGGGCAAGATATCTAAAGGGCTGAGCGAGTGGCCATTTAGGTGAAGTATTGGTTGAAAAGCGTTGATGGAATAAACAAATAGAGCTCTTCAAACGGATATCGGCAAGGTCGGGATAGAATGCGGGCAAGTCGGCAGGCATCATCAAGCCCTTGTAGACTATGACTTGGCCTGAAAGACTCGCGACATAAAAGTCTTTATCGTCAGTAATTTGTTGCTCTAATCGGCGGCGGGCCATGTAGAGGCGACGCTCAAGATCTTTCTCACGCCAGCCAATCGGGGCGTTGATCAGTACTTGATAGATTTGCGGCAGGCTCGATTTACCAATCTCACCCAATACCTCTGGATTGACGGGGACTTTACGCCAACCAGCAATACTTAAGGTTTCACGCTCAAGTTCGCGTTCGAGAATAAACTTGGCTTGGTCGGCCAGTTCTTCATCTTGGCTTAAAAACAACATGCCCACGGCGAATTTGCGGCTCAGGTGCCAGTCATTTTCCGCGGCAACGGCTTCAAAAAATTGCAATGGTAGCTGCATTAATAAACCACAGCCGTCCCCAGTTCGACCGTCAGAGGCGATACCGCCACGGTGTTTCATGCGATCGAGGCCATGGATGGCGGTGCGCACGATACGATGGCTGGCTTCGCCATCCATTTGTGCTATCAAGCCAAAACCACAATTGTCCCGCTCAAAACTGGGATGATATAAGCTCATACAAAAACCTCCCTTGACCTCAACGAAATTACTACTCGGGGAGAAATGTAAAGACTTTCTATAGATATGCACCCGAACCACCCAAATTATCCTGAGATTAACCAAAGGTCAAACCAAAAATTTGCATAAAATATGGGTATTCATTCATGTTTCATACACAAAACATAATTACTTGACGTTAACGTCAACTGATTAAAGTGCTGTATAACATTATGAATAAAAAGAATTTTAAAAAATGAAAAACGATGGGGTTACTAAAATGTAACATTGAGGGCGATTGTTTTTGATTTAGAAATAGTGATTTTTATTGCAAATACAGTGGTTGTATAAAAATATAAAATAAGTGAATTGTTATTCTGTTTGCCTGTGAGTGGAATCACGGAGTGTAAAGACACTGTGAGCAATGACTAAGGTTTTGAGCTTTGACGCTGTGAATCTAACGGGAGTTTGATTTACCACCAAGAAAACCATGCTTGCTTTGTTTATCATGAGTTTTTTCATCTAAACACACGTCTTTACTCCTTCTTTTTTGTGATTTTATCTTGGTTAATTTTAATGAAACGACATGAAATTTGGCGGGCGAGCTAATGGGGCTCGATGCATACGTAAACACATTCGGTGCCGTGTGTAAGGCTAAATACGGCGAGCGCTTACGCAAGCTGACTATCGATGCCAAATTCACTTGCCCTAACCGCGATGGCACTCTGGGACGTGGCGGTTGCACCTTTTGTAATGTGGCGTCTTTTAGTTATCAACAGGCGGAAACGCTTAGCATCAGTGAGCAGCTCGAACAAGGTAAAGCCCGATATAAAGAGGCGAAACCTAAGCTGAATGCAGACAAGTTTATTGCGTATTTTCAGGCCTATACGAGCACCTATGATGAGTATCAAGTGTTAATGGCCAAATACGATGAAGCGGTCAAAGACAGTGAGATTGTAGGTTTGTGTGTCGGTACGCGTCCCGACTGTGTGCCAGACAAGGTTCTCGATTTATTAGCCAGCTACCAGCAAAAGGGCGTCGATGTCTGGTTGGAGCTTGGGCTACAAACCGCCAACGATAAGACTTTGCATAAGATTAACCGCGGGCACGATTTTGCCTGCTATTGCGATACGGTTGCACGGGCCAGAAGCCGAGGCCTAAAAGTCTGTACTCACCTTATCTTAGGCTTACCCGGTGAAACTCACCTCGATTATATGGCGACACTGCAAGCAGTGCTGGCGCAGGGCGTCGATGGCTTAAAGCTACATCCATTACATGTCGTCGAGGGCAGTACGATGGCGAAGGCTTGGCGCGCAGGACGCTTGCCATTGCTCAGTCTCGAAGAGTATGCCGCTTGTGTCGGCGAGCTAGTTCGCCATACGCCTAAAGAAGTGATTTTTCATCGGGTGACCGCCTATGCGAAAAAACCAATACTGCTCGCGCCAGAATGGTGCGGTTATCGTTGGAATGGTTTAGTGGCGATAGTTGAAGATCTTAAGCGTAAGGGTGGACAAGGGGCTGCATTAGCGCGACCATAATAGCCATATAGCATGAAGGGATTCATTTGCTATCGATTTATCGCTGAGAGTGTTTGATACAGTTGATTTTTTGTTAAATAAAACTTCTTTTGACCACAAATGCTGCTATAAGTTGCACTGACAATTTTAGTGGGTATCATGTCATAAACTTGTTTTAAGCATTGGACTACTTAAGGGAGGCCTAGATGGCCACAGTTGAATTAGAAACAATCCTAGATCTCAATACGTTAGAACAGTATTGCAGTGCGATTGGTGCCGGAACTCTGCTAAAAAGCGTGGTATTATTTGAGCAATTAATGCCTGAGTACGTAGGAAATCTAGTCAAGGCTAACGAAGCTGCTGATAAGGATACTTTATGCTCTGAAGCCCATAAGTTTAAAGGTGCTGCAGGTTCCGTTGGTTTAAAACGTATTCAGCAAATTGCCCAGTTACTCCAACATGGCGAAGAAGCGAGCTGGGAAGCTGAACATGGGACTTGGGTTGCGCAAATTGTTGAATTTGCAAGTGCCGATCTCCAACAATTAAAGCAATTCCTACAGGCGAAAGCCTAGTATGTACGATGGAGGTGCAGCTTCAGGTTGCACCTCGATAACCTCAGTTCCAGTCTTTATCCCCTCCGTTTGTTCTCTGTAAGCGCTCTCTTACGTTTTCCTTTGATTGAAAATCGATTTTGCTCACATAATTGAGCAATTTAGCCGCGTTTTTGTTGATAACTTATGCTAGAGTTGATTAAATTTATTAATTCATAACCTTAGTGGCAATCGATTAAATGAAAAATTTACCTAGCCTCAAAAATCTATACTACTTGGTGAATCTTCATCAGGAGCAGAATTTTAACCGCGCCGCTAAGGTGTGTTTTGTTAGCCAATCTACGCTGTCGAGTGGGATCCAGAATCTTGAAGAGCAACTTGGTCACCAGTTAATTGAACGTGATCACAAATCCTTTATGTTCACCGCAATCGGCGAAGAAGTGGTGCAACGTTCTCGAAAAATTCTCACTGACGTGGATGACTTAGTCGAATTGGTGAAAAATCAGGGCGAACCCATGACGGGGGATATTCGCTTAGGCTGTATTCCAACTATTGCGCCGTTTTTATTAAGCAGCGTAGTCAAACAATGCCAGCAAGCCTATCCGGCGATGAGTCTATTGCTCAAAGAAGATACCACAGAGCGTTTGCTCGATGCCTTAGGTAAAGGGGAGTTGGACTTACTCATTCTCGCCTTACCCGTGGATACCAGTGGTTACCACAGCATGAAAGTGGGAATAGACCCCTTTAAGATGGTGATCCATAAAGACTTAGTGGGTGGTATTCATCAACCTATCGACTATCAGACACTGCCCGATGAGAGTATCTTCCTGCTGCAAAGTGAACACTGCATTACAGGGCATGCGATTACGGCTTGTCAGTTGGGTGATAGCGCGAAAGTGAATCCCTTTGCCGCGACGAGTCTGCACACTTTAGTGCAAATGGTGAATAGTAAATTGGGGACTACCTTTTTACCGCAAATGGCGATCGATGCGGGCATTTTAAATGATACCGACCTTGTGGTGATGACACCGCCCGGTGAAGCGCCCTATCGCGATATTGGCTTAGTTTGGCGACAAACAACCAGTCGGATTTTGACCTTCCGTACCTTAGGTTTGCTTATCCAAAAGCTCTTAAGCAAAGAAATGGAATAATCGTTGTAATTTTTACGAGTGAAAATAAAGAGTTCAGCAGGTTAAAACAGAGAGTTTAACGAGGGGAAACACCAAACACTTCAATCGAGTGTTGTTTCCCCTTTAGTTTGACTGGACCCAAATTGGTTAAGCGGTATTCGCTATTGGGATTGTCGAGCCTACCCGCCAGCGCACCAGAGATCAGCATGCGTTGCCCCAAAGGATTACACTGGTCTTGAAGTCTGGCTAAGGTATTTAGCACATCACTAAAGAAGCTAATTTCTTGTTTTTGCACTCCAACAACTGCAGCAACCACTTGTCCACAGTGCGCCGCCGCCTTAAATTTAGGAACAAACCCATAGTGCTCTTCAAAGTAACGTCGCTGCCAATTTAACTGCTGGCTAAATTCAAAATAGATATTCATGCAGCGGTCGTGCACCACGCCTTCTTCTAACGGCCAGTGGATCAATACGGCATCGCCCATATAACGGTAAATTTCGGCTTCATTATTGGTCACAGTATCGGATAGCAGGCTAAAGCTGTCTTGAATCAGACGGCTAAAACGGTAATCTCCGAGGGACTCAGCGTGGGTTGTCGAGGCAACCATGTCTAAATAAAGGAATAAACGTTGTTCGTATCGCGGTTTATGGTACTTACCTAAACCAATGTTGAGCAAAATACGTGGCCCAACCAAGAGTGCCATTTGTTCGACAAAGGCTAAGCTGACGCGCACGACGACTAAATAGACGATAAGTGCTTGGAAGGAAGGACTATAGAGAATATGCGCCGTGAGCATTTGTCTTAGGGTTGACATATGGTTTTCAATGGCCCACATATTCAGGAACTGTGTCATATAGGCTAAGGTTGTTGCGCCAAGCAATAGAAATAAGCCTTTAAAAATGACTGAAAAAATATAAGGGAGGCGATTAATGGCGCTAAAGTCTGTGATTAGGTTAGACATCCAATGTAAGCTGCCAAAGATGATGCCCATGTAGACTGCAAGCGTCGCGAGATCGGCCGAACCAACAGCCCATTGTGGTAACTCTGGCGACTGTGCATATCGGAAAAACACGAATGCAGCCATGGCTATCGCCCAAGCTAATATCGCAAAAAGAAGTTTTTTCGCTTGTCTACGTGCTCTCACAACGGGTTTTGTATCCGAATACGACGGTATAATTCAGGATGCCGTAGTTTATAGAAAATCATCACTAGAGTGCCAGTGATATTTGTGATCTGGATCAATCCAACGTTATATAGCTACGAAAATTTAACCAAATACCTTATTTAATAGCATGGCGGTAAAAGCGGTCTTTAAATAGAAACCCCGTGGATTGGTCATTTTTAAGCTGCCGTCTTCGGTAATACTTTGAGTTAACGCCTTACTGTTGGCGGCTTTAGGGCGCAGTTGCAACACTTCGCCATGCCTTGCGGTGAGTTTTTCCACTTTACCTAAGGCGATAAGTTCCATTATCTCCTCCCAATCCTGCTGCAGTAATCTTTGTTCTTGGAGATCGGGTTCCCACAATATGGGGGTGCCCACTCTACGATCTCCCACAGGAATATGCCGCTCACCCTCAACGGGTACCCAGAGTACACGCTGCAACTTGTGACACACTAAGCTGTCTTGCCAGGTTAAGCCTTCGATATTAGTTAGCGGCGCCACACACACATAGGTTGTTTCTAGTGGCTTGCCTTTGCTATCGATGGGAATGGTTTTTAGCTCAACACCGAGGTGGAGAAAATCCTGCTCGGGTTTTGAACCAGCAGTCGCACCCAACTCCATTTCAATGAGTTGTCCGACCCAACCCTTATCTCGCTTCAGATCCTTAGGCACAGCAATCCCACGGTGAGCAGCAATTTGAGCCAAAGAGGTGCCGGCCATCATATTGGCGCGCTCGAGCAGTTCGCTCAAATTTTGAGGGGGGATTATCGGTTTCATAGGCGAATTTTACTGGAAAATAGGTGCTTAGCAAATAAGGTTAAAAATTGGGCAGTTAAAAATGGATAAATTTATTCAGAGATGGTTTAGTTTAAGTTATTGATTTTTAAGTTGGTTAATGGATTTTGGCCAAATTAACCTTAAAGTGTCCAAAGTTACTCTCGGCTTTCCCTTGCGTTTCTCACATATTTATCCACAGATATTATGGATAACTTGCAATTCTGTGGGCTTTAACCGATTAAAAATCGTGAGTCAATGGTGAAATGTGGCATTTTTCCACGGTAATGTGGGTAATTTAGGGGGTGCTCTGTGTATAACATTTTAGTGTTACTAAGAGGGAATGACAGATTTTATTTTTGGTTAAAAAGTAATCTTTTGTGGTTTTTGATAGTTTTCCTTAAATAAAAATAATTTCAACTATATGATATTTTTATTTTTAATTTGTTTTTAGGTTAATTGGAGGGAGAGGGATACTTGCTACTTTTTAAACGATATACCCAGTTTACTCGGGTTTCAAACAGAGATATCCACAGAAAATGTGGATATCCCCAAGTAAAAAGCACTTGGATTGTTGATAAAAGAATAAGTAGGGGGAATTTATCCAAAAAATAGCTGTAAATAGAGGTTTGCTGAGAGACTGGCTTTGTGAAACAATCAGTTTATTAAAAGTTATCCTTATTTGGAGTCCATGTGATTGATAGCGACGGCTTTCGCGCAAATGTGGGCATAATAATTTGTAACAGATACGGTCAAGTGATGTGGGCCAGACGATTCGGACAACATTCATGGCAATTTCCTCAGGGCGGTGTAGATGATGGTGAGTCGGCCGAAGAGGCGATGTACCGTGAATTGTATGAGGAAGTTGGCTTAAGACCCGAGAACGTCACTATATTAACTTCGACCCGTTCTTGGTTGAGGTATCGCTTGCCCAAACGCTTAGTGAGGCAGGACAGTAAGCCTGTGTGTATTGGTCAAAAGCAAAAGTGGTTTCTGTTACAACTCAAAAGCCAAGATAGTGCGATTAATTTAAGTTCTTCAGGCCACCCAGAGTTTGACGATTGGCGTTGGGTAAGTTATTGGTATCCCGTGAGGCAGGTTGTCTCATTTAAGCGTGATGTTTACCGTAAGGTCATGAAAGAGTTTGCGGTAACGGCATTGTCATTCCAGACCCAGGAAATTCCAAGGAAGCGGGTAAGACAAAAGGCAACGGGCTGATTTTCAAAAGAGGATTGAAAACAGTGTTAAATACGCTAAGGGATATTACACAAGCTGTGGCATCCGCCCACAGCTTAGAGACCGCATTAGAAGTCCTAGTTTCATCGACCAAGGCGGCGATGGAAACTCAATGTTGCTCAGTCTATATCCTAGAGCAGCAAGAACTCGTTTTATCCGCAACCGATGGACTTGAAAAGTCTGCCGTTGGCCGTGTACGTATGCCGCTAACTCAAGGTTTGGTTGGCTTGGCCGCCGAACGTGAAGAAGCAGTAAATCTTGCCGATGCCCGTTTGCACCCACGCTTTAAACTCTTCCCCGAAGTCGCTGAAGAAGAATACCGTGCCTTTTTAGCTGTGCCCATAATTTACCAAAAAGCCGTCGTCGGCGTAATTGTGGTACAGCAGGCCAGCGCGCGACAATTTAGCGAAGGCGAAGAAGCCTTTTTAATGACCTTGGCCGCGCAGCTCGCTATGGCGATTCGAGGGTTAAAGCAAAAGGCACAGGTCAGCTCGCTGCATCAACAGATTTTATTTCAAGGCACCTCTGCATCCAGCGGTATCGCTATTGCCCACGCTTTGGTACTCGGTGGCGAGATCTCCCTAGAGCAGCCCGATGTACGCTGTGAGGATATTGCCCTCGAATCCAACCGCTTAGTGGCGGCGATGGGACGTTGTAAAGAGGCTATTGGTGCCTTATCCCAACGTTTCGACCGTGAGCAGGATGAGGAAGTTGCCTCAATATTCAACGCTTTGCAGCTGCTGCTTGATGATGCCAGCCTAGGTGGCGAATATGCCCGTGAGGTGCAGCAGGGCTGGGAAGCCGAATCGGCGGTCAGCCGGGTTTCGCTGCGTTATATTCAACAGTTTTTAGCGATGGAAGATCCGTACCTCAAGGAGCGGGCGAGTGATATTCGTGACCTTGGGCAAAAGGTATTAAGGCAGTTAATCGAACCCGAGCGTTTAGAGCTTGAACCCGATAAGCCGGTGATTCTAGTGACCCGGGAAGCGGATGCCACCATGCTCGCCGAATTCCCTCGACAAAAATTAGCCGGGATTGTCACTGAACTGGGGGGCGTTAACTCCCATGCGGCCATTTTAGCGCGCGCACTGGGCGTTCCTGCGATTACTGGCGTCGAGCAGTTGTTGTCGGCCGATATTGACCAGAAGCTGTTAGTGGTCAATGCCAGCCGTGGGCAATTAATGGTGTCGCCATCGCCTGCAATTGTTAGCGAATACCGCAGTTTGATTTCGGCGCAAAAGGCATTGCAACGCCAATATGCGCAGGAGTTAGCCCTGCCCTCGGTTATGCTGGATGGTGTGCGTATTCGTTTGTGCCTTAACGCTGGGTTACTGAGCGGTGTCGCCTCTGAAATTGCCGAAGGTGCCGATGGTATCGGGCTGTATCGCACTGAAATTCCTTTTATGTTGCAGCAGCGTTTTCCGAGTGAGTCCGAGCAGGTAAAAGTCTATCAGCAGGTGTTATCGGCGGCATCGGGACGCCCTGTGGTGATGCGTACCTTAGATGTGGGGGGTGATAAGCCGCTGCCTTATTTCCCGATCAAAGAAGATAACCCCTTCTTAGGCTGGCGTGGTATCCGTTTATCATTGGATCATCCGGAGCTATTCCTCGTGCAGTTAAGAGCAATGTTACAAGCGGGCGCAGAGGGTAAGCAGCTCAGTGTTTTACTGCCTATGGTCAGTAACTTAGATGAAATTGACCAAGCTTTAGCCTATCTAGAGCAGGCCTATGTTGAACTTAAAAACGATGTAAACAATCTGATTGAAATGCCGCGCATTGGCATTATGCTCGAAGTTCCAGCGCTCTTATATCAGTTAGATGAAGTGGCAAAACGCGTCGATTTTGTGTCGGTCGGTAGTAACGATTTGACCCAATATTTACTCGCGGTTGATCGGAACAATCCACGGGTAAGTTCCTTGTTTGATAGTTATCATCCTGGCATTCTTCGGGCACTGCACCAGGCTCGGCTCGATTGCGATTATCATCAACTCGATATCAGTATTTGCGGTGAATTAGCTGGCGAGCCCATGGGGGCTATTCTGCTGGTGGCGATGGGATACGATCAATTGAGTATGAACCAAGGCAGCTTAGCGCGGATTAATTACCTGCTTCGCCGAGTGTCCCGCGCCGATTTGACGCAGCTCTTATCGCAGGCCTTAAGTCTGTCGAACGGTTTCCAAGTGCGTGAGTTGGTTAAAGAATATTTAACGCAGCAGGGATTAGCCACAATTCTTAATTAACTAATCGCGCCTTTTGCTTTAAGCTAAGGCTTCACTTAATCACGCTGTAGGTACCCGTGTGGATAGTTTGCTGTCGGTGTTCTTTATTTGCTTGGCTTTAGGCGCGTTTGTCGGTTTTATGGCGGGGTTATTGGGCATTGGTGGTGGCTTAATTGTCGTGCCCGCACTGCTTTATATCTTACCTTCGGTTGGCATCACTTCGGCTCAGTTACCCCATATTGCGATTGCCACATCTCTTGCGGCGATTATTTTAACCTCGATTTCTTCTGCCAGAGCGCACCATAAACGCGGTAATGTGCCCTGGGGATTGTTTCGAACCATGTTTCCGGGGATTATTCTCGGCGCCTTAATGTCAGGCTTTATTGCCGAACAAATCCCTGCGGCGACCCTCAGACAAGGGTTTGCGATATTTGTGATGTTAATGGCGATTCAAATGGCATATCCCTTTAAAACTGAATCGAACCGAGAACTGCCAAACTCGATGATTTTGTTTGTGGTGGCTGTGATTGTTGCTGCGATTGCAGGATTAATGGGGATTGGCGGCGGCGTCTTGTTAGTGCCTTTTTTAACCTATTTTGGTTTACAGATGCGCCTAGCGGTGGGATTTTCAGCTGCGACCGGATTATTAATCTCCTTGTCGGGCAGCTTAGGGTATATAATCGCGGGCTTTAACGCGCCGGATCTCCCTGAAGGTACCTTAGGGTATATCTATTTACCTGCGCTGTTTGGCTTAATAATAACCTCAATTTTAATGGCTCCAGTAGGCGTTAAGGCGGCAAGCACTTGGCCTACCTCAGTCCTTAAAAAAATATTTGCACTTTTACTTCTGTGTGTCGGTCTCAAATTAATTCTGAGCTGATGTTTAGTGTTTAGCCCTCGGTTTGAGGCTGTTGATGGATAAGTTATGGCATTGAATTTTCCCAATATCGATCCCGTGATCGTGAAGTTTGGTCCCTTTGATATTTTTGGACAAACCTTTGAACCCGCCCTGCGTTGGTATGGATTTACTTACTTAGTTGGTTTTGTCGCCGCCATGTGGTTACTCAATCGTCAGGCGGACCGCTCCAATGGTTTATGGTCGAGGGAACAGGTTTCCGATCTGCTGTTTTACGGCTTTTTAGGGGTGATTTTAGGTGGCCGTATCGGCTACGTGCTCTTCTATCATTTCGATTACTTCCTCGCTAGCCCAATGTATTTGTTTAAGATTTCAGAAGGTGGCATGTCTTTCCACGGTGGTCTCATGGGGGTGATTACCGCCATGATTTATATCGCCTGGAAGCAAAAGCGTACCTTCTTTGCGGTCGCAGATATGGTGGCGCCCGTGGTGCCCATTGGCTTAGGGGCGGGTCGTATAGGTAACTTTATCAATGGTGAGTTGTGGGGCCGTGTCACCGATGTCCCTTGGGCCATGGTGTTCCCAAGTGGTGGACCAGAACCTCGTCACCCATCTCAACTCTATCAATTCGCCCTTGAAGGGGTGGCATTATTCCTGCTCCTCTATTGGTTTAGTAAACGAACGAAGAAAGTCGGCGCAGTATCTGGCATGTTCTTACTCGGATACGGGATTTTCCGTGTGATAGTTGAAACCGTAAGACAACCCGATGCGCAGTTAGGCCTCTACTGGGGCTTTATGACGATGGGGCAGATCCTCTCTGTGCCGATGATCCTCTTCGGTTTATATTTAATTCTTCGTCCAGAGGGTAAGCAGTAATGCAACAGTATTTAGACTTGATGAAGCACATCTTAGCCGAAGGTGTGGATAAATCAGACCGCACCGGCACCGGCACTCGCTCGGTGTTTGGTTATCAAATGCGTTTTGATTTGAGTAAGGGCTTCCCCTTAGTGACCACCAAAAAGTGCCATATGCGCTCGATTATTCATGAGCTATTGTGGTTCCTAAAGGGCGACACCAATATTGCTTATCTGCGTGATAATAAAGTCAGTATTTGGGACGAATGGGCCGATGAAAACGGCGATTTAGGCCCAGTTTATGGCGCGCAGTGGCGCAGCTGGCCGACCCAAAGTGGCGATGCTATTGATCAAATCGCTCAGGTGATCGCACAAATCAAATCTCAACCCGATTCACGTCGTTTAATTGTGTCGGCATGGAACGTGGGTGAACTGGATAAAATGGCGCTGGCACCTTGCCATGCCTTTTTCCAATTCTATGTTGCCGATGGCAAATTATCCTGTCAGCTGTACCAGCGCAGCTGTGATGTGTTCTTTTTATCAGACACAGAAGAAACTGCACAGTACGCACTACATTAAGATCAAGATAGCAATTCCTCTCGGATATTTTTCATACATTTGACAATTGCACATTCTGCACTACTATGGATTCCGAATCCTTGGAGGCTGCAAAATGTACAGAGCGACAATCAAACAACAAACCATTGATTTAAGTAAGTCTTTGCTAAACGAAGACCTGCGGAAGCCGTTGACAAGGATTGTCGAGGCTACTGGTTCAGTCGTTCTTGACGAACAATTTCGGCTTTTCCCTATAATTTCTGATTTTTTGTCTTACAATCTCAAAAATGGAACGCATTCAAAGCCAACTGTTAAGACCTATTCAACTAACCTCATAAACTTCATTACTTACATCAAATCTCTTCCACAATACGCTCATGACAAGCTTGATGAAGCTGTATTGCACGTTACTAAAACTGACATACAAGCTTACCTAAACCATCTACGAGATGAAGTTGGATTGTCAGGAAAGACTATTCGAAACCGTGACGCAACATTGATGTCGTTTTTCAATGATTTTCTATGTATTGAGCGGGGTACATTTGAAGCTTATCGCATAGATAATCCTTACGAAGATGGTTTAATGTCTCCTGCTGCCCACTCTAAGCAAATCATTGCGTACAACCTTGAAGAAGTGAACAGACTGATTGAATCATCTAATTACGAGAGAGAAAGGCTAATCATTCAGTTTATGTATGATTCTGGATTGCGTGTATCTGAAGTAGGCAGAGTCTCTAAACACGAAATTGATGAAGCTTATGAAAGCACACGTAAAGAAGTTTTTGTAGATGGCTCAATAATCAGGGTTCCGAAGGAGTATGCACCAGTATTTGTTAAAGGTTCAAAAAGTCGTACTCGTGAATATAAAGAGCGATATACGCTAGTTTCAAAATCAACATTAGAGCGTATAAGAAAGTATCACTCATCCCCCTTGTATAAGGCAAAAGCTAGAAAGTTTACGAATGAAAAACCTGCTTTCCTAAACTCAAATGGCGATCAATGGACAGAAGTTTCACTTGGTAAAATGATTGAGCGACTTGCATTATCGTCTGGAATTGGCAAAAGCGCACATAAATTGAGACACGGTTTTGCATACTCTGTACTTCGTTCAGAAGATATGGGAAATAGCTATTTAGATCGGCTTGTCATGCTTCAAAAATGGTTAGGTCACAACCATATTAAAACTACAGAACGTTATAGCCAAATTCCTTTCGAAGCTTTAGACGAGTATATTTCTTTAGAAGATGGAACTATATCGACAAGGAGCGAGTTAATGAAATCTCTTACTGATAAAACCCAGTTGAAAATTAAATTGGGAGATAAGAAATGAAAGCAGATTATGATTCCATTGAAATTGAAATGTTAGAGTATGTAGAATACTTGAGGCAATATCCGAACAAGCTATGGGAACTTCAATTAAATAAAGGACGAGTAAGTAAAACTGCATTTGCCAAACGTTTTGGACTTCCTAATGGTGCAATCTTTGAACACAAGAAAGAAAGAAAAGTAAATATTATAAATCCTATCAACGATATGCTGTTGGAGGAAGGTGTTGCACTCTATGGAATTACAGATGGTGGCGCTGAAATTAGAAGACAGATGTTAGTTTGGTGGAATTCATTAAATATTAATGACAAGATGAATTTACCAATATTTGGAAATAAACTAAATTTGCAGGCATCTCTGTACAAGTTTTTAGCTGTGAAAAAAGTTAAACAATATGAGATTGTAAAAAAGACATTGGAGCAATTCAATGTAGAATTAGATAATTTGGGGTTGTTTTCAGCTCTATATATAAGTGTTAAAGAACGAGAAAATAATAGAGATAAAGATTTTCATAGTAGAGCTAACAAAGCAAAAACAGAATGGTTTGAACTAGGTGATATTCAAATCAATAGCGTAAGTGATTTAGTTTCACCTACAGACGAAAACCCATTCATTCAGATTGAACAAGCATTCAGTTGGAAATGTCGTGATGTAAACACTTCTTCGAGTAAAGCAAACTATCGACAAGCTTGCAAATTCTTTATACTCTTTTTAAAAAATGAAGGATTTGACAAGCACGTTAACCTAAAGGATTGTTTAAATGAGTTTACTCTTTTGCATTTTAGAAACTTTCTTTATGAAACAGATTATACATCAAAAAATACGATTTTAAGCTCTGTAAGGTTAACGTTACAAAAGCTGAAAAACATAGACGGATTGGGGATTGGGAGTATTCACACCGCCCCAAGTTTAGGTTCAGATAAAAGAACAACGGATTCATATAAGCCTTTACCAAGAGAATTTAGAGATGTTCTTGATGAAGCTATAGATAAAGCGATATCTGAGAGTGAGTCTGCTTCTGGCTCTGCTCGAATATTTCCATACTTCTTAAAATTAATGAGAGTTACAGCTATCAACAAAGAAGTTGCTTTAGAGCTGGAAGTTGATGATTTTGAGGAATGTCATAGACTGACAAATAAACCATGTTTGAGGTACTGGAAAGAGCGCTCTACAGGTGCAAAAGAACTTCATCTTGATATTTTTAAAGCTAAATTACAATGGTTGTCTACAAAGCAAAAACAAACAGTAAGAGATGTATTCTCAAATGTAATAAAGTTAACTGAAGATATACGGTTTAACTCTAAATCTACGATTGGCAATAAGCTATTTATTTATGAATCAGATGGAAGGAATATTTCAGATTCAATTTTGCAATTTAATGGAAAACGCTCTAGAGCGGCTTTCAGAGTATTTAAGAAAATTTATCTTAAAAATTGCAACCTTGATTTTTATATAACACAATTAAGAGCAACAGTTGTATCAGAACTATTAGAGCATGGAGCGTCAATTAGAGAGATTCAATTGCTACTGGGTCATGCTTCAGTTAATGTTACAATGCATTATTTAGATAAACTTGATTTTAACGTTACTGCAAGGAAAGAGCTAAACAAAGCACTTAAATCCATTCACGAGAAAACTATCACTAATGAACATCTGGTAGCAGTGAGTGACGATAGTGAATTAAATAATGCACAAGAAAATGAAGTAATATTTCGAACTGCGCTTGGAGGTTGTAGGAATATTTTAAATCCTCCTTCGAATGTAAGAACTGAGACTTATAAAGAAGGAACACCATGTGGGCAATTCAATAAATGCTTATCATGTAGCAATCTAATTATTACGAAATCTCATCTGCCTGAACTATTTGCTATGCAAAGAGATTTTGAAAGTATGCTCGTCCAAAATAATATTGCAAACAGTCCTTACTATAGTGTGGTAAATGAAAATCTTTCAATTCTAAGCTCGATTCTTGATTCAGGAAAGTCTGAGTTTTCTAGTGAAGAATTAGAAAGAGCTAAGTCTAAGAGTATTTATATCGATGTGTCAGATAGTTTAGGGATTACACTATGACAGACTTCCAGAATATCCAGTATATATCGAAAGTTTCAATGATGAAAAATGTGTTGATGCTTTTTGTTATGAAAGGAGAACTAAATACAACAGATAATAGAGAACACAAAAATGATGCCCTAACAGTTTTTAACTCTATAAACTCCTTACATATATCCTCAACATCAATATTCTCAGATCAAAAATGGTGTTTCAATCAAGACCTAAAAGGTAAAGTAGCAAGATTGATTGAAGGCTCTAAGCTAATTATTGATTTTGAAAAATATCCAAACATACCTAAGTATGTACTATTTGAATTAAAATGTATTATTTATACTCTGGTTAATACACCTAGCTTGATTAGAGCTAAATCTAATAAGTTAAAAGTAAATACTGTTTTTACACACGCTAAGAAAGGGCTTTCTTTTATTGATCATACTTTTAGATTAATAATTGAAAAATTTGGACATGATTATATTATGTCTGAAGTTAGAAGCCTATCTGAGATTTCTCATGATGACTTTAAATCTGCTGCATTAAGTCATAATGAGATATATGATAATTCATTATCATTATTCTTAAGAGATATATCTTCTATTTTCGTCAGAAACAATATACTTTCTGATTCTATAAACGCAAACTTTGTAGAATTAAAGTGGAACTTAGTCAATAAAAAGAATGATGAAGATAGCAAAAAACAAGTTCTACCTGATTTTATATTTGAAAGACTTTCATTTCATTCAAGCAGAATGATCGTAGAGTTTTTAGAGTTAATTGGTGAGGAATCTGATGATCTTTATTCCCATAAGTTCATGCTCAAGAGGTACAGTCAGTTAAAGCTGACAAGAGAAATTTTAGAAGTATATAAGGCAATACGATTACTTAAAAAAGGATTTCCATCTGAAGAGGTTATATTAAGAACCCAAAACTTACCTGTTTTTTGTTATAAGGATTATGATAATCTATATGGCGGACAACGCTTAGTGGAGTTGTTCTATGATAATTATCCTTTTATAACACTTGAGGAAATAAGAAAATATATCAATGAAGTTTCATATTGTTGTTCATATATCGTGGCGCAATATACGGGTATGCGACCTTCTGAATTGTCTGAAATCGTGGTAACAGATTCGGTTTGCTTATCTTATGAAAATGGTCTTAATGTAATATTCAGCGAAGTTAGAAAGCAAGAATTAGCGGAACATGCTCTATTCGATGATGCTTGGGTTGCAATTCCAATTGTTGTAGATGCAATTAGAGCTGCTTCATATATATCTAATATAAGAAATAATTTTTATTTAAATTCTAACGTTGACACTGTTGCATACGGGGAAGAGCCTCAAAGTATGTCTTCTGGTTTTAGGAATCAAATGAATAGCTTTATATCCAAATTATTTACCGAGGAAGAGCTTGCAGGATTTTCATTTAATCAATATATGACCAGACACACATTGGCCTACCAATTATTTAAAGCTGATGTTGGTCTAGCCGTTATTTCTCATCAATTAAAACACTTAGTTGACGGTATAGAAAGATATACGTCAGTTTCAAAAACAAGCGATGTCACATTAGGATATGGTGATATTGGCGATATGCTGATGAAAGGGGAGCGCGGGAATCAAAATAAATCTCTGAGAAAAAGGGCAGAGCGAGAAAGCATAGTTTCATTGATGAATCCTGATGGTAATTACGCTGGAATTCAAGGAAAAGAACATAAGAAGAAGCTACAAAGGGTGTTTGAAGGGTATTCAGCGGAAGGTTACACAAAGGAAGATGTTTATGACGCCATGCTTGAGCAGGGGATAGGCATTGTCAACGTAGGTACTGGATTTTGCTATGGCGGTGAGCGTGAGGACTTTGATAGCAATTTGCCTTGTATTGGGACTCTTAGGTGTAACCCTGTACGGTGCAGTAATGCCATTGTTACAAAGGCTCATGCAGCTAAATGGCGTGAAGTATATCTAACGAACAAAACTAATCTTTCAAACCCAGATTACGAAGATAATCATGACCAAATTCGTGAAGCAATGATCGAAGCGGAAGCTGTACTTCAACTTTTAGGGGAAAATCTGACGATATGAAAGATGACAAAAGCAAATACTTTGATTCAGTTAACCAAGAGCGACATGACAAAAATACTGTTGCTATACATCAGGCATTACAGAGAATTCGAGATGATTACACTTTAAAACCCACTGTTAAGTTTTTGTCTGAATTATCAGGGATGCATAGAAACAGCTTGAGAAATCGGAAATGGCCGATTGAACAATTGGATAAAATTAAGTCTGAGCGGAATAAGAATATTGTTTTAGAAGTTACAAAAGATAGATCAAAAGTAGCATCTTTGGAAGATGTTTTGGATAATGCGAAGAATGAGTTGACTTATTGGTTTAATCTGGCAAAAGATTTGGAAAAGCAAAATGCTCAATTGTTTATTAAATTGGACAGAATATCCAGTTCAAGAGAGTATTATGAGGCTGAATATAATAAGTCGAAAATTATTATTAAAGATTTACAGTTAAAAATAAAGCTTTTAGAAGAGAATTAAGTTATATCATATTAACTTTAACATTAATATGATATAATGTGGGTAAGTTTAAAAGGAGAAATTAAATTGAAACAATATCTAGATTTAGCCCAGCGAATTATTGATGAAGGCGTGTGGGTAGAAAATGAACGTACAGGAAAGAGATGCCTTACTGTAATTAATGCTGACTTAACTTATAATGTTGATAAAAATGAATTTCCATTGGTGACAACAAGAAAAAGTTACTGGAAAGCAGCTATTGCTGAACTGCTTGGTTATTTACGTGGCTACGATAATGCTGCTGATTTTCGTGCCATTGGTTGTAACACTTGGAATGCCAATGCAAACGAAAATGAATCATGGTTAAACAATCCTCACCGTAAAGGTGAGGATGATATGGGGTTCGTTTATGGTAAAGTTGGCCGAAATTTTCCAAAGCCAGATGGTGGAAGTGTTGATTTATTGCGTCAAATTGTAGATGACCTTTCCCAAGGAATTGATAATCGTGGAGAAATCTTAACTTTCTATCATCCTGCTGCATTTCATTTAGGTTGCTTGCGCCCTTGCATGTTCCAGCATCAATTTTCGATTCTAGATGGAACACTTTATTTAAATAGTTATCAACGCAGTCAGGACGTTCCACTCGGGGGGAATTTCAACGCTATACAAGTATTCACGCTGCTAAAATTGATGGCACAGATCTCCAATTTAAAATGCGGTAAAGCATACCATAAAATTGTTAATGCACACATATATGAAGACCAGCTAGAATTAATGCGTGATGTACAGTTAAAAAGAGAACCTTTTGAGTCTGCACAACTTCATATCAATCCAAATATTAAAACTCTTGAAGATTTGGAGACATGGGTGACAATAGAAGATTTTGAAGTTACAGGCTATCAACATCACGATCCTATTCAATATCCTTTCTCAGTTTAAACATATAGAAATTGTCATGCTCAACGAACAGCAGAAATCAGGGATAAATGTCATGAACTTTCGAAGTTGGGTAGAGAGCATGACTGGCTTTGAGCTTTTAAAATGGTCTATTGAGGACTGTTTAGTAATATTAAGGCATCAAAGGCAGAATCCATTCTCTACACAATTTAAAGGTTGGTCAATAATATTTGCTGGAGGATTATACTCTGGCTTATCAATAAGTAATGGAGTATATAAATACTTCAAGTCCAATCCTAACGTTATCAGTAAAATTCGTGTGGGAAACTTTTAATTCAGAGGTTATCATGGTTGATAGTGTTAAGTTTGCATGGGGTATTAACTCTGTTGGACAGTTCAAGCATGTATCTGAGGTTCCTAATGGAAATGACTGTTTGTGTTATTGTATCCAATGTGGAGGTGCGTTATGTGCTAAAAATAAAGTACAGAAAGTAACAGCACACTTTTCTCATCAAGTTGATTGTAATTGTGTTGGTGAAAGTATTATTCATGTACTAGCTAAGAAGATCATAGAAGATGCTGCAAATAATGGTGATAGATTTTATCTACCAGAAATGAAAGGAGTCGTGGAATCTCTTTGTGACCTAGATGAAATTCATTCTTTGGAGTGGAATTATGGGAAAAAGTACCTAAGTAATTACAAAGCGCAGCAAGAGGTTCGTTTAGGTGATTTAATCACAGATGTCCTTTGTATCGATGTTGATAATAATGAACAGTATGCTGTGGAAATTTATCGAACTCATAAGAAAGATGATAAATCAATTAAAAGTTTTAAAACCCAAGGGTTGATGGCGGTCGAGCTAGACCTAAGTGATTTGCGACTGGATATTTCTAGAGAGGAATTAGTCTCACAGGTTCTCGTAAATGCACCTAGACGATGGCTAAATAATACTAAACAAAAAAGTTTGATATCAGCGACAAAAAATGAGCTTGATAGTATTGTGAATCAATGTAACTCAAGGTCTTATAGCGACTTTATTAAATGGTTTAGAGAGCAAGATCTTAACGGCATACTTAGTAAATTGAAATTAACCGATTTGCGTCATGTAGAACGTGGTATTGATATTACTGGAAAAAGTATTTCTTATCCAATTTGTCAAGAATTTAAAATAACAGACATATCCGAGATTCAATACCCAATTAAGCATGATGATTATTTAGTAGCTAAGATTCAAATTAATAAAAAAAGTTGGTTTGATATTGTATTTATAATCGGTAAAAAGGCCGATTTTTATACTCTTGATATTAAACGCCCTTATGTTATTTCTGAAATATTAAAAGATGATTTTAATGATTATATGTTTTTTTGTGAAGCAAAATCAATAGAGAAGTGGACAATTGAATTAAAGAGAAGGGCGCGGCGAGAGTTAAACTCTATTATAAGTAACAATAACAGCTATATTGAAGCATTTAAGAATATAAGTGATCAGCAACGCATAAATAAGTTGTGTCATAAAATTGGTGTACCTTCACCAATAATATCAGGTAGATATTCTGTATTTCAACCTCATTGGAATACTTGTGAATATGTATGGAAGGCTTTGGTTTACTTATACTTTATCTGTAAGCACAATGATATAACTACATCTTCTATAGCTGAAAATTGTTGGTTTAGTGCTCTTTTGGATTTACCCAATGATGAACGTTCATCTGTACAGCGTTCAAAAGATATTTACTACTGGTTTGATAAACGCCTTCGCCCAACAGGACTTGTTTTTCGTAGACGTAGATTGAAGTTTGAAGTGAATGACTTAAGTCCATTATACAAGAATATTAGAAAGATTGAAGATATCCTGTAGTCGAAGTTTAAACAATGCAAATCTGCACAAATATCTCCAAGGAAACCAGAGTTTAACTAAAGCCGCAGAGTGGCATTTTAACTTGCTTGGAACGTTACGAAGTGGCATTTTTGGTTAGTCGAAAAATGGTCGGTGCTATAGATAGTTTAACTGCTTATTTAACAATATGGTGTGTGCATTTTTTATGCACAGTACGTAACCATTGCTTTCAAATGCTTGATAAATGTCTGGTTGTGCAAAAATTCTGTCTGATAAATTTCTTAGGCTTACCTTTCAACATCGCCAGTTATGCGCTGCTGACCATGATGGTGGCACAGCAATGTGATTTAGCTTTAGGTGACTTTGTGTGGACGGGCGGCGATACCCACTTGTACTCCAACCATATGGAACAAACGACGTTGCAGTTAAGCCGCGAGCCAAGACCGTTACCCACCATGACTATCCTGCGGAAACCTGCTTCTATTTTCGATTATCAATTCGAAGATTTCGAGCTAACTCACTACGATCCACACCCGCATATCAAAGCCCCTGTCGCCGTCTAATGGCGAATTAATCGACTAACACCTCGGAATTACCGAGGTGTTTTGTCGAAACTATCGATTATACTTGTTTTTTTTCTTCGTCTACACTCAGTCAATTATGATTTTTTGGAGTGCAAGATGGAAAAAGCAATTAGAAATTTTCTGAGCCAGGAATCGGCTGGCGGCATCCTGTTATTGGTTGCAGTTGTCTTAGCCATGCTGATGGCCAATTCTCCTCTAGCGGGCTCTATCAAGGTTTTCTCGGTACTGAAGTACAAGTGCGTGTCGGCGCGCTCGATCTGCATAAGCCACTGTTACTGTGGATTAACGATGGCCTGATGGCATTGTTTTTCTTACTGATTGGCTTAGAGGTGAAGCGTGAACTGTTAGAAGGCGCCTTATCCAGTGTGGCCCAGGCTTCACTGCCAACCTTCGCCGCGATTGGTGGTATGTTAGTGCCGGCTGGCATCTATCTGCTATTTAACTACGGCGATCCTGTGACCCAAGCGGGCTGGGCTATTCCTGCGGCCACCGATATTGCGTTTGCACTCGGCATCATGGCTTTGTTGGGTAGCCGCGTGCCAGTGGCATTGAAGGTCTTCCTGTTGGCGCTTGCCATCATTGATGACTTAGGCGTGATTGTGATTATTGCGCTCTTCTACAGCAGCGATCTCTCAACCATTAGCTTAATTATTGCCAGTATTGCGATTGTCGGTTTAGTTGCCTTAAACCGTAAAGGCGTGACCGCATTAGCACCCTATGGCGTGTTGGGACTCGTCCTGTGGGTCGCGGTATTGAAGTCAGGCGTCCACGCTACTTTGGCTGGGGTGATTATTGCCTTCTGTATCCCACTGCGGGCAAAGGATGGTAGTTCACCCTCTGAGCATTTAGAGCATAGCCTGCACCCTTGGAGCACTTTCCTTATCCTGCCTGTCTTTGCCTTTGCCAATGCGGGGGTGGCCATAGGTAATATGAGTCTAGATACCCTAATTTCCCCAGTACCCGTTGGGATTGCATTGGGGCTCATGCTAGGCAAGCCGATTGGTGTGATGTTGTTTAGTTATGTGGCCGTCAAACTGAAGTTGGCGAAATTACCGGATGGGATCGGTTGGAAGCAGATTGCACCTGTCGCGGCAATGTGTGGTATTGGTTTTACGATGTCGATGTTTATTGCTTCACTGGCATTTGAGCAAGCAGACCCTATGTACGGCGACTTAGCACGCCTTGGCACCTTGATAGGCTCAATTCTGGCGGCCTTGATCGGGTATTTCTGGTTATCAAAAGTGTTACCTAAAAAAGGAGTATAACTATGATAAATATGAAATTAGTAGGAATGGCAGCACTGTTAACACTTTCTTCAAGTGCAATGGCTTCGCAGATTGATGCCTGTAACAAGGATGTCGCATCACAAACCTGTCAAAGCTACCTTGAGGGCATAGTCGATGGCGCGTTAATGTTTAAATCTGAGGCATTAGGCGCGCGGCTTGAAACCAATGGCTATGAGTCTAGGGCGCTTAAGTACCGCGGTGGTAAACGTTTCCAAGAGGCGAATCGCATGTATTGCGCCAACCGTATTCCGGATAGAGACAGTTTAGTCTCCGGCGTAACGGAAGCGGTTAGCACTGGGACGGCAGCCGATTTAGAACAGCTGCAGGGAATAGTTGTTAACTTATTGGATTGTCAGCGTTTAAAATAGCGCGATCGACTCATCATTTGTTAAGCTGAGTCACTGCGATCCGACATGCCGCAGCCCTTGAGGCTGCGGTATCCATTAGAGGAAGCTCACTGGCGATGCTGCATCTTAATTACAACCATCTTTATTATTTCTGGATGATCAAAAAGAAGGGCTCTGTGGCTAAGGCGGCCGAAGCCCTTTGTCTGACGCCCCAAACCATCACGGGGCAAATTCGTGCCCTCGAAGATCGTCTTAATGGCAGTCTATTCAAACGTGTTGGACGTAATTTAGAGGCGACAGAACTCGGTGAGCTGGTATTTCGCTATGCCGATAAGATGTTTTCCCTCAGTTATGAGATGCTCGATTTACTCAACTATCAAAAAGATGATGCCCTTTTATTTGAAGTCGGTATTGCCGATGCCTTGTCTAAGGCTTTGGCGAGTCGCGTACTACTTTCTGTTGTGCCGAATGACGGCTCCATGCACCTTGCTTGTTATGAAGCGACCCACGAAAGTTTAATGACTCGTTTACGCGAGCATAAACTGGATATGATCCTCTCGGACTGTGCGGGTGAGTCATTGAAATACCCTGAGATTTTATCGAAAAAACTGGGTGAGTGTGGCGTAAGCTTTTTCTCCGCCGAAACCTATAGTGCCGATTTTCCCGCTTGTTTAGAGCAAGGACAATTGCTGATCCCTGGTCGTAGAACATCGCTTGGGCAACAATTATACCGTTGGTTCGACGAGCAAAATCTTAAGGTCAGCATCTTAGGTGAGTTTGATGATGCGGCGATGATGAAGGCCTTTGGCTACCTTAAACGCGGGATCTTCGTCACGCCGTCGGTCTATCCGCAAGAAGTCATTTCCCACGGCATGCATTTGCTCGGTGAAACCTTAGATGTGAAGGAAGAATACCATGTGATGTTTGCCGAGCGGATGATCCAACATCCCGCGGTGAAACGTTTATTAGAGACGGATTTCAGTGATTTATTTGCCGGATTAGACAGCCAAGTTCAGCGGTGTTAAACCGAGTTTCAACACGGCTTGCATCGACACTCAACGGAGTGAACTGGTAAACTAGGGCGAAATTTGTTTTGGGAGAAGTAACTTGGAGTTAATGAACATTGCACGGGTCCGCTGGGCATGTCGCCGCGGAATGCTCGAATTGGACGTCTTGTTCCAGCCTTTCGTCGAAAATGTTTATCAGGATTTGTCGGATGACGACAAGGCCCTGTTTATTCGTTTACTCGAGTGTGAAGACCCTGAATTATTTGCCTGGTTTATGGGTCATGAAGCCTGTCCCGATGCAGAGCTTGCCCGCATGGTAGTGCAAGTCCGTGGCAGAGCGGCGCCATAGTTTTAGCGTAAAAGCCTCTCGCGACCAGCGACTCTCGTTGGTCGTTTTTGTTTGTGTCTGCAGTACCTCTTTACTTATCTGGCCTGAAACGGACGTCGTATTTTGGCTTATGCTTAAGTTGGTGTTCGCCGTTTTAATCCTCGGATTCTTGGGCTATCAGTTATGGCGACTGAGAACTTGGCATTGCCGTTTTGAGCTTAATGGAAAGGGGGAAGGCTGGCTCTCGACGGGGGAGGCGTTTCATGTGCTCCCGAAAACTTGGGTAACGCCCTTTGTCTGCTTAATGTACTATCAGTCTGCCGATAAGTTGTATCTCTTGCCCCTGTGGGCCGATATGTTTAGCGATACTGATTACCGCCATTTATGCCGGCTATTACTTAAAGTTAAAACTCAGACGACGAGCCAACGCGAGTCCTTGTAATTTATATCTAAAATGCTTCCTTCAGCCTAAATAAAACGGGCTAAATCTGAGTCGATTTAGCCCGTTAAAAGTGTCCCTTAAGCAACGCGGTTATTTTTCAGGTTGCAGAATCGTTGGTTGTGGAGAGTCAACTTTCTCTGGATGGTCGATATTATAGTGCAGACCACGGCTCTCTTTACGATCCATAGCGCAGCGGATAATCAGCTCCGCCACTTGCACTAAGTTACGCAGTTCCAGCAGGTTATTGCTGACCCTAAAGTTGCTGTAATACTCTTGGATTTCCTGCTGTAACATCAGGCAGCGGCGCAATGCGCGCTCCAAACGTTTATCTGAGCGGACGATCCCCACATAGTCCCACATAAAGAGGCGCAGTTCGTGCCAGTTGTGGGCAATCACCACTTCTTCATCGGAGTTGGAAACTTTACTCTCGTCCCACGCCGGAATTTGCCCTGGTAATGGAATTTTGTGCATTTGGCTCTCAATATCCTGCGACGCAGCGCGGGCAAATACCAAACATTCGAGCAGTGAGTTACTCGCCAAACGGTTCGCACCATGTAAGCCGGTATAGGCGACTTCGCCGATGGCATAGAGGCCGTTGAGGTCGGTTTGACCGTGCAAGTCCGTCATTACACCACCACAGGTATAGTGGGCGGCAGGCACCACAGGAATGGCATCCTTGGTGATATCAATACCCAGTTCCAAGCAGCGACTATAGATCGTTGGGAAGTGCTTGATGATAAAGTCGCTGTCTTTATGGCTGATGTCTAAGTAGACACAATCGGCACCGAGACGTTTCATCTCATAGTCGATGGCGCGGGCAACGATGTCGCGGGGCGCGAGTTCTGCGCGCTCGTCAAAGTCAGGCATAAAGCGGCTGCCATCTGGGCGGCGTAAATAAGCGCCTTCACCGCGCAGGGCTTCTGTCAGTAGGAAGTTACGCGCATCGGCATGGTAAAGACAAGTTGGATGGAATTGATTAAATTCCATGTTGGCTACGCGGCAACCTGCACGCCACGCCATGGCAATGCCATCACCACTCGCCACATCGGGGTTTGAGGTGTATTGGTAGACCTTAGAGCTACCGCCCGTTGCTAATGCGACAAATTTTGCCTTAATGGTTTCGACCTGCTCGGCATTACGGTTCCACACATAGGCGCCTAACACGCGATTGCCAGGGCGATTTAATTTACGGGTGGTGATGAGGTCGATGGCGTTGTAACGTTCTAAAACTTGAATATTGGGGTGGGCGAGGGCGCGCTCTTGTAGTGTGGTTTGCACTTCTTTGCCCGTCGCATCGGCGGCATGCAGAATGCGTCTATGGCTGTGGCCGCCTTCGCGGGTCAAATGATAAGGCGCGTCTTTTGTATTATCGCCAGCAGTTTCTTCTTTATCAAATGCCACACCACATTCAATTAACCATTGCATGGCGCTTTTGGCGTTTTCAGCGGTAAAAGTTACTACTTCCTTATCGCACAAACCGGCGCCAGCCACTAACGTATCGGCCACATGGGATTCGATGGTGTCACTTTCATCGAAAACTGAGGCGATACCGCCTTGGGCGTAGTATGTTGACCCTTCCGAGAGTGGGCCTTTTGAGAGCAGAATTACGTTTGCTTTTTCAGCAAGATGCAAAGCTAGTGTCAGACCTGCGGCACCGCTACCTATGACTAATATGTCAGATTGGTGTTCAACTACTTGTTTCATCGGGTATCATGCTATGACTGAGAGTGCCATCTATGGTAAACCAACTCACCGATTATGGGTACTTTCCTTTTAACCTTACTTTTTTTGTATAATTCTTAGAACTTTTTCAAAGCACGCTAGTCTACATAAGTGAATATGATTCGAGCGACTGAGAAATCAGCATTTTAGATTTGGGAGAAGTCGGCTCGGATGAGTGGACAAATAAGTGATCAACAATTAGTTGAGCGCGTACAACGGGGAGATAAAAACGCTTTTAACCTGTTGGTGCTTAAATATCAGAGTAAAGTAGTGAGCTTGATTTCACGCTATGTGCGTAACCAAGCCGACGTTACTGATGTGGCACAGGAAGCGTTTATCAAAGCTTATCGAGCTTTGCCAAACTTTCGCGGAGAAAGTGCGTTTTATACCTGGTTGTACCGTATAGCCGTAAACACGGCTAAGAATTACCTCGTGTCACAGGGGCGCAGAGCGCCTGCAAATGATGTAGATGCAGAGGATGCCGAATACTACGAAGGCAGTGATGCGCTAAAGGAGTTTGCCTCCCCGGAGCGACTAATGTTATCGGACGAAATCAAAAAAGTGGTTTTCGAGACATTAGAAACCTTGCCTGAAGAATTACGTATGGCGATTTCGCTGCGTGAACTCGATGGGATGAGTTACGAGGATATTGCCATCATCATGGATTGCCCTGTGGGTACCGTAAGATCTCGTATCTTCCGCGCCCGTGAAGCAATCGATAAAAAACTCCAGCCATTACTGGAAGAGTAACACCCTTAAATTTAGACAGGTGAACAATGGATAAATTAGGTCAAGAATGGGTATCTGCCGCTGTCGATGGAGAGACGGATCTGCAGACTATGGCAGAACTTGCTGCCGATACGCATTCACACAATAAATGGCGTAACTATCATGTGATAGGTGATGCTATGCGGGGCGAATTGCCTCAGACTATGGCGTTAGACCTTTCCGCCAGTATTGCAGCTGCAATCGAACTTGAGCCTGCCATTGTCTCGCCTCAAGTGAGCGCGCCTGAAGTCACAGTGGCTCCACAGCAAGTGGCTGTGAATGCAGGCCAAAGCCGTGTTATGCCCTTATTCAAGCAGTTTGGTCAGTATGCGATTGCCGCAACTGTGGCTATGTTCGCCATCGTAGGCGTACAGAACTTTAACCAAACCGCCGATGATGCCGCGTCGCCATCGCCTGTGCTCATCACCCGTCCTCTGGTCGGTAGTGCGTCGCCAGTGAGCTTACAGACAGGTCCAGTGCAGCAAAATCAGAGCTACACTAACGACCAAATGAACGAGCAACGTCGCCGAATTAATACGTATATTCAGGACCATATGTTGCAACAACGATTGAATACGGGTGCCGTTGTAGAAGACAATAGCGAGGTTATTCCCGTTCCTGTCAATCAGTAGTAAGGAGTTAGCTTGCGTCTAATCCTGTTGGCTTTGTTAGCCTTGGTATTCCCTGCAGTGGCGCAGGAAGATATGCCAGCCAAAGTCTGGCTTGAGAAAATGAGCCAGGCTTTAAAAGAGAAAGAGTTTAAAGCATCGATTATACAACTTCAGGCCGATCATATTCGGCCTTTGGTTTATCTTCACGGTAAGGTGAATAATCAAGAAGTTGCGTTTCTTGAGTACCTCAATGGCCCACCAAAAAATGCGGTCAGAGTGGGCAATCGAGTCACCTTTATCGAACACGATCAACCCGCCTATAGTATCCTTTCTAATCATATTCAGGGCGTATGGCCTGCGGCTTTCTCTTCAAAGATGAGTGATTTAGAAGTGGGGTATCAGTTTGTACTCGGTGGTCGAAGCCGTATTGCGGGACGTCCCGGTCAAATGATCCGTTTATTACCAAATGATGAGTACCGTTACGGTTTCCAAATTTGGCTTGATATGGACACCTATTTGCCTCTTAGATATGACATGCTGACTCAAGATAAACAATTACTTGAACAGCTGATGGTGATTGAGCTAATTGAGTTAAAAGAGCCGCCATCGATTCTGCAGGAAGCTTATAAGCAAGAATGGCCAGCGGTTATTGATCAGGCTGAGCGCCAAGATGGGCAAAATTGGCAGTTTTCTTGGTTACCAGCAGGATTTAGCGTGGTAGTGCGTGATCATCACCGTTTAATTGGCAGTCACGAGGCGGTTGAATATATTGCGTTAACAGACGGTTTAGCCAATATTTCTGTCTATGTTGCACGGGCTGGCTCGACGCCATTACCCGAAGAGTTGATCACTCGTAATGGTTTGTCTTTGGTGTCTGAAAAAGTGGGTAATGCCGAAGTAGTTGCCGTGGGTAAAGTGCCGACCGAAACCTTGGCCCGTATCGCGAAAAGTCTGATGTTAGAATAAGGCCCCTTATCATGATGGAAGAAGTGGCGCGGGTTGTCGCCTGCGATAATCAAGGTTGGCTGACCGTCGAGGTAGAGCTTAAAAGTACCTGTAAGAGCTGCAGCAGTAGCGAGTCTTGTGGTACGTCGGCGGTGGCTCAGGCTTTTTCAGCAAAGACACAACAATTCTCCATTCAAAGTGAACGAACTTGCGAGGTTGGTGAACTGCTAAAACTCGGTTTACCAGAGAGCGTGATCCTGAAAGCGGCGGCCTTAGTTTATTTGATGCCGCTGCTCGGATTATTTACTGGCGCCGTATTTGGCCAGTTTTTCGCAGGTTTGTTGGAAATCAATTCGGATCTCATTGCGATAGCTTTTGCTGCCTTAGGTGCTATAACCGCTTGGTTCTTTGGAAAGCACAAGGCAAAACAACTCGAAGTCGATTCGCAACCTGTCATTTTGGCTTATTTAGGCTCAGAGATCAGTTTAGAAAAATTACCCGTTTAATTTCATGTTGTTATTGATTTTAATCTGGCAATAAACTCCAGCTGAGAGCCACATTTCCCTACTTAAAGAGAAGGATGAGTGAATCTGATTGGTATTGAAACCGCAATCAGGTACAATTTCGCACCTTTGAACCGTATCCATTTTTCAGTATTAGTCATAGCAGCATAATGAAACACATTAGAAACTTCTCAATTATTGCCCATATCGACCATGGTAAATCGACGCTATCAGATCGTCTTATTCAGGTTTGTGGCGGGTTAAGCGACCGTGAAATGGATGCGCAAGTTCTTGATTCTATGGATCTAGAACGTGAGCGCGGTATCACGATTAAGGCCCAGAGCGTCACGTTGGAATACAAAGCCAAAAATGGCGAAACTTACCAACTTAACTTTATTGATACCCCTGGCCACGTTGACTTTTCCTATGAAGTATCTCGTTCATTAGCCGCCTGTGAGGGTGCGCTGCTCGTGGTGGATGCGGGTCAAGGCGTTGAAGCTCAGACGCTCGCTAACTGTTACACCGCGCTGGATATGAATCTGGACGTGGTACCTATCCTGAACAAAATCGACTTACCCCAAGCCGATCCTGAGCGCGTAGCCGCTGAGATTGAAGACATCGTGGGTATCGATGCGATGAACGCTGTGCGTTGCTCGGCCAAAACCGGCGTGGGTATTGACGAAGTATTAGAAGTCATCGTTGATCAAATTCCACCGCCAGAAGGCGACCCAGAGGCGCCGCTACAAGCGCTGATCATTGACTCTTGGTTTGATAGTTACTTAGGCGTTGTTTCTCTCGTACGTATTAAAAACGGCGTGCTGAAGAAAGGCGATAAGTTTAAGGTGATGTCTACTGGACAAAACCACACCGCAGATCGCGTAGGTATTTTCACGCCTAAACAAACTGATAAAACCGAGTTGAAAACCGGTGAAGTAGGTTTTGTTATCGCGGGTATTAAAGAAATTCATGGTGCACCTGTGGGTGATACCTTGACGCTGGCGAAAAATGGAGCAGATAAGCCATTACCTGGCTTTAAGAAAGTGAAGCCTCAGGTATACGCTGGTGTGTTCCCGATTTCTACCGATGAATATGAAAATTTCCGCGATGCGCTGAACAAACTCAGCCTCAACGATGCGTCATTATTCTTCGAACCTGAAAGTTCATCAGCGCTAGGTTTTGGTTTCCGTATTGGCTATTTAGGCTTGCTCCACATGGAAATCATTCAAGAGCGTTTAGAGCGTGAATACGATCTTGACCTTATCACGACGGCGCCTACCGTAGTGTATGAGGTGCTGTTGACCAGTGGTGAAACCATCTATGTTGATAACCCTGCAGACTTGCCGGCGATTAACAACATCGAAGAGATGCGTGAGCCAATCGTTGAAGCTAACATCCTGGTGCCAAAAGAATACTTAGGTAACGTGATTACCCTGTGTATCGAAAAACGCGGTACCCAAGTGAACATGGTTTACCACGGCAATCAAGTGGCCGTAACTTACCACCTGCCAATGGCTGAAGTGGTGATGGACTTCTTCGACCGCTTAAAATCAACCAGCCGTGGTTATGCATCGTTAGAATATAACTTCATCCGCTTCGATCCTGCTGACATGGTGCGCTTAGACATCTTAATCAACGGCGATCGCGTAGACGCATTGGCGATGATTATTCACCGTTCAAACATTCGTCACCGTGGTTTGGCGCTGGTTGAGAAGATGAAAGAGCTGATCCCACGTCAGATGTTTGATATCGCGATTCAAGCCGCTGTTGGCAGCCAAATTATTGCCCGTTCTACCGTAAAAGCCTTACGTAAAGACGTAACGGCTAAGTGTTACGGTGGTGACGTTTCCCGTAAGAAGAAACTCTTGAATAAACAAAAAGAGGGTAAGAAACGGATGAAACAAGTGGGTAACGTTGAGGTGCCGCAAGAGGCGTTCTTAGCAGTACTTAAGCTAAACGAGTAACACTCGAGATAACACAATTTAGCTATTATTGCGCCGCAGTTTGCGGCGCTTTACTTAGCTTATCGTATGTTTTGTGGTGTTTTTTTAGAAATACGGTAAGTTAACTAAAGTTCGCGAGTCGAAATACAATAGTCGCTGAGTTTAGATCTTTACATTTCAAGGCAGGAGTTCAATAAGCAATGGCAGCCTATTTTTCCATTATTTTAGTGCTAGTCACCCTGATTTCTGGGTTGATCTGGTTAATCGATGTGCTGGTATTTGCGCCTAAACGCCGCGAAAGCTTAGCTTTAGCCAAGGCTTCGCAGGCTAATTTAACCGAGGAAGCCGAATATAACATCATCCGCGAACCCACAGTGGTTGAAACCGCGCACTCCATCTTCCCTGTAATTGCCTTCGTGTTGATCCTGCGCTCGTTTATTTATGAACCCTTCCAAATTCCCTCCGGCTCTATGATGCCAACCCTGTTAGTGGGTGACTTTATTCTGGTGGAAAAGTTTAGCTATGGCCTAAAAGATCCCGTATGGCGCACTAAACTGATTGAAACGGGCGAGCCGAAACGTGGCGATGTGATTGTGTTTAAATACCCTGAGAACCCTCAGATTGACTACATCAAGCGCGTAGTGGGTTTACCGGGCGATCGGATTATCTACCGCAACAAGCAGTTAATGATCCAAAAGGCCTGTGGCGTAGAGCAAACAAATTGCCCTGAGCCAGAACTGGTGGCGCGTACCGAAATTAGCCGTGGCGACTTCGACTTCGATGGCGTGCCATTGATTCGTTATAAAGAGCAACTCGGTGAAGTGGCCCACGATATTTTAATCAATCCAAGCCGCCCCGATATGATTGGATACTTCAAGCGTGAAGGGAATTTACCTGCGGGTGAGTTCCTTGTGCCAGAGGGCCATTATTTTGCGATGGGCGATAACCGCGATAACAGTACCGACAGCCGTTTCTGGGGCTTTGTCCCTGAAGAGAATCTTGTCGGCAAAGCGGTCGCTATTTGGATTAGTTTTGAGTTTGACCGTTCTAAAGCCGACTTCCTACCCACTTGGGTGCCAAGTGGCGTGCGTTTTGAACGAGTAGGTGGAATTCACTAGTATGGAACCGATTAAAAATTTGCCACGTTTGTGTCGTACTTTGGGTTATGAGTTCAAGAACCTTGAGCTCCTCACCCAAGCATTGACCCACAGAAGTGCGGCAAATAAGCACAATGAGCGGTTAGAGTTTTTAGGCGATTCGATTTTATCGATTGTGATTTCTGATGCCTTATACCATCAGTTTCCTAAGGCGACTGAGGGTGACTTGAGCCGGATGCGCGCGACCTTAGTGCGTGGTGATACGCTCACCTTGATTGCTAAGGCCTTTAAGCTTGGGGATTATTTATTCTTAGGCCCCGGCGAGTTAAAGAGCGGTGGTTTTAGACGTGAGTCCATCTTGGCCGATGCGGTCGAGGCGATTATCGGCGCAATCTACTTAGATTCCGATCTCGAAGTGTGTCGTAAGTTATTACTGCATTGGTACGCCGAGCGTTTGGCCGAGATCCAACCCGGCGTGAATCAAAAAGACGCGAAAACCTTACTGCAAGAATATTTACAAGGGTTAAAGAAGCCGCTACCCGATTACCAAGTAATCAACATAGAAGGCGATGCCCACGATCAAACATTCACCGTTGAATGTCGTATAGATGACTTGAGCGAAAGCGTGATTGGCGTAGCGAGTTCGCGCCGTAAAGCCGAGCAGATTGCCGCGGCTCAAGTATTGGAGTTACTGAAGAAATGACCAAAAAAACAGACTTGCCAGCTGTCGATGCCGCTAACGCGAGCAATGAGCCGAGCTTAGATGAATTACTGGCAAGGATGAATGCAGCGAGCGCGGCGGCGCCGTCTGTTCACTATGATGTGACCTACTGTGGCATGGTGGCCATTATTGGCCGTCCTAACGTGGGTAAATCGACCCTGCTGAACCGTTTGCTTGGGCAAAAGATCAGTATTACCTCGAAAAAACCGCAAACGACGCGTCATCGCATCATGGGTATCCATACCGATGGTCCACGCCAAATCGTGTTTATCGACACACCGGGTCTGCATATTGAAGAGCAGCGTGCAATTAACCGTTTGATGAATCGCGCGGCGGCGAGCTCGCTTGCCGATGTGTCTATGGTGATTTTTGTGGTCGATGGTATGACATGGACCGCCGATGATGAAATGGTGTTAAGTAAACTACGCCGTGGTGGTGAAGAGCGTAAAACCGTGTTAGCCATCAACAAAGTCGATAATATCAAAGACAAAGAAGCGCTTTTCCCTTATTTGGAAGAAGTGGCCAAGAAGTATCCCTTCGATGAAATCCTGCCGATTTCGGCCAGCAAGGGCACCAACGTTAAGCGTATTTTAGAGATGGCGGCAGAGTCTCTCCCAGAAAATCCCTTCTTCTTCCCAGAAGATTATGTCACCGACCGTTCGCAGCGTTTTATGGCGTCTGAAATTGTCCGTGAAAAACTGATGCGCTTCCTCGGCGATGAATTGCCCTACGATGCGACGGTTGAAATCGAGCAGTTTAAGATGATGGAAAACGGCGTTTATCAAATCAACGCCCTGATCTTGGTTGAGCGTGAAGGCCAAAAGCGGATGGTGATTGGTAGCAAAGGTGAGCGCATTCGTACCATCGCCACGCAAGCGCGCCTCGATATGGAAACCTTGTTTGATAACAAAGTGTTCCTCGAAGTGTGGGTGAAGGTCAAATCCGGTTGGGCCGATGATGAACGTGCCCTGCGAAGCCTAGGCTACGGTGACGATTAATCGTTACTGATAATAGGCCGAGCCTGACCATGAACGAGCGCGCAGACCGATGAAACGGGGGTATGTTTTGCATCATCGCCCTTACCGGGAGTCTAGCGCGCTGGTCAATCTCTTGGTTGACGGTATTGGTCGTGTCGATGCCGTCGCGCGTGTTGGAAGCGGTAAACGCTCCATCAAAAGTATCCTCCAGCCCTTTCAGCCGCTGATTTTTGAATTTAGTGGCAAGTCTGAACTCAAAAACATCAGCCAAATTGAAGCGGCCGCGCCAGCCGTGCCTTTATCGGGTTATAGCCTGTATGCTGGCATGTATATCAATGAATTGCTGATGCGCACCCTGTCGGTTCACCATAATGCTGAGGCGTTATTCCTCATCTACCACCAAGCCTTGGTCGGGCTCGCGGCGCAATTTTGCGAGTCGAAGCTACGCTACCTTGAGCTGGCGCTTTTGCGGGAACTTGGGGCCATGCCATCCCTTATCCGCGATACTCAGGGCGAACCGCTGATCCCTGAACATTACTATCAGCTCGTGCCAGAACTTGGTTTTCAATTTGTGTTGAACAGCAGGGCAAAGCATACCTATCAAGGCGCGATGTTAACCGCACTTAACGATAATCAATTGTTGCAAGAGCAGTTTTTAGAGGCCAAACGATTGATGCGGTCTATGCTGCAACCCTTGCTCGGAAATAAGCCGCTGGTGAGTCGACAGTTGTTTATTCAAGCGACAGCCTCAAATATAGATGGGAATAATTAGCCCTAGCTCCTGTTTTTTACTGTCTGTCCCAGTACAATAGGGCGCAAATCAGCGTTAATTCTAGCCTTACAAACATAAAGGAGTTCCCGATGAGCCGTATCTTATTGGGTGTTAATATCGACCATATTGCGACCCTGCGTCAGGCTCGCGGCACCAGTTATCCCGATCCTGTCCATGCAGCGGCGGTTGCCGAGCATGCGGGTGCCGACGGTATCACGATTCATTTACGGGAAGACAGACGTCATATTATCGACCGCGATGTGTATCTGCTGGCGAAAACCTTAAAGACGCGAATGAACTTTGAGTGTGCCGTAACAGAAGAAATGCTCAACATCGCCTGCGAAGTCAAACCGACCTACGTTTGCTTAGTCCCTGAAAAACGCAAAGAAGTGACAACTGAAGGTGGTTTAGATGTGGCTGGACAATTAGATAAAATCACTGCCGCGGTAAGCCGTTTAGCAGCCAATGGTATTCAAGTGTCACTGTTTATCGATGCTGATAAGACACAAATCGATGCCGCTGTCGCCTCTGGTGCACCACTTATCGAAATTCATACCGGTTGCTATGCCGACGCTAAAACAGCTGAAGAAGAAGCCAAAGAGCTTGCGCGTATCAGCGAAATGGCGAAATACGCCCACGGCAAAGGCTTAGTCGTGAATGCAGGCCACGGGCTGCATTACCACAATGTTAAGCCGATTGCGGCGATCCCTGAGCTGTATGAGCTCAACATCGGCCATGCCATTGTCGCGCGTGCGGCCATTGATGGCTTAGCGACAGCGGTTAAAGACATGAAAGCGCTGATGTTAGAAGGTCGTCGAGGCGAATAATGGCAATCGTTGGGCTTGGCACTGATATAGTTGAAATCGAGCGTATCACGGCCCATGTGGCACGTTCCGGCGATAAGCTGGCCAAACGTGTGCTGACAGAGGCTGAGTTTGAAATCTATCAACAACATAGCCAACCGAGCCGCTATTTGGCCAAACGCTTTGCTGCAAAAGAGGCTGCTGCTAAGGCCTTGGGGACTGGGATTGGTCGAGGGGTGTCTTTTCAGCATATTCATATCGGAAATACGCCGGATGGTGCGCCGACGATTGATTTTACACAAGGAGCGCAGCAGCGTTTAGCTTTGCTCAATGGTGTGGTTGGGCACATTTCAATCGCAGATGAAAAATCCTACGCTATTGCGACGGTTATCCTCGAATCTCGCTAGTCTCTAACCCATTAGTACAAAGGGAGCTTTAAGCTCCTTTTTTATTACCTAAATTACCTAGCAACAATTTTGTTACTTTTTACTGTTCAGTCTCGCGTTTTTGGGCTAGGTTAGGTCAAAAGTGGTATTTAAACAAAAATTTGCAGGGACTGAGTAAAAGGAGCCCAAGATGAAATCCGCCGTTGAGCAGTTATCAACCTATAAAAGTGTGCACTTGAATCCGCGCAATATTCGAACCCATTTCGTTGGCATCCCATTAATTATATGGTCGGCTTTCCTATTATTAGCGACTATCCGTATTCCACTTGGTAGTGCAGGCGATGTGAGTTTAGGTGTGATTTTAGGGGCTGGCGTGCTGGTTTATTACTTTCGCTTACATGCTAAGTTAGCGATTGGTCTGGCCCTGTTTATCACTCCCGTCGTGTATTCAACAGAGTTAGTGGCCTCCTCTCCCAATGCATTTTGGTTAGCCATATCGGTATTTATCGTTGGTTGGGTTTTTCAGTTGATTGGCCATCAATACGAGAAGGCCAAACCCGCTTTTGTGGACGATTTAAACCAACTACTAATTGGCCCGTTCTTCTTAATGGCCGAAGTGTATTTTCTCTTGGGGCTTGAAAAAGAGTTAGATGCCGAGATTACACCTATCGCTATCGAAAAGCGCCGAGCACTCGATAGCAAAAAAGTGTAGCTTTTGGTTTTATAGACTTTTGTCATGGCTTCTGCACGGCTAATAAGTTACAACTCAATAAGTAAATCAATTAGTTGTGCATTCATATCTTCCGACTCGAATGTTGCTGTGAGTGATACATTATCTTTTCGATAAAATACTTGTTCGAAATTATCTTCCGAATCTTGGTTTTTTGATAAGAAATCAGATTTAGTGATGGGAATGTTGTAGTTTTTCAATGTTTGTATAAATTCGTCTTTGTTTTGATTTCTAGTTAGTGACTCTGTAAACCGAATTTTACTGACTTTTCTTGCCTCAATATCATTAATGCCGATAAGAATGTTTTCATTAGCGATGATCCATTGTTCATTACGTGAGGAGTCAACCTGATTAGGTATTTTTATAATGTTGGAAAGTTGAGAGGGGCTTAAGATAAATTCATCCTTGTTTTTATTTTCGATAAATTGTTTTATTTTATTGTTGTCAAACTCATTGAATTTTATCGAAGTGAACTTGCCGCTGTTTTCTCGTGGAACAAACGAATATCCAGTTAACATCTCTGCTGTTTCATGTCTATTGTTTAAACTGAAGGTTTCGAAGTGCAATATTAGCTTATTGTTTTTTCCATCGAGGTGATAATCGTTGCCTTCTTGTTCTATTTTCTCGAGCGACAGTATTTGCGCTAACTTATCTTTAAATTGTATATTGCCATCAATAATCCAGTTATCTTGGTCATAATTATCACTAGGCTCAATCATATTGCTGCCATGATTATTTAGAATGCTCTGGTTTTTATCAATTCTAACAATCTGGCTGTTTTTTGCATAAATCCACAGTGTTCTACCGTAAACATAGGCTGTTGAACCGTCCTGCATAGACAATTTTACGCTCTCTGGTCCCATCAATTGGTTTATAGATGACTCCGGCTCACCATTACTTAAGCCATAAGCATGATTCAATGTAATATTCGCTGCTGGAGCAAGGTGGTTTTCAGCTTGTTTATATTGACTGACGTTGTTTGCGAATTCTACATTAACCTCTTCGGTCTTTTGTATAATCTGCTGACCTTTGTTGTTATACGGCGTAGGTTTCGTTGTTAAACTTCGATCTTGGCATAGCTTGATATTTTTCACTGTGGTGAGAATTTTAAATTTCTTAACATATACTTTATTTTTGATGGGTTTACTCTCAAAAATACCCAGGTTAATTTTTTCAATAATAATAGCGTCGGCGCCTTGTGATAGTGCATCTTGTTGAATGCTTGAAAGCATATTTTCTAGATATCTTCCATCAAATGACGTTATGTTAGCGTCTTTACTTTCTAAGAGTTCATTTTCATTTAATTCATACGTGTAGTTGTTATTTTTTGTAGCTATTACTTTGTATTCACATTTTGGATAATAATCCAGGATTTGCGGAAGTCCGTCTGCTGCCAAAGTAAAGGAGGGCGAAAATAGAATGAATGAGAAAACTAAGTATTTAAACATGTTTCATCCTTGAGAGTTTAATCGTATCGTGGAAGCAGCATTAAGACTATGCAGTTAAGTTTATTTACTATCAAAGATTTAATCTTGTTGCAAGCTTGTTATGTCTAATGGTGTATTCCTACGATTAGATAAGGATGGCCTTTAGAAAAAATTAACGCGTAAACAAAAGGCAAATTAAAAAGTGAAGAGAAGGTAGTTAGAGTTTTCTCTTAAAAATCTATAATGTATTGAAAATGCTGAAGTTTTTTAGCGACTTAGATAACATTATAACTAATGGTATCTAAGTCGTACGTGGTATTTTGGGCTATTTGCTAAGGGTTAAATCAACCATGCATTTGCCGTAGGGAGGTAATCTAGTTACTTTTGAGACTGATAATGCTGTGGAATGATCCGCACTGTTTTGACCATATTATCCGCGACTTCAATCACTTCTAATGGGTAACCCGCTAGGCGCAGGCTAGTGTTCTCGGCGGGGATATCCTCTAAATACTCTAAGATCAAGCCATTGAGGGTTTTGGGGCCATCGGTTGGGAAATCCCATTTCATTTCTTTATTCAAATCACGGATAGTGATACTGGCATCGACTAAGTAGCTTCCATCCTGTTGGGCTGTAATATCTTCACTCGGCGTGGCCAACATAGAGGTGGTGAAGTCGCCGACAATTTCTTCGAGAATATCTTCAAGTGTTACCAATCCTTGGATATCACCGTATTCATCGACCACAAGACCGATGCGCTCTTTATTGTGCTGAAAGTTGGCTAATTGCACATTGAGCGGTGTTCCTTCGGGAATAAAGTAGAGTTCTTTTACCGCACGTAGCAATGAGGATTTACTGAACTGCTCTTTTGATTGTAGGCGCAGTGCGTCACGCAGATGAATAAAACCAACAGCATCGTCAATGGTATCTCGGTATACCAACACTCGAGTATGCGGGCTTTGGATCACTTGGCGATTGATAAACTTAAAATCATCGTTGACGTTAATCGCATAGATATCCGAGCGCGGCACCATGATGTCTTCAACGGTCACTTTTTCTAAATCGAGAATTGATAACAGCATCTCTTGGTGGCGTTGGGGGATCAAGGCGCCAGCCTCATGTACGACCGTCCTTAACTCTTCTTGGCTAAGTGCATCGCTGCTGCTGATGGTTTTGATACCAAAGAGACGCAGTATGCCTGTAGTGATCCAGTTAACACTGCTGACCACGTAGGCAAAAATCGTTGATAAGCCAATAAGCAAAATACTCGATGGGAAGGCAATACGTTCCGGGTTCAAGGCGGCGATAGTTTTTGGGGTGACTTCGGCAAAGACCAAAACGACCAAGGTCAGTACCCCTGTGGCGACCGCGACGCCTAAATCGCCCCAAAGGCGCATCCCAATAATGGTCGCAATGGCTGAGGCGAGAATATTAACGAGGTTATTACCTATCAGAATCAAGCCAATTAAGCGGTCAGGACGTTCGAGTAGCTTGAGGGCGCGTATCGCACCTTTATGGCCGTTTGAGGCGAGATGCCTTAACCGATAGCGGTTAAGGGTCATCATGGCGGTTTCAGAACCTGAAAAGTAGGCAGAACAAAGGATAAGCACTAGTAAGAAAATGAGGAGTGCGCTTGTCGATATAGCGTCCAAAAATAGGCTCCAATCAGGCCGATAAGGTTAAGTTGATACCGAGAAATAAACGGGGTGTCAAGTCAGCTTAGGGAATTAGCGCCTAAGCTGACTTGGAATTATTAACTAAGAATTAACTCTTTGACAATCCGAGCGCCAAAATAAGCTAAGGATAACAAGGTCGCACCGGTTAAGGTGTAAATGACCGCGGTGCGAATTTTACAGCCGACCCAATACTGCTGCCATAACATGGCGATATACACAAACCACGCGATGATAGACAGAATCGCCTTATGGCCTTTGCCATCGGCAAACATATCATCGAGGAAGATAAACCCAGTGGCGAGGGATAAACTCAGTAAAATCACCCCAATAATCACCAGATGATAGAGCTGTTTTTCTACCGTCATCAGCGGCGGAATGCCTGGGCTTAGCATTAATTGTTTCTTCTTGAGTTTATTTTGGATCATCGCCAGCTGAATCGCGTAGAGAGCGGCGATCATCAGGGCGCTGTATGCCATAAGAGAGAGTACAACGTGGGCCAAAACCTCAGGATACAGCTCAAAGTGAGTAATAAACTTAGGCGGTAATAACCAGAGTAGGGCTACAGAGAGCACAGAACAGGCGTAAACCACTGGCACAACCACAATCACTTTTAGCCTAAACATCATCACGGTAAAGGTGAAGGCGATGATCCAGTTCACTAACGAGATCACATTAGTGAGGCTGAAGTTTTGTCCATCGGTCGTAAAAATCGCTTGAGACAGGGCGGCAGCGTGTAAAATCACGGCGATGGCGGCGACACCGGCAACGGCCTTACGATTAGGACCTTCAGGATGGAACAGTCGACTTGTCACTAATACCAATGCGATGCAATAAAAAAACATGGCTGAGGCAGAAAAAATGACCATGGGTAATTAACCTATTCGTGTTGTTAATGGTGCCTTGAAAACGGGGCATACAGATCAATATTTTGCCTAGAATAACATGAGCCGTCGGCAAATGGGCAGTGACATAAGTTACAAAATTTAGCAGATTCTTATTGTTAGACGTAAATAGTCGTAGGCGAATCGCAAAATATGACCTAAAGCAGGTTAGTTGTCGAAGTTAACGCAAGTAGGGCATAGCAGTAGCATAATACGCCCGCATCGTTATAATACAGCCCATTAATCGAGATCCTAAAGGTATAGAGCAGGACGATGTTTGAGAATCTAACCGACAGACTGTCACGCACGCTGAAAAATATCAGTGGCCGTGGTCGCTTAACCGAAGAAAACGTTAAGGAAACCCTGCGCGAAGTGCGTATGGCGCTGCTGGAGGCCGATGTTGCCCTGCCTGTGGTGCGTGAATTCGTTAACAATGTAAAAGAACGTGCCGTTGGTCAGGAAGTGGCGAAAAGCTTAAGTCCTGGTCAAGCCTTTATTAAGATTGTTCAAAGTGAACTTGAAAAATCCATGGGCGAGGCCAACCAAGCTCTGGATTTAGCCACTCAGCCGCCAGCTGTGGTGATGATGGCGGGTCTTCAAGGTGCGGGTAAAACGACCAGCGTTGCCAAATTAGGTAAGCTGCTGCGTACGCGCAATAAAAAATCGGTATTAGTCGTCAGCGCCGACGTTTACCGCCCAGCGGCGATTAAACAGCTAGAAACCTTAGCGACCGAAGTCGATGTGGAGTTCTTCCCATCGGATGTGAGCCAAAAGCCAATCGATATCGCTAAGGCGGCCATTGCCCACGCTAAACTTAAATTTATCGATGTGGTAATCCTCGACACCGCGGGTCGTCTGCACGTCGATGAAGCCATGATGGATGAAATCAAGGCGCTACATGCGGCGGTTAAACCGATTGAGACACTGTTTGTGGTCGACGCCATGACAGGTCAAGACGCGGCAAACACAGCCAAAGCCTTTAACGAAGCGCTGCCGCTCACTGGTGTGATTTTAACTAAGGTTGACGGTGATGCGCGCGGCGGTGCGGCATTATCGATTCGCCACATTACCGGCAAGCCGATTAAATTCCTCGGTGTTGGCGAGAAGACCGATGCCCTAGAGCCTTTCCATCCCGACCGTATCGCCTCACGTATTCTTGGTATGGGCGACGTATTATCGCTTATCGAAGAAGTTGAGCGCGGTGTCGATAAAGACAAGGCGATGAAGCTGGCTTCTAAAGTGAAGCAGGGTGGAAGTTTTGATCTCGAAGATTTCCGCGAGCAGCTACAGCAGATGAAAAACATGGGCGGCATGATGAGCATGATTGAAAAGCTGCCCGGTGTGGGTCAATTGCCACCCGATGCCCTAGCGCAAATCCAAGACGGTAAAATGACCCGTCAAATGGAAGCCATCATTAACTCAATGACGGCGAAAGAACGTAAAAACCCCGATTTAATCAAGGGTTCACGTAAGCGTCGTATCGCAGCGGGTTCTGGCACGCAAATTCAAGACGTGAACCGTTTATTGAAACAGTTTACCCAAATGCAAAAGATGATGAAAAAGATGTCGGCCAAGGGCGGCATCCAGAAGATGATGCGCGGAATGCGTGGTATGATGCCTGGCGGCATGAAATTTCCGGGCCGTTAATTCTGGCGATTTTCATCAAAGTTGATGTTTTATCAGTTGGTTGATTCTATTTGAAATGAGGCGGGCAATCCTTGGCTAGGTTTAATAATCGCCAGATTGGGTTGCATTCGTTGAAAAGTCAGGTAAAATCTTCCGGCTTTCTATCTGGGACTCTTCGCGAACACGGGGTTCCAGTTTTTATTTTTGCTTCAAGCAAATCATTAGAGGATTGAAAACGCATGGTTACCATTCGTTTAGCTCGTGGTGGCGCTAAAAAGCGTCCATTTTACAACATCGTTGTTGCTGACAGCCGTAACGCTCGTGACGGTCGTTTCATTGAGCGTGTTGGTTTCTTCAACCCATTGGCTCGTGGCCAAGAAGAAACTTTACGTTTAGACCTAGCTCGCGTTGAGCACTGGGTTGCGAACGGCGCTGCGACAACTGATCGCGTAGCAAAATTGATCAAAGACGCTAAAGCAGCTGCTTAATAGCGTTAAGGTATAGATTGATGAGCAGTAACCAACAGCCAGTCGTACTGGGGAAATTAGGCTCCTGTCATGGCATTAAAGGTTGGCTGAAAATCACCGCCTATACCGATTCTGTTGAAGGTATCTTTGACTATTCACCTTGGCTTATTAAAGAAAATGGTGAATGGCGCGAAGTAAAAGTCATTCAGTGGCGTTACCAAGGCAAGGCGGTTGTCGCCGAGCTTGAAGGTGTCACCACGCGGGAGCGAGCACAAATGCTCACCAATTGCGAAATTGGGATCCTGCCAGAGCAGATGAACGATTTGCCAGAAGACGAGTTCTATTGGCGTGACCTCATCGGTTGTGAAGTGATTAATACCAATGGCTACAACATGGGTGTTGTCGATCAAATCGTGGAAACCGGTTCGAACGACGTGCTTTTAGTGAAAGCCAACGCGAAAGATAGCTTCGGCAAAGTGGAACGTATGCTTCCCTTTGTCCCAGGGCAATTCATCTTAAAGGTGGATGTCCAAGGTAAACAGATTTTAGTGGATTGGGATCCTGACTTTTAAGTCGAGGTACAACATATGTGGTTAGGGGTAATAACCCTGTTCCCAGAAATGTTTCGTGCCGTAACAGACTTTGGGGTTACGGGTCGTGCCGTGAAGAACGGTCTGCTTGAGTTGCACACGTGGAATCCTCGCGATTTCACCCATGATAGACATAGTACGGTAGATGACAGGCCTTACGGCGGTGGTCCTGGTATGTTGATGATGGTGCAACCCTTACGCGATGCCATCCATGCTGCGAAAGCGGCGGCAGGCGAAGAGGCAAAGGTGATTTACTTGTCACCTCAAGGACGCAAGCTGGATCAGCAAGGCGTTACTGAGTTGGCCAAATCATCCCGGTTGATTCTGGTGTGTGGTCGGTACGAAGGTATTGATGAACGCATCATTCAAACGGAAGTGGATGAAGAATGGTCGGTTGGGGATTACGTGCTTTCGGGCGGCGAATTACCTGCAATGACCTTGATAGATGCAGTATCGAGATTGGTTCCTGGCGTGCTAGGAAAACAAGCTTCGGCGGAGCAAGATTCTTTCTCCGACGGTTTACTGGACTGTCCTCATTACACGCGCCCTGAAAGCTTAGATGGACTCGATGTACCCGCAGTACTGCTAAGTGGCAACCACGAACAAATTAGACTCTGGCGTTTGCAGCAAAGCCTTGGTAGGACTTTTCTAAGACGACCAGAATTATTTGAAAATCTAGCTCTGACTGACGAACAATCGACTCTTTTAGCGCAGTTCGTTGAAGCAATGGACAAGAATGCTTAGTCGTAGCTCAGTTAATTCTAGAACGGAGTAAGTTATGAACAACATCATTAAAATGCTCAACGATGAGCAAATGAAACAAGACGTACCTGCGTTTGGTGCTGGTGATACAGTAGTAGTTCAGGTTCGTGTTAAAGAAGGTGATAAAGAGCGTTTACAGGCTTTCGAAGGCGTTGTAATTGCTAAACGTAACCGTGGTCTGCACTCTGCATTCACAGTACGTAAAATCTCTAATGGCGAAGGTGTTGAGCGTGCATTCCAAACGCACAGCCCTCTGATCGCTAGCATTGAAGTTAAGCGTCGTGGCCGCGTTCGTCGCGCCAAACTGTACTACTTACGTGATCGTTCAGGTAAATCTGCACGTATCCGTGAAAAGCTGGCTACTAAGTAATAGTACCCGCTACAGAAAACAAGACGTAGTGTTCGCACAGAAAACCGCCCTCGTGGCGGTTTTTTGTTGCCTAAAGTTTATCTTTTTAGCCATTTCGAGTGCGTTTAAGGCTTTCTACAGACAACCACTACCACTATGCCTTCAAGTCTTCGCCTTGTCTAAAGCGCGTTTAACTCCCGCTGAATGAACAGATAGTTAATGTGATGGGTATAAATGCTGAATTTGTTAAATTCTTCCTTGATCTTATGCCAATTAATAGGCATATTGGTCGCTCGCTGTAATGGTGTATCATTACGATATTACATGGTGGCTTCGGCTATTTATTCTTCCCCGCAGCGGTTTGAGATCCAGACTCCTGATCACATGGGGATATGACTTCAGTTTTAGGTGGTAAGCATGCAACAGGATACGATCAATAACGTACACATCAGTTCAGAGAAAGTTCTTATTACACCGCAGGAGCTAAAAGCGGCTCTGCCACTCTCTGAGCACGCGTATCGTTATATCCTCAATGCACGCAAAACCGTGGCGGATATTGTCCATAAGCGCGATAACCGCGTGCTTATCGTCACCGGACCTTGTTCTATCCATGATATCGATGCCGCCAAGGAATACGCCTTAAAGCTTAAAAAGTTACACGATGAACTCAGCGATGAGTTTTACATCTTAATGCGAGTGTACTTTGAGAAGCCACGTACCACAGTGGGGTGGAAGGGGATGATTAACGACCCTGATATGGACGAATCCTTCGATGTCGAGAAGGGCTTAAAGATGGCCCGTGAGCTGATGATTTGGTTGGCCGAACTCGAACTGCCTGTGGCAACCGAAGCGCTCGATCCTATCAGTCCGCAGTACATCTCAGAATTAGTGACTTGGTCAGCCATTGGTGCCCGTACGACTGAGTCGCAAACCCACAGGGAAATGGCGTCGGGTTTATCTATGCCCGTTGGCTTTAAAAATGGCACAGACGGTAAGCTTGATGTAGCCATTAACGCGCTGAAATCGGCGGCCAGTAGCCACAGATTTATGGGGATTAACCAACAGGGCCAAGTGGCGTTATTGCAAACCGCGGGAAATCCAGATGGGCATGTGATCCTCCGCGGTGGCGCAACGCCAAACTACGATGCGGCCAGTGTAGCCGAATGTGAGGCGCAGCTTCATAAGGCCAAACTCAATGCTCGTCTTATTATCGATTGTAGCCATGGTAATTCCTCTAAGGATTACACCAGGCAAGTCCCCGTGTGTGAGGATGTATTTGACCAAATCTACAACGGCAATAAGTCCATAATTGGCGTGATGTTAGAGAGCCATTTAAACGAAGGTAATCAAAGTTGTGATAAACCATTGAGCGAATTGGCCTATGGGGTTTCTGTGACAGACTCCTGTATTAATTGGGAAAAAACCGAAAGCGTTTTACGTGCGGGCGCATCGAAGTTATCTTCGATATTAGCAACGCGTTTCGATATGCTCAAAGTGGCCAATGCTTAAGAGTTAATCTTAAGAGCCGAATGTTTAAACACCTTATTTTAGGTGTGTAGTGGACTGATAAGATGAACGAAAAAACCACAACTGAATTAGAACACCTTCGCGGCCTTATCGACGGCGTCGACCAGCAATTGCTGCATTTACTGCGTAAACGCTTAGATTTAGTCGCGCAGGTGGGCACGGTTAAACACGCCGCAGGCCTGCCAATTTATGCGCCGCAACGTGAAGCGGCAATGTTGGCAAAACGCCGCGAAGAAGCCAAAACCATGGGTATTGCGCCGCAACTAATTGAAGATATTTTGCGCCGCTTGATGCGTGAGTCCTATCTCAACGAGAAGGATGTCGGCTTTAAGCAAGTGAAAAACGATCTCGGCTCGGTGGTGATTGTCGGTGGTAAGGGCCAACTTGGTGGGCTGTTTCAACAAATGCTGTCGCTCTCGGGTTACCAGGTCAAAGTGCTGGATAAAGACGACTGGCAGCAAGCGGAAACCTTATTTGCCGACGCCGGATTAGTATTGGTGACTGTGCCTATCGCGATCACCTGCGATATTATCCGTGAAAAACTGACCCAATTACCGCAGGAATGTATCTTAGCCGACTTAACCTCGATCAAGACTGAGCCTATGAATGCCATGTTGGCCGCTCATAAGGGGCCCGTTGTCGGGTTTCATCCCATGTTTGGCCCCGATGTCGGCAGTTTGGCTAAACAGGTGGTTGTGGTGTGCCATGGGCGTGAAGCCGATAAATACCAATGGTTACTCGAGCAAATTGAAATTTGGGGCGCACGGATTGTCGAAGCAGAACCTGAACGTCACGACAATGCGATGCAGCTGGTACAGGCGATGCGCCACTTCTCGACCTTTGTGTATGGCTTGAATCTTTGCAAAGAAGAGGCGGATATCGAAACCCTGCTGCAATTTAGCTCACCTATCTATCGCTTAGAACTCGCCATGGTCGGGCGTTTGTTTGCCCAAAGCCCAGAACTCTATGCCGATATTATTTTTGCCCAGCAGGATAGCCAACATGCGATTGGTGATTATTTGGATAACTATCGCGAAGCATTAGAGTTGTTAAAACGGGGCGATAGGGACGCGTTTATCAGCCAGTTCCAAACGGTGGCAAAATGGTTTGGTGATTTTGCACCTCAGTTTCAGCGTGAAAGTCGCATGATGCTGCAATCGGTAAATGATATGAAAACAAACTGATAATGAATAAGTTACCCATAAAAATGCCCATCTTTGATGGGCATTTTTTTATGCTTTTTGTGCTGGTTCAATTGTATTAATTAGTAATTGCTTAAGGTGATCTCCCTCTAAGAATTGACATACAAAGAAAGAAAACACTGTCGCTTATTTTCGCTTTCGGTAGACTAATTTTAAACATGCAAAAATAAAGCATGAATTTAAATTAGGAGTCTATCCATGTTTTGTATTCAGTGTGAGCAAACTATTCGTACCCCAGCTGGCAATGGTTGTAGCTATGCCCAAGGCATGTGTGGCAAATTGGCCGCGACCTCAGATCTGCAAGACTTGTTAATCTATATGCTGCAGGGTGTTTCAGTGTATGCGACTAAGGCGCGTGAACTGGGCGTCATTAACCCTGAGGTGGATACCTTTGTTCCTAAAGCTTTTTTCTCGACCTTAACCAACGTCAACTTCGATGATGAACGCATCATCGCCTATGCTAAGCAGGCGGCTGAGTACCGTGAAAGTTTAAAAAATGCCTATGAAGCGGCGTGTGAAGCCGCGGGTAAACAGGCTGAATCGCTCCCGTCTGTGGCACAATTTGTATTGGGCACCAGCAAGCCTGAAATGTTGTCGCAAGCGCCTGTCGCCTTACTCAATAAAGATAAAAATGAGGTTCATGAAGATATCCTTGGGCTGAGACTACTGTGCTTATATGGCCTTAAAGGGGCTGCGGCTTACATGGAACACGCCCGTGTTTTAGGTAAAACCGATGCTGAAATTGCTGGTCGTTTCCATGAGATTATGGCGTTTCTCGGTGAGCCGAGTGTCGATGCTGACAAACTGTTCACCACGGCCATGGATATTGGTCAACTGAATTACCGCATCATGGCCATGCTCGATGCGGGCGAGACCGAAGCCTTTGGTCATCCTGAACCGACTGTCGTCAACACTAAAGCCGTTAAAGGCAAAGCGATTCTGGTTTCTGGCCATGATATGAAGGACTTAGAGCTTATCCTCGAGCAAACGGCAGGCAAAGGCATCAATGTTTATACCCATGGCGAAATGCTGCCCGCGCTGGCGTATCCCGCCTTTAAAAAATATGCCCATTTAGTGGGTAACTACGGCAGTGCCTGGCAGAACCAGCAAAAAGAATTCGCTAATTTCCCTGGTGCCGTAGTGATGACCTCAAACTGCATTATTGACCCGAATGTGGGCCAATACAGCGACCGTATCTTTACTCGTAGTATCGTGGGTTGGCCTGGTGTGACCCATGTAATTGGGGACGATTTTTCAGTTGTGATCGACAAGGCGCTCGCACTCGATGGCTTCCAATACGATGAAATCCCTCACAATATCACCATCGGTTTTGCCCGTAATGCCTTAATGGCCGCAGCACCGACGGTGGTGGAAAACGTGAAAAACGGTTCTATCAAACACTTCTTCTTAGTTGGTGGTTGTGATGGTGATAAGTCGGAGCGGAGTTATTTCACCGATTTAGCGAAATCGGCGCCAAAGGATTCCGTCATCCTGACCTTAGGTTGTGGTAAGTACAAATTCAACAAGCTGGAATTTGGTGATATCAATGGTATTCCGCGCTTACTCGATATTGGCCAATGTAACGATGCCTATTCGGCTATCCAGTTGGCTATCGCGTTATCACAAATCTTTGAATGCGATATCAATGAATTACCTTTGAATCTCGTGCTTTCATGGTTTGAGCAAAAAGCCATTGTCGTGCTGCTGACACTGTTGTCACTCGGGGTGAAAAACATCCGCACCGGCCCAACGCCGCCAGCGTTTTTAACGGCCAATCTCGCCAAAATTTTGGAAGAAAAATTTGGTCTGCGTAACACCACCACAGTTGAAGCCGATCTGAAGACCATGCTGAACGTGGCCTAGGCTGATTGATGTATGGAGTCACTGCGGCTTTGCGCTAAAGCCGCAGTGTTATGGATACAAAGACGATGAATATCAGTACTATGCAAAATATCATGCCAAGTTCCGTTTTATCTTCTGCGCCTGCAAGTGTTGTGGGCTTTAGCCAGTTAGTGTGTGTGGAGCGCTGGAACGAAACCGCCGATGTGGTGAGTTTTCGTTTTCAAGCCGGTGAGCCGATGAAGTTTGATTATAAGCCTGGGCAATTTATGACCTTAGTGCTAGAGATCAACGGTGAGCAGGCTTGCCGCAGTTATACCTTGTCCTCAACCCCTTCGAGACCCTATTCCTTAATGTTAACCATTAAGCGAGTCGATGGCGGACTGGTGTCGAATTACTTGATTGATCATTTACAACCGGGGCAAACGGTACGAGTCCTGCCGCCGACGGGGCAGTTTAATCTGTTTGATATTCCTGCAAAAAAATACCTATTTTTGAGTGCAGGCTGTGGGATCACGCCCATGTATTCGATGTCGCGTTATTTAACTGATAGCCAAATAAATGCCGACATTGCCTTTGTGCACAGCGCTCGCACCCAGGCCGATATTATTTTTAAAACCTCATTAGAGACCATGGCTACGCGCCATCGAGATTTTAAGCTGCGCTACATTATTGAGGATGTCACCGCTGACACGGCTTGGCATCCCGAGGCGGTATTGCATGATGTCGGCCGTTTAAGTGCCGATAATCTACGAGATTTAGTCCCCGATTTTGCCGAGCGAACCGTGTTTTTGTGCGGCCCAGAGCCTTATATGCAGGCGGTCAAAACGATTCTAGCTGAGCTTAACTTCGATATGACTCAGTTGTATCACGAGAGTTTTGCCACAGCGGTGAAAGAGGCGCAATCCCGCGTAAAACAAGCCGAAATGCAGGCTGAAGCTCCTGTGAGTGGCAGTAACAGCTTTATGTTATCCATTGGCGATAAAAAGCGGGCTTTAACGGCCGAGCAAACTTTACTCGAGGGGATTGAAGCCGAAGGCTTGCCGATAATTGCGGCTTGCCGTTCAGGCGTATGCGGCGCGTGCAAATGCCGAGTGCTCGAAGGGGAGACTGAGTCCACAAGCAGTATGACCTTAACGCCTACCGAAATCGAAGCCGGATATGTGTTAGCTTGCTCGACTAAACTCAAGTCAGATGTGACGCTATCTTTGACCTGACATTAGGGCGTGTTGACGTTTCAGGGTTATTTTTGCAGCAATTTGGCTGGCTTTTATGCAAGGCAAAGTCCGTGCAGTGTAGTTATTCTACATAAACGGACGATAACGCGGCAGAAAAGCCAGCCAAATGCTG
>NZ_AXZL01000062.1 GCF_000485795.1 Shewanella decolorationis S12
CATTTAACATGGGTAGGTATACAGGCAAAGCCTCAAATGATGATAACCACCTACTGAAGTAGGTGGTTTTGGGCTAAAAATAAAAAACCGCCCGTAGGCGGTTTTAATACAATAAGAAGCGTAACTCGTAAGCTTAGCCGCAAAGGCAAACTCAGTCGCGAAGGCAAACTTAGCCTTTAATCAGCTCACTGATGGTCAGCACGCCATGGGTGGTCGCGCCAGCGCCCCATAGTGCAGAAGCCGAATCTTCGAAGGCCGCCGCTAAATCCACGTGTAACCACTTGGCTTCAGGTGAAACGAAACGCCACAGGAAGCCAGCCGCATTCGAAGCACCACCTGCACCACCGCCTTTCACTGGACGGCTGTTTGCGGTGTCAGCATAGGCAGATGGACACATGTCTTTGTGCCAAGGATCCAGTGGCAATGGCCATACACGCTCAGCTACAGTCGAGGCCTTTTGCTGCGCCAGTTGTAACACTTCAGTCTGTGGCGAGAAAATCGCGTTGTAGTTAGAGCCTACCGCCATCACAGCTGCGCCAGTTAAGGTTGCCGCATCGATAATAAACGGAGCACCCGTCGCAGAAGCCGCTTGCAGACCATCGGCCAGCACTAAGCGCCCTTCGGCATCGGTGTTGACCACTTCAACTGTCACACCATTTTTGTAGGTGAGGATATCACCCAACTTATAGGCACGGCCGCTGATCAGGTTTTCAGCGCAGCAGAGGAATAACTTAACGCGTTTGTTCAGACCCGATTTAATCGCTAAACCTAAAGCGGCAGTCACAGTGGCGGCGCCGCCCATATCGCACTTCATGCCCAGCATGCCTTCAGAGGCTTTAATGCTATAACCACCTGAGTCGAAGGTAATCCCTTTACCCACTAAGGCAACTGATACTGGGGCATCGGCTGACAGCGGGTTAAAGTCCAGCTCTAACATTGCCGGTGGACGCTCACTACCACGGCCTACGGCATGGATCCCAATCCACTGCTCTTCTAATAACGCTTCACCTTCAATAATACGGTAGCTCACCTTAGCGCCACCGAGTTCGGCTAACCATTTGGCTGCTTGCTGCGCCAATTTCACTGGCGACAGATTTTCAGGGGTGTCGTTGATCAGTTGACGGGCAAATGTCGCCACTTCTAAGCGACGTTGTAATTCGGCTTGTACTGCGTCATCGCCGCACCATTGGATCTTATAGCCGGGTTTAGCGGTAGCAAAACCTTGGGCGAAGACCCATTGGCTATTCAGATCCCAAAGAGATCCCACTAAGGCAACAGTGCTAATCCCTTGATTGCGTAACTTACGCGCCGCCATTTGAATTTGGCGCAGCTCATCACCGCCACCTAAGTGAACTAATGCACCTTCGGCATTGAAGGTCACATCAGCTTTGCCCCAGTGGGCGGCGGGGGTATCTTTGGTTAACTCAACTCTCATCACTTCAGTCACTTTAAGTTCACTCATGAGGGGTCCTTATTTTAATTTGTTCTTGTGCTTATACCCATGCAAGTTGAGGTGAGAAGTCCTGCATCCTCAGGCTTTTGGGGTATACAAAGTACAACGGGGTTGGCGGCAGTTTACTGCTAGCAAGCAAGGACTGAAAGCCGTCGGCCTAAGTTACCAAGGTAAAATCTGTAAACATTTGCGAAATTTGTTAGTCTTAGGCGCCCAAATCACCTCGCTACAGGTTATAGCATGCACTTTAGTCCAGCACTGAAATCGGGAAAGCTACTTAAACGCTACAAACGTTTTCTCGCCGATGTTCAACTCGACGACGGCACTGAAATCACCCTGCATTGCCCCAATACCGGTTCAATGCGTAACTGCCTGTTCCCCGGTGAAACCGTGTGGTTTTCGACTTCTACTAATCCTAAACGTAAATATGCCCATACATGGGAGTTAATGACTACGCCAACGGGTGGCCTTATCGGCATTCATTCGGGCAATGCCAACGCCTTGGTCGAGGAAGCGCTTAATAAAGGTGTCATCACCGAACTCGCAGGCTACGACAACTTAAGCCGCGAAGTGAAGTACGGCGATGAAAACAGCCGCATCGATATCTTGCTTGAGGCTGCTCAAAAACCCGCCTGTTATATTGAAGTCAAAAGTTGTACTTTGCTCGAGGATGGCCAAGGTTATTTCCCCGATGCGGTGAGTCTTCGCGGCCAAAAACACCTGCGAGAATTAATGCATATGGCCAGCCTTGGCCATAGAGCCGTCTTGCTATTTGTGGTGCAACACACGGACATCCACAGCGTGGCTCCCGCGGCACATATCGACCCTGAATATGCTAACTTGTTGAAAAAAGCAGTTTTATCAGGAGTAGAAGTCTTAGCTTATCGCTGTGAGATTTCTGCGAGTGAGATACATCTAGCCCATTCATGTCCAGTCCGAGTATGATGTTAAGATTCAGTAAAATGCATTTTCATTCCAATTAGCGAAGGCAATCAAAAAATTCTGCCAAGGTGAAATGAAAAATTTGCCTCAATGTGAAGATTCTGATATAGATAGCGGCCGTTCTTAAGGACGCCCTACAACGCAAATGATGACAGGAGATGCGTTATGCCTGAAGGCACCAAAAAACTTGGCGTACTCGCTATCGCAGGTGTAAGTCCCTACCAGGAAAAGCCGGGTGAGGAGTATATGAACGCTAAGCAACTGGGTCACTTCAAGATCATTCTTGAAGCTTGGCGCAATCAGTTGCGTGAGGAAGTCGACCGTACTCTGAGTCACATGCAGGACGAAGCAGCAAACTTTCCTGATCCTGTAGACCGTGCAGCGCAAGAAGAAGAGTTCAGTCTCGAACTGCGTGCCCGTGACAGAGAACGTAAACTGATCAAGAAGATCGAGAAAACCCTGCAAAAAATCGAAGAAGACGATTTTGGCTTCTGTGAAACCTGCGGTATCGAAATCGGTATTCGCCGTCTCGAAGCGCGTCCAACGGCCGATCAATGTATCGACTGTAAAACGCTCGCAGAGATCAAAGAGAAGCAAATGGCGGGTTAATCGGCCATCTCGGGCGGGGATTTCCCCGCCTACTTGTTTGTGCGTCTCGCATAAACATCCTTCGTTTCACTTCGCTTTTTTGTTCGTATCCCCCTAAAATACAGCCACTTTGACTGGTTATTCCTACACATTCCTATGATGGCTACTCACTCTTCCAACACTTCCGCTTTACATCCCTATGTTGGCCGTTTTGCCCCTTCGCCCTCCGGCGCACTGCACTTTGGCTCACTGATCGCCGCCCTTGGCAGTTATCTGCGGGCACGCTCATTGGGGGGCAAGTGGTTAATTCGCGTTGAAGATATTGATCCTCCGAGGGAAGTCCCGGGCGCAGCTGATGATATTTTACGTACCTTAGAAGCCTACGGTTTCGAATGGGATGACACTGTGCTGTACCAAAGTGCCCGCACCGAGGCCTATCAAGCCAAGCTCGATGAGTTACTCGCCGAGGATAACGCCTACTTTTGCCAGTGTAGTCGTAAACAGATCCAAGCCATGGGCGGGATTTACGATGGTCGCTGCCATCAGTTAGCCACGCCGTATCAATCGGGCGCAATTCGCATTGTAAATCGACCACAAGTAGCCGAATTTAGCGATAATCTGATGGGAAAAGTCGTAGTGGACCATGCCTTTGCCGCCGAAGATTTTATTATCAAACGCAGCGATGGCCTGTACGCCTATCAACTCGCAGTAGTGCTGGATGATGCCTACCAAGGCATTACCGAAGTAGTGCGCGGTTACGATTTAATCGAAGCCAGTTGTCGCCAATTAAGCCTGTATCAAACCTTTGGCCTAAGCGCGCCGCAGTGGTTGCACTTACCCTTAGCCTGTTTGACGCCAGGATTTAAACTGTCGAAACAAAACCATGCACAGGCTATCGATAAACAGCATCCGCAGGCGAGCCTTAATGCCGCCCTCAGCTTTTTAGGCCAAGCGCCAGTGGAGCCGACAGCGGCGCCGCAAATGCTGGCCCAAGCGGTGGCGCAGTTTCAACTATCGGCCATTCCTAAGCAGCGGGAAATCTTGATAACACCTTAATCCCCTAGGGGCGAGTTGCGGCCAAAAAGCATCGTTTTAGCTGTGCTAAGTCGTGGCATAGCTCAAAAATCGCGATATACCCATCGGTGCGCAATTGGTATATCATAGCCGCCAGATTTTTAATCACATAACAGATACATTCCGAGGTGTCCCATTTTTCGCCGTATCAGCCAATTCTGCAAGCAGCTATTTGAAGACGCGCCTAAAACGACCGCTCCGACTCCAGCTCAGATTGAACCCCAAACGCCAGAACTCACTTCTGGCGGCCTAAGCTTGTCGCTCGTGCCTCGGGATGCGCATTCGATTTCCCGTAAGCAGATCAGCGAAAACGCACTTAAAGTATTATATCGATTGAATAAATCAGGTTTTCAGGCCTATTTAGTCGGTGGGGGCGTACGGGATTTACTCCTCGGACTCGAACCGAAAGACTTCGACGTGGTGACTAATGCGACGCCAGAAGAGATTAAAAAGCTGTTTCGCAATTGCCGCGTAGTCGGACGCCGCTTCCGCCTCGCCCATATTGTGTTTGGCCGCGATGTGATTGAAGTTGCCACCTTCCGTGGCCACCACGGCGACAGCAATGAAAAGATTTCTAAAGCCAATGCCGAAGGGCGTTTGCTCAGGGATAACGTGTATGGCGAAATCGATGAAGACGCAGAGCGCCGCGATTTTACCGTCAACGCCCTTTACTACGATATTAGCGACTACTCTATCCGCAGCTATGGCGGCGGTATGGAAGATCTTAAAGCCGGTACCTTAAGGCTGATTGGCGATCCCGAAACCCGTTACCGTGAAGATCCAGTGCGTATGCTCAGGGCTGTGCGTTTTGCCACTAAGCTCAGCATGACAATCGACGAAGTAACTGCTAAACCAATTAAGCAGTTAGCGCCACTGCTCAAGGACATTCCGGCCGCCCGAATGTATGAAGAAGTGCTCAAACTCTTCTTCGCTGGTAAAGCCATGGCCAACTTTGAAATGATGCAGGAATATAAGCTGTTCGCGCCGCTCTTCCCGCAAGTCGACGCCCAATTAAAAGATGCGCCAAAAGGCCCGGCGATGAAGATGGTGCAAGCCATTATGAAGAGCACGGATGCGCGCGTGAACGAAGATAAGCCTGTCACCCCGTCCTTCTTCTATGCGGCGATCCTCTGGTATCCATTGCGCCAACGCGCCGAAGATATCGCGGTCGAGAGCGGCCTGACTTTATACGATGCGTTTTTTGCCGCCATGGGTGATGTGATTGAGCAGCAATGTCAAACCATCAGCATTCCGCGCCGTTTTAGCACGCCCGCCAAAGACATTTGGCAATTGCAATTACGTTTCGATCGCAGCCAAGGCACTCGCGCCTTTAAACTGTTAGAGCACCCTAAATTCAGGGCGGCCTATGACTTGCTGTTACTACGCGGCGAAGTAGAAGGTGGCAATGTCGCCAAGAGTGCTGCCTGGTGGCAACAATTTGTTGAAGCGGATGAAACCGAGCGTATGAATATCGCCCGCAGTGGTAACAAAGCGGCGGGTAACCGTAACCGCAATTCACCACAGCGCCGTCGCCGTCGCCCGAGTGCCGCTAAAGCCAAAGCAGCCGAATAATGACTCAGGTTTTTGTCGCCCTCGGGGCTAATCTTGAAGATCCTAAAACCCAGTTGGACAATGCCGTTGCGGCCTTGTCCACCTTGGCTGAACATCAGAGTCTCAAGGTATCGCCCTATTACGGCTCAGCCCCCATGGGGAACGTAGTGCAACCCGACTATATCAATGCCGTTGCCAGCTTTGAGACCTCTCTGGCGCCCATCGCCCTGTTAGATGCACTACAAGAGATTGAAAACACTCAGGGCCGTGTTCGTAAAGAACGTTGGGGCCCCAGAACCTTAGATCTCGACTTACTCTTATATGGCGATGCCATTATCGATGAGCCCAGACTTAAAGTGCCACACTACGGCATGAAGGAGCGTAGTTTTGTGCTCGTGCCCTTGGCGGCCATAGCACCGGATCTGGTGTTACCCTGTAAAACGCCGCTACGCAGCCTTATCAGTGAAAAATTCTTGGCCGAGTTACAACTACTGGGCAATGATCATTGAAGTCAGCCCCCAGTTAGCTTATAACACCACTTCTATTTGGTTTGAAGATCACCCATATGTCTAAAGTTACTAGCTCAACCCTGTTGAAATACAAACAGGAAGGTAGAAAATTCACCGCTCTGACAGCCTATGATGCCAGCTTTGCCAGTGCGTTCGACGGCGAAGGCATCGATGTGCTACTGGTCGGCGATTCTTTGGGAATGGTTCTGCAAGGCCACGATGATACTCTGCCCGTCACGACTGCCGACATCGCCTATCACACTCGTTGTGTGCGTCGCGGTATCGAGCGTTCACTGCTGATCGCCGACATGCCATTTATGAGTTACGCCACGCCAGAACAAGCCATGGAAAACGCCACTGCATTGATGCAGGCGGGTGCCAATATGGTCAAGCTGGAAGGCGGTCACTGGTTGCTCGAAACCGTGACTAAACTGACCGAACGCGGTATTCCTGTCTGCGCCCACTTGGGCCTCACCCCGCAATCGGTACACGTTTTTGGTGGCTTTAAAGTACAAGGCCGCGATGCTGAAAATGCCCAGCGCATTCTCGATGAAGCCAAGGCCTTAGAAGCCGCTGGCGCGCAGCTATTGGTAGTTGAATGTATTCCGGCATCACTCGCCACCGCCATCACTCAAGCATTAACTATCCCAGTGATCGGCATTGGCGCTGGCGCCACGACAGATGGCCAGATCCTAGTAATGCACGACGTGCTCGGTATTTCGAGTGGTTATATCCCACGTTTTTCAAAGAACTACCTTAAGCAAACCGGTGAAATCCGCTCGGCGGTACGCGCTTATATTGAAGAAGTGGCCAATGGCAGCTTCCCAAGTGCTGATCACACATTTAACTAAGCGTGCTAGCACTCATTAAGCTAAATAGTGCTAAGCACACAGACGACTATTTCAAGTTTTAGCAAGGTAAGAGTTAATGATCACTAGCGCCCATATCGATGATATTCGCAACCAAGTGCGAGCATGGCGTGCCAAGGGCGAGACCGTCGCCTTTGTGCCTACCATGGGCAATCTCCATCAGGGACATATCACCTTAGTGAAAGAAGCAGCGAAGAAATGCGACCATGTGGTTGTGTCAATCTTTGTTAATCCTATGCAGTTTGGGCAGAACGAAGATCTTGATGCCTACCCGCGCACCCTAGAGGCCGATAGCCAAGCGCTGACGGCCGCGGGCGCCGAGCTGCTGTTTACCCCAACGCCTGCGATTATTTATCCTAAAGGCTTGGCGCAGCAAACCTATGTTGAAGTACCAGGAATTTCCGATGTACTCTGCGGTGCCAGTCGTCCCGGTCATTTCCGTGGTGTTGCGACTGTCGTCTGCAAACTGTTCAACATAGTGCAGCCCGATGTGGCGTTCTTTGGCAACAAGGATTATCAACAACTGTTAGTGATCCGCACTATGGTTGAAGACTTGTCACTGCCGATTGAAATTATCGGTGTGGATACCATTCGTGAAGCCTCGGGCTTAGCCATGAGTTCACGCAATGGCTACCTGACGGCGGAAGAAAAAGCCGCGGCGCCGGCGCTGAAAAAAGCTATCGATGCCATGGCGCAAGGGATCAAGCAAGGCGTGAGCATCGAACAAGTCACTGCAGAAGCTAAAGCTAGCCTTATCGCCGCAGGCTTTACGCCGGATTATTTAGAAGTTCGCCATGCCACCACGCTGGCCCATGCGGAAACTACGGACCAAGCACTGGTGATTTTGGCAGCCGCTTACCTAGGTAAGGCGCGCCTGATCGATAACCTGCGCTTCGACCGCTAAACATTGATTTTCGCGAGAGAGAAAGGAGCTTAGGCTCCTTTTTTGTTTGAATATTCCAGCCCGAATTTACGCCATTCCATCACGCGTCAAAAAAATTCCATCGTCAAAAAACTGGTATTTTTCTTAAAGTTACGCCATAGTAGTCGCGGATGTTAAATTTGAGTAACAAGTATTCCTGCCCCTCAATCTGATAACTGCTAGAGTTAAATAAGACTTAAGTACCAGCCTTAGTCTGACTGTGCATCAATACTGAAGTGTTATTCTTTATCGCGTATACAAAGGATTTGTCACCGAATGGCAAGACTCATAGTGACTCTGATTTGCGTAGCTCTGCCAACAACGGCGCTTGCAAATACCGTCTATAAATGTCGCAAGGACGATAAAGTCGTCTTTAGCCAAACCGCCTGCCCACAGGAATATAGCCAACATAAAATCGAATATCAGTTGGGTATCACCACGGAAATTGATTCGGATAAACGCGAAACCAAGGTCGACCCTCTGCAAGCCTTGCTAAATAGCCAAACCTTATCCAAGGAAAAACTACTGCAATTGCTGGATGGCGAACTTTATCGCTTAAAACAAGAAAATACTTACTTCGAAATACTGAGAGCCAGTGAGTTACAAAAACTCGAGCGCCAAAGGTATTGGCAAAGTAAAGAAAAGAGTGACCCCGATTATTTAAAGCAACTGACTAAGATTAATGATCATTTTGATGAACTCACCACAATCAATCGCCAACTTATACAACAATTATCGGATAGAAAAACCCAAATAAATGCCGATGTAGAACACGAAGCTCCCAAAAAGAATGACACGCATTAGTTAAGCAACAAACGTAAATGTTAACTATCGACTAAACAGATAGTTAGGGGCAGAAAGCAAAAAGGCGACCAAAAGGTCGCCTTCATTTTTGATGACTAAATTAGAATTGTGCTACTACTGGCGCAGAACATAAGGTTCCAGTAGTTTCACATACTTGATAAGTCACACTTGATGCAGATGTAGTGAAGCGATCACGATAGTTGCCATCGTTCTCAGTTGTCACCACTAACTGACCGTCACGGTATAGAGCAACACTTTCGCCTAATGCACTATCCCATTCAATATCCACCATAGCGCTACCACGGCGTGATACTAATGCGCGAGTGACGGATGCGTTGATACTATGCTCATACACTTGAACTTCCATGGTCACAGTATTGCTGTGTTCCATTGAGTCAGTCACAGTGAGGGCCACAGTGTAAGTACCTGCCGCAGCAAATACATGGCTTGGGTTCATTTCAGTTGAAGTTAAACCATCACCAAAATCCCAGCTGTAGCTCACGATATCATCGTTCGCATCGGTACTGGTGTTAGTAAAGGCGACGCTTAAACCTTCAACCGCATACTCGAAGCCCGCTACTGGAGCCGCTGGAGATGCTTCGCCTAAGCCGCTGATCACTAAGCCCCAGTTATTAAGAGTACCAGTGTCTGCCCCAGCATTATCATCTACTGATAATGACCAAGTACCCCGTGCGTTTTCACCATCAAACGCACTTAGGTCCCAACTCTTAACAATGTTGTCAGCACTGCCGCCATCACGGTTATGCAGAACAACTTCAGTACCTGCTGGTGAAGTTAATACAACGCGTAAGTCTCCAATCCAAGTGTGGCTGATATTGACATCGGCAGTCACGCCAAAAATCTGCACATCATCAGCAACTTCAATCGTGCTCACAATACCATTAGCATTGTTATCAGGGATCGCAACAGCATTCTCATTGCCATAGGTAAAGTCATTTAATCCTTGAGGGAACACATTCAGTGAAACGACTTTAGACTTTTCAATAGTGCCATCAGTACCTGTTACTGTAATGCTGTAATCACCCCAAGTAGTTTGCGCCGTTGTCGCAACATCTAAGGTAAATGAACCACCAGCAGAAACAGTTGAGGCTGATAAGGACACACCTTCTAGTGCTGGAGAAACAGAGACAGAAAGCGCCACATCGCCTTCCCATCCAGCAACACTACCAACACTAAAGTTATAGCTTGCATTGCTACCCGCTTCGACAGATTGTGACACTGGCGATACGGTAAACTTGTAGCTAGGAGATGGGTTAGCCTGCTCTAGTGCGTTAGCCACATTGAGGCGAGTACCGGCAACGGTTTTACCCGTTAAATCTGCATTAGCATCACCTGATGCCATCAGCAGTTCTTTCATTGCCACAGGTGATAGGTCTGGATTTAACGACCACACCAGAGCCGCGGCGCCCGTGACATGTGGAGTTGCCATAGAGGTACCAGAATAAGTCGCGTAACCACCACCAGGAACGGTAGAGAGAATCGCGGAGCCTGGTGCTCCCATATCGACACTAGTTAAACCCCATTGTGAGAAATCTGACATACGGTCATTACGATCCGTACTTGCAATCGAGAGGACAACGTCAGAATCGTAACTTGAAGGATAGTGTGGGCTCGCATCATTATCGACCGCGTCATTACCCGCTGCTGCAACGAATAAAATGCCTGCTTCACCACCCGCTTCAATCGCATCTTTTAAGGCTTGGCTAAAGCTGCCGCCGCCCCAAGAGTTGTTGGTAACTTTGATATCCACACCATGGTTAACCTTCAGATCCGTAAAGTAATCTAAACATGCAATAGCGCCAGCTGTAGAACCATAGCCATCGGCATCAAGGAACTGACACGCGGCAATTTTAACGTCCCAGTTCACCCCAACGACACCCACACCATTGTTGCCTTTAGCACCAATAGTGCCAGATACGTGAGTACCGTGACCATTACCATCCATTGGGTTACCGTTATCGTTTACCGCACTGTAACCGTGAATATCATCGATCACGCCGTTGCCATCATCATCAATACCATTGCCTGGAATTTCGCCAGCGTTAACCCACATGTTGGCTTGCAGATCGGGGTGATTGTAATCTACCCCAGTATCGATAACCCCAATCACCACATCTGAGCTACCCGTAGTGATTTCCCAAGCTTCAGGCGCATCGATATCCGCATCGGCGGTACCACCATTTTGGCCAGTGTTGTTCATTCCCCACAGGCTAGCAAAGCTTGGGTCATCGGGTGTGCCTATCGCCTTAAGAATGTAGTTGGGTTCTGCATATTTTACCGCTGGATGACGACTAATCACCTTAATCGCATCTTCAATATTAGCGCCTTTACGCAGGGCTAAACGGGCTAGTTTACCATTGAGTAAATGCTGGAATTTATCGTCTACGCCATCAGCATTTGCATCGGTTAAGGTGCCGCGAATTAAACGCTGTGCCGCTGCACGTTCGGCCTTAGTCACATTATCTTTGTACACCACAAGGATGGCGTCTTTTTCATAGACTGGTGCATCTTTTGCCATTGCAGGTACCGCTGACAACGTCATCGCCCCTGCAATTGCTAACGCCAATGGTGAGAGTTTTATTGACATACTTAAGCTTCCTATAGTCCTTTACGTTGAAATTCTGGAACGGCAATTACGCAGCCACCATTCAAAGTGAAATGGATAAAAACGACGAATTTCCAGCATGTTTGCCTGCAAATTGTTGCCATAATGTTTCAATTTAAAAAAGACGCTGCACGCTAAATACAACTTAACTACTAGACCAACTCGGTGAGGCAAATACCGCTCAAATGCGGGGTTTTATCGACAAAAAACAAGATATTCATGGGATTAACAAAAGTTAATCTGGTTAACATTTAAATTACACCTCAAAAATAAATACCCTTTTGGCCAATTGTCTCTAAGCACTATGGCTCGTACCTTGATGCCTGAGTTGGAAGGAGTCTGTGCTCTGACCAAAACACCAATACATGCAAGGAGTCACTTGTGCCAAATCCATTAACACGCTTTTTGGTACTGCTGCTCTTGTTATGTAGTTGCCTGACATCATCCCATGCGGCAGATGTCAGTGAATTGCCCGTCACACTGCAGGCGCTAATTGAGCGTTCAGGCCGCGATAATCTTATCGACCTAGTGCAGCAAGGCACGGCAAACCAAGGGATAGTGTTTCAATCAGGGAGCGATAACAGCGCCTATGTGACGCAAGCGGGTAACGATAACGTATCCCTTGTGACACAGATTGGAACCAATAATGAAGTCCAACTACTACAAGTCGGCACTCAAAATATGGCTTCGATTACCCAGATTGGTAATAACAACCTGGTGCAATTGAACCAGCTAGGAAGCGGCAATTTTTCGATTCAACAGATTGCGGACGGTGCTGCAATCTCAATAACTCAATATTAAACAGGGAGAGTCACATGAAATCACAAGCAAAAATGTCATTGATTGCATTAGCCATTACAGCGGGATTAAGTGGTCATGCGCTAGCGGCAAGCACTGTCAACGAAATCAGCGTTGAGCAAACAGGCCAAGGTCAAGACACCTTAGTCGCTCAAACTGGTGTCATTAACGCAGCAGCAGTGACCCAAACGGGTAACGACCAAGTTGCCACCGTACTACAAGACGGTGTGTGGCATGAAGCACAAGTCAACTCAACTGGCGATGCTAACAAAGTGACAGTGAGCCAACAAACAGATTGGCACGTAGCCTCTGTTGATGTGGAAGGCAATAATAACGAAGTTGAAGTGACTCAAGACGGCTTCTTCAACCAAAGCAGCAACGATGTCGTAGGCAACGACAACCTCGTTTCAGTTAGCCAATTAGGTGAGCTGAACGAAAGCTATGTAGAAATCACTGGCACAGAAAACAGTGCATTTGTTGAGCAAGAAGGCGATGAAAACCTTGCAGTATTCCGTGTTCAAGGCGACAACAACGACGGTGACATCAAACAATACGGTAACAGCAACCAAGCGGGTCTTATTGCACTCGATCTGACAGCCAACGTAGGTAACAACAACGACGTATCAGTTGAACAAATTGGTAACAATAACTTTGGTGCAGCCAAAGGCATCGCTGGTAACGACAACACTGTTGATATCTACCAAAAAGGTGACAACCACACAGGTTTCGTTTACGCCTTAGCAGGTAGTGAAAACGATATCACAATGAAACAAGAAGGCAGCAATAACATTGCTTACCTCTCTATGACTACGGGTGATGATAACACTATCGACATCGCTCAAGATGGTGATAGCAACACAGTTGGTGATTCTTTAGTTGCTGATATTCAAGGTGATGATAATGATATCGCCATCAAGCAAAAAGGCGATAGCAACGGTGCTGAACTCCAAGTATGGGGTGACAGCAACGACGTTGACTTAAAACAACGTGGTGATGCTAACTTTGCAACCTTTGGCGCTTACGGCACTGACAACGATTTCGATTTATCTTCTAAAGGCGATAATAATGAACTCGTAGCATTTGCAACCGGTGAAGACAACAGCATCGAAATCAGCCAAGAAGGTGATATGAACTTTGCTTATGTTGATGCAGAGGGTAACGACAACGAAGTGGATGTTGAGCAAGATGGCAACCAAAACGAAACCATCATTTCTGTTGCTGGTAATAACAATGCCGATGTGACTGCTCTGCAACACCGTGGCGATTTGAACCTTATCGATTTAATCATCGAAGGTGATGAAAACTCAGCAGAAATCACTCAAGCGGGTAACGGCAACTGGGTCGGTGGTGATAGCGGTAGTTCATTTGCTGCCAACTCATTCGCAGTCAGTGGTGACAATAACAGCCTAATGATTACTCAAACAGGTAATGACAACTTAGTATTAGGCTCACAAGCAGGTAACAACAACAGCATCAGCGTGACTCAAAGCGGTGATATGAACGTTGCGACTGTAGTGCAATACTAATCTTTAAACATGGGTCGCCTTCGAGTTGAAGGCGGCTAAATAAAAACGGGAACATTGATAATGTTCCCGTTTTTATTTGCCTATCACACTCAAAAGTACATTGCTATTTGTCATATCGTTTTGGAACCACACTCCCACTCACTTTCAAACAGTATGCCAATCGACAAAGACTTATATCAATCGTATTAAATATCTGTTCATTCAGCGGGAGTTAGACGGGCTTTAGACAAGGCGAAGGCTTGAAGGCAGAGTGGCGCTCTGTCGAAAGCCTTAAACGCAGTATAAAGCCCGTTCAACCCCGCCCTTCGGGAGCCTCACAGGTATCTCACTCCCGTGTTACATTGACTTAAAAGGGAATAACCATTTCTTCGTCAATGCGCCTTGGATTGAGATGCCTGTGAGGCTCTGAACTGATTAGATATTTAGTGTGATTGGTATTAGCTACAAAACTCAAAATGGGTTTGATAGGTTTGGGCCCATCTTAATAGCTCGACACGATTGCGTGACTGGGTCTTACGGAAAATCGATGAAATATGCGCCTTTACCGTGTGCTCACTGATACAAAGGCGATGGGCAATTTCTTTATTTCTCGCGCCGCTAGAAACAAACTGAATGATGGTTCTTTCCCTTGAGGTAAGCGCTTGCAGCATGGCCACGGTATCGGCAGGCATATCATTTTGTCCATCCAGCTTTTGTACCACACGGCGAAACATCTTACTGAGCAAGGTTCTATCGTACCAAAGCTCATCGGCAACCATTTTACGCAATCCAGTCAACATCAAATCCATACGCTGGTCAGTAAACAGTAGTCCACGTATACCAAGCAGCATAGCTGACTCTTGATCTAAAGAATTGCGCTCAACTTGATACAAAGCCACAGGAATATGGGGAACAAGACGAGATGCCAGCAAAGGGATCCCTTTATTGTCTAAGGCCGCACCTTTCTGGGCGATTAAACAAAAGCTGCGATGCCCTTTGTCTAAATCTAACTCTAACTCAGAGGCATGTTTAACGATCCGTGTTTTCAATCCGATAGATTCAGCAAGTATCGCTAAATGGCAAGGCGCCGCCACTTGATGTAAAAATACTAACTCATTGATAGTACTCAATTTACTCTTCTCCCTGAAAAGTATTTCATTATCTTTTTATCAGGCTTAATGAAATATGCCCAACTCTCAGCATACATCTCATTAACATAGCCCATTTTGACTAGTTACCGTATGAATGCCATCACCCAAATGTACTAATAACCTCTATTTATATGTAGTAAATTCGACTAACTCCCTAAATAGCATTTCATTGCTAGCAATTAATACTAAATGAGATAGAGATCACATTCGTCTTTATACCTTAGTCTATGAAAACATCAATCGAAAGTTTAAACAAAAAATTAACACCGAAAGATGACATTTTTTGGAAAAAAATCCCCTTTGAATGTCATTCAAAGGGGATCGGATACGCTCAAGACTCAGATTAGGCTTGAGTCAGGAGTTTAGTGATTTGCTTATCCTGTACGCGGGATAAACTGAGTAGCGCGACAATGGCCCCTATCAAAGCTAAAAACATATCCGATTGGGTATCCCACACATAGCCTTGAGTACCTAAGAATGCCTCAGCGCCTTCTCCCGTCGCGGCCGCCACCCACCATTCAATCAGTTCATAGAAGGCGCTAAAAGCCAACACAAAACAGGTGACTAAAAAGGCACACCAAGCACCGGGTTTAACGGCTTGATTACGTAGCATAATCTCACGGGCTAACATAGCTGGGATAAAACCTTGCGCAAAGTGCCCAACCTTGTCGTAGTTGTTACGTTCACTGCCCATCCATTGGGCAATGGTGTCGAACAGTGGCACTTCGGCATAGGTATAGTGCGCACCAACAAACAACACACAGCAATGCACCAACACCAAAAAATAGACTAAAGGTGTCAGTGGAAAACGCTTTCGGGTAAACACTAAAAGCGGTACCGCAACTAATGCGGGCAAGGCTTCAAGCCACCAAGTAAATGGATCTGCGGGTTTTATCGCCGACCACACTAAAACTGAGAGGTAAATACCGCACCAAATGATTTTGTTATTCAATGTTCCTTCCTCTTATGCGATATTGTTCTAAATCTAGAATATTAACTTTAGCCATCTAGCCCTCCACACTGAGCAAAAAAAGTGCTACTTTGGAAGGCCAAGGTTGTCAGCATATCACACAGAACTATTTCAATTAATTAGAGGGTACCCATATCATGGCGAAACATTCGCTGGACAAGGATAAGATCAAGATCCTGTTGTTGGAAGGCGTCCACCAATCTGCGGTCGATGTATTTGAACGTGCTGGATATACCAATATCGAGTATCACAAAGCTTCCTTAGGTGATGAAGCCTTGCACGAATCCATCAAAGATGCTCATTTTGTTGGTATTCGTTCCCGTACCCAATTAACTGCCGATGTACTTAAACGCGCCGAAAAACTGATTGCGATTGGTTGTTTCTGTATCGGTACTAACCAAGTGGATTTAGCGACCGCCGAATTACTCGGTATCCCCGTTTTTAACGCACCATTCTCTAATACTCGCAGCGTGGCTGAACTGGTATTAGGCGAAATCATCATGCTGATGCGCGGCATTCCTGAACGTAATGCTATCGCTCACCGTGGTGGCTGGATGAAGACGGCCGCAGGAAGTTACGAAGTCCGTGGCAAAACCTTAGGTGTGATAGGTTATGGCCATATCGGTACACAGCTTGGGATCTTGGCAGAAACCTTAGGCATGCGTGTGGTGTTTTTCGATATCGAAGACAAATTGCCATTGGGTAATGCCCAGCAAATCCATTCAATGGAACAATTACTGGCACAGTCCGATGTAGTCAGCTTACATGTTCCTGAAACGCCGCAAACGAAAGACATGATTGGTACCGCCGAATTTGCGGCAATGCGTAAAGGCAGCATCTTTATCAACGCCTCACGCGGTACTGTGGTTGATATTGACGCCCTGACTGTCGCCCTTAAAGAACGTCACCTTGCGGGTGCGGCCATCGACGTATTCCCCGTCGAGCCACAATCGAATGATGATGAATTTATCAGCCCATTACGTGGCTTAGATAATGTGTTACTGACGCCACACGTTGGCGGCAGTACAGCTGAAGCGCAGGAAAATATCGGTATCGAAGTAGCAGGTAAGTTAGCTAAATACTCAGACAACGGTTCTACCGTATCTGCGGTTAACTTCCCTGAAGTGTCGCTGCCAATGCACAAAGGCACCTCTCGCCTATTGCATATCCACCAAAACCGTCCTGGCGTGCTGATCAAAATCAACAAAGCCTTCTCTGAAAAAGGCATCAACATTGCCGCTCAGTACCTGCAAACCACTGCAGAAATCGGTTATGTGGTGATGGAAGTCGATACTCACCAAGCCGAAGAGGCACTGGTTGAACTTAAGGCCATTGAAGGCACACTGCGCACCCGCGTATTGTTCTAATGCTTTAAGCACTCAGCTTGAGTGAATTTATAAGGCGCACATTTCATTCAAGATATGTGCGCCTTATGCTTTTGAGCGCCGCTTAATTCCGCTACAATCTAGCCTCTTGCATCGTCTTCATTTTCAGGATCTCCGCTATGACTATTGCAGTTTCGACACCCACTTGGGATCTGGACGCCTCCATGCCTCCACTTATGCTAGCCAACCTATCCCACCTCGGCCTTATCAAAGTAGTCGGTGAACAGGGGCGCAGTTTTATCCATGGCCAAGTAACTACGGACATTAGCTCACTCGCAGCCAACCAATGGCGCTGGGGCGCACATTGCGATCCTAAGGGTAAGATGATCGCCAGCTTCCGCACCTTTGCTATCCAAGAGGCGCTGTTAATGCTGCTGCCAAGGGAGACTATCGATGTCGATCTGCCACAACTGCAAAAATATGCGGTGTTTAGCAAGGCAACTCTGACCAATGCCTCTGATGAGTGGACATTACTCGGTGTTGCAGGCGAACAAGCTGTGCAATTTGTGACCCAACACTTTGGTGAGCTGACTGAAGAACTGACGCTGGTTGAACATGGCGCCATCCTAAAGGATGCGGATCGTTTTATTCTGGTGCTGCAGCCGGACGCGGCAACAACCTTAGTGGGCGAGCAAACAGTGTTTGATGCCAGCGCTTGGCAAGCATTAGAAATTGCAGCTGGTTACCCCAACCTAGCACCAAGCCATGCTAATCAGTACGTACCGCAGATGTGTAACCTACAGGCTATTAACGGCATTAGCTTTAACAAAGGCTGCTACATGGGCCAAGAAACTGTGGCGCGGATGAAATACCGTGGCGGTAACAAGCGCGCGCTTTACATTCTTCACGGCAGCACTTCATTAAATATCAATTTAGAAACTAGTATCGAGATAGAATTGGAAGACGGTTATCGCAAGGGTGGACAAATCATTGAATTTGTTCAACGCGGTAATCAAGTTTTACTCACCGCTGTTCTCGCTAACGATACCGAGAACGATGCCAAGCTGCGCTTTGCCGACGATGAGCAATCCAGTTTACGCATTCAAGCATTACCTTACTCACTCGAAGAAGCCTAGCTGCTAAGCGAGTCGTATTGAAAAAGGCGCCAATGGCGCCTTTTGCTTTTAATGCTCGATATAAGTGTCTCGAATCGCCACCACTTCGGGCAAAATTTGCTTAAATTCGGCCACCAGCTTAGGGTCAAAGTGTTGCCCTGCTTGGCTTTCGAGTAACTCGAGCGTGGCCTCTATTGTCCAAGGCTCCTTGTAAGGACGGCGCGAAGTCAAGGCATCGAAAACATCCGCTATCGCCACAATCCGACCTTCGATCGGAATATTTTCCCCCCACAAACCATTAGGATAACCCGAACCATCCCATTTCTCATGGTGGGTTAAGGCAATGCGCCGCGCCATTTGCAGCAGAGGATCGCCATGTTCGCCAATGATCTCGGCACCAATAGCGGCATGTTGCTGCATGATTTTCCACTCTTCTGCATCGAGCTTACCCGGCTTTTTCAGTACCGCATCGGGCGTGCCGATTTTACCAATGTCATGCATAGGCGCCGCATTATACAACAACTCACAGAAGGTACTCGGTAAGCCTAATTTGATTGCGAGTAGCCGCGCATAGTGGCTCATACGCACAACGTGCAGACCCGTTTCGTTGTCTTTGTATTCGGCGGCGCGGCCTAAACGGCGGATAATTTCAAAACGCGTTTCTTCTAACTCTTGAGTGCGCTCTTTGACTTGTTGCTCTAACAGGCGTTTTTGATCGTATAGCGCCAGATGGGTTTTTACTCGCGCCTTCACCACAGGTGCACTGACTGGTTTAGTAATGTAGTCAACCGCACCCAAAGCAAAACCTTGAGCTTCATCGGCAACCTCCGATAATGCGGTTACAAAAATCACCGGAATATGGCAGGTTAAAGGTTCCTGTTTAAGCTGCTTACAGACTTCATAACCATTCATACCGGGCATCATGACATCAAGCAAAATCAGATCCGGCAATGTTTTAGCGACAAGCGATAAAGCTCTCGGTCCATCAATCGCGACTTTAACCTTATAGTCATCACCAAGAATGCCCACCAAAATATCGATATTTTCTGGAGTATCATCGACGACTAAAATTGTTGCCTTTTCCATTAATGCTTTCACCTTTTCCTGTGGCTTTATCTATGGTCAATAGATGTGTAATTGACCCGTTTCTAGGTTAACGCAGTGATGACTTCGTCGATTAAATCCATTGCTTCATCAAACTGGTATTGGTTAATCATAGTCAGCGCAGGACTTAGCTGTTGCCATAACTTGTTACTCACCTGCGGTTTTAACGCATCAATTTGTGTTACCGCATCAGAATCAGCATCATCCAAGCTTTGCCGTAGCCGCTTTAGTGCTTGCAATAGCGCTTCTGGTGACAATGGCTCACTCGTTGGTGTGACTGTTTCTGTAGACTGTGGTGATACTTGTTCAATCGCTTCACAGATTGATGCTACGAGCATTTGAATTTGTTCTAACTCTAACTGAGACTCGCTATGTTCACTTAAATGCTGCTCTAATTGCCGTGCTACCTCCGCTAGCTTGGTTGAGCTTAAATTGCCAGCCAGGCCCTTTAAGGTATGCGCCATTCGTACTGCATCATCACGCTTGTTGTTCGCCAGAGCTTTAGTGATCTGTTCTACTACATTACGTTGGCTGGTCACAAAACGATCGAAAATTCTTTGGTATAGACGGGTAGAGTTTTGCACTAGCTGCAAACCTCTATCGATATCAAGCTCTGGGTGTTCTGGCCATTTCACGACAAGCTCAGCATCTAGGTTGATTGATTTTGGAGAAAGCTCTGAGCTTTCAGTAAGTTCGGTGCCATCGTCCAGTGGCACTTTGCCACCTAAGTATTTCAGCAGCGTTTCATACAGTAGATTTACCTCTATCGGCTTAGCGATATGGTCGTTCATTCCTGCTCTTAAACACATTTCCTTATCGCCTGCCATGGCATTTGCCGTCATGGCAATAACGGGTAAGTTAGCAAGTTCAGGTTTTTGTCTTAGCGCAATGGTTGCTTGATAACCGTCCATCACTGGCATTTGGCAATCCATCAACACAAGATCAAAGCTTTGCTGCGCCAATTTATCCAATGCTATCTGACCGTTAGTAGCAATAGATAAGATAATTCCCACCTGCTCGAGAAACTCGGTCGCTACCTCAAGGTTCATCTCATTGTCTTCAACCAAGAGGATACGTTTACCCTTAAGCGGCAATAACAATTTAGGGTCGATGCGCTCACTATGCCGCCTCACAGGGAGAATACCCGCACGACCAAGGGAGTTCATAATGCCATCCAGTAATCTTGATGCACTGATAGGCTTGCTGATATAACCAGCTAATTCTAATTGTTCGATCTGGGTTAAGAAGTCTTGGTTGGCGTGGGCTGAGACCATTAAAATCCGCGGGGTCTTCTGTGCCAATTGTTTGATCTGTTTTGCAGTTTCAATCCCATCAAGGTTTGGCATTTTCCAGTCAATTAATGCCACGGCATATTCTTGCTGGGTACAACGTGTTATCGCTTCTTCGCCTGAGCGCACTGTATCCACCTTAAAGCCCATACTCTCCAAGGTCGTCCGCATAATGTCACGGGCAGTGGCATTATCATCGGCAACTAACACAGACATGCCCTCAAGCTCCTGACCAACAACTAATTTTTGATCGCTGGAGGTCTGCAATTTCACGGTAAAAAAGAAAGTACTGCCATGGCCTAACTGGCTTTCGACGCCGATAGTGCCGCCCATCAGCTCGACAAGTTGCTTACAAATCGCGAGCCCCAGGCCGGTGCCGCCATATTTGCGGGTTGTGGAAGTATCGGCTTGGGTAAAAGATTTAAACAGTTTGGCTTGTTGCTCTTTAGTGAGGCCAATTCCGCTATCGCGTACACTAAAACGCAGAACAACATCGTCATTTTGCTGCTCGACTAAGTTGAGTGATAGTAATACTTCCCCTCGCTCGGTAAATTTTATTGCATTATTCATTAGGTTAATCAGCACTTGCCCCAATCTCAGCGGATCACCAAGCAAATGACGCGGAACATTGGGTGCAACAGCAAATAGCAATTCAATCTGCTTTTGCGCCGCCCTTTCGGAGAACATATCGCTCAAATCTTCAAGCATGGTATCGAGTTGGAAAGGCACATTTTCGATATCGAGTTTGCCTGCTTCAATCTTAGAAAAATCAAGGATATCGTTAATGATTGATAATAAAGATTGGGACGCCCGCTCAATTTTTTCGAGATAATTTTTCTGTTTTTTGTCTAGATCTGTCTGTAAGCAAAGTTGCGACATACCGATAATGGCATTCATTGGCGTGCGGATTTCGTGGGACATATTCGCCAAGAAATCCCCTTTGGCTTTACTAGCCGCATCGGCCTCTTCTTTAGCGACCAGCAACTCATCCGAAAGTAGTTTTAGCTCAGTCATATCAACCATGCTGACGACGGCAGACTCAAACTGTTTTTGGCTGTCTAATAAGGCTGAAACGTTTACCGTCATCCATAACGGTTCTCCAGAGGGACGAACAAAACTTCTCTCTCCTCGGTAATGGTCAATTTTGCCTTCGACTAAGTCTTTAAATTGTGCTTTAGCAACTTCTTTGTCCTGCTGGCAGAGCACTTCGAAGATTGGCGTGTTACGGAGTGCCTCACGGCTTAACCCCATATCTTCACAGAATTGGTCGTTACAATCGAGGATAAGCCCTTTACTATCGACATTGACGATACCAATCGTTGCGCCATCAAATAATGCCTTAAAATGAGCCTCACTGACTGCGAGTTCTTCTTCAATGGACTTACGTTGAGTAACATCCATGACATAACCGTTCCAGATAATGGCGCCATCATCAGCACTGTGGCCACTGGCACCGGCTTCCATCCAACGAATACTGCCATTAGGGTGGCGATAACGGAACTCGCGTATCCATTGAAGCTGGTCATCACTCTTACCTGCTAAGGCGCGCACCACCTCTGGGCGCTCTTCATCAAAAATTCGCTCAGCAATAATATTAAAGTCTTTCAGTAAATCATCCCGATGCAGGCCAAGCATGTGATACGCCGCGCCAGAAAGGAACGTAAAGGCTCGCTCTGTTGGCGAAACCCAACGCAATTGATACACAGTACAAGGAATAGACTCGGTGATATTGGTTAATTGCAGCCTTGAGGCTTCAAGCTCGACGATGGCTAATTTACTCTTGGTGATATCGTCAATACTGCCGTCAAACCACAGGGGAAATCCCTCTTCGGTGTAACTTGCCTTGCCCTTTTCATGCACCCAACGAATGCTACCGTCACGGTGACGAATGCGATATTCCACCTCAAAGGTTTCCTGCTGTGCGAGTGCTCTATCGATATGCTGATGACATAACTCGCGATCTTCTTCCAAAATCAGTGAAGCAAAGGTGCGTTGACGATTCTCAATAAACTGGTTCGCCGCATAACCGGTAATATCGGCAATGTTGTCACTGACATATTCCATCACCCAAACTTCACCGATGCGTGTCCGATAGACTGCACCGGGAATATTAGTCACTAGACCTCGGAACCTCAGTTCACTATCACGGATTTTTTGCTCGACCGCTAATTTATGGGTCATGTCTCGTATTGAAGCCGCCACTTGGCGACGGCCGTCAAAATCACTCGGTAAAATACTTAAAGCGATTTCGGCCACAAACTCATCACCATCAGATTTTAATGCGCGAACATGGCGCGCATTTGCCATAGGTCTGTCACGTCCTTCACGTAGAAACTGCAGCCTATCCCTTGCATGCGGATTTCTTAAATCTTCCGGAAGTAAGGACTCAATCTGCAGCCCCAGCATGGCTTTCGCATCATAACCAAAGAGCTGTTGGCAACGGCTATTACTAAACACGATTTGACCACTCTGATCGACAATCAGCATGGCCTCAGGTGCGGCTTCAAGCACTGCGCTTGACCATGCCGCAGCAGAAAACTGCTCAGTCACATCGGTAAATAGCATCTCCACAGACATAAGCTCGCCCGTATCCGACACCAAGGGCTGCATAAAAACATCGAGTCGCCTCGTCTGGCCTTTAACGTCGACTAATTCAACTTGGTGTGGAGGAACATTCTGTCCCTTAAGTGCCAGAACTGTGTATTCCCAGTTTTGCTCATTTAGGGGATTGGCCGAAAATAGCCTTTGATATTTACGTTTGAGCAGTTCAGGGGGAATACCCAATACTTTGGTCACCCCTTCACTGACTTGGGCGAGTTGGCCGTCAGGGTCAAGGGAACAATAGAAGGATTTGTCACTCATACCATCGATTAAACGCGCAAAGCGATTACCGCGTGAGTCTAAAATCGCCTGCTCCCTCTGGGCGAGAAGATCCGCCATTTGGTTAAAGGTTTCACTTAAGGTCACAATCTCACTCACGGCGCCTTGGGGAATGGCCAGCTGTTGGGTCTGCCCCTGACCAAAAGCCAAAATACCGGATTCAAGGACTTCTAAAGGTCGTGTTAAGCGTTTAGCCGCAATATAGCAAGTCAGTAACAGGAGTAAGGTTAATAAACTTAAGTTGAGAATAACCGAAGCAATATCATCGAGTAGTGAAGTGAACAATTCTTGCTGAGGTACCATAACGACAACGCGCCATTTCAGCTTAGTCACCTCTGCTATGCTGGCAAGATAAGCTGTCCCCTTAGCATCAATAAAACTGGCTTGTCCGGTCTTACCATCATCTAACAACGACCAAAAAGCATTATTTTTGCTATTGCGCTGATCCACCCATCCAGAGGAGGAAGCTGCTAAGACCTTGTCCTTATCACTGTGGAAGATAAGTCTACCGTGGTCATCCAAAACCACTAACCTATTGGGTGAAATACCGAGCTGTTCGGGTAATTTATCTAATGCTAAATCGACAGTTGCCACCCCAAAGTAATCGGGCTGCTCACCAAAGGGAACAGAGTAAGTGATCATCAGGGCATTACCCGCCCCCTCATCAAAATAGGCTTTTGACCAGTAGCCCCCCGCTTGAGTAATGGCTTGTGACCACCAATCCCACGTCCCATCGGTGTAGTCATACCCCTCGGTACCAATATCTAAGTAATGGAAACTATTTCCGCTGCGATAAACATAGGGGGAATAAAGCTTTTTGTCGGGGAAAGTATTAGGTTTAAAAGCAACCGCCGAGCCATAAAAGTCGGGATTACGTTCGAGGCGATTTGTAAGCACCTTTTGCAGTTTATCTGAATTATTTACATCATCTTTATCGGATAAAAAACCAATAAAATCAGCAAGCCCTTGAGTATTTGCCTGTGCATGCTCAAGCAATAGTTGTAATCGAGAGGCAGAATGAGTCGACTCCTGAGTTAAATTATCATAGAGGCGTTTTTCTAGGGAAAGGTAGTTAAACCAAGAAGTAATCCCATAGACAGCTGTCATGATTAAAATCAATGGCAGCGCAATATGGGATAGGATCCTGCTGCGAAAAGTACGGAGTTTACTTCTGTCCATGGCGTCGCCTCAAAGTTCTCGTTTTTAAAGTGCTATTTTTTGAACAGCACCTATTAAAGTAAACGAAGAACCTTGCGGCGACAATGTCAAAGTTAAAATAATGTGAACTAATATATTGTTTTCACAACATTAATAAATTGGGTCTAATGTACGGTTTGAGAGTGTCCGAACAAAATAGCTTTGGGTTTCGGCAATGATGACGTGCCTTAACCCAATAATCGCAATCAAATTCGGGATCGCCATTAAGCCGTTGACCGTGTCGGCCAATAACCAGATCACATCCAGCTTGATAAAGGCGCCGACCGCAATCAGGCCTAAAAACAGCATTTGATAGGCCCGCAGCCCGCGCTCGCCCACTAAATAGTACCAGCAACGTTCACCATAGTAGTGCCAGCCTAAAATGGTCGTAAACGCAAAGCAAACTAAGGCGATGGTCACTAAATACTGACCGATGGCCGCCGAGCCGCCTAAGCTAAAGGCCGCGCTAGTCATGGCTGCGCCTGCAGTATCGCCGCTCCAGACTCCGGTGATAATCAGCACCAGTCCCGTCATAGTGCAGATGATAATAGTGTCGAAAAAGGTGCCCGTCATACTGACTAAACCCTGTTCGACGGGCTCATTGGTTTTCGCCGCCGCGGCGGCAATTGGCGCGCTACCGAGGCCTGATTCGTTCGAAAACACCCCGCGGGCAATCCCCATTTGAATCGCCTGCGTCACGGTCGCGCCTAAGAATCCGCCCGCCGCCGAGACTGGCGTAAAGGCCGACTCCACCACTAACTGCAATGCGGGTAAAATCGATTCGGCAAAACTCACTAAAATCCATATACAAGCCAGCACATAACCAATCGACATCGCTGGTACTAACTTTTGCGCCACGTTGGAAATACGCTTCACCCCACCTAAGGTCACCGCCGCGACTAACAGGGTGAGCACCAGTGCCGTCGCCCAAGTGGGCACCTCAAAGGCAATGGTCAGGGCATCGCTAATTGCATTCACTTGGGCAAAAGTCCCAATCCCGAAAAACGCTACCCCTACGCCAAACAGGGCAAACAACTTCGCCATCCAATGTATGCCCAGACCCCGCTCGATGTAATACATGGGGCCGCCTGCAATTTGCCCGCGCGCATCGGTAGTGCGATATTTCACCGCCAACATACATTCGGCATACTTGGTCGCCATGCCAAAGAAGGCCGCCAGCCACATCCAAAATAATGCCCCTGGGCCGCCCATCTTAATCGCGGTTGCTACCCCAACAATATTGCCCGTACCAATAGTGGCGGACAGCGCCGTGCATAAGGCGGCAAAGGAAGAGAGATCCCCATGCCCTTTGGCGGGTTTAAACAATAAACCGAGGGCCATTGGCAGACGAAACACTTGGATAAGCCGCAAACGCAAGGTGAGATAGATGCCCGTGCCCACAAGTAAACACAGGGTAACGGGTCCCCAAACGATACCGTTCAGGCTGCTGAGTAAAGCTTGAAAACTCATGATATTCCTCAATTATTAAACAACTAAATTAATAAAGGAGGAGGAAAAGAAATGGCTGTGACACACCGCTGTCAGCCTAAACAAAGACGATCACCCAGCCAATAAAGGCAGGGCAAAGTCCAAAAGACAAACGACAGGGACCGTGCAGTCATCCTCTCCTCTGTCCTTTTGCCTGAGCGTTTCGCAGAATGCATTCATCGATGCACCTACTTTCGCCTTCGGCGCCACCTATTATCGCGATTTAACGCAATCGGTAGTCTCTCCAGAGGCTCGTCCAGTAACAGTCCACGCCTTGCGGCACCTGAAAGAGTGCTTTGTATCGGGAAAGATCCCAAAACAAAGTTGCCTCGTCGGTGTGGGGTTAATTCCCCACTCTCCTGCTACCTTCATCCGAACGGATTGTTAAATCGATAGTCCGCTATCGATTTAACAGGGCGCACAGCATGCAACAAACACAAAAATAGCTCAAGCCCATTCGCTCACAGAATGCGAGCTAAACGCCACAATTGCAGAAAATTTAAACAGCATAAAACCTAAGTTTGAATCGATGCAAAGTGAACCTTAAGGGCCAAATAGCAGTATCTATCAGAAGATAAAATGTTTTATCTTTAGTCGAGCTAAATGTTGCCAGAGTGGAAGGATAAATGTCAGAAGTAGCCAAACTTATCCAAGTGAGTAAAAGCTTTCGCGATGGTGAGCAGCGTCATACCGTACTGCAAGCCATCGATTTAACCTTGCATCGCGGCGAAACCATCGCACTCACGGGCCCCAGCGGCAGCGGTAAAAGCACACTGCTAAATTTGATCGCAGGCTTTGAAACGCCAGACAGCGGCCAGATAGTGTTGAATCATCAATCCACCCAAGATTGGCAAGACAAACACTGGAGCGAGTTCCGGCGCAGCCATTTAGGCGTCGTGTTTCAACAATTTAATCTACTGACGCCACTCAATGTGAGAAACAACATAGGTTTTTCACTCAATCTCAATGGCGCCAGTTGGAATCCTTGGTGCGATTATCTCGTCGACAAATTGGGGCTAGCTTCGCTGCTCAATCGGCAGGTCGAAGCACTTTCTGGCGGGCAACAGCAAAGGGTCGCTATCGCCAGAGCCTTAGCCCACAACCCGAGTTTACTGCTGGCCGACGAACCCACGGGCAACCTTGATGATGAATCGGGTAAACAGGTGATGTCACTGCTGTGCGAACTGGCCAATGAAAGCCAAACCAGCATACTCATGGTCACCCACAGTGAAGAATGCGCTGCCTTTATGCAAATACGTTGGCATCTTTCCCACGCCGCAGTGTCTATCTCCGGTTAAGTCGATGATGAGTCCAGCATTAACCCCTAAGGCAAATTACAGCCAAACCCCAAACAGAAACTGCCCATGGCTGCGGATCTATTGGGTATTAAAGATCTTTCTCGCCCATTATCGCCACGCGCCATTGCAAGCGGGCGCGATTTTACTCGGGCTTGCCCTCGCCGTGACTTTGCTTATCGGGGTTAAAGCCACCAATGATAATGCTATTCGTAGCTACAGTGAGGCCACGGAGCTGTTGAGCCAGCGGGCCGATGTACTCCTCAGCGCGCCCATTGGCCAAGAAACCCTCGACGAATCAGTGTATTTCAGCCTACGCCAAGCGGGCATCAGCCAAAGCCTTGCGGTTGTCAGTGGCAGAGTGGCGGGGCTGAACGGTCAGTTTTGGCAAATTGAAGGCAGCGATATCGTCGCCGCGCTGACGGCGAGCCTAAGCCCAAAAGAGGGACAAAAGCACGACACCAGCACAAAGCAAGAAGCCAATCCAAGGATGTCGATGGGAGCGCTGCCGCTCGCCGATTTAATGAGTGGTGAGCCGATAGTGGTCATGAGTCAGAGCCTTGCCAATAAAATTGCACCCAATGGTCAACTCGCCCTCGCGCCCGCGTCTTTTGCGCCGGATAAACTTAAAGTCATCAGTATCGATGATAGCTGGGGGCTGGGCAGTGCGATTCTGACCGATATTTCCCTCGCCCAAAGCTTACTCGGGATGCAAGGCAAACTCAGCTATATCGCCCTATTCAGTGACAGGGATAAGCTCCCTGCCTTAAAGCAGCGGCTCGATACCCTAGGGATTACGCCGCTTCGCGCCAGTTACAGTCAACAGGATCAAGGCCAAGCCTTGATGGCGCTTACCCGCAGTTTTCATTTAAACCTCAATGCGATGAGCATGTTAGCCTTTGTGGTCGGGCTGTTTATTGCCTATAACGGCGTGCGTTACAGCCTGATGAAACGCCAACGTCTATTAATCCAATTGCTGCAACAGGGCCTAGCGCGGCGCGAAGTCATGCTTGCCCTACTTGGCGAATTACTGCTATTGGTAGTGTTGGGCTCACTAATGGGATTTATCCTAGGATTACAGCTGAGTCACTGGTTGCAACCTATGGTCGCTATGACCTTAGAGCAGCTCTACGGCGCCCACTTGTTGCCGGGGATTTGGCAATGGCGTTGGTTGGCCGAAGCGATAACCCTCACCTTAGTCGCCGCCCTAGCCGCCTGTTTACCCTTGTATTTTGATTTAACCCGCCAATCCCTCGCCCAAGGCGCGAATCGTTATCAACAAACGCAGGCCCACAACAAAACCCATGGCAGGCAGTTTATCTTTGCCTGCGGCCTGCTCACGCTCGCCGCAATACTCATGCCCTTCAGCCAAAGCTATAACACCAGTTTGGTATTGTTGGGTATGGTCGCCGTCGCGATTCCATTGCTATTACCGCAAGTATTACACTGGGGCGTGAGCTTGCTGCTGCCATTGACTCGCCCCGGGCTTAAACAATATCTCCTCGCTGAAACCCGCGAGCTTATTGCGCCATTGTCCCTCGCCATGATGGCAATACTGCTGGCACTGAGCGCCAATGTGTCGATGAACACCTTAGTCGGTAGCTTCGAGCAAACCTTAAGAAGCTGGTTAGAAACCCGCCTGCATGCCGATTTATACCTGCGCCCCAGCGCCAACCATATGGCCGAAGTGCGCGATAAGTTGCGCCAAGATCCTCGCCTGAGTGGCCTGTATCAGCAATGGCAAGTGGAGGCGGAAGTATCACTCCAAGGGACGGCGCAAACCATACCCGTCAACCTGATTAGCCGCGATGATGCATCGATTCAACACACCAGCACGCTCAAACAAAGCTTGCCGGATCTCTGGCAAACCTACTTTGACGGACATTACGTGTTAGTCAGCGAACCTATGGCCATTAAGTATCAGCTGCAACTCGGGGATACTGTGGCGCTAAACGTGTTGGACAAAACCGCCAATAATCCCGTTGTGATCGCGGGGATTTATTACGACCATGGCAATACCCGCAATGAGCTCATCATCAGCCATAAGCTATGGCAACAGGCGCAGCTACCCGTGTTACCCATTAGCCTTGCGGCCAGTTTCCACTCTGTCGAGCCGGGAGTTCAAACAACAGCGACTCCGCGCAAACTCAGCGAGGCAGAGCTAGATGAACTGCAAGGGCAATTGGCCGTTACATTGGGCTTAGCGCAGGCGCAAATTTACAGCCAAGCCAAGATTAAGGCTCAGGCCATTGCCATGTTTAAACGCACCTTCTCAATCACCTTAGTGCTCAATAGCTTAACTTTGCTGGTGGCTGCCATAGGGCTATTTAGCGCCTGCTTGATGTTAACTCAAGCTCGACAAGCGCCATTGGCAAGACTGTATTCCCTCGGGGTGAGTCGCAGTAAGCTACGAACTATGGTGTTCAGCCAAATGCTGCTGGTCGTGGTCATCACCTGCCTGATGGCCATGCCTACGGGCGCACTGCTCGGCTATTTATTAATTGATAAAATCACCCTGCAGGCCTTCGGCTGGACAATCAAGATGATCTGGGATTGGTTTGCCTATGGAAAAGCCATCCTCATTGCCTTAGTGACCTGCACCTTAGCCGTACTCTTACCGCTTTACTGGCAAACCCGCAGGCCCTTAATCGCCAGTTTGCAGCAGGAAACCCTATGAGCGCATACGTATATCAAACCAAGGCTTGGCGCGTTAATGCATTAGCGTCTGCAACGCGATTTAGGATCAGCACAAGCGCTGGCTTTATCTTGAAGAGTGTCATAGGTGGCTTACTGCTTGCGACAATAAGCGGCTGCGATCACGCGCCTGCAACGACCGAGCCTCAATCCATGGGTTCTATGCTTGGGCAAGCAAGCGCAGATAGCCAAAGTTTTGCTAAGGTGACGCCAGGAAACCACTTTCAATTTCCTCAAGATCACCTCGCCCATCAGGATTTTCGTCAAGAATGGTGGTATCTCACCGCCAATTTAACCACAGAGAATGGTGAGCAACTTGGTGCCCAATGGACGCAATTTAGGGTAGCGCTAAAACCTAAGCACACTGAATCGCAAAACGTGGAACCTAATCCTAAGTCCACTTGGGCGACTGAACAGCTCTATTTTGCCCATAGCGCACTCACCTCCAGCACTTCTCACCTCGCCCATGAGAAATGGTCGCGGGCGCATCCATCACTTGCTGGAGTGAGCGCAGATCCCTACCAAATTCGCCTCGATAATTGGCAATGGCATAGTCAGTCAAATGAGTTATTCCCTGCAACTTTGAGCGTTGCAACCGACGACTTTAGTTATCAACTCGAGCTTAACAGCCAAGCGCCACTGCAATATCAAGGGGATAAGGGTTACAGCATTAAGAGTCGCGACGGCAAAGTCGCCTCTTACTACTACAGCCAACCCTTTATCACGATTCATGGCGAAATCACCCGCTATATCAAGATCAATGGCCGAATGGACAACCGCGTCGAGAAAGTCACAGGCCAAGGCTGGCTAGATAGAGAATGGAGCTCGCAGTTTTTAACCAAGAGCCAGCAGGGCTGGGATTGGTTTGCCCTTAGGTTAGATGATGGTTCGGCGCTGATGCTATTTCAGCTCAGGGAACAATCCTCCGATAAAGTGCAAACACAGTCAGCCTTTTACAGCGCCAGGCGAATGTTTGCCGATGGCACCGGACGCAACATCAATTCCGGCGATACCCCCGATGGAATAAAAATGACCCCACTCGAGTGGCAAACCACCAGCACGGGTAAATACCCGATCCGCTGGCTAGTGCAAATCCCAAGCGAGCAAATCGACATCCGCATTTCCCCTTTAAATCCCAATAGTGCCATGGCGTTATCCACCCAGTATTGGGAAGGCCCGATTGAGCTTAAAGGTAGCCATAGCGGCACAGGTTATATGGAGCTGACGGGGTATTAATCTCCAGCTGAAATGTGATCTCCATATCAAATACAGCGACTTAACACGCATTATTCTCATACTATCGATTGCAAATGCTGTTGAATTTTCACTCAGTGATTGCATTTCGATGAAAATCTCAATAAATTAATGTGACAACGCTGTCAAAACAATTAAAACAACAAGATAGTCATCATAATCACGGACGATTCTATTCAGTTCAATAACACAGGGAGGGGTGGATGAGCGCTTTACGTAAAGGGTTTACCCTGATTGAACTGATGATCGCCCTCGCCATTATCGGCATTCTTGCCGCCATTGCGATTCCTTCATTTAATGAGTACTTAAAACAAGGTCGACGCTTCGATGCACAGCAATATCTCGTCAGTAGTGCCCAAACGCTAGAGCGCCATTATTCCCGCAACGGTCTGTATCCCGCTTCGCAGAGTTTAACCAACAGTGCCTATTACAGTTTCAGCTACAGTCCCACGGCGGATAAATTAGGTTTTAGCCTCAAGGCCGTGCCCACAAGCCGTCAGTCTGACTCCTGCGGCACCTTAAGCCTCGACCACAAAGGCGTACGCACCCCCGCAACCCATTGCTGGACCCACTAAGATGACACGCACTACTGCTGGGTTCACCTTAGTTGAATTGCTGGTCACTATCGCCATCATAGGTATCTTGGCGAGCCTCGCCCTACCTTCCTATCGGGATCTGATCGCCAGAGAAAGCCTCACCACCACCGCAAATGAATTGATTTCCTGTTACAAATTCGCCCGCGGCGAAGCCATCAAGCGCAATCAGGCGGTGATGCTCGAAGCGACTGAAGATGGGCGCTGGCTGGTCATCAGCAATCAGGAACAACTCAAGGTCTTTAGCCCATCGAACCGCGGCGTCAGTATCGATGGCTTTAACACCCTCAATATCAATGCTACAGGCAACACCACTAAAACCCAGATGAGCCTTGAAAACACCCAAGGTGAAACGCTCAATCTGTGCATCTTGCCAAGCGGGCAAAGTTATCTACAGGAGGCGGCATGCGCATAGTGGCACTGAGTAATAAACAACAAGGCTTTACCATGACCGAAGTGCTGATTTCGTTAGTGGTGTCGGTCACTTCGCTACTGGCGCTAGGCAAAGCGCAGCTATCTTCATTGCAGCATGCGACCAACAGCTTCCAGTATACGGTCGCCACCATTCAAGCACAGAATGCCATTGAAAGGATCTGGCCGAGGATCTGCGATATTCAGCGCCAACCCGCACGCTTTGAGGATGTCAATTTTAGGGCCAGCCTCAGCCAAGATATGCCCAGCGGCTACACCTTAGTGCTACCGAACACTTATCAAGACACTATGCCCATCACTGTCACTTGGCAGGACGGCCGCATTGAGGACAATAACAGTGTGAGCCTCAACGCCAGCTTTCCGCACTTATGCCAGGTGTAGTTATGTCAGGTGTAGCTATGTCCTTAAGCGCCAAGCAACGGCAAGCAGGCTTTAGCTTATCAGAGCTGATGATCGCTATGGTGCTTGGGCTCATCATTATGCTGGCCGTGGTCAATTTTTTTGCCCCGCTCAAGGCCACAGTGGAAGAAAGTAAACGCCTAGAAGACGCCGCCGATGCGCTGAGGTACGCCACCCTTAGCCTCAGCAAGAGCGTCAAACGTACCTCAAATATCGTATCCCTCAGCGCGAATGAGTTAGTGCTGGCAGTTGCTGCATCCCCAGCCCAACCGAGTTTAACTTGCCTAGGAACCAGCAAAACCAGCGATTACAACGAAACCTACCGTTTTGACGCCCCCAATCTGAGCTGCGACGACGGCGATGGCGCTCAGGTGTTACTCACAGGGCTAGAATCGACCCGTTTTGCACTGAATGGCGAACTGGTGACTGTAGTACTTAAGCCCGAAAAACTCCCCGCGCAATATGGCCAAGGGATCCAGCTCGATATCGCCCTGCGTAAGCCTCTATGGCAGCAAGCCCTCAACAGCCAACAAATCCAATAAAGCAAGGAAGCCATAATGGATAATCTAAGACCAGCTCTAGGCAATAAGGAACATGGCGCGGTACTGCTTATTGTCTTAGTCTTCAGCCTGTTAGCGAGTCTGCTGGTGGTCACTTCCCTCAGGGATAACCTCGTGCAAGAGCGGCTGAGTGGTAACTTTCAAAAACAGGTCAATGCGCAGCTACTCGCCGAACAGGGAATGCACGAGAGCTACAACCAACTTAAGGCTCAACTGCAGCGTGCGCCTAATCAAGGTCTGCAAACCCTGTATGAGCAACTCCCCGCCGAGGCCGATGGCAGCCTCGAAGGCAGCAGCTATGCCCTCGAAAACGGCCAAATCGCCGGGGCCGATCTTAGCCTCGACAGTCGTGGCAATCATCTAGAGGGTGAGGCTAAACTTAACGCCCAATTCACACTGCAAGGTGGTCAGGGGAATAGCATATTCAATGATGCGATTGTGTCCTGCGAGAGCTTAAATTTAACTGGCAGCAGTAGCATCGATGGCTATGACTCCCGCAAGGGCGCCTATGGCGACAGCATCAGTAATGGCCAAGGTGGCAGTGAGCTTAATCAACACGGCAAAGGCAATGTCACGACCATTGAGCCCAATGCCAATATTACGCTCACGGGCAACGCACCAATTTACGGCAATGTCAGCGCCACTGGCAGCGTCACCCTTACCGGCTCGTCGGATATCCACGGCAGCATTCAAGCCAATAATGATGTCACCCTTGGCACAGGCACCATCGGTGGCAATGTCGCGGCGGGCAATAACTTTAACTTGGCCAACAGTGGCACGGTCGAAGGTTCGGTCAAAGCCAATAATAATGCCGCCACGGCACCCAGTGCCCAAGTCAATGGCACACTGCAATATGGCGGCGACGGTAACTTTCATCGGGACAGCCAGATTGGCAACTTAGTCAACGCCCGCCCCAATGTACCGCCCGTGCCGACAAAATCCTGCGATCCATTGGATATTGGCGCTGTGATGGACGGCTTTAAGATGCCCAATAATGGTGCCCGTATTATTGATTCCAACGCCAATGTTACTATCACGCCATCGGGGTCGAGTAAGACCGAACTCGGCTGGAAAGGTGATTATTTCCCGAACCTTACCCCCACATCGGAAAATATTTTCGGTAATGACACCCCGGTATTTAACCTCGACAGCTTAGTCATGAGTGCCGATGGCGTGCTCAATATCAGTGGCGGCGATGTCACCCTGATAATCAAAGGTGACTTTAAGATGAGTGGCTCGAATCAGCTGAATATTGCCCCAGGTTCCAGCCTTACGCTGTTTGTGGGCGGTGAAGTCGCCTTTACGGCGGGGACAAACAACGGTAACAATATTAAGGGACAAACCCTAACCGACAGTAACAAGCCACCACTGTCTATTTTTTCTGGCTCGGATAAGGATGTCACCGTCAGCGGTAATGTGCCAATTTATGCCGCGCTCTACGCCCCCAAATCTAAGGTCCATCTCCCTGGCGGCCCTGAGATTTTCGGCTCGGTGAGGGGCAAATCCATCACAGCAACGGGTAATGGAAAAATCCACTATGACAACGCATTAGGTGCCGCCGACTTAGGTGAGGACAATGCTAAACCCGCGGTCATAGTGCTCAAACAATGGCAATATTTATAGGCTAAATCCCCCCGCAGGACTCACTTGCAGCCTCCCTCTCCAAAGGGATAGGAATTGTGTAAATTTCAAACTGAGAGTTAGATCACGCGCAAAACTTTGATCCCGATCGACTATCCCCTCCAATACCTCTTGTGAGGTATACCCACATTTTTTATCAGGTCTAGACTCGCAGTTATCCACATTTAGTTGTAGCGATTTGTTGCTGGAACAACTGAGTGAATCTCAAGATAAAGGTTACCGCTATGAGTCAGGAATACCATGTCACCAGCCTCGTGGTACATGCCGCCCCTAATGCCTTGCAACAGGTTGAGACCGATATTGCTGCGTTAAAAGGCTGCGATATCCACGCCATTTCACCCGAGGGCAAGTTTGTTATTACCCTCGAAGGGAATAGCCAAAAAGCCATTCTAGACAATGTTGAAGCCATCAATGCCCTGTCCGGCGTGTTATCCGCCAGTTTGATTTACCACCAAGTAGAACCCCTAGAACAAGAACTGTTAGAAAAAAAGAGTGAGGAAACACTATGAGCATTAGCCGCCGCGAGTTTCTCAAGGCTAACGCAGCGGTTGCCGCTGCCACGGCCGTTGGCGTCACGCTTCCCGTGAAAATGGTCGAAGCCGCCGAGTCAGATAACATTAAGTGGGATAAAGCCCCCTGCCGTTTTTGCGGTGTGGGTTGTAGCGTATTAGTCGGAACCAAAGCGGGTAAAGTCGTCGCCACTAAAGGCGACCCTGAAAGCCCAGTTAACCGCGGTTTGAACTGTATTAAAGGTTACTTCCTGTCGAAAATCATGTACGGCAAGGACAGATTAACCACGCCATTACTACGCATGAAAGATGGTAAATACCACAAAGAAGGCGAGTTTACCCCTGTAAGTTGGGATGTTGCCTTCGATACTATGGCCGCTAAGTGGAAACACAGCATCGCCACTAAGGGACCAACATCAGTCGGTATGTTCGGCTCGGGCCAATGGACCATCTGGGAAGGTTATGCCGCCTCAAAATTACATAAGGCCGGATTCTTAACCAATAATATCGACCCTAACGCCCGTCACTGTATGGCATCGGCCGTGGGTGGCTTTATGCGTACCTTCGGTATCGACGAGCCGATGGGCTGTTACGATGACTTAGAAGCTGCCGACCAATTTGTGCTCTGGGGCGCTAACATGGCTGAGATGCACCCGATCCTCTGGGCACGCTTATCCGACCGCCGCTTAAGCCACAAAGACTGCCGCGTACATGTGCTATCGACCTTCGAGAACCGCAGCTTCGACTTAGCGGACAACCCTATGGTGTTCCGCCCACAGTCAGATCTGGTGATCCTCAACTTTATTGCTAACTACATCATCCAACACAAAGCCGTGAATACCGACTTTGTGACTAAACATACTAAGTTTGCCCTTGGTGTGGATGATATCGGTTATGGTCTACGCCCAGATCATCCGTTAGAGAAGAAAGCCAAAAACCCAGGCAATGGTAAATCTAGCCCTATCAGCTTCGATGAATACGCTAAGTTCGTCAGCACTTACACGCTGGAATATGCGGCGAAAATGAGTGGTGTAGAGCCTGAAAAATTAGAAACCTTAGCTAAGGCCTATGCCGATCCTAATGTCAAAGTCATGAGTCTGTGGACCATGGGGATCAACCAACACGTACGTGGCGTGTGGGCAAACAACATGCTCTACAACATCCACTTACTCACAGGTAAAATCGCCACCCCAGGCAACAGCCCATTCTCATTAACGGGTCAACCTTCGGCCTGTGGTACCGCCCGTGAAGTCGGCACTTTTGCCCACCGCTTACCTGCGGATATGGAAGTGGCCAACGATAAACACCGCGCCATTACAGAAAAACTGTGGCAGGTACCAGAAGGCACGATTCCGCCAAAACCAGGCTTCCATGCCGTGCTGCAAAGCCGCATGCTCAAAGACGGTAAGCTCAACTGCTATTGGACCATGTGTACCAACAATATGCAGGCGGGTCCGAATATCAACGATGAAATTTACCCCGGTTTCCGTAACCCAGAAAACTTTATCGTGGTATCAGACCCATACCCAACCGTCACCGCCATGGCTGCCGACTTAATTCTGCCCACTGCCATGTGGGTTGAGAAAGAAGGTGCCTACGGTAACGCCGAGCGCCGCACCCATATGTGGCATCAACAGGTCAAAGCGCCTGAAGGTGCTAAGTCGGATCTATGGCAATTAGTCGAGTTTTCAAAACGCTTTAAAGTGTCTGAAGTGTGGCCTGCTGAGCTTATCGCCAAACAGCCTGAATACGCTGACAAAACACTTTATGAAGTGCTGTTTGCCAACGGTGTCATCAACAAGTTCCCAACCACAGATTGTAAGGGCGACTTGAACGATGAAAGCGCGCACTTTGGCTTCTATCTACAAAAAGGCATTTTCGAAGAATACGCCGCCTTCGGTCGCGGCCACGGCCATGACTTAGCCGACTTTGACCGTTACCACGAAACCCGCGGCCTACGCTGGCCAGTGGTTGAGGGCAAAGAAACCCTGCGCCGCTTCGTTGAAGGTAGCGATCCTTATGTTAAGGCAGGTGAAGGCTACAAGTTCTACGGTAAACCCGATGGCAAAGCGGTGATTTTCGCCCTGCCCTACGAACCTGCGGCAGAAGAGCCAAATGAAGAATACGATCTGTGGATGTCTACCGGCCGTGTACTCGAACACTGGCATACAGGTTCGATGACCGCCCGTGTACCTGAGCTGTACCGCGCTTACCCCGATGCACAAATCTTTATGCATCCTGAAGACGCTAAGGCCCGTGGTCTGCAACGTGGTGATGAAGTGCTAGTCGCATCCCCCCGTGGTGAGGTCAAAACCCGTGTCGAAACCAAAGGCCGTAACAAACCGCCACGCGGCGTGGTGTTTATGCCCTTCTTCGATGCGCGTCAGTTAGTTAACAAGTTGATTCTGGATGCGACCGATCCACTGTCAAAAGAAACTGACTTTAAGAAGTGTCCCGTAAAAGTGATGAAGGCCTAAGCCCTCATTTGATAGCGATAAGCGTATTTGAAAGCGATTAAGGAGTGCTAAGGTGAGTCAGCAAGTGAAGAGTCCATTCACAGTCAAGCAAGTCAACCGTCGCCAATTTTTGGCAGCGACGGCTAAGGCCGGCTGCGTGATGGGGCTCGTGGGATTAGGCTTGACGGCCACGGCAAAAAGCCAAGGCCAACTCGCCCCCCAAGCTTGCAGACCGCCGGGAGCCCTTGAAGAAAGTGATTTTCTCTCCGCCTGCGTGCGTTGCGGTTTGTGTGTCGAGGCTTGCCCCTACGACACGCTATCGCTAGCACGCTGGTTCGATGGCGCCGCCACTGGCACACCATTCTTTACCGCAAGACGCATTCCCTGCGAAATGTGTGAGGACATTCCCTGCATCAAAGCCTGCCCTTCGGGCGCGCTTGATCCTCAACTTGAGCAAATTAGCGATGCTAAGATGGGTGTTGCGGTACTGATAGATGAGAAAAACTGCCTAAACTTTAAGGGATTACGTTGTGACGTCTGTTATCGGGTTTGTCCGTTAATCGACAACGCCATCACCTTAGAACGCCAACGCAATCAACATAGCGATCACCACGCGATGTTTTTACCCACAGTCAACAGCGATACCTGCACGGGTTGCGGTAAATGCGAGCATGCCTGCGTGCTCGACACGGCCGCGATTAAGGTGTTACCGACCGCTCTTGCACTCGGTAAAGCGGCGGCGCATGACACTTATATCAACACTGAGGAAACCACCTTAGAGATGTTGAATAAGGGGCTGACGTTATGAGCAACAAGTCTATGAATAACCAGACGGTGAACTCAAAAGCTAAGGCTCACATGCAAGGCGAACATGCCGCAGCCATAGCAGAACTCGGATGGTTTGGCGCACACAAATATTTGCTGCTACGCCGCGCAGTGCAATTTGGCTTATTAGGCCTATTTGCACTGGGGCCACTTTTGGGAATTTGGCTATTTAAGGGAAATTTATCGGCCAGTTTACTGCTCGATACTATTCCCTTTGCCGATCCACTAGTGAGCTTACAAATGCTCATTAGCGGGCATATTCCCGAGCTTAGCCTACTGATAGGCGCAGCTTTGATCATACTGTTTTATGCCCTCGCTGGTGGCCGGGTGTTTTGCAGTTGGGTGTGTCCAGTCAATCTGGTTACCGATGCCGCAAGCTGGCTCAGACGTAAATTGAACCTTCCTCGCAGCAGCGAGTTACCGCGCAATTTACGTTATTACCTGCTGGCACTCGTGCTGTTATTGCCACTGCTCACGGGCAACTTGATTTGGGAATGGATTAACCCTGTCCCCTTAGTCTATCGCGCCGTGTTATTTGGCAGTCTCAGTGGTGTATGGATCTTAGCGGCGATATTTCTGCTGGATCTGTTTATCACCGAGCGCGCTTGGTGTGGTCACCTGTGTCCAACAGGCGCCCTGTTTGGCTTAATCGGCAAATGGAGCCCCATCAAAATCGTCGCCAGCAAAGCCAGTGCCTGTGATAACTGCATGGACTGTTTTAGCGTTTGCCCCGAGCGCCAGGTATTAAAGCCGGCGTTAAAAGGGCAAAACCCGGTGATCACTAGCCCAGACTGCACCCAATGCGGCCGCTGTATCGATGTCTGCGCACAACGCGTATTTCGCTATCAAACACGCTTTACGGCCACTCAGGCTCAACTTAGTACAGGCGATTCGACCGATTGTCAGTCGCCATCAACCACTTCACCAATTCGTCAACACATTGCCCCCAAGGCGGAGAATGACCAATGAAAAAAATACTCACCTTAGCTGCGATTGTATTAGCCATCGGCGGCTGCTCAGGCCAACAGGCAGACACGCAAGCCACCCCCGTAAACATTAAATCCCTCGCCGGCGATAGCGCGGTAACGGATATTCGCCCCGCTGATGCCATGCCCATCTACCCAAGCCGTGGCAAGGCGTTAGAGCGCAGCTTTACCGATCAACCGCCACTCATTCCCCATAAGGATGATTACAAAATCACTATGGATAAGAATGGCTGTTTAACCTGCCACAGCTGGGATAAAGCCCCACGGATGAAGGCTACGCCAGTGGCGAAATCCCACGTTATCGACGATAAAGGCACGCTCAATGGCCATAACTATTTCTGCACCCAGTGCCACGTGGCACAGGCAGAAAACAAGGCGCCTTTAGTCGAGAATAAGTTCTCAAATCAATAACACAGCACTTCCCAGCCCACCAAAGCCACTGCTAACCCAGTGGCTTTTTATTCTCCGTAATAAAACCTCAGCACTAAGCTTGGCCCGTTCAGTGTTTAAAGCATAGTGTTAAGAGCGCAGCTAAAACTGAAGAGTTAGGCGAAGAAAGTGAAATGCAGAGACAAAACAACTGTGCAATAAGATAGGAAATCAGGGAAAGAAAACTGGCTTGAAGATGACGCGAATATGAAACGACCTAAAAGTAAAAACCCAGCCTAGGCTGGGTTTACTTGTTGTTTTGCTTTATGCAAATCACCCGCTGGAGCCGTTAATCTGGTTTGCGCCGCTTTAGCTGTTTGCACATTCTTTGCTTCAGGCATCGCTGCCTGCCACAAAGCACCTACCCATAAACTCGATGTGGATTTCATTGGTTATTCCCCTTTTCTGTTAACAAGCTCAAAGTAATACTTAGTCCATCATCAGTAAAATGAATTAACGCCATACAATGGATTCCATTTAAGCATGAACATTCCAATCAAGACCTTGCAATGTTTTCTGACCTTAGTCGAAACGGAAAACTTCACCCGAGCCGCGGAAAAATGCTTTATCACCCAGCCGACGCTCAGCAAGATCATCCAAAGGCTCGAAGAGAGCTTAGGAGAAACGCTGCTTATCCGAAACAATCAAAAGGTCGAGTTGACCCAAGCTGGTCAAATCTTTGAGCACAGCGCGCGGGAGATCCTCGGTCAATGGCATAGATTGCAGGAGGATATGAGTAACTTAAGCGGACTAAAAACGGGACGATTAAGATTAGGCGTCTGCCCTATGATGAGCAGTTTAATTATCGGACTACTGACCAGTTACCGGAAACGCTATCCCGGGGTTGAGCTGCAAATGTATGAATACGGCGGCTTTGGTTGTGAACAAGCGCTGCTGAATAACAGCTTAGACATCGCCTTTACCGCGCTGCCAACCACCCATGAGACTGAGTTGGTTAACCAACCACTGACTAAATACCCGCTCTTAGCTTGCTTACCTGAAGGACATCCGCTTGCTGCTAAATCTCACCTCAGCTGGCAGGATTTTGAAGCCTATCCCTTTATTCTCTATAACGAAGATTTCTCCTTGGCTAAGCTAATCAGTCGCCTGAGTCGTAAGGCTGGAGTGCAATTAAATATCGCATTTCGCAGTGGTCAATGGGATTTTCTGGCGACCATGGTCGAAGCCGATATGGGGCTTGCCATATTACCCGAACCCATTTGCCAAAAACTCAGCACCAGTAAGTTGCTGTTTAGACCCATGCAACCCGCATTAACCTGGGATTTGGCACTGATTTGGCGGCAAAATCTGCCTTTAACCCCTGCGGCCAATGCGTTACTGGAATTAAGCAAACAGAAAGCCTGAATGCTGAATGCTGAATGCTGAATGCTGAATGCTGAATGCTGAATGCTGAATGCTGAATGCTGAATGCTGAATGCTGAATGCTGAATGCTGAATGCTGAATGCTGAATGCTGAATGCTGAATGCTGAATGCTGAATCTTTGACCGTCAACCGTCAACCGTCAACCGTCAACCGTCAACCGTCAACCGTCAACAAGCATCGTCCATAAAAAAACCGCTGTAAGCCTTGGCTTAACAGCGGTTTCTAATTAGAGGAAGTTAAGAATTACTTCTTAGCTTCAGCAGCTTTACGCTCTTTAACTTGCTCAACAACTTTGTCCGCAACGCTGTTTGGACATGGGCTGTAGTGAGAGAACTCCATAGAGAACTGACCACGGCCTGAAGTCATTGTACGTAGAGAACCGATGTAACCGAACATTTCTGATAACGGAACGTCAGCCTTAACGCGAACACCAGTTACACCAGCAACTTGGTCTTTGATCATGCCACGACGACGGTTTAAGTCACCGATTACGTCACCAACGTTGTCTTCTGGGCTGAACACGTCAACTTTCATGATTGGCTCAAGCAGTTGTGGTTTAGCTTTAGCAATAGACTGACGGAATGCCGCTTTAGCAGCGATTTCGAACGCGATTGCTGAAGAGTCAACTGCGTGGTAAGCACCGTCAGTCAGTTCGAACTCAACGTCTAACACTGGGAAGCCAGCGATAGTACCAGTGTTCATCATGCTCGCGAAGCCTTTCTCAACTGCTGGCCAGTATTCCTTAGGAACGTTACCACCAACAACTGAAGACTTGAACACGAAGCCAGAGTTTGGCTCACCTGGGCGGATGATGTATTCGATCTTACCGAATTGACCAGAACCACCAGATTGTTTCTTGTGGGTGTATTGGTCTTCAACCATTTGAGTAATGGTTTCACGGTATGCTACTTGTGGTTCACCCACGATCAGCTCAACACCGTAAGTACGCTTCAGGATGTCCACTTTAATGTCTAAGTGCAGTTCACCCATACCTTTAAGGATGGTTTCACCTGAATCTTCGTCAGTTTCTACGCGGAATGATGGATCTTCAGCGATCATCTTACCGATAGCGATAGCCATCTTCTCGCTGCCGCCTTTATCTTTTGGCGCTACTGCGATAGAGATAACTGGCTCTGGGAACACCATGGCTTCCAGAGTACATGGGTGCTTAACATCACACAGAGTGTGACCAGTTTGAACGTTCTTCATACCCACGATAGCGATAATGTCACCAGCTTCAGCTGATTCAATTTCGATACGATCGTTTGCATACATTTCGCACATACGGCCGATACGCTCAGTCTTACCAGTTGCACTGTTAAGAATGGTGTCACCTTTCTTCAGGCGGCCAGAGTAAATACGTACGAAGGTCAGGGCACCGAAACGGTCGTCCATGATCTTGAACGCTAATGCTTTTAATGACTCGTCAGCAGAAACGATAGCGTATTCGCCAGTTTCGTTACCTTCTTCGTCAGTTAAAGGTTGTGGATCAACTTCGTTTGGCGCTGGCAGATAGTCAACAACCGCGTCAAGAACCAGTTGCATACCTTTGTTCTTGAATGCAGAGCCGCAGAATGTTGGGAAGAATGCCATAGTACGAGTACCCTTACGGATACAACGCTTCAGATCTTCAATAGATGGCTCTTCGCCTTCCATGTATGCTTCTAACAGCTCGTCATCCTGCTCAACAGCAGTTTCGATCAGCATTTCACGGTATTCTTCAACTAAGTCAACCATGTCCGCAGGAACATCTTTCACTTCGAAGTTTTCTGGAATACCAGAATCATCCCATACGTAAGCTTTGCGAGTTAACAGGTCGACTACACCGCAGAACTCGTCTTCAATACCGATTGGCAGAACCATAACCAGTGGGTTAGCAGCTAAAACGTCTTTAGTTTGCTTAACAACACGTAAGAAGTCAGCACCCATACGGTCTAACTTGTTTACGAAAATGATACGAGCAACTTCAGATTCGTTAGCATAGCGCCAGTTAGTTTCTGATTGCGGCTCAACACCACCAGAACCACAGAATACAGCGATACCGCCGTCAAGAACCTTCAGAGAACGGTAAACTTCAACAGTGAAGTCAACGTGCCCAGGGGTGTCAATAACGTTGAAACGGTGTTCTTTCCAGAAGCAGCTTACTGCAGCTGATTGAATGGTAATACCGCGCTCAGCTTCCTGAACCATGAAGTCAGTTGTTGATTCACCATCGTGAACTTCACCGATCTTATGGATTTTACCGGTTAGCTTAAGAATACGCTCGGTGGTCGTGGTTTTACCCGCGTCAACGTGAGCGAAGATACCAATGTTTCTGTATTTGGATAATTCGGTCATGATTCAACTTTAATGATTAGTTTAAGAAGTAGACGGAGTATGCGACAAACCACCGACACACCGCACATCAGATTATTTTAGGCGCATATTGTAAATTGGAACCCCGCTGCGCGCAAATGGCTCTTGCAATTTTTCACGATAAAGTCGCGGAAAAAATTAAAAAAAAATCAGAAAAATATGTGAAAACAATTAAATAAAAAAATTTAGCTCATTTATCAATCAATTACTAAAAACCTTAAAAATAAGTGTGTTTTTGCTGATATTGATGTTTTTCCATGCTTTAACTGTTCATTAATCGCAAAAAACTAGCCCTCAGACGATGCGCCTATTGGCTATATTCCCGTGAAAATAGGTTAGATGAGCAGGGTTTGTAGGATAAAAACCTCGATTTCCGAATGAAATTCACCATGATCATTAAAAATCCGGTTTATTCATCACGCTCAGCACCTGCTAGAGATGGGTCTCATCAACGCAAACCTGATTTCGCCCCAGAGCTTTAGCCTGATACAAGGCTTTATCTGCCCGTTCAAAACACGACTGCATAGGTTCATTTGCGGCTAATTTGGCAATACCAAAACTACAGGTAAGCTGCACATCACCACTAAATTGATATTCTTTGATAGCAAAGGCTATTCGCTGACACAATGATTTAACGGCATCGACAGATGTTTGGTGACAGAGGATCACAAACTCTTCCCCGCCCCAGCGTGCAACCACATCACTTTCGCGCACGCAGTGCTGTAAGACTTCTGATAATTCCTTTAAAATACTATCGCCAATCGAATGCCCTAAAGTGTCATTGATCTCTTTGAAAAAATCGATATCTATCATCACTAAGCAAATGGAACTTTCAGGGGAAAGAGTTAACCGATTGTCGTGCACAAACTGGCGGTTAAAATAATGTCGATTATAAAGTTTAGTCAGCGGATCATGGGTGGATAAAAACTCAAGCTCGGCATTACTCTGCTCTAATTGCAAACGTAAAACCTCAAGTTGCTGGTTTTTATCGGTTAAACGGCGGTTGTAACGACTGATAGTATAAGTACGGATTGCAAGTAAGAAGATCACCAACAAGGTTGCAGCAATCACTTGATAAATAAGTAAATAATTCGTCTCATCTATGATCGCAATATTATTCCATTTTTGATAAATCCTAATCCGCTCAAGCTCGTCAACATTATCTAGGACTTGATTAATAATCGGCAGCAGCCCCTCATGACCTAAGCCCACCCCCGCACGCAGTTCATCTTCTGGCCCGCCCCATCCCGCAATTTTAAGATGGTTAAATCCCGTTTGCTGAATATAGGCGTTTACCGAAAACATTGACCCAACAAAAAGATCGACTCTTTTATCTAAAACGGCTTCAAGTCCTGCAGGCTCACTCGCAACCGTTATGGTGCGGACGCTGGGGTAGTAATGCTGAATATATTCTGCCAAACGATACCCCTTAGGCACAGCGAGTGTGCGCGAGCCTATATTTTCAAATCCTTGTAAAAAGGGTTGATCCTTAAGGGAAACGAGTACATTGGGAGAGCGAAAATATACATGACTAAAATGCAGGAACTGCTCCCGGGAAACCGTTTTATTCAGTAATGGAGTTAAATCACAACGCCCTGATTGCAAAAAACTTAGGGTTTCGGTCCATGAGGAGGTAGGAACCAAACTGAATTTTAGTGATGAATGTGATTCAAGATAACGAATATAGTCCGATGAAATCCCAACATGCTTCCCTTCACGGATGGCTTCATAGGGTAGCCAATTGGGATCGACGCAATAGCGAACTAATTGAGTACTATTAAGTGAATCATCGGCTTTTAAATTACTTGCAGCCAAACGATTTGCACTCACAGATAAAGGTGAGCATATACAGAGGAAAATAATCCAGAATCTGTAACCCATGTAACGTCTCAAAGACCCGCAGTCATTTGCCTAGTTAAGGTAAAAAAATTGTATACGTGATATTAAGATAATACCAATACACCAAACTTATGCGTGTAAATAATCCAAGACTCGAACTTTGGCTCTAGGGCGCAAAAAAATACCCGCCAATTGGCGGGTATTTCGTTTAAGCAGACTGCTTGACAGATTAGTCTTCTACGGGTGATACCACGAAGAGTAAGTCACCTTGCGATACTTGCTGACCATTGCTGTTCAGAATACGCTCGATACGATACTTCTTATCTTCTGGATACAGCACAGCGCCTTGACGGTTGAAGCCGGCTAAGTTCACTTGTGAGAACATCTTCATCGCTTCAGTTAACGCAAGCGTCTGATCTGCAGTCACAATATCACCTTCTTTCACGAAATCAGGTTCGCCTGGAGCAGGAGAGGTATAGAAGATACCTGCGCCTTGGGCTAAAACTTTCAGCTCGTTACTTTCACCAACACGCAGTGACTCAGTGTCTACACCCACGGTTTCGGCAGCGGCCTCCATTTCAGCGATCAGCGCTGGAATGTCTAACTCAGCCATAAAGCGTGGCAGGTAGTTAGTGTCGTATACGCCTTCTTTGAAGGTGCCATCGCTTAGGATTAGTTTCAGCAATGGAATGTTAGTCGCGATACCTTTGAGTACTACGCTATCTAAGTAAGCGTGCAGTTTCGCGATAACGTCTTCACGGTTTTCACCGCGCATAATCACCTGAGCGATTAAGCTGTCGTAGTATGGCGATACTTCTTTACCCGCTGCGGCAATCGAAATGATTTCCACATCTGGATGGTCTGGGAATACACACTCAGTGATCTTGCCAGGATTTGGGATCAGTTGGAGTACACCATGGCTGTCCAGTGCTGCTTTTTCTGCAGTCACACGCACTTCCATCGCATAACCGATTTCTTTCGGCTCGAGGTTCTCGATTGAACGTCCCGCAGCGATATCAAACTGCGCGCTCACGATATCGATACCAGAAGTCGCTTCCGTTACTGGATGCTCTACCTGCAGACGGGTGTTCATTTCCATGAAGTACACTTCGTTCGCATCTAAGTTATAGATGAACTCAACTGTACCTGCGCCCATGTAATCGGTCGCATCACCTAAAGCACGGGTGTAATCCAGCACTTGTTTCTTCAGTTCTTCTGGCAGCATAGTTGAGCCAGATTCTTCGACTACTTTCTGGTTGTTACGTTGTACTGAACAGTCACGTAAACCCAGCACCTTAGCGTTGCCGAACTTGTCACGCAGTAACTGCACTTCGATATGACGCAGTGAGGTTACATATTTCTCTAAGTACAGGTCACCGTTACCAAAGGCCGCAGCCGCTTCGGTAGAGGTTTTTTGGAATAAACCAATCATATCCTCAGGACGTTTAACGACCTGGATACCTTTACCGCCACCGCCTTGTACCGCTTTAAGCAGCACAGGGTAACCAATTTCATTGGCCACGTTCACCGCTTGCTCAGCGTTTGTCAGAATACCGTGTGAACCAGGTACTACTGGTACGTTTTGGCTTTGTGAAGTCTTGATCGCGTTCGACTTGTTACCCATAGTCGTCATTGAATGCACGCTAGGACCAACGAAGTTAACCCCATTGTTCACACACAATGCCGCAAATTGTGGGCTTTCAGACAGGAAGCCGATACCAGGGTGCAGTGCATCAACTTGCTCGTATTCGGCAACTTTCAACACTGAGTATGCGTTTAGGTAACTTTCGTCAGAGGTGTTACCCCCTAAGCACACTAACTTGTCTGAGTCCTTCAGCATATCCGCAGGTACGGCGGTCATGTCAGGATCTGACGCCACTAATACCACGTTGATATCGTTATCGTGAGCCTTACGGATCAACTTAACAGCGGTACAACCACGGGCATGAACCAATACTTTGTTAATTGGTTTCATTAACTTACGTGGGTCGTTTTGAACAATCACTTCTTCCTCAACAGGCGCTTCAACAACCAGTGTTGATAGGGCGTTGATGATCACGTCATTGATCTTCGCCGTCGGCATTGGCATCAGAGGATCGATGCTCGCCAATTGGTTATCTAAGGTCTCGCTAAATGGGTTATGGACTAAGCCCGCCATTGCACCTGGCACTTTCGACAAGTAGTTAGACAGTGTCGAAGTCGAAGGTAAGTAAGCAGGAACCACCATTTGACCCGCGAATGGCATGTTAGTACCAGACAGGTAATAGGTTTGCACTAATGGGTGAGTCACGAAACTCGCCTGTGCACCACCGGTACAGTCACCAAAACCAAACATCAGTACTGGCAATTCGTTGTCACGGATAAAACGAGTGATACGGTCGTTCACAACAGCCATTGAGAACAGTGCCGCCGCACCTTCTTTAGTCTGCATACCGCCTGAGCTGATAAAGCAAACAACAGGTAGCTTACGCTTAGCACACTCGATCAGCAGCGCAGAGAATTTCTCAGCACTCGCCATGTCGAAGGCTCCCGCTTGGAATGCGGTGTTAGACACAGCCACACCCACACGGACTTTTTGACCTTTCTCTTTAAAGTCAGCAATACCGGTGATCAGACCGCAAGGACGAATACCTTTATCTAACGCATCTTCGATTGAGAGACGGAAACCAGGGAAGTTGAGCAAGTTGGCTGACATTTTGTCGCCATTGATCTCGTCGAAATTTGTGAAGAATTGCTTAATCACATTTTCCCAGGTCATCTTGCCGGTACGTTTTTCGTCACGTAATACTTTTTGGATCAGTAAGTCCTGATAACCCATGGTCAAGCGGTTCCAGAAGTCCTTACGGCGACCAATGCGCACAGGGTTAATCGCGCCAGTGTATTTGCTGGTATCGCTTTCACTGTCGAAGTATTCAGGCAGTAAACGCTCGAAGAAGTAAGTCAAGATAACGAATAAACTGTCGTTCAGTTGTGGGAAGCCCACACTCTTCCATTGCTCTACACGCACTAATAAATCGGCACGGTTAGATTGGCTCATAAAATATTTAAGCCACTTGTAGAATTTCGCCTTGTCGTTAGCGGTATCCTGAGTCGACAACGCATGGTCAATTGACTTGTGCAGCAGGTTGTTCACTGAATTGCGCGACAAGCTCTTAGACATCATGGCTTCTTTCGCGATAGACGCTAAGCTGCCCACAACGTTGTCGTACAGTGAGTTAAAGATCAGGATGTTATGACATTGCCAAATGAAGTCTTCACGCAGTTCGTCGTTCACAACCACATCGAGCACAGTCAGTTGATTCAGTTCAGGCCACTTGGCTTGGGTCACTGACTTTGGCAGATTTTCAAGGTGCTGGATTAAGCCCTTGAAGTTGTTTGCCGCATTGCTCTTCCAGCGGTGATATAAAGACCAACCGATGTTAAATAACAGCGCCTTACGTGCTTTTTTGTAGTTCTCTTTTGGTTCACCCAAAATCAAACGCGTCAGCATGTTACGCTCGGTAGACACTTCATCGCGCTTAGCAATAAAGTTCGCCCACAGTTTGTTTAGATCTTCATCGTAAACCAGCTTATCAGGGCTTGATAACCAAGCTTGGAATACACGGTCTTGCTCTTGCTGGATACGAGCTAACAAGTCACCTTCAGGCACGCTAACACGTGACAAACGTCCGTATTGCTCCTGAGAGATTGAATGAATACGGCTACGCAGCGTTAAATAACGCAGGTAACGGTAAGCACTACCAAACAGGTTGTGATGGTTAGTTGGGCTAGTTGCCACAGCCAACTCTGCGTTTAACTCTAACGCCATCAGGTTTTTAGATGGGTTAAGGAAACGCGCTAAACTGCGGTCATAATGCTCACGTAAATCTTTAGATTCACGCACAAAGTTGATGGCAGCACGTTCAACCGCTTCGATACTGCTGATGATAGCGCGGCGTAAATTGTGCTGACGCTCGTCACGGTCACCTGGCGAGAAATCGATGATGCCATCGATACAACCCGCAGTGTAAAGCTCTTCTGGAGACACGCCCACAGACTTAGCACATTCCTGCCATGACAGGTTGTACTTACGTGCAATACTTTGCAGACCTTGTGGCTGAATGGTGTTGAAAATACCATCGCGTAGCGATAACAGAATGTTGGCCGCCGCTAATGGAATCGCGCCGCCCGAGTAACCCGCACCGATAACGATACCGACTGTTGGCACGTCAACGTTGGCACTCTCAGCGATCGCCTTAGAAATAGAATGGGCTTGGTTTTGGCTGTTGGCCACTTCGCCCGCATCGGCCCCTGGGGTGTCGATGAGGTAAACGATAGGCATAGACAATTCGGCAAAGTGACGAATTGCTTTACAGGCCGCGTAGTGATGCTCAGGCATCCAAGCGCCGTTAGCCGTGGTACGCTCTTGGGCAATAAAACCGATACGACGAGTACGTGAACCGAAATTCAGCTCGACCTCAGCGCTGTAGAAAGAGCCCAAGTGAGTTTCGGTAACCAAGCGACCTTTCAGGTCAGCAATGATACGTTTCGCACCAGGACGACCTTTATCTTGGGTCGGCTGGATCACTTTTGCGACGTAACCATCGACATCTAACGATGCCAAGTCTTTTAAATTTGCCTGAATGGCATCATCGTTTAAAAGACCTTTAATTTCTTCTGATAAGCTCTGTTTACTGTGTTTAGGAAACAGAGAAAAATCTTTTGCCAAATGCTCGGCTTGTAAAAAAAGCGGATCGGGCGTTTGGGCTTGAGTCATGTGTGTGGGCTGATTATTGCTGGTCATCAAAAGATCCTCTGCTTTAGCCTCTGAAAATTTTTAGCCAATAAATATAACTTTGTTATCCCGCCAAATGCCATTAAACTGCATAAGACGCTATGTTCCAAATATGAGACAGTGGGAAAAACATGCCAGATTTAAACGGTATGATGCTATTTGCAGCCGTAGTTAGAGCGAAGGGATTCTCCCAAGCTGCACGTGAAACAGGCCACCCAAAATCCACCATAAGTCGCAAAATCGCGCAGCTCGAAGAAGAACTTGGCGTGCGATTATTACAACGCGACACCCGCAACTTAAGCCTGACTCAAGTCGGGGCCCTCTTTTATCAACACTGTGATTCCATTCGCAATGAGGTGGAAGCGGCCAAGGCGGTTATCGAGAGTACCCATGATGATGTGTCAGGATCATTACGGATAGCTATTCCAGTCTCTTTTAGCCAAGAATTAATCGCTAACCTCTGTAGCGGATTCATGCGTTTATATCCCAATGTGGAATTGGATGTCCAGTTTACCGACAACGATATCGGTTTAGTGGGTGAAGGATATGACATAGCTATCAAATATGGACCACTGCAATCCTCTGATCTTGTTGCAAGATTACTGTTCGAGCGCCAACCGATTCTCGTGGCAAGCCCTGGCTATTTAAAAATGCGTGGCACGCCTGCAACGCCAAAAGAACTCAGTGAGCACAGTGGCATTTTACTGGGTACGTCACGCTCAGCGCCCATTTGGCCCCTAGGTAAAGGGGCGCGTAAGACCATGGTAAATTTTCAACGTAAGGTTAGGGTTAATAGCCCGATAATGGTCAAGCAGTTAGCCCTCGATGACTTTGGTATTGCCATGCTATCCAACTCCGCCTGTAAGACGGAATTGGCGAATGGTCAACTGGTGCCCATACTGCAAGAATGGCCGATTGAGCCCTTTAAGGTCTACGGGGTGTATTCCAGCCGCCGCCAATTAGCCACCAATATCAGTGCTTTTTTGGACTTTTTCGTTAAACGCTTTAGTAGCCAAGAAAGCCTGCAATCCTTGATGGGCTAAACGCTTTATCACAGCTGTATCTCTTTATTCACACCGCCATTGTGAACACCTATTTTTCTGGGATTACAAAAGCCTAGCGAATTTGCTAGGCTTTTTGCGTTTAGGAATGTGATGCTAATGCTCAGGCTGAAAGTTAACGCGGGGAGCTTAAGTCGATTGTGCCTGACCGAATGAAATATGATCCATTAGGTATAAGTGCATCGAGCATGAGCATTTTGTCCATATAACTTTACAGCTTATATGACGGCTATTTCACTCAAATATGCAATAACCACTTCTAGGGAATAATTTTTTCCTGCTTCAGCACTTCTTTAGTGATGGTTTGACGCAGTCCTAAACCATCTGAAGTTGGCATATCCATGTTAGTCGCGAAGAACCATACATTATCATCGAGTTCGACCCAACCCACCCACCAACCGATTTTCGGCTCAATTCTGACCGAATAACCGGTTTTAGCCCGAATAATATAATCGGCATTCGCCTCGGTCAGCATGGCTTGTTTAACGATACGCTGACTACGCTCCGAGACATGCAACTTATTGTGGTACAGCTTGCGCAAAAATTCGATTTGCTGGATGGCCGAAATCCGAATGCCACCATCGAGCCAAAAGCTGTCTAAATTGCCCGAAATATCCTCATTGCCGTAATCGAAGGCCTGCAGCATTTTACTCATACGCGCCTCGCCAATTTGGCGGGCAAATTCTTGATACACAGGCACAACCGAATATTTCATCGCGGTAATTAAGTCATGGTCGCGGTTCCAGGCGGCGATATCACGCGTCTGTCCATCCCATCTAAAGACTTGGTGCTCATCCTTAACCACACCTAAATCGAGTGCAATCAGGCTATTGGGAATTTTAAAGGTCGATGCGGGTAAAAATGCTTGGTTCGCCCGTTTAAGATCGTTGGTATATCCCTGCTGTTTATTCTCGTTCCAGAGTACAACCACGCCTTGGGTTTTATGTTCTGTAAAGTGAGTATTCCAACTCTGAGTTTCTTGCCACTCTTTTGCTTCCGCAGGCATTCCGATAATCGATGCCACTAACAACACAGCCGATAAGGCTAATGCACGCATAACGTCCCCTTGCTCAAGGCAATAAATCCATAAAAATAAGGCGTTAAGGTTATCACTGTCTCTGCCCGCTTTCCCTAGCAAACTGCTGACCAATTGTGGCAGAAAAAAGGCACGCGGCTAAAGCGAGAGATTGCCAATGCTCGCAGTCAACGAAACGAACTCACAACCTAAAAACGCCACTTAGATAACATCTATATACAAAACAGGAATAAGATCCTCGAATCACTTTAGGTAAACTCTTATACTCAAAGCAATCATTGTGACTTTTTGGCATAAGTTACATCCGCTCTAGGATGAAGCAAACCAGTACGCCTTAGGAACATAGCCCTTTTCCAGCAAAATAAGTGATTAAAATAAAAAGGAAACGCCAATGTTAAAGCCCAGTCTCGCTTTTATCCTCGCCAGCACAGTGGTGCAAACCGCAGCTGCCGTACAACTCCTAGGAGATGTGGAAGTTTCCCGCATTCCCACCGCTGAAAAAGCCATGGCAGAGGTGGTCAATCGCTATCAAGCCTTGGATGAAGGCTTGGCTAATCAATTATCTGCACAGAAGAATGAGCGCGATGCAACCCAACTTGCCGCGCGCCAGGGACACAGACTGTGGCAACAGGCGGTGCGTGATGTGCAGTCAGGGCACTTTGACGACAGATCCCTCTATTGGGCACGACTTGCAATGTTAAATAGCCTGAAAAACAACAGTGCTAGTTTCAAAATGGCCGATTGGCAACAGCAGATTTTAGCCAGCGCCGTCGAAAAGGCATCTCGCGGTTTTAGCGATATCCAATACGATGACGATGTGCAGATAAAAATCTTCCTAACGGGATTCGACCCTTTCTTCCTCGATAAAGACATCAGCCAGAGTAATCCTTCGGGTTTGGTTGCTCTCGCCCTCGATGGTTTTAGGTTTGATATCAACGGCAAAAAAGCCCAAATCGAAACCGCGATGATCCCGGTACGCTTCGAGGATTTTGACCAAGGCATTATCGAGTCGCTACTCAGCCCGATTTATCGCGATCCTAAAACCCAGTTTGTCTTTACCGTTAGCATGGGCCGAAGTGACTTTGATATTGAACGCTTCCCCGGCCGTAACCGTAGCGCCGCCGCACCGGATAACCAAAATCTGTATACAGGTGGGAGCAAAACCGCACCTGTCGCCCCCAAACTCAACGGTAAAGACTTTATCGGCCCTGAGTTTGTTGAATTTTCACTGCCCGTCGCCGCCATGCAGGTCAAAGACGGTCAATGGAAAGTCAATGACAACCATACAGTGACGACCCTAGCGCGCGGCGAATTTAATGCCAGCTCCCTAAGCGAGCTGCAAAATGAAACCTCGGTCGAAGGTTCTGGCGGTGGTTATCTCTCTAATGAGATTTCCTACCGCGCCATTGTGTTACAGCAAAAGTTCAACAGCCCTGCCAAGGTTGGCCATATCCACACCCCGAGGGTGAAGGGCTACGACAACGCCACCGAACAAGCGATTGTCGAGCAAGTACGCATTATGGTGATGCAGGCCGCAGCGAGCCTGTAACAAGCGCAATACTGGCATTGTCGGCAAGCGTTAGTTATGATGCAAACGCTTGTCGAGCCATCTAGAATAAGGGCTTTGGACTCGTGAAATCCGAATAGATGCCTTGAAATAGCGAGAGATATTGTTTACTTGATGCTTTGCAGAATAAGAGTTAACGCCTAAGTCTATGTTTAACCCGAGATCCCTACTCAGTAACCTGCGCCGTAAAGCCATCTCACCCGCGAGTATCACACCGACTGTGGCCAATACAGCGAAAGCCAACACGCCCCAACGCCAGCCAAAGCCACTGACACCGCTGCAGCAACAAATCCTGGTACGCATCGAAGACTGTTACCAGCAGGCGGAAATCTACTTTAAGCGCACATTTGCGCGGCCGCAGACCCAATTTACCCTACGTGGACGTAGTGCTGGCACGGCGCATTTGCAGCAGAATCGACTGCGCTTTAACCCCGTATTACTCAGGGAAAACAGCGAAGCCTTTTTAGCCGAAGTGGTACCCCACGAAATCAGCCACTTACTCTGCTTTCAACTCTTTGGCAAAACCAAGCCCCATGGCCGCGAGTGGCAATCCATCATGCTCAAGCTGTTTAAAGTGAGCCCCAATACCACCCACAGTTTCGATACTCAGTCGGTTAAAGGGAAAGACTTTGAGTACCGCTGCGCCTGCGGCCCGGTTCGGTTGAGTATCCGTCGTCATAATAAAGTGCTGCGTGGCGAAACCCGTTATCTGTGTAAACGCTGCCATACCCACCTCACCTTTACCCAAGCAGCCGAATAATCCGCAATACACAAAATCCTCCGCCAAAAGTACGAGCGATTTGCATAAGGCGCGGTATTTCCCTTACCATTCAGTCATAAAAGACGAGCCACAGGCTCGCGTAGTACAGATCACTTTTTGGGATAAATATTGAACAACTCCAAGATAGCCTTAAGGTCTCGGCAAGCCTTGCTGTGCCTATTCAGTTGGCTGGCGGTTTCGGCCTCGGTCCATGCCTCTCCTTCGCACCCCAATAGTTTTAGTCAAGCCAAGGTATTGTCCCAATCCTTATATCAAGGCAGCCGTCAGGGCACGTTACCCGCGGTCAGTTTTTATTGTGGCTGTGATATCCAAATAAAGGGCAAATCCTGGAAGCCCGATCTCAACAGCTGCGGCTATCAAGTGCGTAAACAAGAGACCCGCGCCAACCGTATCGAGTGGGAGCATATAGTCCCAGCATGGGAGTTTGGTCACCAATTACAATGCTGGCAAAAGGGCGGCCGTAAAAACTGCGCCGATAACAGTAAGGAATTCAATAAAATGGAAGCGGACATGCACAATCTGGTGCCCGCAATTGGTGAAGTGAACGGCGATCGCAGCAACTTCCGTTTTAGCCAATGGAACGGTAAGGCCGACCAATATGGCCAATGCACTATGGTCATCGACTTTAAGAATCGCCAAGCCCAGCCGCCCGCCAATGCCCGAGGCAAAATAGCCCGCACTTACCTGTATATGCAGCAAACCTATGGCCTTAAAATCGCCTCGCAGCAATTAAAATTGTTCAAAGCATGGGATAAAAGCTATCCAGTTGATACTATTGAATGCAAACGCGATAACGCCATAGCGCAGATCCAAGGTAATCATAATCCCTTTGTGCAGAATGCCTGTAATGCGCCGCCACTGCGCCAACAATTAGCCGAATAAGGTCGACAATGAGAGTTCCAAGAATTTATCAACCTCAACCATTAGCCGTAAATCAACAGCTGAATTTAGATGAGGATGGCGCAGCCCATATTGGCAAAGTGCTACGCATGGGCAGTGGCGAACACATTAGCCTGTTTAATGGCGATGGTCATGATTATCTTGCCGAAATTGTCGATTCGGGTAAAAAGTCGGTCACGGTAAAAGTGCTGTCCTGCGAGGCCAATCCCTCGGAGTCGCCCCTCAACCTGCATTTAGGCCAAGTGATTTCCCGCGGCGATCGGATGGAGTTCACCATTCAAAAATCCGTTGAGCTAGGGGTGAATACTATTACGCCACTGTTTTCTGACCGCTGCGGCGTCAAGCTCACAGGTGAGCGTCTCGAAAAGAAAATTCAGCAATGGCAAAAGATTGTGATCAGCGCCTGTGAGCAATCTGGTCGTAGCCAAGTGCCTATCGTTCGTCCCGCCATGGAATTACAGGAATGGTGTAGCGAACCGACCAGCGCACTCAAACTCAACTTGCACCCAAGGGCGGCGCACGGTATCAATGGCTTAGACTTATCCCATACCCGTGTACGCCTGCTGATCGGCCCCGAAGGGGGATTATCGGCGGAAGAAATCGCCATGACGGAAACCTACCAGTTTACCGATGTGTTACTCGGCCCCCGAGTGCTGCGCACCGAAACCGCCTCACTCACGGCGATTACCGCGCTGCAACTTAGATTTGGTGACTTAGGGTAAAGGTTAACCGCTAACTAGCGAATCGATGACTGGCTAATCCATAAATGCTTTTTTGCCTGCAACGGCAATCAATAAGGAACAGATTAATGATAAAACTCGGCATAGTGATGGACCCCATCAGTGAGATCAACATTAAGAAAGACTCCAGTTTTGCCATGCTAATGGCGGCGCAAGAAAGGGGTTACCAACTGTTTTATATGGAAATGGCCGACCTCGCCATGGTCAACGGCGTTGCCATGGGCAATATGCGTCCATTAAAGGTCATCAATGATGCCAATAAATGGTTTGAACTGGGAGACGCCCAAGATACGCCGCTGAGCGAGCTTAACGTGGTGTTAATGCGTAAAGACCCGCCGTTCGATACCGAATTTATCTACGCCACTTACATGCTCGAGCGCGCTGAGGAGCAAGGCGTTCTGATTGTGAATAAGCCGCAAAGCCTACGCGATGCCAACGAGAAGCTATTCACCGCATGGTTTAGCGAATTTACGCCTGAGACCATAGTGACCCGCGATGCCAATCGCATTCGCGCGTTCCACCAAGCCAAGGGCGACATTATCCTCAAGCCATTAGACGGCATGGGCGGCACCTCGATTTTCCGCGTGAAGCAGGACGACCCTAACCTTGGGGTGATCATCGAAACCTTGACCCAATACGGCAACCAATACGCCATGGCGCAGGCCTTTATTCCTGAAATAACCAAGGGCGACAAGCGCATTCTGGTGGTGGACGGTGAGCCCGTGCCCTACGCCTTGGCCCGTATTCCGAAAAAAGGCGAAACCCGCGGTAACTTGGCCGCAGGCGGTAGCGGTGTTGCCCAGCCGTTATCTGACTCTGATTGGAAAATCGCCCGCGCCATTGGCCCAGAGCTGAAAAAACGCGGCCTAATTTTTGTGGGTCTGGATGTGATTGGCGACAAGCTGACCGAGATTAACGTCACTAGCCCAACCTGTATCCGTGAAATCCAAGCAGCATTCGATGTGGACATTACTGGCATGCTGTTCGATGCCATCGAAGCCCGTCTTGCCCAATAAGCTTGTACACCTACAAGATAATATTATTCATTGAAGGCGCCCACAGAGCGCCTACGACTTCTAGGGATCTGATATGAGTTTCACCAAAGCGCCACTGTTATTGCTTGGTATGAGTGTATGGCTCTCCACCTCTGCATTGGCAGTTGAAGCAGGAGCGAATGAGACTGGCCCAGTTAAAGCCCCCTCGCGCCCCAAAAATATTGTGATCATGATTGGCGACGGCATGGGGCCTTCCTACACCAGTGCCTATCGTTATTACAAGGACAATCCAGATACCGAAGAAGTCGAACAAACCGTCTTCGACCGTTTATTGGTTGGCATGGCGAGCACTTATCCCGCTAACGTGAGTGGTTATGTGACCGACTCTGCGGCCGCTGCGACAGCCCTCGCGACTGGAGTTAAATCCTATAACGGCGCCATCTCGGTCGATACGCAAAAACAGCCATTGCCCACCATACTCGAAAAGGCCAAAACCTTAGGCTTGAGCACGGGTGTAGCGGTCACGTCACAAATCAACCATGCCACACCAGCGGCTTTCTTATCCCATAACGAGAGCCGTAAAAATTACGATGCACTGGCATTAAGTTATCTTGAAACCAACGCCGATGTGTTTTTAGGTGGCGGACAAAAATACTTTCCCCCAGAGCTGTTAGCCCAGTTCACCGCCAAGGGCTATCAACACATTACCCGCTTTGACGATCTGGCCAGCATTACCCAACCTAAGGTCTTAGGTTTGTTTGCCGAAGTGCAACTGCCTTGGGCCATAGATGAAAAAGATGCTAAAAAACTCAGCACTTTGACTCAAAAAGCCCTCAGTTTACTGTCGCAAAATGAGCAAGGCTTTGTGCTGCTGGTCGAGGGTAGCCTTATCGACTGGGCAGGACACAACAATGATATCGCCGCCGCCATGGGTGAAATGGATGAATTTGCCAATGCGATTGAAGTCGTTGAACAATTTGTACGCCAAAACCCCGATACCTTAATGGTAATCACCGCCGACCATAATACCGGCGGGTTATCAATCGGTGCCGATGGCAACTACAACTGGAATCCCGAGATCCTGCGTAATATCTCAGCAAGTTCAGATACCTTAGCCCAAGCAGCCCTTGGCGGTGATACTTGGCAGGCCGACTTATCCCGCGGTTTAGGCTTTGAATTGACCGAAGAAGAAGTGGCTAAGTTAAATGTTGCCAGAATGCAGGGCTTAGAAACCATGGCCATTGCGATTCGCCATGTGATTGATAAACGCACCGATACGGGTTGGACGACCGGCGGCCACACAGGGACTGACGTGCAAGTCTTTGCCGCAGGCCCAGCCTCTGAGCTGTTTAACGGTCATCAAGACAACACAGATATCGCCAATAAGATTTTTAGCCTGTTACCTAAGCCTAAAAAGCCAAAAGCCCCTGCACAGGTATCAACTCCAGCTCCAGCAGCTATACCAGTGCAGCCACAGGGCTAATTTGCTGATATTAGCAAATAATCGCCCAAGCGAATATCGCGCCAGCTAACAGAGAAAAGGCAACCGTGTTTACACAGTTGCCTTTTTTATTGGCTTTCATTCCGTAATGTGCAAATACGCACTGTTTTGCAGCATCCCTTAAGTCGGCGGCTTGCAGGCTGGCTCGCAGCCGAATAAGGGGTATAATGCCCGCACTTATTTTTTACGGTAGCCATGCAGTGTTAACGAATCCATCGCAAGTTATTATCCGCAATCAGGAAACCCTGAGCCAACATAAAGTCTTAGTGCTAAACCATGAGGCAGACTCCCTGCCCAAAGCACTGCTCGATGTCGCCCAGTCCGTCGATGCCCTCGCCTTGGATTACCACCATTACCTACATTTAGCGCCACAGGCCAATGCCAAACTGCGCTGCTATTTTGGCCATCAACTGCCCCACCAGGATAAGTACGACACTGTGATTGTGTACTTTCCTAAAGCTAAGCCATTAGCGCCCTACTTGTTTAATCTAGCCGCTCAGCACTTAGTGGCCGATGGTCAACTCTTAGTCGTGGGAGAGAACAAAGGTGGGGTTAAATCCTTAGTCAAACTGCTGCCGAAATACTTTGCCACTGGCATCAAACTCGATAACGCGCGCCATTGCCTACTCTTTGGCAGCAGCCTAATCGATACCGCGCCCGAGATTAAACTCAGCGATTGGACCAGCCAGTATCAACTCGCCACCCCGCAAGGCAATATCACCATCTGCAACTTAGTCGGCGTGTTCAGTGAAAAGCATTTAGACCAAGGCACAGAGCTATTGCTATCGCATCTGCCAACGCTCTCTGGCCGAGTACTGGATTTTGGCTGCGGCGCAGGCGTCATTGCCGCTGCACTGTTAAAGGCACAACCGACATTGTCGTTAGAATGTATTGATATCAATGCCATGGCGCTGGCCTCCTGCGAACTTACGCTGGCGGCAAACGGTATGACGGCCAAGGTCTATCCCTCCGATGGACTGGCGCAAACCAGTGGAAAATTCGACGGTATTATCTCCAATCCCCCGTTCCACGATGGCCTTGCTAGTACGACCAGCATTGCCCAGAGTTTTGTGGCCGATAGCGCAAAACAATTGCAATCAAAAGGGATTTGGCAAATCGTCGCTAACCGCCACCTGCCCTATTCGGACACCATCGCCGCCGAGTTCGGCCAATTAACCGTGCCGGCAGAGAATAACAAGTACAAACTCTATTATTTCCAACAGGCCTAATCTTTCGCCCCGCTCAATGGTGAGTGGGGCATCCTTAATTTGACTCTAGGATGCACCAAGGAATAAAGACTCGTTAAGAATAGCCAGAATAACACCGCCCTATCGAATACCCCATTTTGAAATCAAAAATTCCCCAACAAACAAGTTAACGCTGCCATCTCTTAAATAGCATTTATTGCCATTGAACTTTTCATCTGACTAAAAAGCTAATGCTCCATTCCGCGCTTTGGCTCGTTAGCTCAATCGAAAATTCCCACTCCTGCTGCCATACAATTCTTATCTATTTACCTATGTTTGGCCCTGCTATAAATCGACTAACAATATAACGGTATACAGTCATATTTAAATTTAGGTATTTTTGAATGATTTGAAGACAATATCAGTGCGCATTAACCCCATTTTGCAACAAATAAAACGTTATAAAATCAAGTGACTATATTGACTCATTTTTAGTTAATAGGTTTGGAAAACGCGCATGCGCATTTTTCCAGATGGATCACTTATATGAAAAGCGGCAGAAAGCTGATAAGTTCTTTGCATACAGATAGTTAACCGTGCGCATTTTCTCTGACCCAACAAGATAAACGCGCATGAAAAAAATGTTAATTTTCAAAGGTTACCATGACAGACTGGAGGAAGTATGAGCGTTTCATAGCCGAACTTTGCTCTGAGGACTATCAATCTCAAGATGTCACGGTCATCCCAAATGCCAAAATCAAAGGTTGCTTAAGTCAAACGACTAGGCAAGTAGATGTCCTAATAGACTCTCGTTTTGGTGACGATAGAAATCGCAGGATTATTGTAGATGCCAAGAAATATAGCCGTCCCCTAAATGTTAAAGACGTTGAAAGTTTCTATGGAATGATGATGGGCTGCTCCTCAAAAGTCGGCATTTTAGTTTGTCCAAACGGATATAGTGAGGCGGCAAAAAGAAGAGCACAAGATTATATTAATTTGAAAATTGTTGCTCTCTCTGAATTAGAAAATGTCGATCTCTCGCTGTGGGATGACTGTATAAGTGATAGTTGCAATGAAAGAAAAGAGCGAGGTCTAGTACTTTGGGATTTGCCTATGGGTATAGGAGCACCATCTACTCCAGTATCAATTAGCGAAACAGGACACCCAACCTTAATAGCGCGATAGCTAACCTCCTACTATGCTTTGGTTAAGCATTGAACAAGGAGGTTTGTATGCCGCGCCCTCGCCGAACTCAGATAAGTCTTGAAGACACGCCCTATTATCATTGCTGTAGCCGCGTGGTGCGGCGGGCATTTTTATGTGGTGATGATGCCTTTTCG
>NZ_AXZL01000063.1 GCF_000485795.1 Shewanella decolorationis S12
CCCCATGTGAGAGTAGGTCATCGCCAAGCGCCTAATTAAACAATGAAGCCAGCTGAATAAGCTGGCTTTTTTGCTTTTGGCGTTTGCCATTTCAACGTTCTATTCCTTCCTTTTATTCGCCTCTGCGAAGACTATGTTCAACTATATTTATTAACTGTGCATCGATTTGATCCAGCAAGTGCTTTGTTCGGACCAATAAAAAGGCAGCGTATCGCTGCCCTTTATACTTAGAATTGGTTTCTAAGCCCGATTATTTAGCTTCTTTTAGCCACTGTGCTGCACGTTTGGCAAAGTAGGTAAGGATGCCATCGGCGCCAGCGCGTTTGAAGCATAGCAGCGATTCCATGACGATGGCCTTTTCCGCTAACCAACCATTTTGAATGGCCGCCATATGCATGGCATATTCACCACTCACTTGGTAAGCGAAAGTGGGTACGGCTAATTCGGTTTTTACGCGGTGAACGATATCTAGGTAAGGCATACCGGGTTTCACCATTACCATATCTGCGCCTTCTTGGATATCTAGCGCAACTTCATGCAGAGCTTCATCGCTATTGGCCGGATCCATTTGATAGCTATGCTTATTGCCACCTTTTAGGTTGCCTGCTGAGCCGACGGCATCGCGGAATGGGCCGTAGTAGCTTGAGGAGTATTTGGCTGAATAGGCCATGATTTGAGTGTTTACATGGCCTGCGGCTTCCAGCGCTTGGCGAATCGCACCAATACGACCATCCATCATGTCCGATGGGGCAACAATATCTGCGCCCGCTTCGGCGTGGGATAGGGCTTGTTTCACTAAGATCTCTGTGGTGATGTCATTCAGGATGTAGCCTGTTTCATCGATAATGCCGTCTTGGCCGTGGGTGGTGAAAGGATCTAAGGCTACGTCAGTCATGATACCCAGCTGTGGGAAGGCCTTTTTCAGTTCACGTACGGCGCGTTGCACTAAAGCTTCGGCATTGTAGGCTTCTTCTGCCATCAGCGATTTCTTCTCTGCTGGCGTAACAGGGAACAGGGCAATTAACGGAATCCCGAGTTCGACTAGCTCTTCGGCTTCTTTTAACAGTAAGTCGATAGAGTAGCGCTCAACCCCTGGCATAGAGGCAACTTTTTCACTGCGATTGGTGCCTTCAAGCACAAACATGGGATAGATCAAATCATTGACTGTTAGATGGTTTTCAGCCATCAGACGACGGCTAAAGTCATGTTTACGCATGCGGCGCATTCTGCGCTGAGGGAAGGCACTGGTAATGATGTTCACATTAGACTCCTAAGTAGGTTCTGTTTGTGCTGGCGCATACAATTTGACTTGATTGCGTCCGCTATTTTTTGCCTGATAGAGCGCCTTGTCGGCTTGCTCTAATAATTCGGTACTGTGTTGGTCGTTACTGATCACGTCGGCACTGACACCGATACTCACGGTCAAGGGAATGGGCTTTCCTTCCCATTCTAGGCCGATGCTAGTCACTGCATCTCTTATGCTTTCAGCGACTTGAATGGCGCCGTCCGCAGTCGTATTGGGGAGAATAATAGCAAATTCTTCACCACCAAAACGTGATACTAGATCGGTTGGTCGTTTTAAATGTTGCTGCAAGGTTGTCGCTATCACTTTTAAGGCCTGATCCCCAGCTAGGTGGCCGAATTGATCGTTAATCGATTTAAAGCGGTCGATATCAAGCATCAGTAAGGCGATGGGGGTCTCTTGGCGACGGCTGATTCTACTTTCGGCTAGCAGTCGTTTATCGAAGGCGCTGCGGTTTTTCACTCCGGTTAAGCTATCGATAGTGCTCTGTTCGGTAAGTTTTTGGTTAACTTCATGCAATTCGCGCAGGGTGATCTCAAGTTCTAATGTGCGCTCCTGCACCATCTGTTCGAGTCTTTCATTGGTTTCCGCTTCCACTTTTAAGGCTTCCTCACGGGCACTACGGATCTTTTGCGCTTGCTTGAGGGCCTCTTGTTGAATGCGGAGCTTAGATTTACGCTCATCGTTATAGCGGATGGCGAGTACCAGCGACATAAAGATGATTTCGAAGGTGAGCCCAAGCATCACCGGCGTTTGCGGCTTGATATTGAACTCGATAACACTCAAATAGAGGAGGCTGCTGATGCAGGCGCCGGTAAGCATACTCACCCAGCCTATGGTATAGAGCTTTGCCAGCTTTTGACCGTTAAACGCTTGGACAACCGCAAGTACCATCAAAATAATACTGAGTATCGCTACAGAAATAATCTCGATATAAAGTGCTGTACCATAGCGGATAAAAGGCACGAATAAGCCGACCAAAAGTATGTAAACAGCACTATAACGACATATCAATAACATACGACGGTTATAGTATTTCAGTTGCAGGATTTTCTCGGTGAACATTAAGGCAAAGGCCATCACCAGAGGTAACAGCACGGGAACCATCAGTTGCTGTAATGCAGGCCAATTTGGCCAGAGAAAACGGAATGCATAGCCATTGATCGTGGCCACTAATAGCGTCATGCACAGGACATAACCTGAGTAATAGCTATAGCTGAATGAACCTGAGGCCAAGGCGATAAATAGACTGAAAATCCCTATCGCGGCGAGCACGCCGAGCTGAAAGCCATGTTCAACGGCAGTCGATTCGGCAATTTGAGCTAAATCATTAGCGGACCATAGATTGAGGGGGATGGCGGCATTACCTTCAGTCTCTATATGCAGATAAAAGGTATGCTGCTCATTGGCATTTATTTTAAAAGGGTATAGAAAAATATTACTCAGTAGTGGACGTTGCTTGTACGGGAACGTATCTCCCATAAATGTGGTGTTATTGAGTTGATTATCCACAACATGATAAAGAGTGATTTTATCGAGCAAGGGATTATCGAGGGCGAGAATGCGCGCAAGACTCTCATCTCTACTCGTCAGATTTACGCGAAGCCAAAAATCATGTTGGCTAAGGCGTTGAATATCACCACTGGTAAACTTGTGCCATTGAGTCTTGGGTATGGCTTGAATATCGTCTAGCTGACTATTGGGATTGGAGTGCGTCACCATCAACCACGGGGTTAGGTTAAGTGGTGTAGGCGTGTGCTCATCAATGCTCATCGTATTGGCAAAGCTGCCAAATGATATGAGCATTCCGAGTAACAATACCAATAAACTGACGAGCTTAGCCATTCGCTTGACTCAAATTAAAAAAGGCTAGGCTATTTTGATAGCACTGTTTGGCAAATTCAGCCGCATTTTCACCCCGCAAATTAGCAATATATTGCGCAATATAGGGCAAGTACTCGGGTTTATTTTTACTGGACTTAGGTTTGGGCCTCATACTGCGTGGCAGCAGGTAAGGGCTGTCCGTCTCAATCAATAAACGCTCTTTGGGAATAAATGGAACGAGCTCGGCAAGTTCCTGGCCGCGTCTTTCATCACATACCCATCCTGTAATGCCTAAATGTAGATCGAGCTCGATATAGGCTTCCATCTGAGCACGTGTGCCAGTAAAGCAGTGCAATAATGCGCCGCTGAGATGGGGGCGGTATTCTTTAACAATACTCAAAAAATCAACGTGGGCATCTCGCTCATGCATGAGTACCGGTTTTTTGAGTTCAATTGCGAGCTCGAGTTGGTCGATAAACGCTTGGCGCTGGGCCGGGCGAGGGGAGAAGTCCCGATTGTAGTCTAGTCCACATTCGCCCACAGCAACCACTTGTGGCGCTTGGCAAAGCTTGGTTTGTATCTGTTTGGAGTCTGCTTGCCATTCACTAGCATGGTGGGGATGTACGCCTGCGGTGCAATAAAGCTGGTTAGGATACTGTTGGCATAATTGAATGGCGGCAGCGCTTTCAGTTAAATCACTGCCAATAACAATTAACGGCGAAACCCCTTGGTCCGCCGCTGCTTGTACGATTTGCGCTATGTCTGGTTCGAGTGCGCTGCCAAGCAAGTTGACAGCGATATCTATATAAGATGACATTATTTTAGGCGCTTTACCCTCACCTTAGCATTACGACTTTCAGTGCCCATTAAGAAAGAGCCAAGCGCGGCTTTTTCGATAAATACCTTTTCACCGACTTTTAAGTTGAATTTACGACCTTCGGTTTGTTTCCAAACTTGGCCATTGGTAAAGGTAATCTTTAACGCGCCGTAGGCATCTTCTGCTATTGACTCCACATTGAGATAAATTTTGTCGGTTGTATTCTCTTGGACGCGTTTAACTTCCATACCGAAGTTATCTTCGACATTGGTCGCGGCAGTTGCAACAGGAGCTGCCGTCGCCACAGCTGCAGGGGGCGCTGCGGGTGTGACAATGGGGGCAACAGCTATCGGTGCCGTGTTGTTATTGGTCACTGTGGTGGCTTGAATGCTCGCTGCGAGGTTGTCATAACAAACCAAGCGCTCGAGCTTGTCCGTTATCCCTGCACATTGAGTTAATTGCTGCTCAATCGCGGCATTAGCCTGTGCAGATACTAGCAGCACTGCACCAGTCAGTAGAGTAAAACGCATCCCAGTTTCCTTATTATTATTTTCCTCTAATGCCGATTAAGGCATTAGTCGTTCGTTGATTCTTCTTCGTCGGACTCGTCATCAGGTTTACTGTAAAAACGAGCCGCAAATAATCCGCCTTCGAACAATAACAGCATTGGTACGGCAAGCATAGTCTGGGAGATAACATCCGGTGGTGTTAACAGCATACCGACCACGAATGCGCCGACAATAATATAAGGGCGTTTTTGCTTAAGATCTTCTGGAGTAGTTACGCCCGCCCAGCACAGCAGGACAACGGCAATAGGGATCTCAAAGGATAAGCCGAATGCAAAAAATAATTTCAGTACAAAATCAAGGTAACTGCTGATATCGGTTGCTACCTGCACGCCCTCGGGAGCTGTGTTGGCAAAGAAGCCAAACACCACTGGGAATACAATGTAATACGCAAAGGCAATCCCTAAATAAAACAATACAGTGCTGCTAAAAAGCAGCGGCATAACTAAGCGTTTTTCATGCTTATACAAACCAGGTGCAACAAAAGACCAAATTTGATAGAGCACATAGGGAACTGCCACAAAAAATGACAGGACTAACGTCAGTTTGAAAGGGGCGAAGAAAGGCGCGGCGACATCGGTCGCAATCATGCTGCCACCTAAGGGCAAAGACTGCATTAAAGGGATTGCCATGTAGTGGTAAATATCATTTGCCCAATACACGCTACAAATGAACACAATTAACACACTGGCAATGGATTTAAGCAGCTTGGACCTGAGTTCAAGCAAATGGCTGATAAGTGGCTGCTGTTGCGACATGAATTATCCGTTAGCTTTCGGGTTGGAACGGGTATCCTCGCCCTGATGAGATTCGCTAGTAGGGGCGGAGGAAGCCGTAGGACTTGCCTCTGTAGAAACAGTTTGGCTCGCAGGATTGAGTATCTGGTTGTCCTGTGTGGGAATATCTTGCACTTGGTAAGGACGATTCACAGACTGCGCAGCTTGCTTCAACTGCTCGATCGACTCTTGCAGTTCGGGTGAGAGGTTCGATAGACCTTTACTCTCTGCTTTTTTGAGGTCGGCGTGCAACTGCTCGATCTTTAGCTCTTGCTCAAGTTCTTCTTTGACTGAGTTGGCCATGCGCTTCATCGCGCGGATCCAACTGGTTACTGAACGTACTGCAACCGGTAGACGTTCGGGGCCAAGTACCACAAGCCCCAAAACACCGATCAGCAGCAGCTCCATAAAGCCGATACCGTCAAACATAAAGAGTTACGCCTGTTCTTTGTTAGACTCAGGTTTCTTTTCAGTCGCCTGTTGAGTTGGTTGCGCATTTTGCACTGATTTTGCTGCTTCAGCATCTTCTAACGCTTTTTTATCTTCGTCTGAAGACATAGCGTTTTTAAAGCCCTTAACAGCACCACCTAAATCACCACCCAAAGAGCGTAATTTCTTAGTTCCAAACAATAAGACAACGATTAACGCGATGATAAGAAGTTGCCAAATACTAATGCCACCCATGAAGGTATCCTCTTAATTGAAAACGGTTCTATTATGAACCTCTGATTAATTAGTGCTAGCTAAAATTTACGATTCTTTGGCCTAGATCGCCATCCGATAATCCACAATACTGCACCTGATATCAGGCACAAATAAGGACTCAACAGTGTAGCGTCTTGATTGAACAATAACGTGCCGCAGATCAATAAAATTGCAGAAGTGATGAGTAAGTAATTACTCTTATGTGCTTGCTGCTGATATTTCAGATACTTATCTAGCATTTGTTGCTGAGAACTCAGCAATTTCCTGCCTAATTTAAGGTTGTCGTAGATTAGCTCAGGGAATTCTGGAAGCTTATCAGACCAATATGGCAGTTTTGTGGATACCTTTTTAAACATGGCTTTAGGACCCACTTGCTCGGCCATCCATTGCTCTAAAAAGGGTTTCGCCGTTTGCCAGAGATCCAGTTGCGGGTAAAGCTGACGTCCTAAGCCTTCGATATAGAGCAATGTCTTCTCGAGCAGCACGAGCTGAGGCTGCACAACGATATCGAAATGGCGTGCGGTGCGGAACAGTTCTAATAACACATGGCCGAAGGAGATTTCATCCAAGGGCTTGTTAAACATGGGTTCGCAAACGACCTTGATGGCTTGTTCAAAAGCTTGTAGATCGGTTTTTTCCGATACCCAACCCGACTCGATATACAGCTGCGCGATACGGTGGTAATCACGGTTGAAAAACGCGAGGAAGTTTTCCGCTAAATAGCGCTTATCGACTTCGCTGAGTGTGCCCATAATGCCGCAATCTAGGCCGATATAATAAGGATTCTCAGGATGGTCGCGGGAGATAAAAATATTCCCTGGATGCATATCGGCATGGAAAAAGTTATCGCGGAACACTTGGGTGAAAAACAGCTCTACGCCACGCTCGGCCAAGAGTTTAAAGTTAGTTCCCTGTGCCTTCAGCGCAGCGATATCCGAAACCGGAATACCGTAAATGCGCTCCATCACCATTAAACGTGGATAGCAAAACTCTTCGTAAACATACGGAATATAGAGCGCGTCTGAGTCGAGGAAGTTATTGCGCAGCTTAATGGCATTGAGGGCCTCAAGCTTAAGATTGAGCTCACCTAAAATTGTCACGCGGTAATCTTCAATCACCTCTGATGGGCGCAGACGATTCCCTTCACCGAGGAGATAATCGATGACCTTAGCCGTTTGCGACATCAACAATAGATCGGCTTGAATTTTAGCTTCCACATTCGGGCGCAGCACTTTTAAGACCACGGCCTTACCGTTGGATTTGAGCGTGGCGGTATGCACTTGTGAAATCGAGGCTGAGGCTAAAGGTGTTTCGTCAAAGTCGTCGAAGTAGCTCTCGATGGGGGCTTTAAGTTCGGCTTCAATCGCTTGACGCGCCAAGGCACTATCGAAGGGCGGAACTTTATCCTGCAACATGGCCAGCTCAGTCGCCCATTCATCGCTGAGTAAGTCACGGCGGGTTGATAGCATTTGCCCGAGCTTAATATAAACGGGGCCAAGCTCTTGCATCGCTAGCTTTAAACGCTCACCGCCAGATTTACCTTTGTGCTTGTTGCGGATCCAAAACAGGCTATTGCGGGCGAGTTTAAAGTACCAAGGGGTCATCTTTGGCGGTAATACCTCATCTAACCCATATTGCAGTAGGGTTTTAATGACATGATAACCGCGGCGGATACTGGCAAGGGTCATGGCTTAATTTGATCTCTTAATTTGGCAATCCGTTGTTCGAGCGCACGAGTGTCGTCAACTAAGTCATCCATTTGATCGCGAAAATGAATGAGTTCAATCCGGTGTGGCGCAAGGCGATATTCTTCGATAGCGAGTTGCCCCAAATGCGAGCGGGTCTTACGCATCACTTCAAGTGCTAAGGTTTTGGCCTGCAGTCCGGTGCTCAGCAGCTTATGGGTTGGCCCATCACCTAAGTAACGCGACAGTGGCTCGGCAAAATCAAACTCTATGCTACGCAGATAATGGCTGAAGCTTTGTAATAGATTGAGGTCACCTTCGAGGCTGAGCTTATCCTGTTTGATAAGTTCGGTGAGATTTGCACCTTCAGTTACGCGATAGAGCGTTGTAGCATCGGCGTGTAGACTGACATCCACATCGCCTTCATAGCGACTCAGCACTTGGATTTCTTTGGCGAAGACCAAGTAAATTGGCCAACTGAGTTGTGATAATTGAATGCGAAAGACTTTGCCATGTAACTGACGCTGGCGTGCATAGGCGTCGCCAGCTTGGGTCTGAAGTTGCTTCAGACCCGTCTCAATGGCGGCGCAGGCAAGTAACACCACTTCTTGCGGCATCATTAGAATTTATAACCGCGGTGCAGGGCAACAATACCGTCGGTCATGTTGGTGTAATCGACCTGTTCAAAGCCTGCATCGACCATCATTTGCTTGAGGGTCTCTTGGTCTGGGTGCATGCGAATCGACTCGGCTAGATACTCATAGCTGTCGGCGTCTTTCGTAATGATTTCACCCATTTTCGGCAGCACTTTAAAGCTGTATAAGTCATAGACTTTGCGCATCAGCTCGTGTTGCGGCTTAGAAAACTCCAACACTAATAACTTACCGCCTGGCTTAAGCACGCGATTCATTGAACGCAGCGCCGCGTCTTTATCGGTCACGTTACGCAGACCAAAGGCGATAGTGATGATATCGAAGTGGTTATCGGGGAAGGGCAGTGCTTCGGCGTTGGCTTGCACATAGCTCACATTGCCAACGATGCCGCGGTCACGCAGTTTAGTGCGGCCCACTTTCAGCATAGAATCGTTGATATCCGCTAATACCACTTCGCCTTTATCACCCACCAGATGGGAGAACTTAGCGGTTAAATCGCCAGTACCACCTGCAAGATCAAGCACTTTCATGCCAGGGCCAGCACCAGAGACTTCAATGGTGTAACGCTTCCAAAAACGGTGAATACCGAAGGACATAACGTCATTCATGATATCGTATTTAGCGGCAACCGAATGAAACACGCCAGCTACGAGATCGGCCTTTTTATCCGCCTCTACGGTTTTATAACCAAAGTGGGTACTTTTAGATTCACCCTCAGACATCAATGTATTCCTATTGTTTTGCAAAGTATTAGTGGCGAGTGTAAGCCATCGCCTGCATTTGCTGAATCTTTGATCTATCACTCTGTGATCGAGCTAGTAAACTCTCCTTAAGGCGTTAACTTAAAGAGTTTGGCTTTTACCAGTGTTTAGTGTGTCGACCCGATAAAATGGATTGGCATTAGACCACAATATCAGGATTTGGTGAATAGCTTAGCGCCCACAAAGGGCGCAAGCTTAACAGGCTATTGGGCCAAAAAATGACGCCTTGCCTGTACATAGGCATAGATTAACTCGCTGATACTATGGCCGACATCTCTAAACCCGGCTTCAATACCCGCCTCATGGCAACTCGGCGCGGCTTCGGCCAAGTGCAAATAAGCACAGGGACAATGGCTGGCGATGTAACTGATATAGTGTGCGGCATCCAGCAGCGGAATGCCCGCTGCCGTTGAGGCGCTGCTGGGCATTTTTGCAATAGCATCGACATCGAGCTCTAATCCAACGGGCAGGGCGGTGTGATTGAGTTTGCCGGCAATCTCCTGTAGCGCCTCAGCGAGGCTCACTTCGCGACGAACCCAAATCTGTTGCAGGCTATGCCAAGTGCCACCAAAGTCAGATAGCTGTTGTAAATTAGCCTCGCTGTTTTTGAGCTCGTGTAAGCCGAGCACATGGTAATAACCCAGCGCGCCGCGATCGGCGGCATAACTAAAGCCGTTCCCGCTGTGGCGCCCTTCGAGTAGGCGAAAATCACTGTGCGGATCTAAATTCACCGCGGCAACTTGGCGTTGATAATGGGCCGAAGTCGCCATTAACAGACCATAGGCATTGTTGTGGCCACCGCCAATCAGTATGGGTTCAAGTCCTGCTGCTTGTATGGCGCTAACGATGCTAATGACCCGTTCATCGAGTTGTTCAACCGCTTGGCGAAGATGGGTTAGGCTCGCGCCTTCGCCGTCCTGCGCCTGTAATTGCAGATCTGCCGTATGAACTTGCCCTAAAATCAGGCATTCGGCGCCCGAAAGAAAACGATTCGACTGTAAATTCAACCATTGGCGCATGCTGGTGGTAAAGGCATCGGTGGCACCGCCTCGACCTAGGTTAGCTCGTGGGCCGATATCTTCCCCAACGCCTAGAATGGCAAATTGAGCCCCGTGGGCTTTGGCGGTGGCAAGTATCGCCTCGAGCGGATGTTCGTGATTGGCCAAATGTACGCATTGACCAATTTTGGTTTCACCCGCTCTCGGGCTCACTAGACTGGCCATATCGGCTTGAGTAAATGGAATAAATTCAGACATGGATTCGTATTCTTATCGATAGGGACTGGGATATTGTGGCGTACCCAAGGACGAATATTCAATGGGACTTAGCGAAAAACAGCCAATAAAAAAGCCAGCTTAGCTGGCTTTCTTGATAGGTAATTTGTCATTACTCAATGTCGAGTGGTTCTGGCGACAGGATAATACCGGTGTTATCGGCATAGATATGATCGCCTGGGAGGAAGGTCACGCCGCCAAAGTTGACCGGAATTTCCACTTCGCCCACTGAATTGCCATCGGCACCCACTGGAATTGAGGCAAGGGCTTGAATGCCGATGTCTAATTCTTCCAGAGCATCCACATCGCGTACTGAACCGTAAACGATAATGCCTTCCCAGTTGTTGTTGACTGCGATTTCAGCGATAGACGCATCGATCAGGGCGCGGCGTAATGAGCCACCACCGTCAACCAGTAAGACTTTACCTTGGCCATCTTCTTGTAAGACCTCGGTGATTAGGCCGTTGTCTTCAAAGCACTTAATTGTGCTGATAGAACCGCCAAAAGAGCTACAACCACCGTAGTTACTGAACATGGGCTCGACTACATCTACGACATCTAAGTACATGTCACATAGTTCTGAGGTGTTGTATTCCATATTTACACTCCTATTGATCCGCGTTGCGTACAGTTTAGCGAGTTTACGCCAGTATAAAAGGGATTACTGAAAAGAAAAGTGTTATCAATCACGGTATTGTTGCACTTGGAGGTTAACACTTCTGTTGTAAACTTTCGTCACTTAACAGGTGTTTGTCCTCAAAATTTGATATCGGTCATTAAATAACGGTTTTTTATTACAACTCTGTTGCGTGTTTTGGTATTATATCCCAAGTTTAAATTAACTTACTTAACTTAATTTGCTTTAGGGGCAAGGACCCCCCGGTACGCTTATGGACGGTAGAGGGCCTTCGAGAGGTGCCTATGGAAGCTGTAAACACAATTGAAATTATTGGTTATTTTGCCTCAGTGATGGTGGCAATTTCACTTATGATGAAGAACATCATCTGGTTAAGATGGTTAAACTTTGTCGGCTGTACCCTGTTTGTTATCTACGGCGTATTTATTTCAGCCTGGCCAGTTGCAGGTATGAACGCTTTCGTAGCCTGTATCAATATCTATCATCTGACGAAAATTTACCGCGCCAAAGCGTTGGAACAAGCCATCGCTTGAAGGTTTTCTGGCAGTGTTGTCCGTTTATAGCAACTGGGCAGCACTGTATCTCCCCGCACGTTTTCCCTAATCTTTGCTGTCATCACTTCATCCCTCGCGATTCATTTCCTCTGCGCTAGTGTCATAAAACTTTAGGCCGGATGTCACTTTGCCGTCATCGGCAGTTCTTAGTCTCAACTTAACACTGAGTACTTAAGCAATATCTGTTTAAGTCACCATAGGGTTTAGCGTGGGGTTCTATCGTGAAATAGTCGTCTGACAGTGAGTTTAAACATACAGACGCTAACGGCTGTCGAGAGAATGCACTCATTAACATCGCCATGATACTCGCTGGCATGCCAGCAAGGAGCCTGTTTTATGTTGAGTTACATTACAGACTTAGATAAGCGCATGTTTTATCGCATTGTAGGTTTGAGCCAACGTCACGGTGTTTATGACTGGGCGAAGCGGATATCGGCAACTGGAGATGGGCATGTGTATCTGTACCTTGCCGTCGGGTTGATGCTGACACACGCCCAAGGACAGAACCTATTCAATCTGCTGTTAGCGAGTTTTTTGATTGAATTGCCGCTGTACTTATTACTTAAAAATAGCATTCGCCGCACTCGGCCCTGCCACGCCTTGATTGGGTTTGAGAATGGATTCGAACCTTCAGACCGATTCAGTCTACCTTCTGGCCATACGGCGGCCGCCTTTGTCATGGCCACGAGTGTGGCGCAGGTGTATCCCGTGGTTGCGCCTTTTGCCTATGTCTGGGCGCTCTGTATTGGTGCTTCACGTATCGCACTTGGGGTGCATTACCCTTCAGATATTGTTGCCGGCGCCCTGTTAGGCACGGGTGCTGTACTGCTCGTGCATCCCGTGATTTAACCCAAATCAGGCGCTTATTTGTTGGATATCTCCTTGATTCACAAATATTTAATTCACAGTTAAAGGATAAGTAATGCGAATACTCTACGGAGTTCAAGGCACAGGGAATGGCCACCTAAGTCGTGCTCGAGTGATGGCAAAAGCCTTAATTGAGCACAATATTCAAGTCGACTTTTTGTTTTCGGGGCGTAAGCCTGAGCATTTTTTCGATATGGAGTGTTTTGGGGAGTATCGCGTACAGGCGGGAATGACCTTTGCAACCCACTCTGGGCGGGTGAATGTGCCGCAAACGGTAAGACAAAATTGCTCCTTATCGTTGCTTAAGGATATTCAAGCACTAGATTTGAGTTGCTACGACCTAGTACTGAATGATTTTGAACCCGTATCCGCATGGGCGGCGAGGCGTCAAGGCGTCCCCTCCATTGGGATAAGCCATCAAGCGGCCTTAACGCACCCTGTGCCTAAGTTGGGGAGCACTTGGTTTAATGAGTTACTACTCAACTACTTTGCGCCGGTGGATGTGGCACTGGGGTGTCATTGGCATCATTTTGGTTTTCCGATCTTACCTCCTTTTGTCGAAGTCGATGCCAGTCCCATTGAACATACCCATCAAATTTTGGTGTATTTACCCTTCGAAGAGGCGGATGCGATCGCCGCTTTTTTTAAGCCATTTACGGATTATCAATTCTTGGTGTACCACGCTAAGCAGCCGACTGCACCGCTTGCCGACCATATTCTATGGCATAGTTTTAACCGTGACGGATTTAAACAGCACTTAGCGACTTGCGGCGGTGTGATTGGTAATGCCGGATTTGAGCTGGCGAGCGAGGCACTGACCTTAGGGAAAAAGTTGTTGGTCAAGCCGCTGATTGGTCAATTTGAACAGTTGTCGAACGTGGCAGCGCTCCAATTATTGGGCGCGGGTGACAGTATGATGAGTCTGGATACGGGCGTGGTTAAACGTTGGCTCAAGGCGGCATCGCCAAATCCAATTGCCTATCCACAGGTGGGCGATGCCTTAGTGAAATGGATTTGCAGCGGTCAGTGGCAACATACTGCGCCATTGTGCGATGACCTTTGGAGTCAAGTGAAGCTGCCCGACACCTGGCGCTAACTCGAGCTAAGCTTGATGATAAAAGGCGTCGTCGGCTCTAGCTGGAAATTTGGGGTTAGCGTATAATTTGGCCAATTTTGCTGTTAGCCTCAGCAGCGTGTTTATATTGGCCTAGTCTGGCCACAATTTAGTTGTCATAAATGAGCCTTAAGAAGTTTACTCAGTACAAGTTACTGTTTTTAATGTTGTTGTCCCTCGGTATTTTACTTCCTTTTATTCCTGACCAAGCCTATCACATTCCCGGCCCTGATATTGCTACGCAAAATCTGCATGTGATTGAATTTAATGATCAAGGTCAGCCACACAACGATGGACAATGGCAAGGGCTCAAGGCGCGGATTTTACAACCCAATAATGGCACGGCTCCCGAGCTACTGATTTTTGTCCACGGCTGGCACCACAGTGCAAATCCGACGGACGAGAACTTTGTCGCGTTCGAGCAGTTTTATCAGCAGATGGCGGCATCCGACTCCCAGCGTAACCTACTGGGTTTATACATAGGCTGGCGAGGCGACAAGCTGGATCCCTTCTGGCTCGATGGCTCAGAAGATGCTACCAGTTGGATTGAACCGCTGGATTTTCCGACTATTTTACAGCGTAAAGCCGTGGCTAAACGTATAGGGCAAACTGGGCTATCGCAGTTGCTGGATAAACTGGATGTGCTAGTCGCTGAGCATCAATTACTGCGTTATACCGTGATTGGTCACAGCCTTGGCGGCTTAGTGGTGTTGCACGCCAGTAAAGACAGAATCAAGGCGGCCATCGATAATGAGCAGGATAATCCAAATCTTTTCTTACTGCTAAACCCCGCCGCACCAGCGCAGGATTTTAAGCCACTCGATACTCTGATGAGTCTAGATAGGCAAAAACCGAGTATGGTGGTGCTGCAATCTAAGGGCGATTTTGCGGTAAAAGAGGCCTTTAATTACATCAAGGACGGCGAACGGGCACTGGGGAACTCTTGGGCTATTACCCACGATATCGATAAATGTTCTGGCGGTAATTGTTCGACCCCGATGAAGATGCCTTCGGCATTAATGGCCCATGACGAAATTCCCGGTTGTATGATGACCTTGCCGCATTCGGGGTGGAAAATCCGTGCTCGCCTGCAGGCGCGGCGCAGTGTGCAAACCTGTCCCGACGCCAATATGCAGGCAGTATGGGTGCTGGCCGTGTCCGATGAAATTGTCTCTGGGCATAATGGTATTTTAACGCCTGCCCACGCCAAGGCGCTATCCGAGGTGATGGGCATGATTGATTTGTATCGAAATCAACTGCCTAAACATGCGGTTGAAAGCCCTGCGAATGAAGATTTAGCGACGTTGGTGCCTGACTCTGAGGCAACAAATACCAACGATACACAAACCAGTACCCCAGCCGAACCCGTGGTGTTAGTCGAGCCGCTACCTGAAGGCGAACAACCTAAGCTACAAGAGACTCAAGCGCCGAGTGAGGTGAGTCCTCCAGTTGCGCTACCACAAGCCGATAAACAAACACAGTCGCAATCGACGGAGGGTAAACCGAGTGAAGTTGGTGATAAGACCAAACAAGAGATAACTGAGTCCACGGACAAGCAATCAATAATCAATGCCGAACTTCAACCTCAGAAAAATACTGCTAACGAGATTCCGTCGAATGAACCAACTCAGCCTCAACCTAAGGTCAAGACTGAGTAAATCGGGAGATGTGATTGCCTGCTTACGCACCGAGAGCCATTAACGCTGGATGAATTTAGCTACAGGCGAGTTGTGCTTGTTGCTTGCATTGTTTTTCTGACTCAGCGGAAGAAATCTCTCCGAGGCAAAAGTCCAATCTGACAGTGCGTTTCTCGGCGGTTTTTGCTGTGGACGTGGGCGTCCATTTCCACTCTTTAAGTATTTGCCTTGAATATCTGCCAATCGCATTATTGGGGACAGAATTGATGACTTCGATATTTTCAGTGTCACCCTTCTCGGAAATGTCGAAAGACAACACTGTACAACCCGCTATGCGCGAACGCGCGAGTTCTATTGGGTATTGGGGTTGCTGTGTATTGTCGCGTTCCCAAACAAAATCGCTGCTTGGGCTAATATTGGTGACTTGTACATCGCCATAAATATGCTTAGTTAATGCTAAGCATGGGTGAGTAAGCAGTAAAAGGGCGAGTGCGCCCCAAGCTGAAGATTTCATCTACGCTCCTTGTTTATTCACTATCCGTTTGGTTTAGAAGGTAAACCTAGCAGCCTCACTTTATCTGAAAAAAACAGCGTCTGTCATATACTTTTTACTGATTTTTAACCTGCCATTTACGCCAGCTAAAATGAAGTAAAAGGACTAAAAGCAGACTAACGATCGCCCATGTCGGGTATTTATGTTGATGATAAAACGTGAGTATTGGGGCGATTTCATCGCGGATTAATACTGGGCCTAAGCCAAAAAGCGTTACCCAAATGCTGGTGGCGAGGAGGTTGCCCATCACGAATGTTTTAAAAGGCATCTTGGCTAGGCCGCAGCCAATAAACATAAACTGCTTAAGCCCTTCGACAAAGCGGCTGAGTACTAAAGCTGCAATGCCATACTGGCCAATCACACTGTGGATCTTGTCCTCAAGCTGCGGCTTTATCCAACCTTTTCGCAGTAATACCTCACCGAAGCGGCGACCGATAAAGTAGCCCAAACTGTTGCCACTCAGGGCGGCGGCGCAGGCAACGATGAGGACTAATGGCAGCGACATTTGCCCAGTCGCGGCCAATAAACTGGCAACAATCAGTAAGGATTGTCCCGGTGCAGGAATCCCAAATCCCTCAACGGCAATGGCCAAAAACAGCAGCAGATAACCGTATTGCTGCAACCAAGGTGTCATTTCGGTGATTAGGTGTTGTAAAGCTTCTGGCATGATGAAAACAGGGAACAAGAATGAATCATCCCATCTTACTCGGCACTGTTAAGTTTCGGATAGCTTTATGAGCAAAGTTTCATGCCGATTTTATGGTAGCAAAATTGAAGGAACAAAAAAGCCGAACTGAGTTCGGCTTTTTTGTATGACAACTTAATGGTTGCTTAAGCGAAAGCGGCCTGCAGTTGCGGCACAACTTGCTTCTTACGGCTTAATACGCCGTCTAACCACACTTTGCCATCGACAGGGGTTTTGCCGTAGGCACGGTTAACCAGATCGGCATCGTCAGAAACCACTAACAGCTCTGAGCCTTCTTTCATAATGTCGGTCAGCAGTAACAGTACGCTGTGACGGTTACCTTCAACCTTCAGGGCTTTGATATCGGCTTCAAGCTCGGCTTTGATGTCATCAAATACTGACAGATCAATTACTTCTAACTGGCCGATACCGACTAAGTTACCGTTCATGTTGAAGTCTTTAAAGTCGCGCATCACGAGGTCACGGGCTGGCGTGCCTTCAACAGCCGATTTTACCTTGAACATTTCCATGCCCAGGGCTTTAAAGTCTTCAACGCCAGCGATTTCAGCTAAGGCTTCAACACAGCGAATGTCCGCTGTGGTGCAGGTAGGGGATTTGAAGATCACTGTGTCGCTCAGGATGGCGCACATCATAATGCCAGCGATATTTTTAGGGATGGCAACTTGGTGGAAGTCGTACATCATCTTAATAACTGTGTTGCTGCAACCAACAGGGCGGATCCAGCACTCTAAAGGCGTATCAGTGGTTAGATCGCCTAATTTGTGGTGATCCACAATACCTACGATAGTCGCTTGAGCGATATCGTCCGGTGCTTGAGTCAGCTCTGAGTGGTCAACAATGTAGACCTGCTCGCCAGCATAGCTGGTTTTGTATTCTGGCGCTTCAAAGCCAAAACGCTCCAGAATGAAAGCGGTTTCGGGTGATAACTCACCTAAACGTGTGGCAACGGCTTCTTCACCGATTTGGTTTTTTAAATAAGCTAACGCGATAGCACCGCAGATTGAATCAGAATCGGGGATTTTGTGACCGACAACGTACATAGGCATTTCAGGGACTCTCCTTTAAATTTGTGGCAATTTTAACAATATTTCGCCCGATTCGGAAATAGCCAAAGCGCATATCACTGCGCCTTAAGCGGCTATTTCTGTCAAAACTTAGGCATTGTTGACTCAGATTTTAGATCTTCACTTTAATCACAACTTTACGCACCGCTGTCGGTGTATCACTCGTACCGGGCATATGCATATCGCCGGGGAAAAATAATGCAAACATACCCGCCTTTAGTTGAATGTAGGAGGCGTTGGCTTTATTCGACTCGTAATCGAACTCGGCGTAATCGTGCTTTTCGAAATAAGGTTTTGATGGGGTTTGGTCGGCCAATGGTAGATAGCCAAACTCTTCTTCGCCGCTGACCACATACTGCACATCGATGTATTTTTGATGCACTTCAAAGGGTTCGGTCGATTGTGGTTTGGTGTGGTAATCGTTGACTATCACGAAAATATCTTCGCCATCAAGGGGATAATTGCCAACGGGCAATTGGCTAAAGTCAGTGCTGGCAAGATGCGCTAATGCCGTGGCAATGCGTGGGCTGAGTGATTGATAAATATGGCGATTAGCTAAGGTATCGACAATCATGGGGTACTCGATATGGCGTAAGTAAATGAGTGAATTGTAAAGATTATAATCAGTTCACCGCCGTTAGAACATAAGCGATAGACATAAAAAAACAGGCCATAAATGGCCTGTTTTCATTGTTTGCGGCTTAGTAAGTGTACTTGGCCTCGAGGAAGTAGTATCCCCCATTAAATCCAAACGGTGTATTGGTTAATGGATAGACGAAAATACCATTGAAGTTATTGTCATCTGGGCGTTTTTCAGGATACACATCAAACAAGTTTTGCACGCCAGCGGTGAAGCTTAAGGCATCGGTTGCGGCGTAGCGGACGGATAAATCCATCACCCATTGGTCGCTGTAATTCACATCACCCGTTGAGTAACCCACAGTGTAATCGCCGAAGTAGCTGAGGCGAATATTAGTCTTAAAGTCACCTAATTCATGGGTCAGACCTAGGTTACCCGTATTGTGCGGCGTGGCCGAGGTCATGCGGGTTTGTTCGATATTATCGAAGAGTTTAGGGCCGAGTCCGTCCAAAATTTCAGGGAAATGAATATCTTGGATTTCAGTTTTGTTATAGGCGTACGCCAAGTTAGCGCGTAAATCGCCCCAGTTGCCGAGATCAAAATCTTGGCTCACCACTAGATCGACGCCGCGAGTACGGGTATCAACGGCGTTAATAAAGAAGCGCGCCGATTCAGCATTGGTATTGGCCAGCGCCGCCGCAACAGCTGGCGAGTCGTTTGGCGTCACTGAGCTTGAGAGGATAATCCTGTCATCGATTGAAATCTGATAGGCATCCAAGGTCAGGGCTAGACCCGTATCATTGGTGTAGACCAAGCCTAAGCTGAAGGATTGCGACAGCTCTGGGTCGAGCTCGTTAATGCCTAGCGCCTTGGTCACTGGCGATAACGTGTTGAAAGTGCCTGATTCTGTTGGCACTAACTGGCCGGTAGTCGGATCAGGATTAAACAGGGTCGAGATATTGCTGAAGTACAACTGTTGTACGCTCGGCGCTCTAAAGCCTGTGTTCACTGTGCCGCGCAGGGCTAAATGGTCGGTGAAGTCGTAACGGCCCGCGAGCTTCCAGCTGGTGTTGCCGCCAAAGTCTGAATAGTTTTCGTAACGCAGCGCTGCCGCCCAATAAAACTCTGCGGTTAATTGGTTTTCAAGCTCGACATAAACACCGGTATTGTCGCGAGTTTCATCGACTTCTGACTCAGGCGTAAAGCCAGTGAAGCCTTGGCTGCCCGCTGCACGGTTATCATAACCGCCATTGATATAAGAACCCGGTTCGCCCGCCTCAATCTGATAACCGTTTTGGCGCCAAGAGACGCCCGTCGCCACTAAAATCTCAGAGTCATTGGCAAAGTTATAGTAGCGCGAGGCATCGATGTTTAGGTTTGCTTCGCTGGTGGACAGTGTGCCGGCATCGAATTCGGTCGGGCTATCTGGGCCGAGTGATGCATTTAGGGTGTTGACAATGTTGTATTCGAACGAGTTTCCGCCATAGCCCGCTGAGGTATCGATATTCCATTCACCGAGGGTGAACTCATAGCCCAGCACTAATGATGAATCGATGATCTTAGGATTGATCTGCGGTAAAAAGCCGTCGGGATACAGTTCGAGCAAGTTACGGGCATCGAGCGCACGGCGATAAAATGCACCGGATTTGGTTTCACGCTGGCTAATGCCACCAAAGGCATAGAGTTTGCTGTCGTTTGAGAAAGGCTGCGCCGCGTTGATAAATAAGCCTAAGTTATCGTATTCGGCGTCGCCCACTTGGTGACTCTTGCGGTTGAAAGTTGCTTCGCGCGGATCAGCCGAACCGTCTGGCAGCTTAGGATATTGTTGACGTGGATCTAAGCCTGCGCGATTGGTGCTGTCTTTATGGTGGGCTTCGACGCCAATATTCACAAAACCGTCGTTGTTTAAGCTGATCCCGTGGTTCACTCCTACGCGCCATTGTTCACCGTCTCCCAGATAGGTTTGGCCCGCTTGAGCCGAGACACTACCGCCTTGGTCGTTGTCTTTTAAGACTACGTTGATAACGCCAGCAATCGCATCTGAGCCGTATTGTGCCGAGGCGCCGTCACGCAGGATTTCGATGCGTTTAATTGATGTCATCGGAATAGCGTTCAAATCGACGTTAGATGAGCCCTTGCCGACAGTGCCGCTTAAATGCACCAGCGCCGAACCATGGCGGCGTTTACCGTTTACCAGTACTAGCGTGTGATCAGGCGACAGGCCGCGTAAGCTGGCAGGGCGCACCGCGTCTGAGCCATCGGTGACGGATGAGAAGGGGAAACTGTAACTTGGCGCGGCAAATTGCAGTGCCTTAGCGGTTTCGGTCATACCGGTTGATTCGAGTTGCTCCGCGGTAATGATATCGACGGGGGCAACGCTGTCGGTTGCGGTGCGTAGGGCGATCCGCGAGCCGACGACTTCAATTTTCTCAAAGCTGCTGGCCTGTTCTTCTGCGTGTACGACAGGAAAAACCAAAGTTGAAGATACTGCTAATGCGATAACGGCTGGACGCATAAAACCTCTCAATGTGGAGTAACCTTTAGGCTGGAACGAAAACATTGAACCAACGAAAGTAACAATTCGATAGGGCGAAGGTTATCACTGTAACAATTGTTACATCTAGACAGAAAAGAACTAACTCAGAGCTTACTGTTCTAGATAATTCTTGAAAGCCAGTCGAATATGTCGCCATAGGAGAAGTGATGGGCTAAGTGAATAAAATCATCTAGATCCATTAGGTGGGTTGAAGGTTTATCGCGCTTGGCGGCTGTGTTTTAATGGCACGAAACCTCAGGTTTGAGGCACTTTAAGGAGTTAAGTTTTGCCCGCATTACGCTTTCTTGCAGGTCCTACGGCCTTTAACATTATTAGGGAACAAGGTCTGCATCCCGATGCTTTTACACAACTATTGGCTGCATCCGGTGGACCCAAATGGTTAGGGATTGCGGGTCTTGATAAGTATCTCTTCACGGAATTTTTTAAGCAGCGTAAGACACCGCTTTATACCTTAGGGGCGTCGTCGGGAGCGTGGCGTTTAGCCTGTTTGGCGCAGCAGGATCCACTACAAGCCTACGGACGTTTAGAGGATTACTATATTGGCCAGCGGTATGAAACCATACCGACACCGCAGGAAGTAAGCGAGCAGGTAAAAGGTATTGTCCAAGGCATTCTCGGCGAGACGGGTGGGCGTGAGATAGTCAATCATCCCTTCATTCACAGTCACTTAATTGCCTGCCGGGCTAAACATATCAATCGCCTTAGCCATAAATTGCCCTTGGCAGCAGGGCTGGCGATAACGGCCGCGACCAACCTTATTAGCCGCAAAACCTTGGGTTGGCATTTCGAGCGGGTGGTTTTTAGTCAGCAAGTGGCAGCATCACCCTTTAGACAACTTGCGGATTTACCCAGCCAACAGGCGCAGCTCACCGAAAACAATATGAATTCTGTGATGTTAGCGACGGGATCGATTCCCCTGGTGCTTGCTCCTGTGTCTCAAATTGAGGGTGTTGCCTCAGGGCAATACTATGATGGTGGCATCACCGACTATCACTTCGATTTGCCTTTATCCCATGCCACAGGTTTAACCTTGTATCCGCATTTTTATCCCCATATGAGTCCCGGATGGTTTGATAAATCCTTAACCTGGCGCCGTGCACGCACCAATTACGATAACGCTTTGGTATTGGCGCCTTCGGCGGAGTTTGTGGCTTCGTTACCTTTTAGTAAGGTGCCCGACCGTGAAGACTTTAAGCAATTGGATACGGCGCAGCGGATGCAGTATTGGCGCCGCTCTGTTGCCTTAAGCGAACGCCTAGCCGATGAATTTGCCGAGGTATATGAAAAGGGAAATATTGCCGAACACTTAGCACCGCTGTAAGGAAAGAGCGGCAAGCAAGCCTAAATTCTTTTTTGCTGTCAGCGACTTTAGGAAGGAAATTATTTCTCCTGCTACACTCTAAATTAATAAGGAGTGGCTAATTTTTGTTCGCTCCGATGTCAGTGGGCAGGAGGTTGCTATGCAAACACGAGAAATGGCGTTAATTATGCGCGATGCCTTGTTGCTGCCACAGGGAAGGATTGAAGTCCGCGTGGTCGAGCCGGGTCAATTACGTATGGTCGCGGATGTCTTGAAAGGCAAATATCATTTAGCCTTTGCGGCGATGAAACCCAGTGGTACTCCTCCCTGTTATCCCACAGCCACTCAGTGCGACATCATCGATTTCAACCAACTGGAAGATGAGTCCCTCAGCATAGTGTTAGAGGGGCGACAAAGAGTTAGCATTCTCTCGGCGGCAGAAGCAAAAGATAAGCTGTGGATGTCCCGCACTTTGCCCTGTCAAAATTGGCAAGAAGAGCCGATTGAAGGGGAGTTCGAGCTGATCAGTGCCGCGCTGGAGCAATTCTATGAGGTGAACCCTGACTTGCTGGAGCTGTATTCCCAAGTGCATTTAGAGGATGCGGCTTGGGTGAGTCAGCGTTGGTTAGAAGTGCTGCCCATGTATAACCGCGATAAGCTGGTGCTAGTAAATCAACCCGACTGCCATAAAACTATGGATTTTGTCCTGCAACTCATCAAGTCCCATGTGGACTGAAAAACCACACCGAGGCTAAAATAGCGGCTCATTGTAGCCGCTAGTTGTTTCTATGACTCAAACCGCCCGTGCCGCCCAACCTTCCTTTGTGGTTCTTCCTTTAGAAGTGGTTGATAAACCAACGGTATTTTCTTTTTTGATCGACCATTATGCCCATATTGGCGAAGCGGTTTGGCGCCAGCGGATCCTCGACGGTAAAGTACATTGGCAAGATGGCAGCTTAATTGGGTTGGAGACTGCCTATCGCCCGACGGCGAGGGCCTATTACTACCGTGAAGTCTCCGTCGAGGCACAAGTTCCCTTCGAATCGCCGATTTTGTTTCAAGATGACAATCTTATCTTGGCCTACAAACCGCATTTTTTACCCGTCACCCCCAGCGGCGATTATGTCAATGAGTGCCTAGTACACAGATTACGCTTAAGCACTGGGATAGACACTATCGCTCCTGCACACAGGTTAGACCGTGAAACCGCAGGCGTAATCCTGATGACGACTCGCCCCGAGACGCGGCATATTTATCATCAGCTATTTATCGATGATGCGATCCGTAAAGATTATCAAGCGATTGCCAAACTCACCCCAGAGATAATGGCGCAATATGCCAGTGGCGAATTAACCCTGCCATTGCATTGGACGGTGAAAAATCGGATGCAACGCAGTGAACCTAGTTTCACCATGAAAATAGTCGAAGGAGAGGCAAATACCCACTCTGAAATCAGCTTAGTGGCGATTCATGGGGAGTTTGGTTTATTCGAGTTAAGCCCTATTACGGGCAAGACACACCAGCTACGGGTCCATATGCAAAGCCTGGGTATGCCACTGTTAAATGACCGCTTTTATCCGACCTTATACCCTAAAGGACCGGATGATTTTAGCAAGCCGCTACAACTCTTGGCGCAGCGATTACGTTTTGTCGATCCAATCAGTGGTCGCTCGCACGATATTGAATGTGATGGATTAACGTTTTAGTCAGCGGAAAGCATTATTGCCACAGTGTAAAAAGTGGGGTACTGCAAGATGATTGTGTGAGCTTCTCTGCAATGGTAAGAATACAGACTCTGTTATGCTCATGAGTTGTAAGGAGTCTGACGCTGATTGTTTGAGGAACTCAATAGAATGACCAAATCTGCAATCGTTTCAATTTTACTCTGTGCCGCGGTGTTGCTGGGCGCCATGTATTTTGGCAGCTGGACTAAGCATCCCTATGTACAAGAGCTGACGACGGAAATCCGTAAAGCCAGCGCGGTGATCGAGCCGAAGAAACCGAGTGCCGAGGCGATGCAGGATGCTGACAATCAAACTGATGTGTCGTTACAGCTCAAGGGCGTTTGGGATCAGATGCGTGATGATGCAACGCCGCAAAAACGCCTTGAGTCCCAGCTATTTAAACAGAGCTTGCCTAACCAAGAAGCCACCGCTAAACCTGTGGATTCTGGAGCGGGAGCAACCAGTTCTGAAGCGGCAAAACACAACCCTGTTTAAGCTATTCCTGTCTCGGTGGTTCGAACCGAGTCTCGGTCATATCCCCATGTAAAACCGCAATTTTTGTTGGTTCACCATCTTCAGCTAACGCCAAAATTCCTATCCCACTGCGGTTGACTAAACGCTTGCTGCGCTCGCCATTAGGGCGCCGACCACGCAGCGACATTCGCTTACGCTTAGTGAAGAGGTTTAACGGCGAGAAGTGGCCGTAAAGCCAGCCGTTGAGCTTATCGAAAAACGGCAGTAGTTTCTCGGGGAACTGGTTTTTAATCCCGCTACAGGTAATTTGGTAAATATTAGGGCTGCTACGGCGGAAGCGAATGCTGATGTCATAGGCGAAGGAGTAGTGCACATCCCCCGAGAGGATCACAAATTGCTCCGGAGTCTTGCGGTGCATAAAAATACTCAGCAGGGTATTGGCGGCGCCTGGATGCGCCATCCAGTTTTCGGCATCAACTAGCAGTGAAGCGCCTATAAATGTCGCCATACGTTGTACGGCTTCAATCACCTTGACCCCAAACATCGGCGCGGGTGAAACAATAATCACCTTAGATTGGCCGAGTAGCGCCTGTTGTAAGTCCATTAAGGCTTCCCAATCCATTAGGCCTGAGGGTTTGGCGAGATTAGATTCACTGCGCCAGCGGCGGGTGCGGGTATCTAACACAACCAGCTTAGGCGAAGTGTCTAAGGTGTAATGCCATTGCTCGAATTTGAGTAATAGATCGATTAAGTCATCTTGGGTTTCTGGCGCTGGGCGGGCGAAAAAACCATCTAACAACGGTCGAACCTCGGCATCAAACTGGCTCGGTGCGTTGCCTAAACCTTGGAATAAGGTATAGGCAATCAAGGCATTACCAATAATGCGTTTTGAAAAGGCATGGCCGTAGGCAGCCTGTTCCCACTTAGCGGTGAGGTTCCAATCGTCGGTGATGTCATGGTCATCGAACATCATATACACGGGAATATGCGCCATCAGGCGCCTAACCTGTTTGAGCCCCGCCTTAAAGGCCAATAGATTTTGCCATTCGCGTTGCCAACGTAGCTGATTCGCCGCCGAGAGTCCCTCAACTTCCTTGGGTAAGTCGATAAGCTCCCATAATTCGGGTGACCAAGTCAGCAGATACAGGGCAATCATCTCATTGAGACTGACCAAATGGTTTTCGGCAATCGATGAGGTAAAAATCGGATGATTGATATACCAGCGCCAGAGCGCGGTTTTGGCGGGATATTCGGTGCGTGGCAGCAGATTCTTATGGCGTAAATATAAATGCTCGGGCCGATAACTTATGGCTTCGCTTCCCGCAATATTGGCGCCGTGGAAGGCTTCATGGTGCAAACCTAGTTTTTCGATCACTTGACCTATGGCGGATAGCATGGGGCCTGCCACATCATCCACATAGACCTGATCGCCGCTGAGCATCAATAGCGCAGGGCGTTCGTTATTGCCTTTATCGATAAGCTGGGCGAGTTTGGTGTCGGCGGCGACTAAAGCATCCTCACTGTGGTGATGAGGATTGCGGCATGAGCCGTGCCATACCTGTGTCAGTGTTTGGCTAAAGTAAAGATGGGGCGAGTCGGCATCGCCATAACCCAACGCTTTGACGTTATTAAATAGGTCATCAATCCCCTTGGCCGATACGCGATATTGGATAACCGTTTGGGGCGTAAGCAGTTCAGGGCGCGACAGGTGAAGTAAATACTGAAAGGCATGCTGACCGAGTGGCACGCTGTGCACTTCTTCCTCTGTTAACGGGTAACTTTGTTTCTCTAAGGTAAGCTGTAATTCGCTTAACGGCTCACGGCTCACAAACCAGAGGGTAAAGTGTGAGGTGTCGCAGTGGCGCAGCATGGGGCCTGCAAGAATAAGGGGAAGTGCTTGAGTCAAATTCAGCCTTTTGGTCGTTAATTGGGTTAAGTGGTACAAATTCGATGCGGTTAAGCACTGGTAAATAAGAGTAAACAAGTGCGTTGAATATGAAAAGCTTTTAGAATTATGAGCCAAATGAATGGCTAAGGATCGCGGGGCAATATGGCAAATATCATGGTAACGGGCGCAACTGGATTACTCGGCAGGGCGGTCGTCAAACAGTTAACCGCCGTGGGTCATAGGGTGATTGCCACAGGTTTTAGCCGCGCCGAGGCGAATATCCATAAACTCGATTTAACCCAAGCCGTCGAGGTTGAAGCTTTTATTGCTAGCGAGCAGCCCGAGGTGATAGTGCACTGCGCCGCCGAGCGTCGTCCCGATGTATCCGAGCGCTCGCCAGAACATGCCTTAGCACTGAATCTTAGTGCTAGCCAAACCTTAGCCGAGGTCGCCAAGACCCATCACGCTTGGCTGCTGTATATTTCCACCGACTATGTGTTTGATGGCACAACGCCTCCCTATGCCGAAGATGCCGCGCCCAATCCGGTCAATTTTTATGGCGAGTCTAAATTGCAGGGCGAAACCTGTGTGCTCAACATCGACAGCGGTTTTGCGGTGTTACGTTTACCTATCCTCTACGGCGAAGTGACTCAACTGAGCGAATCTGCGGTATTGGTACTAATCAATCAATTGTTGGATAGCAGACCACAGCGGGTCGACCATTGGGCTATTCGCGCGCCAACATCGACGGCGGATATTGCCAATGCCATCGCTAAGCTCATCCAGCGGCAGGCTGACGGCGCCGATGTGTCGGGGATTTACCATTTTAGTGCCACGCAAACCATGACTAAGTATCAGATGCTGCTCAGCTTAGGTGAACTGCTGGGGATAGGTACTGCGCATTTACTTCCTGAGCCAACGCCTATGGATAGCGCCAAAAGGCCGCAAGATTGCACCTTAAGTTGTGGGCGTTTAGCGGCGCTGGGCATTTATTCTGAGTTGGAATTTAGCGCAGGGCTTAATCAGGCGCTCGCTCAATCCAGTGCGGCACTGGCAGCGGTAGGCTGTCGTTTAAGGAATCACCATGGTTAAGATTTTAGGCACAAATTTGCAAGCCGCCGACCAAGTGGCGCTGCTTAGAACCTTAGGCTTATTGCTGCAAATTGGTTTGACGTTATTTGCCGCCGACACCTTTGGCCTGAGTTTGCAAATGGAGCCGCTGGTGCATGTGTTTGTGCTGGAGGTGCTGTATTTGTCGCTCACCTTGGCATTGCGTAAGCCTTTGTTTGCGAAAGAGCGTGGCCTGTTTATCGCCCTGAGTCTCGATACCTTGTTTTGGATCTCTTGGCTGTATTTTTCGGGCGGGGCGACCAATGCGTTTATCTCCTTACTGCTATTACCGATTGCGCTCGCCGCCGTGACTCTGCCGATTTGGGCACCTTGGAGCCTGACGGCGATCTCTACGCTTGCCTACAGCCTGATGATTTTTACCGTACCTGAGTCGCAAATGCATCACCACGGTATGGATATGAGTTCCCACTATCTCGGTATGTGGTTTAACTTTGTGATTTCGGCGCTGGTATTGACTACGAGTGTGGCCTTGATTGCCAAGCGCATGCGCCGTCAGGATGCGCAGCTTGCCTATATGCGCGAAGGACAACTGCGGCAGGAGCAGTTATTGGCGCTCGGTACTGTGTCAGCGCAAATGGCCCATCAATTGGCGACGCCGCTATCGACACTGCGATTATTGCTCGACGAATTAAGGGACGAACAACCCGAACCTTCGCTCACTGTAGTTGAAATGGAGACTGCATTAGGTCGCTGCGAACATACCTTAACCGAGCTGCGGCTGGCGACTGAGTCGATTCGCGACCGTCGTCAGCGGCCACAAAAGATCACTGAGCTGGTGGCTGGATTAAAGCAGAAAACCCAGTTGTTGATGCCGCAAACTGAACTCAATTGGTTGATCACCTGCGCGCCTAAGCAGTTGGAAGAGCAACAGATCTTAACCGATATGAGCTTAACTCCAGCCATTATGGCCTTGATTGAAAATGCCGCCCGCGCCAGTGCCGAAACCTTAGGCGTCGCCCAAGTGGATATCAGTCTCGATAGCGCGCCAAGTGAAGGGCAGATCTATTTGCAGATCCGTGATTATGGCGCGGGTATCGCTCCCTCATTATTGCCACAATTGGGGACCTTATTAATCGAGAGCCCCAAAGGCTTAGGCGTGGCCTTGCTGCTGAGCCACGCCAGCCTCGAGCGTTTGGGCGCAGAGTTGATCCTCGCCAATCATCCTCAAGGGGGCACTGTGGCGCAAATTCGTTTTACCCTCTTGCAGCCTACTGCATCGGCCACGACTGCGGAGGTGCTATGAAACGGCTATTGATTATTGAAGATGATCAGGCGCTTGCAGGCGTGCTTGCGCGGCGGTTGACTCGCCATGGTTTCGAATGCCGCTTAAGTCACGATGCCAGTAATGCGCTGCTGGTGGCGCGGGAGTTTTGCCCTAGCCATATCCTGCTGGATATGAAACTGGCCGAGGCCAATGGTCTGAGTTTAATCGTGCCCCTGCGTAATCTGTTGCCTAAGGTGATCATGGTGTTGCTAACCGGCTACGCCAGCATTGCTACTGCGGTAGAGGCGATTCGCCTCGGCGCGGATAATTATCTTGCCAAACCCGTCGATACTCAAACCTTGTTGGCCGCCTTCGAGGTGAACAGTCAGGCGAGTGCGCTGCCCGAGGATGAAATCGATGACTCGCCGCTCAGCCCTAAACGGCTGGAATGGGAGCATATTCAGCAAGTGCTCAATGCCAATCAGGGCAATGTGTCGGCTACCGCCCGCCAACTGGGTATGCACCGCCGTACCTTGCAGCGTAAGTTATTAAAGAAACCCGTGAGTGAAACCGGGCCGCTCAAATAAGGGCAATGCACTTAAGAAAGGAGTCGTCGCATGCGTGAGTATGATGGTATTGAGGTACGTTATCGCAGGCCCGATGCCGATTTAGCCAAAAGCTTGCAAGTGATTGAAAACCTATTGGGCTTTGCCCCCGAACTGCAGCAGTTAGACTTTGATTTATCCTTTTGGGCTGGCGGTGCTGGGGTGCTTGATAAGCTGGCAATCTCCTGCAATGTTTCGCCCGAGCAGTGGTTAACACTCAAGCAAAAGCTGGACTTATATTCACCCGAAGAGATGGTTGCGAGGGATGATTGTCGCGAAGACTTTATCTGGTTAGTTGCCGATGATGAGGCATGCAGTGATATTTTGGCGGCTGCGGCGCAATTTATTAATGACAACAAGGCGCCGTTTCAAGGGGAGTGTGACACATCACAGGCAATCCACTTTGGTTATATGAGCGATGTGAATACTTGGACGGCTGTATGGGGGCAAGGCTGCCGAATCAATTATGCCTACTTTTGTGAAGGTTAAGAATTGTCAGGGCTAAGCGCTGTCAGTACTGAAAGCTGCCAAGGTTTATCTGCATTAGTGCTAAATGTTTGTATCGCTACCAAGGCAGCTCAATACCATCGTAGGCCAAAAAGGTGCCCGTTTGTGCTGGTGTGGCATTGGCGATAATACTCACCAAACATTGGGCGACGTACTTTGGTGTAAACAGCTTTTCTTTGGGCACGTTCTGCTGAAAAGGTTTGGATAATCGCGTATCCGTAGTGCCGGGATGCAGTGCTAGCACCACGCAGTGTTTCATCGTTCTTTGCCATTCAATCGATAGCGTTTTAAGGAACATATTCAGCGCCGCCTTTGAGGCGCGATAGCTGTACCAACCCCCTAATCTGTTATCGCTAATGCTGCCGACTTTGGCTGATATCACCGCAAATCTTGCCGATGTACTGCGTTTTAACGTGGGTTCAAAGTGTTTTGCCAACATTATACTCGGCAGCGTATTAAGCTTGATATTGTGCAGGAAAAAATCCCCATCGAGTGCCTGCACGCTTTTTTCTGGCCCCTTATCCTCGGTGTGTAGCATGCCAATACAGTTGATTAGCCAATCTAATTGGGGAATGTTTTGACTCAGTTGCTTAATCTCCTCCTCAAGGGTGATATCCAGCCGATGCCAGATAACGCCATCGCCTCGCCCAGTATCTGGCTGATGATGTTTATAGGTCGCATGAATAGTGGCCTCGGGATAGGTTTCGCGCAGCTTATTCACCATGGCGTGACCTATACCACCGCTGCCACCTAATACCAAAATATTCATCGCGTTTCTCCCATGCGAATAAGCCTTTAAAGGCGTTCAAGTTGCGCCAGATGTTGTTCGGCCGTTGCCAGAATGGCTTGCCTTGTCGCTTCATCGGTTTTATCCCAAGTGCGGTACAGCATGGCGATGCGTGGATTGTGGGTGAATTGTGCGCGGTGTTTATCCATAAAGCGCCAATAAAGGCTATTTAATGGGCAGGCAAGGGCGCCGCTACGTTCTTTTATCTTGTAATGACAACTGCCGCAGTAATCACTCATTTTATTGATATAACTGCCGCTCGCGGCATAGGGTTTAGTGCCGACTATGCCGCCATCGGCAAATAGCGCCATGCCGCGAGTGTTGGGCATTTCGACCCATTCAATCGCATCCACATATACGCCTAAGTACCACTTATCCACCTCATCGGGGGCTATTTCGGTCAATAAACAAAAGTTGCCAATCACCATTAAGCGTTGAATATGATGGGCATAGGCGTAATCGAGTGACTGAGATAAGGCGTGGTGCAGGCAATTCATTCGAGTCTTACCATGCCAAAAGTAGTCTGGCAGCTTGCGCGTGGCCTCGAGGGCATTAATGTTGGCGTAGTTGGGTATATTGGCCCAATAGATACCGCGCACATATTCTCGCCAGCCGAGGATTTGCCGAACAAAGCCTTCGACCTGGGCTATCTCAATAAAAGGATTGGCATGATAGTGCTCAATCACCGCATTGATTACTTCTAATGGGCTGATAAGTTTGGCATTTAGGCTAAAGGACAGCCGACTATGGTACAGGCTCCACTGCGAGGGATGTTGCTGGGTCATCGCATCTTGAAACCGGCCAAAGGCGGGTAGGCAGTATTCACAAAAATACTGAAGTAATTCGAGGCTTTGCGCGCGGTTTATCGGCCAGAGTAAACGCGTATCCGCCTTGCCCATAGTATTAATCCCATGGCGTTGAAGGCGAGCGAGAATGTCTTGCACATTGTGGCCAAACATCAAGGGTGTTGGGAGCGATTTGATATCTTGGGATTTAAGCTTTTGCCTGTTGCTCGCATCAAAGTTCCACTGACCGCCTACGGGCTTGCCATCTGTCATTAAGATATTGAATCTTTTGCGCATTCGCCGATAAAAATGCTCCATCAGCCTGTGTTGCCCTTGAGGAAACTCCCTATCAATTTCGTCAAAGGGCAATAAAAAGTGCTCCGTATCGACGCAATTTACAACGGCATTGGCCAACTTCAACTGGCTTAATTGCGCGAGGAGTCGATATTCGTCAGGCCGTTGATATTCAAACTTAATCGCCCCTGTTTCGGCAACATAGTGTTGGAGTAAGGCATTAAGATCGGCAAAGTCTTGGGTTTCGTCGAGGGTGAGGTAACGCACTTTATGCCCCGCATCGCCTAGCTCGCTGGCAAACTGCGCCATAGCGCCAAAGAACGCGCAGATCTTTTGCACATGGTGCGTCACATAGGTGTTTTCTTGATGCAATTCTGCGATTAAATACAGTACCTTAGGATCGGCTTGCTTATACCAGCTATGCTGGGCATTAAGCTGATCGCCCAAAATCAGCCTGACCGTATGGAAGTGCTGTAATTGCTGCTGTGATTGCTGCCGTAATTGCATTAGGTGGACTCTGGTGAATGACAGTCGCGATTACATATTTCGCGATGGGATATTGCTGAACATTACGGATTGCAGCACTGTGAGGATCACAAGGCGGGGTATTTGTCGGGATTTCGACAATAAGGTTTATTTGTAAACTTCGTTTATTGCGTTTAAAAGGCTTTTAAAAGCAACGTCAAAGTCAACGTCGTGGGGCTTCACCCCCTGATTTTTAACAAAGAGTCGACCAAGGAGGACTGCTCGTCCTATCCTCCTTGCCTATTGTTTTCACATCGGCCAAGACGCCCCTATGGAGTTGAAAGCCCCTTGGGCATTTAGCGTCCTTATGCTATCGCGTCAGACGATCGTCCCTGATTCGATTGACGCTATCTCGGCATCTGATAGGCAGGATGCCTGAATGTCGTGAAGTGCATCGATGCAAGAGAACGACCATACCTCGCTCACGCGATTTTCTTCAATGCCAGTCAGTAACTTTGCATATGATGGGGGATTCATTACCTGTCATACACTTTAAAAGCTCATATTTGATATTAATTCATTTTTACTTCTGAACTTTAAGTTTGCCTCAGAGTATCGTTTAAACATTGTTTCTATGCATTCGTTAATGATGATATTGAATTCATCCTCAAGGCCTTCATTTTTTATTATTTCTGTAATTAATATGTGTTCAGATTGTTTTTGGTTTATCTCAAACTTTCTAACTAGTTTGAATATTGAATTAAGTAGTTTGTCATGAAGGTCGTTCATGTAATCCAAGTTTAACGCAGGTCGTTCAGAAAATGCAAAGGCGTGAAGTAACATCTCTGAACCATGTTTTTCAAAAATAATCTTTGAGTCTAAAAGTAATTCTTGATAATTGACTTCTCTATATTCTGTTGAGATTCCAAGGTCATCAAATATTTTCCTGTAGATTGGTAGAAAGAAATTTTTGTAAAAACAGTGTTCGTCAATTACTTTTAAAAACTCAAGCTCGACTCTGTATTTGTAAAAGTTTGATGTTGCTATTGTGTAAAACTTCTCTTTTAGCTCTATAGGGCTAATGCTAATGAATTTAGCTGAGTGATACTCCCTTATACTTTTATGTATGTAATGATAACTAAAACCTTCTTCTAATAGTAAGCAGGTGTTTTTTATGCAATCACTTAAGAATGAAAACTCAGAAATTGGATTTATACTTAAGAAGTGGATTGCCTTTTTAGTGACACTTAATGCTTCTTGCCTTGAAAGAGAACTCTTATCTTCAATCATGCTATAAAAACAAAATGCACAGAAGAGATCTTCTAGCTCACGCTCATTTAAACCTGATTTATATTCTCGTCTAAAGCCAGGCTTTGTTGCGTCGTGTCGATTAGCTAATACATGAAATATATTTTCATAAAACTCATGAAGTTGGGTTGGTATCTTATGATACGTTTTATATGTTATGGCCAATAAGGTTAATAGTAAGGGGGTGGTTATTAACTTAGTAATGGTACTATTATTTTCGTTTAATGCTTTCATTATTCGATGAACAGTTACTTCATCGTCAAAGAATTTTTGCAGCATAGGTTTGAAATCGGGGGGCTTTAGAGGTTGAAGATTATATACTGAAAAATAAGATACTTTTTGGATGTCTGAACCCGGGCGTGATGTAATAATTATTTGCTGATTATAATTCCTAGCACAAATATTTTCTATGGATAACAGAGTGTCTTTTAAACATGATTCTGGTATTTCATCAAAGGCATCCAATAATAACGTGAATTTTCCAGAAGAAAATATAAATTCAAGATCCTTTTCCTCTATATTAATGCCCAGATCTGACATGGACATTGCTATTAAGGCGGAAAGGTTTGTTTTTTCAGTAATTTTTCTAAGTTCAATAAAAATAGGAATAGTCTTTCCCTTTTTTAGATTAACTCCTGCCAAATATCTTAAGAGAATGGATTTTCCTTGTCCAGCGGTACCTTGGATAACAATTTTACCATTTTCAGGGAATATATTTAAAGAGTCTACACATATTAGCTGGTCTAATACTTTAATTGTTGATGGGTGATAGAATTCATTTAAGTTTACGCTTTTGTCTATTTGCCATATGGTTTTAACGTTTTCGACGTTTGCTGCTTTAGCGTATGCATCTTCAAGCTTTATTTGGTTAAGGGTTTTAAAAGACTTTGATTTTGACTTAATAAAGGCGATAGCTTCATTAAATATTGCTTTGAAGGATTCGGTAACAACAACTTGTTCTAACATGGTATTGGCTATTAGTGATGTAATAAGGTTATGTTTTACTTTATCGTATAATCAATTATGACGTAAACAAAAATATATATGTATCATTATTAAACAGTGCTTAAGACAAGATTCGCTTGATACTCACAACCTACATAGAAGTTACAGAAGTTCACCTCCCCCTGCGAAGTTGCCGCGGGGCGTTGGAATAAATTGCGAGAGTCCGGTCATGGATGACCGGCTAGCTTTCGCAGGTACAGGGACGTTGCCTTCGGAAGCGATAGCAATTTATCCATAAGACCAAGGCTAGTAATCAATGCATGTAACTTCGCTAGGGGCGGCAAGGGAGATCCAAAAGGGAATTGCTGTTGATCCCCTCTTGGTCGGGTGTGGGGTGAAGCCCCACGACGTTAAGCTAATGAAATACTGATAGTTTAAGTTAACACGCCGCTTAATTACTTGCGTAAAGTACTCACAATAAACCCGCAATCATTCGATTGCGCTAACCAATCCCGTTTGTATCGCATAGATCTCTAGCTTGATATCAAGATTATCCAAGTCTTTATAAAACTCATCATCGAGTTGATTGAGTCTGGCTTCTGCTACTGGATTATCGGTTGCGGCGAGGCGTTGGTCTCTGTCTGTTGGGACGGGATGGTCGCCAAATACCGCCTGTTTAGCCTGTTGTAATAGGGCTAACGAGTGCAAAGCGCCAATTTGCTCAAGGCCACGCTCGGCAACAGCATAATGCTCACCCGATGAGTTATCGAAGTACTGGATAAAGCCGCCGTTGTAGACTTCGCCCGAAAGACAATTGACTGCGTAATAGTGCTGCGCCGCTTCGCTTAGCGTGTGAAAGCCCTGCTTATCGTTATGCACCTGCACCACTATCTCTCGCCACAGGGCTCTAAAAGGGCAGGTTTTATCTAATTCCCGCTCCTTTTGGTAATAGGCTTTTGCCTGTTCGATATTTTCGCGATTGCCGTTTTTGCAGGGCATACATAAGCCCGCGTTGCGCTCGGCGGTGCTGGGCATGATTAAAGTTTGGCAGGCTGTGCAGGGGACTTTTTCCGACATTATCTTTCCTTAGATATTCAGGTCAGCAAGAGAAGTAACAGATTCACAAACTACCCATTGTAAAATGACCTGTTTTTAGAGTTTAAGCATACGCAGAGATTAGCGGAATTAAGCATTGTTATGGAAGTGACCGTTGGCGGCATGGCCGCTCTTTCACATCCATGTGATCGCGGCATTCGCACTTCCATATGCAGCAGATGCCGCCGTCGAGCCTATAGGGATATATTTACGGCGTGTCACTGGAATAACTGTGCTTAATCTATGGCCGAATACTCTTAAACAGCTGTCGTTAGCTGTAATGTAATTGTTTAAATATCACAATTAACAGCCAGCTATCCTAATTTATTAGTTGTACTTTATGTTCATCGCGATCAGCGGTTCGCGGGAAGCCTTTTCGGCACGTAGGCGAGCTAGATATTTTTCCCATAGTTCCACTTGGTGAGTGGCGAGATTGTAAAGCACTTGCCAGGAGAATAGGCCGGTATCGTGGCCATCGTCGAAGACGATTTTTACCGCGTAGTTACCTACGGGTTCGATGCTAGTAATATTCACATTTTTCTTGTGGGTGACCAACTTAGGGTTGCCGTGACCGTGCACTTCGGCGGAGGGGGAATAGACGCGTAACATCTCACAGCTGAGTTGATACAGCTCGCCGTTATCGAAGCTGATTTCTAAAATGCGCGATTTACGCTTGAGCTTAAGATCGGTGACATTGGGTGTGCTAGTGGTCATAGGTAGTGCCAAGAAAATACGGGGAATGGACAAGCTGTAACATAACAATTTGTGGTTAAGGTTACAAAGTGTAAGCCTTAGCCACAGTCACAATTTTGCACGAATGTTCGGTATCTTGGATACCGAACATTGCAGGCTTGGATAACAGCCCTAGTTACAGGATAAAGCGGCTTAAGTCTTCGTCTTGAACCAGATTATCTAAGTGAGCACTCACATAATCGGCATCAATCACAAATGAACTGCCAGACTTGTCGGACGCATCATAGGAGATATCTTCCATCAGCTTTTCCATCACGGTATGTAGACGACGGGCACCAATGTTTTCGGTGCGCTCGTTCACTTGCCATGCCGCCTTAGCAATGCTCTCGATGCCCGACTCGGCAAACTCAATGGTCACGCCTTCGGTGGCCATTAACGCGATATATTGCTCGGTCAGTGAGGCGTGTGGCTCGGTTAAAATGCGTTTAAAATCATCGGCTGATAGCGCATCTAGCTCAACGCGGATCGGTAAACGGCCCTGTAACTCTGGGATTAAATCCGAGGGTTTGGCCATTTGGAATGCACCCGAGGCGATAAACAGAATATGGTCGGTTTTCACCATGCCGTGTTTAGTGGTGACTGTGCAACCTTCAACTAAAGGCAACAGGTCGCGCTGTACGCCTTCGCGGGACACGTCTGGGCCTGAGGTTTCGCCACGCTTACAGATCTTGTCGATTTCATCGAGGAACACGATACCGTGCTGCTCAACCAATTCAATGGCTTGCTCTTTTAAATCTTCCTGATTAACCAGTTTGGCCGCTTCTTCTTCGATCAACAGCTTAAAGGCTTCTTTAATCTTCATCTTGCGGCGTTTAGCCGGTGCTTGGCCCATGTTTTTAAACAGGCTTTGCAGTTGGTTGGTCATTTCTTCCATGCCGGGTGGCGACATGATTTCGATGCCAATTTGTGGCTGCGCCACATCGATATCGATTTCTTTGTCATCTAATTGGCCTTCGCGCAGCTTCTTACGGAAGATTTGACGGGTATTGGAGCTGGTATCGCTATCTGTGTTATCCCAGTCATTTTTCGGCTTGGGCAGCAGAGCATCGAGAATACGCTCTTCAGCGTGCTCTTCGGCACGTTGGCGGCATTTGCCCATTTGTTGCTCGCGGGTCAGCTTGATGGCGATGTCGGTTAAATCACGGATGATTTGCTCGACTTCTTTACCCACGTAACCCACTTCGGTGAACTTAGTGGCTTCAACCTTGATGAACGGCGCGTTGGCAAGCTTTGCCAAACGGCGGGCGATTTCGGTTTTACCCACGCCAGTTGGGCCAATCATCAGAATATTTTTTGGGGTAACTTCTTGACGGAAATCGGCATCTAATTGCATGCGGCGCCAGCGGTTACGTAGGGCAACAGCGACGGAACGTTTGGCCTTTTTCTGGCCGATAATATGGGCATCCAGCTCGTGGACAATCTCACGGGGGGTCATTTCAGACATAATATTCCTCACGCCCTGTTAGTAATTAAGTTCTTCAATCGTTTTGAATTGATTGGTGAATACGCAGATATCGCCAGCAATAGTCAGCGATTTTTCTGCAATTTCCAGCGCCGATAATTCAGTATTTTGCAGCAGTGCCAGCGCCGCAGCTTGGGCATAGTTACCGCCCGAGCCAATGGCGACTAAATCATGCTCTGGCTGCACTACGTCACCGTTACCTGTGATGATCAGTGACGCTTCAGCATCGGCGACCACCAGCATGGCCTCGAGTTTGCGCAGCATGCGGTCTGTACGCCAATCTTTGGCCAGTTCAACGGCCGATCGTAGTAGATGGCCTTGGTGCATCTCGAGCTTGGACTCGAAACGCTCAAATAGGGTAAAAGCGTCGGCGGTGCCGCCAGCAAAACCTGCCAACACTTTGTTGTGATATAAGCGACGCACTTTCTTGGCGTTACCTTTCATGACGGTATTGCCTAGGGAGACTTGGCCATCGCCGGCGATGACAACTTGGTTATTACGGCGTACTGATACGATAGTGGTCACTTTTGAATCCTCTTCTCTTGCCCGCAATGAAAATCCTGCGGTGGATGATGGAATAGATATGGGGATGGATGGTTAGATTTCAAGTGAAAGCGGAAAAAGCCACAGGGCGTTGGGGATTTTATGCCCTGTGGCTGGTAACGGATATTACTGCGATAAGGTAGAGCGGCCGACAACGGTGCGGCCATCGAGGGGATAGTATTTTAGCTCCCAATTCTCGCTGCCAAGGCGGCGATCATCCGACACATAGTTAAAGTAACAATAAGTGTTAGAGTCGGTTATTGCGCCGCCGCTGTACCAATAGACGATATCGACATTGGGGGTTGTTTGCCAATCGAAGTGAGTGGCGAGGACTGTGTCCGGATTATCGAGTAAGGATTGCCACAGCTCACCGCAAAAAGCGCCTTGTAATTGCGTGCCTTTGTTTCCGCTTTGGGCTGTGTCTTTTCCGAGGGGAAAGCCGGTAGTGGTGGAGTCGACAGTGCCATCACCATAGCAGGCAAGATCTTGGGTGTAGCCCGAGTGTCCGCCCGTCAGCCAACAACTGTGATACAGCTTTACGCCAGAGGTAAAAGCGGCGAAGGCGGCTTTTGCCCGCGCATCGTGGGCGTCTTGGCTGAGATTCATAAAACGAGGGGCCGCGACCACGGCAAGAATCCCTAAGATGATGATAACGACCACCAGTTCGATTAGGGTAAATCCCTTAGATGTGTGTAGACGGCTCATACTGCTCACCTGTTGCTAAGATGACTGTATTTTAGCGTAATTTTTGTAGATGTTCATTAAGCTATTGATAGTAATTGTTTTTAATTAACACACTGGTTACATTGTTAACTGGTTTTTGGCAAAGCTGAGTCGGTCAGCTTTGCCAAGTATCAGGTAAGATTTACTATCGATTAACCAAGTACTCTATATCGACTTTGCACATAGCCATTGTCATATTGCTGAGTGTGTAAGGCTTCTAGCTGAATCGCGTGGGCCAAGCCATCAAAGAGAGGGATGCCACAACCAAGCAAGGTTGGGATGCGCGTGAGTGTTAACTCCTGGATGAGTCCTGCCGCGAGAAATCCCTGAATGGTTTGCCCGCCATCGATATAGAGATGCTTAAAACCGCGCTTCTTTAGTTGCTCACTAATACTCGTAGCATCACCGCTAAGAACTTCAGCCTTAGTGTTTAATTCTACGGGAATTGAAATGCCTTGACGGCTTAAGACAAACACGGGCAGCGATTCATAGGGCCAATCGCAGTCAAAGGACAGGACCTTTTCAAAGCTTTTTTGTCCCATCACAATGGCATCAACCGTTTCGATAAAGGCGTAGTAACCAAAATCCTCTTCGGGATTACGGCTCGGGTGTTGATTTAAAAAGTCGATATCCCCATTGGGCGAGGCAATAAAGCCGTCGAGTGAGACGGCAATAAAAACAGAAGCTTGCATTTATCTTCCTTGAGACTACTTACGAGAGTGTTTGTCTAGTGATTCTCTAAGCGCTTGTTGTTGGGCTAAGCAATCTTCCTTCGCCTTGCCGGACATATCGGCGCAGCTTTGGCCTTTATCTGAGTCTTTTAATAATGCTGAAGCGGTATAGATGGCGGCGTCTGTTTTGTCACATTCTTGCTGATCAGCTGGATATGTTTGGTTGCATCTATCACTGACCAGTGTGTTTGTTAGGCATCCGCTTAGGGAGCCAAGCATAAAAAGACTAAAAGAGAGGTTGATGATGATCTTAGACATAAATTCTTCCTTGATTACGTTTGAGTCTGCTAATTATGTTGTTGATTATGACCTCAAATCATCATGAATGTTCTGAGTCTATGAATTAATTTACTTTGTTGGCGGCTGAGGGGCGAGCCTTATAGACAAAACAGGAGTGATAAAAAAGCCCCGAGAACACTGGCCGAACTCGGGGGAAGGTTCTAAAGCAGTGGATCTTTAATGCCTACGGGACATAAAGGAGAGAACCTGAGCTGAGTGTGGCAGTGAATGGTGTTTGACACAAAGCATAAGATGCAAACTGCGACAGCTTGTCGCAGGTGCCCAGTTGATTGCAGTTGGTTAATCGACAGCAGGTAGCAGATAAGCTAAGTGTCTATGCCTTGAATCGGTTAACTGGCTCTCGATCGTTTCCATCTTTCGAGGTTTATTGGATTACTCTGGTAAGAGTGTATTTAGGTGGGCTAAGTGCTGTACTAATTCAGCCATATTGTTCACTTCGAGCTTTTTCATAATCTTAGCCCGATGCACTTCGATGGTTCTTAGGGATAAGTACATGGCTTCGGAGATCTGCTTGTTGGTCATGCCTTGAACCACATGAGCTAATACTTGTTGTTCGCGCTCGGTCAGTTGGGCAAATTTTTGCTGTAGATGCTGTTGCTCAAAACTTGTTTGGCTTAATTTGTGTGCTTTTTCAATGGCTTGAACTAGGGCCTTGCCCGATACGGGTTTTTGAAAAAAGTCGCAGGCGCCCTTGCGGAAAGCGCTTAATGCCATGGGCAAATCCCCGTGTCCCGTGAGAAAGATCACTCCTAGCGGACTTTGGGTTTCAAGCAGTTTTTGTTGTACTTCTTGGCCAGTGATCTCCGGCATTCGGCTATCTAAAATCACACAGCCAGCCTGTGTTAACGGGCATTGGGCTAAAAAGTCTTGTCCACTGCTAAAGGTTTGTACTTGATAGCCAAATTGTCTGAGCATAAAGCCTAAGGAATCGAGAATCGCCTCATCATCATCGACTAAATACAGTGGCAGCTTTGTTGACATGGTTTCCCTTGCGGTGGTTTGTGGCTCTCTTTAGCTTAAGTCTGCAGGGGTGCAGGCTCAATTTTAAGCCTAGGTCTTGGGAGGTGTATCACTAAATTAGCCAAATCCCATTGGGTAAATATCAGAGTTTGGCGCCATTCACAGCTTAATTTTTGCCTAGCGTATAAAGTATTCCTAAAACAAAGGCATATAAGACAAGGCGATAGCAATGGGAACTTGGTGTAGGGCGCTGGTGGTGACTTGCTTCTTGAGTCTGATGGGGCTCAATTTGTCCTATGCCGATGAAGAACTTCCCCTCAATGAATTTAAAGTCGGGGTGCTGGCGAATCATGGCGTGTTACAGGCGAAACAGCGCTGGCAGCCTATGATGGATTACCTTAGTGAAAACGTTCCTAATAGCCGTTTTGAAGTCGTACCCGTCGACTTTAATGGTATGCGTAGCCAGTTGCTTAGCAACGACTTGCAATTTATTGTCACTAACCCCGGCCAGTATTTGCACTTGAGTAATAATTTCCCACTCTCGTGGCTAGCTACCATGAAAAGCCGCAAACATCAGGGCAGTACTTTTACCATCGGCGCCACCATTATTGTGCGCGCCGACAGCCCTATACGCAGCTTGCAGGATTTACGGGGTAAGAATGTGGTCGCCAGCGATCCACAGGCGCTTGGTGGCTATCAAGCGGCGATGGGATTGCTGCATAAAATGGGTTATTTGCCGGAGCAATTCTTTGGTCGAGTACAATTTCTCGGATTCCCTTTAGAACCCCTGATTTATCAAGTGCGCGACGGTAATGCCGACGCCGCCATTGCGCCTTTTTGTACTCTAGAGGAAATGATTGAAACCGGACTTATTAATCAGGCCGATTTTCGGGTAATTCATCCAACCAATCCGCCTGGTTATGATTGTGAGGTCAGCACTCAGCTCTACCCCAACTGGTCATTCGCGGCGGCGGATACAGTATCGCCGCGTATTACCATGCAAATCACCCGTGCTTTGTTTGACTTGCCCGCCGACCATGTGGCGGCGATTACCGCTGATACCTTAGGTTGGACGGCGCCGGTGAGTCAGCTAAAGGTGATTGAATTATTTAAAGAGTTGCAACTACAAGGTGCGGCGCCGCCCCTGTATCAAACCGTCTATAAATGGATGGAGAAAAACAAAGAGTGGGGCGGGGTATTACTACTGATTTTTATCGTGTCGACCATTTATCACCTGTGGCTCGAGTATAAATTTCGCCAAAAGAGCGAGTTTTTGGTCAGCACCGAGCGGCAGCTAAAGGATAAAGCCTTGCAGCTAGAGCGGTTGCAGAGTGCGGCGATTCTCGGGGAGATTGGTGCTGGCCTAGCCCATGAGCTAAATCAACCCATAGCCGCCATTACTCAATACAGTGAAGGCGCTATGATACAGCTAGAAAGGCTGGGGCAGGATAATCCTGAACTCTATGATATTTTGGGTAAAATCAACGCGCAATCGATACGGGCGGGGGCAGTTGTACACCGAATTCGCGGTTTGCTTAAGCGCCGTCAGGCCAAGGCTGAGCCGCTGAATGTGACGTTAGTCGTCAAAGAAGCCCTCGCACTGCTGCGGCGCGAGTTAGACCGCGCCGAGGTACAAGTCACTGTCGAAGTTGAAGGCCATCCCTATGAATTAATGGGTGACAGTGTTGGCTTAAGCCAAATGTGGGTCAACCTAGTGAAAAACAGTCTCGATGCGCTGGAGGCCTGCAAGGATAATCGAGCACGGCAGCTAAGGATTGAGATCTATTATCACTCTAGTGAAATCAAGGTATTAGTCATAGATAATGGCGAAGGGTTACAAGGGCAGGCTAGCGAGTTGATGGCCTCATTTGCCTCCACCAAGGATGCAGGGCTTGGCTTAGGCTTAGCCATTTGCAAGGATGTCGTTAGCCGCCACCATGGCAGTATTCAAATTGAAAATTGTCAGCAATCGACACTCGCTAGATTGCCTTGGCAGCAGGGGTGCGTGGTAACTGTGGTGCTACCTAAAGGCTAGTTTTCCCTTTTACAACATAACGATACAAATTTAGCCAGAGTCACCGTGGTTTTAGTCAGCCAAGTTGCCTCTAAGGCGCTGGATATTCCAAGCTAAATTGCTGCAGTTTTTGCACTAAAAACTCAATGGTGCGGCGTATTTTATGGCTTGGATAGTCGGTTTGCAGATAGACCAATTGCAGTGGCACCGGAGGTGCGAGTTTATCGGCTAGGATAAGCTTTAGCCTGCCTTCGGTGACATCCTGTGCCACATCGAGCCAACTTTTATAGGCGATACCTCGCCCCGCCAGTGCCCAATCGCGCACAACGGCACCATCATTACAAAAGCGTTTTCCTCTCACTTCAATCTCTACGGCTTCATCATTGTGGCTGAATTTCCACTTCTGCCATGGCTCACCTCCACGATTTAAGATCAACACTTGGTGTTGACTCAGTTCGTTCAGTGTTTGTGGTTCTCCATGTTGAGCAAGATAAGCGGGGGAGGCAACGAGCACTCTTGGCGTCATCGATAGTTGGCGTCGTTTTAGATTGGAATCTTCAAGCTGACCATAGCGTAGGGCTAAATGGATATTTTGATCGATAAGATCCGCCATATGGTCGCCAAAATAGAGTTGGATCGAGAGATCTGGCGCACTATCCATTAGTTCATCTAACCAACCGCGGATCCGCGTGCGGCCAATATCAGAGGGGAGAGCGATACGTATTTCACCTTTGAGTTCGCCCCTATGTTCGGCCAAATTGGCAGAAGCGGTTTCGAGTAAAACTAGGGCAGGCTTGGCGGCATCGAGAAATATTCGCCCTTCTTCCGTGAGTTGCAATCGCCGAGTGGAGCGAGCAAACAGCTGACAACCTAACTTTTTTTCAAGCCGTTGTAGGGCGGCGCTAGCGGCGGCGGGCGTCATACCAACCTCTTTACTGGCGGCGGACAGGCTTTCGAGCGCAGCGATACGAAGAGCGAGTTGTAGATCGTTTATATGGTACATATCAAATTATTTTTGAAAATGATTTAAATATTTGACTGATTATCAATATAGATTAATTAATGCACTATTGCACTCAGATATTCAAACTTCATTTATGGTTCGGAGTGCATATGAGTTTATTTACAGCCTATGAGTCAGCGGCACTGACATTACAAAATCGTATCGTGATGGCGCCGATGACTCGGGCGCGTACCACACAGCCTGGGAATATTCCCAACGACTTAATGGCGCAATATTACGCCCAGCGTGCTTCGGCAGGTCTGATCATTACCGAAGCGACCCAAATTTCGGACGACAGCCAAGGCTACTCTTTTACCCCCGGCGTTTATACCGAGGCACAAATTGACGGCTGGAAAAAAGTCACCGCGGCGGTTCATCAAGCGGGCGGTAAAATCTTTAATCAAATCTGGCATGTGGGCCGAGTGTCCCATCCCATTTTTCAGCAGGGCGGGGCGCCTATTGCACCTTCGGCGATAACCCCTGTTGGCACTAAGGTGTGGATTGTTGATGAGCAGCATCCCGAGGGGCAAATGGTGGACTGCCCCGAGCCGAGGGAAATGACTCAAACAGATATCGACCGCGTAGTGGCCGACTTTGCCAAGGCAGGGGCAAATGCCGTTGCCGCAGGTTTCGATGGTATCGAAATCCACGGTGGTAATGGTTATCTCATCGACCAATTCCTACGAACTAACTCTAATCACAGAACCGATGCCTATGGCGGCACGCCCGAAAAACGTATTCGCTTTTTATTGGAAGTGGTTGAAGCGGTAAGTGCCCAGATTGGCGCCGATAAAGTAGGCGTTCGCCTCGCGCCCTATGTGACTTTTAAGGACATGGCTTGCCCTGAGATAGTCGATACTATCCTGTTAGCCGCTAAGCATTTATCGGCCATGGGCGTAGCGTATTTGCACTTGTCGGAAGCCGATTGGGACGATGCGCCGCAAGTGCCAGAGTCCTTCAGAATCGAGCTACGCAAAGTGTTTAAAGGCAGCATTATTGTGGCGGGTCGCTACGATGTCGAGCGTGGCAATGAGGTTATCGAAAAAGGTTATGCCGATTTAGTGGCCTTTGGTCGCGCCTTTATCGCTAACCCCGATCTGCCCTATCGTTTAGCCAATCAATTACCCCTATCACCCTTCGATAAGGGGCCATTATTTGGTGGCAGTGCGGCTGGATATACGGATTATCCAAGTTATCAAACGGCGCTGCGAGCTGTGATCCGCTCTAGTGATGATGAGGTGGCATAATGCAACATCGTACTTATTGCGCCGTTGCGCCTTGGATAAAAGTCGGTTTATGGAGCTCAGGATTACTCGGCTTAGCCATTATAGGCTTTGCGCTTGCGAGTCTAAGCATGACGGCATTTGCCGCTCAAGGGGGTTCAACCCAAGCCAGTGTTGATGTCAAAACCGCTCTTACTCCTAAGGTAACGGCAATGGAGCTGATCAGCGATGGTTCACCACAGGCTGAATCTATTGCCCACGCCGCTTTGCTATACGCTAGTTTTTGGGATACAGGCGACCCAACATTTGCCCACTGGGCATTAGCGACCAGTTTTATCGATCGCACCTTGCCAGAAGGTCGTGCACAGGGGATTACTGGTCCGCTCGACGCTTCTAAGCACTTCAGGGCGGCGGTGCCCGATCTCTCGGTAACCGTTGAGCACCTGCTGGTGGTCGGTGACCGTGCGGTTGTGCGTCTCCGCTTTAATGGCCATTTTACCGGTGTCTTTGGTGAACAGCGTGGACAAGGGCAAAAAATTGATTTTCGCGCCGTAGATATGTACCGAGTGCGTGATGGTTTTATCACAGACAACTGGCACCTTGAGGATTATCAGACGCTATTTAGCCAGCTTGCCGCTAAAGCTGTGACCACAGGAGCCAAGTCATGAACCCACGTCGACAATTTTTAAAGACCAGTCTACAGGCGGGCGGTGCTTTGGTGGCGGGTGTAGGGCTAAGTCAATCAGCCTTTTCCATGGGGTTACCAGGTTTAGTGGCACTCGATGATCAAACACAAACTTCTGTTGGAGGCAGTATGAATAAGCGTTTTTGGCCTAATGGCGAACAACTAGTGATTTCTATCTCCATGCAGTTTGAGGCTGGCGCGCAGGATAAAAACGCCGAAGGTCCGTTTCCACCAATGGAGCAGGGTTATCCTGATACTATTACCCCCAGTTGGTACGACTACGGGATGAATGAGGGGATACCGCGTTTGCTACGTTTATGGCGTAAGCACAATATTAAGGTGACATCCCACATGGTGGGCCGCGCCGCCGAATTACATCCACAACTTGCCAAACAAGTGGCGGATGAAGGCCATGAGATTTCAGGCCATGGGCAGACGTGGACACCGCAATACAGTATGTCGCCAGCGCAGGAGCGTGATTCTTACATCCAGAGTATCAATACCTTAGAAAAGATTACCGGCCAGCGTCCCATAGGGTTTAATGCGTTTTGGATGCGCCACAGCACCCAAACCTTAAATATCCTGCAGGATTTAGGCTTTATCTATCATATTGATGATCTATCAAGGGATGAACCTTCAATTATCCCTGTGCAGGGTAAACCGTTTGCTGTGGTGCCTTATACCTTACGTAACAATGATATAGGTCGCTTTGGTGGCAATACTGCGATGACGGCTGCCGCCTTCTTGCAGGAGCTTAAAGACGAATTCGATATGCTTTATCAGGAAGGCGCATCCCAGCGGCGGATGATGTCAATCAGTGTGCACGACCGTATCGGGGGGGCGCCAGGTCTTGCCAATGCCTTAGACAAGTTTATTCAATATGCTAAGGAACACGCAAAAGTAGGTTTTATGCGTAAGGATGTAATAGCGAAATGGACGCTGGCACAAAAGGATACGCCCACCAATCCTGCAAGAACATTTTAAGAGATAAAAACACAGCACAGGGAGGTGCTGTGTTTTTTACTTTCTTGGAGATATTGGTGCTTAACGCATGGCGAGCATGGCCCAAGTGCGGCGCCCTTGCTCGAGAAGAATACCAACAGCCAGCCCAGCGGCGGCGTTGACAGCCAAGCAAGTGACTGCGGTTGCGAGGATCACAAAGATACAGAAGGGCTTACCATCAATAAGGCGTTTTGACCACGCCAGTTGCAAACCGCCGATGGATAGCAAACTGCCGAGAATTGCCACAGGAATAAGCCCGAGCAACCACGCAATTTGGCTATCCCAAAACAGGGCAATCACCACACAAGTACCACCGAAGATTAATGGCGCGAGGTGAGTGCGCGCGCCAAAATGGTATTGCACCGCAAGGCCTCCCGCGCCATGGCACATGGCCGCCGCCCCAAAAGGCGCGAGTAACAAATTGGCAAGCCCAGAGCTAATGGCCAAGTTTTTAGGCGTGAGTTTGGCGGCGTCTTCGGGGAATTTTTCCTGCGCCATGGCCGAGGTAGCTATCACTGCATTGGTTAAGGTGAGGGCGAGCTGCGGCAACACCAGTAAAATCGCCGCCGAGCTCCACTCATTAAGACTAGGCCAAGCCAAATGTAGCGAGGCGCTCAAGGCGGGAATAGTCAGGCTGCTAGTTATTTCGGTTTGGCTGTTGGCTTGCCACAACATGCCCGCAGCAATAACGAGTGGCATAGCAAGGTAACGTAAAGGTAAGAATTTACTCACAAATAGCAAGGCAAACGCGCCGAGTCCGAGCAGCCAAAAGTCGCTCATCATCTTAGTGCCCATCCACATTAATTGTAGGCCAATGGCAAGCTGGATACCGACACTCACGGCTTGGGATAATTGCTTGGCAAGCCAAGTAATGGCGCCACTAAAGGCCAAAATTAACAGTATGACACCCATCAGCATGGCGCTGGCTTGCAGCATCCCGGGCGTTAAGCCTTGGGCGATCACGAGGGCGGCGATGACCTTCATGGGTTGGACGGGAATAGGGCGGCGATAAAATAAGGCGCTTAAGATCGCGAATAGGCCAAAGCCTAAAAATATCCCTTGGGGCGAAAATTGGTTTAGGGCAATTAAGCCCAAGACTAAGGGTAAAAAAGTGCCTAGGTCGGCAAAGGCGCCGCTGGTTTCACCGAGTAAACGGTTGAGCGGTTGAGTTGAGTGCTGTGCTGGGGTTTTGCCCGCGGTCATAGAGGTTGCCACAATTGAACATTGCCTGATTAGGCAAAATAAATGCCATAAAAATCAGTTGATTTGACTTATAAACAGAGCCAAAGTCCATTTTAAACCGATAGATTAAGACAAACTGGGACAGTATTGTTTTTTCTCTGTGCCGATTTGTCTTTGTTGGCAGAGTATAGCTGATAAAAAAGAGAGCTTAGCCAGCGGGAACTAAGCTCTCAAAGGTTTGCAGGGGAGCGATACTCGCTATGCCATCAGGCTTGGTTAGGCTATAGCGAGTGGAACAGCTTATGGTTGCTTATGCTTAGGGCCTTGCTTGTTTTTCATTGGGTCGCCTTGATAGCCCAAGGCTTGCCAATCGAGGCGAGTGCCTTTGTTATGGCAATCATTACAGTTAAGCGCTTGCTCTTTAGGTGACACCATGTGGTTGATCCGCCACCACATTTCAGTGGCAGCAAAGTCATATTCACCACTGTATTTAATACCTTTTTCCAACATGGTTGGATTGGCTTCCATACCCAGTTTCGCCGCTAAATTCCAATCAAACTCGCTCCAATATCCGCCCTTGCCATAGGTTTTTGGGGTGATAAAGATGTTGAGTTTTTTGTCGTAAATCTGCTTACCAGTATGCACCTTAAAGGGATAAATCTTGGCTTTAGCGTCGTTAATGTCGCCCATAGGGTAGGTCAGCTTAGTGACGACTTTCGGGTCCATCTTGTCCCCCGCCATATAAGCGTTAGCCGTGCCGTTGTACCAAGCGTACTGGGGCTTGACCATTTTCTCCCACACAAAGTCACCCTTTTTCTTTTGATAGGTGTGTTTACCATATTTATCAACGGTTTCAGGTTTATCATCCCCTGCGGTTGACCAATCCCAGTGCATCTTGGTGGGTTCATTCTTAGCGAAGAAGGGAATATGGCAGGTTTGGCAAGCCACGGTTGCTGTATGGGTATTGAGCTTTTTGTTGCTATGCGGTGCACTCTCGTGGCAGTTCTCACAACCTATATGGTCAATACCGCCAGGGGATACGCCCATGGCATTACCCGATATTTGATGTTTTTCAGTGGTATGGCAGTTTTGGCATTGGAAGTTATTGCCGTCGCTGTCCATGTGTACATCAGTGGCTTTATCGGGATAGGCCATGGAGGAGTCTAGATCCCCATGTTTGACCGCATCACCACCGCCACCATAGAAGTGGCAGCTACCGCAGTTATCCCGCACGGGTTCACCCACGTTTTGCGCGATCTTCGCCAGATCGAGTTTTGCCATGGGTTCACCTGCACCAGCGGGGTCTTTTACATAGGTGCCTGTAGTGTCGTGGCAGACTAAGCAGTCCACTTTGGTTTTATCTTTAAAATCAAAGTTGCTGTCTTTCCAACCATAACCAGCGTGGCAGCTAGTGCAGCGAGGCTCGTTGCTGGAAATCGACACACAGAAGTTATTGATACTGTTTTTCTTACCGCGTAATACGGTTCTATCGGGGAGCTTTTGTTCTAATTCCCATGTCCAGTGGGAGGTTTTCATCATGTCTGTGGCTTGTTCTTCGTGGCAGGTTAAGCACTGAGTCGTGACCTCTGAACCTGTGGCGAAGGGGCCTTTGAGAACGTCTTTATGGGGATTGGCAGCCTGCGCTTGCAACGCCATACCCGCTAAGGCAATAACAATGAGTTTTTTCATTCTGTACTCCTGCCCTCGGCGATACCGAGGGCTGAATGGCGTCTAGGTTAGAAGTTAATGGTCAGCGAGGCGTTAACATCGAAGGCCTTATCGACTACCGGTAGCATCGAGTAGGCTGAGCCCGCTAGAACCTCATCGATTTTTTGTGGTGCGCCCACAGGTGTGCCGCTACCTGTGTATTCGTAGTCGTAGTAGAGTCCAGCCAGTTTGATAAACATTTTTGGATTGATATCAAAGATGTAATAAGCTTCGCCGACGTGGCCACGGGTGGCTAACTTGCTACCGATTGGGTCATCTTGGGCTTGGGTGAAGGGCGTCCAATATTTAGAACCGTAGTTATATTCCAAGCCAAACTTGCCGTAGGGCGCTGGGATCTGGATACCTACATAGATGCCATAACCATCTTTGGTATCGGTATCATCGCTGGTTTTCGGCACCATGATGATTTCGGTCCCTGTGCTGTTGAGCTCTGCTTCAAACACCGCATCGGATAACATGCCGCCGAACATGCCAGCATTGCCATTTGGCTCTGCGCGTGTCCAACCCAGTGATGCAAACCATTTGATATCGTTAGCTTCTTCCCGCGCAAAGCCAATGCCGCCAAGGTACATATCACCAATGACGCCGCTAGGTTGCACTCGGGTGACAAAGTTAAAGTTGTCAAACTTTTGCATATCCTGGTACATGGTGGGGGCGAAAATTCCCGCCAGTTGGGTCGGGAAGGCCATAGTGCCTTTAAAGCCGTCGTTCACGTCTTTGGCACCAAACAGGGTAAATTGCAGGAAGTTAGTACCGTCGTTGATGGCATCGATATTAAAGCCGCCGAGGTGAGTATCCTTGGTGACGATATCACCAAACATTTCGCCATTACCCCATTGGGATTCAAAGCCTTGGCCATAACAGAAGCGAACCACTTGCCCCTCAACTCCAGTGATTTCCCCTAGGTTGTAGCCTAAGGTTGCACCGTCGAAGTTAAAGTTAACTAAATGGCCCGAAGGTGTGCCGCCACGCAGTTCGTTTTCTCGGTAGTGGCTTGGCGGGCCATAGGTGGATGGGCGGCGGCCAATCGAGAGGTAAAACTCGGAGCCGTTGATTTTTTTCCAGTCGAAATAGGCGCGCTCTACCCGCAGCCAGTCACCGCTGGTGTTACCGCTGCTGGTGCCATCCATAGTAAATGAGCGCCAAGAGTCGAACACTTGTACGCCTGTGGAGTCGCCCCAGTTTTTGTACATGCTAAGACGACCGGCAAAGCTGACGTTATCCCATACCTTGGCCTTAAGATTTAACCGCAGGCGAGTGGTGTAAAAGATATCGTTATCAATATCTTGGATATGTTGCTGCGCGAGTACATAGGGCATCACGCCCTGTAACATGCCATTTTGAAAGGCGGCCGCAAGGTCTGGGTTGGCTTGCATCATCTGTCCGAGAGGCGAGTTAGGATCGTTTGGCATCCCAAAGGCGCCGGACATGGCCTTGGCGCCAAAGTCATTAAAGTTAACCTTAATGGCGGGGTTCCAAACGACATCACGGTAATGCAGTGAGTGAGCCTTGGTTCTAAAGTCGCCGGTGATTTCAAGGCGATCTAACGAGGTGTGGCGTTCGGTTTTATCGACACGACTATTGAGTTCATCGAGTTGTTCGGTGATATCGGCAAGCTGTTGTTTCAGCTCTGCCATTTTTTGGGTGTCGGCTGGCGTTTCGTTGGCTGCGGCAAAGGTTTGGCCGGACATAAACAGCGCATTAGCGACCAATATCGAAATGAGTGTACGTGTACGCATAGGGTTTCTCCCTGAGTGTTCCGCTGGCACTGGCTCAAGGCTCTGTGCCAAATTTACCCAACAGGAGGCCCTGAGGTGTGCTCCCCATTTTTCTCTTATTGGGCTTGGATTTTATTTCAATGGGTTAACTTGCAGTTGCAGGCCTGCGGTTATCCCTTTGATTTAGGCTCAGCAGCAATTAACCGCAGGTTTGCGGTTGCTCCGAGTCGGCAGCATGGTCATACAGAAATTGCTGTATATCTTTGAGATCTTGCTCAGTGAGGCCATTGAATACCTCAGGTTTGAGTTTGTGTTTATCTTTGTCGAAAAAGCGATCCCATTGGCTCATGGTTTTGCTCATTGGGGTTAGCTCGCCACCTTCACCACCTTGGCTATGGCAGGCTTTACATTCTTTTTTATAGAGGTGCTTTCCTTTTTTAGGATTACCCCCTTCGGCGGCATAGGCTTGAAGGCCTAAGCTACTAATCAGCGCGACGGCGATTGCGATCTTAGTTGAAGTTTTCATCATCTCATCCTTTCTTAATTGTCATTCACATGACTTTGTTGGTGGAATGTGGCTATTGCTTCCACCTTGTGAATAAATTTATCAAAGGTGATGGGATGTTTATTTGAGGTATATCACCTCCATTAAAAAAATCTAATTGATAAAAATTTCATTGATAAAAATCTAATTGATTGGTGGTGGAATGATTTGGGTGGGAATTTACATTTTCAAAAACAATGATTTGTTTTTATTGCTAAATTAGCCTGTTGTGTCGCAGCTAGGGTTTTAAGTCGGATAGGGCGGAAAAATGAGAGTGATCGAGTTAACACTTTGTAAAATTTGCGATCGCTAAAGTAGTCGTTCGGAATGATTTAGCTCCATTTTTGCTGTGTGGAGGGGGAGGTTTTTGCCGCTAGGCGTTGAGCACACTCGGTCGATTTTTATATTTTCAAACGCAGTGGCACTCGCACACTGCGTTTTACCCATGACTATAGCGAGGTCGCGCCAAGCACGTCGCTTAAGGTTGTTGGCGTGTTGGCGCTAACACTATCTCACGCACACAGACATTTTGCGGTTGTTGCCAAGCAAATAATGCTGCTGCGGCAACGTTTTCGGGGGCAATCACGCCGCCCATTTGTACTTTCCAATCTTGATAGCCCGCTTTGATAGCATCATCCGTGGTGTGGCTTAAGAGTTCTGTCTCGACCGCTCCTGGCGCAATGGTGATTAGGCGTACATCGTCCATTGCGACTTCTTCGCGGATGTTTTCGGTTAAGGCATGCACGGCAAATTTTGTCGCGCAATAAGCCGCATGGTTGGGGAAGGTCTTACGTCCCGCCACTGAGCTGATATTGATAATGGTGCCGGTTTTGCGCGCCTTCATTCCGGCTAACACTGCATGGATACCATTGAGTACACCCATCACATTGATATTGAGCATGCGGCTCCATTCGTTGGGATCTTGAGTATCAATTTGCCCAAGCAGCATGACGCCAGCGTTGTTGATAAGGCAACCGACTGGGCCAAACTGTGCTTCCGCTTGGTTAATGGCGGCCTTGATAGCGTCTGCATCGGTTACATCAACGCTGATGGATAAACTGTTTGGTAAAGCAAGAGCTTGCATTGCCTCGACTCGGCGCGCTAACAGTAAGAGTGGGTGTCCTGCGGCGCTAAATTGTTTGGCGATGGCGGCTCCTATGCCCGATGAGGCGCCAGTGATCACAACGAGGGGCTGAGTAGTATTTGTCATTTGTCATTCCTATCTTTGTAAGCGTTAAATGGGGTTGATTGATGAATTTCTAACTTGGACGTTAGTATAAGTGGCGGTTTTTGGACTGAAAAATACTTATTTCCACTGAATATGATAGGCTTTACCTATGACAGCATGCTGAGAAGATAAGGTGACGGCAAATGGTTGATTTACGCCTATTAAGGTTTTTTATCGCAATTTATGAAGAAAACAATATTACCGCGGCGGCAACACGTTGTTATGTCAGCCAGCCCTCGCTCTCTGCTGGGCTTAAACAGTTAGAGGAAGAGCTTGGCGGCGCCTTATTCGAGCGCAGTAAAAAGGGCGTAAAAGCTTTGGATAGTGCCCACTATCTTTATCCACTGGCAGTTAAGTTGGTGGAGGAGGCCAGTAAATTACCCGCTCTATTTATGGCAAAAGCGAGTCGACAAAAGCTGCGCTTAGCCGTGATGCCCGATCTGAGTCAGCGTCGTCTTGCAGGGTTATTAACTCAAATCAATCAGGCGATTAGCCATTTAGATTTAGAGCTGGTGGATTATCAAAGCCCTGCGGATTGCAGGTTAACCTTAGACAGTTTACGCCATGAGGATGAAGTGTTTTTTCCGTTATGGGAGGAGGACTATGTGCTGTGTGTGCCGAGTGAGCATAGGCTTGCGCAGCTCAGCAGTATTCGCCCCGAAGAGTTAAGCCAGTATGACTTTATTGAGTGCCCACCCTGCGAGGCGCACCAGCAAACCATCGGCTTACTCGCCTGCAGCAATTTGTCGCTCAATTTGGTGGCGAAGGCAGAATCTAAGTCTTTGGTTATGTCGCTGGTACTGGCGGGATTTGGGGTGAGTTTTCTCCCCGATGGATTAATCGAAGACGAGCCTCGGCTTAAACAGATTAAATTCGATGGGCCTCGGATGTTTCGCCGTATTGGTTTGTGTTATCCATCCCATCAAACCGTTGCGCCTACGTTGGCAACATTGTTGCGGCATTTGAGCAAAACCACGGCTTAAGCCGTGGTTTTAAGTGCAGGGGTTGGCCAAGCGGCTAAACCCCAGTATTCAGCTACTTAATCCTTATTCATTACTCTGTAAGTAAGGTGCTAGCTGAGTTTCAATCCTCTCGATTTCATCTTGGGCATACAACAGCTCGGACTCCGTTAAGCGGGATAGGGCCTGTTGTTGATACAAGAGTTGATCGCTATTCATCCCGTATTTACCAAAGTTGCGCAGTAATATACTCGACCAAATATATGTTTGTACTGGTTTATCAATCGACTCATGGCGGTTGATATCAACGAGGGCTTGCATACCATCTTGGCTGCCCAAGTCGGCAGCTTTACGGTACCAAGTCTCTGCGGTTTGCAGCGCTTCGCGGCTAGGATGCTCACCCTTGCGGTAGATTTCTGCTTGGTTAAGATGGTAATAAGCCTGCTGCTCATTGGGGATTGGGTGTTGATGCAGAAAGTTATTACACAGGCTTTGGGCTTCGCGGATCTCTAGGGTGCCCAAGCGCTTACTGAGCTTCTCATATGCGTCTTGATAATCACTGATATGGCTCATGGCCGCCAGTTGGTAATACATTAAGGCTTTAATCGGTTGGCGCGAGACGCCTAAGCCTTCCTCGTAGATTTTACCTAGGCCGAATAGGGCTTCTTCTTGCCACTGGGACGCCAGCGTCTCGAATTCTGTTCTTGCCTGCTGGTAGTCATTATCCGTTTGTGGGTCGAGTAGTTTAAGGTGTGCCAGCGCTAACTTAGCAAAGACATTGTCAGCGGCGCAGGATTTTTCTAACCAATAGCGAGCCTTACCGTAGTCGACGGCAAAATCTTCACCATAGAGGAAACGTTTACCTAGGTAATACTGGCGAAAATCATTTTCTGCAGCATATTCGCTGAGTAAAGCTTCGGCGCGGACGAGGTCCTTAGGGCCGCCTTGGCCTGATGCCAGCATATGGCCTAAGTTATCTTTTGCAAGTTCATCACCAGCGGCGACGGCTTTCTCAAAGTATTCCCGCGCTTTGCTATAGTCTGGCGTGACACGTTCATCGTGCCAATACAAGGTGCCTAGGTGGTAATAGGCATCTTGGTTGCCTTGGGCGGCCGCCTTTTCGAACCAATAAATGGCTTGGCTAGCATCGGGATCGAGAAAGGGTTGTCTGAGATACAAATAGGCTAGCTCATATTGAAACTCGACTTGCCCCGCTTCTGCACTGGCTTTGAGCTGTTCTACCTGTTCGCCTAACTGCTCGGGTGTTTGCGCCTCAGAGGCGACCAAGCTAGTCAGGGTGAGCATGGGTAAATATTGCGGATCGATCTCGGCGGCTTTTCGATACCAATCATTAGACGCTTTGATATCGGCCGGAACCTGTGGGAAACGGCCCGAATACAGTTCGGCCATGGCAATGGCTGCCACGGCGAAACCTTTATCGACGGCCTGCTGAATATAGTCTAGGCCTGAATTGACTTCGCCTTGATTGATTAATGTCAATCCATGATTGAGTAACGCTGAGGGTTCTCCTGCGGCAAGTGCTTCGGCTTGAATCTTCTTTTTTTGGTACTTTGCGAAAAAAACAAAGAGTACGATAAAAGCTATAATGATAAGTATCAACAACATAGTATTCCGTCACTATCGATATTTGGGCTGCACAGTAAACGCGTATCCCGAAAAAATTGCAAGTTAACTGTGTTAGATGGGGCGAATGGTATAAGCCATTCGCCTCGGCGGATGCGCTTACTTTTCTTGCAAATGAATTTCTCGCACTGGGCAAGCCATTTCAATTCCCGCCTGTTTGAGGGCGTTATAAATTGCTAGGTTAATCTTATATTTATGCTGGAAGTAGTTTTGAGTTGGCACCCAGTAACGCACACCAACCTCAATACCGATGGCATTAAAACCATTAATACCAATATTTGGCGTAGTGTCCTGACTGACATTGGAGTTTTGGCTCAGCAGCTCAGTGATTAGGCTTATTGCCGCTTCTGGATTGTTGTTATAACTCAGGTTAAATTGGGTTTCGACCAGCTTATTACTGAAGGAGTTATGCAATATCTCGCCGACAATATGCTTGTTGGGAATGCTAATTTGCTCGCCTTCCTCATTGGTTAAAATCGTCATCCCTAAATTAATCCGTGTGACGACACCGCTTTCACCTTTGATTTCGATGGTATTTCCGACTACAAAAGGCCGAGTCACAATAATAGTTACCCCAGCGGCATAGTTCGACAGCATGCCCTGTAAGGCTAAACCCGCGCCGAGGGAGGCTGCACCAATCGCGGCCACCATAGGGGTGACGCTAATGCCTATCTTGCCTAGGGCGATAATGGCCACCATGACAATGATCAGGATGCGGATCAGATTGCTGACAAAGTTACTGAGGGTGATGTCGATTTGGTGCTTTTCGCACTGCTTGGCCACTAAGCGCGAGACTTTGCTAGCGACCCACAGACCCAATAAAAAGACCAGCGCCGCACCGATTAACTGGAAACTATAATTAACTAAAAATTCGGTAATAAGTTGGTAAACGCCCTGCAGTTGCTGCAATTCTTGATCAAGTCCTGGTGTTATCATTATGATATCCTTGCAATTAATTTTACTTCCCTAGTATAACGCACAATTGTGTTGAAAGGCGTATTTGTCATGCATTGTGAAGCGTATCATGTAATGGGGCGGATTAAATGAGCGGGTTGCGAGACTCGGGTATGCTATTGCCCGTATTAAAAATGGAGTAAGTGTTTATGAGAAAGCTGTTGTTGTGCCTGTCCTTCCTTTTCACTCCCATGATGGCCTTAGCGGCGAGTTATGTTGCTGGTGATGCGATCAATCCTATTACTTTACAGGATCAAAACGAGCAAGTGGTCAGTGTGACCAACGAAACCAAAGTGCTACTCTTTAGCCGCAGTATGAAAGGCGGCGATATTATTAAAGAAACGCTTACACCATTGGCGGGAGATAAGTTTCCGTCGCATTTAGTCTATGTGGCGGATATCAGTGGTATGCCATCATTGATTGCTAAGTTTGTCGCTGTGCCGCAAATGCAGGAATTGCCCTTTGCCATTGGCTTGGACCGGGAAGGTGAGATCAGCCGCCTGTTACCCGATACTAAAGATATGGCAACAATGATTTTGCTCAATAACTTTAGTATTCAAGATATTGCCTACTTTGATTCGAGTGAAGCTCTAGGCCAAGCCTTAGCGAAACTAAACGAGTCGCAGCAATAATATTTATGCTGTTAAAGTTGGGGAGGCTTACTCCTCAACTCTGTTATTCGTTCTTTAGCTGTATGACTTTGGGTTTGCTAAGATTGGGTTGAACTCTTCAATCGGGCGTCAAGTTTTACTTCTTTTTTCCGCTCGGTTAATCCTTAGCTGTATAAGCTTGGATTGACGTCGCAAAAAATTCATTTTTCCTGACTTAAAAACGTCAACATTCCCTGTTGTGCTCTTATGCATAATTATCTGTTTTTATGATCATTTTTGATCTTCGGTATCGCCTTAAAATTTCAAAGAATAAAAAGTTAGTTATTAAGCATAAAAATTCGTTGCGTTAAATAAAAAAATAGCGTTTACTGCGCACGTTTTTACGACACATAGTGACTTTTTACCATCTGACCCAAAGGAGACTCTGGCCCAATGAGCCAATTTCAATCTATTGATGTTGCTGACTATTATGATGCTGAAACCTTCAAACGTATTGAAGAGTTTGCCAAAGATAAAGCGACCCCGTTCGTGGTGATTGATACCAGTATCATTGCGAAACAATACGATGACATGGTTAATAGTTTTCCTTATGCCGATGTTTATTATGCAGTTAAGGCAAACCCTGCGGCTGAGATCCTGACGTTACTCAAAGACAAAGGGTCAAACTTTGATATTGCCTCGATTTATGAGCTAGATATGGTCACTAACGTGGGTGTAACACCTGACCGTGTGAGCTATGGCAACACCATCAAAAAGCGTCAAGATGTGCGTGCGTTTTATGAGCGTGGCGTGCGTATGTATGCATCGGATTCAGAAGCCGACTTACGCATGATCGCCGAAGAAGCGCCAGGTTCACGCATCTATGTGCGTATCCTGACTGAAGGTACAGACACCGCCGATTGGCCACTGTCCCGTAAGTTTGGTTGCCAAAATGAGATGGCTTATGAGCTGTTAGTTCTGGCGAAGGAATTAGGCTTAGAGCCCTTTGGTATTTCATTCCACGTGGGTTCACAGCAACGTGATATCGGTGCTTGGGATTCGGCGATTGGTAAAGTGAAGAGCATCTTCGATCGTCTGCGCGATGAGCACAATATCGTCCTGAAGATGATCAACATGGGTGGCGGCTTTCCTGCTAACTATATCGACAAAACCAATCAACTCGGTGTGTATGCTGAACAAATCACCCACTTCCTGAAGGAAGATTTTGGGGACGATTTGCCACAGATCATTCTCGAGCCAGGTCGCTCGTTGATCTCTAACGCAGGGGTGCTGGTGTCTGAGGTGGTGTTGATCAGTAAGAAATCCTACACCGCATTAGAGCGTTGGGTATTTACCGATGTGGGTAAGTTCTCTGGTTTAATCGAAACCATGGATGAGGCGATCAAATTCCCAATCTTCACTCACAAACAAGGTGAATTGGATAAATGTGTTATCGCTGGCCCAACCTGCGACAGCGCCGACATTATGTATGAGCACTACAGCTATGGTTTACCCAATGACCTAGCGATTGGAGACCGTATGTACTGGTTAACCGCTGGTGCTTACACCACCACTTATTCTGCGGTGTGCTTTAATGGTTTCCCACCCCTGAAGGATTACTATCTGTAATCTTGACCGCAAGGCAACAAAAAGGGCGCTCAGGCGCCCTTCGTTTTTCCGCGATGAAAAGCTTAGCTGTGGGATTTGAGAATTTGATAGATCTCTTCTTTTAAATGCAGTTTTTTGCTTTTGAGTTCTTTCACCGTGGGGTTGAAATCACTACCGACGCGTTTTTCCAGTTGTTTGATTTCCTCATCTAATTGATTGTGCTCGTTGAATTTACGTTGGAAATGAGCATCTTGAGTCTTTAACGTGCTAATCAGATCTCGATATTCTGGAAACATTGGCGTTCTCCTTGTCGTCTTTTATCATGCTTTGGTTTCGTCTTAACCCTAACCCTAGGCACGATGATGAAACGTGATATGGATCAATATTTGTCCTTCTACAGATTAATACTAAAGGGTGATTTCAGCAAACTAGCTATAAATCAATAACCTATATCTTTTATATTGCTGGGTGTGGCGAGTGTGTCTGATCTGGCTCACACTTACATCCACGAAATTGATACAAGCCGACAGAAGCATCACAGATTTGCTATCTTTGTGATCAGGCTGTAATAGATTTGGTAATTACATTACGAATGAACAATTCTTCTTGCCGATAATTCTGTGATCAAGTTAACCTTCACCGCTTCGATACTAGGTTAAAGTCGATTATATAAGAATTTTACTATCAAAAATGAAAGGGGTTTTCACGATGGCTGATGTATTTCATTTAGGTTTGACCAAAGCGATGCTCGATGGCGCAACTTTGGCGATTGTGCCTGGCGACCCAGAGCGCGTAAAACGTATTGCTGAATTAATGGACAATGCCACATTCCTCGCAAGTCACCGCGAGTACACCAGCTACTTAGCGTATGCTGACGGTAAGCCTGTGGTGATTTGCTCTACCGGTATCGGTGGTCCATCAACGTCAATTGCAGTTGAAGAGTTAGCGCAATTAGGCGTGAATACCTTCCTGCGTGTTGGTACCACAGGTGCGATTCAACCCCATGTGAATGTAGGTGATGTGATTGTGACTCAAGCGTCAGTGCGTTTAGATGGCGCGAGCTTACATTTTGCCCCTATGGAGTTCCCTGCGGTTGCTAACTTCGAATGTACCACAGCGATGGTTGCTGCGTGCCGCGATGCGGGCGTAGAACCTCATATCGGTGTTACCGCATCTTCAGATACCTTCTACCCAGGTCAAGAGCGTTATGACACTGTGACTGGCCGTGTGACCCGTCGTTTCGCTGGCTCAATGAAAGAGTGGCAGGATATGGGCGTGCTGAACTATGAAATGGAATCAGCGACCTTATTCACTATGTGTGCGACTCAAGGTTGGCGTGCGGCGTGTGTGGCTGGCGTTATCGTTAACCGCACTCAACAGGAAATCCCGAACGAAGCAACAATGAAGCAAACTGAAGTCAGTGCGGTTTCTATTGTCGTGGCTGCAGCTAAGAAGCTACTGGCTTAATTTAGCTAAACACTCCCCTGCAAAGTGAGTGATTTGAATAATAAAAAAGGTGCCTAGGCACCTTTTTTATTGGCTATATCCGCTAAGGCGGACAGTATCACTTAGATTAGAAGTGGTACTGAGCAATCACGGAATAGGTGTCTTGGTCGACCCCTTTTACACCGTATTTATTGGTCCACAGATCGTACTCGATACCGACAAGCAATTTATTTGCCTTATGGTCACCAAATAGGCTCTTACCTAAATCGTATTTAAGCTGAGGGTTAAAGTGGAAGTTTTCTTCATAACCACTGTTGTCCGTTGCAAATACCCAATCGATAAAGCCATCAAGAACTATGTTGGCTGACCCAACTGGAATATCGATTCTGAAGACTGGTGTAAATTGCCAACCATCACTGATATTACCTGAGCTCATCGCATCGCGGCGATAGGTGTTAAAGTTAAGGTAGGTAAAGTAAGGTACGGCAACATCGACCCCTAAGCCATAGAGCAGGCTATGAACAGGGCCTTCACCTTCTTCATAGGTGAGGGCTAATGAAAGATCGGTAATAGGGCCGAAGGCAATCTTTTCGCCGAGGATTTTGCTTGCGCTAAAGCGAGGTGAAATCTCTCCGTAGGTGGTGCTATCCATGCCCGTGTGGTCGCCTTTGAAATAGATAAAATCTTGGAAGGCAAACCAATCACCGTATTTCCATGCACCAGCGGTTTCGAGTGTGACTGTTGTTTGCTTGTCCGAAGGAGCCAAGTCGTAGTCTTCGCCATAAAGGGCGGTTGCACTGAAATCCCACCACTGTACTAAGTCACCAGCAAATGCTTGAGGTGTAAGCATTAATGCTAGACATAGGCATGTCTTTTTCATTGTTATTTCCTATTGTAGGGGTAGAGGTTAATAAGGTTGTACTCAGTTCCTGCTCTGAAGGCTAAACCCTTAAGCGGCTAACATTTTGCAGCTTGTATCGGCGCTAACAGAGGGCTAGGTAAAAAGTGCGGGCAATATATGCAAAAATTTACAATTATTCAAAGTTTTTTATCGAATGTTGTTGTGAAAATCACATAATCAAATTGTGGATTTTATGATGTTTAATTTATTGATTTTTAGTGTTTATTTTGTGGTTCAACACATCGATGATGATATTTTGAGCTAACTTTTTGAATTGATTGTGCTTAATTTTAGAACAACTTAAGTCAGCTTTTGGTGCCGAGTAAATTCACTCCCTGATTATCCTCGGTGAATTGTCTTGCCGTGCTTTTTAAATCGGCGTATAAATTTATGACATATTATGTCGCATATCTGTCACTCTGCTGCTATAGTGCTGCACAGGATGCTCTCATTTCAGGGGGGAATATGGAGTTTTCGAATCTGATTTTAGTCTGGTCTATTATCGGGATTATCTTGATGCTAGCCGAACTGGTGATACCTGGTGGTATTGTCGTGCTACTCGGCGCTGCCTGCTTAGTGGTGGCTGGCGCCTTAGGGATTGGCCTAGTGGAAGGTGTGGTGCAGAGCCTGACACTGTGGTTTATTTCCGCCATCGTCTTATTACTCGCCTTTCGGCAAGTCACTCAAAAATTGGTTGGTGGAGACTCCCATGTGGATAACACCGATGAAGAACTTGATATCTACAATCAAATCGCCCGTGTGAAACAAACCATAGGTCCAGGACAAACGACGGGAAGAGTCGAGTTCCAAGGGAGCGAATGGCCCGCATTGGGGGATGGTAGTATCATTGCTGCGGGCTCTGTGGTCAGGATTATCTGCCGTGAAAACATTGCCCTAGTGGTTGAGCCTGTTGATCAGGCAACGTCTCAAAACTAAAGGATGAGTCTATGTTTGTGTTTACCTTAGTCATTTTATTTGTCTTGTTTATTCTCTATAAGCTGATGCTGATAGTGCCGATGCGTGAGGTGCATGTCATTGAGCGTTTAGGGAAATTTCGCACTGTGCTACAACCGGGATTCCATTTCTTAATCCCTTTTTTCGATCGCGTCGCATACAAACACGATACCCGTGAGCAAGTGCTCGACGTGCCGCCACAAAGCTGTATCTCAAAGGACAACACTCAGCTTGAAGTGGACGGTTTAGTGTATCTCAAGGTTATGGATGGAAAACTAGCGAGCTACGGTATTGAAAACTATCGTAAAGCTGCCGTGAATCTGGCACAAACCACTATGCGTTCTGAAATCGGTAAGCTGACACTCAGTGAGACCTTTTCCGAGCGTGACCGCTTAAATGAATCCATAGTGCGCGAGATTGATAAGGCGTCAGAGCCTTGGGGTATCAAAGTCTTACGTTATGAGATCCGTAATATCACCCCATCGCGCCATGTGATCCATACCCTTGAAAAACAAATGGAAGCCGAGCGTCGTAAGCGCGCCGAAATCACCCTAGCCAATGCCGAAAAGGCCGCAATGATCAATATGTCAGAGGGTGAACGCCAAGAGGCGATTAACATTTCTGAAGGCCAAAAACAGAAACGTATCAACGAAGCTAAAGGTACGGGGCAAGAAATTGCCATTATCGCTAAGGCCAAGTCCGAAGGCATGGCGATGATTTCCCAAGCATTAGCGGTTAATGGCGGTAACGATGCGATGAATATGCTGTTAAAAGAGCAGTTTATTGCTCAGGTCGGTAAGATCCTCAACGATTCGCAAGTGTCGGTTGTCCCCGCAGAAATGGCAAAACTCGAAGGATTCTTCGAAGGAATGGAACAAGTCACCCAAACAGTGGGTGGCCATAATGCAACTAGCAAAGGAGCACGCTAATGGAAATCCCATTGAATACTGATGTCGCGGTAATGGTTATTTGGGGACTGATTTTCGCCATATTTGTGATTAAGCTGTTCCAATCCATCCGCTTAGTTCCGACTAAATCCGCTTACATTGTTGAGCGTTTGGGTAAGTACCACTCGACGCTAGATGCGGGTTTCCACACTTTAATTCCTTTTGTCGATAAAGTGGCTTATATCCATGACTTAAAAGAGGAAACGATCGACGTACCACCACAGGAGTGTTTCTCAAGTGACGAAGTGAATGTGGAGGTCGACGGAGTGATTTATATCTCTGTTACCGATCCTGTGAAGGCAAGCTATGGCATCACAGACTATCGCTATGCGGCAATTCAACTGGCGCAGACCACCACGCGCTCAGTGATTGGCACCTTAGACCTCGACCGCACTTTCGAAGAGAGGGATGTGATTTCGGCTAAGGTAGTGGAAGTGCTCGACCAAGCGGGCGCCATGTGGGGTATTCGCGTACACCGCTATGAGATTAAGAACATCACGCCGCCCGAGACAGTGAAAAACGCCATGGAAATGCAAGTGAATGCCGAGCGTGAGCGCCGTGCATTACTGGCAAAGAGTGAAGGTGATAAGCAGAGTAAGATCAATCGCTCCGAAGGGATTAAAGCGGAAACCGTAAACCGCTCTGAAGGTGAAATGCAGCGCCGTATCAACGAGGCCGAAGGTAAAGCGGAGGAGATTTTAACCCTGTCGCGAGCTACTGCAGAATCGATTGAGCGTTTAGCAGCGGTGATTGCGGCGCCAGGCGGCCATAATGCACTGCGTATGCAGCTTGGTGAGCAGTACTTCAAGCAGCTCGATGGCTTAAGCCAGAAGTCCAGCCGTGTGGTGCTGCCCGGTAATATGGTCGATTTTGATTACTGGATGAATAGCATTGGCTTAAAAGAGAAAGCTTAATGCGCATTCACCATGTTGCGGCTTAAATATTCATCGGTTTAAGCCCCATAAACCTAAGGCCAAATAGTGATATTTGGCCTTATTTTTTTGTGGTTTAGCATGGGATTTATGATAAGAAAGCAGGTTAAAAATATTAGTTAACTGGCGCGGCGTATAGGGAACTCAATGCAGCCGTCCATTGGCGTATCGCGTCATCTTAAGCCGTGATTAATAGGCCAAGCGTTCAGAGATTTCAGAGTGGGAATGGGTTTCGATAAGACGCGCTATAGTGTCTTGTTCGAGTACCGCTAGGGCCGAAATCTCGTTGTAAATCTTATCCTGCACATCTAGAGGCATGTGTACATGCTCCATAAACATTCGGATACTTAAGGCGTCACCGCTTTTGAACAGTTGGCTAAATTCAGAGGCTTCAATCTCGATTAATGCATTCATAATACTTCACCCTGAGGTTGGTTTTTGAAGAGTAGACAACAGGTTTTGCTGTTAATTAAGAGATACGCCTAAGTTTGATCTAGGTCAATTAAACGCCATATTAATCTTTCTTAATAAACAAATTTACTGTTTAAAAATAGAGGGTTATAAATTTCATAAAATGAAATTGTGAATTATACCAATCACATTAAATATCTAATCAGTTCAGAGCCTCACAGGTATCTCAATCCAAGGCACATTGACGAAGAAATGGTTATTCCCTTTTAAGTCAATGTAACACGGGAGTGAGATACCTGTGAGGCTCCCGCTGAATGAACAGATATTTAATACGATTGGTATTAGCTCAATGTTTGAAACGGGCGAAAGAGGGTTGTTGGGAGCGGACTTCAGTTGGCAAGAAGATAAAAAAATCGCGGCGCGTGATGGGGTACGCGCCGCGATGCTTTGACTGATTTTGCGAGTGGAATTACTTTGGAATGGCTAACAGCTGACAGCCATTGATCCCTGCATTTTGTAAGGTGTGACGCTTACGCTCGGCATCACGTTTGCGCTCATAAGGCCCGAGGATAACTTTATACCAAGTGCCTGATGTGCCCTCAATTTGCCTGACCTGCGCCTCTAAGCCTTGGAACGCAATCACGGCCTTCATCTGGTTCGCCTGAGACTCCTGACGGAATGAGGCGCACTGCAATTGATATTGCTGTGGTGTACGCGTCGAGACGACATCGGGAATATCCACTTCGACGTTTTTATTCTCAAGTTCGTCCAGATAGGTCCATTCTTCCTTAGGCTTAGGTGGCAAGGCGTTCGGATCTTTCTTCGGCGCTTCAACAACGGGTTGTTCCTGTACTGGCGCAGTGACTTCCACGGCTTGACGCTCGGCCTCTTTCACCTTAGGCGTCAGAATCGTTGCCGGTTCTTTTGCCTTAGTCGGCTTCTCGGTTTTCACCTCGACAGGCGCTTCCTGCTTGGCGGTATCTTTAATTCTAAACAGAAAATAGCCAAAACTGCCGACGGCAATAAAGGCGAACAGGATCAACGGGATTGGGAGCTTACGGCGAGGCGCAGCCTTTTTAGCCGCAGGCCTAGCTCGTGTTGCGCGCATGGGGCGCTGTTTCGCGCCCGCTTGCGGTCTTCTGTTGGCATAGTCACGATTGCTCATGGCTTACATCCGTTCTAGGGTTTCGATACCTAGTAGATTAAGGCCTTTTTGCAGCGTGTTGGCCGTCAGTTGTGACAGCAGTAAACGGCTATGCTTTTGCTCGTCGTTATCGGCAGCAAGCACTGGGCAGGCCTCGTAGAAGCTAGAGAAAGCTCCCGCTAATTCATAGAGGTAACCGCAAAGTACATGTGGTTGGCCCTTGTCGACCACGCGGCTGAGGATTTCACCAAACTGCGCCAGTTTGTTACCTAAGTCTTTCTCTTTTTCGTGTTCGAGTACGATCTTGGCTTGGCTTAAGTCAATATCGGTCGCACGCTTGAAGATACCAGCAACGCGGGTGTAGGCGTATAGCAGGTAAGGCGCGGTATTGCCTTCAAAGCTCAGCATTTGCTCGAAGCTGAAGATGTAATCGCTGGTACGGTTTTTCGACAGATCGGCGTATTTGACTGCGCTGATCCCCACTACGCGGGCGATTTCAGCTAAGGTCGCTTCATCCATATCTGGGTTTTTGCTGCGAACCAGCTCAAGCGCGCGAGTATTGGCTTCATCCAGCAGATCCACCAGTTTCACCACGCCACCGGTACGGGTCTTGAACGGACGACCATCTTCGCCATTCATGGTGCCAAAGCCTAAGTGCTCCAGTGACATATCGTTACGGACAAACTTGGCCAGCTTGGCAAGGCTAAACACTTGTTGGAAGTGCAGCGCTTGGCGTAAATCGACAAAGTAAAGTACGCGGTCGGCTTTTAGCACGCTCGAACGGTAACGCATAGCCGCTAAGTCGGTAGTGGCATAGAGGTAACCACCATCGGCCTTTTGAATGATAACAGGCAGCGCTTCGCCTTCTTTATTACGGAATTCTTCTTGGAAGACCACTTTGGCGCCGTTGCTTTGGGTCAGTAAACCTTGGGCATCTAAATCTTTGACTACTTGCTCTAAGTCAGCGTTATAGGCGCTTTCACCGTGCACATCGGCGCGGGTTAAGCTCACCCCTAAGCGCTCGTACACTTCGTGGCAGTGACTTAAGGAAATGTCGTTAAATTCACGCCACAGTTTGTTGCAGTATTCGTCACCTGATTGCAGTTCAACCACAAGCTGACGGGCACGGGTCGCGAACTCTGCCGATTCGTCAAAACGCAGTTTGGCGGCACGGTAGAAGGTTTCGAGATCCGATAATTCTAATTGGGCTTGTTCGCCATTTTGCGCGCGCAATTCTTCCATGTAGGCCAGCAGCATACCAAATTGGGTGCCCCAGTCGCCTACGTGGTTTTGGCGGATCACTTTATGGCCTAAAAACTCGAGGGTACGCACCACGCTGTCACCAATGATGGTCGAGCGCAGGTGGCCGACGTGCATCTCTTTGGCGAGGTTAGGTGAAGAGTAGTCCACGACAATAGTTTGTGGCCTTGGTAGCTTAATCCCTAAATGCTCATCGCTAATGGCTGCCTGTAATTGGTTCGCTAAGGCGCTGTCATCAATGAAGAAGTTGATAAAACCAGGGCCTGCGATTTCAACTTTCGCCACATAGGCTGAGGCGGGTAGGGTGTCGATGATCAGCTGCGCCAATTCGCGGGGATTTTTACCCGCCGCTTTGGTTAGCATCATGGCTAAGTTGGTTGCCAGATCGCCATGGCTCTTATCCTTGGTTCGATCTACTTGAATTCGCGCCTCAAAATCCGCAGGCAAAATACCTTGTTGTTTAAAGGATTCGATAGTTTGTTCAAGTAATGATTGGATATGTGATTTCATGGATTAATTAGCTACTAACTTTAAGAATGAATACAGGGAATAACCGCGTATTTTAGCCGTTTGTGGTGACTAATTGCTATCTTCCCGATGATTTTTTATCAAATTATTGAATCACAACAGATCCTGCGGATCTCTATCTAGGCTCCAGCGACAACGTTTGGCCTCTGGTAGCTGTTCGACGAGGGGATAAATACGCTCAAACTCCTGCTGTAATCTATGTCTGTGCTTGGCTTGAAACATCAATTGGCGGCGAAACTTGCCGGCTTTTCTGTCGAGAGGCGATGGCATTGGGCCTATGATTTCAAACTCTTTATCTTGGGGCAGCAGCGCTGCAAACGCACTAAGAAAGTTATCGGCATCCACGGCGGAGTGGGCTTCTGCGCGCACCAGCACCATGTGCCAAGCGGGAGGCAGCAGCGCCATTTGCCGCTCCTTTAATTGGCTGCGGGCAAACTCGCCATAACCCCGGTGGAGTAAATCCCTCAGTATCGGGTTATCACTTTGATGGGTCTGTAGCAACACAGTGCCGGGTTTGTTGGCGCGACCAGCACGGCCTGCGACCTGAGTATAGAGCTGGCCGAAGCGCTCTGGCGCCCTAAAGTCGGCGCTAAAGAGCGCGCCATCGACATCCAGTAATCCCACTAAGGTCACATCTGGAAAGTGGTGCCCTTTGGCAAGCATTTGAGTGCCGACCAAGATCTTGTATTCGCCCTTATGAATTGCGCTTAAATGGCTTTCGAGCGAGCCTTTAAGGCGGGTGGTATCACGATCGATTCGCACCACGGGATACTTGGGGAACTCCTGCTGCAGTGCTTCGGCGAGTTGTTCTGTACCTATACCTTGACCCATCAACATGCTGCTGCCGCAATTGTGGCACTGCCTTGGAATGGCGTATTGGTTGCCACAGTGGTGGCAGCGGATTTCCCCAAGGGATTGATGTACTGTAAAAAACGCATCGCAGCGATCACACTCGTGTAAGTGCCCACACTCGTGGCACAGCAGTGCTGGTGCAAAGCCACGGCGGTTCAAAAATAGTAATACCTGATTCCCAGCTTCTAAATGGCTGCGGATTTCGTTAATGAGCGGCGCCGACATTCCCGCCTTGAGGGGCAGGTTTTTGATATCGATAATCCCTTGGCGCACTTTTTTCGCATTACCCGCACGCTCCCCAAGTTGCAGGTGATGGTAACGACCGCTGAGGGCATTTTGCAGGGTTTCTAACGAGGGCGTCGCCGAACCTAAAATCACTGGGATCGATTCTAAATGTCCACGCATCACGGCAAGATCGCGGGCGTGGTAGCCAACGCCTTCTTGCTGTTTAAAGCTGCTGTCGTGCTCTTCGTCGAGGATAATCACGCCGGGAAAAGCCATGGGCGTAAACAGGGCAGAGCGGGTGCCAATGATGATGGCAGCTTGGCCGCAGCGAGCCTGTCGCCAAGCTTCGAGGCGCTGGTTATCGGTCAGGCCTGAATGCAGCACGGCCACATTGACTTTAAAGCGGCGCTTAAAACGGTTGATGGTTTGCGGTGTTAAGCCAATCTCAGGTACCAGGATCAGCGCTTGCTTACCCTGCTTAAGGATATGTTCGAGTACGGCTAAATAGACCTCGGTTTTACCCGAACCGGTAATGCCCTCGAGCAGAGTGCAGTGGTATCCTTGCTGTTGGGTTAATACTGTTACGGCAATAGCTTGTTCTTTATTTAGCCTGTGGGGTGTTTCATCGAGTTCGAGTTGGCTGCGCCAATCGAGATTGAGCTCGGCGAGTTTCTCATGTCTGGCAATCCAGCCCTTATCCTCTAAGGTTTTGAGCGCAGCTTTATTCAGTTCTAAACTGATGACGTCTTCCTGCGTCAGGCTGGTTTGCTGTAAGCGTTCGAGTAAGCGTTTTTGCGCCGGGGCGCGTTTTAATGTCTCAGGCGCAATATTGCTGCCCAGCTCTGTGATTTGCCAGTACTGAATTTTTTGCGGCGCGGCATCAAGCCCTTTACGCAGCGCCACGGGGAGCGCCTGTGTCAGCATTTGCCCTTGGCTGCAAAAGTAATATCTTGCGGCCCAGAGGGTTAATTTATAAAGCGATTCTGGCAATAAGGGCGCGTCATCAATAAACTCTATGACAGATTTGAGTTGCGCAGGGGCTAGTTCACAACTGTCGGTGATGGCGGTGACAAGGCCAATCAGTTGCTGGCGTCCAAAGGGGACTTTTACTCTTATACCAATCTGAGGCTGTTGGGGGCTTTGATTAGCGTGTTCATCGGTATCGACTCGATAGGTAAAGTTTTGCCGCATAGGCACAGGTAACGCAACTTCAACAAACAGTGACATATGCAGGTCGAGTCTTAAGGGAAATGAGGTTTAGTGTACTCAGCACGGCTAGCGAGGGCTAGTCCTAATGACAGTTTATCCAAGGATAGTTGAGAGTAAGTAAATGACTAAAATAGCGAAATCATTAGGACTATTCGCCTTAATGTGCAGCGTTTGTGTGCATGCGCAAGTTTCCCATGTGAGCATCAACAGCCGCATGTTTGAATTGGGTGCTTACCCTAAAATGCGCGTCAATGTGATCGCCGATAATCAGGATATGACCCGGCTCGAATTTGCGGTGCAGCAGTCAGGCGGTGAAGAAAAACTTATGGCCGAGCAGCTTAACCGTTTCTTGGTTTTGCTAACGGGTGTGGAGGATGTGACCGACCCTAAGGCGCGGCTGTTAGTGCGTGAATATCGTGTCGACCGTTGGTATGAAGTGAAAAACCTGCCACTGTTTGATAATGCTTCCTCTGCGGAGTCATCAGTATCGCAAGCAAAAGCGGCGGTTGTTAAATCAAGCAAAGCGGCCAAAGCCGAAACTACTCAGTTGGCGGCAAGCGCTGCTAAAAGTGACAAAACCATAGTTAAATCAACTAAGGTTGTGCAAGAGGTGAATTTAGTTACCGCAGAAGCCGATGTTGTGCCCGTTGCTTCAGTTGTTGTAGCTGCTGTGACGGTAAACGATGCTGCTGCGCCCCGCGCTTCTGGATTTACCTTCCCAGAGGATAAGCCTGACGCGAAAGCATCCTCAGCTTCGAGTGCGTCTACAGAACCTTCTTTAGCTAAGTCATCGACCGAACCATCGGCTGCCCAAGTCTCATCTGCAAACGCAGATATGGTAAAAGCTGATAAGAGTATAAATGGGATTGATGTGTCTGAAGCTAAGACAGCCGAAGTGACTAAGATTGCTAGCTCGACAAATGCCAATGCAACAAACTCGGGTGAGTGTATGTTGGATTATCACAACGAAACGTTATGGCGCATTGCCAATCGTTATGCCCCTGAATGGAAAGTGAGTGTCTATGGTGCCATGCTGGCGATCCACGATGCTAACCCTAAGGCATTTTCGAAGAATCGTATTAACGCGTTGAAAAAAGATGCCACGCTTTATTGTCCATCGGCCGAGATACTTTCGCGTTATCCAGATGCGCAGGCGGCAAGGACGAGTTTCGAAGATCGGGAAGCGGGGAGATAACCGTCAGCGGACGAGTAGATTATCGTGAAAATGCTCAGATAATCTACTTGTGTCTGCGTGGGCGATACTGTAGTATTCTGCGCCCTAACATATCGTTATTAACTGCATGTGGTGTCCGACTTCGGGTTGGAAGAGCGACATGGCCTTACATTTGAGGTAATCCCAATGAAACCAGGTATCCACCCAGAATACGCAGAAATCACTGCAAACTGTACTTGTGGCAACGTAATTAAAGTAAACTCTACTGTAGGTAAAGACCTGCACTTAGACGTTTGTGGTGCATGTCACCCATTCTACACAGGTACACAAAAAGTTGTTGATACAGGCGGTCGTATCGACAAATTCAACAAGCGTTTCGGTATGCTTGGCAAGAAATAATTGCATTCGCAATGTTTCTAAAAGAGGCGCCTATGGCGCCTTTTTGCTTTCTGGTCTTCTGGCACAAAATCGCTACTTTCCTGCCTTTCTGGTACGACTTCACTTAAAAAAGCATCAAAGTCATTCTATAGGTGCTTAAAACCGTAAAAATCGACTTATTTATAGCAATTAACTATAAGATAACTGAGTTACTTATCTCTATTGTAATTTAGCCAACATTTTTTGTTTTTTGTGGGCTATTTATCGTTGTTTTAGTGGGTTATGTTCGTTTATTTCCTACAAAATTAAACGGGTAATCATCCTTTATCGGCAGAGATAAGTTTATAAAACTTGGCTTAGGGCGATGATTCTGTCGCAAAGGCGAAAATTCTCAATATCTTATTTAAAATTTGAGCTAATTGGCGTATCTTACCCCGACCTGCCACACTGTTTAAATCGCCCGTAAATGAGGTGATCTTGGGTTGGTCGGCCTTACTTCCATACTTATAAATGTCGCATTTCAGGATGTTAAAATGTCAGATATTCGTCAACAAGCACTCGATTATCATGAATTCCCCGTTCCCGGTAAAACCGCAGTCTGCCTCACTAAACCTGCTGAAACGAGCCATGACCTCGCGCTAGCCTATAGCCCTGGAGTGGCTGAGCCGGTACGTGAAATTGCTGCTAATCCTGACAATGCCTATCGTTATACCAATAAAGGTAACACTGTCGCTGTTATCACTAACGGCACAGCGATTCTGGGGTTAGGTAACTTAGGCCCATTGGCATCAAAACCCGTGATGGAAGGTAAGGCTCTATTGTTTAAACACTTTGCAAATATCGACTCGACCGATATCGAAGTGACCCACAACACCCCTGAAGAGTTTATTAACACAGTTGCGGCTATCGCTGGCACCTTTGGTGGGATTAACCTTGAAGACATCAAAGCGCCTGAATGTTTTGTTATCGAGCGCGAATTGATTGAGCGTTGTAATGTGCCCGTGTTCCACGATGACCAGCATGGCACCGCCATTGTGACTGCCGCTGGCATGATCAACGCCTTAGAGATCCAAGGTAAACTGATCAGCGATGCGACCTTTGTATGTATGGGGGCTGGCGCAGCGGCGATCGCCTGTATGACTATGTTGGTTAAGTGTGGTGCAAACCGTGCCAACATTTATATGTTAGATACTAAGGGCGTTATCCATTCAGGTCGTTCCGATCTGAATGAATATAAAGCATTATTTGCAAACGATACCGACAAGCGCACCTTGCAAGATGTGATTAAAGGTGCCGACGTATTCTTAGGTTTATCTGGCCCGAACGTGATTGGCGCTGAAGAAGTGGCCATGATGGCGGATAAGCCGGTGATTTTTGCCTGTTCAAACCCAGATCCTGAAATCAAACCTGAGCTTGCCCACGCGACGCGCAGCGATTTAATCATGGGTACTGGCCGCAGCGATTATCCAAACCAAGTGAACAACGTACTGTGTTTCCCATTCATTTTCCGTGGTGCCTTGGATGTACGTGCATCTTGCATTAACGACGAGATGAAAGTGGCCGCGGTTCACGCGATTGCTGCATTAGCAAAAGAAGAAGTCCCCGCGAGCGTATTGAAGGCCTATCCAAAGGTGAGTTCATTAAGTTTTGGTCCTGAATATGTGCTGCCAAAACCAATGGATCCACGCTTGTTACCTCGTGTTGCCCGTGCGGTCGCGCAAGCCGCGATTGATTCGGGGGTTGCGGCAATCACCACGCTGCCACACTATGCGGATTAAGCGCTAGCTCAACTAATCTAAAAGAGGCTAATTAGCCTCTTTTTTGTTTTATCCTCGGATGAAATTTCTGCAATTTACGCTATTTTCAGCGTCTTTGAAGCAAAATCCTTGGTTGCCTTTTGGCTTATGCTACTGAATAATCTTGAGTAGCATTTGTTTAACTCGTGTTAATAGTGCTCCAATAATTATAATAATCCTGCAGGATAGCGGCTCGATGAAATTCACTCGAATGTTAACAACTAAATTGACCAGTTTTTGGTTAATGTCTTTGGCTGCTATCGCCTTTGTCTTTTTACTCAGCGCCATGATGAGCTTTGTGCAGTTGACCTATAAATTTCAACAGCAAAAAGTGTCTGAACTTGAATCCCTTTTGATTGAACATTATCAAACTCAACCCGATTGGGAATTAGAGTCTTGGTTGCCGCCGATGCTGCTGGCGTACAATGCCGTCGAATTCCGTTTGACCATGAAGAGCGAAGTGCTTTTTGCCTATCAGGGCAATGTGAATACGCAAAATGCCATGGTGTATAACCATTTACTCGATCCCAAATCGGGACTGAGTATGACCCTCACGCTGCCACAGCCCTTCGAGCATTACAGTGTCAGTTGGTATGAGCTGCTTATTTTAGGCGTGGGACTGTTGGCTGTTATTGCTTTGGTGCGTTTTGGCCATGTATGGTTTTCGCAGCAGTTGGATGGTATCGAAGAACTAGCTGAACGCAGCCGGCTTATTTTGCAAGGCAAGCATGAGCAAGCACTCGCCTCTCCTGGTAATGGTAAGCCAAGGCTGATTAATAGAGCATTAACCAAACTGCTTGAGGAGCTGCAGGATGCCCATAAAGAACGTGGTCGTTTCGATAAGTTTATTCGCTCCAATACTTTTTTAGACGCGCAAACTCGTATCGGTAATCGGCTATTTTTAAATAACCGTCTCGATGCCATGAGCCATGATCAAGGTATGGTGGCCCACGGCGTGATTTATCTGTTGGAGATGGACGACCTCGACTTACTGCAACAGACAAAAGGAGAGAGTGCCGTTAAAGAGTTGCTCCATGCAACAGTTAACAGCATTAACTCCATTTTGCAGACCTTACCCAACAGTATCTTTGCACGCCGCTCCCATAACCAATTTGCGATTGTCGTACCCCATGTGTCTTTAATTGAGGCCGATCAGCTCGCCAGTAAATTACTCAAAGTCTGTTTGAGTCAACCTTTGCCCAATGATGTAGAGAATCAAGATAACTTTTACCATTTAGGCTGCGCTTACTTTACCGCGGGAGATAATGTTAATCAGCTGCTCGATGAAGCCGATATGGCATTACGCGCCGCGCAGTTACAAGGTAACAGTAATTGGTTTATGTACGATAAGGGGGCGATTGATGAGGAGTTTGCCAAAGGCTCGGTGCGTTGGCGCAGCTTCCTCGAAAATGCCTTAGTCCAGCGACGTTTTTATCCCTTTAGCCAACCTGTGATAGATTCCGACGGCGTTGAACATCATAAGGAAATCTTTACCCGGGCTCGGGATAACCAAGGGGCGTTAGTGCGAGCGACGCTCTTTATTCCTATGGCAAACAAATGCGGTTTGATGCCTCAGATTGAGCGGCAAATGATTGAGCGAGTGCTGGGGTTATTGGCTAAGGAACAACATAAAGATCAAGTCTATAGTGTGAATTTGAGCCTCGATACCTTAATGAGTCGTGCCTTTACCCAATGGCTTAAAACCACCTTGCTTGAATATCGACACTTGACGCCACAACTGATTTTTGAGGTGTCTGAGGATATCGTTATCCAGCACCAAGATAAGCTTAAGCCTAAGCTGGATATGATCCGTAAGATGGGGGCGCGTCTGTGCGTCGACCATGTGGGTCAGCAGGTGGTGGGCACTTACTATATTCGTGAATGCCATTTCGACATGATAAAACTGCATAGATCGATTGTGCGTCATATCCATTTACGACCTGAAAATCAATTATTTATCCGCAGTCTTATTGGCGGTTTATATCGTACTGAAGTGCAAGTCTGTGCAGAGGGCGTTGAAGTATTTGAAGAGTGGCAAACCTTGCAAATCCTCGGTGTCGGGATGGCTCAGGGCATGTATTTTAGTGACCCAATTGAGGTGCAATAGCGAGGAAATTTTCCTTCATTGTATGTGATCACTGTGGAAGAATAGCGCCGAATTGTCGGATTTCTCTATAAAATTCACAGATTAGCGGCTAAACTAGCCTGTGCCAAAATTATGACGCTTAATATGCGGTTTTCATTCCAAACTCCGTTGGATTTTATTCCTCGCATTTTGGATATTGCTCTATTGATGGGCTTATGACTCATGCTTTAACTTTATCGGAAGACAGGCATTTTTATGGATAAAGGACTTTTTGCTCGGTTGGCCTTTTGGCGAGCCAAACAGGCTGGCGCGATGCTCGGTGTCTATGTCTGTGCCGATAGGTTGTGGGTCTATGCACCTGCGACAGGAAGTCATGCGGAGCAATGGGTTTCCTTCGAACTGCAACAAGACCAATGGCAACAGACCTTTGCAGAACTTGCCCGCGCATTTCCCCACGCATCCTTACAAATCGTCCTCGGCAGTGGCCGCTACCAGTTGCTCGTAGCCGACAAACCCAATGTCGACAGTGATGAATTATCCCAAGCTTTACTCTGGTCTATCAAAGACATGGTCACTATTCCTGTGCCGCAAATTCACTTGGATTATTTTGAATCGCCCCTACCGAGCAATAAGCTCAGTGTGGTTGTCGTCGATAAAGATAAATTACGTGCTATGGTGCAGGCTATCAGTGAGCATGGTTTAAGCGTGCTCGGCATTAGCATCGAAGAATTAGCGATGACCAATTTGTTTGATGAGGATAATCAGGCGAGATTGGTGGTAAGCCATCACTCAGGGCAAGAGTTATTGCTGACTGTGGTCAAGCAGGGTCAGCTTTATATGCAACGCCGAGTGCGTGGTTTTAGTGGGCTGGATAAAGCGGAAGTGGACGAGCTTAATTACGGGTTGGCAGATAACTTAAGCCTAGAAATTCAGCGGTCTATGGATTATTTTGAGAGCCAATTGCGCCAGCCTCCGGTTGCCTCAATTGAATTATTCGCCGACGGCGCCGTCGATGCCTTGGCTAAGTTAGTATCAGCCAACTTTAACCAAGCCGTTAATGTAGTTAATAAGCGTGCTGTAGGCGCGAGCATGGCGGGATTAGCCTTTAGTGAACTTTCACGAGGTGCCGAGTGATCAAATCGAGAGTCAATCTATATTCTGCGGCATTATTACCTCCAAAGCAGAGCTTAACCTTTTCTAAATTAATGGGTTATGCATTGAGCTTAGTGCTGGTTTGCGCGATTCTCGCGGCCTTTAGCTATTGGCAATTAGCCGAGTCTCAGCGGGCGTTAAGCCAAGCCTCTGCGCAAAAACAGCAATTCGATCAGCAAAAAGCGGAGCTTGAAGCACAAATCGCCGCACGTAAACCCGATCCTGAGTTAGTCGCGCGGGTCGAGCTAGAGTCACAGCAGATCGAGTTAAAACAATTATTAATGAATGAGTTGGCACTGCGCTCCTCGCTCACCAGCCGAGGCTTTGCGCCCGTGCTGAAGGATTTAGCTATGGTGGCTGATGCGAGTGTTTGGCTGAATCATATTGTGATTAACGAGCAGCACTTTATGTTTGAAGGCTTTGCCGAACATCCGCAGAGCATTCCGCAATGGGTGGGCAAGTTAAAAACAACCAACACCTTAAAAGGTCAGGCTTTATCGTCTATGACCATGGATCGCGGTGAGGATAAACCACTGGCTTTCACGTTGACGAGTGAGACCCCAGAGGAGCAAGCGCGATGAAAGCCCAATTTGAACAGTTAGCGCAAAAGTTTGATGCTCTTAGTCAGCGTGAGCGCGGGCTTATCGCTCTCGCCGTGTTAGTGATGGTCGCTATGTCTGCCTATATGCCTATCGAGTCGCTGTGGAAACAACAGCAGTCGACAGCGCAGCAGTTAAATGCCATAGAGCAAGAAAATCAGGTTTCGGTGCAGCAGCTTGAGTTATATCAGCAGCGATTGGCTATGGATCCTAATCAGGACTATCGCCAGCGTTTAACCTTGCTACAGCAACAAAATCAACAGATTGATGCTCAGCTAGGCGAGCAGATGGTGGATATGGTGCCCGCCGATTACATGCCTGAGCTATTAGGCAATCTGCTTGGGCAGGTTCAAGGTATTAAATTACTTAAGTTTACCTCGGTTACGCCCGTGCCACTCCTTGCCGTGGGTGAAGAGAAAAAGCTAAATCTCTACAGCCATGGAATACGCATGAGCTTGGAGGGGGATTATTTTTCTGTGCTGCGCTTTGTTGAAGCGGTAGAGGCTATGCCCGACAAACTTTACTGGAAACGGCTCGACTATAAAGTGGCCGATTACCCTAAAGGGAAAATCGATATTGAGCTTTATACCTTGAGTATTAATAAGGACTTTATCAGTGTTGCTAAATAAGCCTTATATATTGATCGCATTATTGGGGTTGTCGGCCCAAGTATCGGCCGAAGCCTTAAGGGACCCGACCTTGCCAGGCAAAGGTGACTCGGCTGCGGGAACCGTAACGCAGAGCCAAAATCAAGCCCTAGTGCTTAACAGCATTGTCAGCTCGGGCAACACGGCTTATGCCGTGATCAACAATAAGATAGTATCCGTGGGAGACAGCATCCAAGGAGTCAAAGTGGTGCGTATCACCCCCTCGTCAGTCTCCTTGTCTGACGGACGGAAATTAGCATTATTTCAAGCAATAATAGAGAGATAGGGAATAACACTCAGATGACAGCCATTAAATATATCACGCCTCTACTCTCGCTTTGCCTTATGGCCTGCCAAACCACGGATAGACCGCAGCCCGTTGCCTCAAAAGAAGCGCTGGCCACCTCGATGCAAACCGCGAGTCAGCCAACGCCTCCACCACCGGCTGCAATGCCCGATGCGGTGCAGCGTGAACTAAACGCCAATACCATGATGGGTGGGTTAACCCCGCCAATGGAGACAGAGCGTCGTATCGATGTGTCTGCCCATGATGTGGATGCGAGGGTGTTTTTCCCCAGTCTTGTGCAGGGCACCCCCTTTAGCGTGGCTGTGCATCCCGATGTGCAGGGCACGATTTCATTGTCTCTCAAAGGCGTGACCCTGAGCGAAGCCATTCAAGTGGTGGAAGATATTTATGGTTATGAGGTAAGCCGTGAAGGGCGTATCCTGCGCGTATTCCCTGCGGGCATGCGAACTGAGACTTTCCCATTAAATTACTTATACATGGAGCGTGATGGTCTATCGCTGACCTCCGTGAGCTCGGGGCGGATCTCCGACAATAACAACTCGAATAACAATAACTCCAATAACAATAATTCGAACAACGGCAACACTGGCAATAACAGCAATAATAACAACTCGAACAACGGTAATTACGGTAACAATAACAGCAGCGATAGCACTAACGGCACCTTTATTCGCTCGCGCACTAAGACCGATTTTTGGGGCGAGTTGAAAGAAACCTTGAGCGCCATTATTGGTGACACTGGCGGTGGTCGTCAGGTGGTGGTGACGCCACAGGCGGGATTAGTGACAATTCGTGCCTATCCTAATGAGCTGCGCCAAGTTCGTGCCTTTTTAAATTCCGCCGAGAGCCATTTGCAACGCCAAGTTATCCTCGAAGCGAAGATCCTCGAAGTCACTTTGTCAGATGGTTATCAGCAAGGTATTCAGTGGGAAAATGTGCTGGGGCATGTGGGAAATACCAATATCAATTTTGGCACCTCTGCGGGCGCAGGTTTAAGCGATAAAATCACCGCTTCCCTCGGTGGCGTGACGTCCTTAAGCATTAAGGGCTCAGATTTCAATACCATGATTAGCCTGCTCGACACCCAAGGCGATGTGGACGTGTTATCCAGCCCAAGGGTGACAGCGTCGAACAACCAAAAAGCGGTGATTAAAGTCGGTACCGACGAGTATTTTGTCACTGACGTGTCATCGACCACAGTGGCGGGCACCACGCCTGTGACCACCCCTCAGGTAGAGTTAACGCCGTTCTTCTCGGGCATCGCATTGGATGTGACTCCACAAATCGACAAAGACGGTAATGTGTTACTGCATGTTCACCCATCGGTTATCGATGTTAAAGAACAAACCAAGGACATTAAGGTCAGCAGCGAATCCTTAGAACTGCCGCTAGCACAGAGCGAGATCCGCGAATCCGATACCGTTATCCGCGCGGCTTCTGGCGATGTGGTGGTGATCGGTGGTTTGATGAAGAGCGAAAATACCGAAGTGGTCTCTCAGGTGCCGCTGCTCGGTGATATTCCACTCGTCGGCGAATTATTTAAAAACCGCAGCAAGCAGAAGAAGAAAACCGAGTTGATTATCATGTTAAAGCCGACCGTAGTAGGCAATGATACTTGGAAAAACGAGTTAGAGCGTTCTAAGACCTTACTCGACCGTTGGTATCCAGAAAATAAGTAAGCTTTCATGTATTTGAAGCACTTTGGACTCAGCCAAACGCCATTTTCGTTAACACCTAATACCGGATTTTTTTTCGGGTTATCCCCGCACGTAGAGGCGCTGCAAGTATTGCAGACCGCCCTACAAACCGGGGAGGGCTTTATCAAAGTCACTGGCGAAGTGGGCACGGGCAAAACCTTAATCTGCCGTAAGCTGATTAATGAACTGCCGCAGGGCTTCCATTGTGCGTATCTTCCCAATCCTTATCTCACTCCCGCCGAGCTGCGCTGGGCGGTGGCCAATGAGCTTGGGTTAAAGTACACCAGCGAAATCGATCAGCAGCAACTAACCGGACTTATCCAGCAACAATTACTCGCCCTGAGCGCCCATGGTCACGCCATTGTATTAGTGCTGGACGAAGCGCAGGCCTTGCCCGATGAGAGCCTCGAAGCGCTGCGACTGTTTACCAATCTTGAAACCGAGAGCCGTAAGCTGTTGCAAGTGGTGCTCTTTGGTCAGCCCGAGTTGGATGAGCGATTAAAACGTCAAGCCTTTAGGCAACTGCGGCAGCGCATCACCTTTAGCTACAGTCTGCGGCCGTTAACTTGGGATGAAACCGATGCGTACATTCGTTACCGCTTAGCGGTGGCTGGCTATGCGGGGCAAGCATTATTCAGCCCTAAACTCACCCGTAAAATTGCCGAGGCATCACGTGGTATTCCAAGATTAATCAACATTTTAGCCCATAAGGCCCTAATGCTTAGTTTTGGCGAAGGCGCAACGCAAGTGCATATGTCCCACATCAAGGGCGCGATACAGGATACCGAAGATGCCAGTCGCAGCTCGCAAAGGTGGCCGGCCTATATGGCGTTCGTACTGATAGCATGTGCAGCGGCGATTGGGGCGTGGCTGGCATCTGGCGTTAACCTACAACAGTTGTGGGGAGGCTCCGCATGAGTGTGATCAACAAGATGCTGCAGGATCTCGATAAGCGTCAGCAGGGGCATTCCCTTAGCAATGTCGCTGCGCATCAGGCGCAGTATTTAGGGCGCCCCAATTCATCGCGTAAATGGTTAGTTATCAGTTTAGTGTCGCTGCTGGTGGGCGGATTATCGGTATATGCCTTTCAGGCGACCTATGGCGTAAAGAGCGTCGCAGTTAACAGTGCAAATCCTGTTAGTTCGCAAACTCAGCCGGATAATGCCAGCCCACAGACTGATACGAGTCCTCTGGAAACAGAAACGACTACACCAAATCAGCCAACGGCAGAGATGGCGCAAGTGAGTACGGCGCCGAAAGAGGCTCCTGCAAAGGAGATGTCTGCAGCAGCAGAGTCTGCCACAAATGTTGCTCAACCTCCCAGTGTAAACGCGGCGTCCGTGGCGCTAAGGAGTGAGCAAACGGTATTGACCCAAGAGTCGTTGCAGCCCAAACGTGAGCTACAACCGGTTACTGCTAAAGCAAATCAAGCAGAAGTTAACGCAAGTCAGAGCGCAGTAAAAACAACTCAAACTGAGGCCAAGGCGAGTGATCCGGCCGTGCCTGCTGCGGCTCAAGCTTCAAGCCAAGCTTCGGTTAAGTCTTCGAGCCCTGCTTCGGCTCAAGCTCAGTCAGCGGGGCAAATGGCGATTCGAGAAGTGAAGTTATCCCCAAGCCAACTCGCGCAAAAGCAGTTAGTGTTGGCTACGGATGCCGAAAAGCAGGGGCAGTTGGTCAAGGCGATGGATTACTATGCTAAAGCGCTCAAGCTTGACCCGAGCTTACACGAGTCTCGCAAACAACTGGCGGCGCTGCATTATGGTCAAGGCGAGCTGGCGAAAGCGGCCGAAGTGTTAGCGCAGGGACGATTGCTTTACCCGCAAGAGTTTGAATTTGCTTTACTATTGGCAAGAGTGCAACATGCTATGGGCGAGACAGATCTGGCTCTTGCTAGCCTTGCTCAAATTCCCGATAGTCATCCTTTAGCTCGACAAAAGTGGTTAGCGCAAACGGACTTGGCTCAAAAACAAGGGCAATATTCGTTAGTTGAACAGGCTTACCGCAAGTTATTGCAGCAGGAGCCGCAGCAGGGGAAATGGTGGATGGGATTAGCATATGCCCTCGATTCACAGCAACAATTTGGCCCCGCCAGTCAGGCCTATCGCACCGCCTTAAGTTATTCAGGCCTGTCGAGCCAAGCCACGGCTTTTATTGAACAACGTTTACAACAACTAGGAGATAGCCAATGAAACCCAGATTAAAGATGCGTTTGGGCGATCTGTTAGTTCAAGAATCGATTATTACCGAAGAGCAGCTACAACAAGCATTGGGTGAGCAGCGTAAGACAGGGCATAAGCTCGGCCGAACCCTTATTGAGCTGCGCTCCATTACCGAAACCCAACTGCTGCAATTTTTGTCGCAGCAGTTAAATCTGCCACTGCTTGATATCAGCAAACGCCCAATCCCCGCTGAAGTGGTAAGCCTTATCCCCGAGGTGCAAGCACGGCGTTTTCGTGCCCTTGCGGTGGAAGATCGGGGCGATACGGTATTAGTGGCTATGAGCGACCCTGCAGATTTGCAGGCGCTCGACCATTTAGAAAACTTAATTGCGCCTAAAAAGCTCAGTGTTGCGGTCGCGCCCGAGCAGCAGTTACTGCAAGCCTTCGATAACCTGTATCGCCGCACTGACCAAATCGCACAAATCGCTGGTAAGCTCGAAGAGGAATATGCCGCAGATCAAATGTTTGATCTGGCGAGCCTGACCTCAAGCGATAGCGATAATGAAACTACCGTCGTTAAGCTGCTGCAGTCGATTTTTGAAGACGCGGTGCAAATGCGCGCCTCGGATATTCATATTGAGCCCGGCGAAAAAGCCCTGCGGATCCGTCAACGTATCGATGGCCAATTACACGAGACCATTCTAAACGAAGTCAATATCGCTGCGGCTTTAGTATTGCGACTTAAGCTTATGGCTGGGCTAGATATTTCTGAAAAACGTCTGCCGCAGGACGGGCGTTTTCATATGGAAATTAAGGGCCACAAGATTGACGTGCGTATGTCGACCATGCCGATTTACCACGGCGAATCTGTGGTGATGCGTCTACTCGATCAATCCGCAGGCTTGTTGACCTTAAATGAGACGGGGATGCCGCCACATATTTTGGCGCGTATCCGTAAGCAGATTAAACGCCCCCACGGCATGTTGCTTGTAACTGGGCCTACGGGTAGCGGTAAAACCACCACCTTGTATGGCATCTTAAGTGAGCTGAATACTGCGGATCGCAAAATCATCACGGTAGAAGATCCGGTCGAATATCAATTGCCAAGGATCAACCAAGTTCAAGTTAACCATAAGATTGGGCTCGATTTTTCGAACGTGCTGCGCACTACTTTGCGTCAAGACCCGGACATTATCATGGTCGGTGAGATGCGTGACCAAGAAACGGTGGAGATTGGTCTTAGGGGCGCACTCACGGGTCACTTTGTGTTATCCACATTGCACACTAACGATGCGGTAACCAGCGCGCTGCGTTTACTCGATATGGGCGCCGCCAGTTACTTAGTGGCGAGTGCGCTAAGGGTGATTATCGCCCAGCGTTTAGTGCGCCGCGTGTGCCATAACTGTGGTGTGGAATACCAGCCTACGGCGCAGGAAAAAGCCTGGCTGAATAGTGTGAGTCGTCAGGATTTTTCATCGGCCAAGTTCCGCATTGGCACTGGCTGCCAAAGCTGTAACGGCAGTGGTTATCGCGGCCGTATCGGTATTTTTGAGATCCTAGAGTTGGATGAAAAGATGATCGATGCGATGCGTACCGGTAATCCACAGGATTTTGCCCGTGCAGCCCTGCAAAGCCCGAATTTTACTCCGCTTGCCGAGTCAGCACTGCAATATTTGAGCGAGGGCATGACGACCATTGAAGAGGTGGCTAAGCTAGTTGAGGATGTGAGTGAATCGCAGGTGCCACTCTCACGGGATATTATTAGTCAGCAAGGCGTCGAGGCCTAATTATGCCGGTTTATCAATACCGTGGACGCAGTGGACAAGGTCAGGCCGTAACGGGTCAGCTTGATGCTGCCTCCGAAAGTGCTGCTGCTGATATGCTGTTAGCGCGCGGCATTATTCCCTTGGAAGTCAAAGCGGCAAAGGTGACGAAGTCATTTTCACTGATACAGCTCTTTGGTAGTAAAGTCGGCTTAGATGAACTGCAAATTTTTACCCGGCAAATGTATTCCCTTACGCGTTCGGGGATCCCGATTTTGCGGGCCATTGCTGGTTTATCTGAAACCGCGCATTCCCAACGGATGAAGGATGCGCTGAATGATATTTCAGAGCAGTTAACGGCAGGTCGCCCGTTGTCATCTGCCATGAATCAACATCCAGATGTATTTGATTCTTTGTTTGTTTCTATGGTGCATGTGGGCGAAAACACCGGTAAGTTAGAGGATGCTTTTATTCAGCTCTCGGGTTATATCGAGCGTGAGCAGGAAACCCGCCGCCGGATTAAGGCTGCGATGCGTTATCCCATATTTGTATTGATTGCCATCGCGCTAGCCATGGTGATTTTAAACATCATGGTGATCCCCAAATTTGCCGAGATGTTTGCTCGCTTTGGTGCCGACCTGCCTTGGGCGACTAAGGTGTTGATCGGCACATCAAACTTGTTTGTCAACTATTGGCCCCTGATGCTGGTAATACTGCTCGGGACCATTATTGGCATCCGCTACTGGCACCATACGGAAAAAGGTGAGAAACAGTGGGACCAGTGGAAGTTACACATTCCCGCCGTGGGTTCGATTATTGAACGCTCGACTCTCTCCCGTTATTGCCGCAGTTTTTCGATGATGTTGAGCGCGGGAGTGCCGATGACGCAGGCACTCAGTCTAGTGGCCGATGCGGTGGATAATGCCTATATGCACGACAAAATTGTCGGGATGCGCCGTGGCATAGAGTCAGGCGAATCTATGCTGAGGGTGTCTAACCAGAGCAAATTGTTTACGCCACTGGTGTTGCAAATGGTCGCCGTTGGTGAAGAAACCGGCCAAATTGACCAACTATTAAACGATGCCGCCGATTTTTACGAAGGTGAGGTCGACTACGATCTTAAAAATCTTACGGCTAAGTTAGAGCCGATTTTGATCGGGATCGTAGCTGTGATTGTATTGATTTTAGCGCTGGGTATTTACCTGCCCATGTGGGACATGCTCAACGTGGTTAAAGGCGGGAAGTAATGCCGAGTCGAGAACTTAACTCAATTAGGATCAAATAGATGCAGAGCCAGCAGAAGGCCGAAAGCGATCTATTACGTGTGTATGGTCGGCTCGTTAGCTTGACCTTGATCTTGGTTATTCTCGCGGTGATTGGCGTTAAATATTTTGCCACTATGCCACAACTTGCAGCCCGCAGTGTGGAGCTCGAACATACGCGCTTCTTAAATGTGTTGGCTATGGTGCGCTCCCAATGGTTATCCCTTGGCAAACCACAACAAATGCGACTAGATTGGGAAGTGTTTAATGAGCAAAACACTCATAATGAGCAGCAAACGCTGGTGATCATGAGCGCTCAGGGATGGCCGCAACCGACCGAACTTAGTGACCAAGGTTGCCAAGCCTTATGGTGGCAACTAATGGGGCAGGAGGTGGCAGATAACTCCTTAATTGGTAGCTATTTTCACAAGGATAATAGCTGCCGTTTTCGGTCACAAAATGGCGATAGTATCGGCTATCAACTAAATTCTGGCAGGGTCATTTTTTTGACGTCTTCCTAAAATATTGTTAAGTAACGGGCTTTTTTAAACTGATTTAGCTGTTAGAATGGACTTTCATCAAGATAGGGAGAGACTAATGAAGACTAAGCAAAATGGTTTTTCATTGATTGAACTGGTCATAGTGATCGTAATTTTGGGGTTGCTTGCGGCAACAGCTATCCCACGTTTTTTAAATGTCACCGATGATGCTGAAGATGCCAGTGTGGACGGTGTGGCCGGTGGTTTATCCACAGCCGTAAGTTTTGTGCGTTCACAATGGGAAGTCGATGGTCGCCAAAATAGCAGTGTGATCTTAGATGGTACTTCTGTTTCACTCGACCCACGTTTTGGTTATCCAACGGGTACCTCTGGTACCGATGCAACGGCGATGACGGATGCGAGCTGTCAGCAGGTATTCAATACGGTATTACAAAGTGCGCCACGTAATGTGCTCTATTCGCAAGATGCGCGAAATCAACGTTATACAGTACGTGTAATTGATGGTGCGGGTGGCAGTACTAATTCAATTGCGGGTACCGCCGTGAGTGGTTTGGATTTATGTGTTTATCATCAAGTGGCCTCACTGGTGTTAAACCAAAATACAGGTGTGCCAACTCCAGCACCAGATTTATCAACCACTGGCGCTAAAGGCGTGGTTTATAATCCGGGTACAGGAAAAGTATTAAGTTTCACTCAAACACCATTTACGCCTTAATTATTCAGGCGTGAATTTTACGTATTTAGAATTGTTATTACATAGGTAGTTAATGATGAAAAGACAACAAGGTTTTACCTTAATTGAGTTAGTCGTAGTTATTATTATTTTAGGTATTCTTGCTGTCACAGCAGCACCTAAGTTTATTAATCTTCAATCAGATGCGCGTAAATCAACAGTTGAGGGTGTGAAAGCGGCCTTACAAGGTGCGAATACTTTGATTTATTCAAAGGCTGCTCTTGCAGGTAAAGAAAAAGCCGCTGCTCAGACTGTAACAATTGCAACTGGCGTTGATGTTACGACTGATTATGGATACCTCAACAGTGCTACTAGTTCTGCTGTTGTGAAAACTAACCTAGAAAATGCTTTGGATATGAAGTTTGATGCCTTAGCAACTGATACAGTTGGTACAGTGAATGACTTTGGTGTTGTGTATAAAAGTGCGACATCTTTCATTATTGTTCCTAAGGGAAAGAAAGATACGGATGCTTGCCGTTTAGAATATACACCTGCAACGAATACTAACTTGCCTGTTTATAAGGTTGTAGCTACAGCGTGTTAATGGAGTTTTAGAGAATGAAAAAGCAAAGTGGTTTTACATTAATCGAATTAGTGGTTGTAATTATTATTTTAGGCATTTTGGCTGTTACTGCAGCACCTAAGTTTATTAATTTGCAAGGTGATGCGCGAGTGTCTGCGCTGAATGGTTTGAAGGCCTCGATCCAAGGAGCGAATACTTTAGTCTATTCAAAAGCAGCGCTTGCAGGGTTAGAGAAAGGAACAAACCAATCTGTTGTTTTAAGCGGAGATGCTACAGCTACGCCTAGTACTGCTGTATTAGTCACTACCGACTATGGTTATATGAGAGCTTCTCTAAATAACTTTAAAAATTCATTGGATATTACTATCAGCGAAGGTACAACACCGACTGGTGCTACAACTGATTGGGTCGTAGATACTACAACTACATCAGGTAAAGCTAAGTTCTGGCAGGCTGGTGCGCCAGCAACGTGTTTTATTGAATATACACCTGCTACAGCAACAGCAGCTCCAACATTTACTGCAACACCAGCAGCTTCGGCTTGTTAATTTTAGTTATACGTAAAGGCCTGCCTAGCAGGCCTTTTTTTTAGGCTAACAATCTATTCGTTATTGGTTGTAATAAAATGAATTTACTCATTATTTCTTTTGTTTAGGTAAAATATTTGCCTTACGAATCAAGTTGGCAGAAACTGAACCTAGAACCTAGAACCTAGAACCTAGAACCTAGAACCTAGAACCTAGAACCTAGAACCTAGAACCTAGAACCTAGAACCTAGAACCTAGAACCTATTTGGTTCAGCGATGCTAACATACCTAAGGGAATCAACAGAGCAAGCATAGATGTGGAATTAACAGCAAGATGGGGTTGCTGACATACTCAAGGGAATCAACAGATCAAGATGGGGGAATTAACTCCCAAGAGTATGCCAACTATCGTTCTTTCGCCTGAAATCCCGATGCCAATAAGATTAACTTTAATGGCTTAAATCAAACTTAATCTATTGCTCAAAAAGGCTTTATTTAATTAAGACACATCTTAACTTTGTCTCAGTTCGCTTGTGGACTATTAAGCTGCTGGCGTTTTTCCATTAAATCTTTAATCAGTGGTGTGAGGATCAGCTCCATGGCGAGTGACATTTTGCCGCCCGGCACCACTAAGGTGTTGACCCGTGACATAAAGGAGCCTTGGATCATGCTTAAATAATAGGGGAAGTCGACATTGTTGATGCCGCGAAAACGGATCACCACAAAGCTTTCATCTAGGCTTGGAATATCCTTGGCGCTGAAGGGGTTAGAGGTATCTACCGTCGGCACCCGTTGGAAGTTGATATGGGTACGGGAAAACTGCGGTGTCATATGCTTAATGTAATCGTCCATGCTGCGCACAATCGAGCCCATGACTTTTTCGCGGCTATGACCTCGCTCCGAGGTGTCACGAATGATCTTTTGGATCCACTCTAAGTTAACGATAGGCACCATGCCGATCAGCAAATCCACATGCTGGGCCACGTTGGCATCGCCCGTGACTACGCCACCATGTAAGCCTTCGTAATACAACATATCGGTGTTTTCAGGCAGCGGACGCCATTGAGTGAAGGTGCCCGGCATTTGGTTAAAGGGCACTGCCTCATCGAAGGTATGCAAATAGCTGCGGGTTTCACCTTGGCCCGTGGCGCCGTAATCGCGAAAGCATTGCTCTAGGCGGGCAAAGTTATTGGCCTCGGGGCCAAAGTAACTCAGATTGCGATTCTCGGCCTGGGATTTGCGGATCATCACTTCCATCTCTGCACGGGTAAAGTGATGAAAACTATCGCCTTCTACAAAGGCAGCGTTGATCCCGAGTTGGCGAAAGATATGACTAAAGGCGGTAGTAGTTGTGGTGGTTCCTGCGCCGGATGAGCCTGTAACTGCAATAATCGGATGTTTTGCTGACATTTTTTCTACCTAGCTAGGAACCTAAAGAGCCGCTCATTGGGAGCGATAAACCGTATAAGCTATTTATACGGCACAGGGATACTGGTGGTCAATCTTGCCGTTTTGCCACTTGGTCGGCGTGGCGAATGGCAAAGGATTCATCGTCCTCGCTGTATTCCAAGACGAGTTTGCCTTGTTTAAGTGCTTGTTGGCATTGCACTATTGCCGCTGATAGTTCTTGCTCATCTAGGCTAGTAAAACTACCATCCTCCACTTGGCCTAACAGATATTCGCGGATCAAATTAGTTAAGGTCTCTTTGGGAAGCTGGAGTAAAGCATCGTAGGGAATAAGCATTCGGGTTCCTTAAGGTGCCGATGAAGCATCATTGGCGAGTAAAAAGTCTAAAATGCGCCGCTCTAGATAATAGCGCGGCTTCCAAGGTGTGCCGCCCTCAATAAAACCGACGTGGCCGCCATGGGCGTGTAACTCATATTCCACATGCTCGGAAAGCTGACTGGGATGTGGGATAACAGCATCCGTCATAAAGGGATCGTCCTTGGCGTGCAAGATCAGCGTTGGCTTAGTGATGCACTTGATAAAGGGGAGGCCGCTGGCGCGGGCGTAGTAATCTTCAACGCCCAAAAATCCATGGAGTGGTGCGGTGACTTTATCGTCAAAGTCATAAAAAGTATTGAGATTAGCAACTTGCATAGGGCTCAATGCCATCACGCCTGCAAGATCGGGGTCAGCAAGCTTTTGATTGACCTTATGTTGTAACTGTTTGATTAAATGGCTTTGATAAACCTTGGAAAAACCATTTTCTAAGCGTTTGGCACAGGCCGATAATTGCAGCGGCGCCGACACGACTACGGCTCGACTCAACAGGCTATGCTCTTGATATTCGCCTTGATATTTAGTCAGTACATTGCCGCCTAAGCTGTAACCCACGGCTAATAAAGGTGACTGCGGATAGGTTTGTTGCAGCAGGCTTAGGCTAAACTGCAGGTCGTCGGTATCGCCACTGTGATAACTGCGGGCGAGGCGATTGGCTTCCCCTGAACAGCTTCTATGGTGGTGCACCACAGCGGCTAACTCTTGTTCTTTACAGGCTTGCAGAATGCGTCTGGCGTAATGGGACTGGGCACTGCCTTCTAATCCATGAATGATGACCACAATGGGTTTACCGATTTCTGGCCTTGTTAGCCAATCTAAATCGATAAAATCGCCATCGGGAAGCTCGAGTCGCTGCCGTTCGAGAACAGGTTGGGCCACTTTAGTGAAAACGGGCAGAATAGTTTGTACATGGGGACTTTTGGCCCACCAAGGCGGATTAAAAACGTTTGGCATGGGATCTTATCTTGATATCAACTATTGCTGAAAATTAAAACGTGTGTTTAATTTAGATTCGCGGTCATTGTAGCACAATAATTTAACACTAAGCGTCTTGGGGAGACATCGATGAATAGACGAACCTTTTTACTGGGCGCGTTTGCCGGTACGGCAGCGATTGCCTTGGGGGTGAATCTTTACTCTCCCGAATTCAGCCTGCCCGATGAAGGCGAAGATAAAGACTATCGTTTGTTATTCGGTGTGCTGCTACCAGTGATGCTTGATGGCGCCTTACCCGATGTGGCATCCCATAAACAGGCGGCACAAAATCGCACCTTAGATGCCATTAAGCACTCGATTGATGTACTGCCCGACGAGCAGCAGGCAGAGCTGTTCGAGCTGCTGGATATGCTGGAAAATCGTCTCGGCTTACTGCTGCTAACCTCGAGTATGACGCCACTGTTGATGCGTTCACCGGGCGAATTAACCCAAATGCTGGAGACTTGGCGCCACAGTTACTTTTCGTTATTACAAACGGCTTATTTAGGCCTGCGAGAATTAGTGATGGCCAGCTATTACGCCTGTCCCGAGCATTGGAGCCGACTCCACTATGCCAAGCCTGAATTGTTTAAATAGGCTGAATTTCTAATAATAACAATAGTATGAAGATGGAGTATTCCAAGTGGCAATCATAGATCCCATAGTGACAGGCTTAAATTCCGGTTGGTTACATACCGATGCCAGTCAATTGCAAGAGAACCAGCAATTTGAAGCCGATGTGGTGATTGTGGGTACGGGCGCTGGCGGCGGTGTGGCGGCGGAGATCCTCACTCAAGCAGGGCTCAGTGTGATCATGATTGAAGCGGGGCCGCTTAAATCCTCCAGCGATTTTAATATGGAGGAGCGAGTCGCTTACCCTAATTTGTATCAACAGGCTGCGGCGATGAAAACCGCCGATAAGGCGATTGGTATTTTCCAAGGTCGCGCCGTGGGGGGCTCGACCACCATCAATTGGACCACTTCCATCCGAACGCCAAAGGAAGCCTTAGCCTTTTGGGCGCAGCATAAATCCGTTGCGGGGCTTGACTCCGAAGCCCTCGCGCCTTGGTTCGAGCAGATGGAGCAGCGGCTCAATATTCACGAATGGAATTATGAGCCTAACCGCAATAACGGCGCGCTTAAGCAAGGCTGTATCAATCTAGGTTGGGAATATACCGTCATCAAGCGCAATGTGGCGGGCTGTTGGAATACTGGCTATTGCGGTATGGGCTGCCCAGTTAATGCCAAGCAGTCGATGTTAGTCACGACAATTCCGAGCGCATTAGAGAAGGGCGCACAGCTGATTAGTCGTGCTAAAGTCGTTAAGATTGAACACCATAATGGCCAGGTCTTTGCCCTCAAGGCGCAGGCGCTCGATGTTAATTTACGGCCGACCTCGGTTGAGCTGCTGTTTAAAGCTAAGCACTATATTTTAAGCGCTGGCGCTATTCACACGCCGACTCTAATGATGCGCTCCGAGGTGCCCGATCCCTATCAGCTGTTGGGTAAACGTACCTTTTTACATCCCACAGTGCTCTCGGGCGGCGTATTTGCCGATACGATAAATGCCCACAGCGGTGCGCCGCAATCTATCTATTCCGATGAATTTGTTTGGAAAAACGGCGCCGATGGCGAGTTAGGCTACAAGCTTGAGGTGCCGCCGGTGCATCCGATTTTGATTGCCTCTAAGACCATAGGTTATGGCATAAGCCATGCTGAGCTGATGGCACAGTTTAATCAGCTACAGGTCACCATTGCCTTGGTTCGTGACGGTTATCATCCCGATAGCCAAGGTGGGCAAGTGCATTTAACCCCTACGGGCTTTACATTAGATTATCCCCTCACCGAGGCTTTTTGGCGGTCGGCGCGGCGAGCCTATGCCAGCATGGCCGAATTGCAATTTTCGGCAGGGGCATTAAAAGTGCTACCCATCAGCGATGGTATGCCGTATCTGTCGTCATGGAAGGAGGCAAAAGAGAGCATAGCCCAAATGGATTTAGCGCCGCTAAAGACGGTGGTGGCCTCGGCTCACGTGATGGGCGGTTGTCCCTTTGGTGAGGATGAAAAGCTCTCTATGGTCAATAGCTATGGTCAGTCGCATTATCTGGATAATCTGTCGGTGATGGACGGCTCTATCTTCCCGACCAGTCTTGGGGCCAATCCGCAGCTGTCGATTTATGGCATTACCGCGCGCAATGCCACCGCGCTGGCGCAAAAGCTGACCGATGGTAAAGGCTGATATTTCCTCGGCATGGGGTGGCATATTGCAGCATAAGTCTGTCGCAACGACTTATGCGGTATAAACCCAATGAGTCGTCTACTCGCGTTACATGGCGCTAATGGGTAAATGGCCTGTTTTTACTAAGATAATGGTTTCCTCTTCAACAAAAGGAAAATGGCCGCTCATATGAGGGCTGCGTATCCAAGTGTGGCGTGGATATTCGCCAAACTCATCTTGAAACTTGCCGGATAAAACTAAGATTTCCTCACCACCAAAATGCCGATGTGGCTGAAATCTCTCACCTTTAGGCCATTTTACTAGCGCGGTATGTTGATGCTCGAACTCGTGTAGAGGCATGACTTGTAAGCCGCCAATACCCGGTAACCATGGGGTTTGTTGAGTATTTATCCTTAAATGTTCGAGATCCCGCGGATCGAATTGGTTAAGTTTTACGAAAATCACGCAACCTGTTTGGCTAAAAGGGGCATGTTGGCTCCCTGGTGGATGGCGAAGATAAGTACCCGCGGGATAATCACCGTTTTCATCGGAAAATACGCCCTCAAGCACAAAGATTTCTTCGCCCAATGGATGCTTATGAGTCGCAAACTGCGAGCCTGCTTCATATTTCACTATGCTGGTGGTGTGCCCTGACTCCTTAGCCTCCCGTTCCAGTGGTTTACGCCACACCCCTTGAGCCGGGCTTGGCAACCAAGGTTGTGGCTGCGTATGGATAACGATACGCTGGTTAAAGTTCATATTAAGCATAGTGTTAGACCTGATTTAATCTTATGAAATGATTTATGTGTTGCTCGCAGTGCATTAACTCGCGAATTTAGTTACGTCCTGCCATCACACCACCATCAATATCCCAAATTGCGCCAGTTACCCAACTCGCATCATCGGATAACAAAAAGCATACGCTATTTGCCACATCGGCAGGGGTGCCGACTCGTCCAATTGGATGAAAAGCATCAAAGCTTGCAAGCACTTGGTCTCGCTCTTCCTTTGGAATAAAGGCGTTATAGATTGGCGTATTCACCACCGCGGGTGAAACCGCATTAACGCGAATATGCTTGTCCGCCAGTTCCATCGCTAAGTGTTGGGTTAATGCGTGTAACCCGGCTTTTGCCATTGAATATGCCGACGAAGGCGTGGCTTTAACCGCTTGTTTTGCCCACATAGAACCTATGTTCACTATACTACCACCGCCCGTATCGATCATCTTGAGGGTGACAGCCTGCGTGATGGTAAATAGCGCTTTATTTAACCCCATATACAGTTCGTAATCCGCTTCAGTGTGGTCAATAAAGGATTTAGGATTGAAATAACCCGCCGCATTGACGAGATAGCCGACCTTATGCTCAAGTTGGTTAATGTGTGTAATGAGTCGATTAAGATCCGCAGCTTGGTAAAGGTTGGCTTGAAAACCTTCAATCTGTAATTCAGGCGTTGCACATGCCTGTTTAAGTGCCGAGACGGCGGCGGTGAGTTTTTCTTGCTGATTACCCACTATAAGCACTGATACGCCTTGCTTGGCCAGTTGTTTTGCGGTTTCAAAACCGATGCCGCTGCTACCACCGATAATAATGGCGATATTTGAGGTATTAAATTGCATTTGCTACTCCTAAGTATTATCAAGGTGGTAATCTTAGGGATTCAATAACTATATGAACAGTAAGTACAAATTGGTTAGGCAGGTACTTTTTGGTACATCTTTATGAATAACAATGAAAAAATAATTTCACGCAAATCGCCCCCAGAGCGCTCAGCCCGAATGGTCGAGACGATTTATGGCTGTAAATGGTCATTAACGGTTTATCAGTTGTTGGCAAATGGGATCCAAAGGCCTGGAGAAATGGTGCGTTCGGTTGAGGGACTCTCCACTAAGGTATTGAATCAATGTTTAAAAAAGAACATTGAATTTGGCATCTTAGATAAAATTATTTATAACGAATTACCGCCGCGGGTCGAATATCAAGTGACGGAGTTTGGCCAAAAATTCCTGCATATTTTGGATGAACTCGAAAAATTGCAGCAAGAAATCGATGGATAATGCGTGGGATTTCAGCTTGGCTGTGTCGATACGCTAAATTAAGGTCATTAACGATATTCTGATCCCGCGCTATTTGATGGGCGGTGATGGGGGCGAAATGTTTACTCAGATAGGACGAGAAGGCGGCTGTTTATGCGGAGCAATTCGTTATCGGATTGAGGGTAAGCCCTTCGACGCCGATTATTGCCATTGCCGCATGTGCCAAAAAAGCATTGGGGCCGTGTTTGGTGCTTGGATGGATTTTAAGGTTCAACAAGTGACTTGGCTTAAGGGCAAAGTGACTGAGTTTGCCTCATCAGAATATGTAAGACGTGGTTTTTGTGCCCAGTGCGGCTGTTCACTGACTTTTAGGCACACTGAGTATCCCGATTATCTCACCCTAACGATTGCCAGCTTAGATGATCCTAATTCAGTGCAGCCTAATTACCATATTTATACTGAGCAGCAGCCGAGCTGGCTTAAGATTGAGGATAACTGCCAGCGTTACCCTCAAGCCCGCACTAAGTAAGTTGTGCATGAGGCCAGTTAAGGTGCGATCAAATCCAGTGCGTTAACATCCGCTGCGGATAAACCAAATAGCGCGAGATAACTTACCAGGTTGGTTTGTTCGCCAGTTGGCGATAATCCATTGATGGCATTTAGAATTGTGCGCTGCGCCTTGCGTTCCATCATCAGCTCAACATCGAGCATTTGCTGGTATTCTTCTTCATTCAGGCTGGCCTTGGCGAGACGGCGCAAACGGCGATAGGGGGTAAGAAACTTTTCGTCCCACTCCCAAACAGCATTCACCAGCTGTTGCCATTGTTCGGTCGTATACTGTCGCGGACCCGCCACATCAAGCGTGAGATCTAAATATTGCGCCAGCAATAGTAAATTCACGTTCACTTGATTGTTATCCTGTAGCTCAAGGCAAAGTTGCTTATTTTGCCCGTAGCTCATGTCACACCAATGCCAAATTTGGCTGTCTAGCGGGGTTGCATCCGACATACGGCTTCCTTGTATGTTAGGCGATAGAGGGCAATTACTGCCCCATTAGCTCAAGTTCCATTGCATCTATTTCTTCTTGTAACTCAAGCCATTGCATTTCACTTTCTTCTAGCGCCTGTGTCAAGCTGGTACGCTCACTGAGTACCGAAGTGAGCTTAGCTTTGTTGTCTTGATCATATAATTCGCTATCGGCCAGCAAATGCTCCAGCTCGGCGAGACGCTCACTGAGCTTTTGTTGATCGGTTTCAAGCTTCGCCTGTTTGCGTTTAAGGGGTGACACCTTTTGGCGTAGCTCGGCTTCTAATCGCTTTTGCTGTTTCTTATCGACCGCAGGTTTTGTGTCATCGCTGTTAGCCGCTTGGTTGGCACTGGCGGCTTTCGCTGCGTCGAGTAACCATTGGTGGTAATCTTCAAGATCGCCATCGAAGGCCTGCACTTGGCCTTGATCAACCAGATAGTAATCGCTACAGGTTAAGCGCAGCAAGTGACGGTCGTGCGATACAATAACCATTGCGCCTTCAAAGGTTTGCAATGCCATAGTGAGCGCATGGCGCATCTCTAGATCTAAGTGGTTGGTCGGTTCGTCGAGCAGTAATAGGTTAGGACGCTGCCACACTAATAAGGCCAATACTAAACGCGCTTTCTCGCCACCCGAGAAGGGACGAACCGGCGAAAGCGCCATATCGCCATGGAAGCCAAAACCGCCGAGGAAGTTACGTAATTCCTGCTCACGGGCATTTGGCGCGAGGCGCACCAGATGTTGCAGCGGCGTATCGTCTAGGCGTAAAAATTCGATTTGGTGCTGGGCAAAGTAACCGATATTCAGGCCGGGATTTGGCTCATACAATCCAGTCATCGGTGACAGTTGTCCCGATAACAGTTTGATTAATGTCGATTTACCCGCGCCGTTGCGCCCTAAGAGGCCGATACGGGCGCCGGGCACTAAGTTTAAATGCACTTTGCTAAGGATTTGCTTATCGCCATAACCCACCGCCACTTGCTCCATTTTAATCAATGGATTGGGCAGAGCTTCAGGCGGGCGAAACTCCATATAAAACGGGCTATCGGCCTGGGATGGCAACAGCTCAGTCATCCGCTCCAGCGCTTTTAAGCGACTCTGCGCTTGCTTGGCTTTACTGGCCTTGTAGCGGAAGCGGTCAACGAAGGACTGCATATGCGCCCGTTCTTTTTGCTGGCGCTCATAGGCGACCTGTTGCTGCGCCATACGTTCGGCACGGATGCGCTCAAAGGCACTGTAGTTACCTTTGTAATAATTGAGTTTTTGATTCTCGACATGGACGATTTCATCGACAATCTCGTCGATAAAATCCCTATCGTGGCTGATTAAAATCAGCGTGCCTTGATAGGACTTAATCCACCCTTCGAGCCAGTACATGGTATCTAAGTCTAAGTGGTTGGTCGGTTCGTCGAGCAGCAGTAAGTCGGAGCGGCACAGCAGCGCTTGGGCAAGGTTGAGGCGCATCCGCCAACCGCCCGAAAAGCTTTTCACTGGGTTATTTTGCTCGGCTTCGCTAAAGCCTAAACCTGCCAGCAAGGCACCTGCGCGGGCGCGAATGGCGTAGCCGCCAATGGCATCGATTTTTCCGTGCAGGGTGGCAATGGCATGGCCATCATTGTGTTCCTGTGCGATATGTAAATCGGCCTCAAGTTGGCGATATTCTTTATCACCATCAAGTACATACTCAAGAGCAGAGACTTCCAGCGCGGGCGTTTCTTGGGCTACGGTGGCGATTTGCCAACCCGAAGGCATACTAAACTCGCCTTTGTCTAAGCTCAGGTGACCCATAATTAATGCCAGCAGTGAGGACTTACCCGTGCCATTGGCGCCGACTAGGCCGACCTTATGGCCGGGATAGATGGTCAAAGAGGCTTCGTCGAGCAGGGTTTTGCTGCCACGGATTAATTGCGCTTGGTTGATGCTGATCATTAACTACAACTTGGTCATATCATGAATGAGTAAGGGCTGTGATGATAACGTACAAGCCGATGGCAAACCACAACTTAGGCCGAGTTGCTGAGGATTTCTTACACTTTTTACTTCTTCTTTTTGGTGAATGTTGTGGCGGCTTTTATGGCGCTCTTTGGATGAGTGCCAATGCGAGTGTACGGCCAATTTGGCAAATCGTTTTTGAGATAACCCAGTAAGGCGCCAACGTCTGTTTATTTTTTATGGCATCACAACTTGGTTTAAAGGCTGGCAATAGCTGGGCACTGTGGCAAAATAGCCGCCAATTTCAGGCTCACGCTTTCGGTTTTGCAAGCGAAGCGTAGTCATCTTCTGATTCAACTGAGCTGGTCAGTGCATAAAGGTATTAGCATGACAACCAAAATCAAAAAGCGCTTTGTAGCTGGCGCAAAATGCCCTAAATGTGGCGCCAAGGACAGCATTTTGCTGTTTAAAGAAAACGGCATCGAAACCGTAGAATGCACCGACTGTGATTACCGCGAACAGCAAACCGATGTCAAAGTCACCGAAAAAGCCACTGGTGCCGTGATTGGGGTGTTTAAGCCTGACTAGTAGTGCTTAGCATGGCTGTTTTATTCGTTAAATTTAGTCACTAAAAGATTTAAATCTGTGCCGTGTCGATTGGCAATATTACTCCAGTGACACGCCATAAACTCATCCCTGAGGGCTCGACGGTGGCATCCATGCCACCAACGGTCACTTCCGTAAAAATTGCCAATGCTAACTAGCCTTCTCGCAGCTCGTTCTACTAAAAGCTATTTGCCCATTCCGTGTTTCGGCTCGTTAGCTCAATCGACCATTCCTACTCCTGTTGCCATACAAATTCTTATCTATTTACTATGTTTGGCCTTACCAGAAATCGGCTAACAATGTATGGGTATACAGTCGTATTTAAATTTAGGTATTTTTTGATGATTTGAAGGTAAGAAAAGTGCGCACTAATCCCATCCGCAATAAGTAAAACTCTATAAAATCAATTAACTATCATGTATAGTGTTTCGTAATAGGTTTGAAAAACACGCATGCGCGTTTTTCCAGATGGTGTATTTAGCAGAATGCTGATAAGTTCATTACATACATATAGTTAACCGTGCGCGATTTCACTGTTCCAACGAGGTAAACGCGCATGCGCACGAATAAAATGTTAGCTTTCTACAAACAAATGTAGGTTCATCAAATGTAAAGGATTATGAATGGAACAAGTAAAAATAGGATTGATGCTTCCTGGAGCTACATCCTTTAATGATCATAATGTAAACCCTACATGGAAATGTCATGTCAAAACACATGATTCAGTAGTGGTTGCATATGTAAAAAAAGTTACAGTTCAAGAGCTTTATGCCGAATGTGTATGCGCTGTAATAGGTCGTTCACTTGGGTTATCTATTCCAAAGCCTATTATTGTTAAGGTTACGCATACCGTTTTTGAAGAAATTCCTGAAGGCGAATATGCTTTAGCATTTGGATCTGAAGATGCAGGTTATCCAAGTTTTCGAAGGTATTCCAAAAGTGAAGAGGCATTAGAAAAGCTCAAAAGCTACTCAAGAGCATTAGATATTGGTGTATTTGATGAGTGGATCGCCAACTGGGACAGAAATGTAGGAAACATACTTTATGATGGCGGTGATAAATTTTCTTTCATAGACCATGAAAATGCTTTGGACCTATCTTTAGATGAAAGAGACTCAGCTAAAGATAACCAAATCATTAGAGTTATATATTCATTAAAAAGTGAATTTGAGAAACATAAAATTATTAGAGATATTGACGTAGGGATAACTCGCCAGTACAAAGATTTTCCTTTTTCTCTGATTTCAGAAAAAACCTATGCCAGTTCTTACTTATCCCAAGAGCAGATTATAAAGGTTATAGAGTTTCTTGAGAACAGAACTGAGCACATTAAAATATTAATGAATCGAAGGCTGGGGATTCAACAACAGGAGATGGCGTTATGAATACATTAGAAGAGCTATTTCCATCTGAACCTACATTTTTTGGCACATGGCAAACTCTTTATTTAGAACCTATAGTTGGTTCTGGAGAAAGAATATCTGTTGCCGTTGTGGCTATTGGAAATAACAATCAATATAGAATAATACAAGCAATCAGAACTGAATTACTTGAGTGCTTATATGGTGCGCAATCTCAAAATATGCAAAGTATTATTGATTGGCTAATTGAGTCAGCATTAAATGAGCTTAAGACTCATAGAAGCTTATCTGAATGGGCTGCTCCTTTTGGTGGAGTAATATTAGGAAGCATGCATCCTGCTGCTGATGACAGCATCGAAGGCATATTGAAACAAGCTATACGCTTTACTGCTAGTTTAAGCACTCTTGCTCTTGATGCTGAGAGAGAGGAAGATGAATTCCAGTCAAAACGTTATAGTGAACAATGGGCAACAAGTATTTTTGATGAAATAAAAACAATAAACCCTCACCTATCTAACTGTTTTAAGAAGCGTTTGAAGATTAGCGAAAGCAATTTATTAACTTCGTTTGGATTCATGAACGAGAAATATGTTTCAAACTTTGGCTTGCTTGTTCCTACAAGACTATCAACTTCCTTAAACAATGTGAAAGCTAAGCTATTTGATTTGGAAGCGCTAAAGAAATCACAGGTCTTAATTAAACCCCAAATATATGAAATTATTATTGGCACACCATCTTTGTCTGATCCAACGTTAACTGACACATCAGTAAAAAGATTAAGAGAAACTATTGATATGGTTACTGAAGTTGCCGCATCAGAAGACATTAAACTATTTAGAGCTGAAAATGCGAGAGAAGCTGCTATTCATATTAATGAAATCGCAGCTTAGAAAGCTAACAAGAAAATTCAGGTGACGCCTACGGCGCAACTGATTTAGGCATTAAGCCATAGAGATTTAATCCTAAACAGACGAGTTAGAGCAAAGGGACCATCACGCTTTTGTTCCAAGGCGCGTTGCGTAAGGCTTTTAAATCTACAGGTTACGTTAATGTCAAAAGGTGAGCCATGGTGATTAACGAGACGACCGTCCGCCCCATGGACGGGGCGGTCGAGCATCCACGGACGGACTCGCTGCGTGTCGGTGAGTGAACATCATGGCAAGCCTGTATGAGTGGGTATCAGCAACCTACCGTTCCATTTTTTCGAATGTTTAGACCGTGATTTCGCGTTATTCTTTTGCAAATTTCCTTGTTATTCTGCTTCCATTAGCATTGCCACTGTTTCACGCGGTCACTTTTAACCCAAGTGATAGTGAGTGCACGGGCTAATGCCTTACGAGTTAGGAGCATAAAATGAAAGTCTTAGGTCAGTTTTCTGCTAAACCTGCGATGGATGGCGACGGGGTGAATATTCGCCGTGTGGCGGACTTTGTCACTACCCACTTTGATCCATTTTTGATGATGGATGAGATTAAATCCGATGATAAACAGGATTTTATCGGTGGCTTCCCGCCGCATCCACACCGTGGGATGGAGACCTTTACTTACATCCGTAAGGGTGGGTTTGAGCATCGCGATCAGATGGGTAACGTCAAAGCGATTCGTGCAGGCGATGTGCAGTGGATGAGCACGGGTTATGGCGTGGTGCATTCTGAAATGCCGCTGGCCGATGCGCTTAATGGTCTGCATGGCTTCCAAATTTGGGTCAATATGCCGGCCAAGGACAAGCTGCGCCCCGCGACTTATCAAGATACGGCTTCAACCCCTAGCGTTGAAACCTCGAACGACACAGGCGCCACCCTTAAAGCCTTGGCGGGGGATTGGGCATTTGCGGGTAAGAGTGCGATCAGTGCCACCATTCAAGGATTAGCGGGCGAAGCGGCGATTGCCGACTTGATGATAAATGCCAATGGTGAGGCGCAGCTCGATTTATCCAAGCATGAGTTTGCTGCCCTCTATCTTTACCAAGGTGGCTTGAGTAAGGGCGAAGGCTCACAGTGGTCATTCAATGAAGGCCAGTTTTTAGTGCTCGATAGCCAAACGCCATTGCAGCTTAAGGCCGATGAACGCGGAGCGGGCATGCTACTGTTTGTGGGTAAACCGATTCGCGAAAAAATCGTTCAAATGGGGCCGTTTGTGATGAACACCCAAGCGGAAATTCAGCAGGCGATTCGCGATTATCAAGAGGGCCGCTTTGGCAGCATTGCCTAAGTCTCCCTTGCTTTAAATCTTGACTCCTTGCTTGAAAAACACTGCTAGTACAAAGCTTGTTTTTCCGTAGTCACAGCCACCAAGCCCTGCCAATGCAGGGCTTTTTGTTAGCGCACTTCTTATTAATGACTCTCTTTAAAGCAGGCAATAAAGCCTGCTTTGGTGGTTAAGCGAAAGACTTCAGGAAAAGGGCGCGTTTTATTGCTACAATAGCCGAGCTTTGGGATGGCGCGGATAAGACTGAACACGGCAAGTTGCCGACTTAGCCTTATTACGTGAGTGGCGTAGCTTATTTAAAGAGCTAGTTTAAAAGCATAAGTTAAAGGCTTAGTTAACTTAACCGCCAGAAATAAAGACCTAAACAAATGGCTAAACGCCCCGAAGCGATAAGCGTATTTAATCAGTAACACTATGCAATTTCAGTGACTTGCCTGAGTTTATGCCAGCGCGGGTTACCCACCACAGGATATTCGCCTTGAGCAATTCAGACACTCAGCCTTCAATGGCTTTCTCGACTCTTAAGCTAAAACCCGAACTGCTTGAGAACCTTACCACTATGGGCTATCACGAAATGACGCCGATTCAGGCGCAGAGTCTGCCAGCCATTTTAGCGGGTGAGGATGTGATTGGTCAGGGCAAGACGGGTTCGGGTAAAACGGCAGCTTTCGGTTTAGGTCTGCTGAACAAATTAGATGTGAAGCGTTTTCGCATTCAAACCTTAGTGCTGTGTCCAACCCGCGAACTGGCCGACCAAGTGGCGCAGGAGATCCGCACCCTTGCCCGTGGCATCCACAACGTAAAAGTGCTTACCCTTTGCGGCGGCGTGCCCATGGGGCCGCAAATTGGTTCGCTCGAGCATGGCGCCCACATTATCGTCGGTACCCCAGGGCGGATTGTCGATCACTTAGAGCGTAACCGTTTAGATTTAAGCAACCTGAATATGCTCGTGTTGGACGAAGCCGATCGTATGCTTGAAATGGGCTTCCAACCACAACTCGATGCGATTATCGAGCAGTCGCCACGCGAGCGCCAAACCCTGCTGTTTAGCGCAACTTTCCCCGAGCAAATTCAGTCGATTGCCAAGCAAATTATGTATGACCCTGTGATGGTGAAAGTGGCCGTAACCCACGAAAAGAGCACCATCGAGCAGCATTTCTATCATTTGGATGACGACAAGGCGCGCATGCAGGCGCTGCAATTATTGCTGCTGGATCGTAAGCCCGAGAGTGCGGTGGTGTTTTGTAATACCAAGCGCGAAACCCAAAAAGTGGCCGATGAACTCAGCGATGCTGGCTTTAGCGTTATCGCCCTACATGGGGATTTAGAGCAGCGTGACCGAGATGAAACCCTGCTGCAATTTGCCAACAAGAGTGCCTGTGTGCTGGTGGCAACCGACGTGGCCGCCCGTGGTTTAGATATCGACGCGCTGGATGCGGTATTTAACTACCACGTGGCCTACGATACCGAAGTGCATATTCACCGTATTGGCCGTACTGGCCGTGCGGGCAGTAAGGGCGCGGCTTTTACCTTCTTTGACGATCAAGATGGCTACAAGATTGCCCTGTTAGAAGAGTATTTAGAGCGAGATATTCAGAGCGAAGCCTTGCCATCATTAAGTTTGCTGGGCACAGCGCCCAATGCGCCAACCATGATCACCCTGCAAATCGATGGTGGTAAAAAAGAGAAGCTTCGCCCCGGTGATATCCTCGGGGCCCTCACTGGAGAGAATGGTATCGAAGGCTCGCAGGTCGGTAAAATCCTTGTGACTGACTACCGCGCCTATGTGGCGGTGAATCGCAAAGTCGCTAAAAAGGCGCTGAGCAAAATCACCAGCGGCCGCATTAAAGGTAAGTCCTACCGCGCGTGGTTAATGAAATAACCCGCTGTTAAGTGATTAAAAAGCGAAGCCAAATGGCTTCGCTTTTTTGTTTATAGCTGACCAGTCCTAAATAGCGTTGACACTTTTCAAACTCATTTTGGAGAGTGTAATGACTTCAACAATTAAACGAACTCAACGCGATTATTC
>NZ_AXZL01000064.1 GCF_000485795.1 Shewanella decolorationis S12
TGGAAAAATTGCCTCGTGCTGAGGTCGCACAGTGCCTGTATTTGTATTTCACGTCTTTACCCGAGAATCCTCACCCCGTCTCCTTTGAGCGCCTTAGAGAGCGCTTGAGGCTTGAGACGTCCAAAAAAGAAGCAAATAGGAAGATTAAGATCGGTATTCAGAAGTTGGAGTCGATTGGCTACCTGTCTGGCAGCTTCGCCGTCAAGAACGGCGAGCAATACTATCTGATTGATCAGCGTTACAAGAAACTGGAAGCTGCAATTGCTGGCACTCTATTTTGATAATGTAACGTTATCAAAATAGAGTTGAATCAGTTATCTAAATTTGATGTCAATAGTTTTGGAGATGGTGATATCAGCCTAATGAGCGTGATTCAGGAGCTCGCTTTGGGACATAAGTGAGTTTCGGAAATTAGAACATGAGCATTCCATGGATTACATAAAGTATGGAAGCGCTTAGCTCAGTATCCAGAACGACTAGTGCAGAGCAGGTTCGTTTTTTGACTTGCAGTGATGTACCCTTGTTGGTTAGTAATCACCTGACCATGCCTTCTCTCCATCAAGACCCCAAGCATTAAGAGTAGTTATTTTTTGTGCATCCAGAAGGTGGTGAGCGGTAATGGTTACTTGGTTCTCACGCTCAATTACCTTAATAATGGATGAATACCCTTGTAACCCTAGAGCAAATAACATTTTCAAGGTATTTTTCGGAGTCTTGATTGTAAAAGCAATAGTCTCTCTATCGCTGTTATGGAAGATTGGTAAGTTCTCTAAACTTTCATATATCTTTGCGTTAATAGCAATTGAAGGGATATAGTACGTGCCATCAATAATTTCATTTGTAGTTTTATTTATACTTGATTGAGTAACAGTGGCTTTCAAACTCAAATATTTATTTGGATTTGTTTTTTTTAGTTTCAACGCACCCAGTCTATGACTCAATTCCTCTATTGATATTGGTAGTTGCATATCAGGTTTATCGATGTATTGAACTTTTAATGTCTTGCCCTTACGACCATTTTTTACAAAAATCCTTGTTCCTTCTCTTTTTAAAATCCTCTTTAAAGCTTTTGAGCGTATACCAATGATCTCATTACCATATCGATCGATGAGACAATCAAAAGCAAATATATTTGAGTTAGGTGATAGAAATAGGGTTTCTCCATCTCCCAGCTGATCTATAGCGTTGAGGTCAATTAAGGCGAAGTCACGTAGAAGGGATTTGTGGTTACTTGTAAGATCAACCAATTTATTGAATACATCAATTGTAGTAATGGTGTCAGCAAGAGATCGGTGTGCTTCGGGCTGTTTGATATTAAGCCGTTCGCAAACTTTTTCCAGTCTAGGCCATCTTTCATAATCAAGAACAGATTGACTCCATTTCATTACACAAAATCTTTTTTTAGCTGTTATCCCAAAGGTTTGGAACAGCATTTGGCAGTCAAAGTCTACATTAAAGGATATTATCGTTTTTCCTTCTAACAACTCAATTAAGGCCGCTTTCGCTGATTCTATTGGCATTCCATTAGCAATCTGCTCATCAGTTATGCCATGAACGGCTCTAGCTTGCGCACTACAGTTAACTTTTGATCTAAGTACTGAGTCAAATACAACTCGTTTATCATGCGTGCATATTGATAACTCAATAATTTCATCACTACTAGAAAGACCCGTAGTTTCGGTATCCAACCAAAAACAGTTATTTGCCTTCATTTCTTCAAGTACTTCATCAATTGAAATTATTTCACCAAGAACACCGACTGGGTTAGCTTGTTGCGGCATACTACTTCTGGTAAGAGGCTTTACCTCTTCAACTACTTCACTAATTGAAATGCTTTCGCCAAAAACACTGACAGGGTTAGCTTGTTGCGGCATGCTACTTCTGGTAAGAGGCTTTACCTCTTCAACCGCTTCACTTATTGAACTGGTTTCACCACTGGTACTGACTGGATTAATTGGCTTCGATTTAGTTTTTCTAGGAATAAATGGGATACGATTTTTATAACACGTCTTACATAGCTCAACATTTTTGTTTTCTATAACAGAGTGATACGTTTTTTGACGATGTATATTCAAAGGTAGGCCACACGAACCACATTTGCTAGCGTTAGGCATCTTGATTAATGCCCATAGACAGATAGGAAGTCCTATAATTGCCAAAAAAATAATGATCTCTTCATTGCCATTCATACTCATCCTTAAACTATGTTGGGTAGACCACTTTACTCTTAGTGAGCATTTTTTATTTTTTGAAGTGGCTGAACTGTCTGTCAGCATCCTACATTAAAAAATGTTGGTCAATCAGCTCATACAGGTTTAGCGAAGAGCATCTACTCTAAACGGTTTCGGGGCAAATACTCGTTAACCCAAAGCGCATACTGATAAGGCTACGAAACAACTTCGCCATCGTGATATTTTTACCCAATTCAGCCTCTAGGACTCCGAGCCATAAAATCGGCCCTATCGTTTTCCGTTAATAGCAATGGCACCGGCGAGCTGCTATTGCAGCGGATGGAAACCGTGGTAATTTTCTCTTGTGGCTTTGGGCTTTCTTGTGAATCTTTAACAGACTTACGTCTACTCAATCTAGTCACACCAGTTAATTTATTCATATTATGTATTACACTTGTTATACATTAAGGCGTTGCATGACTTCTTTAGCCAGGCTCTTATAATCGGCTAACGTAAGGCTGCTAGGCTTGTAATTCAGTAAGGTTTGACCGCTGACACTGGCTTGGCCGACATCCTCAGAACGGCGAATCTTGGTCCCTAATAATTTACCTTCAAGCAAGGCGAATTGCCTTATCGATGAAGTTGCATTGGCAGTTAGAATTATCTTTGCTCTTTTGGGGACGCAGAAACCTCTGGGACTGTTATTACTGCGCAAAAATTAACTGTTTTGCACAACTTAGAGCCAGTATGCTCCATCTTTAAGCTCCTCAAAAACCCAAGAATAGCTACAACTCAAGTACACTAAGGCTTTCAACGAAGATTGGTGTATTCTAATTGGGTACATAACCGTTTTTTGCCCCAAAAAGCCATAAAAAACAATACTTAATAAAATCAAAAACTTAAACAAATTCCATTAAAAATTATTTCACACGCTATGCCGCAGTTTTTCATTGTTCAATAAAACTAATCGTAAATATGCTGAAATTTGTCCCTCTAAATTAAACCTAAACACCAAAGTGGATTTTCATTGGGCTTGAATGAGGGCCGATGGTGTATGCCGAGTGGGTAAAATTTTCACCAACAAGAAGAATTTAAATTCAAATTCCGAAAGAAATTGCTATGCGAATTTTGATGTACGCTACAAAAAATCAAACAACGATACTCAATCACAATTAGGTGTACTCTAATTGGGTTGTTAGCATAAGTGGCGCACATGGTTCGAACTGAAAATGCATTATTACCTATACCTGTTACCGAAACCCTTTACAGAGGTAAACCCCTAACGATTAGCAGCACAACCAGTGTGCAGCCTAATGTTCTGCTCAGAACAGGCGTTTTTACGCCCGCAGGCCGTAGAACAAATCCGAATGATGTTAAAGCACAAGATCTCAGTAACGATCTAGTGAGCCTCGATATCTGCCAAAAGGAAGGCTATGACCTGGTTACCGTCAGGGGCCAAAGGCTGAATATCGAAACCGATTTTAAGGTGTGGTGCGGTATTGTACTGGTGTTCAGTAAGTACGGTTATTCCTCCAACACGATCAAACTGACCTTTTCAGAGTTCGCTAAGTTTTGCGGTTATCCCAGCCGGCGTTTTGATAAAAACCTGCGTAAACAGATCGGGGATTCGCTCGGGCGCATCCAAAACCAAAGTTTGACATTTAGGCGCAACAATACCGAAAAAGCCGTGCATACGGGAATGTTATTGCGAGCCATGTATAACGGTGAAGCCGATATTGTTGAGCTTATGGCCGACGAAACCCTGTGGGATCTGTTTCTGTTAGACTACCAAGTGTTGGTTAATCTGCGAGTGCTGGAAAAATTGCCCCGTGCAGAGGTCGCACAGTGCCTGTATTTGTATTTCACGTCTTTACCCGAGAATCCTCACCCCGTCTCCTTTGAGCGCCTTAGAGAGCGTTTGAGGCTTGAGACGTCCAAAAAAGAAGCAAATAGGAAGATTAAGACTGGTATTCAGAAGTTGGAGTCGATTGGCTACCTGTCTGGCAGCTTCGCAGTCATGAACGGTAAGCAATACTATCTGATTAATCAGCGTTATAAAAAGCTAGAAGCAGCGATTTAAAGTACACTCTTTTGAAAACATAACCATTACGAGAAGTATCATTTATAGCCTTGAGCCAAATCGTTCAGCCTATAAAAGTCCTTCCAATACAGTTTTCATTGAAAACTACGAGGAGAAAAACACCGCAGTTTTCATTGAAAACATTTTATGCTTTAAGTTGAAAAAATGATGAATAGCTGCAGCCATTATAAGCTCACCAACTTGATAAAGTAACATTTTCAAAATGGTGTTTAATCAACTCTAAAAAATTAGGGCAAAAAACAGCGTTACCCCATTCTCGCAGAATTTATAATCGGTTTAGCGTTCCATTCTAAAAACGCCTCAAGGCTAAGTATCCAATGTAAATCCTTAGCGTTAATGATGTTAAACAACAAAATTTTGGTGACATCCTCCCCAAGTTTAGTCATTTCAACATCTCCTTTTTTAGTGTTATCTCTAAGATGCTCCAGAGCGCGTTTCTTTGAGTTTGATTGGCTTTTACCTACTTTAACAACGCCTAGAGTGGGGTGCCAAAAGACATATACACCAGGTGCATTAACTTCTGAACTACCATCGTACCTAGCGGCATGGATAGACATTTCAATGGTATGAAAGCGACCTGTGAGAGCAGAAAATTCTGATTCAAAAAGCCGTTTTACGTCTTTATCTGTAAGCACAACAAACACCTAGAGACAGCTGAACATCAAGTCACATCATTAATCGCACGGATCAACGCTTTGGTATTGATCTTATCGCGCATGCTGATCAGGCCACGGAACAGCTTAGCTGCAGTGATATTTTTACCCGATTCTGCCTCTAGGGCTTCGAGCCATAAATTCAAATCGGCCCTATCGTTTTCCGTTAAGCGCAATGGCAGCGGTGAAGTGCCTGTGGTGATATTGCGGCGGGGGGGAAACGGGGGGGTTTTCTCTTGTGGGTTTTTGGTTTCTAGGGACTCTTTAACAGACTTACGTCTGTTCAATCCAGTTACACCAGTTAATTTACTCATGTTATGTATTACACTTGTTATACATTAAGACGTTGCATGACTTCTTTAGCCAGGCTCTTATAATCAGCTAACGTAAGGCTGCTAGGCTTGTAATTCAGTAAGGTTTGACCGCTGACGCTGGCTTGGCCGACGTCCTCAGAACGGCGAATCGTGGTCGCTAATACTTTGCCTTCAAGCGAGGCTAATTGTTCATCGAGGAAGTTGTTAATCAGCTTATTAGCCTTGGCAAATTCATTACGGAATACCGCGTAATTTACGTGCTCGCTTTCTTTGACTTCTTCAAGTGCATCCAGCAAATCAGCTAAGCCGTTTAATGAAAATGAACCACCATCAACGGGGATCAGGAACATATCAGCGGCCATCATGGCGTTAACCGATGTTAGGCTTAGGTTAGGCGGGCAATCTAAGATCACTATGTCAAAATCGCTGGCGATAGCTTCAAGTTGCTTTAACAGAATGCGTTCGCGGTGAACTTTAGTGAGGCTCTGTTCAATCACGCGGCTTAGGCGAATATCCGTTGGGCAAATACACAGGTTGGGAATCGCTTCACCATTGGACTGCGCTGGTATAATGGCCTGTTGAATGGGGCATTTTTTCGAGGACTCGAATACATCAGTGATCGAGTGTTCAAATTCAAATTGACCGCCCGTTAATACCACGGATAGGTTAGCCTGGGGATCTAAATCAATCACCAGCACCCGTTTACCTTCATGCGCTAATTGCGCGGATAGGTTGATCACTGTGGTGGTCTTGCCGACTCCACCTTTCTGATTTATCACTGCTAGCGTTTTCACAGCACACCCTCGAGTAAAAATGTAGGACAAATGTAATACATTAAATTCCTTATGTATAGTTCTGCTTTCTAAAATGCGTTGTATCTCAAATGTAATACATCAATCAAGCTATATCCCTTGTGATGCCTAGAACCCGTCATTCTACTGCGCGAAATTAACGAACGTTTTTTTAGCACAGTTTCCGATCCTGCTCTAACCTAGAATAATGTCTCTAATATTACGATAAGTAACGAATAAAAATTACCATTGCTAAATTTTACCTAAATCTCAATAAGCGAGGGAACGCTATGAAAACCATGCATTGGAAACGAGTCATCATTTATAGCTCAATCATGAGCGCAACTTTTTATATAGCCGCTTTTGCCTATTTTTGGTTACAGCCAGTTCCTCCCATGCGTTGCATGAATGAATTGAGTGAATTGGCCGACATAGCGTTACAAGAATATAAAGAGGGCAGAACTAAGGTATTCACCCAAGATATGTACTTCAACGAAGAAACTAAGCAATGGTGCTATTTCGATGAAGAGGATTAACTGTAGCGCGGAGCTAAGATAGGCTCTTTATGATTAAGTCATTATTTACACTTACCAATTTAAATAAAATAAATTCATAACCTTAAAATTAAAATGTATTACATTTGAAGTACATAAACTACAAAGGAAGTGTATTTCCTGCAATCAGATTTGTGCCTTAATCAATGGCTCTGTTTGTATGAATTTATGCGTTTTAGACCTTAATCCACGGGGTTATTACCTTGTCGAGCATGGCCAAATTTGGCAATTATGCCACCAAGACTTAAGTAACCCCGTTGCAGAAATTAAGAGAACAGATCACCACACTCTCGAGCGGCTATCGCTTTTAATCGCAAAGTGATTTGATAAAGTTACAGAATCAAGACTAAGCGTCACACAAGCCAGCTCGTCGTGTGACGCTCAGTACCGCGATGATAAGCCAAACCTACTTGATAAAGTTACAAAATCATTTTTTTGCATTCAAAAATATTGATGGCTAACACTGCACTTTCGGTAAATTCATCCATTTAGTAGTGTACTGCGGGGTTAATTTATCCCTGCGCATGGCCCATTTATGCTCAATACCTTGGGCCGCCATAAATATGCAATCACTACCATAGCGTTGATTTAACTTATCAAAAGTTTGCATCAGTGCGGGGTTTTCGGTTGGAGCATGGAACAAATCATACTGAATATGCTTGGTGGGCATTAATTCTATTAACCCCACGCCAATTTTGTAATAACGCACACCTAAGCGGAAAACCTGTGGTAACACTCGTGATACTGCAGCCGTGATCTCTGCAGTGGATGCTGTAGGGCAAGGAAACTGCACCACAGCTTTATAACTCACTGGCCGCTCATCGTGGGGCGAATTACTGGCAAATACCAACATGCTTTTACAGCTTGAGCCTTGTTGCCTAGCTTTTGCGGCAGCGATCCCTACGTGCTTACACAGTGCTTGCTGCAGCGCATCAATATCGGTAATTCGCTCGCCAACGCTACGGGTTGAAAATATTTGCTGCTTATCGGCCCGCGCTTCATCCCATTGTTTGCACATTTGGCCGTTTAACTCGCGCACAGTGCGCTCGATTTCAATACTAAATTGTTTACGTGCCAGCCCTGGCGGCATGGCCGCCAATTGCGCCGCCGTAGTAATGCCCATTAGGGTTAATTTGGCCGACAAGCGTCGCCCAATGCCCCACACTTCACCCACTGGCATTTGTTGCAATATCGCTAGGCGTTGCGGCTCTGACTCAATCACGCAAACACCGGCATAACCAGATATTTTTTTAGCGGCATGGTTAGCGATTTTGGCAAGCGTTAAGGTTGAACCAATGCCAACACACACCGGCAAGCGAGCCTCTTTCCACACAGCGCGACGGATCGCCTGTGCCTGCGTTTTTAAACACGTTATGGCGGGATAACAGCGAGCAAAAGAGAGAAAGGATTCGTCAATCGAATATACGTATTGTTCGGGCGCAAAGCGCCCGATGATTTGCATCATTTTGGCCGACAAGTCGGCATACAATTCGTAATTGGACGATAGCGCAATCACGCCCTTTTTCTGGCAAAGATCGCGTATTTGAAAGTAGGGCACAAATTTAGGGATACCCGCTTCTTTAGCCTGACGGTTGGCAGCGACGACCATTCCATCGTTATTACTGAGCACCACTACCGGTTTACCGCGCCAATCGGGCCGAAATACCTGCTCACAACTGCAGTAAAAACTATTGGCATCAACAAGGGCAAACATTTAAGCACACAGCAACGAACTAGGGCGGTGACAGCGTATCGACCGGATCACCACGCCTTCGATACTAAATTCATCGTATTCATGCACTGGTACTGGTTGATATTGTTCATTACATGACAACAGCAAACGCCTTTGGGTGTCGATGATCTTACAGACAAACAGGCCGTTAAAATTAGCGACTATCACATCACCATTGCGGGCGGTCTCATGGCGGTCCACGATTAATACATCACCATCATAAATCCCTACGCCTTGCATCGAATCCCCCTGCGCTACGCATAAAAAACTGGCACTAGGATGGGTGATAAGCAATTCATCAAGGCTAAGCCCAAGCTGAGTATATTCAGCTGCGGGGCTTTCAAAGCCGGTAATACCCGCTTGGGCTGGGATAGGAATAACGCGCATAACACACCAATTAACTGTATAAATATACAGTTAATTTTAGCAAGTCATCTAGTTTACACAAGCTCTAAAAATAATTTAGCTAATTAAAATAAAATTATTTTAAAACATGATCATACAAAATAAATGTATTACATTTGATATACATAAAAGATAAATATCACTTATACACTAAGCAGTGATTGATCAGCTGATTCTGTATACTTTGTCGTTGGCTCAAAAAAAGTAACACTGTAATCAGGACTTCGTCACTAACGTAGCTAACCTCATACAGTATTCTAAAATCCTCTTTTATCGCATGTCTTACCTGAGTAACTCCAAGCTCAACTAACTCTTGGCATAGTGAATGGCTAAGAGGATTTTGCGTAACAGAAACTTCAAAAGCATCAATAACGGCCTCAATTCTCTCTATTACAGCAATCTCTTCATTCCACTGAGCATAGTGAGATATGGCGCTATTTACGGTATCTTCAAATGTCTTGGTATATTCAAGTTTCACCACAGACATACTACTTATCCTTTAACGCGAGCTTACGATCCGCCAAGCGTTCCTTGAAAGTACTTGATGACATTGTTCGACCATTTTGTTGATCACTTTTCGCAAAACTGACCATCTTGAGTAAAGCTATCGCTTCATCGCGTCGATTTCTATCCTCTACAGACTCTATAACGTAAGCAGGGACACCATTTTGAGTAATAATCATCGGCTCATCGAGTGACAAGTTCGCAGCATTTTTTTTCAAAAAACTAATTGTTTCTATGTTCATAGGGTTGCGCCTGGCTGATTGGTAGAGAATATGGTAGCCATATTGACTATGGTAGTAATCATATCACAGACAAGCAAAAAGACTAAATAAAGACCAAATATAGACTGTTCTTATACAAATGGCAGTCGATCAACTTGAAATTGTTACTTTTTCAAAATTAATTTTATGAGAATTGCGCTATTTTTATAGTAATTTTTGAACGGGCATTTTTTGCAATGCAAAAAAATGCCCGTTAAATGTCTCAGGAAAATTCCAATACCGAGCACCATTATTACATCTCAAAACTAGGCGTTGATGCGTGGTAAGCCCTCTTTCCCTTTATTTTTCTCATATTTTCCACTCGGTCGAGACAACGACGCGGGGAGTCTCCGCATCACAAGCACTCCCCTTGTTAACCCCCGCGCCTTGCGCTCTAGGTGAAATTAAAAACTTCACCTAGAGCGCAACACATCAAGCTTTGTAACGCTTTCATTGTTCAGATTTCATTGTACAAATTAAAGCAATAAATGCCGTCAAACGGGATCGCTAAAACACCACCATTTCACTCAAAAACACCCCATCGATATACACCTCATTGAACCTAAAACCGTTATAAAAATTTTGCATTGCAAAAAATAACGATTTATCCCCAGGCATTCATCACTAAGCTATGCCGTTCTTCACTCAGCACCTGCAGATAGATTTCCGTGGTTTTACTGTCGCTATGGCCCATGAGTTGACTGATCACATGCAGCGGCACAGGTGGATTCGCCGTAACCATTGCCACTCCAAAGCCGTGCCGTAGCCCTTTACCAGTTGCTTGCGCTCCCACAATCCCCGCTCTATCCATCACCCGTTTAACCAAGCGGTAAGCCGTGGGCCGACTCATTGACCACAAAGGCGCATCGATAACGAGATCACGGCGCAGCTGTGAACGTAAACCAAACACCAGATCCAAGTGTTCAATTAAGGATGGGGGTACAGGGACGCTGCGGAACTGAGCTTGCTTCAGCCGACCTTGTTGGTCGGTTTTGTGTTTCTTTAAGCTGTGGATCACAATGGCACTATCATTGATCATCACTCGCCTGGACGTGATGGCCAAGGCTTCAGACGGACGGCAACCGGTGTAATGTAGGACATGACAAAACATCCTATCACTTGGCGATTCTAAGGCACTGGCATCGAGGAAGCGCCGCCGCTCTTCCGCGGTTAAATACAGTCTTTCACCCTCTGGACTAAACAGGCGCATTTCGGGGGAAATTTCAGGGTTTTGCATGGGCTTGAATCAGTTCTTTGGAGATTTGATTCATCTTAAGGGAAAAAACCGCCCCAGAATAGCCGCAAACGGGGCAATAGGGCGGGTTTTAGCGGCTCGCGTGAATCAGTCTGGTGTAGAGTGATTCACTGGCTCATTTTTGGACAAAAGTGAGTTAGACTGTTAACTCAGATTAATTGGTTTCAGATTACAAAATGTATTGCTAAGAACGATATTTGATTTAATAAAAGTAAACCGCTTGCAGGGTTATTGCACTGTCTGTTGCCCATAACATAGACAGTGCAATCTTGGCGACTAGAACTTGTTCGTGTCTTTGACTTCTAAAAGCTCGCCGTTACTGGCTATTTTGAGAAAAACTTGTTTTTGAGTCGTTGGGTTAACGGCACTGACCACGTAGTAATTGCCTTCAAAGCTGACGATTGATAATTGTGCCTCAGGCAAGTCTTTCCATGTTCCCTCTAATTTACCCACCTCAAAACCAAAGTCTTTAAATGTCATTTGATTAAGCGATTTAGCTGCCACCTTTAAGGCACCTTGACCGCTGATCACTCCGTGATCCGCATGGGCCAATACATTGCCACTCATTAACGCTGTGCATAGGGTGAATACTGATAATAATTGTTTCATCGTTTTCTCCAATTTTGCCAATTATTGTTTTAAACCAATGACTTCATATTGTCCTTTTACCTGTAACTGAACGGCAATAGGCTTATCTGTCTTGTTTTTCCAATACCAACCATGCGACCCCGCGAAAGGTGCAGTAAAGCTCCCTTTCATTTCGTTTGATGTCGCTATGGTGTAACTCTCAAAATAGCCAGTGGTATCTCCCTCAGGTTCACCATGTAGGTCAAAATACAAAGCATCGCCATCGGTCATCCATTCGTAGGTCATTTTGGCATACTGTGGCATGGCAAATTTATATTCGACACCGCGACCCGCCGGAACCACCACTTCAATGGTTTGAAACTCCGTATTACTTGCTTGGGCTCCCGTCACCGCAACAGCACCATCCGCTTCAGCGGCCTGTGCAATTGAGGTTAATCCCAGTTTTTGACCTACGCCTGTAGGATCGATGTTGTACTCGGCTGGCAGAATAAAAGTGACCAGCGCAATGGCCGCCACTACCGTTGCCGATACGCTCGCTTTGACCAAGGTTTTTGTACTTACAGTGTGTTGCATAATCTTCTCTTATAATCGTTTAGTTGACGAAATAGCCTGTGAGCTGATAACCCATCAGCATCACCCCTACACTCATCAGAGCGGTGTTAGTCAGCGTTGAAAATCGTTGAAATGAAGGGAAATGACGCCAGGCATTTATCACAATCAAGATGATGGCCAGCGCAGCAAATTGTCCGATCTCCACCCCAATATTGAATGCTAATAAATTGGTAAATAGGCCTTCCTGTGACAACTGAAACTCCTGTAATTTGGTTGCCAGTCCAAAGCCATGGAACAAACCAAAGACCAACACTGCTATTTTGGTATTGGGTTGCCAATTAAAGCAGCGCTTAAATCCCCCCAAGTTATCAAAACCTTTATAGATCACTGATAAGCCAATAATCGCATCGATAAGATAGGCGTTAACTTGCAAATCGGTCATTACACCAAGCAATAATGTGGTGCTGTGACCTAGGGTAAACATGGTCACATACAACAGCACATCTTTGCTGCGGTACAAAAAGAAGATCACACCCACGAGAAACAATAAGTGGTCGTAGCCCGTGATCATGTGCTTCGCCCCAATGTACAAAAAGGGGATAAATTGCACGCCTTGGTTTTGTTCTAAAAAGGCGCGAGTATTGTCGTCCACCCCATGGGCCATGACATCAATACTCACCAAACCTAATAATCCAACCATCAGCAACAAGCTGATGTTTAATAGCTTATTTGGCATCCGCAATCTCCATTACTTCTACTTCAGTCAAAATCGACTCCTTTTCTTTATGTAAAATGCGATATAACGCTGGAATAACAAACAGCGTTAACAGGGTTGATGAAATAATTCCCCCAATCACAACCGTTGCCAGCGGACGTTGGACTTCTGAACCGATACCGGTATTGAGTGCCATTGGAATAAACCCGAGTGATGCCACTAAAGCCGTGGTTAACACTGGACGAAGCCTTGTTAGTGCCCCCTCAAAAATTGCCCTATCGAGTCCCATACCTTCTTTACGTAATTCGCGAATAAATGACACCATGACAAGACCATTTAAAATCGCGATACCAGAGAGGGCGATAAAGCCCACTGCGGCTGAGATAGAAAAGGGAATGTCCCGTAACAATAATGCGGCAATTCCGCCCGTCAGGGCTAAGGGGACGCCAGTAAAGATAATCATCGCATCCTTGAAGGAGCTAAGGGCGAGGATCAATAAACCGACAATCATCAACAGGGTCACAGGCACAACAATACTCAAGCGTTGCGATGCCGATTGTAATTTTTGATAGGTGCCTCCGTACTCCACCCAGTAACCTGCGGGAATATCCACTCTTTCCCCGATAACGTTTTGAATATCAGCGACAAAGCTACCTAAATCCCGTCCACGTACGTTGGCGGTGACCACCATGCGACGTTTCCCATTTTCACGGTTAATCTGGTTAGCACCAGAAACCAATTCCAAGGACGCTAATTCCTGAAGTGGGATGCTATGCCCGTCGGGTAAGGAAATCGGTAAATAACGTAAGCCGTCCAGATTTTGCCTACGTGATTCACCCAGACGTACAACAATGTCTGAGCGAATATCTCCTTCATAGAATTTACTCGCCACAGTGCCGCCCATTGCGGTTGCCACTTGAGACTGCAACTCGGACATACTTAAGCCATGTTGCATCAGCTGTTGACGTTTCGGAATGATATTCAGCATAGGCAAACCTGTTGTCTGCTCCACTTGCACATCGGCAATGCCATCGACCTGAGCGATAGCTGCCTCGATTTGTGCACCAAGCGAAGTGAGCGTATCGAAATCATCACCAAACACCTTAATTGCAAGCTCCGCCCGGACCCCTGCAAGCAGCTCATTAAAGCGCATTTGAATAGGCTGTAAGAACTCATAGCGGTTGCCAGGGATAGGTTCCACCATCGCCGCCAACTCTTCTACAATTTGCTCCTTCGATTTATTGGGATTTGGCCACTGCTCACGAGGTTTTAGGATAATAAAGTTATCAGCCACACTCGGAGGCACTGCATCGGTCGCCACATCCGCAGTACCAATTTTGGCAAATACCCTTTCAACTTCAGGCATTTGCTTAATTTTATCTTCTAGAGTTTCTTGCAGGGCAATCGCCTGACTCAGTGAGGTGCCAGGAATACGTAGGGCATGCATTGCAATATCCCCCTCATCCAAATTAGGGGCAAATTCACTGCCTAATTTCGTCGCTTGGTAACCAAAAACGGCGACCAACAACGTGGCAGCAATCACCACGACCCAGCGACCTTGAATTACCCAGTTTAACGCAGGGCGATACAAGGCGCCTGCACCACGGATAAGCGGGCTATGCTTCTCCTTCACTGGTTTCTTAAACAGCAAGGCAATGGTTGCTGGCACAAAAGTCACCGACAGCAACATGGCACTTAACAACGCAATCACTACCGTAATCGCCATCGGGTGGAACATTTTGCCTTCTACACCTTCTAGTGCAAAAATCGGCAAATACACGGCGGTAATGATAAATACACCAAATAGTGCGGGGCGAATGACCTCTCGGGTAGCTTCAAACACGAGCTCTAGACGTTCTTTTAACGGTAAAGGATCGTCTCCTGCCTGACTTAACCGTCTCAAGCAGTTTTCAACAATAATGATCGCGCCATCGACTAACAAACCAAAGTCCAGAGCGCCTAAACTCATCAGGTTCGCGCTAACGCGGGTTTGTACCATGCCGGTAATCGTCATTAACATAGCAAAGGGGATCACCAGTGCAGTTAAAAATGCAGCCCTAAAATTCCCAAGCAGTACAAACAACACCACAATGACCAGTAGTGCGCCTTCTAATAGATTGGTCTGCACCGTTTGTAGGGTTTTATCCACTAACTTAGTGCGATCATAAACCGCTGTGGCGACAATCCCTTCCGGCAGGGTCGCGTTGATTTCTTTGAGTTTCTCACCTACAGCATGGGCAACGGTGCGGCTATTCTCACCAATCAACATAAACACGGTACTCATGACCACTTCGCGGCCATTTTGAGTCGCAGCACCGTTGCGTAGCCCCTGACCATTTTCAATATCGGCCACATCTTTAATGGTCAGCGCACTGCCTTGCGTTGATTTGAGTGGGATATTGCCAATGGCCACAATGTCTTCGGCTTGGCCTGGCATTCTCAGTAACCACTGAGCACCGTTTTGCTCAATAAAACCTGCGCCTTGGTTCTGATTATTCTTGGCTATGGCATCGACAACATCGGCTTGGGTTAAACCAAAGGCGAGCAGTTTTTCCGGTTTGAAAGCGACCAAAATCTCACGCTCAAAGCCGCCGATAGGGTTAACTTCAACCACCCCTGGCACACGCATGAGCTGCGGCCTAATTGTCCAATCATGTACCGTGCGTAAATCCATTGGCGTGATAGGCGTTCCATCGGCATGGGTAGCATCTGGCAATGCATCCACGGTAAACATAAAGATTTCACCTAAGCCAGTCGCAATAGGGCCAAGCTGTGGTTCAAGCCCAAGCGGCAGCTCGGAACGTGCCGCCGATAAACGCTCATTGACTAACTGACGGGCAAAATAGACATCCGTCTCATCACTGAAAATGGCCACCACCTGTGATAAGCCATAGCGCGATACCGAGCGGGTGTAGGTTAACCCAGGCAAGCCTGCTAATGCGGTTTCCAAAGGGAAGGTCACACGCTGCTCGATTTCAAGTGGCGTGTATCCCGGCGCTTCGGTATTAATCATCACCTGCACATTGGTGATATCCGGTACGGCGTCGATGGGTAATTTAGTGAAGTTCCAAATTCCTAAACCGGCCACGGCCAATACCATCACCAATACGAGGAATTTGCGCTTTATCGAAAAGCGTAAAATCGATTCCAACATGACTCGGACTCCTAGTGATCGTGTGATGCGCCAGACTTTTCAATGTCGGCTTTTAAGATGTAGCTATTATCGGTCACGTATTCAGTACCAGGCTTTAAGCCACCAAGCACTTCGACCCACTCACCGTCTTGACGGCCAAGCTCCAGCATACGGACTTCGTACTGCTCTCCGACCTTAGCAAAGACGACGGTAAAATCACGAAACCCTTGTAATCCGACTCTTTTAACCGCCAATGGCACCTCAATGGTTGCGACTTCAATACTGGCATTTACAAAACTGCCCGCAGTCAAAACCCTGTTAGGATCGGCAAGTTTGACCCACGCAATACGGGCTTGATCGTCACGAACCTCTGGTTCAATAAAGCTAATGGAACCTTGATAGGTTTCCTCCACACCCTCGACGTTGATAGTGACAGGTGCACCTAAGATGACACTTTGATAATCAATGGGGTACACAGCAAGCTTAGCGATATAGTGACTGTTATCGGTCAGTGTCAACAACTGACGCCCTAGGGTTTGTTCTCCATTGTTGGCGAACAATGCTGACACCACGCCATCGGACGGCGCTTTAATTTGATAGGGTTTTAAGCTCTCATTACTTTCTACAGTCAAAAGGGTTTGCCCCTTTTTCACCCTGTCACCCAGTCCAACATGTAACTGGGTAATTTCGCCGTCAAAACGTGCCGCAATTGCACGTTGCGTCCCGACGGGTAGCGCCAATGTGCCATAGGCTGGGATGGTTTGATGCAATGTGGCAGGGCCTGCAAAACCAGTGTGAATCTCCATCGCACTGGCAACAGCCTGCTCGATAGTGGTACGGCCTTCAAAGTTGTCATACTGCCAACGGTATGTTTTACCTTGGTATTTCGCCTCAATGGTGACGATAAACGAATGGGGTTCATAGATCTCCATATCACCACGGAGAAAATCACCCTGCGCATTAAAGCGAATGTCATCCACCACATTGCCTAAACGGGTCAATTTCACACTCAAATCGACGGTCTTAGGATCGAGCGGTTTCCCCTCAAAGCTCGTCCAAACACGGAACTCAGGGGGAACGCCCGTTTCAAAAATGGCGAGCTCTAGTGCAAAATCGCCCTCACGCAGCATACGTCCACGATGCGGCCCTTTTTCGGGTTCAGCTTGCTCGGCAACGGGCGCTGAGGATGCCATTAAAGGTGTTGAAGCGACGGCATTAATACCCAGACTGAGCAGTATCGCCAAACTCAATGACGAAAAGGTGTTGTTATTCTTCATAGGTAATCTCACTGAGAAATGGATGTGCCTGTTAGGCGTTGAATTTCAATGTGTTGTAAATGCAAACTTTCAAAGGCATCCAGCAACTGATATTGAGCACTGAGTAATTCCCGATACACGTCATTGTATTGGTTGTAGCTGAGCAGACCTTTATCAAAGGCATTGCTTGCCTCAGACAGAGCTTTTTCAAGGGTTGGCACTATGTCACTGCGCACTGTATCGATAACATGTGCAGAATGTGCCATTTCCTGTAACAGCACATACAACTGGGCATCCTGAGCCTGCATTAATGCGTTTTGCTCATTGGCGAGTACATCTTGCTGTGCTTGTAAGGCGGCTATGGTTCCCGCATTACGGTCACTTGAACCCCAAGGGATAGAAATACCCGCGACTAAGCCAAAATCATCACTCGCCTCATAGCGCCTCACGCCAGCGGTCACTTGCCACTGCGGCTTAGCTTCTATTCGTGCGAGCTCCATTTGCGATTGAGCAATGCGTTGCGCAGTCGCAAACTGTTGAAAACGAGGATGCTTTTTTAACAAGTTAAGCTGACTGTCAACTGATGGCACAGCAGGCATATCAAGCAGATTGCCGTTGAAACGATAGGATGCCTTAGGCTTTCCCCACTGTGATGCCAATTGATATTGGCTGGCTTTGAGTTCATGCTCGATATCTTCGACGGCCAAGCCACGACGGATAAGCTCAGCCTTTGCCAACTGTGTTTCAACCGCAGAACTCTTTCCCGCTTGCACACGTTTAGCAACGGTTTTGACAACCTCTTTTGCCTGCTTTTCTGCTATCAGATTGAGCTTGAGGCGTTCTTGCTTCACTAACAAATCAATAAAATGTTTAGCCACCTGTGAAGACAAATCCAAGGCTTTGATTTGTTTTTCTATCTCTAATTGAGTGGCCTCTGTTTTAGCCGTGTTAACACGACTATCAATCAAATCTTGTTGCAGTAACCATGAAAAACTGAGCGTAGATTGCATACTTTTCAGAGCACTGTGTTCACCAGTACCCAGGGCATCCTCAATCATCAAACCTATTTCAGGCCGCTCACCGACACTTGCCTGCTGTATTCGCCCTTCCATCACGCGCTGCTGCGAGTTGAAAATCTGTAATTCTGGGTGTTGCTGAAGTGTCAAAGTCACAGCATCGGCTAAGGTGAGTGTTTGTGGCGCTTCATTCGATACCGCAACGGCAGGGAATACTAAACACATTCCTAGCACAATGGCGGAAAACCGATAGCTAATCGGTTTTTTAGTTCTGACGTTAAAAAGCAAGTCTCTCATTCCCAATCCTTAATTAATGGGTGAAGAAGGTTTCGATAATGTGGTGAAGGCTATCGACAGTTGAAGCGGTTAAAAGTGGGACGATGGCTAAGAATAACAACGTTAAACTGATCGCCAATCGGGAAGACGTTAACCTAGGTTGAATCAGTCGCTGTACTCGAACACTGGTTTGATCGTTACCGAAATAACTTGTCTGTAAACCATCACAACCAAGAGTTACGCTTCGCTGCATTCGAGCTACATTTATCAAGGCTTGAGCGACATCTAGATTGTCATGCTCAGTGGTCACAGCATGATCTGCAAGCTGTTCAGTCAACAGGGTAAAATGTCCGATTAAATTGCGTTTGGCCGCTTTCGGATAAAAACCAGCAAATGCAGCAAAGATGACTTTAAATAAAGGGTCTCGAGCCACGACATGCGCCATTTCATGTCGAACAATAATATCGAGTTGCTGTTCTGTAACCTTTTCTTGCAATCCTGTGGTCAGGTAAATCTTAGGGGACACTAGACCTGTGGTGAAGGCCGCAGGAATTGCTTGTGCTAACGAATAATAGCGCTGCTGAGTTATAGTCACCTGAGGTTGGAACTCTGATAATCCAATCAGAGATGCCATTGTTGATGATTGCTTTTTACGTACATAAATGGTCGAGATCATCGACCATATCAAATAACCGAAGGCCGACAACAAGGTAAAAGCATGCCAACTGCTGAAGCTAAAGATGTCGACGTGATGCCAATGAGCGAATTCATTTAACCAAGCAGTAGAAAACAACTCTTGCTGCCTTGGCCAGAAAAAGGCAGCACAGCTTATGGCTACCCACCAAGGTACAGTAACCAAAGCCCATAGGATAACTTTACGTAACCTAAAAGTAAGATGCTCGAATCTTGGCAAAGTTAATCGTAGGGCGATCGAGATGCACGCAACACTGATAGCAAATGCCAGCACTGCAACACTCAATAAATTTAGTGCTATCGCTAAATCGCCAACAAACATAACCCTAATTATCCTTTCCGAAGTTTACGTTGTTCTTCAATTAAATGTTCTAGCATATCGAGTTGGGCATCATTCAGATTAGCTGATGCGGAACTAAATGCCGCAATGAGACTATGCTCACCTTCTTCGACAAAGTCGCTAGTGATATTGGTAATAAGTGTAGCGATCAACGCTTCTCGGTCGACTTTTGCCCTGTAAAAATAGGCATGTCCTTGCTTGGTTCGACTCAGCAATCCTTTTTTAAATAAGCGTTCTAAAGTGCTCTGAATGGTATTAAGAGAGTTCCCTCTAGAGACACCAAGCACAGCATGTACTTGCTTTGCATCAGCTTCAGATTCTGTCCACAGATGCTGCAAAACCTGTTTTTCTAGTTCACCTAACTGCATAACACTTTTCTCTTTCCATAATGAACGATATAATGACAGAACAAAAACCGATAGGCAATCGGTTTTTGTCTATTCAAGGAGAGGACACTATGGGCTGGTTAATTACGAAGTATCTGATCACAGCTGCTATAGTCGTCGCCGCTTCTGAGCTTGCTAAGCGCAGCGATAAACTAGGAGCGCTCATCGTCGCGCTACCATTAGTCACTATTTTGGCAATGATTTGGCTCTATGTTGAAAAACAGCCAATGGAGAAAATAGCAAACCACGCGTGGTACACATTTTGGTATGTTGTACCGACTTTGCCTATGTTTTTGATCTTTCCCTCTTTATTGCAGCGCTTTGATTTTTGGCCATCCTTACTCATTGGTGTAGTGATAACCGTACTTTGCTTTGGGCTGTTTGCACTGCTCGTAAAATTATTTGGGATAAATTTAATCTGAAAGCACAGTATTCTTAATGAGAGGGGCACTCTTTCAGATTACTAAAATTTGGTCAATCAACGATTATTTATTATGACTTTTTGAAGGCGGCTAAATCGCTTTGGGGCATAAACGTGCCAGAACTGGTCTTGCCTGACACGAGTTTGGACCAAAGCACATGAGGCCAAAGCTCACGCAAAATGCCAGCGTGTTGCGCATGAAACAGACTAGGCAAGTATGATTCACTAAAATGTGGGCCTAATTAGCAATGGTAAATGGCTCTGTGTTGATTACTATAAATCAAAAGTGTACAATGTACACCTTAAGAGTAGCATAAGGATTTTGATTAGTGAGCCATGCTATTGAGTTTGTCGAAACCTCGATCTTTACAAGACAGATCAAAGAGCTTGCAACAGATGACGAACTAAAGGATTTGCAAGCAGAGCTTATTGCTCAGCCAGATAAAGGCGATATTATCAAAGGCACAGGTGGCTTACGAAAGGTTAGAATGGCTGTAGGCAACAAAGGGAAGAGTGGCAGTATACGAGTGCTATACGTCCTTGCTCTGGCCGACAAGATTTACCTGGTACTCGCTTATCCAAAATCAGTTAAAGAGAGCCTAACAGCGGAAGAAAAGGCCAAGTTAAAACAAATCGTTCAATCACTTAAAGGAGAGAGCAAATGAGTATATTTAACGAACTTCAAGCCTCCATTGAGGAAGCTGTAGAAATTCATCATGGCCTCAAAAAGCCCGCCAGAGTAACGCGTTATGAGGTTGCCGACGTTAAGTCAATCCGTGAAGATTTACTTAAAGTCACTCAGGCCGAATTTGCTGCGACTATGGGGGTCAGTTTAGACACAGTTAAAAGCTGGGAAGGTAAACGCCGCAATCCAGCAGGATTGGCAGCTAAAGTGCTTGCAACGATTCAGCAAGATCCCAAAATCTACGCTGTTCTTGCTGCTCATTAATATTATTCAAAGGCTCTTCTTGGGCCGTTGAATTAACCAACATCTTAAGCATTCGGTAGGTTTGCTATACCGTGGTGATGAGAAGAAAGCGTTGGAAGGAATAAATTATGACCTTTGTTCTTGTTGATTATATCTTAGTATCATCCCCGTTGCTGTTAGTGGTAGCTTTAGGTGTAATGTATTTTAAAAATCATCATAAAGACTCTAACTAATCAAATTTTCATTATAAAAAAGCCTTGTAAAAACAAGGCTTTTTTATGCCATAAATTTGGTTTTGTTATCTAATCCCCCCGATTTGAAAATCGTCCGGATAGTTAAAAAGCAAAACCGGTCAAAAAATTTATAAAACAATTTTGCATTGCAAAATTATCTACGCCTTCTAAAAAAAGCACTTGGCAGATAAAACAATGGAAATAACACAGTATAAACAACCGCATACAATGCACTGTGCGGCTTTTTTGAAGCAAAATATTTACAATAACCCCAATAGCCGATCAGCGTAAAAGTAAACGAAACGGAAGCCGCCACAAGATATTGGCTCGATAGGGTGACATCGGACTCCTGAATCGCAAGCCAGGCAAAACCCAGCATACAAGATGAGATGATCACACACGGCAACGCATGGGCCCAAAACGCATTCAACGATGCTTTATCCATTAAAAACAACCTCTCGACTACAATTTATGCTTCTCTAATCATTGAAAAGCCATGCTTAATCCCACTAAGGCACTCTCTTTCAATATGCTTTTCACTACCCGTTAATGAGGCAATAGCTATGCCGTTCTCATTAGCCAAATCACATACCTCAATATCCTTCTTAGGAAGATCACTTAATGCTGTCATTAGCCTAGTTATGAACATTTCAACATCAACTCGATTTGATGCCGTGGCTTGTTCACGCAAGTAAGCCTCAAGAACGGCAGGATTGGCGAGCGCGGCAGCTTTAACTTCTGCAAATGGAATACCTTTAACTTTGTTATTCACTATTCACTACCTTGATTTTGTAACTTTTTCAAAAATTGAGGTTGCTTGATTCAATTATCACAGGGAAGAAATTGAGCACCAGAATGGAGCGAATATATCCAAGTGAATAGGGCAGCCTGATTTATCAAGGTAGGCCTACTTCACACATCCTGCCCAGTATTATGTTCCGCATTTATCCATGTTTTTTACGGTTATTTAGCGGTTTCAGTGCGTAAAAGCTCAACCCTACAAAAAACCGCTATAAACCTGAACAATACGAAGAAAAGCCGTGGTATATCAGTGGTAAATACGCGCTATATACTGGCTATATACCTTCCATGCCCTACATCCTACACGGGATAATCAATACGTCTCAATATGGTATCCGTCATATAGAGTTTTATGACCTCATTTTGATACGTATTTACTCAAATTTGATTTTGAAACAAAATCAAACTCAGATTGGCTATAAGCACAGCATGACAATTGGAGCCCAATCGGTGTAATGTCGGTTTATATCTTTTATGTTGAGGTTTGCAGTAAGAATCATGTCAGTACGATTATCTGATGGAATAGAGCAAAATCGAATACAGCTTGATCAGTTAACCGATAGAACGGCATCTTGGCTGACCAAGCAAACAATTCAGGATGATCTAGATCTGGAAGCGTGGAAAATAGCCGAAATCCATGCCGCGCTATGCGAAGCGGATGCTGGTGATTTTGTGTCAGAAAACGAAATGAACGCCAAGTTTAAGCGTTGGGGGGAATGAATACAGATTGAGTTAGAACTATTCTTTAAAACCTTTGTATAAGACCACTCCGGATGCGATAACTAAACCGAGTGTCACGAACATGACGAAGATAGACCATAGTTGTAGTTCACTCATAATATACCTCTGCTCAGTTTATGTTCTTCCGCGCTGTTAATATTAACAACCACCCCATGAAGGAGCAATGCAAATTGCCCTTACGCTAAGATAAAAAATGCTTATCTAAAGGGGTAATTTTGCAACTCATAAATGACCGTTAATGCTGAAATCATGCTCACGTTTTTTTGCATTGCAAAATTATCTCTCGAAAATGATGCTAAAAAACAGCAAATACGGCCCACCCTTTTGGCCCTTATTTTTTGCATTGCAAAAATCCATTGCATTTAACGCGCCTGTTTCACGGTGTTGCACTGTGCAACACCGCCTAGAACGGCATGGTTTTAAAGCTAATATTCTGCTTATTGTCATCGAGCGAGCGCAGATACACCGGCTCAGATTCCTGCCCATTTTTATAATGGCTATTCAGGTAAGCGGTCTCGTCTAAGTGGGTGATCAGCGCCTTGATCACCTCTTGGTACTTCTCAGGAACCCGCATCACCACTGTCTTTTCATACTTAGTTTTACGACCAGCACCTGGGCGAGCGCCGCCATGCAGCCCTTTTACAATGGCAATTTTTTCTTCTTTCATAGCTCACCTCCATTTTATTTTCATAGTAATAATCATACTTGAATAAGTTACAAAATCAAGTGATTTAACGACCTAAATACACAGCAGTAACTTGTAACCGGCTATGCCCTAACTCACCGGTTATCACAGTTCTGGCGTACCTATCAGCGGCTTGTTGCGCCGCGGGTAATGAACCAACAGAAACACCCGATACCGCCGGACATTCAAAACCGGTCAGTTCCACATAACGGCGATGAGCGTAGCTGTGCCTTAACCCATGTGCCCTATCCAATCCAATTTTTATACAGGTATTTTCATAGCGTTTCATTTGCTGCACATAACTGAGTTCTTTCGGAATAAGCGATCTGCCGGCAGCTAATGCTTTCGCCTCTGCCAATAGTTCGTGCTGAGCAGCAGTTAAAATCGGGATCGCGCGATCTCGACCGCCTTTGCACCAGGACGCATCAAGTACCAAACGATCACCCCGATCCGCTTTCGCCGGCTGGATCTTCATGGCTTCTTCACGCCGTAATCCAAATGCTGCCTGCAGGCGCAAGGACATTTGCACATACTGATCGGTTATCAAATTTAGTCGCATATCACTCAATTTTCGGCTCTTATTTTCATTGGTGACATACACTCTACGGCTAATCCCCACCGAGTCATTGGAGCGCGGTACAAGGCCATTTTTACCGATTTTTTCCGCTAACCATCGTAGATGTGCCATACGATTTTTAATCGTGCCCAGGGCAAGGCCCTCAGCTTGCCAATGAGTAACTAATGCTTCGATGTGCTTAGGTTTTAAATTATTGAGTTCAAGCCCTTTAAAACCCAAGGCAACGAGCTGTTTATCGACTAATTTTATGGTTTTGAATCGTTCTGATTTAGTCGCAAAAGAGCTTGGGTTGTGCTGCCGCAATAGCTTGCCGGCCTCAAAAAAGAAATTGGTCGCCATAATGCACCTTGAAAAAGTTACACAATCAAAAATTAGAATTTAATTTTGAGATAAAAAGCACGCCCATTCGGGCGTGTTTTAAGAGGAATATATTTCTCGAGGGCTAACAACACGGCGACCTATTTCTAGGCCATTTCGGAATTCAGTTCAGTGTTAATGCTCGTTCTGACTGCCGACACAGAAAGAACCCACCGGCAAACCGGTGATATTGAGCGAGTGTTGTTACGGGCGATTGCCCAAATGGTGTGGCTCTGTTGAGCGCAAACATCCAAATATAATGACCCATAAGCTCTGTTGAGCTTGGAGATTACTAGGTGATCAAAGAGGTTTCGTTATTTGGCATCAATGGATGCGAGGTGAAGAAACTTGACTGTACCTCATGCCAAATTACAGCGCAAGCCACTGCTTCGGCGTCACGCCTCAAAAAGCAAAAAATGACGCTACCCCCGCATGAGGAACACCATTCTGGGGTAGTGTCACTCCCTTAAAATGGAGTGACACTACCCCGCTTGACGTCATTTTTTGCTCATTGAAAGAATTAGCCACTTTGCTCTTGGTGATAGACTTCGCTAATCACCTATCGCTCAGAGGCCCTAAAATGCGTTTTAAGCAACATTTAAAAAAAATGGCATATTGCTATGCGTTTATCTTTTTAGCGTGTTTTACAGCGTTTTAACCCTGTTAGCATTGATGACAGAGATGGATTTACCTCCTTCCTGTTAGACCTGAGCGCAGCGATGCTTTTAGCGAGAAGTACAGCACGTTTATTGTTAAACGGTCGGAGACAAACGGAACTAACAGCGAGGTTTTTATTCTCGCCCCTAGCGAAGCTAGGAAATGGCGAGGCATTAATGGGTAAGGGTGGAGCCTTTAGGCGAACTAGGGCGAAGCCCTTGGTCGCGGCGCAGCCGCTGCTCTTGGGGGCGCCGGAAACGAGCGTAGCGAGGGGCAGGGCCGGCGGGGGCAAAGCCCCCTGGAGGGGTTCTTACTTCCTGAAATTTTAAAGTTTTCCACATGATTTTTACTTTGTAAGATCTTTATCTTTCTTGTTTGTATAGATCTTTCTTGTTTGTAGCTCCTCTGAACACCTTGATACACAATGATTTCAGCAATTATAGGAGGAGAGATTTACGGTGAAAAGCGCTTTATAGGAGGAGAGATTTACGGTGAAAACAGACCTGATAGGAGGAGAAATTTACGGTCATATCCACAAATTAAAGAGAAGTTAATTTACAACTATTCCACCTATCTGTAAGGTGGAATTATCCATCAACGATATCTCCTTTGTATGAATTCAAAACTTGCAGTAACGAAAGCAAATAGCCTTTTAGATGCTCGATATAGACTTAATGTACAAGCACAAAAGCTGGTTTTAGCCTGCCTGAGCAAGGTAGATCCACGACCAGATTCAACCCCGTTAAAAGAGGTCAGGTTATCAGCCCTAGAATTCTCAGAACTTATGGGGATAGATATAAAAAACGCGCATAGAGAGCTATACAAAGCGGCTGATTTACTTTTTAAATCAACCATAACGCTCTATGAAAACGGTGAAGAAATAGAACTATATTGGATTCAAGAAAAAGCAAAAAAAATTAAAGGAGATGGTGCTGTTAGGTTGGTTTGGTCTGATCGCGTATTAAAATACATAACTCAGCTAAAGAGTAATTTTACTACCTACAAATTACGCAACATCGCAAATCTTCAGTCTGCACACTCGATCCGTCTTTACGAACTGCTTTCACGTTTTAACGACAAAAATTTTAGAAACATTAGTCTAGATGGGGTCGTCTCAGAAAACGGAAAATAAAGCACGCTAAGCCGGTGGCAGCGGTCGCAATGGCCTGAACTTCCCCGCACCGACCTTGGCACTGCTGCGCCATAGGTAATCGCCGGTCAGGTTGATATGCTCCCACCCCAGCGGTGACAGATATTGCAGCAACGTGTCGTCCAGCGCCTTGCCGTGGGCACGCAAAGCACTGGTGGCACGCTCCAGATAGACCGTGTTCCACAACACGATGGCCGCCGTCACCAGATTGAGGCCGCTGGCCCGGTAGCGCTGCTGCTCAAAACTGCGGTCGCGGATTTCACCCAATCGGTAGAAAAAGACGGCCCTGGCCAGCGCGTTGCGCGCCTCGCCCTTATTCAGCCCCGCATGGACGCGGCGGCGCAGCTCCACGCTTTGCAGCCAATCCAGAATGAACAGCGTGCGCTCGATGCGCCCCAGCTCGCGCAGGGCGACGGCCAAGCCGTTTTGGCGCGGATAGCTGCCGAGCTTGCGCAGCATCAGCGAGGCCGTCACCGTGCCCTGCTTGATCGAAGTGGCCAGCCGTAGGATTTCATCCCAATGAGCGCGAATAGCCTTGATGTTCAGCCTGTCGCTGCTAATCATCGGCTTGAGTGCATCGTAGGCAGTATCGCCCTTGGGAATGAACAGCTTGGTGTCGCCCAGGTCGCGGATGCGCGGCGCGAACCGGAATCCCAGAAAGTGCATCAGGCCGAACACATGATCGGTGAAGCCCGCTGTGTCGGTGTAGTGTTCCTCGATACGCAAGTCAGACTCGTGGTACAGCAGGCCATCGAGCACATAGGTCGAGTCGCGCAAGCCGACGTTGACCACCTTGGCGCTGAAAGGCGCGTATTGGTCGGATATGTGAGTGTAGAAAGTCCGTCCTGGGCTGCTGCCATATTTCGGGTTGATGTGTCCCGTGCTCTCGGCCTTGCTACCAGTTCTGAAATTCTGGCCATCTGACGATGATGTGGTGCCATCGCCCCAGTTTTCGGCGAAAGGTTGTCGAAACTGCGCATTCACCAGCTCGGCCAGTGCCGTCGAATACGTTTCATCCCGGATGTGCCAAGCTTGCAGCCACGACAGTTTGGCGTAGGTCGTGCCAGGGCAGGACTCAGCCATTTTGGTGAGTCCAAGATTGATGCCATCAGCCAGGATAGTCGTCAGCAGCAAGGTTTTGTCCTTGGCCGTGTCGCCGGTCTTCAGGTGCGTGAAATGCCGGGTGAAGCCTGTCCACTCATCAACTTCCATCAGCAGTTCGGTAATTTTTACGTGTGGCAGCAGCATCGCCGACTGGTCGATTATGGCTTGTGCAGTCTCCGGCACTGCCGCGTCCAGCGGCGTGATCTTCAGGCCGGACTCGGTAATGATGGCATCCGGCAGATCATTGGCCGCAGCCATGCGGTTGACGGTGGTAAGCTGCAGTTCCAGCAATGCCAGTCGGCCGTGCAAATACTGATCGCAATCGGTGGCCACTGCTAGCGGCAATTCGTTGCCCAGCGTCAAGGTGGTGAATTTCTCGACCGGTACTAGGTACTCATCGAAGTCCTTGAACTGCCGCGAACCCTGCACCCAGACATCTCCTGAGCGCAGCGCGTTCTTCAGCTCCGACAGGGCGCACAGCTCGTAGTAACGCCGGTCAATGCCATCGTCCGTGAGCACCAATTTGGCCCAGCGCGGTTTGATGAATACGGTCGGCGCGTCGGCGGGCACCTTGCGGGCGTTGTCGCTATTCATATCGCGAAGCACCTCGATGGCATCGAGTACGCCCTTGGCGGCTGGCGCCGCCCGAAGCTTGAGTACGTCCAGGAACTGCGGCGCGTAACGGCGCAACGTAGCGTAGCTTTCACCGATGCGATGCAGAAAGTCGAAACTCTCCGGTTGCGCGAGCTTTTGCGCCTCCGTGACGCTGGCTGCGAAGGTATCCCACGGCATTACTGCCTCGATGGCGGCGAACGGATCGCCGCCGCTCTGTTTGGCTTCCAGCAAGGCTTGGCCGATGCGGCCATACATCCGCACCTTGTCATTGATCGCCTTACCGGAAGCCTGAAACTGCTGCTGATGCTTGTTTTTGGCGGCGTTAAATAGTTTGCCAATGATGCGGTCGTGCAGGTCGATGATTTCGTCGGTGACGGTAGCTATGCCTTCAATGGCCAGCGAAACCAGAGTGGCATAGCGTCGTTGCACCTCGAATTTGGCCAAGTCGGCGGGTGTCATCTGTCCGCCCTCTCGGGCGATCTTGAGCAGGCGGTTCTGGTGAACTTGTCGCTCGATGCCTGCGGGAAGGTCAAGCGCCTGCCAAGCCTTGAGGCGCTCGATATGTTCAAGCATATGCCGAGAGTTCGGCTTGATGGGCGACTGGCGCAGCCATGCCAGCCACGTCAATTTGCTGCCGTCCTTGCGCTTGAGAAGTTCATCTAGGCGCTGACGGTGGTGCGACAACAAAGAATCGGTCAACGCCGCGTAAATTCGCCGGTTGGCACGGGTGATGGCCTCGGCGCTCGCGCGCTCGATGGCATTCATGGCGGGCAGGATGATGCTCTGCCGCCGCAGGTTTTCGACAAGGGCGCTGGCCAGCACAATGCCTTTGTCGGTCTGCAAGGCCAGTTCGGTCAATGTATGGACGGCTTGCCGGTAGTGGCTCATGGTGAAGGGCTTGAATCCGAACACCGTTTGCAACTCAACCAAGTGCTCCCGCCGTGTCTGCTCGCGCTGACCATACTCGTTCCAGCTTTCCACTGGCACCTTGAGTTGTGCGGCCACCATGCGCAACAAGGGCTGAAACGGAAGCTCATCGATGCCCAAAAAGATGCCGGGAAATCGTAAGTAGCAAAGTTGCACAGCGAAGCCCAATCGATTTGCGGGGCCACGGTGCTGGCGGATGATCGACAGATCAGTCTCGTTGAACGTGTACTGCCGGATCAGTTCGTCTTTGGCATCTGGCAGTGCCAGCAGGCTTTCGCGTTCGGTGGCGGACAGGATTGAGCGGCGCGGCATGGTCAGTCCTCCCGCAGGTACTGGTACAGGGTTTCGCGGCTGATGCCGAAGTCACGGGCCACCAAGGTTTTTTGATCGCCAGCCGCGACTCGCCGTTTCAACTCGGTAATCTGTTCGCTGTTTAGCGATTTCTTTCGTCCCCGGTAGGCGCCACGCTGTTTGGCAAGCGCGATCCCCTCGCGCTGGCGTTCGCGGATCAGTGCGCGCTCGAACTCCGCAAAAGCCCCCATGACCGACAGCATCAGGTTGGCCATCGGTGAGTCATCGCCGGTGAACGCCAGCCCTTCTTTAACAAACTCCATGCGCACGCCTCGTTGTGTCAGCCCCTGAACGATGCGGCGCAGGTCATCAAGGTTGCGTGCCAGCCTGTCCATGCTGTGCACCACCACGGTATCACCCTCGCGGACGAAGGCCAGCAGCCTTTCAAGTTCGGGACGTTGCGTGTCCTTGCCGGAAGCCTTATCGGTGAAGACCTTACCGACATCGATTTGCTCCAGTTGCCGATCAGGGTTCTGGTCGAAGCTGCTGACGCGGACATAGCCAATGCGTTGACCTTGCAAGATGCCTCCAAAGGTGAAAGTGTCAGGATGAAATCTATTACCCTTGGCAGCTTGTGTCAATAAATGCAAACTGTAATTCTATTCTGACGTAGTTTGCGCCCAGCATCTGACATCAGGTTAGGGTATAGCCTTAACTGACACCACCTCCCAGGGCCTGATATAAAGCAACACTATCGACTAGGCGTTGTGCCTGGGCCGCAACCATATTGATCCGGATTGACTGTGCCTGTTGCTGCGCGATGAGCAGTTGCAGGTAGCTGGCCGCGCCCAGCCGGTATTGCCGCTCGACCGACTGCAATGAGGCCTGTGCAGCCATATCAGCGGCAGCGAGGGCAGTCAAAGTTTGTGCATCGCTTTCCACCGCGCGCAGGGTGTCGGCGACGTTACGCAAAGACTCCAATACGACGCTCTGGTAATTGGCTGCGGCGGCATCAAAAGCGGCGAGCGCCGCTCTTTTTTCAGCGGGTAGCCCTGGATTAAAAAGAGGCTGGGTGAGCTGCGCAACCAGGCCCCACACTGCCGAGCCACCACCGAACAGGGCACCGGTGGTCAGCGCTTGAGAGCCAAGGTTGGCGCTCAGGTTGATCTGTGGGTAGAGCTTGGCGACAGCCACACCATAGTCTGCATTGGCCGCATGCAACAGCGCCTCTGACGCCTGGATATCCGGTCGGCGGCGCACCAGTTCTGAGGGCACGACGAGCGGCATCTCGACGGGCAGAGTGAAATCGGCCAGAGTGAAGGCCGGGATGCCACCCGTGCCTGGGGCACGACCGGCTAGCACCGCCAGTAGATGTTCGGTTTGTTGCAGTTGTTTACGCAGCGCAGGCAGTTCTGCCCGCGTTTGCTCCGCCTGAGCTTGTAGGCTCAACGCTTCATCAGGTGAGGCCTGACCGATACGCACGCGTTCATGGGCTAGGCGCAGTTGCTCATCCTGCGCGCGCAAAATGGCAGTAGTGGCTTCTAGTTGCGCGGCGAGGCGTGCTCGGGTAATGGCAGCGGTTGCCATGTTGCCGGCAAGGGCCAGGCGCGCAGCATTCAGTTCGAAGCGACGGTAGTCGGCGCGAGCAGCCAAGGCTTCGAGTGCGCGCCGGTTGCCGCCAGCCAGATCGAGGTTGTAATGCACGCCAACGCTGGCGTTGTAGAGGCTGAATTGACGTGCGTCTCCGCTCAACCCTTGGCTACTGGGACTCATTTGCTGGCGCTGAGATCCCAGTGCGACATCTACCTGTGGATATTGCGTCGAGCCCGCCTGTGCGGCAAGAAGCTCCTGCGCCTGTCGCAAATTGGCGCTGATGCTCGCCAGCGTCGGGCTGACATGGAAAGCTTCGTTTATCAGTCCGTCGAGTGCGGATGAACCCAAGCTTTGCCACCATTGCGTTTCGATCGGAAGCCCTTCGACTAGACGTTGTGTTTCGCCGAACTGCGTGGGAGCGGACACGGTTCTATCAGCTACCGGTGTTGCAGTGTAGCGAGCCACATCGGGTGCGGTGGGACGCTGAAAATCAGGGCCGGCGGCGCAGCCGGCCAGACCGGCGGTGACCAGACCAGCTACCAGGGAAGTTGCCGCAAGCCGTCTTTCGAGGCTGATGGGGCGCTGGCATGTTTTAGCGTGCTCCATAAAAATGCTCCACGAAAGGTTTACGGAAAGCTTGGTGGCAGCCCAAGCAGCTTTCCTGCACGTGGGCGAATGATTGGATCACCGCCTTGCCGTCGCTGCTCGCAGCAGCCAGCTTCATGGCCAGCGCCGCCTCGTGAGTCTGCGCGTCAAAGTTTCTGAACTTGGTCGCATCAGCGCCGAGGTAAGCAAGGATGCGCATTTTTTCAGTAAGCGGTGGCTCGGGGTGTGCAGCAACTTTTGGGGCGAGCTGAACGACCTGAACCCATTCCTCCTGCGAAATCGCACCGGTAATAGCCTGCATGTTGCGCCCGAGTTCCTGCATGATCTTGCGTAGCGCCAGTGGCTCAACCTGGGTAGCGTCACCAGCCCAAGCTGGCAACTGAAAACCCCATAAAAGCAGGCAGGCCGTAACGGTCAGGGTGATAGTTCCAAATGCGTGGCTGTGTTTGCGGTGGGTCATGAAATTCTCCTGTAATTCAATCGTTCTCTCATTCGAACTCCCGCCCTTCGCCAGCTTCCTCATGGGTCACGCCGTCGCGGATGTGGTAGATGCGCTTGAATGTGGGGATGATCTTTTCGTCATGGGTGACGACGATGATGGCGGTCTCGAACTTCCGTGCCATGTCGTTGAGGATGCGGATTACAGCCATGGCGCGCTCGGAATCCAGCGGCGCAGTGGGTTCATCGGCCAGGATCACCGGCGGACGATTGACCAGTCCGCGCGCGATGGCGACCCGTTGCTGCTCGCCACCGGAGAGTTGCGAGGGCATTGCGCGAGCTCGGTGTTGCACATCAAGCGCTGTGAGCAATTCCAGTGCCTTCGCGCGCGACTCTCCATTCGCGACGCCTGCAAGCATCGGCAGCAGCGCCACGTTGTCGGTGACATCGAGAAACGGAATCAGGTACGGCGCCTGGAAAACGAAACCGATCTTGTCACGCCGTAAGGCGCGCAGGTCGCGGACTTTCCAGCCATCGGCGTAGATCACTTCATCGCCCAGCGTCATGCGACCGGCGGTCGGTTCGATCACCGCACCCAGACACTTGAGCAGCGTGCTCTTGCCGGACCCGGAAGGGCCGATCAGTCCCACCACTTCACCAGGTGCAACATGCATATTCACGTCTCTCAAGGCAAAGACAGCGGTGTCACCATCGCCATACCGCTTGCTTAAACTTTCGATGTGTATCCCTTTGCCACTCATCTCAACCTCCAATGGCTTCGGCCGGATCGACCTTGAGTGCCATGCGAATGGCGACGAGGCTAGCTAGAACGCAGATCACGAGCACGGCAAAAAAACCGGCGACAGAATCCATTGGCGTGAGCAGGACATATTTTGGAAAAGCCGGTGCTGAAAAGGTGGCTGTGATCTTGCCGACCACGAAGCCAATCACGCCCAGGGCGAGCGCCTGCTGCATGATCATCGCGGCGATGGTTCGGTTGCGTGTGCCGATGAGCTTCAACACCGCGATCTCACGGATTTTGTCCATCGTCAGCGAATAGATGATGAAGGCAACGATGGCCGCGCTAACGATGGCCAGAATCACAAGGAACATGCCGATCTGCTTGGCCGAGGTGGCGATCAGCTTGCCGACGAGGATGTCTTCCATCTGTGCCCGGGTGTAGACCGTCAAACGCTTCCAGCGCTGGATGGATTCGGCAACCTCGTCCGGCGCATGACCAGGTTTCAGAGTGACCAGCACGGCATTGACGAACGCGTTGCTGCTCTGTGAAGCAATCACGGCATCCAGCAAACCTGGATCACCGGGTCGATTGAAGACCGGGTTGGCTTCGGTGCGACGCCGGCTTTGCCAGATGGCATCGTTGTCCTTGAGGAACTGGGCCTCCTGGGCATCTTTGAGCGGAATGAATACCATCGGGTCGCCGCTGGACGACACCATGCGCCGTGTCAGCCCCACGACGGTGTAATGATTGCGGCGAATGGCAAGACGATCTCCCAGTTTGAAGCCGGTGGCGATGTCGGCCACAGCCTCGTAGTGACCGCGCGTGATCTGGCGTCCAGCGACGAGATAAGGAGGCCATCCGGGTGTAGCCCCCAACGCACCGGGCGCGATGCCGACCACCATGGTGCGTACATCACTCTCGCCCTTGCGTACCTGCATGGTCAGGTAGGTCGCGTTCGCTGCCTGTGAGACTCCCGGCATGGCGAGAATGGCGCGATACACGTCATCGTTGAGGCTGGACGACTCCGCATAAGGACCCAGAGTATCCTTTTGCACCACCCAAAGGTCAGCGCCACTGTTGTCGAGCAACGCCTTGCCGTCGTCCACCATGCCTCGGTACACCCCAGCCATGACTAGGGTGACGCCGATCAGCAGACCCAGACCGATGCCGGTGAAGACGAATTTCCCCCAGGCATGGAGAATGTCGCGGCCGGCCAGGCTGATCATCGTGAAACTCCCGGGATATGCTCGACCACATGGATGCGGCTGCGCGCCGTCAGTGCCTTTTCGCTATAGGTCACAACCTGGTCCCCATTCTTGAGCCCTTCGCGCACCTGCACGTAACCATTGAGGTCGGAAGTGCCGAGCTTGACCGGGGAGAAATGCAGATCACCATCCACGATTTGCCAGACACCAACTTTATCGCCTTCACGCTGGACGGCAGCGTTGGGGATCAGTGGAGCGGCCGGGAGCGCCGGCAAGTCAACCGTGACTTCGGCCAGTTCACCCACCGGTGGCAAAGGTTCTGGTTTGTTATCGAATGTCACCTTGGCAAGCGTTTCCTCGGTTACCGCGTCGGCCTTGGGTTCCACCCGCAGCACGCGGCCTTTCAAGGTCTGGCCACCACGCGAACGCAGGACGATATGAGCCGGCAACCCCCCAGCCAGCCCCGATGCGCTGATCTGGTCGAAGCGCACATTGATCCACAAACTCTTGGGGTCGATCACTTCCACCACGGCCTGGCCCGCGACGATGGTCGTGCCGGGATCGGCATCGCGCACGGCGACTACACCGTCGACCGGCGCGATCAGGCGCAGATTGCTCCGCTGCGCGACGAGTCCTTCGCGGTCGGAGCGTGCCCGGGCAATATCTTCCCGAGCGGCGGATAGGGCGGCATCGGCGATCTGTAGTTCCTGCCGCTTGGTGGTGACGATTTCCTCGCTGGTCGAGCGCACCGCAAACAATTGCTCATAGCGGCGCGCCTGGGTCTGCGCGTAGGCTTGCCGGGCTTCTGCCTCGCGCAAAGCCGCTTCCGCCCGCTTGAATACAGACTCCTGTGAGCGCACCCGATCATCAAGGTCGACCGGCTCCATCTCGCCGAGCACCTGTCCGGCCTTGACCTGGTCGCCTACATGCACCTCCAGGCGTTTGACGCGCCCGGCAAACGTCGGCCCGATCTTGTAGGTGTAGCGCGCCTCCACCGTGCCGATGCCGAACAGCGCCGGTGTGATAGCCCGTGATTCCACGCTTGCCACCGTCACAGCGACCGGGGCGAGCGGCCCTGATCGCAGACCGACATAAATAAAAAGCACCAGCAAAGGAATGATGACGGCAAGCAGCGCTAGGGTGCGGCCTTGCAAGGGTAACTTTTTCATTGCGCACTCCTTATGCCACGCCGATAAATTGCAAAGACGCGCGGCGCATCGCGGTGCATACGTCCCACATCACCCGCCAACAGCGATTGCATGACCAAGCCCTGGATCGTGCCAATGAACAGCGTTGCCGCCGCCTCGTTGTCAAGCGAGGGAGACAACTCGCCGCAGGCCTTGCCTTTCTCGATGAGACGATGCAAACGTTCGCCGTAGCGCTGAATCAAGGTTTGCACCATGCGCTTGGCCGGTGTCGATTCGGCACGCTGAAGCTCACCAAACATCATTCTTGGCACGCCTGGGTGCTCAGCTACGAATTCGATATGACTCATGAACATCGCCTCCATGGCTGCCAAGGGCGACTCGATTCCTTGTGCGGATCGATCGATTCTGGCTAATAGGCGCTCTGCTACCCACTCCATGACCGCCTGCCAAATAGCTTCCTTGTTCGGGAAGTGCCGAAACAGCGCACCCTGGGTCAAGTTCATGTGTTTAGCGATAGCCGCAGTGGTTATCTCGCTTGGGTTTTGTGAACCGGCAAGTGCCACGACGGACTCGACAGTTACGGCACGACGCTCATCGGCCGGCAGATGCTTTGGATGGGTGTCCACGAGCACTCCTTTTAAGATAGTAATTGATTACTATCATATCACAAGAGGCAACTCAAACAAGAGAAACCTGACGTCCTCGTCAATATTTAGCGTCTGCAATGGGCTTAACGTGCTTTATTTTCCGTTTTCTGAGAGGTCCCCTTAAAACGCCTAGGAAGCGTTTTAAGCAGCTTTATTCTGATATTGATAGAACGTTTGCGATTTTAAGAAAAAAACGCTGCAAATCTTGATTTAGGACTCTTAATACCGATTTTCGCTTTATCTTTCTGCTAGACCGTGAGCGAAGCGAACTAGCCCCGCAGGGTAACGGGCTATCCGCACTGAGATGGTTAAACGGTCGAAGACAAAACCTACTTACAGCGGTGCTTTTAAATCTCGCCCCTGCCAACGGCAGGAAATGGCGAGGCATTTTTGGGTAAGGGTGGAGCCTTTAGGCGAACTAGGGCGAAGCCCTTGGTCGCGGCGGAGCCGCTGCTTTTGGGGGGCGCCGGAGCGAGCGAAGCGAGGGGAAGGGCCGGCGGGGGCAAAGCCCCCAGGAGGGGTTCTTACTCCGCAAAATTGAAAAGTTTTGCACAGCTCAGATCCAATAAGATCCATCTTTTAAGATCCTAAAAGATCCTAAGAGATCCCAGAATCGCCACAGCCCAAGCACACCAAGGGCTACAGCGGAGGTAGGTGTATTCTAATTGGGTAAATGGTGTATTCTAATTGGGTAAACGGTGTATGCTAATTGGGTTTTAGGTGTATTCTAATTGGGTAAACGGTGTATGCTAATTGGGTAAGCAACCTCTTTTTTGCACAGAACAACGCTATACATCTAGTTTATTTAAAATCAATCACTTATATAAAACTTGCCAATAAAGCGTTTCACTAGCTATCCCGCAGTTACCCACAGCTCAATAAAACTAATTGCGATACTCTGACTTTTAGCTATCTAAAATACCAAAGTGTATTCTAATTGGGTTATAAATTGGGAGGGCGGGTGTATGCCGAGTGGGTTCAAAAAACAACCAGCAGTGTATGCCGAGTGGGTAAAATTTTCACCTACAAAAAAACTTTAAGCTCAAGTTTCGAAAGGATTTACAAAGCAACCTTTGATGTACGTTACAAAAATTAAAACAACGATACTAAACCTCAATTAGGTGTATTCTAAATGGGTTTCATGGTGTACTCTAATTGGGTTATAGGCATAAGTGGCGCACATGGAACAATCAGAAAACGCATTATTACCCATACCGGTTACCGAAAACCTTTACAGCGGTAAACTCCTAACGATTAGTAGCACAACCAGTGTACAGCCTAATGTTCTGCTCAGAACAGGCGTTTTTACGCCCGTTGGCCGTAGAACGAATGCGAATGATGTTAAAGCACAAGATCTCAGTAACGATCTAGTGAGCCTCGATCTCTGCCAAAAGGAAGGCTATGACTTGGTTACAGTCAGGGGCCAACGGCTGAATATCGAAACCGATTTTAAGGTGTGGTGCGGTATTGTACTGGTGTTCAGTAAGTACGGTTATTCCTCCAACACGGTCAAACTGACTTTTTCAGAGTTCGCTAAGTTTTGCGGTTATCCCAGCCGGCGTTTTGATAAAAACCTGCGTAAACAGATCGGGGACTCGCTCGGGCGTATCCAAAGCCAAAGTTTGACATTTAGGCGCAAAAACACCGAAAAAGCGGTGCATACGGGAATGTTGTTGCGGGCCATGTATGACGGTGAAGCCGATATTGTTGAGCTAATGGCCGATGAAACCCTATGGGATCTGTATCGGTTAGACTATCAAGTGTTGGTTAGTCTGCGAGTATTGGAAAAATTGCCTCGTGCTGAGGTCGCACAGTGCCTGTATTTGTATTTCACGTCTTTACCCGAGAATCCTCACCCCGTCTCCTTTGAGCGCCTTAGAGAGCGCTTGAGGCTTGAGACGTCCAAAAAAGAAGCAAATAGGAAGATTAAGATCGGTATTCAGAAGTTGGAGTCGATTGGCTACCTGTCTGGCAGCTTCGCCGTCAAGAACGGCGAGCAATACTATCTGATTGATCAGCGTTACAA
>NZ_AXZL01000065.1 GCF_000485795.1 Shewanella decolorationis S12
GAATAATCGCGTTGAGTTCGTTTAATTGTTGAAGTCATTACACTCTCCAAAATGAGTTTGAAAAGTGTCAACGCTATTTAGGACTGGTCAGCGGTAATAAAAAAGGCCTAACAGATGTTAGGCCTTTTTTATGTTATGGTACCCGAGGCCAGACTTGAACTGGCACGCTGTTACCAGCGAGGGATTTTAAATCCCTTGTGTCTACCGATTTCACCACTCGGGCAAACTCTTTATATTAACGACGAGAATCGTGTCATTAATACCTTAATCTATGGAGGCGCGACCCGGAGTCGAACCGAGATCGACGGATTTGCAATCCGCAGCATAGCCATTCTGCCATCGCGCCATTTTTTCCAAACTCGTTAAGAGTTGGAGCGACATATCGGGTTCGAACCGATGACCTATACCTTGGCAAGGTATCGCTCTACCAACTGAGCTAATGTCGCATGATGTCACAGCTTAATGATTTATTAAGCTTAGGAGTTACGTTGCTACGCTTTCCCCTGACTGCGGATTGGCATTCTACCGATTTAACCTTCAGAGTCAATCAACAAATTTGAAATAATGCGCTTAGGGGCACTGTTTGCCCAATATTCAGCCACAGAGATAAAATGTGCTGATAGAATATACAATTTGCCAATTTTCTTGGCAAAAGTTCAGGCTACCCATCCCTTGATTGCTCTCACAATAAAATAGCTTGTCTATAGCTAAAAGTTGTCTAGTGAAATAGTGGCAATTCAAGTTTGAAAAGTATCAACGCTATTTAAAGCGAGTCACTGCTGACAAAATGCCTTGGCAGAGCGAGTAAACAGAATATTGAAGCAAGAGTTTTTAACACATATGTCCGCAGGCACGACGGATAGTGACAGAAGCGCTCGCCATCTATAATCAACGAGGGGCCATTTGGCCTTAAAATACAAAACGCCCGATGAGGTTCATCGGGCGTTTTAGGTAGAAATAAGCGTCAGCTTATTCCAGAACTAGATAAGTTCTATTTAACATTAGAACTTAACGGTTACACCACCGTAAATTGTACGACCAATAGTGTCGTAAACCTCTGGTACTGTACCACCATCACTACCGTTAGATACGGTCAATGGTTTTTCATCGGTAAAGTTCTTCACACCCAAGCTAACAGTGGTACTGTCGCTAACGTGGTAGGTACCAGAAATGTTGTGATAAATGATATCACCCACTTTGTTACCACCTTCAAGATCACGCATGTCACCGATGTAACGGTTGAAGTACATGACACTCCAATCATCTTGACCAGCACTGATGCTGAAGTTGTTACGCACGCGAGAATATGCCCCGAAGTTACCATCAATAGTGCCAGTGTAATCAACACCGTCCTGCTCGAATTGCACTAAGTAAGTTGTATCGTTGCTTACTTTCCAATCTAAGCCAATTAACTCGAAGTTATAGGCTAAGTTAAAGTCAATACCGCTTGTATCTTGAGAACCCACGTTTGTCAGCGCATTTGACAGATTGGTTAAATCGCCACCGGCTCCAATGTTGAACTTGTCACAAGCAGCGGTATCACCCGCAAAACAAGCATCTAAACCATCTTGAGTATTTGCACGAGCAATAGCATCACTCACCTTGAAACGCCAGTAGTCTAATGTCACAGACATACCGTCGATATAGCTAGGAGAATATACTAATCCAGCAGTGTAAGACTCTGACTCTTCAGGCTTCAGGTTTGGATCTGAAGTACGGTTTACTAGGATCTGTGCATCCTTAATATTACCCCATGGATCCGTTAAGTAATCGAATGAACCAGAGTTACCGCCATACAATTCTGCAACGCTTGGTGCACGGAAGCCCGTAGCAGCCACAGTACGAACCATCAGCTCATCAGTCGCAGTGTAAGTTAAACCGATTTTCCAAGTGGTTGCTTTACCGAAAGTTGAGTAATCGTCTAAACGCAGCGCAAACTCACCCGTTAATTTTTCAGTAAATGGTACGCTCACTTCTTGGAAGAAAGATACTACATTATAGTTACCTTTCGTTGGGTCTTGTTGAGCAGAAGTACTTTCACCAGCGATAACCACTTCGTCTGGCGTATAGAACCCACTTTCACGACGGTATTCTGCACCGATAGCGAAACCTACCGCACCAGCACTCAAATCGAATAACTCACCGTTTAATCCAGCAGACAGTGTTTGTTGCTCATTGCCACCTTTAGCTTCTTCAGTGTAGCTAATCGCGTCAATCATTTGCTGAGTTAATGGTGCGCCACTAAACCATGCAGCTTGATTTGCCAGCACTGAAGCTTTCATATCAGAACCGTTGATTGAGTTTTCTACTGCGGTTTTAGCTTGGTTCTTACCATAGGTGTATGTGACATCCCAGTTCATACCAGTATGTACATCTAGAGTACCTGCTAAACCACCAGATAAACGCCAAGTATCAGTATCTTGAGTGTAAATCCGAGGACCAACGTCATTTGTACGGCGACGGTAACTCACTTGACCATCTTTATTGGCAGTGATACCACCAGCGATCATTGCTTGATCCAGTGTCAAACAATCTTTTTGACCTGCAGTTTTACAAACATCTAAGAAAACTTCAGCAGGTTGGGCGGCCATTTGCTGATTAGAACGACGGTTAGTGTAGATAGCGTCAGCAGTTAATACTACATCGTTACCTAACTCTTGAGTCATGTTTGCAAATAAACTGCGACGTTCATTTGGAGTTTGATAGTAACTATCTTGTGTAAAATCATAACCATAAGTACGGTCAACCCAGTTGCCGTTTGCATCTTGAACTTTACCGCCTAAGGTGCCTGTTGGGATATAAGAACTTGCACCTGGCTCAGTCCAATCGCGGTCACCTTGGATTACACCACGACGGTCTGCATATGCTGCACCAAATGTATAGTTACCACCATCGGTGTTAAAACCATACAGTGCGCTCACATCACCATTTTCACCGTCACCTTTGTCGGTACCACTACCATTGAAGTCTAATTGGAAACCTTCAAAATCTTTTTTGGTGATGATGTTTACTACACCGGCAATCGCATCAGAACCGTATACCGCTGAAGCGCCATCTTTCAGGATTTCAACTCGAGCAATCATAGCAACTGGGATAGAGTTTAAATCCACAGAACTGTCAGCGCCCGAACCTGAGTTCACCATGCGGCGGCCGTTTAATAGTACGAGAGTACGTTGCGAGCCCATACCACGTAGGTCAACTTGAGCAACACCGTCCGCACCGTTGTTAGTGGTTGAACCAACTGCAGCACCCGCCATTGAGGTTTGAACTTGTAACATTTGGTCTACAGAGGTAAAGCCTTCGGCTTTGATTGCAGCAGCATCAATAACGGTAACAGGAGAAGCTGTTTCCATATCTTGGCGTTGAATACGTGAACCCGTGACTTCAATACGTTCAACTTTTGCGGTCTCTTCAGCTGCAAATGCGCTTGACGCAACAAAGGTGCCAGCAGCAATTGAACTAACGACAGCTAAATTAATAGCTGACGCAATTTTGGTTCTTTTGATCATGAATGAATGCTCCCTAGATCTTGCTATTATTTTTATGCTTACAGCTTGTACAACAATTTGCTGTACGACTGTTGCGCTTGATACTGAGGATTCACTTTCATTCAGTCAATCTTCATTTTTTTAACCTTGGGAACTTTTTTGTTTATTATTTTAACTCCAATTGTAAATTAATTGTTTTGCATCAACCTTGAATGCTAACCAACTCCTATTTACAGGATTAAAAACCGTATATTTCGATAATAAGCAGTGATTAAACCTGTTAAAAAAATAACATTTAACAAACATACAGCAAGCTCAAAAATGTGACATGCATCACACTTTCTCAGGGGAAAACTATCTGTCGCACAGAATAATGTATCGATTAATTATGAAGAAATATGCATATCGGTAATCATTGCAACATAAAGAACCCTGTAAATATCAGGGATTTTACTTTGCGCACCGATACAAAATGAATAAGTTGTAATTTTTATGCACTACAAGTGTGCAACAAACACAAATGCAACAATTCATCGCCAATTTAGAACAAGCATAAATATGGGGTGATTTAGGATGAGGTAAGGGCTAAAAAGGAGAAATACACAGCATCAATGGAATAAGAAAACGTTGAGCAACATCACTGTAAATGCTGTTTTATAGAAAACACAAACGCATTTTAGGCTTATTTATAATCAACATATAAATACATTTGTTTTATTGTTGTTAATTTATTAAATTAAATATTATTTACAAACAAAAATAAGATTATTATTTAGCCGAATAAACTTAAATAAAACAGTATTCCAGTGACGAACCTGCTCCACAGCCCATTTAATTAAGCCGTTATTCATTAAATAATATTCATCTAACGATATAGATGTGGATAAGCCTAGCGACAAGTCATCTGGTGACAAAAAGTAGCAATAACAAAGTCGGTAAAAACAGAAAAGCGGCCAAGGCCGCTTTTTTGGTAACAAGGTCATCCTTCTTGGATGTTACTCTGGTTTTATCATGCCGAAATGCAAATAGGCTCTGGTTGTGGCAATACGACCACGTGGAGTACGTTGGATAAAGCCTTGTTGGATAAGGAATGGCTCCAATACATCTTCGATGGTTTCACGCTCCTCACCAATAGCCGCGGCAAGGTTATCAAGCCCCACAGGGCCACCCATAAACTTATCGATAATGGCAAGCAGCAGTTTTCTGTCCATATAATCGAAACCTTCACCATCGACATCGAGCAAATCGAGTGCCTGCTCCGCAACTTTTTGCGTCACAGCGCCGTCGTGTTTCACTTCCGCATAGTCACGCACTCGGCGTAGTAAACGGTTGGCGATCCTCGGTGTTCCCCGCGAACGTTTGGCAATTTCGGTGGCTCCTTGAGCATCAATGGCCAATCCCATCACCTGTGCCGAGCGGGTCACAATGGTGCTTAAATCTTTAACATTATAAAACTCTAGCCGCAGTGGAATGCCAAAACGCGCCCTTAGCGGAGAGGTTAACGCCCCTGCCCGCGTGGTCGCACCCACTAAGGTGAACGGTGGTAGGTCCAACTTTATTGAGCGTGCAGCAGGCCCTTCACCGATCATAATATCCAGCTGATAGTCTTCCATCGCAGGATACAGAATTTCTTCGACGACAGGACTTAAGCGGTGGATTTCATCGATAAAAAGCACGTCCCCCGCCTCAAGATTGGTGAGTAGTGCCGCCAAATCCCCAGCTTTCTCAAGCACAGGCCCCGACGTCGATTTAATATTTACGCCCATTTCATTAGCCACGATCATGGCTAAGGTGGTTTTACCTAAACCCGGCGGGCCGTAGATCAACATATGATCTAAAGCCTCTTCGCGATTCTTTGCCGCTTGAATAAACACTTTTAATTGGGCACGTGTATCATCCTGCCCAGTATATTCATCGAGCAATTTAGGGCGCATGGCCCTGTCGATAACATCATCTTGACCTTGCAGCTGCGGCTGGATCAGTCTATCTGCTTCAATCATTTACCTATTCCTGTTACCGCATCGGCATACGGCACTTGCAATTTGAGCACTGTTGCAACCTAACTGGTTGCAAAAATCGCGTACCGCAATATAACACTCGCCTCAATAAAAACCATGCCATTAGAGCATCGATTTTAACGCAGCCTTAATCAAGGTCTCACTGTCCATGCCTTCTTTATAGGCGGCGGAAACGGCCTTACTCGCCTGTGGTGGTTTATAGCCGAGGGAGAGCAAGGCTGAAATCGCATCCTCTTCGGCACTGTTGACCGTCGGTGCAGGTGAGTAGTTGGATTGCAACACAAACTCACGCTCAGAGCCTACGGATGCCTCCATCAAGCTCTTCAATTTATCACGCATCTCAACCAATAAACGTTCGGCGGTCTTTTTACCGACACCGGGTAATTTCACCAACGTCACTATATCATCACGCTCAACACAACCCACAAACTCGCTGGCGGTCATGCCAGAAAGAATGGTTAACGCCAGTTTAGGACCCACGCCGTTAGCCTTGATAAGTAAACGAAACAGTGAGCGCTCTTGTTTAGTGATAAAGCCATAAAGCAGCTGGGCATCTTCACGCACCACAAAATGGGTATACACTGTGGTCGGTTGATTGACCTCGGGAAGTTCATAAAAGCTGGTGAGCGGCATCTGTAACTCGTAACCCACACCATTAACATCAATCAACACCTCTGGCGCTTGTTTTTCAATTAACACGCCACGTAAACGACCTATCATCTGTACCGTCCATATGTTCTTGTTGTCGCTCGGCCACTTAAGGCGACCAAACTTTGATTGGTGTGATAATGACATACCGCAACGCCAAGCGCATCCGCAGCGTCGGCCTGTGGCGCCGCGGGCAGCTTAAGCAATTGCTGGATCATATGTTGAACCTGTTCTTTCTTGGCTCGCCCCGTCCCCACCACCGCGTTTTTAATTTGGGTGGCACTGTATTCGGCAACAGGTAAGTTGGCCACTGTCGCAGCCACGATGGCCGCGCCTCGGGCTTGACCCAATTTCAAGGCCGAGTCGGCATTTTTGGCGAGAAACACCCGCTCAATCGCAAATTCATCGGGTTGATATTGGCGAATAATTTCACTGATCCCATCAAAGATTTGCTTGAGTCTTAATGGTAAATCCTCACCCGAGGTGCGAATACAGCCGCTGCCCAAATAAAGTTGCTGTCGCCCTTGGCATTGGATAACGCCGTAACCTGTGATCCGAGAACCTGGGTCAACCCCTAAAATAATTGCCATGCTATCCCTAATGCCTGTTCCCGACTTAAGACAACCCATTCAACGGATAACTTAAGCACTAGCAACAGTGCAAAAAATCATAAATCTCACTAAGGTGGCCTAAAGCAAAACGCAGGCGCTAAGCTCAATCGCTGTCTCAAGCTCTGGAGCTAAGTTTGTCAGCAGACTTTAGGCCACCTAACTCAGGTTAATGCTAAGACCTAACCTAAGCTTTCCATAATCTCATCGGAGATTTCGGCATTATGATACACCTCTTGCACATCATCGTGCTCTTCGAGGGTATCGATAAGACGCATAAACTTCTCCGCCGTCTCGGCATCTAACTCAGCTTTCGTTGAAGCTATCATCGCGATTTCGGCGTTATCACTGACAAATCCCGCCGCATCGAGGGCATCTTTCACCCCGTAAAACTCGGTCGGTTCGGTAAATACGTCTATTGCACCATCATCGTAGCTCACCACATCTTCGGCGCCCGCTTCCAGCGCCGCGTCCATCAGGGCGTCTTCATCTGTGCCAGGCGCATAGGACAACACCCCGCGCTTAGTGAACAAATAGGCAACCGAGCCATCAGTTCCTAAGTTACCGCCGGATTTACTAAAGGCATTACGTACGCCACTCACGGTGCGGTTACGGTTATCTGTCATGGTTTCAACCATCACAGCGGTACCGCCCGGGCCGTAACCTTCGTAAATAATGGTTTCGAGTTGTTGCCCTTCAAGTTCACCGGCGCCACGTTTGATTGCGCGCTCAATGGTGTCGCGGGTCATGTTGCCGCCAAGTGCTTTATCGATGGCGATACGCAGGCGTGGGTTTGAATCGGGATCCGAGCCACCTTCACGGGCAGAAACTGTTAACTCACGGATAAATTTAGTAAAGAGTTTACCGCGTTTGGCATCTTGCGCTGCTTTGCGGTGTTTAATGTTGGCCCACTTACTATGACCTGCCATGGGAGTTCTCCTCTACACATAGCCATTGCACATCTTATCAATAGCCTAAGGTAACCTTGACGGCGCCTCTTGTGAGGTACCTATAGCCAATGTTCCTTTACACAAAGATTGACGGCAAATTCAGTGACGTCGATAACGCAGATATTGATAAGAAATGAAATGACGGGGTAAAAATAGACCGAGGCTTGCGCCTCGGTACTCGATAATCACTAAAGATTAGTCTTCAGTCTTCGCAGCTTTCACCACGGAAATGCCTAATTCTGCTAATTGTTGTGGGTTAGCAAAACCTGGCGCATTGGTTAACGGACACGCCGCAGTGGTGGTTTTCGGGAAAGCCATCACATCACGGATTGAGCTTGCGCCCGTCATCAGCATGATAATACGGTCTAAACCAAATGCCAGACCCGCATGCGGTGGCGTACCGTAGCGCAGCGCTTCGAGTAGGAAGCCGAATTTCTCTTTCGCTTCTTCATCGGTAATGCCGAGAATACGGAATACCGCAGACTGCATCTCTTGATTGTGGATACGCACCGAACCACCACCTAATTCACAACCGTTTAATACCATATCGTAGGCATCTGACACACGGTTAGCCGGATTGGCTTCCAGCTCTTGTGGTGTCACGCCGCGTGGCGCAGTAAACGGATGGTGAACCGCATGGAAGCTGCCGTTTACCTTCTCAAACATTGGGAAGTCAACCACCCACAGTGGACGCCATTGACCTTGGAGCAGGTTAAAGTCTTCACCAGCTTTAAGACGCAGTGCGCCCATAGATTCGGCAACCACAGTTGCGTTATCAGCCCCAAACAGGATGATATCGCCCGTTTGTGCGCCAGTGCGGCTGATGATTTCGTTCACAATGCCTTCGTTTAAGAACTTCAGCACAGGTGATTGAATGCCATCTAACCCTTGAGTCAGGTCGTTTAGCTTTATCCACGCTAAACCTTTAGCACCATAGATACCGACAAACTTAGTGTAATCATCGATTTGCTTACGGGATAAGCTTGCGCCACCTGGAATACGCAGCGCCGCAACACGGCCTTCTTCATCATTAGCAGGGCCTGAGAATACCGCAAACTCCACTTCTTTGAGTAAGTCAGCCACGTCAACCAGTTCTAATGGGTTACGTAAATCTGGCTTATCTGAACCGAAACGACGCATGGCTTCGTTATAGGTCATACGTGGGAATTCGCCTAAATCGACGTTCAGCATCTCAAGGAACAGACCACGCATCATCTCTTCAGTCTTTGCCATCACTTGCTCAGACGTCATAAATGAGGTTTCAATATCGATTTGAGTAAATTCTGGCTGACGGTCAGCACGTAAGTCTTCGTCACGGAAGCATTTTACGATTTGATAGTAACGATCAAAGCCTGACATCATCAGTAACTGTTTAAACAGCTGTGGTGATTGTGGCAGCGCGAAGAATTGACCTTTGTAAGTGCGGCTTGGCACTAAATAGTCACGGGCACCTTCTGGCGTCGCCTTGGTCAGAATAGGCGTCTCGATATCTAAGAAGCCATTTGAGTCGAGGAAACGACGCACAGCACTGGTCACTTTCGCACGGAACATTAAGCGCTGCGCCATTTCTGGGCGACGTAAATCTAAATAACGGTATTTTAGACGCTGCTCTTCACTGTTGTTTTGATAGTTATCTAAGCTCAGCGGCAGCGGCTCAGAACTGTTGATAATGGTCAGTTCTTTACCTAATACTTCAATTTCGCCGGTCTTCATTTGCGCGTTAACTTGGCTATCAGGACGGGCACGAACCACGCCTTTTACCTGCACACAAAACTCGGCGCGCAGCGTACTGGCCACATTGAACACCTCAGGTAAATCTGGATCGTAAACCACTTGGACCAGACCTTCTCTGTCTCTTAAATCTAAAAAGACTACGCCACCCAAATCACGGCTACGATTAACCCAACCTACCAAGGTAACTTCTTGTCCAACGTGAGACTTATTGACGTCTCCACAATAATGACTGCGCATCTAACTCTATCCTTTATCCGGAAACCGGTGCTTTGGAAATAATCAAAACGAGATAAAAGCGGCATTATAGTCAAATAATGCCGATTACCAAAGTACTTCACTTTTAGGCGGTGAAGTATCAAACAGTTTTACGCCCTTGACTAGAGGCGAACGCACTATCTGCGTATAAGCGTTCAAAAAATCATCAAGCCACGCGGTAGCAGCGGCCACCCGCGGTTTTGGCTTGATACATCAGTTGGTCGGCTTGCTTCATTAACTCAATGGCCGTATCGCCATCGCGGGGATAAATGACCACTCCAATGCTGACTGCAACCTCTACCATCACCCCTTCTATACTGAAAGGCGATGCAAGCGAGTGCAGAATATTATCAGCAACTTGGGTCGCAGCGTCGAGATCTTGCACACGATTTAGCAGGATCACAAATTCATCGCCGCCGAATCTTGCCACTGTATCAGAATCGCGAATGGCTTTGCTCAACAATCCCGCCACTTTTAACAGCAAGGCATCCCCCACAGGATGACCATATTGATCGTTAATTTGTTTAAAGCCATCTAAATCAATAAACAACAAGGCAAAATGGCTATGATCCCGCCGATGGGCAAGTAGGGCCTGCGACAGCCTATCATCCAACAGTGCTCTATTGGGCAACTGAGTTAAGGCATCGTGACTCGCAACATGCTGCAAACGTTTTTCGGCGGCGATTCGGCGAGTGATCTCCACGTTTAAGCGACGATTGACCACTAACACAGCCACCATCACGACAGATAAGGCTAATGCGCCGCTTAATAGATAGCGGATCCATTGCAGATACTGACTGTTATCTGCATCAAGGGAAAAACTGACCCAATGGGAATAGATTTGCTGCTGGGTATGTTGATCAATTTGTGCCAACACGCGATTGATTAACGGGACTAGCTGAGCATACTGCGGATTAAGCCCAAAGTGGCTGTGCTGATCGGCTAAATCACTGAGTAGCGACATTTTCAATAATGGATATTGGCCTGTTTTTAACTCAGAGGCCAGCGTCACCACCTTATCGATAAACACATCGGCATGACCATCGTTAACTGCTGCGAGCCCCGAATGGGTGTCGGGCACTAATACCAGTTTGAGCGAGGGCTGCTGTGCCATCAGTTGTGCCACCAGATGATAGCCTTCCACCACAGCGACCCTCTGTCCCGTCAATTGCGCCAGATTAAACACCGACACCTGCTCAAGTTGCGACACCATTCCCCAGGGTGATGGCCAGTAGGGATCACTAAAGGTTAAAAATTGCTGGCGCTCGGCGGTTTGGGCTACGCTGCCAGCAAGAGCAATGTCGCCAGAACGCAATGCACCTATCAGTGATTGCCAATCATCAAAGCCAACAGGCTCAATCTTGATCCGTAATTGCTCTGCCAAAATGTGGGCAATGTCGCTGTTGATCCCCGCAAACTGACCTTGCTCATCGCTAAACTCCATCGGCGGCCACTGTTTTAAGTAACCGAGTTTAACTTCACCGAGTTGTGAGAGGTAATCTTGCTCACTGTTTGAAAGTTGAATGCCGTGTAATCCCTTCTGGTTAAAAATGCGATCCTTAGGGTTAAGCATCCATTTTTGCTCAACATCGGCAAATTCCTGCATGCTAATGCTGCGAAAACCATTGGCGATGCGCTGGGTTAATCCAGGATCATCACTGCGGGTGAGCACATAAATATCGGTGGGAAACTCAAGCTCTGGATATTGATAAAATTCGGACCAAGCCTTGTTTTGCAGTAAATAGTGGGAAGTCCATGCTCCTGCGGCAACAAAGCCTGCAATCTCACCCGATCGCGCACCTGCCACCATGCTGTCCATATTTTCGTAATAGCGCAGCGTAACATCGGGCAGCGCTCTACGCAGCGCCACTAAATAAGGCGCGGTCGGCACAACGCCGATGCGTTTGCCCTTTAGACTTTGCAAATTGGTCAGTTGCTGTTGATATAAAAACAGTCGACTCTTCACCGTATAGAGTTGCCAAGCGCGGGTTAAACCTGTTTTTAGATCGTCACTTTCAGGGTAACCAATATGCGCATCGGCTAAACCTTGGCGCACATCGTTAACACTGGCATTCATGTCGCCCGAGATAAAATCCACATTGATGCCCGTCTTGGCCGACCATAATTGCCAGAGATCCACATAAAATCCATGGGGTAAGCCATCGACGCCTAAATCGACAAAGGGCTCAACACCTAACTGCATCGCCACCACAAGCCCCGCCTTTTGCCCGTGATAGCCTAACCAACGCCGTTCAGTTTGTTGCACAAAACGAGCATCGAGTGAATCAAACCCCTTATTAATCTTCTCAATTAAAGCCTGATTACCTTTCATCACGGCGGGGACAAACTGCATAGCCTTAATTGGAATACGCGCACTGATGGGAAAACTGCTCGCAATTGCTTGGCTGGACGCGGGATCTCGCAGATAGCCATCGAGCCCGGCAAATACAACCGTCTCGCCCGCCGCAACCCCCGCCAGCAGTTTTTCACGACTTTCATAATATTTGAAGACTAAATTCGGCTCGATGCCGCGAAGCACCGCCTCATGGGACGAGCCACCGACGATCCCGATTTGGTAAGGAATAAGTTCCTTAATGGATTTTTTGCCCTGCAGGGATTTATGCAGGTAAAGGTAGGTACTCACATCAGCGATAGGCTCTGCGAAATCAAATAGCTGCTCACGCTCGGGCGTCTGCCCCATGCCAATATGCACTTGGGCTTTGCCCTGCCGTAATTGCTGCAGCGACTCATTCCAGTGCCGCGCCACAAACACTAATGGCGTATTGGTGCGCTTGCCCCATTCCTTCCAGAGATCGACTAATAAACCCGTGGCTTCGCCGTCGTTATCGACAAACTGATACGGGAAACTGTCTTCCCCCATCACCACAATAAGCGATTCAGTCTGTCCTTGACTGGCGTTTACTGCGTTACTCAACATGCTGCAACACAGGATCACGATAAGCTGGAGCACTAACTTCAACTGGGGTCCCTAGTACTTGATGTACAATGTAAATACTTTGTTATTGATGCATATTAGACAGAAATTTCGGGCAAATTACTAGCCGAGACTTGCTGCTAGTCAACCGGATTCGTTAAAATGCACAGCTGAATTTTCGAGATATTCCCAGATGAACGCTTCCCAAGATACTATCTACGCTCAAGCGAGCGAACACATTAGCGATTTCCAGTTTGATAACCGTGTCGCGGGTGTCTTCAGTGACATGATCCGCCGCTCGGTGCCTGGCTATACGCAAATTATCAATACTATTGGCGATTTTGCGGATCGTTTCGTCAAGCCTAATACCCAAGTATATGATTTAGGTTGCTCTTTAGGCGCCGCCACCTTAAGCATTCGCCGTCAAATCCAAGGCCGCGATTGCCGCATCATCGCCGTGGACAATAGCGAATCCATGGTGACCCGCTGCCAAGAAAACCTCAATGCCTATGTGAGTGATACTGAGGTTGAGCTGATATGCGGCGATATTCGCGATATTCACATCGAAAACGCCTCTTTAGTCGTGCTTAACTTTACCCTGCAATTTTTACCGCCAGAGGACAGAGAAGCGCTGATCGCAAAGATTTATCAGGGGTTAAATCCCGGCGGTCTTTTAGTGCTATCGGAAAAAATTCGCTTCGATGATGCGCCGATTCAAAGTGTGCTCGAAGAGCTGCACTTAGACTTTAAACGCGCCAATGGCTATAGCGAGCTTGAAATCAGTCAAAAGCGCAGCGCGCTTGAAAACGTGATGAAGCCCGATACCTTAACTCTCCACCAGCAACGTTTGACTCGCCAAGGGTTTAGCCACTTTAGCTTGTGGTTCCAATGTTTTAACTTCTCTTCCATGGTGGCCATCAAGTGATCAGTTTCAGCTCGTTTTACCAGCAAATTGCCGATTCCAATTTGCAGCATTGGCTCGAAACTTTGCCAGCCATTCTCGGCAAATGGCAGAGAGAACATAAGCACGGCAACTTACCCAAGTGGGAAAAAGTGCTCAATAAGCTGCACTATCCCGCCCCAGACCAAGTGGACTTTGTTAGCAGTGTAACAGTCGGCACCGGCGAGCAACTCTCACCCGGTGAAAAGGAAAAACTTGAGAACCTACTGCGCCTGTTTATGCCTTGGCGCAAAGGCCCTTTCCATATCCACGGCATTCATATCGATACCGAATGGCGCAGCGATTGGAAGTGGGACCGCGTGAGCCCACATATTTCTCCTTTGCAAAACCGCACTGTGCTCGACGTCGGCTGTGGCAGCGGCTATCACATGTGGCGTATGCTTGGCGCGGGCGCCAAACGCGTAGTGGGCATCGACCCTTCACCATTGTTTTTATGCCAATTTGAAGCGGTTAAACGCCTAAGCGGTGATAATCATCCCGTACACTTATTGCCGCTTGGCATTGAAGAGCTGCCACCGCTGGATGCATTCGATACGGTTTTCTCCATGGGCGTCTTGTATCACAGACGTTCGCCTATTGATCACTTGTTACAATTACGTGATCAGCTACGTATGGGTGGGGAATTAGTGTTAGAGACTTTGGTGATAGATGGTGATGAAAACGCCGTACTCGTCCCTCAAGATAGATATGGGAAAATGAATAATGTATGGTTTATTCCATCCGTCGCGGCCCTGATGCTCTGGCTAAAGAAGTGTGATTTCACAGACATACGTTGTGTCGACACCGATGTCACCGCATTAGCCGAACAGCGCCGAACCGATTGGATGCCGAATGAGTCACTGGTTGAATATCTTGACCCTAACGATATCACTAAGACTATCGAGGGTTACTCCGCGCCGAAACGCGCAACGATTATTGCGGTGAAAAATCAACCCAATCAAGATTTGACCTAACGAGTTAACTCCAGTGGCCTAATACGCTTATGCCTAGGTAAACCCTAGGCATAAAACCCGTTTTAACGCCAATAGGAAGTACTATGCTAAAGCAGTTGATCGCTATCGCCGTTGCCAGCAGCTTAATGGGATGCGCAGCGACAGAACCGACCGCCCACGCCCCCAAACCACTCGATACTGATACCTTTAATACCCGTCTTAATCAGCAGCAAGTCCAGCTAGTCGCTGCGATTAATCAGCAATGCCAACCGACGGATTTAACCTCGCTTACGGCCCTGAGCAGCCAAGTCGAGCAGTTAAGTCAGCAAATCAATCATTTAAATCAAGCAGCGAAAAACCTCAGCGCGCAAAAGCAAGCTGCAGTGGTGACGCCTGCGCCGAGCCAATGCCCTAAATCCGCTCTTGGGGACAAGTTTTTACTCGGTGAAATCGAAAATGTGTTTATCGATGAACTCAATGCCAGTTTTGCCACACGCATTGATACCGGCGCAGAATCTTCCTCTATCGATGCCCGCAATATCACCCTGTTTGAACGCGATGGTGCCCAATGGGTACGCTTCGATGTGTATACCCAAGGGGAAAAACAGCCTGCGACAAATTTCGAATCTAAGGTCGTGCGTTTTGTACGCATCAAGCAGGACGCCAATGAAAAGGACGATCGCCGCCCCGTGATCCACGCGCACCTTAAGATTGGCCAATATTCCGCAGAGACAGATCTTAACCTCACCGACCGTAGTCACCTCGACTATCCCTTATTGCTCGGCCGTAAATTTATCAAAGATATCGCCGTTGTCGATGTCGGCCAGCGCTATGTGCACGGTAAAGCCAAACAGCCCAAACCTAAGCAACCCGATCCTGAACAACCTAAAGCAGAGTCAGCCATCGTCTCCAGCGGCAAAAAATAACCGCTTGGTCTAAAGCCGTTCACAAGCTAAGCATAGAAGCTACTTGCGCTCATTGGTCTGTCAGCTTGTGACATCGCCGCTCAATCTGACGCAGCCAGACATAGCTAATATCCGCCACGCGACAATCTAACGCGTGACGTCGAGTTCGAACCGCCAATGCCCTGGGGTAATCCCACGCTTTTCGGCCATTGGCGCAACATGGGAAACACGTATGCATTCACGTAAACCTTTTTACATTTTGGTGGCATTACTTTTTATTGTCGGTCTAAGCGCCAGCATCTACCGCGGCGTTAAGCATCAGGTGCCTTTTCTCCCCGGTGAGCAAGTTCAAAGCTGGGCGGTAGACGCCAAAATCAGTTTCGATGGCACTGGCGATGCGGCCGAAGTGTCCTTCTCCTTACCACAGGATCCCGCCTATGAAGTCTTGGTCGAGAACGCCAGCTCCCCGGGCTTTGGGTTATCGGTGAGTGATGCTAAGGACGCGCGCCGTGCAATTTGGTCGATTCGCGAGGCCTATGGCAGCCAAGATCTCTATTATAAAGTGACCTTAGTGCCGACGGGTGTGACCCAAATCCACAGCGACGATATTCCAAGTCAACCAGAGCCTTACCTCTGGCCCGCGACCGAGAAGAGCGCCGCAGAGCAAGTGATTAGCGAAACCTGGTCGCGCAGCGCATCGAATTTGTCCTTCGCCCAGCAATTAATGAATGCGATCACAGCAACTAAGCGCAGCCAGAATATGGAGCTGTTGCTGTCGAGCCAAACCGCGACGCAAGTGTTTTTGCATATGCTGCAAACCAAGGGCATTCCGGCCCGTGAAGTCAGCGGACTTTACCTTGAAGATCAGCGCCGCCGTCAATCCCTGTCGCCCTTTGTGGAAGTGTTCCATAACGGCGAGTGGATCTTATTCGATTTGGTTAAAGGCAAGCAAGGTCGTCCAGAGAACTTACTGCTGTGGGAACGCTCGGGCCATTCAGTGCTCGATGTGATGGGTGGAGTAAACTCGCAGGTGCATTTCTCTATGTTGCAGGACACCCGCTCGGCATTGGCGACATCCATCGATATGATGATGAATAACAATGCCTTGGATTTCTCACTCTACCAATTACCGCTAGAAGAACAGAGTCTATTCAAGGGCATTTTATTGATCCCTATCGGGGTACTGATGGTGGTGTTTTTACGGGTGATCATTGGGGTCAAGACCTCGGGCACCTTTATGCCAGTCCTTATCGCCCTCGCCTTTATTCAGACCAGTTTAGTCACGGGCTTAGTTGGCTTCTTGTTAATCGTGGCCTGCGGCCTAATGATCCGCTCCTATTTATCCCAATTAAATCTGTTACTAATTTCGCGAATATCGGCGGTGATCATCGTCGTGATCGGCATTATTGGCGTCTTTACCTTGCTGTCTTATAAATTCGGTTTAAGCGAAGGACTGACAATTACCTTCTTCCCGATGATTATTTTGGCCTGGACCATCGAACGTATGTCTATCCTGTGGGAGGAAGAAGGCCCGAAAGAAGTGATAGTGCAAGGCGGTGGTAGCCTAATGGTCGCTACCCTCGCCTACTTAGCCATGAGCGCCAGTTGGGTACAACACTGGGTATTTAACTTCCTTGGGATCCACTTAGTGATCTTGGCCTTAGTGCTATTAATGGGCCAATACACAGGCTATCGCCTACTGGAACTCAAACGCTTTAAACCACTCGCGGGGGATGCCTAATGAATATTGCCTGGCCATGGGAGCTTCGCGCGCGCGGCGTGCTCAATATGAATAAGCGCAATATCGATTACATCGGTCGCTATAATCCGCGCAAATTTTATAAGCGAGTGGACGATAAGCTGCTGACGAAACAATTAGCACTGGCCAATGATATTGCCGTGCCCGATTTAATCGCCGTTGTGCGCGAGCAGCACGAAATCGTGCATATTCCCGAGCGCGTGAAAGGCCGCACAGGGTTTGTGATCAAACCCGCCAAGGGCTCTGGTGGTAAAGGCATTTTAGTGATCACCCATATCGAACAGGGCCGTTACTATAAACCCAGCGGACACGAAGTCAGCCCATCGGAATTGGATAGACACGTGTCCAATATTCTCAGCGGTTTATTCTCCCTTGGCGGCAAACCCGATGTGGCGATTGTCGAGGGATTGATTGAGTTCAATCCCGTGTTTGACGGTTACAGCCATGAAGGCGTGCCCGATATCCGCTTGATTGTCTTTAAAGGATTTCCAGTGATGGGGATGCTCAGGCTCTCCACCGCCGCCTCCGATGGCAAGGCCAATTTGCACCAGGGCGCCGTGGGTGTGGGCGTTGACATTGCCACAGGAAAAGGGTTACATGCTGTGCAATTTGATGCTCCAATTGAGTTTCATCCAGACACAGTCAAAAAGCTCACCGATATCGTCGTACCCCACTGGGACAGCTTGCTGCATACCGCATCGAGCGCCTTTGAAATGTGTGAGATGGGTTACTTAGGCACGGATATGGTGCTTGATCAGACTAAAGGCCCGCTGTTATTGGAACTCAATGCACGCCCGGGACTGGCGATCCAGATTGCAAATGGAAAAGGCATTTTGCCTAGACTTAAGCATGTCGAAGCCATGTCATCCCATTCAATGACAGTTGCAGAACGTGTAGCCTATGCAAAAATCCATTTTAACGGCTAGCCTGTTTGGCTGGTGTTTATCCACTCTCGGTGCAGCCTATGCTGCGCCAAGCCCCGTGCCGCTGCTGGTAGAGCAGTGTCTGCGCCAACCTAATATCGATTTGGCTGGCGCCTTCGCCAGTTACGCCAGTACCCACCAGCTATCTGCCTTAACACTGGCGGATAAGGCCCTAGTGTTAGAGCAGCAAACCATAGGGCTGAATAATGTCAACGACAGACTCACCTACTACCGAGGTTTGCCGCTGTCGGGGGATGAGCGCCAAGGTATACTGCAGTGTCAATTGCGTTTAGCCGACACTCTGAGCGACTTACTAAACCAAGCAGAATTTAGCCAACTGGCGTTTGAGCTGACGCAAACAGCTTCAGAAAATGATGATGCAGCAAGTCAGGAACAGGCTTTACTCGGTAAGCAATTAACAGCTTTGTTGCGCCAGCATTTATCCATTATGGATAAAGCTAAGCTGCACACGGCGCAGGCCAGCATTCGCCAAGGCTTAGGCAACCAACAATTTCAACTGGATATTCAAGCAGATAAATGCCAGCTTACAGATGAAGTAGCCGAAGTGAATACTGCCAATAACGAGGAAGAAACGGCAAATTCAGGCACTTTCTCAGGGACTATTGCCAGTTATCTGTTAAAGCAACCCGATGCCGAATGTCGACAAACCCTGTGGCAAGCCTATCAAGGTCGAGCCAGGGAACATAATCAAGTCGCTTTACACCGCATTGCCGAGCTGCGTCAACGCATTGCCAATGACGCAGGCTTTAGCGATTACGTCAGTTACAGCCTCAAGGATCAGCTACTCAATACCCCTGAGTTAGTTAAAGCGTTTCTCGACAGCCAAACCGAAACGATTCAAGTTGCCCCTTGGGATCTTGGCCGTACCTTATCGCAATTACCGAGTGCGCAAACCACCGCCATCAATACCCGTGAGCTGCTCGACAAGGCCTTAACAAGCTTAAGCGAATATGGTTTACGTTTTGAGGTGATTGGCGAGCATCTAGACTCGGCAGCTACTCAAACAACACTTTCTCAAACGGCACTAGCACAAGCACAGCAACAGATCCTCCGTGTTTACCATACGGATAGATTATTGGGAGAAGTGTATCTGGCTATCGGCGCTCAAGATAAAGAGAATAAATCTAGGGATGCCAGTCAACACACCCTCAGGCAAAATGTGATCGGACAGCAATTTGGTCAACAGGCGCTTGAGCTCCCCGCAACTCTCAATAATTTCAAAGATATCGAACGCTTTACCCAAGCCCTCGCCGATACAATGACCTCGCTGGCACGCGGCAGTCATTTTTACCTAAACAACACCTTAGGCCCGACGCTCGATACCAATCAATTACCGAGTCTTTGGCTCGCTAAGGTGTTACGCCAAGCGCTATTTCCCCAATTTGATACCCAATATATTCAACCGAGGGAAATGCTCGCAAGCGCCTATGCGACGCAGCTTAAAGTCTTTCGCGCTAAGGTGGCACTTAACTTTTACCAGTCCTTAAACCAGCAAAGCTATTCGGATTTACCTGCTGAATTTAGCAAAAGCTTTGGTGCGAACTGGGCACAAGCGATTGATTACCCATATAGTTTCAATGCTATCGCAAACGAAGGCCCACGCTATTATCAATCCCAGTGGCAAGCCAAACTCGCGACGCTTGTCCATCAATCAACCCAAGACTGCCAAGATAAACTTGGGCTTTTTAATCTCCTCGTGGTCAATGAGACCGCACTCACCTTGAGCGAGCAACTGCGTGCCATACTTGGCGACCCCGTGGATGCCGCTGCGCTTATCCAAAGGATTATCCATGTCTCAGGATCTGAAAATCACCCACACACCACAACCGAAACACAAACTCTCGCTGCCCATTGCGCTTTTTAGCGGTTTAGCCTTATTTACCGCACAGAGTGCTTTCGCCAATTCGCAAAGCACGCTCCTAAGTCACACCGGGCTTGCGAACTCACAAAACGTTCTCAAGTCAAACACCACGGATAAATCCGAATTAAGCCAAAGCGACGTTGCGCAGCTTATTCAACACAACCTTGAAACCCATCTCTATACACTCCCGCCTCGGGTGCAGGGCCATTATGGGATCCGCCTCTATCGCCTGACAGGCGATGAGCAATACGCCAACGCCGCGTTAGTCGATCTTTATGCGGTAACCGAAGCTCAAGCGTTTTATGCCTGCCAAGTGGATAACCCTGAATTTGTACGTCAAGCCTCAGAGAACGCCATCGCAGAACTGGGCAATGGTCCCAGAGCCAAGGCCCGTAAAAAAGCCCTCGCGCCCTTTCCTGAGTTTTTATTTTACTCCGATGTACTACTGCGATTCGCCAGTCGAATCGATGAGTTAGGCTTTACAGGTCCTTGCCATAGTCAAATGATCCAAGCCCTCAAAAAAGCCGACCTACGCCAAGGTTTGACCGATCCCGCGATGATTAAAGCCTGGGCAGCGCAGCTAATTAACTATGTGTATTGGGCCAAACAATTAGGTGTAGGAGATTATCGAGAGGATTATAAAACGGCATTTACTCGGGTTTACTCCGACGCGCAGGAGGCCACTCTCAGCAAAGCACAATTTCGCAATAAGCTCTACGGCCTGACGCATTTTATCTTTGCCGCGAGTGAATATTATCAACATCAGGTAGATGCCACTGAGTTTGCATGGATTTTGGATTACTTTGATGCCAACATAGAGCGGATTTTACAGGATGCGACCGACGATATTATTGCCGAAGTCGGCATTAGTTTTCTGCTAGCAGGCAAGACAGACCACCCTATCGTGGCTCAAACTCGGGCTTATATTGCCAACTCGTTTGATACCAACAGTCAAATTATCCCCTCACCCAAGGGCAATCCTGACTTAGCCCTTGGCGAACATCGCAATGTGCTTGCGATAATGTTGCTTAATTGGCCAGAAACCCTCAATCCCGGGCCTTATCTTAACGAACTTAACGCGACGAAAAAGTATTTACCTATGGGCGTGACGTCTAAGGTTATCGATTAATACATTACCCATAAAACTTACTGATAAGAGGTTGTCACGCCGCCGCATTGCGACGCGATAACCTCTTTTTCAATTAACACAATAATAGTATTGAAAAAAAGATCATAGCTCGCCACTATAAGCCTCAATCTATCGCTTTTTTAGAAACCTGTCGTTTTCGACATGAGGACAACCATGACTCGCGCGAAATCTACCCTTGAGCAATGGCGTATTTTACAGGCTGTCGTCGATTATGGCGGCTACGCGCAGGCGGCGGAAAAGCTCAATAAGAGTCAATCATCACTCAATCATGCGGTGGCAAAGTTGCAACACCAGCTTGGCATAGAGCTACTCGAAGTTCGAGGCCGCAAAGCTTACCTGACACCACAGGGCGAAGTATTATTGCGTCGTTCGCGCCATGTGACTCAAGCAGTTAATGAATTAGAGCAATTGGCCAGTAACCTCGAGCAAGGTTGGGAGCCCACACTCACCATTGCCCGCGAAATCGTCTATCCGATGGAAAGTCTAGTGTGCGCGCTAAGCGACTTTTTGCCCCACAGCCGTGGCACTCGGATCATTATGTTGGACTCAGTCATCACAGGTACTCAAGAATTAATCCTTCAAAATAAGGTCGATATTGCGATTTGCGCCGGCATTCCGCCGAAGGGCTATTTATCCGAGCCCCTGTGTGAGCAGGAGCTGCATCTGGTTTGCCACCCGAGCCACCCCTTAGCTGAAATGGGCACCTTAGACGATGACAAGCTACTGGCGCAGCACCTGCAACTGGTGATCAAAGATACTGGCGTGCAGTCAAATATCGATATTGGTTGGCTAAAGGCCGAACAGCGCTGGACGGTATCGAACTTTCATGAGGCAAAAGTCATTTTAAACCAAGGAATTGGTTTCTGTTGGATCCCATCATTCCTAATTCAAGAGGAATTAGCCGCGGGCAAACTGGTGCGTTTACATCTTCAAGGCAGCCAAAAACGGCGCATTATGCTAAGCCTTGTGATCCCAAATCGTGACCAACAGGGCCCCGCCTCTAAACTGTTAGCCTCTTATATCCTTAAACACCATGGTGTGAGTACAAGCGAGTAACCACGCTCACTTTCTTCCCGCCAGCGCAAACCAGCGACTTTGTCATAGGGAATCTTTGTGGGTTTTAATCAGTAATAGCCGCGTTCCTAACCATACAGAACAAGCTTAAATGTTTACCTTAATAGCCAAATGCTAGGTAGTTAAGATTTGCAGGCATACTGCAATATTGAGGCTAAACATTCACATCTAAGAAATGCGAACGATGCAGTGCTAAGGTTTGAGGGTTGAACAGGCCGCGTGTGTCTTGGCGGTTTAATGACTCGAGTGTTAATCCATTGGAAATAATACTCTCACCCTCATAGCTAGGCGAATGAGTGGTTAGTGCCGAATCATCTATCCGCTCGAGTGAAGCATCATCCGAATCTGATTGATTAAGTTCAGTATTTCCCTTACTCGCCAGCGTTGCCACGGCGACCGAGCCATAGAAGCGCACCGCATTACTGCCGTTTAATGTGTGACTCGATACAGCATTACTGTCACGCGACGCGAGCCGCTGCATAGCAATCTCTGGCACGTCATCCTTATTTGATACGACACCAATCGCTAAGGTCGCCGTTGGCGGCTCAATGGTCTCTGTCGTATCAACTTCAGTGGTACTTACTGCATCTGAGGTATTATTCGATGCAATCTGCGCCGCAATGGCTTGCTTAATCTTATCAATCACTTCTGTCACTGGTGCCGATGGGTCATCTTGGGGCGCAGTGATATTGCCATTAGCATCAATCTTGCCAGTGACTTGAATTTGGCGCTCCTTAAGCGGTGGTAAACCTTCAATCTGTGCCTCTGCGCCAATTAGGGTTTCCGTGGTCGGTTGGTCAACAATCTGCTGCTGACGTTCCTCAGCAAGTTTAGCCTTGGCCTCATTCATTTTCTGCAGCGCTTGCGCCGCAACACGAATATCGGCAGAAGATGGGTCAACTGGCGCCATCGCCGCCGCATAGACCTGCTTCATCTTATTGATGGTCGCCAGTGGATCGCCAGGTACAATTGACACATCGATTTGCACCTCACCATCGGTAGCATAGCGCTGACCATCGGCACCTTTTTCATACTTGAAACTAGGGCTTTGAGCATATTGACCGCCCACACTGGCGTGGGCATGCTCATGGGCTTTGACTTCTGTATCCCTCGCTTTTAATGCGTCTATTTGGGCTTTTTGCTGTTCTATCGCCTTTTCTTGAGCCTGCTTGACTTGATCCTTCGCTAAGTCTTGCTGGCGAGTTTGTTCGTCCTGTGTCTGCTGAGCTTGTTGACTGTTATCTGCTTTAGCGAAAGCTTCAGCTAACGCTTGCTGTTTTTGCTCCTGCTCTTGCACAGCTTTTTCCCTTGCTTGCTTAGCTTGCTCATCACGAATTTGTTCAGCTTGATTTTGCTGAATTTGAGAAGGTTCACCTGCTGCCGATTCAGTCCCAACTTGCTCCTTGGTCCCGGCAGGTTGGCCAAAGAGATAACTAAACTGCTCACCCAAGCTGTTTGCCTGAGGCGAGGTTGCATCATCCATGTTGGTCACCACCGAATCGTGGGTCCCCGACGAATTACCAACGACATCACCCCCTGCAAACTCAGGCGCAGAGGGGCTAATTACTGTACTACGGGCCTGTTCTTGTCCCAATGGTGCGACATTCGTTGTTATGGCATCTGAAGACGAGAAGATATTGGCGAAATCCGAATTCGACGAAGTAATACTGCCGATATCGCTTTTAGATGAGTAAGCGGTTGTGCTTGGCGCCAAAGAAACCAGAGGATTAACGGCACCATTCAAGGCTGAAAGCCCCACATCCGGAGCACTCAATACTGACACGGCTGTCTGAGAAGCGGCAATTTGCCCATCTCTCATTCCACCTATGGAACGAGGCCCTGTCAGTAAACTAAAACTTTTTTGAGTTGAAAACTGCGAAGTCGAATCTATCCGCACAGATGGGGTTGAATGTAACTGAGCAGGAACGTTTACGTCTAAATCTACGATAGCTTTCTGAATTGCACTCGCATCCACATGAGCGCTAGAAGAAAGGCTAGCATAACTCGATTTAACACTTGCCAATAACTCAGGCTGAGTTCCTGTAAAAGGCAAAGTTTGGCTGGACGCCGCACTAAGGCTGCTTAAAGACGGTTCAAGTGCCCCACTCACTTCGGATTTTGGTGCATTAAAGCTAGCCGTTGAGGCGCTAAGGTTAGCAACCGTCTGACTGTTGTCACCTTGATAAACCAGTCCACTATGAGGTCTTGCTCCTTTTAGCGGCTCAATCGGCTTATCAGCACCCAAAAACGAATTGGATGGCGCGCCAACCTGGGATGACAGCGCCATGACCGACATAATTACACCTTAATATTAATAATCGAACCTATGGTTTCAGATTCTCTCTCGAGTACCTCAGTCGACGCCTCACCTTGTCGCAATGACGCGTTAGCTGCAACTAATGCTGAGGTTTTATCAGGTTCATCTACCGCCCTAGCGGTTTCTGTAGGTGCAGCGCTTTGCGCTGGGCTAGGTTTAGCCACATCAATCGTAGCCTGTGTTAACCCTGATTGAGCCGATTGCAAGCCTTGCAGACCGGAAGCATAAGCAGATTGGATTTGCATAAAAGGATTCCCGCATCTGGTGAACACTAGGTTAATTATTGACCAAGCCAATATCAATGTACAGATTTATCCCTCCTATTTGATGGTTTTTTTGCGGATTTGTGGCTCTTTTTAACAGGCTATCCAAGCCGATTCCCAATCCTTAAAAACCGGATTAAATCCCTTGAGCCGCATCTGAGTCATGACTTGCTCAACGGTACGTTCATCGCTTATTTCGAACTGATCTAATTGGCTCTCTGGCGCCTGATAACCCCCAGGTTGCGTTGAACTCCCCGCACTCATCTGTGTTATCCCAAGTGGCAGTAAATTGTCCCGAAGCGATGGCGCCTCGCGTGTCGATAAACTGATATCAAGTTGCTGATTAAAAAGCCTGAAGGCACAGATCATTTGCACCAGTCCAAGATCGGTTAAATGCACTTTTGGTGTTATGCCACCAGTACAAGGCCTTAAACGCGGTAAAGAAATACTAAATCGAGTACGCCAATAATGCCGTTCTAAATAGTTCAGATGATGGCCCATCAGTAAAGCATCGAGCCGCCAGTCATCTAAACCCAGTAACACACCTAGGCCTATCTTATCGACACCCGCACTAGCAACGCGATCGGGCGTTGCCAGCCGATATGTAAAATCCTGTTTATTGCCTCGGGTATGATGCTTGGCATAGGTCGCCGCTTGATAGGTTTCTTGATACACCATCACAGCATCCAGTCCTAGCTCGACAAGCTGACGATAATCAATCTCCTCAAGCGGCTGAACCTCCATGGCCAAATAACTAAACTGCTGTTTTACAATGGGTAACACGCGCTTAAAGTAATCCATCCCCACTTTAGTTTCATGCTCTCCCGACACTAGCAAGATGGAGTCGAAGCCACGGGATTTGATAATCGCTATTTCGGCCGCAAGTTCCTGCTCATTGAGCACTTTGCGCTTTAATTTATTGCTCATGCTAAAGCCGCAATAGTCACACTCGTTAGCACACAGGTTCGACAGGTATAAGGGCAGATAGAGTCCGATATTAGCCCCAAAGCGTTGCCGAGTCAGTGCCGCCGAGCGTTGAGCCATCTCTTCGATATAGGGCTCTGCTGCAGGAGACAACAGGGCAAGTAAACTCTCTAGATTACCCTCGGGCTGCATCAGAGCGCGCTCAACCTCTACTGCCGTGCAGGAATATAACGCCAGCAATAACTTATCCCGTTCAATATGGGCAAATTGGTCGACAAAACTCATTGCTGCAAGAATCCCGTTAGTGGACTGGTATGTACAGCCTGAGTCTGCACTCGGCCAAGCCCCGCTTCAAAGGCGCGGCGCCCGCAATCCACCGCATCCTTAAAGCACTGCGCCATTTCAATGGGCGAAGCACTACTCGCGATGGCGGTATTAACCAGTACGGCATCGGCTCCCAGCTCCATCGCGTGGGCCGCATGGGAGGGCGCGCCAATTCCCGCATCAATCACCACGGGCACTTTTGCCTGCTCAATAATCATCTTGATAAAAGACTCAGTCACCAGCCCCTGATTCGTCCCAATTGGGCTTGCCAGTGGCATCACGGCAGCGCAGCCAACCTCTTCTAAACGGCGACACAGCACAGGATCGGCATGCACGTAGGGCATCACGATAAACCCACGTTCACAGAGGGTTTTGGCCGCGGCTAATGTTTCGACCGCATCGGGCATTAGGTATTTGGGATCGGGATGAATTTCAAGTTTAACCCATTGTGTTCCCAGCATTTCCCGCGCCAGTTCAGCGGCGAATATCGCTTCCTTAGCATTACGCGCCCCCGAGGTATTAGGCAAGAGTCGCACGCCCGCTTTCCTAAGTGGTGTAAGCAAATCATCGGCCCCTGTTTTTAAATCAATTCTTTTCATCGCAACCGTCACCAACTGCGATTTAGACGCCTTAATCGACTCAAGCATCAGCTGACTTGATCTGAACTTACCCGTGCCCGTAAATAATCGTGACTCAAATTCCACACCCGCAATCGTTAACATCTTAACCTCCGGCGACAACGGCAAATACATCTATCCTATCCTCATGGTGACAGAGGATAGATGACCATCTATGTTTGGGTACAACGGCCTCATTAAGCACTAAGGCAACCGAGTGTTGGCAAATATTTTGTGCTTCTAACAGGGCTTGTAAACTCAGCGGTTGTTGAAGTGTCTGGGGCACATTATTGAGATGAATTAAAATCATAACAAACCTCGATTAGGGACAGATTTGAATGAAACGGCTGTAGTTGATTGCATTAATGCACTCGGTTTTAATCCGCACACCTCGCAATCGGGATCACGGGTTAAGGCAGCCGAATGCCATTGAAGTGACTTGGCATTGAAACGCCAAAATCGGCCAAGTAACGATCTAGTGGAGGCTATTGGTTGACATGTCTCTTCGAAAGACTGATTAACCGTTTGTTCTGTTGCAGAGGTTGGTGGCGTGGCTAGGAGCAACAATTGCATCGCTAGCAGCGCCTGCATCGATGCCATTACGCCGACACTGGGGCCAAGTACACCTTGGCTGGTACAGTTTTGTGGCGCGCGAGTATCCGAGGGGAAAATACAGTGATAACAGCCTCCCAAAGGGAAACGCTGCTGATCTACGGCAAACAATTGGCCGTTGAAAGCGGCTATCGAGGCGCTCACCAGAGGCAAGGCATGCTCAACACTCAGCCGATTGATGCAATGGCGCGCCATAAGATTATCAGTACAATCAAGTACTAACCTAGCTTCTTTGCCATGGGCTAACAGATTCGAAAATACCGCGTTCGCAGACTCAATAGTCAGATGCTCGGCAAAGGCATCAATCTCACAACCTTGCGCCAACACGGCCAATTTCTGTTTAGCAATGTGGGTTTTGTGATGACCAATATCGTCGTCACTAAAGAGTAATTGTCGCGGTAGATTGGACAATTCCACCCTATCGCCGTCGACAAGCGTTAAGCGCCCAACACCAGCGCAGGCTAAATACTGCGCCGCCAGTTGTCCAAGGCCGCCTAGGCCTACGATAAGCACATGAGCCTGTTTCAGCTGCAACTGGCCAGCCTCGCCGACCTCAGGTAAAAATATTTGCCGCGAATAACGAATAAAGTCTTTATCGGCAAGGGATTGCGCCTGCTCTTGTGTCGTGATCATAGGCTTGACTCCCAGGCTCGCGTCAATTCGGCAAGGGCCATTACTGGGTCTATTGTCTCGGTAATCGCCCGCACCACGGCAATATTGCGCACCCCAGTCGCTTTGACTTGCGCAAGATTCGAAGGTCCTATGCCACCAATTGCGACTAAGGGATAGTGCGCCTTTAACAGCTCTACATAATGAGTGAGTTTACATAACCCCTGCGGCGCCGATGGCATTTGCTTGGTGGTCGTTGGAAAGATATGCCCGAGGGCGATGTAAGATGGCGCATGTTGATGGGCACGCAGCAACTCGAAATAACCGTGGCTCGAGATGCCAAGAGCCAATCCCGCGGCATGAATGGCGTTAAGATCCGTCACCGCTAGATCTTCTTGTCCAAGATGGACGCCAAATGCGCCATGCTTTATCGCTAACTGCCAATGATCATTGATAAAAAGCTGCGCATCATAATGCTTACCTAAGGCAATCGCGGTTTGGATTTGTGCCTCAAGTTCGTCCGACGCAAGCGCATTAGACTTTAGCGCATTAGACTTTATCCTCAGCTGTACCGTCCTCACGCCCGCCGCTAATAACTGCTCGAGTAACAGTAGGTTATCGACTACGGGATAAATCCCTAAGTCAGGATCAAGGCGCTTAAACGCGCAGCATTGCAAATCACTGGATTCACTCAAGCTATTTTGAGAATAAGCCGTGACGTGAGGAAAAGCCGTTAAGCTGTGCGGCCAAGCGGTACGCGCGAGTGGTCCAGGACCTTTGCCAATCCCCTCTGCATAAGTTAAGCCTTGATTAACATAGGCTTTTGCTACCACAACGGCATCCTGCAATACAAAGCCAAAGGCTAACACCGAGGCGATGGCCGAAGACAGAGTACAACCACTACCATGATTATGGCGCGTGTTTATCCGCGCACTGCTGAGCCAAAAACCGCCATTAGCGTCAAGCGGTGAGCAGCCAGTAACCTGATGACAAATCAACAAATCTTCCGCCAAGCGCTGATTATCTGTGGCGATACGATGACTTGTGATACCGCTTTTGTGATCGCTTAAGATATCAGTGGTGTTAATGCCAGTACTTGCCTGAGCCGCAAAATCAATATCGCCGCCCTTGGCTAATACGCTGCAAGCTAATTGCACAGAGAGCTGCATTGCCGCAGCGGCGAACGCTGCTTTTGTGTGTAATGGTGACGCTTGTATGTCTTTGGCGACAGTAAGCCTTGCCAACTCCTGCACATTCGGCGTTATCAGGCTAATCAAGCCCTTAAAGGGAGTAAAATCCAGCGGCCGACTCGCCGTGCTCTTATCCCCAAGTTCATCCCCACAGCTTGCGACCATCACAGGGTCGAGAATAACGGGGACGAGTGGAAACTGGGTTTTAAAACCAGCCAACCAATCGGCAACTAAATGCAGTTGCTGCTGATTCGCGAGCAAGCCAATCTTAATCGCCTGAGGTGGTAGATCGGCTAACAGAGTCGATAGCTGCGTGAGTAGCATTGCATCACTCACCGGCTCAACTAAATCCACCGCCACCGAACTTTGGGCTGTTAACGTGGTGATCACGCTGCATCCATGACCGCCCAAATCTTTGATGGTGGCTAAGTCGGCTTGGATCCCCGCGCCGCCACCGCTGTCGGAACCCGCAATGGTCCAGACGATAGGTTTAGGCGCCACTTGGCTAATATGTTTAGCAGGGGTCATTATCAAACCTCCGCAACCTGTACTATGGATTGGAGTTCTGTCCCGTCCTTATGCTTGGCCGATTCATTGGCAGTATTTGCATCGCCTAGCGGTAGATACAGCTTGGCGCCCGAAGCCGCAAACTCGGCCGATTTTTGCGCCATGGCCGCCGCTAATTCATCTTGGGTTTTGACTCTGATCTGCTGGATTGCTTCTGTGTTTGATTGCCCTTGTGGAACTGGGTTTATCGATGTAAAAGTTTCAGCGCTCTCAACATTTTGGCTTGACGAAGCCGCTGCTAACGTACCCGCCGCTAAGCTTGCTGCATAGTCACGTACATCTTGGGTGATCTTCATCGAGCAGAACTTAGGGCCGCACATAGAGCAAAAATGCGCAACCTTGGCCGATTCCTGTGGCAGGGATTCATCGTGATAGGCTCGGGCTGTATCAGGGTCGAGCCCCAGGTTATATTGGTCTTCCCAACGGAATTCAAAGCGCGCCTTAGATAACGCATTGTCGCGGATCTGCGCGCCTGGGTGGCCTTTAGCAATATCGGCCGCATGAGCTGCAATCTTGTAGGCAATCAGCCCTTGTTTGACGTCCTGCTTATTGGGTAAACCTAAGTGTTCTTTTGGCGTCACATAGCAGAGCATGGCGCAGCCATACCATGCGATCATCGCAGCCCCAATTCCGGAGGTGAAATGATCGTAACCCGGCGCAATATCGGTAATTTGCGGCCCTAGGGTATAAAACGGCGCCTCGGCGCAGTGGATAAGCTGCTTATCCATATTCTCTTTGATAAGTTGCATAGGGATATGTCCAGGCCCTTCGATAATGGTCTGCACATCGTATTCCCAGGCGATTTTGACCAGCTCACCTAAGGTCTCAAGCTCGGCAAACTGCGCCTCATCATTGGCATCGGCAATGGAGCCAGGACGCATACCGTCGCCTAATGACAGCGATACATCGTAGGCAACGCACAGCTCGCAAATCTCACGGAAATGGGTATAGAGGAAGTTTTCTTGATGATGGCTCAAGCACCATTTGGCCATAATCGAGCCGCCGCGGGACACAATCCCAGTCACCCGTTTGGCGGTCATGGGCACATAGCGCAATAACACGCCCGCATGGATGGTAAAGTAATCGACGCCCTGCTCCGCTTGCTCAATCAAGGTATCGCGAAACACTTCCCAGGTCAGGTGCTCAGCCACGCCGTTTACTTTTTCCAATGCTTGATAAATCGGCACTGTGCCAATCGGCACTGGCGAGTTACGGATAATCCATTCGCGGGTTTCATGGATATACCGCCCAGTGGACAAGTCCATCACAGTGTCCGCCCCCCAACGGGTTGACCAGACTAACTTTTCGACTTCCTCCTCGATGGAGGACGTAACCGCCGAGTTGCCGATATTGGCATTCACTTTCACCAAAAAATTACGGCCAATAATCATAGGCTCGGCTTCAGGGTGATTGATATTTAACGGAATAATGGCGCGCCCACGGGCAATTTCGTCGCGGACAAATTCTGGGGTAATCGATTTACCGATTACGGCGCCAAAGGATTCACCTTGGCCGCGGCGGTTTAAGATTTCATCCTGCACCTCGGCGAGCGCCATATTTTCCCGAATCGCCACATACTCCATTTCGGGGGTAATGATCCCTTGGCGGGCATAGTGTAATTGGCTCACGCGCTTACCCGGTAAGGCTCGGCGAGGACGAACAATCGCACTTGAGCCGGCCTCGAAGCGCAGATGATCGAGCCCATCATCCTTCAGGCGTTGCTGGGTGAAATCTGAGGTCGCACAATCGAGCACTTCGGTATCTTGGCGCTCGATAATCCAAGGTAATCTGAGTTTGGCTAGTCCTTGGCGCACGTTAATTTGCGCAGCCGGATCGGAATAAGGCCCTGCGCAGTCGTACACCGGAATGGGAGGATTTTTCTCAACTATGGGCGCAGTCGCAGTGCCGCCAATCCGCGTATCGGTTTGCAGAATTTGCCGCATCCCTACACGGAGATCCTCACGACTCCCCTGCAAATAGAGCTTTTGCGAATTAGGATGTTGTAATGGTTTAAGGGTATCGATAAAGGCTTGGGCCTGGGCGCGCGCCGCACGGCGGCTCGTTTGCTCTTGGGTGTTCACAGCAATCGATTCTGAGGACAATTCTAAACTGGACATAAGCAATCTCACTTTAACAAATAAAAATGGGGTTGCTTGTCTGGAGACTTGAGTGTTGAAGCTGAGCCTTGCAAACCCTAAGCGGATTAGCGGACTCAATAACGACTAAATCGATGGGTTAATACAGGGCAAAAGGTGGCCGCTGAGACGATTTAATGGATGTTATTATGCTTGTTTCCTTCGCAGGTTTTAACCTGATCAGGTTCAACGGATCCCGAATAAACGGTCTCAGCCAAGAGGCACTCCGACAAGATGGGCAAAAGTATAGGCAGAAGCGCAATGAACAAACAAGCCTAATTTTAGGATAAAAACCAAATTACCAATCAAAAATAAAGAACAAATAACCTACTGTATAAAAACAAATTTAATTTCAATAAACTTTATAATCCACAACAAGTGTCATTTTTAGTGAAAATTTATCATCACTATTTTTTAACCTTTTGGCCGCTTTACCATCATTTTATCCAGCTGCGCCTTAATGGCATCGTCAATTTCTTGATTCATTTTCTTGCCACTGCAATCGAAGGGGAAACCTAAATTCTCAGCATAGGGATTAATTTGGGTACCGACTTTAACGACTCGATAGCAGGTATCCCCTTTACGGACAATTCGATTGGGATCCAGTTCTAAATCTAAACTGGTGGGGCCGCTAAAATCGTCGGCATTGGGCACAATCAACACCTCCATCTCAGGACTCATTTCAGACAAATTCGACCGTTTGCTGTAATGATTTGCCTGCTCTAGCACTAAATCATCCAAGGCTTGCTCACGCTGACGTTCAAAATAACGCTGGGTAAATAAACCGACACTGCCAGCCGTACCGCTGCTTTGCTCGTTTGCCGCAGACTGCTCTGTACTTGCCGCTTGAGCCGAGTTTGATTGGACTTCTGCCTTTTGAGGATTAACAGCTTCTTTTGTACTCTGCTGGGTTTGGCCCTGTGTTGGAGTGTTTGAAACTGCTCTATTTGACACTTGGGCGCCGACTTCTGGAGGTTTTGCAATCTGCTCTATAGTGTTAGGCGGCGAAATGATCGGCTCACTAGAAACGGTAGGTTCTTCCACAGAGGAATCTTTAGGCGGATCCGCTGGAGCGGTTTGCGTTGGCGGCGCATAAATAAAATATGCCTTTAACGCCTTGGTTGTAGTCCGTGCGTTGGAAGATGATTCGGTAAACGACAGCCCTAAGTGTTCCGACTGGGTTCGCCATAAAAAAATTAATAACAACAGCAGTAAGCTATGACCTAGGATGACCCAAAACAATGGCTTAAGATTGAAATACTGCGACCACTCTCGCCCACTTAGATTTGAAGATGTTTGAAATGTGCTATCGATATCTTTTTGGTTAGCCTCATGCAAATTAAGGCTTATACCGCTTCCCAAAGGCTCTGCATGAGCGCTAAAAGGCTTAGGGTTCAAATCTATAGTGCCTTGGACTGTAGCGCTGAAAGACGTAACACAAAAAGGCATAACGGAAAATGCTACGGTCTCGTCGTTTGTCACGCGGCCGTACGCATCAAAACTAAGCTCATCTTCTGGGGTAATATTCGAACGAACAGGCAAAATCCATCCCTTAGTACTTAATGGACAAAGTACTTAACAAATCCATGACATCTACGGGAGATTAGAGAAAGTGCAACGCACAAAGTTCCAAGGCGTTGACATTAATCAGTCGTAAACAGTCACCATAATGTTGTACAACTAGATAAGAGCTCGCCTCAGTCTCAGTTGATGATGTTATCCTTAAAATAAATTAGCTTACACGTGTAAGCTAATTATGGCTTTCCAATTTATCAACTGATAGACTCAGTCATTATCGCCATCGAGTGGATCAACAGCATGCCAAGCCAGAGTTTGATAGAACCGCAAATGAGTCATGAAAAACCATTGAATATCAGTTGCTATAGCCTTAGTGAAGAGATAGCCAATAGCATCAGCCATGGCCTAGGGGTGATCGCGGGGGTGGTCGGCTTAGTGTTTATGATCCTCAAGGGCGCCGACCACCTCACCAGTATTCAGCTCACAGGTGTTATTATTTATGGTGCAAGCCTTATCCTGTTGTTTTTAAGTTCTACCCTGTATCACAGCGTAACGCATGTAGGCTGGAAACATAAACTTAAGATTGCCGATCATTGTGCTATCTACTGCTTAATTGCAGGCACCTATACCCCGCTGATGTTAATCAGCCTGCAAGGACAACTTTCCACCATTATCCTGACGGCGATTTGGTCCTTGGCTATTGGTGGGATTTTATTTAAGACTTTGTTTATTCATCGCTTTAAAAAAATGAGCCTAGTGCTCTATTTAGTAATGGGTTGGCTGTGTGTGACTGTGATGGGCGATTTGACGGCGGCGATGTCACCGCTAGGATTTAAGCTTCTGCTATTGGGCGGGTTGTTTTACACCTTAGGGGTGGTCTTCTATGTCGGTAAACGCATCCCATACAATCACGCGATTTGGCATTTATTTGTATTGGCAGGCGCGATGAGCCATTTCTTTTGTATTTATTTAACCGTGATCTAACGGTTAAGGCAGCCTTCACAGAAATCCTCATAAGCCATCCTCAGGATGGCTTTTTGATGGCTGCGCTTTAAACTACAGTGCAATAACCCTTCAAGCTAACTTTATCTACAGCAACTCTTCTACGATTCGTTTGAGCAGAAAGGTTTCCCTGTCGATAGATTGCCCTTTATTGGCGAACGTTCGCTGAATTTCTTCATTATGGGCAATCGCTTGGTGGATATTGATCCACTCTGGGCGCATGCCATTTTTTATCTCATGGGCTTCGAGTCTTGGCTCACCTAGGCCGCGCTCGCCAAGGCTCATATCGATTTCGCACAGGTAACAGTAAGAATCCATATGTACAACATTTGCGCCCTCACGAAACCAAGAACGATATTCCTCATAACGACCAAAGGGCGCTAACACTTTGGCGGCAATAGCGCCGGTTTCTTCCTGCAACTCTCGGATAAGTCCAACTTCGAGGCTCTCGCCCTTATCCACCCCACCGCCTGGTAAACCGTAATCCCGATATTTTTGGGTGTAGAGCAGCAAAATATCTTCCCCTGACAGCACAATGGCACGGGCGGCTTGGCGATAAAAAATCTTCGCCTGTTTAAGATTGAGATTGGCAGCTTGGGTGGACTTCAATAAACGCATAATAAAACTCAAGATTAACGGCCTAATAGCATAAATCAACTCGATGGATTTACAGAGTAAAACCGTTTCGACGCCAAGGATAAGCGCTCAATGGCTGCATGTTGACCTATAAGGTTAACAATTCAGTTGCTGCAAAATGTGCTGATAGGCCGCCACAATTTGCGACTTGTTGGGCATGCGATGCTCAGGAATACGCTGATAGTGGCCTATGGTTTGGTCAAGATACCGTTTGGCTTGGTTGGTTTTATCCGCATCTAACCCTTGCCACATGATTGAGCCCGTCGCACTTAAGGGCACTGCTTCAGTTGTTTTTGAACTGGTATTCGTTTTTGAGCAGGCATTGGCCTGAGTTAAATGTAGGATCTCGTAGAAACGTTGGTTTTCTTCGAGTAAATATTCATCTTTAAGGGATAAGCCCAACTCCGCCAACGCGCTGCGTACATGGTAATTATGATGCACGGGACACAAAATAAATTCGAGCTGGCAGGTGCTTTGACTAAGGTCATGATTGCCCAATTTATTTCCACTCTGAGCATCACGTTGAGTTTGCTGATTCGCCACAATACTGCGCACCAATTCAACCAACAACTCACCGCCCACACCCGCAATAATCACCAAGTGCTTGGCTTGTTTGCCGTATTGCGCCAGTGGCAAGGCCGCCACATCGAGGCAATGCACTTGCCATTCACTCAGTGCTAAGTCTGTATTTTCAGTTTCATGGTGTGGCGGAAAAAACCTTGCCAACTCAAGGCTGAGTTGCTGCATCAAGGGCGCGACACAATCGACAAAATGCACTTTAGGCGCGGCATTTCTTTGCAGTAACAGCATGCCGAGTAAACCATGATCGCAGCAGCAGTCCCAAATATGATCGTATCCTTGCTCTACCATCTGATTGATCTGCTGTAATCGCTGACTGATTTTCACCGCTGACGCCTCAAAAATCGCGCCCATACATGCTTGAGCGCCATAAAGCCGCGCATTCTACCCGAGTCAGCGGTTAAAACCCATCTCTTTACACTTTGCGTTCGGCCTGCCGCCTAACCGCTCACTATGGTGAATACGTATGCAAAGCATTGCGAGCAAAAAGTCATCGCCACTAGTATGCATTGACCCATATTCACTATAAAAACAAGGATCAGGGAATGTTCAGCAATCCTCTTACCCATGCACGCCACATCAACTCGCCAAAACGACATCACCGCCATTGGGCCGCCAGCCTATTTACGCCCAGCTTGCTAGCACTCAGCATTGGCAGCCTGCTCTGCAACAGTGCCACAGCGCAGACCCTCAAACTAAGCTCACCCGACAAGCAAATCGTCTTGAGTCTGAGTGATGATACGGGCCGCCCAGAATACCAAATCCATTTTCATGGCAAATCGATTATCGAACCGAGCCGCTTAGGGTTAGTCTTTGCCTCACTGGGCGAATTAGGCCAAGGTCTACGTATCAAATCGAGCCACACCGCCAGCACCGATGGCAAATGGCAGCAACCTTGGGGTGAGCAAGAGTGGATTAAGGATCAACACAATCAACTGAGCGTGGTATTAACCAACGGCAAAATCGACTTAAACCTCGAGTTTAAAGCCTTTGACGATGGCATTGGCTTTCGTTATCACTTAGCCGCCCAAAACGCCCTGCCAGCGAATACACCGCTTGCCATCACCGATGAACTCACCGAATTTAATATTGGTCAGAGTGTTAAGGCCACCGCCTGGTGGATCCCTTCTCGCGGATGGAACCGCTACGAATATCTGTATCGCACCAGCCCACTCAATCAGGTCGACCGAGCCCACACCCCTTTTACCTTTAAACTGATCGATGGCACCCATTTAAGCATTCACGAGGCAGCGTTAGTTGATTTTGCCTCGATGACCCTCGATCAACAGCGCGATGGCAAGTTCAAGGCCGATCTCACCCCTTGGTCAGATGGTACTCGTGTTAAAACCCAAGCGGGCTTTTATACCCCATGGCGCACCATTCAAATCGCCGACAAGGCCACGGGACTGCTTAATTCGCACCTTATCCTCAACTTGAACGAGCCCAATAAACTGGGAGATGTCTCTTGGGTTAAACCGGGCAAATATGTCGGTATTTGGTGGGGTATGCACCTCAATGAAAACACTTGGGGCTCGGGTCCAACACACGGCGCAACCACTAGCGAAACTGAGCGCTATATGGATTTTGCCGCCAAGTACCAATTTGATGGCGTTTTGGTCGAGGGCTGGAACCAAGGTTGGGATGGCGATTGGTTCCATAATGGCGATCAATTCAGTTTTACCAAGGCCTACGATGATTTCGATTTACCCGCCATTACCGCCTACGGCGCCAAAAAAGGCGTGCGCCTGATTGGTCACCATGAGACCGCAGGCTCAGTGACCCATTACCGTAATCAAATGGATGATGCCTTCGCCCTGTATGAAAAACATGGCGTGACCCAAGTCAAAACCGGTTACGTCGCTGACGGTGGACAAATCAAACGCATCGATGAAAACGGCATCCCCCGTCACGAATGGCACGACGGTCAGTTTATGGTGGGCGAATATCTTCACAGCGTTACCGAAGCCGCCAAGCACCATATCAGCATCAACAGCCATGAGCCGATTAAAGATACTGGGCTTCGTCGCACTTATCCTAACTGGCTCGCCCGCGAAGGTGCCCGCGGCCAAGAGTACAATGCCTGGGGCAGCCCACCAAATAGCCCAGAACACACTGCCATGTTGCCTTTTACCCGTATGCTGGCAGGCCCTATGGACTTTACCCCAGGGATTTTTGACTTAGCGCCTAAGGGCTTAGATGCCGAAAACCGTGTGCAAACCACCTTGATGAAGCAGCTCGCCCTGTATGTGGTGCTCTACAGCCCAATCCAAATGGCCGCCGACTTACCGCGCAATTATCAGAAACATTTGGATGCTTTCCAATTTATCCGTGATGTGCCAACAGACTGGTATCAAAGTATCGCACTGGCTGGCGAAGTGGGTGATTACGTGGTGTTTGCCCGCCAAGCCAAGGACCAACAGGATTGGTACTTAGGCGCGTTGACCGATGAAAATGCCCGCGAAGTCAAGGTAAAACTGGATTTCCTCGACCCAAACAAACGCTATCAAGCACAGATCTACCGTGATGGCGCAAAAGCCGACTGGAAAACCAATCCCTATGATTATGTAATTGAAACCAAAGAGGTTAGCGCCAAGGATAGCCTGACATTACAGCTAGCCAGCAGTGGCGGCACAGCGATCCGCTTTAAAGCGCTGTAAACTCAAGCGCTAAATGGACTCTAAAAGTCCCGAGCGACAGTCACTCTTGCAACAGTGACTATTGCCACAGCAATCGAAGCGAAAGTGGCCATTACAATAGTTACCAAGAAGTCCTTCTTGGTGACTATTTCTTATTATTGAGTTGCTTAGTTTTAGTTACAGCGCCTAACAACCATTGGCGGATTTCATTTGAGCAGGACCACTGCCCTCCACTACTGAGTCACACTCGACACGGATGCAAATTGTATTAAGTTAGCTTAAGCTAAACTCCCCAATGCTTAATGGTGACGACCTTGCGATACACGGCTGATGAACTCGAAATGCGCAGTTTTAAGCGTTTTGAGACCCAATTTGCCCACTTAGGCTTTAATCATTTTCAAGCCATTGCCCCACTGCGCCCTTGGGTGCAGCGCTATTTTCATTTGCGTGTCGCGGCGAATTTACTTAAGCCAATCGACCAAACCTTCTATCCCGATGGCGGCACAAGCCTGCATTTTTATTTGCCATCGCCCGGCATTAGCGACGCGCCTTCGGTGTATTTTTACTCGGGCCAGCAGCGGCATTGTCATAGCTTCACGCCGGGTACCGAGCAAATTACGGTGCGTTTTCAGCCCAGTGGCGCCTTCCATTTACTGGGGGTTGAGCTTGCCGCCATGCAGACCGATACGACAGCAAGCGTTATCGATGTGACCCAGTGGCCCATCGTTGGTTTAACAACGCTCTTATACCAACTCGTTGATACACCGCAACCTAGCGAGCGTATCGCCCTCGTGGAACACTGGCTATTGCAACGAGCGCAGCAATTAGACTTAAGCTTATCGACGCGCATGAGCCTAGTCCCCGCAACCTTGCCTCGACTCATCCACACCCAAGCCAATTTGGAGACCTTTTACGGGCAACTCCCCATGAGTCGACGCCAATTTGAACGCAAATTTAAACAGGAAACGGGTTTATCGCCCGCGCAGTTATTGCAGCTGAATCGAGTAAAAATTGCCCGCAACCTATTGAGTCAATCGCCGTCGCTTAGCCTCGCGAAGGTGGCCTTCGATTGTGGATTTTACGATCAAGCCCATCTACATCAGCACTTTTTACGGGTGATGCTGCAAACACCGGGGCAATATAAAAAACGCAAAATGTCGCAAATCTCCAATATAACGGCCGATTAATCCCTTAGATTCAAGCCTCAACTTACAGGAGGCTTTATGTCAGAACATATTCCGCGCCAACAGATTTACCAACTCCAACCTGAACTTGCCAAAGCACTCATTAGCCTAGATAAAGCGGCAAGTGACTCGGCGTTTTCGCCATTATTGGTACATTTAGTCAAACTTAGGGCATCGCAACTCAATGGCTGCGCGTTTTGTCAGCGAATGCACGCCGAAGAAGCGCGCCACGACGGAGAAAACCAGCGCCGTTTAGATTTACTGGCTGCTTGGCACGAAGTCGATGGACTCTTTGATGCACGGGAGCAAGCGGCGCTGCGCTGGACGGAAACCTTAACCCGCGTCGCCCAATCGCCAGTTCACGACAGTGAATACGCCGCGCTCGCCGAGCATTATTCAGAGAAGGAGATTGTCGATCTAACCAGCCTAATTATCGCCATTAATGGTTGGAACCGCATCGCGATCGCCTTCCATCTTCAACCGCTCTAATCGCGGTAAACATGCTTATCGCAAGCCTGTTCCTCAAAGCCAGCAAGGGCACCTACTCTGGTGCCCTCAATACCTGTACTCGCATCAGTCATGTTTTGGCGAGTATCCAATAGCTAACAGCATTGATTGGCTGACTCAGTCAGGTTGAATGGCAACTTGAGGTAGTGGTTTGAAATAATTATTTGCGATAACAGTTTGATAAAGGAAAAGTTGATAGCGACTAACGCTCACGCTAGATAAGGAATTTTTGTAGCCTAGTGGCACTGTTCAGTCTTTAACCAGAGCATGGCTTCAAATTGGGGCGATAAGGATTGTGTCGTGATAAAAAACTTCTCGATATCGACTGAGGTGATACTTTCGCAGCGCCCTCTAAAATCGGCATTCATCTGCTTGACAAAATCTGAGGCGAGAACGGCTTCCTTAAATCCCTCCCGTAGGGCCACCACCTTGGGGTTATGCATATTGCCCGCCGAAGCCAAAGCATCGGCTAACTCCTGAGGGTAATGTCGCTGCAGATAAGTGTGCAACTCGTGCTGAAGACCATCGAACTGTGCAAGGGTTGACACTTGTACCGAGCGAATCCACACCGACTTGGGAACAGCGGCTATCACGTCTTTCAAGCTATCTACACCCGTGCTTGAGGCAAAAATCACCGCGTCATGATCAGCAAAATTTGTCTGCCACTTAAGTGGCTCAGCAACTGTGACTTGTGAAAACAATGCGACTTGAGAGAACAGTGCGAATAAGACTGCCGTGAAATAACGTTTCATTCGAGATCCTTTCGATTTTTGATTACGTCCACAATCGTCAGCACGGTTTATAATTCCAGCGCTAATCTAAGCATATCCTTATGTTGTAATCCCTGTTCAAACAGAGGTTCGTCGTAATGGGTTAAGAAGTGATCTTTTATCACAGCCTCGACTCTAAACCCCAGTCGCTGATAATAAGTAAGTTGATACCCAAAGCTACCCGTACCCAATTCCACACGAACCACCGACTTTCTCGCCAATTCAGTTAAAACAAATGACAGTAACACTGAACCAATTCCCTGCCGCTGATAGTCAGGCCACGCCGCCATATTGAAGATTTCCGCAACCTTATCGCGAATTAGCTTAGCCACACACACGGCCACAATCTCATCCTTATACTTGGCGGCAAAACACCAAGCATTATCCAAATACGCTTCGATACTGGGAGTGGAAGGATCGGCCTCTAACAGCAATGCCATAGGGACTTGTTGCGCAGGCACCCATTCAAGATCCACAGGCTGCATTAAATCTTGGGTATATTCCATTATGTTTTTAGCTCGTATCCCTACCCTTTAAATCTGCTCAACTAAAGCTTCTAAACCTGCTGCGGCCCGAGTAGGTACAAACTCCACCACCTCAAATTCGGCCACCTCTTCGATATAGAAGGGGTCGAGTTTGACAATAGCTTCAAGCTCGGCGCGATTATCCGCTTTGGCAAGGATCACTCCGCCAGTGCGGGGCACCTTACGGCCAGAGGCGATAAAGGTACCCTTGGCATAATATTCATCGAGATAGGCAATATGGGCCGCCAAATGCTGTTCTACATCGGCCAGCGGTTTTTTGTAGGTTAAGGTGATAACAAACATAGGGTTCCTTAAGGGCGTAATACCAAACCAGAATGAATACTCAATTGCTCTTGCCACAAACGTCAATGGCGGCAAGTCGCTAACTGTCAGTAAAGTCTGGCGACATAGTGATGCATTATGCTTTCGCTATCAATAGCCTATAAAAATGAGTCTGTTGATTAAATTGAAAATGATCCATGTACTTCCACCAATCAGCAGATTTCAACACATTTCCCCTTATCGCAGCGCGAGTGACCCCATTCTAAGACGCTGCACTCATCCCCACCAATGTGATAACTGGATACATCTAGGGTTTAAACCCATCCACGCCTCACGTAAAATCCACACACCATTAGTTACAGAGCTGTTTCAACAGGGTTATCAAGGAATGATGAATACGTATGTAAGCGGTTGTGCGTCAATCGGCGCTGCGGCTACTATAAATTCGCTAGTTTCACCCTCTGCTTGTGGGGTTGAACAATGTGAGGTCGTTTCTGGTGGTTGCCTATGAGGATAGCTGTCAGACTTAGGTTCTTTTCTACTCATTAGCTTTTACATCAGCTTCTAGCTTAACAGTATGAAATGAATTTATTGGCGAATATGCTTCTGAGGGAGAGGTGTATTCGCCATTTTTTCAGCCTCGCAGGACGTCTGTTTCTCGACCGCAGGGAACTAGCACAATAACGCGTAAAACTGAGCAAAGGCCATTGAATAGGCCACACATTATAACGATAAATGACTCAAGGCAGCCCCGCTGCCCGCTACTGAAGGGAAGTTGCATGTCCGCGGATCAACAAACGGTTACCCCATTAGAAAGTTTCCCGCCCAAGCTGGCGCAGCGCACCGTGCATAAGGTGCAACCCGAGCTGAATTTCTGGCAAATCTTCAATATGTGCTTTGGCTTTTTGGGGATCCAATTCGGCTTTGCACTGCAAAATGCCAACGTCAGCCGCATTTTCCAAACCCTTGGCGCCTCTATCGATGATATTCCGATCCTGTGGATTGCCGCACCGTTAACGGGTCTGCTGGTTCAACCTATTATTGGTTATCTTAGCGATAACACTTGGGGGCGTTTAGGTCGCCGCCGGCCGTATTTTTTAATCGGCGCCATTTGTACGACGCTCGCGATTTTTGTGATGCCACATTCCCCTACGTTATGGATTGCCGCAGGCATGCTCTGGATTATGGATGCCTCAATCAATATCGCCATTGAACCCTTCCGTGCCTTTGTCGGGGATAATTTGCCTCCCAAGCAGCGCACTCAAGGCTATGCTATGCAAAGCTTTTTTATCGGCATCGGCGCGGTGGTGGCCTCGGCCCTGCCCTATGTTCTCAGCAACTACTTTGATGTCGCCAATACCGCGCCCGCGGGCGAAATTGCCGATTCTGTGCGTTATGCCTTCTATTTTGGTGGCGCCGTGCTGTTTCTCAGTGTGGCTTGGACAGTTGTGTCCACCAAAGAATATTCCCCAGACGAACTTGCCGCCTTCCATGGCAATGCTGACGCAGGCGCAGATGAGCAACAACATCGCACTCGTACCCATAAGAATTACCAATTTGCCGCTATCGTTTGGATGGCGGTAGGCGCACTGCTGACGCTTGCGGTGTGGGCACAGGATTTAGATAAGCAGCTGTATATTTTAACCTTAGGGATTTTTGCCTTTGGCCCATTGCAACTTTACTGCGCCCTGCGCTTAGGTAAATCAACGCCCTCACAACGTTCGCAACTGGGCATTGTCTTTAATGTGGTCGATGATTTATTCCATATGCCTAAGGCCATGCATCAATTAGCCATAGTGCAGTTTTTCTCTTGGTTCGCGCTTTTTGCGATGTGGATATACACCACCTCGGCGGTGACGTCTTACCATTTTGGCAGCAGCGATGTGTTGTCTAAAGCCTATAACGATGGCGCCGATTGGGTGGGTGTACTCTTTGCCTCCTACAATGGATTTTCGGCCATTGCGGCCCTGTTTATCCCGCTACTGGCTAAACGTATCGGCATCAAACTGACCCACACCTTTAATATGTTCTGCGGCGGTTTTGGCTTGATCAGTTTCTACTTTATCAAAGATCCCAGTCTATTATGGCTGCCGATGATTGGCGTGGGTATCGCCTGGGCTTCGATTCTCTCCGTGCCCTACGCCATGTTATCCGGTGCCTTGCCGCCGAAAAAGATGGGCGTGTACATGGGGATCTTTAACTTCTTTATTGTGATCCCACAGCTGCTCGCGGCCAGTGTTTTAGGCTTAATTCTTAATGGATTATTTGATGGTCAACCCATCTATGCCCTGATCACCGGCGGCATTCTGATGCTCTGCGCCGGGATTGCCGTGCTCTTTGTTGAGCAACCAAATACTCAGCACACTCAAGTGTAAATCCTACAACTCGGCAAACTTAGCGTTTAGGCGTTTGGGCAACTCAACGCCAAGACGCATAACTTACAAGAAGAATAAATCGCAATTAGCACCATCTATTGATTGGGGAGATTTTGAAGAATATGGAATCAACAACAGTTCGCAGCTTTTCAGACCGCCGCAACTTAAGCCGTAAGCCGATTGCGCTTGCAATCGCCGCAAGTCTTATCGGCGTTGCCAGCTTAACGGGCTGTTCACCCTCGGCCCCCAATTCAGACGCATCAACACCGACCGTCACCAAAGCCACAGACGCAAATGCACAAATAGCCCCCGGAGCCCCCGGCAAAGCGCCTACTTGGGCGTTCTCCGGCAAAACCGGGATTGGCACCGCCTATGAGCCTTATACTCAAGGGCAATATCAAGATAGTGCTCAAAATCCCATTAGCCGCGTGTGGTTCTCCGTCGCGCAGGGGATTTTAACCGAGACCATGTACGGCCTTATTCACAATGCTCAGCTCAAAGAGTTGCAATTTGTGTTCACTGGCAATGGCTTTGTCGATACCGAGAAAGACAACACCATCAGCAGCATTGAATACTTAGATACCGACGCCAATGGCCGCCCACAATCCTTGGCTTATAAGATTATCAACCGCGACGTTGAAGGTAAGTATCAGATAGAAAAACATATCTTTACCGACCCAGACCGCGATACGCTGATGATGCGCGTGACGTTTACCGCCTTTGAAGCGGGCATCACACCGCATTTATACGTTAACCCCCATATCGATAATGCGGGCGCGAATGATATTGGCAGAATCGATCATCAAGCCCTTATCGCTCGCACCGCTGACCCACACAGCAGCGTGATGACGGTTAAATCGGATATCGATTTTGCGCAGGCGACCACGGGTTTTGTCGGTGTATCCGACGGTCTGGCCGATTTAGCCGATAATGGCAAGCTCGATACCCTTTATCAGGCCACCAGCAGTGCCGAAAATCCGACTCAAGGCAACATTGCCTTTACCGCCAGTTATCCCGTACTCCAAGCGAATCAACCTCTTAATGTGAATTTGGCCATCGGTTTTGGCCATGATGAAACCAGCAGTTTAGCCAATGCCAACGCCAGCTTAACGGCGGGGTATGATGCGGTGCTGAGCCAATACAACGCCGGTTGGCACAGTTATTTACAATCGCTGCCCGCGATGCCTGCTATGGCGCAAAGCACCACAGATAATGGCAAGCTGCTGTATACCAGTGCCATGGTACTCAAGGCGCAGGAAGATAAAACCTACGCGGGCGCCCTTATCGCATCGCTTTCTAATCCTTGGGGCGATACCGTCCCTGCTGTTACACCCAGCACGGGCTACAAGGCCGTTTGGCCCCGTGACTTTTACCAGTGCGCCATGGCATTTCTCGCCATGGGTGATACCCAAACGCCTAAAGTCGCCTTTGAGTACCTTAAAAAGGTGCAAGTGAGTGATAAAACTCCAGGTTTTAGCGGCACACCCGGTTGGTTTTTACAAAAGACCCATGTGGATGGCCAAATTGAATGGGTGGGCGTACAGCTCGACCAAACGGCGATGCCGATCATGCTCGGCTGGAAACTTTGGCAAGCAGGCGTGCTGAGTCAAGCTGAACTGAGCCACTGGTATCAAGAGATGCTAAAAGCCGCGGCGGACTTTTTAGTTAGCGGCGGTGAGGTCAATCTCGACTGGAACCACACCCAAATTACACCGCCAAAAACTCAGCAAGAACGTTGGGAAGAACAAGCTGGTTATTCGCCCTCCACCACGGCCGCATTGATCGCAGGTTTAGTGGCAGCGAGTGATATTGCTAAGGCAGTAAACGATAGCGATGCCAGTCAGCGTTATTTAGCGACCGCCAAAACGCTTAATCAACAACTTGAAAAACACTTAGTGACGACCCAAGGTTTGCTTACAGATAGCCAAGGCATTAAGGCGCCTTATTATCTTCGCTTAAGCCCGAATGGTGAGCCAAACACCGCCGAGACACTCGCCGCTAATAATGGTCGTGTGGGATTAGACCAACGTCAGATCCTCGATGGCGGCTTTTTAGAACTGGTTCGCTATGGCGTACGTGGCGCAACCGATAAGCTGATTAATCAAAGTCTTGCGCTGGTGGATAACACCGAACTTGAGGACAATTTACGCCTCAAATACAGCTTTACTGCAAAAGATGGCAGTAGTGTGCCGGGCTTTAGACGTTACGGTAACGACGGCTACGGTGAAGATACCCTCACTGGCGCAAACTACGCCGAATCGGGCAGTAATAGCGACAACCAACGCGGCCGCGTCTGGCCCTTCTTCACCGGCGAGCGTGGACATTTTGAACTGGCCCTCGCCAGCGCCAAGGGAGAGCTAACGGGTGCAAACGCACAGCAAACCAAACAGCAGCTTATCAATACCTATGTGCAAGGGATGGAAACCTTCGCCAACGCGGGTCTAATGCTCCCCGAGCAAGCATGGGATGGTGTGGGCAACGCCACACGTTACCAATATCAACTCGGTCAAGGCACTAACTCCGCCACCCCGCTCGCCTGGACCCATGCTGAATATATCAAGCTGGTTCGTTCAATGAGCGACGGTCGAGTATGGGATAACTACCCTATCGTCCCAGAGGCGTTGAAATAGTTTTAATGCTGATCCCAGTGAGTAAAGCCCGCAAAACCTCAGTTTGGCGGGCTTTATGATCCAAAGCTGCATGTCATTCAGCGCCGACTTAATACCTTCAATTCGCCCCACATCATCCATTTTGCGAACTGTAAAAGCATTCTCTGTTTTTTTACGTGAATACTTGTTTTTATTGCAGTTGCTTTAATAAAAAATTGACTTACAGAAGCTGGCTTAAATGTTAACCTATTTGCGATTTTGTTAATTTATCGATAAATGGAGTTTTGATGAAACATTTAAAAACCGCAATCAAATGGATTTTGCTCACGCTATTCTTGGTGCCAGTGAGTCTTTATCTGACCCTTGTCGCCATCAACATGAAAGATAGCCCAGCTTCAGAACAGGCTAAAGTCTACCTAGACGAAATTCAAAAGAGTGATAAAGCGTTAGCCGACAACCAAGCTCAGAATGCGTATCTCTATGCACTGGGCTTTGATGTGAATAGTGGCGGCTCACCTATGGATGCCGGGATTTCTCGACTCAAAACCATACAACAGCTTGGCATTTTGGAGCGTTCCCCAACGCTAAACACAACTCCAATAGATAAACCGCAAACGCCATTCAACGAGTGCATTAACCGTGATGATTTTCTATCCAGTTGCCTCCCTGTACTGGCAGAACAAACGCCTTTTGACGAACTCCTCGCAACAAACGCCGAATTAATCGCACGATATAAAACATTAATTCAGTTAGATAGCTGGCAAGAAGGCAGCCAATTTAATGTCTTTTTGTCTTCTCCATCACTTCCACATCTGCTCACGGCACAAAAACTCTATTTCATCGATTTACTGGCTCACGCTCAAACCATGCCTGCGCAGCAGATTGCCGATGTGATTAATCAAGATATGTTGTTTTGGCAACGTGTAGCAGCCAACACCCATGTGCTGCTGATAAAAACCGTTAGTCAAAATGGCATCACAACAAATATGAAATTTGGCGAATTGGTCTTAAAGCAATTACCACACGCTCAACTCAACAGCGCTATTCCCGTTAGCTGGCAAATGCCTATTCCATCAGCTGTTATGTCGTTTGATAGCACGAAGGCGGGTGAATGGTATTACTTTACAGGCATGACCAAAGCATTACAGACAATTGATGATGAAGATATCACCACAACGGTGACGCAATGGTTACTGACCCCGTTAATGCAACATCAAGACACAGCGAATCGCTACGCGGCGATTTTAGATGGTACAACACCTCTGCAGGATTGCCCTGCTCATTTGTCTATCGCTGTCGTCGGTCAGTTTATGTATAACCCGCTAGGAAAATTTGTCCTCTGCTCTAGCATTCCACCATTAGACCGCTATCAACAAGGTTTGAATGAGCTTGAGCCACAAAGAGCCCAGCTCATCACTAGACTGCTGTAGACCTGTTACTAAGGGCTGTCGCTTGCACGCTTTTCTGGGCGTATTCCTGAGGCGTGCAACCAAATAAGACTTTAAATGCTGCGCTAAAGCTACTGACACTTAAATACCCAAGGCTATGGGCCACGCTCGTCGTGCTCTCCCCTTGGGTTAACCGCTCAAGGGAGTTGAGTAATCGATATCTTTGGCGCCATTGTCTATAGGTCTGCCCGGTTTCGGCTTTAAAGAGTCGTTCTATGGTTCGAATACTCGCCCCTGCGCTTTGGGCTAATTCGGCCAAGCTACACTCCGCCTGCGGTTTTTTGATCAACAGTTGGATCACTCGGCCAAGACGCGGATCCGAGCCCGCATTCAAGTAGGTATTCACACTGTCGAGTGCATCTAATTCGTCTATGGCACTTAAGCCCAAGCGAAAATACTTAGCAGACGCCATCAAGGTGTCTTGGCATAGTTTCAGTACCATTTCACGCATTAGCGGCGTCATGCTAACCATCACCACCTGCTTGTCTTGCTCTCTCACGCGATAACTGGGATCGATATACAAGTTGCGAAGATGGGCATGGGTTTCACAATTAATTTGATGACGACAATCACTTGGGATCCATACAGCATGGGTCGAAGGTACCACCCAAACCGCATTGTCGCTCTGTACCCGTAAAATCCCTTTTGCCGCCCAAAGTAACTGCCCCCGAGGGTGAGAATGGGGTTCGACGCCCATTTCGGCCTCGAGATTGCGCGCATTACTCAAGACGGGACGATTAGCGTCTAACGTGAACGCAAATTGGCTGGGCGCCAACATTGTCGCTTTAGAAATAATATCTGACACATCACCACCTTAAAACGCCATATCAATTGAGCTATCTTAGACCTCAACATCAATGCCCACAATATTAAGGTGATCCCCTATGGGTAAGTTAAGCATTAAAAAGTGGTTGCTCTTTAGCGCCATGCTTGTCGCAGGCTTGTTGGCCATGTTTCCACTACAGCAGCACCCTGCAGATTTTTCCTATAGCGCATCGGTCGTTCTGATTACTTTGCTATTTTGGAGCACAGGCTTTATTCCGCCCTTTATGGCGGGACTGATCTTTTTTGCCCTAGCGACCATCTTTAAACTGATCGACCCCAGTGCGTTGTTTTCGGGATTTAGTTCGGCGGCGGTGTGGTTAATTATTTCTGGCTTTGTGATTGGTAGCGCCATTTCAGAGTCGGGACTGAGTCGCCGCCTTGCCGCCCTTATCGCCCCCGCGTTAACCATAAGTTATCCGCGCTTGGTTGCGGGACTCGTCATCAGCGCGATGTTACTGGGATTTGTAATGCCATCCTCGGTTGGACGCGCGGTAGTGATGCTCCCCATCGGCATGGCTTTGGCCGAGCAGATCGGGTTTAGCCGTGGCAGTAATGGCCGGATAGGCATAGCAACCGCCCTAGCACTGGCCTGTAATATGCCAAGCTTTGCGGTGCTGCCAGCTAATATTCCCAACATGATTTTGTCCGGTGCGAGTGAAAATCTGTTTAACGTGCATTTTGGCTATGCTGAATATCTGTTTCTACACTTTCCTATTTTAGGTCTGCTCAAATCAGCCATTATAGTGGCGCTCGTGGTGTATTTGTTTCCGGCCAATATTGATAAAAGCCAGATTAAAGCAGCGACGGATATCGAAGCGTATGATGTGGCCAAGCAGGTTAAACTCAGCGTGTTACTCATCATCACCCTGCTATTTTGGGTAACAGACTCATGGCATGGGATTAATCCGGCTTGGGTAGGACTAACGACCGCCATTATCCTCTTACTACCCAAGTGGGGCATTATTGAGCCAAAACGTTTTAATCAATCGGTTGATTTCTCAACGGTTATCTTTGTTGCCGCTGCACTCGGACTAGGCACCCTAGTCAATCAATCTGGGCTAGGAAACGCACTCGGACAAATGTTCAGCCAATATTTACCCTTGTCGCAGGGCGGCTCTTTCCTCAACTTTATGTCCTTATCGCTGATATCGACCTTAACCGGACTGGTAGCAACCGTGCCTGGCGTGCCCACGGTATTAACCCCCATGGCCGCGGACTTGGCGAATGCGACAGGGTTTTCACTCCCCGCGGTACTGATGACGCAAGTGATCGGTTTTTCGACGGTAATATTTCCCTATCAGGTGGCACCACTGATTTTGGCGATGCAGCTGTCTCAGGAACCCCTCACCCATCTGTTGAAAGTCACCTTACCCTTAGCGCTGATAACTTTATTGCTGCTGATGCCGTTGGACTACCTTTGGTGGCTCTTACTGGGATGGATAAGCTAAGTTTTACAGCACAGGGAGTAACCCTAGATGATGTGGAACATCCCCTTTAGTTGCGGTGAAGAATTGCCGCAACCAAAAGCCAAGCAAAAACGAACACATGCATTAGATTGGCCGTTACCAAGGTAGTCTCAAGATTATTGCTACTGTGGCACTTTCAATGGTAGCAATATGTCTGCAACTTTTTATTTGCCGTCGAACTCAACACGCTTTCGACACGTCATCAAAATACGCTATACTGTTTTTATATACAGTATTTCAATTTTATTGTTCTTCCTATGCGTATACAAACACAGTATCCACTTTTTAGCTCCTCCGTTGCGGCGGGATTTCCTTCTCCAGCCCACGATTATGTTGAGCAATCACTCGATCTCAATGAATTATGCATTAAACATCCCACTGCGACATTTTTTGTAAAAGTACAAGGGGATTCTATGGTGGATGCGGGCATTTCCAGCGGCGACATATTAGTGGTGGATAGGTCATTGCAAGCGGCACATGGCGATATTGTGGTCGCCGCGGTTGATGGTGAATTCACCGTTAAACAATTGCAATTACGTCCGGTTGTGCAATTAATACCCCGTAATCCGGCATTTAGAGCCATTACCATCCACCATGATTCCGAACTCAACCTATTTGGTGTGGTGACTTGTGTGGTGAAAAAACTCAAATGACTGCTTCACTATTTGCCCTTGTTGATTGTAATAACTTCTACGCTTCCTGCGAACGCTTATTTCGGCCCGATCTTCAAGGTAAACCGATTGTTGTGCTCTCCAATAATGATGGTTGTGTCGTTGCGCGCTCATTGGAGGCAAAGCAATTAGGCATAAAAATGGCCGTCCCCGTGTATCAGGTGATGGACCTGATCCGCGCCCATAACATAGCGGTATTTTCGTCCAACTATGCACTTTATGCCGATATTTCAAATCGAGTAATGAGCACTCTCGAGCAAATGGTGCCAAGAGTAGAAGTCTACTCAATTGACGAGGCTTTTTTAGACCTCTCTCGACTCGATAAGTGTCAAGATATCGCGGAGTTGGCTACAGAGATCCGCCAACGGATCCAACAATGGATTGGCATCAGTGTCTGTGTCGGCATCGGCCCCAGTAAAACCTTAGCCAAGCTCGCCAATTATGCCGCTAAAAAATACCCAATGACTCAAGGCGTTGTCGATTTACGCACGACAGAACGTCAACGGCGTTTAATGGCCTTGACGCCAATTGATGAAGTGTGGGGAATTGGCCGTAAAATTGCTCAACGTTTAAAACTGATGGGGATACATACCGCCCTCCAGCTCGCCGATACTCCGCCTAAACTGATCCGAGACAGCTTTTCCGTAATAGTCGAGCGAACAGTACACGAGCTTAACGGTATTGCCTGTAATGATATTCAGCAGGTCGTCGCAACAAAACAGCAAATCGTGAGTTCGCGATCCTTTGGCGAACGCATTACCCAGTTCACCGCAATGCAACAGGCCATCAATGATTATACCTGTCGAGCCTGCGAAAAACTGCGTGCAGAGGGCCAACTTGCACGCACTCTATCCGTATTTATTCGCACCAGTTATTTCACTGAGCATCAGCCCAAATACAGTCAGGTGCTTACGGGTAACTTAGCTTATCCCAGTGACGATACCCGCGATTTCATTGCATTAGCACAGCGGCTGTTATCTAGGCTTTGGCGTGATGGTTATGCCTATGCCAAGGCTGGTGTGATGCTGGGGGACTTTTATGCGCCAGGTGTGTTTCAGCTAGGATTATTTGATGAAGTCAAACCACAACCTAAAAGTAAAGAATTGATGAAACTACTGGATAGCGTTAATCACAGCGGTAAAGCCAAGATCCAATTTGCAGGGCAAGGACTCAATGCCGATTGGTGCATGAAGCGTGGCCAACTCTCTCCTCGCTATACCACACAATGGACACACATCCCGACAGTAAAATAAGCCATAGTATGCAAACAAGCCATTTGCTTACCTGTTAAGATTTGTTAAATCTCTGAAGCCTCAACAATAATGCACTTATTTTCAACAGTTAATAAGATACTCCCAATTTACCGCTTTTATCCCAACTTGATGTAGCTCACAGAATCTAAAACTCAATCAAACTAAAGACCTAGTACAAAAATTGACATTGTAAAGATAATGTTTCGTTACATTAAGATACAACCACCCGCAAAACGCACGCCATGCTGTCATTATTTATTTCTTATCTCACTTAATTAGTTCGCCAAAGATTACAAATACAACATTTACGCATCAACAACACAACAATTAAGCTGTTGATATTAAAGTTGTTAATGATAATTTTCCGGCTATGGAGGGCAGTTGCAAATAAATATAAGCCTTGATGAAACCCTTCCTGATCGTCATGGCATTGTTAAGGGAATGAAAATATGACTACGCAAACAACCGTCGCTCGTGCGGTTCGTTTTAGTTTACTTGCTTTAGTCTCCGCCTCGGTGACACCGCAAGTATTTGCCGCCGATGAAGCGGCTGTGATCGATAATAAAGTTGAGCGTATCGAAGTAACAGGTTCACGCATTAAACGCACCGATCTTGAAAATGCCTCCCCAATCGTGGTGGTCAGCGCTGCCGACATCGAAAAAGGCGGCTTTAACTCAGTTCAAGATGTGTTAGGTAATCTGTCGCAAAACTCTGGTGGCTCAATGACCCAGCAGGAAGTCCACGGCTTTACCCCAGCGGCGTCTGCCGTCAACCTGCGTGGTGTGGGCGCTGGACGTGTGCTGACCCTGATCAACGGCAAGCGCGTACCTAAATATCCTTTTGGTGCCGGTGGTACCGATAGCTTTGTCGATACGGCAAACATTCCGTTAGGCGCGATTGAACGTATTGAGATCTTAACCACAGGCGCTTCGGCTATTTACGGCTCAGATGCGATGGGCGGTGTTATTAACATCATTTTGAAGAAAGACGTTGAACAAAGTACCTTCAAATACCGTCGCTCTGACACCTTCGATGGTGGTCTGCAAAACAACCAATTCTCTTTTATGACTGGCGTGAGCAGTGATAAAGCGAACTTGACCTTCTTCGCCGAGTATGAAGACCGTCAAGCGTTAAAAGCCTCGGATCGCCCAGAATGGGGCACAGATATTATTCCTGGTAACTACTATGCTGGTTACAGTTCCTATGGCGCTAACCTAGTAGACAGCAATGGCAAATTACTAAAAACCTTAAGTGCTGCCGACTGTGAAGCACGAGGCTATGTGATGATGGCCAATGGAAAGTGTGGGTTCGATCGCTCCGCGCAGCGCGACTTTTCGCCTGAGCAAAAGCGCTACTCAACAATGATCAACCTCACCAAAGACTTAAACGATAATCATCAGCTGTATTCGCGCCTCGATTATACCCATGCATCCACCTACACTGAGATTGAATCGGCAACAGTTGGCGAAGATTTTATGTTCAACGTGTCGGGCAATAACGTCACTATCATTGATGAGCTCAATGGGTTATCCCAAGTCTTCGATAAAACTACCGCCTTCGGCGGAGATTTCGCCGGTGCTGCCGATGGAGACTATTACTACACTCGTCGTATGTCTGAGTTAGGTCCGCGCACCTCTGATTTTGAGACGAACAATTTCTCCTTCTTATTAGGCAGCAAAGGTTACCTCACAGATACTATCGAATACGACACCTCATGGTCGATTGCACGTCAAACGGTAGACTCTACCACCGCAGGTTCGCCAACCTACCAAAGTATGTGGAACTACCTCACCGCGGGTACTAACGGTAATTCCCTACTGGATGTGATCTCCGCAGACGATGCTGCACTGCTGGACTTCCAAGGCGGTAAAAAGGGGCAATCCACCCTATCGAGCTTCAACGCAGGGATCAGTGGCGATGCCTTTGAATTACCGGCAGGAACAGTAGCTTATGCCGTGGGCGTCGAATACGGTAAAGAATGGTTCTATGACAAATCCGATACATTTACCACTAACGGCGGTGTCATGGGTAAAGGTGGTAGCAGCGCCCAAGGTGAACGTGAGCAATATGCAGGTTATGCCGAGGTTGCTGTACCGGTAATCGAAAACCTCACCGTCACACTTGCAGGCCGTTACGACTACTACGACGATTTATCCGATGTGGGTGGCCAATTTAGCCCACAGGTCGCGGTAGAGTATCGCCCGATTGATAGTTTGTTATTACGCGGTCTGTATGCGGAAACCTTCCGTGCACCGGATATGCAGCGCTTATTTGGTGAGCCTACAGCAGCTTATAGTACAGTAATTGATACCCCGACCTGTGATGCCGCGGGTGGATCTGGCCCTGCCTGTGAGAAGATTGACTCACTGCCCATCACTATCGGCGCCAATCCTGATCTTGAGGCTGAAACAGGTAAAAACTATAACCTCGGCATGGTGTGGGATTACAACGATTTCAACCTCACCTTGGACTACTGGATTGTTGAAATCGACAATCTAGTTAATAGCCCAAGCGCCCAGTATATCTTGGATCACGCTGACGCCTTCGCCGATAAGATTTTCCGTGATGCCGACGGTAAATTAACCCAGGTTAATACCCAAGCGATTAACATGTCATCCCAAGAAACCTCGGGTATCGACTTCTCTATTGGTTATCGTTATGAGCTTGCAAATTACGGTGATTTAACTGCCCGTCTCGAAGGCACCTATTTGCTTAAGTGGGAAGAGCAATTAACCCCTGATTCTGAGCCATTAGATCTGATTGACGGTGACGGCTCGGCCCCCAAAATCCGTGGTAACTTAAATATCGGTTGGAACTATGATGACTTCGCCACCAACTTGCTGTTCAAGTACACTGATAGCATGAATGGCCAGCGTAAAGAGGCATTTATTAACAATGGGTTAGCGGACAAGTATGCCGTCACTATCGACAGTCATATCGAAGTGAACTGGGCCGCCAGCTATATGTTAACCGATGCGATTAAGTTATCCGGCGGTATAAATAATATCTTCGATGCGGGTCCAGAGATTGATGAAACCCAAAACTCTTGGCCGCATTATCCACGTTCTTACTACAACGTTGTAGGGCGTGAATATTATTTAGCGGTAGAGATGAACTTCTAATCAACCTCATGTTTTAATTAGTCTTGCTTCCTAAAACACAAAGCCGAGCAGTTGCTCGGCTTTTATCTATAGGCTTCACACTCAGCTAGGCATAGGTATCAATCGATTCGCCTTGACTCGCCTCACGGGCGCGCTCCTTGGCTGACTCATTCCGCTCTTCCACCTTGGCTGGCGCAGGCTGAGCTTGTAACGCAGCGGTTAGAGATGAACGGTTGACGGCATAGCTATGCGCTAACATTGAGCTGCTTGTACTGATATTCATCGCGATCCCCTTCTCGACTTAGGCTCAATACCCAAGCTCAAAACTTAGCCTAGAAGCCAATACTTAACTAACGCTTAAGCTTTCGTCACTGTTTGCTCGGATATTTCTAGGCGCATTCTGAATAGTTACCGCCTACACAACCATATATCCCCCTTGTGGCATCCAGCGCACAATGCCACAATGCGAGCAAAATCAATGCGTGCCAACGGCGCCCCTCGATAGGAGCATCATCTTGACCCTTTTTGGTATAAAAAATTGCGATACAGTGCGTAAAGCCCGTAAATGGATTGAAACCCATCAACTTTCGGTCAACTTCCATGACTTTAGGGAAGATGGATTAGCAGAAAAGGATCTTCAGCATTGGTGTCAAATTGCCGGATGGGAAACCGTCTTTAATAAACGCAGTACCAGTTTCCGCGCCTTGAGTGATGCTGATAAAGCGGATATCGACCAAACCAAAGCCATTCAACTGATGCTCACTCACCCGACGCTGATCAAGCGCCCTGTGCTCACCGTGGGTGAACAAGTGCTGGTGGGCTTTAACGAAACTGAATATAAGAAGGTGTTTTCCCTATGACGCACGCTTCGAAAACTGGGCCGGTTACCGAACTGACTAAAGAGTTAATCGCCCGTCCCTCGGTCACACCGCTGGATGAAGGCTGCCAAACCCTGATGGCCGAACGTCTTGCCGCCATTGGCTTTAATATTGAGCCCATGGTCTTTGAAGACACCACCAATATGTGGGCGCGTCGCGGTAATGCAGGCCCCGTATTTTGTTTTGCCGGCCATACCGATGTAGTGCCCGCGGGCGATTTAAGCCGCTGGCATACCCCGCCTTTTGAACCAACCATTATTGACGGTTATCTTTATGGTCGCGGCGCCGCCGACATGAAAGGCTCGCTGGCGGCGATGATCGTTGCGACCGAACGTTTTGTGGCTAAGCACCCAAATCATCCCGGCTCGATTGCGTTTTTGATCACCAGCGATGAAGAAGGCCCCTTTATCAATGGCACCACAAGGGTTATCGACACCCTAGAAGCCCGCAATGAAAAAATCACTTGGGCGCTAGTGGGCGAACCCTCATCGACCCTAAAACTCGGTGATGTAGTCAAAAATGGTCGCCGTGGTAGTCTCACCGCCAACTTAACCGTTAAGGGCATTCAGGGCCATGTGGCCTATCCGCACCTTGCGGATAACCCAATCCACAAAGCCGCACCGTTTTTAGTTGAGTTAAGCCAAACCCATTGGGATAATGGCAACGAATTCTTCCCGCCCACCAGCATGCAAATCGCCAATATTAATGGCGGCACGGGCGCATCGAACGTGATCCCAGGCACCCTAGAGGTCATGTTTAACTTCCGTTATTCGACCGAAGTGACCGCCGAGATATTAATCGAGCGTGTGGAAGCCTTATTGACCTCCCACGAACTGGATTATGACCTCAGCTGGACCTTCAACGGCCTGCCATTTTTAACTGGCGAAGGCCCATTGTTAGACGCGACCCGCCATGCGATTCGTCAGGTCACTGGTTATGATACGGATCCGCAAACCACCGGCGGCACCTCTGACGGACGCTTTATTGCACCAACGGGCGCCAAAGTGTTGGAACTCGGCCCAGTGAACGCCACTATCCATAAAGTGAATGAATGCGTAAAGGTCGATGATCTAGAGCAGTTAGCCCTGTGCTACGAATTGATTTTGGAACAGTTACTGTGTTAAACGCGACGCCACGCTTAAGGAATACTGCCCAGCTGTATGGAATAGAGAGCGGGGTAGAAAGTGATGTAGCTAGCGGTTTAGACATGGGCTTAAACTTATCCGCTGCTGTAACACAAGAGTCAGCGCAGAGACTGCAACTGGTCGAACTACTGAGTCCCCATCACCCGAGCGAAACTCGCTTTAGGTTGGAGGCTCAAACCGCCCTTGCCTTTAAGGCGATGGCCGACAGTACCGCTAAAGATGGGATAGCTCTCGCGATTTGCTCGGCCTATCGTCCTTTTGACCGGCAACTCGCCATTTGGAACGCCAAGGCCAGCGGTAAGCGTGCAGTGCTCGATATCAACGAACAGCCCGTGGATATCAGTCCACTCAGCGATGATGAATTAGTTGATTTGATTTTACTCTGGTCGGCATTGCCCGGTGCGTCACGCCACCATTGGGGCACGGATATCGATGTATTTGATGCCAAGCAAATCGAGGTAAAATCCTTGCGTTTAGTGGAAGCCGAATACACTGACAGCGGCCCCTGCGCACGCTTGCACCAGTGGCTACTCCAGCACGCTAAAAACTTTGGGTTTTATTTTCCTTTTCAACGCGGTAAAAGCGCCGTCAGCGCTGAGCCATGGCATATCAGCTATTTCCCCGTGTCTCAAACCCTGTTACCCCAATTTGAGGTGCAGGCCTTAGCGCAGGTTATCCAGCACAGCGATATGTTGCTTAAAGAAGCGGTGCTCGCCCGCTTACCAACCTTAGTCGCGGAATATGTACATCGAATTGCAAAGCCTTAAGGTTTCGCAATTCAACAACTTGATGGCACCTTACACTCAGTTCTTGTCTTAAAAAAAGTAGGTTTTATGGATTTTTCTTTATACAGAAAACAACTCAACATCGCTGGTAGCCAACTCAGTTACCTCGATATAGGTTCAGGCCCGGCGCTATTATTTGGCCACAGTTACCTCTGGGATAGCGCCATGTGGGCGCCACAAATTGTTAGCTTAAGTCAACAGTATCGCTGCATCGTGCCCGATCTCTGGGGACACGGCCAATCGGATGCCGTCCCAGCAAGCTGCAACAGTCTGTTAGACATCAGTGAGCATATGTTAGCCCTGATGGACGCCCTTGATATCGAGCAATTTACGGTGATCGGCTTATCCGTGGGCGCGATGTGGGGCGCAGAACTCGTGCTTAGTGCGCCCGCCCGTGTCAATGCGCTGGTGATGCTAGACAGTTTTATCGGTTTTGAGCCTGAGATCACCCGCGCCAAATATTTTGGCATGTTGGATATGATCGAAGCCGCAGGCAGCATACCTGCGCCGCTTATCAGCGCCATTTCACCACTATTTTTCGCCGATAATGCCAAAGCGAATAATCCCGAATTAGTTCAGCGTTTTGAAGCCTACTTGGCAGCCCAAACGCCAGAGACTATCCCGAGCATTGTTAAGCTTGGGCGGATAATTTTTGGCCGCCGCGATACTATGGAGTTTGCCGAACAATTTACCTTACCTTGCTTAATCATGGTGGGTGTAGAAGACAAGGCGCGCAATGTTTTAGAAAGTTACTTGATGAGTGATGCCATCGATGGCAGTCAATTAGTGCACATTCCTAACGCTGGGCATATTTCCAGCCTAGAACAAGCAGAATTTGTCACTGAGCAACTATCTCTATTCCTCAGCCAAAACATCTAGTCTCATCGAGATATCGAGAGCATGGCCCCATGCTCTCACATAAAATCATTCAAATTGACTAGCGCTTGTTGACGATTTCGAATGTCGTCAAATTGTCCATCGACCACAAAAGACGAGGGATAAAACTGATAAGCCGCAAATAGCATACGGTCACAGTCAACGATAAATGTACTTGCTAGATTGTCTCTTTATGCTGGTTTTTAACACCTCAGCTTCCGAAGTTATGATGAACTAGTAATGCGAAGTTTGCCTTGCATAAACAACAAGCAACATGGCAATTAAAAAATCCAGATACCCATCCCCTTCAATGTTTTTATCATTAAATGGGATTTAACATCACATTTTGTTAAATCCATCTCAAAAATGTTAAATCAGCGTGAAAACCCCAAATATTCAACTACCTTTATAACTGTATTCCCTCAAAAAGGTTTTTTAACATGAGAAAAAGTACAGTTGCACTGGGCGTGTTAAGCGCACTCTATATTCCTTCCCTATACGCTAATGTTGAAATAAACGGCTTTGCCTCCATTGTTGCAGGTTCAAGCTTATCCGATGATAAAAGTTACTACGGTTATGATAAAGAAATCGACTTTAATAACGATTCAAAAGTAGCTCTGCAATTTGCAGCCGATTTAGGCGGTGGTTTACGGGCAACAGCACAAGTTCTCTCCCGTGGCAGTGACGATTATAGTGCGGAGTTTGAATGGGCTTATATTTCCTATGACATTAGCGATAAATTAATGCTGATGGCAGGAAGACAGCGCTTTAATCTTTACAAATATTCCGATTATATCGATGTTGGCTATGCCTATCATTGGATAACGCCACCTAGGGGAGTTTACTCATTGCCCTTTAATTCTGGAGAAGGTGTAGGTTTAGTTTATTCAGATATATGGGGTAATACCGAGGTGGGTTTAACCTACAAGTATATTACGACATCCGTATCAGACTACGCGCCTGTCGGTTCATCAACGCCCCCAGCGCCCTTTTCAGCCAAGGGCCATATCATGAACTTTAACTTTATCACTTCAGGTTTTGAGTATGGGTTAAATGTTGGAGTCGTAACGGATTTTTCATATGAATTACCCGCACTGCTTGGCTTAGGTGACGCCATATCCCAAACGGGGTTATTCGATCAGCAAGTTGTAGATGATTTACTCGCGATAGATGATAGCGCGCTACTGATTGGCGCAAACGTAAAATATGATGCTGGAAAATGGTTCGTACTGGCGGAATACACCCGAATTGACGTCGATCCAAGTAGCTTTAACATCCAAGATTCAGCGTTTGTCTCCGCGGGTATTCGTTACCATGATTTTACCTTCCATTTAACCTATGGCATTGATAAAGGCGACCCACAATATGATGCCTATGATGCTATGCTGCCAGTCTATAATGCGCTACCACCAGCCAATCAAGCTGCACTCGCGCCATTAGTGATGGGAACGAAAGCCGCATTAGAAGCACAACAAGAAGACAGCTCCTATTACATCATTGGCACCCGTTGGGATTTTCATCCCTCTGCGGCACTCAAACTCGAATATACCAATTACAGCAATGATAAGCCGTCCTCCGATGAGCAACTGTTGAGTATGGCTATTGATCTTGTTTTTTAAGGAGTGATTTATGAATTTACCTAAAACAACAAAAAAACTGCTAAAGCCAGTAGGCTTGAGTCTGCTCCTCTTGCTCAGCCCTTGGGTCCAAGCCGAAATTGCTGTAGTGGTACATCCATCCAACGCCTCAGAAATTACTGCGGCAGATATTTCAAGAATTTACTCAGGCAAGCTCAAGACCTTTGCTAATGGCGGTACGATAGTTGCGCTCGATCAGGCCGAAGGCTCGCCAGTCAGAGAAGCCTTTGTCAAACAGATCCTGAATAAGACGGAGAGTCAGCTAAAAGCGTATTGGTCAAAATTGGTATTCTCGGGTCAAGGTCAACCCCCCAAAGTGGTGGATTCAAGTGCAGAAATATTGAATCTGGTTGCAGCAAACCCCAATATGATTGGGTTTGTTGATGCCGCTGAGGTCACGCCTAATGTCAAAGTCGTGGGTAAATTTTAACTCTTGACTAACCTTCAACTATTGATGCCTTCTTTCGCTAGAAGGCATCAATATCACCATTCTGTGGAAAACCCGCCAATAGTTGTTTGCCCCTATCTTTTGCCATTGAACATGGCATCGAATAGCCATAACCAATTAATTTTATTTAATAAACAGTAACTTTTACTCGTGGTATTTTGCAGATGAGTTTTTTAACATCGCCAACAAACCTGAGTTTAAACTTAATTGGATAGACCAGAGGCCACGATTTTACTGGTATACTCAAGCGCAAAAAAGGTGCGGCTTGCATCATTTAGGGCAAAAGACATTTTAATATGTCCAATAAAACAATAGGTTAAAATGAAATTACTCAAACCCTTATTCGATAATAACCGCCGCTGGGCCGGACGCATCAGTCAAGAACACCCTGATTTTTTTGAACAACTGGCAAAACAGCAAAACCCTGAATATCTCTGGATTGGTTGTTCTGACAGTCGAGTCCCTTCTAACCAAATCATCGATTTAATGCCAGGCGAAGTCTTTGTTCACCGCAATATTGCTAACATGGTGATCCACACCGATCTTAACTGTCTATCAGTACTGCAATACGCCATCGATGTGCTTAAAGTGAAACATATTATGGTGGTGGGACACTACGGCTGCGGTGGTGTACGTGCCGCAATGGGTAATCAGCGATTGGGTTTGATTGATAACTGGCTCGGCCATCTTCGGGATGTATATCGCATTCATCATGATGAATTAATACAAATGGATGAAGCTAAACGCTTTGACCGCTTATGTGAACTCAATGTGATTGAACAGGTTTCCAACGTCACCAGCAGCACTATCGTGCAAGAAGCCTGGGCTCGCGGCCAAGAATTGGCTGTCCATGGTTGGATTTACGGTATCGACAATGGCCTATTAACGGATCTTGACGTCACGGTTGATCGCGCGCAAGTCGTATAAATGCTCATACCGCGATCGCGATAGCGGTTAACACCGAGATTGCATGACAAGGTTACAACACAAAAACCTGCCACTGTGCAGGTTTTTGGTTTTACGCCTTAAAGATAAAGACCAGCTATGCATTTACGAGGAATGGCCAAAATCTATCCCAAGGTGGCCATTTCACTTCATCGCGTTAGACAAGATTTATCATTTCATTCACCTAATCTTGCTAAGTGAGCAAAAACTAAGCTCGAAATCTCAACATGACCTTATTTTCATCAAGAAAACATCGCAAGGGATCTTTTGCCCAGTTATAATCCGCCAGTTAATTGCAGCGCGACCATGCGCCACAAATTCTAAGGAGATACCTTCCATGCCCGGTTTTGAATTATTTGGTCCAGAAGAAAAGCAAGAAGTCGCCGATGTGATGGAGCACGGCTTTACCTTCCGTTATAACTTCGACCATATGCGTAATGATCGCTGGAAGACTCGCGATATGGAGCAACTGCTCTGCGAGAAAATGAATGTTAAGCATGCGCATCTGTTATCAAGCGGTACTGCCGCGCTGCAAACGGCGATGATGGCCGCAGGCATTGGCGCTGGCGATGAAGTTATCGTGCCACCATTTACCTTTGTTGCGTCTGTAGAAGCCATCTTCATGGCGGGTGCAGTACCGATTTTTGCCGAAATCGACGAGACCCTGTGTCTATCACCTGAAGGCATTGAAGCGGTAATCACTCCACGCACAAAAGCGATTAACTTAGTGCATATGTGTGGCTCTATGGCCAAGATGGACGAAATCAAAGCCATTTGTAAAAAGCACAACCTCGTATTACTTGAAGATGCCTGCCAAGCCATTGGTGGCAGCTATAAAGGTCAAGCCCTAGGCACTATCGGTGATGTCGGTTGTTACTCTTTCGACTCTGTTAAAACCATCACCTGTGGTGAAGGCGGTGCGGTGATCACCAATAACACCGAAATTTACGATAACGCCCATCAGTTTTCCGATCATGGCCATGACCATATTGGTAAAGACCGTGGCGCCGAGTCACACCCGATTATGGGTCTGAACTTCCGTATTTCTGAAATGAATGCGGCCTTAGGTTTAGCCCAGTTACGTAAACTCGATACCATTATCGATATTCAACGTAAAAACAAAAAAGCCATTAAAGATGCTATGGCGAGTATTCCTGAAGTCAGCTTCCGCGAAATCCCCGATCCAGAGGGCGATTCCGCTGGCTTCTTAAGCTTTATGCTACCAACAGAAGTACGTACCCAAGAGATCAGCAAAAAATTGGCTGAGAATGGCGTTGACGGTTGCTTCTACTGGTACGTGAACAACTGGCATTATCTGAAAAACTGGAAACACATTCAGGAGCTTAAGGCCCCTGCTGCGTTACCAATCACATTAATCGCCGACCGACCTGACTATACTCAAATTTCTGTGCCAAAATCTGATGCCATTATGAGCCGCACCATTTCCATGCTCATTAAATTGTCTTGGACCGATGCTCAGATTGCCGAGCGTATTGAAAACATTAAGAAAGCATTTGCCCAATAATAAAAGGGAGTTTTTGCAATGAGTTTTAAAAATTTTAAAGTAGTTGAAAAGATGATCTTCGGTCGTGGCTCTTTCGCCCAGTTAGATGACGTCTTAGCTGCACAGCGTAAAGCCGACGATGACTTCGTGGTATTTTTAGTCGATGACGTTCACCAAGGCAAACCACTCGAAGCACGCATCCCTGTGAAAGCCCAAGACTTACTGATTTGGGTTAACGTAGATGATGAGCCAAGCACAGTGCAAATCGATGCCCTGACAGAACAAGTTCAAGCTTTCAATAGCAAACTGCCAGTGAGCGTCGTCGGTTTAGGTGGCGGTTCAACCATGGACGTAGCGAAAGCGGTATCGCTGATGCTGACCAACCCAGGCGGCTCTGCCATGTACCAAGGTTGGGATTTAATCAAAAACCCAGCAGTTCACCACATTGGTATTCCAACGATTTCAGGTACCGGTGCAGAAGCATCACGCACCGCAGTATTATGTGGTCCAGTGCGTAAACTGGGTTTGAACTCAGATTACACAGTGTTCGACCAAATCATCATGGACTCTGAGTTAATCGACGGCGTTGAAACGGACCAATGGTTCTACACCGGTATGGATTGCTATATCCACTGCGTTGAATCATTAGAAGGTACCTTCTTAAACGAATTCTCTAAAGCCTATGCTGAAAAAGCCATGGAGCTTTGCCGCCAAGTGTACTTAGAAGATCACCCAGAAAAAGACGACAAGCTGATGATGGCGTCATTTATGGGCGGTATGAGTATCGCTTACAGCCAAGTGGGTGCATGCCACGCGGTATCTTACGGTCTGTCTTACATCCTCGGCTACCACCATGGTATCGGTAACTGTATCGCCTTCGACGTGTTAGAAGAATTCTATCCAGAAGGTGTGGCTGAATTCCGTCTGATGATGAAGAAGCACAACATCACTCTGCCGAAGAACATCTGTAAAGATCTGCCAGATGAAACCATCGCGAAAATGGTTGCCGTGACTAAGAGCATGGGTCCATTATGGGCAAACGTGTACGGCCCAACATGGGAAGAGAAAGTCACTGACGAAATGTTGACTGCCCTGTTCCGTCGCATTTAAGCTCTCAAGCAGAGGACAAGGGCTCGTTGTGAGCCCTTTTGTCTATCTACACTGCATATCTTTGATAAATTAGGATAATTTAATGAATGTGACTCTGTTAATCCCGGCGCGTTACGGTTCAAGCCGCTTCCCGGGCAAGCCCTTAGCCCCGATTAACGGCAAGCCGATGATCCAACACGTGTACGAACGCGCGTCGTTAGCCAAAGGCCTCACCAATATTTATGTTGCAACCGATGATGAGCGTATCAAAAGTGCCGTTGAAGGCTTCGGTGGCAAAGTGGTCATGACCAGCCCTGATGCGGCATCGGGCACAGACCGTATCAATGATGCGATTAACCAATTAGGTTTGAAGGATGACGATCTGGTCATCAACCTTCAAGGTGACCAACCGCTTATCGACCCGACTTCCATCGAGCAAGTGATCAGCCTCTTCGAACGTCACCCCGGCGAGTTTGAAATGGCGACCCTCGGCTATGAAATTGTCAACAAAGCTGAACTTGACGATCCTATGCATGTGAAGATGGTCTTCGATAACGACTATTACGCGCTGTATTTCTCCCGTGCACGTATTCCCTTCGGCCGTGATACTAAAGATTATCCAGTTTACAAACACTTAGGTGTTTATGCTTACACCCGCAGATTCGTACAAGCCTTCGCCGCCCTGCCATTAGGCCGCCTTGAAGATCTGGAAAAGTTAGAACAACTGCGCGCCCTAGAACATGGCCATAAAATCAAGGTCGCTATCAGTGCCTTCGACTCAATTGAAGTTGACACACCAGAAGATATTCGTAAGTGTGAGCAGCGTTTAGCCGTTGATTAATCAGGGCGTTGCTCAATAAGGAGTTGTTATGTCGAGCTTAGAAGTGTGGATCATTATTATTTTGGTGGTCGGGGTGATTGCCAGCAATCTTGCCGCACTGAAATACAGTGCCAAATTCAAACTGCCACAGTTTGGTCAGCACGATAAAGAGAAACAACTAAAATCCGACATAACTCAACCTCCAAACGAAGCCGATGGTAACGAAACGCAAACTCCAGATAAGTCTTCGAATCAGTCCAAATAAACCAAGCTTAGCATTCATCTTGATCTCCCCTCACAAAAAGGCGCATAGGCGCCTTTTTGCATTTCTTACCATCCTATTCAATCGTAGTTCAGATTTTGTAAACTCAAGTGATTCATCCATAAACTTGCGGTTAGCACAAAGCTACAATTAACATTCGCGCATAAAAAACCAGCCGAAGCTGGTTTTTAATATCAACGAGTTAAGCAGTGTTTACGCTATGAAGATAAAGCCAAAGAACGCAATCACGGCGGCTATAAGCGCATAGGGTAACTGTGTCACCGCATGGCTTACTAGGTTACACCCCGAGCCTTGGGCTGCTAATACAGTGGAATCTGAGTAGAAGCACGCTTGGCTACCAAATGATGACGCCGATAACAGCGCACCAATCACTAATGGAATATCTGCACCAACCGATTGCGCCAGTGGCATCACAATTGGGATTGTCACCGCAAAAATACCCCAGCTCGATCCCGTGGCAAAAGCTAAGATCGCCATTGATAAAAACACAATAGCAGGCAACATTTTAGGCGTCATAAATGGGCTTAATGACTCAATCACATACTGTGGCAGCAGCAGCGCATCACATACATCTTTAAATACGAATGCAGCGATTACGGTACCTATCGCGGGCAACATGCTCTTAAAACCATCGATCATCTGATCCATCATTTCTGACAGTGGCATTAAACGCTGCACCGCATAGTAAGGCAGAGTGACGACCAGTGTAGCTAATAGTCCTTTCCACACGTCGATTTCAAAATAAACGGTAAAAGCAACCAAGAGCAGGATAGGCACCAAGAAATTGTGCAGCTTGCCCTGATTATCGGCATGCTTAAACTCTTCTTCAATCGCAGCAATCGCGTATTCGTCAGAGGTTTGTACTTGGTCTAAATCGACCTGTGCTTCTGCTGGTTCACCTTTTGCTGCGCGCAGCTCGGCTTTTTTCATCGGACCAATGACTGGCACAACACCTAATACCACCAGTAGCACCATGGCCACGGCTAACCAAGCGTAAAGCATGTAGGGAATCGCCTGCATATATACGCTAATGCCCTGACCTTCTGCCGCCACACCGTTATCGACCAGCAAGCCACCAAAGAATACTGCCCAGGTGGATAACGGCACTAATACGCACACAGGTGCTGCGGTGGAGTCAACTACATAGGCCAGCATCTCACGGGACACTTTAAACTTATCGGTCACACGTTTCATGGTTTCACCCACGGTTAACGCATTCAGATAGTCATCGATAAAAATCACAATCCCGAGAATAAAGGTCATAAACAGGGAGGATTTAGGGCCTTTGGCAAATTTCAGTGCATTGCGACCAAACGCCAGTGCACCACCAGTCCGCACTAACAGGGCAATTAACGCACCAAAACAACCACAGACTAAAATCAACCAACCGATGGTTTCATCGGCCATGACTTTTAATGAAGTACTGGCGAAATTATTTAAAACTTGCGACGGATCGAGTAACAAAAAGCCAGTTACCGCACCAATGATCAAAGAAAGGATGGGGCGGCGTAACCAAACGGCCAACACCAATACCACCAAAGGTGGAATAAGACTTAACGCTGTCGGTTCAGACATGCACTTAGGTCCTCTAAATAAGTCGCCTAAAAGGCAAAAGTTTTTAGAACAGCGCCTGAAATCACCTCGATAACGGACGCCAATATTGCTGCTTCATGATGACTAACTCCGCTGATAAAACCTGCTAAAAGCTTGTTATCTTAGGTGCCTTGCCGAAAACATCGCGCAGAAAATAAAGCGCATCGAATAGCGAGTCAACTATAAATTTATGCTAACAAAAAATAATTTTTGATACCGAAACAAGAAGTGACGCATCAATATGATTTTAAACAACTTTAAGTTAGAATAAAGAAATCTTTATTTGACCTTAAATGCTTAATAAGCATTCAGTTAATCTGCCTAAATATCAAAAAATCGCTGAATACTCGATAAAACCGCATTAACTCAGATCACCGCCAGTAAATCAGCGGTTAAGCAAAAACTGATTAACAATTTTATTAACATTTAACCTCTGAGTGGATTTTCAAGTTTCTAAAAAGTGAGCCGAAGCTTAAGCGAGCCGCTTGATAGTCGCAAAGGCTATCCCCACTGAAACGGGTAGTTCAATAGTTTTTAAAAGTTAGAGTTTTCAGCATATATGACTTGTTTTAATTTATTTAAAGCTTAGTTAAAGCATATTTAACTGGCGAGTTTGATAAAAAAAACTTGTTATTTGTGCTCAAGCCCCCTTCCTTAAGCCAGATAATTTCGTTATGGTGCACAAACTTAAGCCTAAATTAACTGCATGTTTCGAGGTGTAAATGCGCCCTATCATCAAGTCCAACAAGTTGGATACTGTTTGCTACGACATCCGCGGCCCAGTGCACAAGGAAGCCAGACGTTTAGAAGACGAGGGACACCGCATCCTCAAACTCAACATTGGTAACCCCGCCCCCTTCGGTTTTGAAGCGCCGGAAGAAATTGTGCGCGATGTGATCCTCAATCTCCCCAGCGCCCAAGGCTACTGTGAGTCAAAAGGATTATTCTCTGCCCGCAAGGCAATTGTGCAGCATTATCAAGCACAGGGCATTCATGGCGTCGATATTGAAGACATCTATATCGGTAATGGTGTGTCTGAGCTGATTATGATGGCCATGCAGGGCTTATTAAACACCGATGATGAAGTGTTGATCCCCTCACCCGATTATCCACTGTGGACCGCAGCGGCAAATTTAGCCGGCGGTAAAGCGGTACACTACCGCTGCGATGAAGACGCAGATTGGTTCCCAGATCTTGATGATATTAAGAGCAAAATTTCGTCCCGCACCCGTGGTATTGTGTTGATTAACCCAAACAACCCAACGGGCGCGGTTTACAGCAGAGAATTACTGCTGCAAGTTATCGAGCTCTGCCGCGAGCACAACCTGATTTTATTTGCTGATGAAATCTACGATAAAATTTTATATGACGAAGCCAAACATATTCCGGCCGCAAGCCTATCTGACGATATCTTAACAGTAACCTTTAATGGTCTCTCAAAAGCCTACCGCGCAGCGGGCTTTCGTGTCGGTTGGATGATGTTGTCTGGCAATCTAAAAGCAGCCAAGAGCTATATCGAAGGGTTAGAGATGCTCTCCTCGATGCGCCTATGTGCCAACGTACCGAATCAACATGCGATTCAAACCGCACTCGGCGGTTACCAAAGTATTAATGAGCTGATTTTACCTAGCGGCCGCTTAACCGTGCAGCGCGATACCTGCTATGAGTTGTTGAACCAAATTCCCGGTGTGAGTGTGAAAAAGCCTAAGGGCGCGCTGTATGCCTTCCCCAAATTGGACATGAAGAAGTTCAATCTCAGGGATGATGAACGCTTAGTACTCGATTTACTCAGGGATAAAAAAATCCTCCTCGTACATGGCAGCGCCTTTAACTGGCCTGAGCCGGATCACTTAAGAGTCGTGTTTTTACCCTATAAGGAAGACTTAACTAAAGCATTGACTGAGTTTGGTCATTTCCTCGAGAGCTACAAGCAATAGTGCTGTGGCCTTATATCCAAATCGGCTAAAACGTTAATCTCGACTAAAGCGATCCTCAGGGTCGCTTTATTTTTTAGCGAGCGCAAAAACTCTTCAATCATGCCACTCACTTATCCCCTTGCCTGTGTTAGGCTAAAGCTTAATTGCCGTACTTTTTCTCGCACATTTTTTACCGAGTTAAATCACGCGTAATCCCGCATTCATTTAAAGGAGCATTATGAGCCATTTATTTGCCCACCTCGCCCGAATGAAACTTATCCAGCGCTGGCCCTTAATGTACAACGTGCGCACCGAAAACGTTCAAGAGCATTCACTGCAAGTTGCCATGGTGGCACATGCCTTGGTGATTATCAGTAATCGGAAATTTGGTACGACACTCGATGCTCATCAGGCGACGAGTTTAGCGATTTTCCACGATGCCAGCGAAATCTTAACTGGCGATTTACCGACGCCAGTAAAGTACTTTAATAAAGAAATCGAAGCCGAGTATAAGAAGATTGAGGCCATTGCCGAGCAGCGCATGCTCGATATGGTACCCGATGAATTTAAAGAGGATTATCGCAGCTTATTTATCAGCGATTACGCCGATCCGATTTACAAAGCCATAGTCAAATCCGCCGATACCCTGTGCGCTTACCTTAAGTGTCTAGAGGAAAATCGCGCAGGCAATACTGAATTTAATACCGCGCGCAAACGCCTCGAAGCCATGTTGGCGGCTAATCCTAATCCGGCGGTGAAATATTTTATGGATTGCTTTGTGCCAAGTTTCACCTTGAATTTAGACGAAATTAACAAGATGTTGTGATGTATCACTCTCGCTAGGAATGCATATGAGCTCAAGTGTTTGGCAAGAACGCCGCCATGGCGAAGATAAACAAAGACGAAATGATCATCGAAGCCCTTTCCAAAGGGACAGGGCAAGGATCCTCCACTCCGCCGCCTTTCGCCGCCTACAGGCCAAAACCCAAGTACTTGGGGTGGGCATGAATGATTTCTATCGCACGCGCTTAACCCATTCACTCGAAGTGTCACAAATCGGCACGGGCATCGCGGCGCAGCTCAGCCGTAAGTATCCCGAGCATAAGCCTTTATTAGGCTCGATGAGTCTGCTCGAATCCCTCTGTCTTGCCCATGATATTGGTCATCCGCCCTTTGGCCACGGCGGTGAAGTCGCGCTCAACTATATGATGCGCCACCACGGCGGCTTTGAAGGCAATGGCCAGACCTTTCGCATCCTCTCGAAACTCGAACCCTATACAGAGGCCTTTGGGATGAATCTGTGCCGCCGCACTATGCTCGGCATTTTAAAATATCCCGCGCCGCAATCACTGTTGTTTGTGCCGGGATCACATCCTGAAATCACCAATCACAGACAGCTTAAACCGTCACAATGGCCGCCTGTTAAAGGCATATTCGACGATGATAACGACATTTTCGATTGGGTATTGGAACCGTTATCCGTTGCCGATAGAGCGCGCTTTACCTCTGTTCAGCCGAGCCAGCAGCCAAACTATCCGCATCTACGCACTCAGTTTAAATCCTTCGATTGCTCGATTATGGAGCTTGCAGATGACATCGCCTACGCGGTGCACGATCTTGAAGATGCCATTGTCATGGGCATAGTCACCGCCTCACAATGGCAACAGGATGTGGCGCCGACACTTAAGCACAGTGGCGATCCCTGGATCCGCCAAGAGCTTGCCGATATTGGCACTAAACTCTTCTCCCATGAACATCATCTGCGAAAGGATGCCATCGGCACCTTAGTGAATGGTTTTGTCACCGCCATTATCATCAACGACGATCCAGCCTTCCAGGAACCGTTGCTGCGGTTTAATGCCAGCCTCGAACCCGAATTTGCCCATGCGCTCAATGTGCTAAAGCAGTTAGTGTTTAAATACGTTATCCGTAAACCCGAGATCCAAATGCTGGAATACAAGGGCCAACAGATTGTAATGGGGCTCTTTGAGGCGTTTGCCTCGGATCCTGAGCGCTTATTGCCACTAAATACCCAAGAACGTTGGCGCACCAGCGAGCAGCAAGGCCAAAACAGCCACAGGGTGTTGGCGGATTATATTTCTGGCATGACGGACGAGTTTGCCGGACGACTTTACCAGCAGTTATTTAGCCCCAAAGCTGGTTCCAACGTGGAGCTCAGTAAAGAAATGTAGCGCTGTTCAGGCAGTAAAGAATCCACCTCCTGAAGAAGGTGGCTTTGTTTTAACCCCCTAAAAGGGGGCCTTTATTCAAGAGCAAGTTGACCCTGCTCTTGCCGCTCTACTTTCTCTTGATGCCTAACGTATCTACGGATTATTTCCTCGTTAATTCCAATCGAATCGACGAAGTATCCTCTCTGCCAAAAATGATTTCCCCAAAGTTTATTCTTACGTAGGTAAGGAAATTTACTGAATATTTTCAAAGCTATCTTACCTTTTAACGCCCCCATTAAATTCGATATAGATATCTTCGGAGGTACCTTCACCACTAAATGAACATGGTCAACTTGAACATTTAGCTCCATGACTATGCATCCCATTTGATGGCAATAAACCTGAATACATCGATAAACCTCTTTTCCGACATTACCTTTCAATATCCGAAAGCGGTACTTTGGTGTCCAGACTATATGATATTGACATCGCCAGAACACATGCGATGCTTGCTCGTATCTACTCATGTTATTTGCCTCTTTTGACTTCGCTAAAAATCAAAGATGCATTTAACATGGGTAGGTATACAGGCAAAGCCTCAAATGATGATAACCACCTACTGAAGTAGGTGGTTTTGGGCTAAAAACAAAAACAGGCGCAGCGCACTGTGTTGCAAGGGGTTGCACTCTTGGGCGCAGGCGCCTTGTTTATGTTGATCCCTGGCATATTTCAACTGGTCGTGGGATGGAGTTTATTGATAGGCTCGATTCTGTTCTTCAGTGGCGCAGGTATGTTATTTCCGACATTAACCTCAGCGGCGCTAGAGCCGTTCCCACGCCAAGCAGGTATTGCGGGTGCCCTACTCGGTGGCCTACAAAACTTCGGTGCGGGACTCGCTGCCTTAACTATGTCGCTCGTGCCAATGGGCGGCCAGTTAAGTATTGGTTTACTGAGCGCGCTGATGGTGCTGCTAGTGATTGTCGCCTTGCATTATGCAAGGGATCAAAACGATACCCACCACACCCTGTTGCCGCAAAATCCATAGTAGGCAGGTTGCGAGTAATGCGAGTAATAAAATAGCCCACAGATGTGGGCTATTTTATTAGTGGCGATTAGAGAATACGTCTGAGCAGGAAATCTGCCTTTAGCCTTCTAATGCGATTCATAATCTTCTTCACTGGCGCGGGATAGCTTTGTAAGGTATCTACTTGGCTGTAGTGATACAGGCGTTGCGTGTGTTCGAGGATATGGCTTTGTTCGGCCTCAAATTGCGCCTTCCAGCTACCGTTTTCATCGTGAATGAGCAACCCATTCTCTAAATCCAGCGCCCATGCTCTTGGGTTTAAGTTTGAGCCTGTGATCAAATGCTTACGGCCATCGGCACTGATCCCCTTGAGGTGATAGCTATTGATGCCATGTTTCCACAGATGAATATTAAGCTGACCATTATCGATTGCCCATTGCTGACGCTTAGCAAATTTACGCAGCGATTGCTCATAGAGATACGGCAAGGCCCCTATGGTAGAAAAATCCTGCTCGGGCGGAATGTAAAAGTCATTCGCCGTTTTATCCCCTACGACTATGTCGATTCGTTTGCCTTTACGCAGGTGCTTAGCCAAGGCTCGCACCAAAATATAGGGAGGATTAAAATAAGGCGTACAAATAAATAACCTGTCTTTTGACTCTTCCACCATGGCAACCACGGCTTTATTCAGCAGATTATGTTTGCGACCTAATCCCAGCAAAGGGGTAACACGGTTGCCAGTGCGTGTCGCGTCAAACTCATACTGCGCTTGGGATAGTCTGAGTTTAAAACTACGAACATCGGTTTTTGGGGGCAAAACTTCTTGCTGCGGGTCTTGAGTGAGCGAAGTAACCGCCGGATCGGCAATAATGTAACGCTGGATCATAGCGCGCATGCTGCGCGCTAACTCGGCCGACGCTATCACATGGTAACGGTCGAAACGGTATTTATCGTTTTGTTGTAGATAAATATTATTCAGGCTGGCACCGCTGTAAATCACGGCGTCATCGATCACAAAGCCCTTAAGGTGCAGTACGCCCATAAACTCACGGGATTTGACCGGCACACCCATAATGTCGATAGGATGCTCTGCCTCTGCCATGACCTTGCGGTACATCAAATAATTACCGCTGTCGCCCTTATGACCAATCAAGCCGCGTCGGGCACGATGGAAATCGACCAAAATCTTGACATCCAATGCAGGATTATTTGCCTTAGCCGTCATCAAGGCCTGTAAAACTTCACGCCCTGCCTCATCATCCTCAAGATAAAGCGCTGCAATATAAATGCTGTTCTTGGCATTTTCGATACGGCTAAGCAATTCTGCCTTAAACCGGCATGGAGTAAGCAACCACGTTAAAGCCTCGGGTTGAACGGCTATTCCACCAAGCTTATCTAGCAAGGCATCCTCCTTTAAACATGCTGACCACCCCGATAGGAAGCACTTGGGGTCAGTGACAAAAACATCACAGCAATTTGGGTTAATTCTGGATAGGCTTCTGTCACTGCCAGCCTGATCGTTTGTTCTACTTTAAGATGGATATCAGGGTCGACCGGAAACCAAAGCAATTCGATTTGGACAAAACGCTGATCAATTCTGCCATTACGGTAGCTGATGCTTGGGATCCAATCTAATGTAAAACTCTCTGCATTACCTTTACATATAGCCGCCAAAGACTGCAGTAATGTTTGGCTAAGCTCTGCAACAACTGCCTGTGGCAAGCCGCGCATACTAATATGAGGCATGGTTTTAGTGGTTACCTGAGATCCTAAAATCGTAAGGGGTAGAAATTACCGACTTCACAGCCACTCGGCAAGCCTTTTCGACGAAAAGAGCGCAGTAAGCAGCCTATTTTGCTGCTAATTTGACCTGGAGCGACGCATGGGGAATGCTCGGTATCAAATTGCTGCAATGAGGCTTAAACCTGTCTAATGACAATGCGTTACTGGTATAAGCAAGGCGTGTTGACCTTTGAGATTAGATTTTACTCGTTAATACCAGTTTATATCCGTAAAGCGAGGAGCCATAAGCATTGGCCGTACGCAAATAATAAATGTGTTTGCCTCTACAAATATGCGAATGAGCTTGCCTTTACCAAGCGTTTTATGGAATTTGTGCTGCGTTATCATCCCATTAAAATAACCACCCAACACAGACTTGGTACTGAGATAGCCAATAACGCCTTAAACGTCGATATCATTTAGTCGCGTAAAATGATGCGCTTAATCACAAAAAATCTGTTAGCCGAAGGGCAAGCGTGCCAAGCCTGAATGTTTTAGCGTAAACTAAAGCGCCAAATGCCGAATAACCAAACACTATGAACAAAAAAATTTTACTGACCCTTGCCCTCACCCTAGCCTTAGCTTGGGGCATTTTTCATTTTAAAGCGCAGCTAGGCTTACTGATTTTGCCGCTTTTTATCGGATTAGTGTTATTTGTCACTCTAAGACTGTATCGTTTGATGGAAAAAGACGATGGCAGTAATGACCGCTAATCATCCCTCTATATCATAAGGTAACGTGCAATACTGACATGGAAATGTTATCCCCAAACCTCATTCACTCCCGTGTAATGCCCCTAATACTGGCAGTATTAGTAACCAGTTTATCCCCTTCGAGTGTATTAGGGGCGTCCCCCACAATTAGCCAGACATTGCTTGCCAAGCAAATCGCAGATATTGCCCCGCGTCATTCGCAAGTCGCTTTGCTGGCCCGTGATTTAAGCACTAATACCCTGTTATACAGCCAGCAAGCCGATACCTTATTTATCCCCGCCAGCACACAAAAGGTACTGACCGCTGTAACTGCAATGGCCAGCCTCGGCCCTGATTTTCGTTATGTCACTGAGCTTTGGAGTGATGCGCCTATTCGCCAAGGTCATATTGCGGGCAGTGTTTATCTGCGTTTTAGCGGCGATCCAACACTGACTCAGGACGATCTTAAGGCCTTGTTTGCCCATCTACAAAAACAAGGCATAAAAAGAGTTGAGGGACATCTCTATCTAATCGGGGATAAACAAGAGCAATTACAAGCACCTGGCTGGGTGTGGGATGACCTTGGGATTTGCTTTGCCGCGCCAGTGTCGAGTTATATCATCAATCAAAACTGCGTTTACGGGCAGTTTGCCCCAAGCTCAGCCAAGCATGCTTCTGAGGTCAAATTAAGGGCATCGAGTTTTGGGGTGAAAGTGACTAGCGAAGCAATATTCTCCCCACAAGCAGGTCATGATTTTTGCCAGCTCGATTTAGTGCGCCTTGGCCAGAATCAGTATCATCTTCGGGGCTGCTATCCCGGCAGTGAAGCGATACCACTAGCGATTGCCATTAGCGATCCCGAAAAATTTGCCATGGACACCCTAACAGCGACGCTCAAGGGGGAAATGTCACTCTCAGGTAAAGTGAAGATAGGCAAGACCATCCCTTCTAAGGCAAAACTCATTGCCAGCCATAGCAGCGCGCCCTTACCTGAGCTACTCAAAACCATGCTGCTGAAGTCGGATAACCTTATCGCAGATAGCCTGTTTAAACGTGTTGGGCAAGAGTATTACAAAGCCCAAGGCAGCTTTACTAATGGTGCAGCGGCCATGCGCCATATTCTGACAGAGCTTGGGGTTGATTTAACCAACGCCAATATTGTCGATGGTTCAGGGCTTTCTCGCTATAACCTGTTGAGCGCAAAACAATTAGCCGATGTGCTGGCGCTCATTTACCAAGATGCTCGCTTTCACAGCCTCATTGACAGTTTGCCCGAAGCCGGTGTCAGCGGTACACTGCAATACCGCTTGGGATACACTAAACCGCCCTTAAAACATCTTGTGTTTGCCAAGACAGGTTCGATGCAGGGAGTCGCCAATTTAGCTGGCTTTATGCGTTTAGCGCAGCGGGATATTCTCTTTGTCGTGCTCGAGAATGGCATAAGCCCTGAGACCAAAAAGCAACGTAAGCCCGCCTTTAGCGCCGACTTTTTAACTCTGTTGCTTAACGCCATCGAAACTCAAACCCAAGCCAGCCAAACAACGGCCACCGAGCTCAACACCCTTAAGTTAAGTGATTAATATCCAATAACGTGCATAGCAATATGAAAAGTATTTAAAAGAAAAAAGCACTGAATATCAGTGCTTTTTGTTAGGCTAAATCGAATTTTAACCATCTTTTAGCTTAGGTTAGAACAGATCTGCTGGCATCGCCATAGTGCTGGCATCACCCGCCCGCACTTGCGCTAAGTGAAAGTCAGCCTTAGGTAGCAACTTATCGAAATAGAATTTGGCGAGGTAGGATTTTTGCTCGGCAAACAGTTTATCTTCAGCACTCACTGCTTTATCCAACATGGCTAACCAATAGTAACCGTAGAGGGTGTAACCGAAGGCATCTAAAAAGTCCACTGCACTGGCGTTAATAAGCGCTGGCTGAGTCAACTTTTGCTCATTGATGGATTCGGCAACATTGACTAAGGCATCCAAACGGGCACAAACGGCGGACACTTTTACCGCATCGACCTGAGTAAATTCGCGCATTTGCGCCTTTAATTCGGCTACAAACTCCTTGAGCGTTGCCAGGTTATCGCCAGTGACTTTTCGGCCTAAGAAGTCGATGGCCTGAATACCGTTAGTACCTTCGTAAATCTGGGCAATACGGGTATCACGCACTAACTGTTCAATACCAGTTTCGCGAATATAGCCATGGCCACCAAACACTTGCTGCGCCATAATAGTGGCATCTAAACCTCTGTCGGTTAAAAATGCTTTCGCCACGGGTGTTAACAAGCCCACATAACGAGCAGCCTTGGCTTTAACCTCATCCTCGGCATATTTTGCTAAATCGAGTTGTTTACCGGTAAATACCGAGAGTGCGCGCCCCGCTTCCGTCATCGCACGTATGGTCAGCAACATACGACGCACGTCGCCATGCACGATAATAGGATCGGAGTCGCTCCCCGTTGGCGAGCCGCCTGCGGCAACGCCTTGGTTGCGCTCTTTAGCATAATCGGCGGCCATTTGATAAGCGGCCTGTGCACTGCCAAGCCCTTGAATACCGATGGCTAAGCGCTCGTAGTTCATCATAGTGAACATACACACCAGACCACGATTTGGCTCACCAATCAGGTAACCTTTTGCCTCATCAAAGTTCATCACACAGGTCGCAGAGCCCTTAAGCCCCATTTTATGTTCGATAGAACCCACACTCACGCCATTCGCCTGACCTAAACTGCCATCGGCATTGACCGTAATTTTAGGCACGAGGAACAGTGAAATCCCTTTACTTTCAGGAAGCTTTGCCAGCACTAAGTGAATGACGTTCTCAGTTAAATCATGATCGCCACCCGTGATAAAGATTTTACTGCCGCTGATGGCATAACTGCCGTCATCCTGTGGGATAGCACGGGTACGGATATTACGTAGATCTGAGCCTGCCTGAGGTTCCGTCATGTCCATGGCACCTGCCCATTCACCGCTGTAGAGTTTCGGCAAATAGGTCTCTTTAATCTCTTCACTGCCGTGGGCATTAATACACAATGCAGCCCCCGCCGTGAGTGAGCCATACAGAGTGAATGCATTGCAGGCGCTATAAGCCATTTCATCGACTAACACCCCAAGCATTTTCGGCATGCCCATACCGCCGAACTCGGGTTCACCACACAGGCCCACCCAGCCGCCTTGGGAATATTGATCGTAAACGGCTTTATAATCATCGGGCGTAATTACTTGATTATCCTGATGAAGAACGCCTTGCTCATCGCCAGCACGGTTAAGCGGATGGATTAATTCAGCACTGATTTTCGCGGCTTCTTCGAGAATCGCGCCGGCCGTATCCATATCGACCATTTCAGCAATATCAGGGAGTTGTGCCCAAGTATTTGGCGCATCAAAAACCTGTTCCAATAAGAAACGCATATCCGCTAACGGAGCTTGGTAAGGATTCATGGGTAGACTCTTAAACGTAGGATTTAAACAGTTGTTTTAATTTATACCAGTTCAATACAGAAAACAATCTCATTACAAATTCACTTTGCAACTCAGAACTAGCAAAACCGTTAATGTGAAATACGGGCAATAAAAAACCCTTAAGTTGCCTTAAGGGTTTTAGTGTAGCCAGAGATAAGCGATGCGTCGTCGGCTTAGCTCACGATTAACGCATTGATTACCACATTAAATCGTCCGGGATCGCATAATCAGCATAGGGGTCATCTTCGACCTCTATCGCGTTCCCTTCATCCTGTTGCCATAGATAACCGCACCATTGAGGCACCAGTAGATTGACACGCTCGGCTAATTTATGGGGAACTAGGTAGCTCTTATCTTCGTACCGAACAATGCCCAATTGCCCTTTAAGCAACTGAGATTGAATTTTCTCATCGATATAAACGGAGTAAATTTTATTGTCGAGGGTATAGTTAAATTTAACCTCGGCATGGCTTGGGATCTTAATCGCAAATTGAGTAAACTCACTCACCAAGCCACGCACTTGCCCACGGGCCGTCGCTTCGGCAAAGCGCTGCTCGTTCAATGCCTTATCTTTTTCAGCTTGGAGTCGTTTTTGCTCGGCAATGTCATTCTTCAATGCACTCGAACCATCATCCACCCGCGCCTTTTTGTCGCGACGTTTTTGCGTCTTCACATCACGTACTTTTTGTTTACTGGCAAGGCCAGCCTTAAGCAGCTGCTCTTGTAATGCATTCGCCATGGATTTTCACCCGATTTCTCTATCAAATAAATAAGTTACAACGTTCAAATATTGCGCTATTACTGCTGAGCTTTAATCGCCAACTCGCCTAATGCCGTCATTGCAATGCTCGCACCGCCAAGTGACCAGCCACCATCGACGGGTAACACAACCCCTGTAATGTACGAGGCATACTCTGATCCTAAAAACATCGCGGCATTAGCAATATCCTGCCCGACACCATTACGTTTTAACGGTACAGACTGTGCAACTTGCTGTTGCAGCGCCGCGCTCGGTGCTAAACGGTTAAATCCTTCAGTGTCCGCGATTGGGCCTGGAATAATGGAGTTTATACGGATCCCTTCGCAGCCCCATTCTATCGCCAGTGTTCGAGTGAGCATGTCTACGCCCGCTTTGGCGGCGCACACATGGGCTTGCATTGGCATGGCTATCGATGCCTGCGGCGCCGAGATTTGAATAATATTCCCTTGGGGGCGACGCAGTAAAGGATAAGCCGTCTTCAGCACTTGAAAACTGCCCAGCAAGTCAATATCCATCACGGCCTTAAAGCCATTAGCAGAGAGTTTAGCCGCAGTCGCCGGAAAGTTACCTGCCGCACCACTTACTAACACATCGATAAAGCCAAATTCAGAGGCGATGGCTTCAAAGCCCTGCTCAACCGCAGCTAAATCTCTCACATCAAAACTCACCCCGAGGTGGAACCCATCTGGATTTGACTGTTTGAGCTGCAACACGGCGGCATCAATCTTATCTTGGCTGCGACTCGCCACCGCCACATTCGCGCCAGCCTGCGCAAAGGCGTTGGCTATAGCGAGGTTAATTCCACTCGTACCACCGACAACGACAACATTCTTACCTTGATAATTAAACATCGTAGTATTCAGCATGGGCATTCTCCATGAACGGTCAAATTAACGTGCGAACAAGTGCTTAAACCGCAATGGCTTTCATCATGCCACTCAAGCGAGAGATTGATGAATCGCCTGCAGCGCCGCCAGAGGATCGGCGGCCTTAGTAATTGGTCGACCAATCACTAAATAATCAGAACCAGCGGCAAGCGCCTCCGGTGGCGTCATCACCCGGTGTTGGTCACCCACGTCACTGCCCACAGGGCGGATCCCCGGGGTGATCAGTTTAAAATCTCGACCTAAGAGTGATTTAAGTACACTCGCCTCTTGCGCCGAACAGACTACACCATCAAGGCCTGCCTGTTTGGTGAGTTTAGCGAGACGTTGCACATGCTCAAAGGCTGGCACATCGATGCCAATGAGTTTTAAATCCTCATCACTCATCGAAGTGAGAACCGTTACTGCGATGAGCAGAGGTGCATCCTTACCATAGGGCTGCAACGCTTTTTTCGCCGCTTCCATCATGGCCAAACCACCGCTGGCATGGACGTTTGTCATCCACACGCCAAGTTCTGCCGCAGCCGCGATCGCTTTAGCGACGGTATTCGGAATATCGTGAAACTTTAAGTCGAGGAAAAGATCGAAACCACGGTCATGAATGTCTTTAACCAATTGTGGGCCAAATAGGGTAAACATTTCTTTGCCCACTTTGAGGCGGCACATGTTGGGATCGAGTTGATCTATCAGTTGTAAGGCATGGTTTTTATTATCGTAATCAAGCGCTACGAGGATAGGTTTGGTCGTCATCATCTCTCCAACTGAGTTACACTAACAAGGTATTTCTAAAGGTTATTCACCGTCTAAGCCACGGATCCGTTTAATGGTGCCCCATTTTTTACAGGAGGGGCAATGCCAATACAGGGTGTGGGATGGGAAACCGCATTCTTTACAGCGGTAACTTGGACGGAATTTAATTTGTTGTTCAACAAGTTGCTCAAGCATAGTCAAACTTTGTTTGGCTTGCCCTTCTTCTGCTTGACGCAGGTGCATCTGCATTAAGTGCTGAAATCCCTTCATGGTGGGATGGCGATACAGGGCATCTAACACCATGTTTTCAGCAGCTTTTATCTCATCGAGACTAATCATATGCTGAGCAAGCGCAACCACCACGGAGGCGCCCGCCCCTTCGGCCATCGCGCCCGCTAATAATTCTTGATAGCCCTCTTTATCTTGGGTATCACGATACACTTGCTTTGCCGTTGGTAAGGCATCGGCAAAGAGTTCTATGTCAGCCTTTTTCAGTGCCATCAGCATAGATTTACACTGGTTGTAATCCTTGGCGTCGAGGAATTTTTTAGCTAGTGTGAGTAAGGCTCGGCCGCACTTAGGATCTTGTTTTAAGGCTTGTTGTAATAACTTGATCTTGTCGGCATCGTCGCTGGTTTCATCCGCAAGCTGGCAATAAAAGTGGGCGATAATCGGTTTAAGCACCTGCTGACGCTTACGACTTAAGCGCTTGGTGATATCGATAGCCTTTTGCCATTCCTTAATAACTTGATAAATGGCAATCAGCTGCGTCTCAGACTCTTCACTATGGTCATCTTGACTCACTAAATTCAGGAAAATTTCTTCCGCGCGGTCGTAAAATCCTGCGGCAAGGTAATCTTTACCCAGTTCCATCATCGCAATATCACGCTGCTCATTGGTGAGTGTTGGGCGTGCGATTAGGTTTTGATGGATACGAATAGAGCGGTCAACTTCACCGCGTTTGCGGAATAACGACCCGAGGGAAAGATGGGTATCGATGGTTTCATCGTCCACATCGAGCATACTGATAAACAAGTCGACCGCTTTGTCTGACTCGTTCGACAACAGGAAATTCAAGCCGGTGAAATAATCACGACTTAATTGCTTACGCTGATTACTCTGGTTTTGCCTTATGCTCCGCCGCCCCATATACCAACCGTAACCGGCAGCAATAGGAAGCAACAGAAAGAGGATCTCAAGCATATTAGGCGTCTACACCTTGAGGAGTTTTAGCGGTTTGGGCCGTTAATTTCTTTCTGGTCGTCGCTAAAGCCAATTTCAGTTTAACAATATAATAACTGGCCACGAGCCAACTCAGCATAAAGCCTGCAAAGAAAACCACGGCTAATACTACGGGTAAACGGTACTCACCCTGAGCCACAAAGTAGCTGATCGTCACTACTTGTTCATTACGCGCACCAAAAATCAATGCCACAATAAATAACAGTGCCACAAGGACTGTCGCTACAAAAGATTTCACGTCGCACTCCCTTAAACGCCTTTCAATTTTCTGATTATCCAAGAAATTTACTGAGCTGACCAGCTTTGCCTTGCATTAGATATAAAAAAGCCCCCTTACGGAGGCTTTTTGTAATGCGGTCAATTATACATTAACTGCGTCAACGCGTTCGCGCAGTTCTTTGCCTGGCTTAAAGTGCGGGACGTATTTGCCTTCCAATTCAACTGATGAACCAGTCTTTGGATTACGGCCAGTACGCGGTGCACGATAATGAAGCGAGAAACTACCAAATCCACGGATTTCGATACGATCTCCGCTTTCTAATGTTGTTGCCATTTGCTCCAACATCTCTTTGATTGCGCCTTCAACCTCTTTCGCCGACAGCTGCGACTGCCTGGTGGCGAGTTTTTCGATCAGTTCGGATTTTGTCATCCTAGCTATCCCCTATTATCAAGCCAAACACAGTCACCTAATGGGGAGAAAAACTCCCCATACAACAGGCGATTATTTGCGAGCTGCTTTAAACGCTTCAGCCATTGCATTACTAATAACAGCGTCTTCTTGTTTATTCAAGGTCGCCATTACTTCTTTTTCTTCAGCTTCGTCTTTCGCTTTGATTGACAGGCTGATAGAACGGTTCTTACGGTCAACACCCATGAACTTAGCTTCGATAGCATCACCTACTGAGTAAACAGTAGATGCATCTTCGATGCGCTCACGGCTGATGTCAGCTACACGGATGTAACCTTCAACAGTGTCAGCCAGTTCAACAGTCACACCTTTAGCGTCAACTGCAGAAACAGTACCGTGTACGATAGTACCTTTCTTCTTGTCAGCTAAGTAAGCGTTGAATGGGTCGTCTTCAGTTTGCTTAACACCTAAGCTGATGCGCTCGCGTTCTGGGTCAACAGACAGAACCACTGCGTGGATTTCGTCGCCTTTCTTGTACTCAGATACTGCGTCTTCGCCAGTGCCGTTCCAAGAAATGTCAGACAGGTGAACTAAACCATCGATACCGCCGTCAAGACCGATGAAGATACCGAAGTCAGTGATTGACTTGATCTTACCAGAAACCTTGTCGCCTTTGTTGTAACGAGTTGCGAAGTCATCCCATGGGTTGGTCTTACATTGCTTCAGACCTAGAGAAATACGACGACGCTCTTCATCGATGTCCAGAACCAGAACTTCAACTTCATCACCTAAGTTAACCACTTTAGATGGGTGAATGTTCTTGTTAGTCCAATCCATTTCAGAAACGTGAACTAAACCTTCAACGCCTTCTTCGATTTCAACGAAACAGCCGTAGTCAGTCAGGTTAGTTACGCGACCAGTTAACTTAGTGTTTTCTGGGTAGCGCTTGCTGATTTCTAACCATGGATCTTCGCCAAGTTGTTTCAGACCTAAAGACACACGAGTGCGCTCACGATCGTACTTCAGAACTTTAACGTTGATTTCGTCACCAACGTTGACGATTTCAGATGGGTGCTTAACGCGTTTCCATGCCATATCAGTGATATGTAACAGACCGTCAACGCCACCTAAATCTACGAATGCACCGTAGTCAGTCAGGTTCTTAACGATACCTTTAACTGCTTGACCTTCTTGCAGGTTTTCTAACAGTGCATCACGCTCAGCGCTGCTTTCTGATTCGATAACTGCACGACGAGAAACAACTACGTTGTTACGCTTCTGGTCTAGTTTGATAACTTTGAATTCTAATTCTTTGTACTCTAAGTGAGCGGTGTCGCGAACTGGGCGCACGTCAACTAGAGAACCAGGTAAGAAGGCACGGATACCGTTTAATTCAACAGTGAAACCGCCTTTCACTTTACCATTGATGATACCGATTACAGTTTCAGCATCTTCGTAAGCTTTTTCCAGAACGATCCAAGCTTCGTGACGTTTCGCTTTTTCGCGAGACAGTTGAGTCTCACCGAAGCCGTCTTCAACAGAGTCAAGAGCTACGTCAACTTCATCACCAACAGCGATTTCTAAAACGCCTTGAGCGTTTTTGAATTGTTCAGCTGGGATTGGGCTTTCAGACTTCAGACCTGCATCAACCAGAACCATACCGTTTTCGATAGCAACTACAGTACCACGAACGATAGAGCCTGGACGGAATTCCAGAGTTTGAAGGGATTGTTCAAATAGATCAGCAAAAGATTCAGTCATGTTTAAGTTACTTTAATGTAATAAACCACAGTCAATCCTAGACGTGGAGTCAGTCAAATTATCCGTATCATCCTTAATACGAATACCTATCCAAACAATAACTTAGTTAGTGTTGGATAATTTTTGGTTGATGTAGTTGAGCGCAAGCTCAAGTACTTCATCAATACCTTTATCGCTGGTATCGATAACGAGCGCATCCTCGGCAGGGACCAAAGGGGCCACTGGACGATTCATATCGCGGTCGTCACGCTCGATAATTTCAGCTAAAAGGCGCTCGATATTAACATCGAAGCCCTTGTCCTGCAACTGATTATAGCGTCTTTGAGCCCGCTCCTCTGCAGAAGCAGTTAAATATAATTTAGCCGATGCCGTTGGGAAAACAACCGTGCCCATGTCGCGGCCATCGGCGATTAATCCGGGTGCCGTTCTAAAGGCACGTTGACGACGTAATAAGGCTTCCCGTACACGGGGAAATGCCGCCACTTTAGAGGCCGCATTTGAGCATTCTTGGGTACGTATCGCAGTAGTGACGTCTTCACCTTCTAAGATCACTTGAACTGGGTCTTTCTCATTGCCGGTTAAAAATTTCACATCAAGGTGCGCAGCAAGGAGTGTGATGGATTCTTCATTTTCCAGTTCTACATCGTGGTGAATTGCAGCTAACGCAAGCACTCGGTAAATAGCACCACTATCAAGCAGTTGCCATCCGAGATGCTTAGCCAACAATTGGCTAATTGTCCCTTTACCAGCACCACTTGGGCCGTCGATTGTGACTACAGGAGCCCGTTCAGACATACATTCCTCCGCAAAAAATAATCATCATCCGTGAGTTCTTAACTAGAGCCCCGAAAATGAGCGCCGCATTGTACAATACTATACAAATAAAATCCGTGGATTTTTTATGAAGTTTAGAAGCCGCTCAAATGCGGCTTCATCATCTTGATATGACTCAAAGTCAGTCTGTTACAGAAAGCGGTTAGGCTTTAAGACTGGCAAATTGGGCAAAATAGTCTGGGAAGGTTTTCGAGGTGCAATCGGGATCATTAATGGTTATCCCGCAATCGGCAAAGGCCATCATGGAGAAGCACATCGCCATGCGATGATCGTTATAAGTGTCAATCTCTGCGGTATTGAGCACCGCTGGCGGGGTGATTTGAATATAATCGTGCCCCTCTTCCACTAAGGCACCTACTTTACGCAGCTCGGTGGCCATCGCCGCTAATCGGTCGGTCTCTTTAATGCGCCAGTTATAGATGTTGCGTATAGTGGTCGTGCCCTTAGCAAATAAGGCCGCGGTAGCAATAGTCATCGCCGCATCGGGGATATGATTCATATCTAAATCAACCGCGGTTAACGGCGCGCCACGAGCAATAATGTAATCATCGCCCCACTCAATATCGGCGCCCATTTTTTCCAGCACATCGGCAAATTTCACATCGCCCTGAATGCTTAAACGGCCAACGCCAGTGACTTTTACTTCACCGCCTTTAATGGCTCCCGCCGCTAAAAAGTAAGATGCAGAAGAGGCATCCCCTTCCACTAACACTTTACCCGGAGATACATACTGCTGCCCGGCTGGGATTTCAAAGCGGGCATAGTCATGGTTAATCACCTGAACGCCAAACTGTGCCATCAGGGCTAGGGTAATGTCGATATAAGGCTTTGAAACCAGTTCACCTTTAACATGAATATTCACGCAGCCCTTAGCGAGGGGCGCAACCATTAACAGCGCGGTTAAGAACTGGCTGGACAGATCGCCAGCAATTTCCACATCGCCACCGTTAAGACCGGTTGCATTGATGGTTAGAGGCGGAAATCCTTCATTCTTAAGGTAAACAATATTGGCGCCCAATTGTTGCAGAGCATCGACCAAATCGCCAATGGGACGCTCTTCCATGCGCGGCTCGCCAGTTAAGGTAAATTCGCCACGACCTAAGGTGAGCGCAGCGCACAATGGACGCATTGCTGTTCCCGCATTGCCTAAAAACAGCGTTTGCGCGGTATCTGATAAAATCACGCCGCCTAAGCCAGTCAGTTCACAGACAGTATTATTTTGCGATAAGTGGTATTCGACGCCCAACTGTTTTAAAGACGCCAACATATGGCGAATATCATCCGAGTCGAGCAAATTGGTTAGCGTGGTGGAGCCTTTGGCTAAGGTCGCTAATAATAACGCGCGGTTAGAAATGCTTTTTGAGCCCGGAATGTTGATCTCACCGCGGACTTGCACAACAGGTTCAAGACGTAATTGCTTCATGAATAAATCTTCTTTCTCTTAGGGCGTAACCATCGACGGCACGCTGATTGAAAATAGGTAAATGGCAACCTCACGCTACATGGCGTCAAGTTAAGATTACAAATTAAAGGAGATTGGGGACCTTGTTGGTGCTTCGTCGTTATAAAATTACCGATAGTGACGCAGGATTCAACCGTTTTTTACTAAAAAACGGCTTTTTAAACCGGAAAATTACTCAAGTCAGTCTAAAAATAACAAAAATACAAAATATCAGCGGTTAAATTGTGATCTAAAGCGTTTTTTGGCAGGCATTTTTGCCAGATTAATTGGCCATAGTTCACAGTTTTTGCTTTAAATTTTTCATCTATCCACGCTATTCTAGGTTTCAAACGATAAATCACGCATATTCTTTGCAATTCATGTTGTCGCAATATAACCAAAAAGGTAGATGGAGCCATGTTTAACTCACTCGTCGCAATGCCTGCGGATCCTATCCTCGGCCTATTAACCCAGTACCGTGAAGACGCACATCCTCAAAAAGTCGACTTAGGTGTGGGCGTATATAAGGATCCCGCTGGAAACACTCCCATCCTTAATTGCGTGAAAAAAGCCGAAAAATTCCGTTTAGACACAGAAACCACCAAAGTGTATATCGGCCCAACCGGTTCACCTCAGTTTAATACCCTGATAACAGAATTAGCCTTTGGCAGTGATCACAGCGCGATTATCGCCAACCGCATTCGTACTGTTTCTACTCCTGGTGGTACGGGCGCCCTACGCGTTGCCGGTGATTTTATTAAGCGCTGCAATCCTAATGCGGTGCTGTGGGTGAGCGATCCCACCTGGGCGAACCACACAGGTTTGTTTGAAGCGGCGGGCATTACCGTTAAAACCTACCCTTACTATGATTACGGCACTAAATCATTAAAGTTCGATGAGATGCTCAGCGCGCTTGCTCAAGTTGGCCCGAACGATGTGGTGCTATTCCACGCCTGTTGCCATAACCCGAGCGGGATGGATTTAACGACAGAGCAATGGGATAAAGTGGTTGCCCTCACCAAGGAGCAAGGTTTTACCCCGCTTATCGACATGGCTTACCAAGGTTTTGGTGATGGTGTCGATATCGATGCCTATGGCGTGCGTAAAATGGCCGCGGCGGTCGATAATATGATCCTGTGTAGCTCTTGCTCGAAAAACTTCGGTCTGTACCGTGAGCGTATCGGTTCATGCTCTGTGGTTGCAAAGGATGCGAACACAGCAAACATCGCGCACTCTGTACTGCTTTACGTGGTTCGCTGCCTGTACTCCATGCCGCCAGCCCACGGCGCGGCAATTGTTGAAACCATTCTCGGTTCGGCAGAATTAAAGCAAGAGTGGTTAGAGGAGCTCAAAGTGATGCGCGACCGCATCAATGGTAACCGCGCGATTTTAGTGGAAAAACTCAAGGCCTATGGCGTTGAGCGTGACTTTGGCTTTATCGCTCGCCAAAAAGGTATGTTCTCTTTCCTAGGAGTTAATCCTGAGCAAGTGGCACGTTTACAGAAAGAATTCAGCATTTATATGGTGGGTTCGAGCCGTATTAGCATTGCAGGCATTAGCGAAGACAATGTGGATTACTTAGCCAAGTCGATTGCCAAAGTGCTTTAAATACAAGCGCTTTAGTATTTTTCTACACAGCATACTCTGCTGTATTCTCGATTTAGGATGCAGCAGAGTTGCTCTACCGCTTGTCAATATTACACTCGTCTATTTAGTTTGGATTAACGAATCTTCCTTTTAGTTTCTACACCCCAAAACCTCGTTAGTCACGCCATCCTCACCGTTAAGCATTTATTTTCAATCATAAAACTAATTCAAGTGATTTTGACACCACGGTCTTATCACAATTAGTCGCACGTTGTGATCTCAATCGGCGGATTTCCATTTCATCAATCGGGGCTACGGCAATTTTCACTTTTTAAAGCCAAAGCTGCTGAGTAGATTAATAGTCATTATTGAACTTGTGGGTATTCCGCCATGTTATTACAAGATAAATTAATGCAAATCGTCACCAACCCGCTGCTTTCTCCTAAACAAAAATCTAACTATCTAGCGTTGGAGGCTGAGGCAAGTTTGCCCTATCTGCCAATATCGACTGAGGTAAAAGCAGCGATGAATGGTGGCGTTATCTGCGATATGTTTGAAGGCCATACACCGTTTAAACCGCGCTATGTATTGCCAGATTATGCCCGCTATCTTGAGCAAGGCTCTGAATATTTAGAGCTTGTTCCCGCGCAGAATTTAGACGAAGCCCTCAATGCCTTAACGATTCTGTATCACCATGTGCCATCGGTGACCAATATCCCCGTGTATTTAGGTCAGTTGGACGACATTTTGATGCCTTTCGTGGAAGGGATGGACGCGGATGTCCTTTATCGTAAACTAAAGCTGTTCTGGATCATGCTCGACAGAACCCTGCCCGACGCCTTTATGCACGTCAATATTGGCCCAACAGACAATATTGTTTGCCGAACCCTACTGCGCATCGATGCCGAACTCAAACAAGTTGCCCCCAATTTGACCTTTATGTATGACCCCGCCGTCACACCGGATGAATTATTGCAAATTGCGGCAACCAATATTTGTCATTGTAGTAAACCGCATATCGCCAATTATCCACTGCATGCCAGTGCATTTGACAAGCGCGGCTTTGGTATTGTGAGTTGCTACAATGCCTTACCCTTAGCAGGCGGCGCTAATACCTTGGTTAGACTCAATCTGAAAGAAGTGGCATTGAAGGCAACGTCAATCAATGACTTTTTTGAGCGTGTCTTGCCCTATTACTGCTCACTCACCTTCGAACTTATCGAGGCGCGTTCGGCCTTTTTACATCAAGAGTCGCACTTCTTTGATAGCTTTTTAGTTAAAGAACAATTGATTGATGAATCGCGCTTTGCCCCCATGTTTGGTATTTACGGTATGGCTGAAGCGGTGAATATTCTGCAAGCTCTGATGACAAATGAGACAAACACATCATCTCAATCAAACAAACCCACAGGCTATGGTCATAGCATGGATGCAAACCAACTTGGCTACCGTATTTCTGCCGCCCTCGATAGCATAGTAAAATCCACGCCCGTCACCTATGGCTACCATGGACGAGCGCTGCTGCATTCACAGGGCGGTATCAGTCTCGATAAAGACGTGACGCCCGGCGTGCGTATTCCCTATGGCACGGAACCCAATCCCATCGCCCATATTCAAGCCCTCGCACTGCATCACCAGTATTATACGGCGGGGATCAGCGATATTTTGACCATAGATGAAACCGTCAAATCAAATCCTCAAGCTATGTTCCAGCTGTGTAAAGCGGCGCTGGAGTTAGGCTTTAGGGAATTTACCGCCAATGTGGCCTCTAACGATTTAATGCGTGTCACTGGCTATATGGTAAAACGCTCTGATATTGAAGCATTTAAACAATGCGGTTCGCGCCTTAATACCACGGGTTTAGGGGCTGAAGCAGCACAGAATACCGGCATATTACAACGCCAAGCACGCGTAATTGCCCATGAGCATTCTCCCTGTGTCGTTAACTAAACCGGCCATAAATAAGCAGGCAATAGTTAGTCAGCTATTGCCGTTTTCCTGCGTCGACGGGCCTGGCAGTAGGCTCGTATTATTCCTGCAGGGCTGCAACTATCAATGTAAAAACTGCCATAACCCACATACCATCGGATTATGCGATGGCTGTGGCGATTGCATCGCCACCTGCCCTGACAAGGCGCTGACATTGATAAAGGCTAACAATAAGCATCAAATCCATTGGGACAAAGATCGTTGTAGCCAGTGCGATACTTGTCTTGCTGTGTGTCCACAACAAGCCAATCCTAAAGTCACCCGATACACTGTTGAAGAGATCTTGGCGATTATTCACCATCAGCGTCACTTTATTAATGGCATTACGGTGAGCGGTGGTGAAGCAAGTCTACAACTGCCATTTATTATTGAATTATTTAAAGCAATTAAGGCCTCACCGCAGTTATCACAGTTAACCTGTATGCTCGATACCAATGGCAGTTTGAGCCTCACAGGCTGGCATAAACTGCTGCCGTTTTTAGACGGCGCTATGGTGGATCTTAAAGCGTGGCAAAAAGAGACCCATAGATACATTACCGGGCGAGATAACCATGCGGTGTTCAAATCGATTGAACTCTTAGCGCAGCAGCAAAAACTGTATGAAGTAAGATTGCTGCATATTCCAGGCATTACGGATTTTGAACAGGGAATAGACGCGCTATCTTGCTATTTACTGAGACTCGGTGCCAATACGCGGGTGAAATTAAACGCCTTTCACCACCATGGCGTGGTTGATGAGGCATTAACTTGGCCTAGTTGCACACAGACGGATATTGAAGCCTTAGCGTCCTCTCTTACTCAGCGAGGTTTAACAAATATCGTGTTACCGTCCATCTACCTTTAACGGCTACAAAGCAGGATCTGCTCGTACAACCAACGTAGTGCGGGATCCTTCATACTTTGTTTATGCCAAACGAGGCTATAAGCCACTTTTCCATATTCGATGGGTAACGATTTGACGGTTAAACCTTTGGCTTGGCTCGCGATAGATGCCCAGCGGCGCGAGCAGGTAAACAGCAGCTCACTGTGGTGACACATTAACGCCGCGCTGCCAAAGTCTGGCACCGAAATAGGTACCGCACGTTTTTGAGATTGCTGAGCGAGTAAAATATCAAAATAAGGTGTACTCAGATCCGTATCTGTGATGCCTATATGGCTGAAGCTGAGATAATCATCAAAGCTGATATGCGATTGTTTGGCCAAGGGATGGGATGAGTTCATTAAGCAAATCATTTCATCGCTGAACAAGGTTTCCCACACGAGATCATCTTGCGAAGGATTAGGCTGACTCAAATCATGGGGTAACAGTACAAAATCTAACGAGCCATTAATGAGTCCATCAAAACCGATATTGTCTTTGCTGTAAATATCGAGATGAATATGGGGCGCCAAACCCAAAATATGGGCGCTGAGTTTGGCGGCCAGCAGCTCAAAAGTACTTTCGCGCATTGCCAGTGTAAACCGCCCCTCATAGTTTGTTGGGGTAAACGCATCTTGACTCATGATCTGATTCATATCATTGATCATTTGTTGCACGCTTGGGCCTAATCGTTTGGCTAAAGGCGTTGCAACCAGTGAGTTACCGTTACGGTAAAACAGTTCATCATTCAAACTGTCTCGAAGCTGGCTTAAGGTTTTACTGACAGATGAAGGGCTTAAGCATAAACGTTCGGCGCTAGCGGTAACGCTCAGAGTATCGAGCATCACATGCAAAGTGATTAAGTGCTTCATACTAATGCGCGAAAGCTTGGCTAAATCCATCAGTGGTTTCCTAGTAATTTATCTTATGTAAAAATCAAAATATCAACTTTTAATCATGATAAACAATAAGATAAAACTTACCCAATAGATTGCTTAGTATATTAGTCTGTTATGCGTGCTGGCTCACAGGCTTGCTCGGTACAAGTGCCATTGCCCCAAGCTTATCTGGGTTGCATCTAATACCAATCGTATTAAATATCTGTTCATTCAGCGGGAGTTAAACGCGCTTTAGACAAGGCTAAGGCTTGAAGACATAGTGGCGCTCTGTCGAAAGCCTTAAACGCAGTATAAAGCCCGTTCAACCCCGCCCTTCGGGAGCCACACAGGCATCTCACTCCCGTGTTACATTGACTTAAAAGGGAATAACCATTTCTTCGTCAATGCGCCTTGGATTGAGATGCCTGTGAGGCTCTGAACTGATTAGATATTTAATGTGATTGGTATAACCAAATCCAGCCAACAAAAAAGCGAATGCATATGTGCATTCGCTTTTGCGTATAACAGCTTAAAACTTATGTGCCTTGGGCGAGCGCGGACTACATCTTGTGATGTTTCGCTGCAAACTCATTCATAAATGTCACCAGCGCGGCAACACCTTCCAGTGGCATTGCATTGTATAGGCTTGCACGCATACCACCGACGATTCGGTGCCCTTTTAAAGCCACTAAGCCCGCCGCTTCGGCCTCTTTTAAGAAGGCGCCATCGAGGGACTCATCCGCCAGTTGGAAAGTCACGTTCATTTGTGAGCGGTTTGCCGCGACGACACCATTTTTATAGAAAGGATTGGCGTCGATACAGGCATACAGCATTTGCGCTTTTTGCTGATTGATTTTCGCGATACTGGCTACACCACCTAAGGATTTGAGCCAAGCAAACACTTCCGCCGCTAAGTACCAAGCAAAGGTTGGAGGGGTGTTGAACATAGAGTCATGCTCTACCGCTAAACGGTAATCCATGATCGATGATTGGGTTAAACTCGGCAGTTTCAACATATCATCACGCACGATCACGATGGATAAGCCCGAAGGACCAATGTTCTTTTGTGCACCAGCATAGATTAAGCCATAACGGCTGACATCAATTTCACGCGACATAATGGTTGACGATAAATCGGCGACAATCGGCCATGGACTGTCTAACTCATCAAAAATTTCGATACCATCAACTGTCTCATTTGGGCAGTAGTGCACATAACGGTAATCAGCATCAATCTTATGCAGTTCAGGCAATACTACCGCATTGAGTCCATTATGTTTTTCAACAATGTTAAGGCTGTCAATTTGTGCGTCGCCCGCCAGCTTTTTTGCTTCGGCTAATGCTGCAGAAGACCATTGACCACTGACTAAATACAGGGCTCGGCCTTGGTTGCCTAAAAAATTATTCACAACGGCAGAGAACTGACCGCGACCACCGCCATGCATAAAAAGCACATGATAGTTTTGTGGAATGTGCATCAGCTCCCGTAAATCCGCCTCAGCTTGCTTGGTCAGCGCGATAAATTCCTTGCCTCTGTGGCTGACTTCCATCACGGAGACACCTAGCCCATTCCAATCGAGTAATTCCTGTTGTGCTTTTTTCATTACCGCTGCGGGTAACATCGCAGGACCTGCACAGAAATTATAAATCGCGCTCACTGCCACTCTCCTTATTTACAAACCATGATATTAGAATTCATAAAATAAAACGTTGCCATGAAAAAAACGAGCGTCCAATTGGACGCTCGTTTTCATACTCTCGAATTAGTCTTCGTCTTGCTCGTCGTCAAGCTCTTCATCTTCGTCTAATTCTTCTTCCAGTTCATTCTCTTCCTCTAAAGGCTCTTCTTGAACAGAGTCACCTTCAGCGACAACTGGGACGATTGGCATACCGTTTTCATCCAATTCGACTTCATCTTCGTCGCCTTGGATCTCATCGATACGTTGCAGACCAACCACTTTTTCGTCACTTGCGGTACGGATAATAGTCACACCTTGGGTGTTACGGCCGATGATAGACACACCGTTCGCAGGCGTACGGACTAAGGTACCTTTATCGCTGATCAGCATGATTTCGTCATTGCCGCCAACTTGTACCGCGCCAACCACTGCGCCGTTACGCTCGCTCACCTTGATCGATACCACACCTTTGGTCGCGCGGCTCTTCGATGGGTATTCAGACAGTTCAGTACGTTTACCGTAACCGTTTTCGGTCACGGTTAAGATAGCGCCATCGCCCTTAGGTACGATGAGAGACACCACTTTTTGACCTTCTTCAAGCTTGATACCGCGAACACCCGTCGCGCCGCGACCCATTGGACGCACGCCCTTGAAGTTGATTTGTGGGTTGCCTTCTTCGTCTAACACTGGGTTGCCGTTTTCATCGAGTACGGCCACTTCTTCGCCTTCTTTAAAGCGAACCACTTTACCTTCATTGGAGAACAACATGATCTCATCATCACCATTGGTGATATCGACACCGATCAGTTGGTCACCGTCTTTCAGGTTAACGGCAATAATGCCGTTTGCACGTGGGTTACTGTAGGCCGTTAGCGCAGTCTTCTTCACGGTACCGTTAGAGGTCGCCATAATGATGTACTTATCTTCAGCGTATTCACGCACCGGCAGAATCGCCGTAATGCGCTCACCATCGGCCAGCGGCAGCAAGTTAACAATCGGACGACCGCGCGATGTGCGGCTCGCCAGCGGTAATTGATAGACCTTGAGCCAGTACATCTTACCGAAATCTGAGAAGCACAGAATCGTATCGTGGGTGTTCGCAACCAGCAGTTTTTCAACGAAATCTTCGTCTTTCACTTTAGTTGCGGCTTTACCCTTACCACCACGGCGCTGGGCTTGGTAATCGCTCAGCGGTTGGTACTTGGCGTAACCTAAGTGTGACAGGGTCACAACCACGTCTTCTTCGTTGATTAAGTCTTCAAGACTCATATCAATTTCATTGGCGTTGATGACAGTGCGGCGAGCATCACCGTATTCAGCAAGAATTTCTTCCAGCTCTTCTTTGATGACTTCCATCAAACGCTCAGGGCTGCGCAGAATAAACAGCAGACCCGCGATGAACTCGAGCAACTCTTCGTATTCGGCGATGATCTTATCGTGCTCAAGACCGGTTAAACGGTGTAAGCGCAGCTCAAGGATTGCCTGAGCCTGTTGCTCAGTCAGGTAATATAAGCCATCACGGATACCGAATTCTGGCTCTAACCATTCAGGACGCGCCGCATCATCACCCGCTTTTTCAAGCATGCCCTGTACATGACCCAGTGCCCAGCCCTGCTCAACCAGTTTAACTTTCGCATCAGCTGGGGTTGGCGACGCTTTGATCAGCGCAATAATCGGGTCGATGTTAGCAAGCGCGACCGCTAATGCCTCAAGAATATGGGCGCGCTCGCGCGCTTTACGCAGTTCGAATACGGTACGGCGAGTCACCACTTCACGGCGGTGCAGGATAAAGCACTCGAGCATTTCTTTTAAGTTGAACAACTTAGGCTGACCATTGGTCAAGGCCACCATGTTGATACCAAAAGAACATTGCATTTGTGTCTGGGCATAGAGGTTGTTCAGGACAACTTCACCCACTTCGCCGCGTTTGATTTCAATAACGATACGCATACCGTCTTTGTCAGACTCGTCGCGCAGGCCGCTGATGCCTTCAATCTTCTTATCTTTGACTAACTCAGCGATTTTCTCGATGAGTTTAGCCTTGTTCACCTGATAAGGAATTTCGGTGACGATAATGCGTTCACGGCCGTTATCTTCGGTTTCGACTTCAGCCAGTGCGCGCATCACTGCACGGCCGCGGCCTGTCTTGTACGCATCGATAATGCCTTTACGGCCATTGATAATCGCCGCCGTTGGGAAGTCTGGACCAGGAATATGTTCCATCAACTGTTCAATAGACAGCGCAGGATCGGCGATCAGCGCTAAACAGCCTTTGACCACTTCGGTTAAGTTGTGAGGCGGAATGTTCGTCGCCATACCTACCGCAATACCCGATGAACCGTTGATTAACAGGTTAGGGACACGTGTCGGTAATACAGCGGGAATTTGTTCTGTGCCATCGTAGTTGGGCACATAGTCAACGGTTTCTTTTTCAAGATCGGCGAGGAGCTGGTGCGCTAACTTGTCCATACGGATTTCGGTATAACGCATTGCCGCTGCGGAGTCACCGTCAACCGAACCGAAGTTTCCTTGACCGTCGACTAAGGTGTAACGCAGAGAGAAAGGCTGAGCCATACGTACGATAGTATCGTAAACCGCCGAATCACCATGGGGGTGATATTTACCGATCACGTCACCGACCACACGGGCAGACTTTTTGTACGGCTTGTTCCAATCGTTCTTCAATTCACTCATGGCAAACAGCACGCGGCGATGCACAGGCTTAAGGCCATCACGCACGTCTGGTAATGCACGTCCCACGATGACGCTCATGGCGTAATCAAGGTACGAATTCTTTAGTTCGTCTTCGATATTAATTGGCGAAATAGATGATGCCAGATCAGTCATAAACTGCTCGTTCCCCTGAAAATTAGCCGACAACGTATAATCCGTATCATTGAGCGGCCCAAAAACGTGATTTGGCATTCTAACACAGTTATTTAATGTCGCCAGACCTATCCTACGTGAATTGCGAAGGATGTGGCTTAATAGATGAAAACACTGTCAATTTGCCCTTTTAAACCCGATAAAATCCGTTGTTAATGGCGAAATTGAGGCCAAGACTTGATTAATCTCTGAGCAGAAAAACCGCTCTGCTTCACAAAGTGTTTAAGAATTAATGATAATTGCTGAAATTTCACTCAACCACAAAGACTTAGGATTAGCCAATACTGTGTTTATCCCCCATTGTCGTTATAATAGCCGCACAATGACAGCCGTAATAGGTAATAGCATGCAACAGAATACCAACGTAGACCCGCAGGAAATCGCAAAGTTTGAACGTATGGCCGAAACCTGGTGGGATCTCAACGGCGAGTTTAAGCCGCTGCATCTATTAAATCCCCTGCGCCTTAACTATATCGATCAAACCGCAGGCGGGATTTTTGGTAAGAAAGTGCTCGACGTCGGCTGTGGCGGCGGCATTTTATCCGAAAGCATGGCGCGCATCGGCGCGATCGTTGACGGCCTCGATATGGGGGAAGAACCATTAGAAGTCGCGCGCTTACATGCACTGGAAACTGGCGTGAGCATCAATTATGTCAAAAACACCGCAGAGGCCCATCGGGAAGAACACCGCGAATACTACGATGTGGTGACCTGCATGGAGATGCTCGAGCATGTGCCGGATCCGCAATCGGTCATTCAAGCCTGCTGCGATATGGTTAAACCCGGCGGTTTTGTGTTTTTCTCAACCATCAACCGTAACATTAAGTCTTTCGTTGAGACCATTATCGGCGCCGAGTATCTATTAAAGATGCTGCCCATTGGCACCCATGACCATAATAAGTTCATCAAGCCATCGGAACTCATGGCCTTAGTCGATAACACCGATCTTCTCTGTAAAGATGCACTTGGGATCACCTATAACCCACTGACGGAGATCTTTAAGTACACGCCAAAGGTCGATGTTAATTATATGATTGCGACGCAAAAGGTAGATTAAGATGAGCTTAGCTGAGGTTAAAGGGGTCTTATTCGACCTTGACGGTACCCTTGCCGATACCGCGCCGGATCTGGTTCAGGCCCTTAACTTCAGTTTGTCGGATGTCGGTATCGCGGCAAAACCTCTCAAAGACATGCGTAGCGCCGCCTCCCATGGCAGCTTTGCCTTAGTCGATGCGGCGATTCCCGGTGCGGATGACGCCCTGCGCACTCAAGTACAGCAACGGCTCCTCGCCCATTATCAAAGGATCAATGGCGACCATTGCCAGTTGTTTGATGGTATCGCCCCCCTACTCGACTGGCTCGAGTTGTGCCGCGTGCCATTTGGGGTGATCACGAACAAACCCGCTCGCTTTACACGACCTCTATTACATAAGCTTAAGCTCAGCTCGCGTATGCCGGTGATGATCAGTGGCGATTCGACTCGTTACCCTAAGCCCCATACCGCACCTATGCTATTGGGCGCACAGCAATTGCAATGCCGGCCACAGCAAATTCTCTATTTAGGCGATGCAGAGCGGGATTTACTCGCGGCCCAAGCGGCGGGCATGCTCGGCGGTGTGGCGCTGTGGGGATACTTAGGTGAGGCCGATACGCCCGATGCATGGCCTGCCTATGCACAATTTAACTCGCCATCGAGTTTGCATACAGCATTAAGACAAGCATTAGCGAAATAGCGGTAACGAATTGACTCGTGCTAATTGCGTAACTGAACCGTTAACGGCGAAATTCTGCCCCATTTGTTGGTAATGCAATTTAGGCTAAGGGTCAATCCTTGCGATCGCGATCGCTGCTTATTTTAGCGATCGATCACACTGTGAAATTTGAGTGAAAAAACGCCACCAATGCCACACGCTAATCTCAATTTGAGCTTCAGGGTTAGTCATCACTAACGCTTTTCTTTATCCTCAAGATATCCACAAGATACCCCCTGAATTGAGACTTGCAAATGACGGCAAACCTCACTATCTTGTATCTCAGATTATTTAAAACACCATATCTTGTGTATAGGTAGCAATCAGACACACTAGAAGTTCCCCGTTAAATCGACTATCTCCTGCATAGTCAGCAGTATTAAGGGTTTTCAGGTTGATTGTTTTACAAGGAAACGTACGGTGATTGAGTTCACCTGAATAGATATCAGAACCAAGGCCTCTCTTCAATGAATAGCAATATGACAGTCACAAAACGCTGTGGTGCACGTGAGACAATCGATCTCGACAAAATACACCGCGTAATTACTTGGGCAGCCAAGGGATTAAACAACGTTTCTGTTTCTGAAGTTGAACTTCGCACGCATTTACAGTTTTTCGACGGGATCCCAACCGAAGCTATCCACGAAACGATCATCAAATCTGCGGCGGATTTAATTTCCCCAGAATCTCCAGATTATCAGTTTCTGGCTGCGCGCTTAGCCGTATTCCATTTACGTAAGAAGGCCTTTGGTCAGTTCGAACCGCCAAAGTTATACGACCATGTGACTAAACTGGTTGAGCTTGGCAAGTATGATATGCATATTCTGCAGGATTACACCCGCGAAGAACTCGATATCATGGACAGCTATATCGACCATTGGCGCGATATGAACTTCTCTTACGCGGCGGTAAAACAGCTCGAAGGTAAGTATCTGGTACAAAACCGTGTGACCCACGAGATCTACGAGAGCGCCCAGTTCCTCTATATTCTGGTGGCAGCCTGTTTGTTTGCCCGTTATCCAAAGGAAACGCGCCTGCAATACGTTAAAGATTTTTACGACGCGGTATCGACCTTTAAGATTTCGCTGCCCACGCCAATCATGGCGGGTGTACGTACGCCAACGCGTCAATTCAGTTCATGTGTACTGATTGAATGTGGCGACAGCTTAGATTCTATCAATGCGACCGCATCGTCTATCGTGAAATACGTGAGCCAACGTGCTGGTATTGGTATCAACGCGGGTCGTATCCGTGCACTAGGTAGCCCAATCCGTGGCGGCGAAGCATTCCACACGGGTTGCTTACCATTCTACAAGTATTTCCAAACCGCGGTGAAGTCTTGCTCGCAAGGCGGCGTGCGCGGCGGTGCAGCCACCCTTTTCTATCCTATTTGGCATTTAGAAGTTGAATCGCTGCTGGTACTGAAAAACAACCGTGGCGTTGAAGATAACCGTATCCGTCATTTAGACTACGGCGTGCAGCTCAATAAGCTGATGTATCAACGTCTGATCAAAGGCGAAAATATCAGCCTGTTCAGCCCATCGGACGTACCAGGTCTTTACGATGCCTTCTTCGAAGATCAAAACGAATTCGAACGTCTTTACCTGCAATATGAGCAAGACAGCAGTATTCGTAAGAAGTCATTGAAAGCGGTCGATCTATTCTCATTGATGATGCAAGAACGTGCTTCAACCGGCCGTATCTACATCCAAAACGTCGACCACTGTAACACCCACAGTCCGTTCGATTCGAAAGTTGCCCCGATCAGACAATCTAACCTTTGTCTTGAAATCGCGCTGCCGACCAAGCCATTGAACAACATTGACGATCCAAACGGTGAAATCGCGCTGTGTACACTGTCAGCATTAAACTTAGGTGCGATCAAAAACTTAGCCGAGCTTGAGCCATTAGCCGATTTAGCGGTACGAGCACTGGATAACCTACTGGATTACCAAGATTATCCAATCAAAGCGGCGCAGATTTCTTCAATGAATCGTCGTACTTTAGGTATTGGTGTTATCAACTTCGCTAACTACTTAGCGAAGAATGGCATGAAGTACTCCGATGGTAGCGCGAACAACCTGACTCACAAGACCTTTGAAGCGATTCAGTTTTATCTACTCAAAGCATCAATGAATCTGGCGAAGGAAAAAGGTGCGTGCCCATTATTTAATGAGACTACTTACGCCCAAGGTATTTTACCTATCGATACCTACAAACGTGACCTAGATAAGATTTGCAGCGAGCCATTGCATTTAGATTGGGAAACACTGCGCCAAGATATCAAAGAGTACGGTTTACGTAACTCGACGCTATCTGCATTAATGCCGTCTGAGACTTCATCACAGATCTCAAACGCAACCAATGGTATCGAACCACCACGCGGTTTGATCAGCGTTAAAGCAAGTAAAGATGGTCAGTTAAAGCAAGTGGTGCCTGATTTTGATGAGCTGAAATACAACTATGAGCTGTTATGGCAAATGCCAAGCAACGAAGGTTACTTACAGCTCGTGGGTATCATGCAAAAATTCGTTGACCAAGCCATTTCGGCCAACACTAACTATGATCCAGCGCGTTTTGAAGGTCGTAAAGTCCCGATGCAGACTCTGCTGAAAGACTTACTCAATGCCTATAAGTTAGGTGTAAAAACGCTGTACTACCATAACACTCGCGATGGTGCATCGGATCAACACGATGACATTACCAACATAGAGAAAGAAGATGACGGCTGTGCTGGCGGCGCCTGCAAAATCTAATCTTCAATGTTAACGGTTGCGGGATCCCAAAGGGATCCCGACTTATTGGAATACTCGTACCATGACCTACTCTACTTTTTGCCAAACACCAAACGATGCCACCCGTGAACCTATGTTCTTCGGACAATCGGTTAACGTCGCTCGTTATGACCAACAAAAATATGAAGTGTTTGAAAAACTGATTGAAAAGCAGTTGTCTTTCTTCTGGCGCCCAGAGGAAGTTGACGTGAGCCGCGATAAAATCGACTACAACTCACTGCCAGATCATGAAAAGCATATTTTTATTTCGAACCTAAAATACCAAACGCTGCTCGACTCTATCCAAGGCCGCTCACCTAACGTGGCGTTTCTGCCCTTAGTGTCGCTGCCGGAATTAGAGACCTGGATTGAGACTTGGTCATTCTCCGAGACCATCCACTCGCGCTCATACACGCACATCATTCGCAATATCGTGAACGATCCTTCGGTGATTTTTGACGATATCGTGGTGAATCAAGAGATCCTACGCCGCGCGACTGACATTGCCGAATACTACGATCACTTGATCAAGCTGACGCAAGTTTACCACCTGTTAGGCGAAGGCACCCATGTGATCGATGGTGAGCCGATTGAAGTCAACACTCGTACCCTGAAGAAAGCGTTGTACCTGTGCATGATGTCAGTGAACGCCCTCGAAGCGATCCGTTTCTATGTCAGTTTTGCCTGTTCATTCGCATTTGCAGAGCGTAAGCTCATGGAAGGTAACGCGAAAATTATTCGTCTTATCGCCCGTGATGAAGCGCTGCACTTAAACAGCACCCAGCATATCTTAACCATTATGCAGGGCGGCAAAGACGATCCTGAAATGGCCGAGATAGCCGCAGAATGCCAACAGGAAGCGTACAACCTATTCCTCAAGGCAGCCGAGCAAGAAAAGGAATGGGCGAAATACCTGTTCAAAGACGGTTCGATGATCGGTCTCAACGAGCAAATCCTCTGCCAATACGTTGAGTACATCACCAACCAACGGATGAAGTCCGTTAACCTGCCACTGCCTTATGCTGAGCAGTCTAACCCACTGCCTTGGATGAAGAACTGGTTAGAGAGTGACGCGGTACAAGTGGCGCCACAAGAAGTGGAAGTGTCATCCTATCTGGTCGGCCAAATCGATGCAGCCGTCGACAGTGATGAATTCCTCGATTTTGATCTCTAACGGGATTTGATTGCTTATGGCTAAATCGAACCTGCTGTTAAACAACCCTTTTGCGAAGGCGCCCATAGTGCGCCTGCAAGGGCAACCTGTGCTGCTGTTTACCGAGCAGCACAATTCGTTGTTGCAAGCACTCGAAGCCAAAAAAGTGACCATTTTCTCTGAGTGCCGCAGTGGTTTTTGCGGCGCTTGCAAGACCCGTATTATTAGCGGCAGCGTCAGCTATTTAACCGAGCCTTTAGCCGAGCTTAAAGCCGACGAATGCCTGCCCTGCTGCTGTATTCCTAGCGAAGATTTAGAACTCGATTTATCCCCTGAAGGTGCTGCCGTGGTGACCTATCCCCGCAGTAACACTCTCGCCCAAACCCCATCGACGCGTAAAACCGCCAATCTTAAAGCCGTGCCACAGCAAGAAGTGGTTGAAGACTAACAGAGTCGTCTGCAACAAATGGGTATTCACGACCCTCTTCCCTGTATAACGCTTACTGATAAGCGAAAGACAAATCTTTACAGCATCCCAAACGCTTTACCACTCGCCCTTGTTAGCTTGCCAAAAGATCATTATGTTATTGCTTTTGAATTACTTTTACTTTGTTTAGCTGGACCCATTTATACCAAGGAGAGCTATGGATAAGTTAATCGCAATCAGCTTGCTGCTTGTATCAATGAGTGCATTTTCGAGTGAAGATAACCTCGTTGCCGAGATGAAAGACATGGATAGCAAGGTATTTGATTCATTTAATCGTTGTGCCGATGAGCAACAACTTAAGCTGCACGAAAGTTACTTTGCCGAGAAGGTCGAGTTTTACCACGACAATGGCGGTGTGACTTGGGATCGCCAATCGATGATCAACAACACTAAAAACTATGCCTGTGGTAAATACACCCGCTCACTGGTTGAAGAAAGCTTTCAAGCCTATCCCATCAAAGACTTTGGCGCGATAACTGAGGGCATTCATAAATTTTGCAGCCAAGAAACAGGTAGTTGTGACGGCAAGGCCAAATTTTTAATGGTCTGGCAACGCACCAATGGCCAGTGGCAAGTCACGCGGGTCGTCAGTTATGGGCATTTACCCAACTAAGCAAATGACCCACTCATGCAGATAGGCTCTTATCTTCATATCAATCAACAAAAAAGCCTGAGTTAAACTCAGGCTTTTTATTGGTAAACCTCTTAACAACTACAGTCGCATGGCAAGCTCGGCGCCTTGACGAATGGCACGCTTTGCATCGAGCTCGGCGGCCACATCAACACCGCCAATCAAATGCACTGGAATACCCGTTGCTTTCATCTCATCGACTAAGATGCGGTTAGATTCTTGTCCGGCGCAGAGGATAACATTATCCACGGCCAACACTTCAGTTTGCTCTCCAACGCGGATATGCAGACCTGAGTCATCAAACTTTTCATAGTTGACGCCAGTTTTCATCTTCACATTGTGCTGTTTTAACACTAAGCGGTGGATCCAACCGGTGGTTTTACCTAAGCCTTTGCCCATCTTAGAAGTCTTACGTTGCAGCAAGTAGACTTGTCTATGATCGCTATTATCAACTTCAGGCTCGGCTAACCCACCCGCATGCTGATATTGCTTGTCAATGCCCCACTGCTTTAACCATTTTTCAGGATTGAGGGTGCTCGACTCAGATTCGCAGAGGTAATGCGCCATATCAAAGCCGATACCGCCGGCACCAATCAGGGCCACTTTGTTGCCAATCGTGGCTTGGCCCGTCAGTACCTGTTGATAATCCACCACTTTGGGGCTATCAAATCCTGGCAAGCTTAACTCACGCGGGACCACGCCCGAGGCGATAACGATTTCATCAAAGGTTTCGGTTTCCAGCACCTTAGCATCCAAACGGGTATTTAAACGCAAATCGATTTTATGCAGTTTGATTTGATTGAGGAAATAACGAATCGTCTCGTTAAACTCTTCTTTTCCTGGGATTTTACGTGCCAGATTAAACTGCCCACCCACCTCGGATTTTGCTTCAAAAAGCACCACCTCATGGCCACGCATGGCCGCATACACCGAAAATGCCATCCCTGCGGGGCCCGCGCCCATCACCGCAATACGCTTCTTATTGCTGGTGGGTAAAAAGTTAATTTCGGTCTCATAACAGGCGCGAGGGTTGACCAAGCAAGTGGCACGTTTCAGTGAGAATGTATGATCCAAACAGGCCTGATTACAGCCAATACAGGTATTGATAAGCTCTGGCGTGTTGGCCGCCGCTTTATTCACAAATTCAGGATCGGCTAGAAACGGCCGCGCCATAGACACCATATCCGCTTGACCAGAGGCAATGATTTGCTCGCCAATCTCAGGCGTATTGATACGGTTTGTGGCAATCAGAGGCACTGAAACCGACTGTTTAAGTTTTTCAGTCACCCAAGCAAAGGCGCCGCGGGGCACACTGGTCGCAATGGTTGGCACACGGGCCTCATGCCAGCCAATGCCTGTATTGATAATCGACACCCCCGCATGCTCGAGCCACTTGGCCAATTGCACGACTTCATCCCAAGTGGAGCCGTTATCGACTAAGTCGAGCATGGATAAGCGGAAGATAATAATGAAATCTTTGCCTACTTTGGCGCGAATCGCATTCACAATCTCAATCGGGAATTGCGCGCGTTTTTCAAAACTGCCGCCCCATTCATCGGTGCGCGTATTGGTGCGCGAACTGATAAATTGGTTGATCAAATAGCCCTCAGAGCCCATCACTTCAACACCATCGTACCCCGCTCTTTTCGCTAACGCTGCGGAACTGGCGTAATCCTTAATGGTGGCGCGAACTTGACGGCTCGACATGGCAGAAGGCGTAAAGGGAGTGATAGGCGACTTAATTTTACTCGGCGCCTGCGAAAAAGGATGATAACCATAGCGCCCCGCATGCAGGATTTGCATACAAATTTTACCGCCAGCCTCATGCACCGCTTGAGTCACAATGCGGTGTTTACCCACTTGCCAGAGGAAACTCAGCTGACACGCATGGGGAGTCAAGCGGCCACGTAGGTTTGGTGAGATACCGCCGGTGACAATTAAACCGACGCCCCCTAACGCGCGCTCTTTATAAAACGCTGCCAGTTTCTCAAATCCGCCCTTTTCTTCTTCTAAACCCGTGTGCATGGAGCCCATTAACACACGATTTTTGAGCTGGGTGAATCCCAGATCTAAGGGTTCTAATAAATGGGGAAACGACATTCAAACATCCTTTTTAAACAAGTGATTTAAATGAGCATACCTTGAGTCAAATGTAAGCTCAACTGTTGCTAGGGGGTTAAAAGTTAAAATCCTTTACAATTGTGTTTAGCCAGTGAGGAGATTTTCAGTTAGCATTGGCACATTCGATAAGCAAAGGAGTGGCTAATGTCCGCTAACCCATCGTTTTTCAAGAGAATATGTTTATTTATATGGAACACCCTCAACGGGATCCGTAAATTCATACTCAACCTGATTTTTTTTGGCTTCCTGGCCATCATCCTCATCACTATTGGCAGTAGTGAGGATATTCAGGTCGAAGAGAACTCAGCATTGGTGCTTAATCTGGCGGGTTCCATTGTAGATCAAAAACAGCAGGTCGACCCAATTGAAGCCGCACTAAAGCAAGGCAATAACGGCAGTAGCGATGGCGAAATCCTGCTGGCAGATATTATCTATGTGATTGATAACGCGACGCACGATAACAGGATCAGCACCATAGTCTTAGACTTAGCCGAGCTGAAACGCGCAGGGATTAGCAAATTACAATCCATTGGCGATGCCCTAAACCGTTTTAAAGAAAGCGGCAAAAAGGTGGTGGCAATTGGAAACTATTACGAGCAAAACCAATACTTTCTTGCCAGCTTTGCCGATACCATTTACCTCAATCCCCAAGGTAGTGTTTCTCTCGATGGCTTAAGTATGTATAACCAATACTTCAAGTCCGCCCTTGAGAAGCTCAAGATAAAGGCCCACATTTTTCGCGTCGGCACCTTTAAATCGGCAGTAGAACCCTACATGCGTGACGATATGTCGGATGCGGCCAGAGAGGCCAGCAGCGCCCTACTCGCCGATGTTTGGCAAAGCTACACTCAAACGGTGGCAAAAAATCGCCAAATCGATGCTAATACCTTAGTGCTCGACTCGGCAAACTACCTCGCGCAACTCGATAAGGCCGAAGGCGACTCCGCCACTATGGCCATCAATATGAAATGGGTCGATACCCTAGCGACCGATGAAGAGTTCCGTAAAGTCATGCTCGATAGCGTGGGTAAAGAGAAGTCGGGTGACAGCTTTAAACAAGTCAGCTTCTACGACTATTTAACCTTAGTGACGCCTTTGCCAAGCTTCGTTGAACAAGACAGTGTCGGCATTATCGTTGCCAGCGGCACCATTTTAAATGGCAGCCAACCCGCCGGCCAAATCGGTGGTGATAGCACCGCAGAGCTGTTACGTAAAGCGCGATTTGATAAACATATCAAAGCACTGGTGCTTAGAGTCGACAGCCCTGGCGGCAGCGCCTTTGCCTCGGAGCAAATCCGCCAAGAATTACTTGCCCTCAAAGCGGCGGGTAAACCAGTGGTGGTGAGTATGGGCAGCCTTGCGGCGTCCGGCGGCTATTGGATTTCGGCCAGTGCCGATTATATCTTCGCAACGCCAACCACGCTAACTGGCTCTATCGGGATCTTTGGGATGATCACCACCTTCGAAGATTCACTCGCTAGCTTAGGTATTCATACTGATGGTGTATCGACCTCTGAATGGGCGGGATTGTCAGTGACTCGCACCCTCTCGCCACAAATTGAATCGGTTATCCAGCGCCATATCGAGCGTGGCTACTTAGACTTTATCTCACTGGTCGCTAAGGAACGTAAAATGACCTTAGAACAAGTGGATAGCATCGCTCAAGGCCGAGTGTGGAGTGGTAAAAAAGCCCTAGAGTTAGGTTTAGTGGATGAGCTTGGGGATATCGACCAAGCCGTTGCCAAAGCCGCTAAATTGGCAGATTTAAGCCTATTCGATACCCGCGTAATTGAACAAGAGCTCACTCCTGAACAACGTTTTGTGCAGCAAATGTTTGCCTCTGTGTCAGCCTATTTACCCGCTTCACTTAGCCATTCAACACTGCTTGAGCAAATGCTGGCTCAATGGACTGGCAGCTTAAAGACCATCGCGGCCTTTAACGATCCTAACCATGTGTATGTGTATTGTGACAGCTGTGCGATAAACTAACGCAGACTCAAGATGAAGGACACAAAAGCCCGATTGCCTCGGGCTTTTTTATTGGGTTTATGCCTGCAAAATCGTATAATTAGCTCACTTGCAGCTAAGATAACGACAAGAATGACTAAACGCTCCATTTACGTCGCCTATACGGGCGGCACCATAGGTATGCAAAAAACCGCGAATGGCTTTGCACCGGTGGCAGGTTTTTTGACCCAATGCGTCCAATCCATGCCCGAGTTTTACCATGATGAAATGCCTGAGTTTGTGATCCATGAGTACTGCCCGCTCATCGACTCATCAAACATGGCACCAACCGACTGGCAAATGATCGCCGATGATATTAAGGCCAATTACGACAAGTACGATGGCTTTGTGATCCTCCACGGCACAGATACCATGGCCTATACCGCATCGGCCTTATCCTTTATGCTTCAAGGCCTGTCAAAGCCTGTTATTGTCACCGGCTCTCAAATTCCTCTGGCACAGCTGAGATCCGACGGTCAAACCAACCTACTTAACTCTTTATATATCGCCGCCAATTATCCAGTGGCTGAAGTGTGTTTATTCTTTAATAACAAACTGTTCCGTGGCAATCGCTCCACCAAAGCCCATGCCGATGGCTTCGATGCCTTTGCCTCGCCTAACTTCCCCTTACTGCTTGAAGCGGGGATTAAAATTAATCTGCGTGCAGGTAAAATTGCCACGCCAAGTGATAAGCCGTTAGAAGTGGCTAATATCAGCCCACAGCCCGTCGGTGTAGTGACTCTCTACCCTGGTATTTCGACACAAATTTTTGAGAACATTCTGCAGCAACCCGTGAAGGCACTGATTTTACTGACCTTTGGCGTGGGCAATGCACCACAGGATGCGGCATTACTCGATACCTTAAAGCAAGCGGATGAACGGGGGATTGTGTTAGTGAACCTAACTCAATGTTTCCAAGGCAAAGTGAATATGGGCGGTTACGCTACGGGCAATGCACTCGCCAAAGCGGGGGTGATCAGTGGTGCAGACATGACCATTGAAGCCGCACTGGCTAAGTTGCATTATCTGCTGTCGAAAAACCTAAAACCGAGCGAAATTAAAGCTGCCATGTTGCAAAACTTGGTTGGTGAACTTAGCCCCGATTAAATATCGAAATGTTATGCATGAAAAAGCCCACATTCGTGGGCTTTTTGTTATTTTGTGAACGAGTGTAATTAAGCAGGTAGAGACAGTGTTGTCAGGCCTAACATGGTCTGCATGACACCAACGACTTGGCAGCTGTAACCAAATTCGTTGTCATACCATACGTACAGAATGGCACGTTTACCTTCAGCGATAGTCGCTTGTGAATCAACCACACCCGCATAGCGAGAACCCACTAAATCGCTTGATACGATTTCAGTTGAGTCTGTGTAATCGATTTGGTTCTGCAATGGTGATTGCAACGCCGTGTCTTTTAAGTATTCGTTTAATTCGTCTTTGTTGGTCTCAGCATTGAGGTTCATGCTGATGATCGCCATAGATACGTTTGGTGTTGGCACGCGAATCGCGTTACCCGTCAGTTTACCTGCTAATACTGGTAGTGCCTTAGCAACGGCTTTAGCCGCACCTGTTTCAGTAATAACCATGTTTAATGGCGCACTGCGACCACGACGGTCAGCACTGTGATAGTTGTCGATTAGGTTTTGATCGTTCGTGTATGAGTGGATAGTCTCAACGTGACCATTTTCGATACCGTATTTATCGTTTACTGCCTTCAGTACTGGTGTGATGGCGTTAGTAGTACAGCTCGCCGCAGATACAATAATGTCTTCTGGCGTAATGTCGCCTTCGTTCACGCCGTAAACGATATTCTTGATGGCGCCTTTTGCTGGAGCAGTCAATAACACTTTGCTGGCACCAGGGCTCTTCAAATGTAAGCCAAGGCCAGCTTCGTCTTTCCAAATACCCGTGTTGTCTACCACTAATGCATCTGTAATACCATATTTGGTGTAATCCACTTCATCTGGCGAATTTGCGTAAATGACTTGGATATAGGTGCCGTTAGCGATAATGGCGTTGTTCTCTTCATCCACTTCAACTGAACCGTTGAATGGACCATGAACAGAGTCACGACGCAGTAAGCTAGCGCGTTTTTCTAAATCACCCTTCTTACCACCACGTAATACGATAGCGCGCAGTCTTAACTTGTTGCTGCGGCCAGTACGTTCGATCAATAAGCGCGCTAATAAGCGGCCGATACGACCAAAACCATACAACACTACATCACGCGGTGCGATATCATCAGCATGATCGATCGCCGCCGCTAATTCGCGTGCCATATAGCTTTCGATTTCGTTGGTATCGGTATGTTCAGCCCAGTATTTTACGGCAAGCTTACCAATATCCACTTTACATTGTTTAACAGCGAGTCTGCTTAAGGCTTGAACAAATGGGAAACTCTCGCGTAAACGTAATTTCTCGCCGACATGACGGCGAACTAAACGGTGCGCTTTAATAATCTCAATAGTAGAAGCATTGAGTAATGGCTTACCATAAACCACAACTTCGACGCCTTGGTTACGGTACAACTTGCCTAGCAAAGGTTGCATTGCCTCTGCCATTTCAAAACGTTCTTGCCAACTTTGTAGGTGTTTATCAGCGCTCATTTACAGATCCTTTATCTCACTTTTCAATTAAAAATATTGAAAGGTTTGAGTAACATGACGAAAAGACCAATAATCTTATGTAGGTTTTAGGGGAAACCCTCTGTTTTGGTCGGCGCCATTGTAATGAAAACTGACCCAGCTTGCCAGTAAGATATTTTCTGTAAATCTGTAATTTTATTAGAGAAAATTGCATTTTGGAGCGTATTTTGAGACAAAATCTAGTAATAATTACATCATTTTCCCTCGCAATAAGCCTTTTCGGTTGTGATAATGGCCGAAACATCGAAACGATTTGTAAAAATAATCCTGAAATTTGTGCCGATTTGCATAAGGATGGCTGGTGTTTAGCCGAGAAAACAAAGCTGATCCAAAGTCGATACGACCTAATGGACAATAAAAATCCAACAGGCAAGCAACTCTATCAACAGTTAACTTACCTCGAAGATTATAGTCGTTGTATTGAATTAGCTTCAGGCGTTCAACACATTATCCATACAAGCCGCACAGCAGATAGAGCCAGAGCCTTTCGACTAAGTACACAAAACCTCAGTCGCCTACAGGATGAAACTCGTGAGCGGCAAGACCCTTTTATGTCTTATTATCAATGGACACGCTTTGGTGACACGGATGCGTTAAACCGACTCTTGGCGCAAGAAAATGCTGGCGAAGTCACTGAGCCATTTCTTTTAGCGCAAATAGCTACCTACTACAGCAACCGTAATGCCATCAAAGCGCAACAACTTTACCTTAAAGTGTTCGCAGAGATCCAATACGCTGACTTTGACCCCAATTGGTTGCTTGGGCTTGCCTCTGCTTATCGCCAAACCCAAGCGCTTGAAAAAACTTATATGCTAACAAAAGCCAATTTACTACTTACGCAGCAGAAGTATTCTGAAGATAAAATGCTAGCCTTAATCGGTGGCAACAAAACACTGGCGACAAAACTAGATGAGTACGCCCAGAACTTGATCGATGCGTTAGAAGATGGCCTCTATTCGACTAGTCCTGTTGCGCTTTGGCTAGCGCCTCAATCCGTCGAGGCGCCCGCGACAACAACTGTCGAGCCAGAGAAGCCTAATTCGCCTTAACTGGTGTTTTGAGGAATCTCGGCAAAATGTTTGCCATCTTGTAATTTTTTATCCAAATGCCGTGCTAAAAATGGTGTTTTCGCGACCAATGTAAAAAAAACACCTAATTTGTTAACCGAATCCCGGCAAAACAGCCGAATTAACTTGACGATAGCTGTCAGTTTGGTAATTTTACTACCAGTTGAATTTTATAATCACCAGAGGGATATGAGATGACTATCCGTGTAGCAATAAATGGTTATGGCCGTATCGGTAGAAACGTATTACGCGCCCTGTACGAAAGCGAAAAAGCTTACCCAATCAAAATTGTTGCCATCAACGATTTAGGCGACGCTTCAATCAACGCTCACCTGACAAAATATGATTCTGTACATGGCCGTTTCAATGCCAAAGTTGAGCATGATGCGGAAGCAATTTATGTCAACGGCGACAAGATCCTCACCTTCCAAGAACGCGACCCAGGTAAATTACCTTGGGGCGACTTACAAGTTGACGTTGTGTTCGAATGTACTGGTATCTTCACTTCTAAAGAATCTGTACAGCCACATTTAGCGGCGGGCGCGAAGAAAGTCATTATCTCTGCACCAGGCAAAAACGTTGATGCAACAGTCGTTTATGGCGTTAACAACAATGTGTTGACCGCGGATATGACAGTTATCTCTAACGCGTCATGTACCACTAACTGTTTAGCGCCTTTCGCTAAGCCGTTAAACGATGAAATTGGTATTGAATCAGGTTTGATGACTACCATTCATGCTTACACCAACGACCAACGTTTATCTGACGTATATCACACAGATTTACGCCGTGCACGTGCTGCAGCACTGTCGATGATCCCAACTAAAACGGGCGCTGCGGCGGCAGTAGGTTTAGTGGTGCCTGAATTACAAGGTAAATTCGATGGTTTAGCGGTACGTGTACCGACTGTTAACGTGTCTTTAGTAGATTTATCTTTCATTGCTTCACGTGATACTACTGTTGAAGAAGTTAACGCCATTATCGAACGTGCAGCAGCGGTTGCACCACTGAGCGAAGTGTTAGCTGTTAACAAAGAGCCACTGGTGTCTATCGACTTTAACCACAATGCGTTTTCATCTAACTTCGATGCAACGCAAACCCGCGTTAACGGCCGTTTAGTTAAAGTCATGGCATGGTACGATAACGAATGGGGCTTCAGTAACCGTATGTTAGATAACGCGGTTGCGTTAATGAATGCTAAATAATCTCGTTTAGTGAGATAGCTTAAGCCCTGCAAATGCAGGGCTTTTTGTTATCAGTAACAAACTGTAAGTAAAACATATCCCCGCTTGGCGGGGATATTGATGTTAACACTCTATGTATAACTCAAAGCGCTTAGGCATTGCCCTTCACTTTCATATTCAGTGTCTTAGCGAAGTCGAGCATACGGGTCAGCGGAATTAACGCCTTTACTCGCAAGTCTTCATCGACAAAGATTTCATGGGTCGTTTTGTCGCTATCACTTAATGACGCTTCAATCGCTTTTAAGCCGTTCATGGCCATCCAAGGACAGTGTGCACAGCTCTTACAGGTGGCACCGTTACCACCAGTAGGCGCTTCAATCAATATTTTACCCTGCGCCGCTTGTTGCATTTTGTAGAAAATCCCGCGATCGGTCGCCACAATAAAACGCTCGTTAGCCATGGTTTGCGCAGCTTTAATCAACTGGCTGGTAGAGCCCACTGCATCGGCCATCGCCACCACACTCGCGGGTGACTCTGGGTGCACTAGAATAGCGGCATCGGGATAAACACGCTTTAAATCACGCAGCGCATTGGCCTTAAACTCATCGTGAACAATACAATCGCCCTGCCACATCAACATCTCGGCGCCCGTTTGTTTGGCAATATAACTGCCTAAATGGCGGTCTGGGCCCCAAATGATTTTTTTACCTTCGCTGTCTAAGTGCTCAACGATTTCAAGGGCAATACTCGAGGTCACCACCCAATCGGCTCGGGCTTTTACCGCCGCGGAGGTGTTGGCATAAACAACCACTGTATGATCAGGATGTGCATCGCAGAAAGCGCTGAATTTATCGATGGGGCAACCTAAGTCCAATGAGCAGGTCGCCTCCAAGGTTGGCATCAGAATGGTTTTTTCTGGGCTTAAAATTTTGGCGGTTTCACCCATAAACTTCACCCCTGCGACGATTAACGTCTTGGCGGGATGATCGCGACCAAAGCGCGCCATTTCAAGTGAGTCGGAAACGCAACCGCCGGTTTCTTCGGCCAGCGCTTGAATTTCAGGGTCGGTATAATAATGGGCAACTAATACCGCATCTTTTTCAATCAACAGCTGCTTGATACGTGCCTTGTAGTCCGCCTTTTCAGCATCGGACAGAGGAATTGGCTTAGGCGGAAACGGATAATCAATAGTTTCGATTGTTGGGGCAAATGGGCTGGGGCTCATAACAAATCCATCAGGATAACAACGTTTGCGAATTATACGTAATTGGGATCAAAAGATTAACCCATTTATGGCCTGCGAATAAAAAAGGGCACTAAATTGTGTAATGCCATCAGTTAAGCATTAAATAATCAATGGACCGTTTTTCCAGACTGCCAAAATCCAAGTGTATAATAGTATTAGGATTTTTATGTTTCTAATACCAATCGTATTAAATATCTGTTCATTCAGCGGGAGTTAAACGGGCTTTAGACAAGGCAAAGGCTTGAAGGCATAGTGGCGCTCTGTCGAAAGCCTTAAACGCAGTATAAAGCCCATTCAACCCCGCCCTTAGGAAACCTCACAGGCTTATCAGACCTACTTTGTCCAGACTTATTGAACCATGTCTGGCCGATAAGGGGCTACCATCAAAAACCGACGAATCCCGATGGAATTAATGGTCTGGAGTATCGTCAGTTAGCTTAATAGAAGTGTTACCACATAAGTGGACTTTTATGGCTACAAGCCTATCGTTACTTAACCCAAGGGCTCAGTACGGTCGGTTCTTGGCTAAATTGCAACGATGTCAAACTGTTAAGTTGTTCAGTACTCAACTTAAAGCTGCGGTTCACCTGTTGCTCATGTCCATCAAGCGTCACAGTAACTGCTTGGCCTTGAGCAAACTCAAAGTTTAATCCTGCGATTGGCTCCTTAAAGTAGCGCATAGGGAAGCCCTGCATGGCGCCGAGTAAAGCATCCATTTCGCTGGCGATTTGGGTTAGTCGCGCCTTGTCGTATGTCACTAAAGTCTGCTTGGCTCTGACTTGCATCGCAATACCACAGCCGTCAGCCTTGCCCTCAAACTCCAAATTTACTAACGCGCGTTGATCTTTAAGCGCGTCATCAAAGGGAATAAACAAACGCTGCGCCTTAGTATATGTCAGTGGCGTTGAATTTAATTCACTCGAAATAGTGCCACTTTGGATCAGGCAATTAGGCAGCATAGGCACACTAAAGGTAATTTCGACTAACTGATAATTGCCCTTATTGACTTGCTTTAATCTGTCATAAAAGCCTTTATATTCTAAGGAAATCGTTTCTGCATGCAGGTTTGTTGCACATAAACAAAGCCCCACTAACCACCATTTTTTATACATCCGCCTTCACCAAATACTTTTCATTATGACGTAACATATCGAGTAATTCGTCGATATAAGCTTCTTGCCTTTCAGAATAATTCACTAATCCATAGATCAGTTGATCGGCACTTAACTCGGCTTCCTGAGCGCGTAAATCGGCCCGTATTGAGCGAAACAGCGTGTATGCCGTATTCGAGTTCAAATTGCGCATGTAGGAAGACACTGAAGCGTCTACCGACGGAAACACTTTCACTTCATGGGTTTTGCCTGAACCACGAGAGGATGGCACTATGCCGCAGCCATTGCTAAAACACCATTCGCCGAAAAAGTTAAAGCCTTCACGGGCAAAACGCGAACTGCCCCACCCCGATTCATTGGCCGCCTGAATTAGCACCATAGATTCGGGAATGATATCGACCCGTTTAAGTAAACTGTTGAGTGATTTTGCATCCACATTACGGGCAGCATATTGATATTTATCAAATAACTGATTGAGCTGCGCTAGCTGTGTATCCGACAGAGTGTTGTCGTTCTCCACTAAGGCCAGCATCTCGGTGATAAACTCACGCTCGGTGGTAATGATGGCGTTTTGTTGTTGAATAATCGGCCTAAGAAAATCAAAAAAGGCACGCTTTTTTTCTCCCACATCACTGATGGCAGAAAAGTCAGGCACTTGCGTAACGGGTTCAACGGAGTTTTCAAGTTGGCTAACGATAGATTCAGGCTCATCGATAGTAGGAATGAGCCAGACTCTCAGCGAAAAAATCGCAAAGATAACCAGAGCTAACGCGAGTGTAAACGAACCAATTCTACCTGTTTTCAATAAGTCACCTTTGGTATTGAGTCACGAGTGGCAAAATAAGCGCCAGATTATATGTCATATCTTGAAATTCACGAAATGTGGCGGCAAAACCGCCCATGCCCAACGCTGGTATGAGTTTATGACGCCAAAATGCGATCCCGCGCTGAACTCATACACTTTGGTACATTTGCAGCGTGAATATTTAGTGCATGCTTTTGACTGAGCTTTTATACTAAGGTTCCGTTAACGCTGGTGTTGGCAAACGACTCCAAAGATAGCTGAGCAACCTAGCTTAAACAGGACAGGATTTTATGGGTATTCAGGAAGGAACCCTCATGCAACATCAAATCTTAAATCAATACAGACACGTGGTCGCCATTGGCGGTGGTCACGGCTTAGGTCGCGTGCTCTCATCGCTGGATTTTCTAGGCAATCGTCTCACCGGCATTGTTGCAACCACGGATAATGGTGGCTCTACTGGCAGATTACGGGCCGAGCAGGATTGTATTGCGTGGGGCGATCTGCGTAATTGTCTGTCTCAACTTGCCCATCGCCCATCGGTGAGCTCGCAATTATTTGAGTATCGCTTTCAGGGCGAAACTGAACTTAGCGGCCACAATCTGGGTAATTTGATGTTGCTTGCCCTCGATAAGCTTTGCGTTAGACCCCTCGAAGCCGTCAATCTGATTAGGCATATGCTTAAGATTGAAACCAATATCATCCCTATGTCAGAGCAACCAACCCATTTAGTGGCATTACAAGCCTCTGGCTGTAAGGTCTTTGGTGAGGTTAATGTCGATAAGATGAATGAGGCGCCCATTGCCCTATGTCTTGAGCCACAGGTTGATGCTACCGCCGAAGCCTGTGAAGCCATCAGCCGTGCGGATCTGATTATCCTAGGCCCAGGGAGCTTCCTGACGAGTATTATGCCACCGCTGTTACTGCCCTGCTTTGCTAAAGCCTTAGCGATGACCACTGCGCCCGTGGTTTTTATCGACAATTTAAATGAAGAAACTTCGCCAGCAGGCCAGTTTAGTATTGAACAACGGATTGCTTGGTGCCATCAAGTGATTGGTAAGCCTGTGATCACTAAGGTGCTACGCCACTCTGAACAAGTGCGCCTTGGGACTTTGATGAATTACTTTCCGTTAAGGAATCGCCACAATCCGCAATTACACGATCAGGCAGGCCTGCGTGATGCGCTCAGCGCAGTATTGAGAATAAAGTCGGATTTACCGCTAGAAACCTTGGCGTCATAACGACGGGATTAATCGCATCCATTCAGCGCATCCCAGAGATTCAAAATGTACAAAATACAAAAAGGACAGCTAAGCTGTCCTTTTTCGTAAGTCCTCTTCTTATATTTCTTATATTTCTTATATTAGAGGACTAATTTAAAGGGCTAAATTAAAGAACTTGAGCAATCGCTTTACAGATCACAGGCATATTGGTTTTGGTCATACCCGCCACACTAATACGGCCCGAACCAACGATATAAATACCAAACTCGTCTTTCAAGCGCGCAACCTGCGCTTTATTTAAGCCAGAAAAGCTAAACATACCGTTTTGGCGAGAAATAAAGCTGAAGTCTTGAGTCACTCCTTCATCCTTTAAGCTTTGGACGAACAGAGTACGCATCTCGGCGATACGTTCACGCATTTCGGTCAACTCTTGTACCCAAAGTGCTTTTAACGCCGCATCGCTTAAAATGGTGCTAACGATTAATGCACCGTGTGCGGGTGGGTTTGAGTAATTAGCGCGAATGGTACGCTTCACTTGGCTAAAGGCACGCACCGCTTCATCGGCATTTTGTGCAACCACAGTCACAGCGCCGATACGCTCGTTATAAAGACCAAAGTTTTTAGAGAAAGAGTTAGCCACTAACAACTCAGGTACTTTTGCAGCCACTAAACGCAGGCCTGCGGCATCTTCTTCAATACCTGCACCAAAACCTTGGTAAGCAAAGTCAAACAATGGCACTAACTGCTTGTCTGAACAAAGATTGGCAACCAATTCCCATTGGGCTAAGGTCAAATCAATGCCCGTTGGGTTATGGCAGCAACCGTGCAGTAGAACAATGTCACCCGCCTGTGCGTTGGCGAGATCTGTCATCATGCCATCGAAATCGATATCGTGAGCATTAGCATTGTAGTAACCGTATTCTTTAACCGTTAAACCCGCAGTTTCGAAAATATTCTGATGGTTCGCCCAAGTAGGGTTACTTACCCACACAGTGCGCGATGGCGTGTTGCGCAGTAAAAACTCGGCGGCAATACGCAGTGCACCAGTACCACCTGGCGCCTGAGCGGTCGCTGCGCGGCCTGACGTCACAAGCGTACTGCCCTCACCAAATAATAGCTCTTGTACCACGCGGTTATAGGTTTGAACCCCTTCAATACCTAAATAGTTCTTGGTTTTCTCTTGCTCAAGCAATAGGGCTTCTGCTTTCTTCACTGACTGTAATACTGGAGTCTGCCCTGCTTCATCCTTATAAATGCCAACACCGAGATTCACTTTATCTTGGCGTGGATCGGCCTTGAAGGTATCGGTTAAACCAAGGATGGGATCAGCGGGTGCGAGTACTACCTGAGAGAAAATCATGACTACTTATCCTAAATGTTCACGTGTAGGGGAAATTCGACTTATTTATACCACTGTCTTAAGAGGCAGAATAGCGCCTATTGCCGCATCTTAAGGAAATAGTTTGTGTATTATGGATTGATTAAAATAAATAACAACTAAATGAGAGATCAATTATCTTCAAGCTGAAATTTTTGATAATTGTGTATTTTAAGAGGCGGATCACTATTCGTTTCAGGATTAATTTGTAGGGTGTTTGAACTGGATTTGCGTGTCCCGTCCTGAAATAAGTTGACACTTATTTCCACCTAAAACGCCTGATGAACCTCATCGGGCGTTTTGTATTTTAAGGCCAAATGGGG
>NZ_AXZL01000066.1 GCF_000485795.1 Shewanella decolorationis S12
GAATAATCGCGTTGAGTTCGTTTAATTGTTGAAGTCATTACACTCTCCAAAATGAGTTTGAAAAGTGTCAACGCTATTTAGGACTGGTCAAAGTGAGCAAAAAAAGGAGCGAAATTTTTCGCTCCTTTTTTATATATAAAACGCATCTTTTAAAAAAATAATATATTTTAATACGTTAGCTTCATCTGCGCTTTTTCTAATGCAGTCAATTTAAAAAATACCGACTTAATCAGCTAAATACCTCTTAATAAGTAGTTCACACATGTGAAACAAAACCTTATTACCATTATTTAATTGCTTTAAAGCCCACCATCTGCGGACAATAAAAATAAAAAGCCCCCAACTCATCGAGAAGGGGGCTCGTTTTGCGCTAACAAAACTTCAAATCAAATCAGTATTATTTCAGAGTAAGCGGTGAACGATTACAGCTCACGAGCTGTATAAAGTTCAACAAAAACAAGCTTATAGCTGTTAACCAGACGTTCGAATAAATTTGTCATATCGTTTTCTCCACACCAAAGTTATACCTATGTGCGCGGAGTTTGGCTTGTCTGGGGCGCTTCACCAGTCACATCAAACCGTCTCCTTAACACAGGAGATATATTAACCAGTATGAATTAGCTTATCAAACGAGAAAAAGTATATTTAAAAATTAGAAAAACTAATCAAATTTTGTTGTTATTTATGGGGTGTTGCTTTTCATTTTTAATTTAAATATTGATTTTAAAGGTTTTTATTTATTATTCTTTATGTAAAAATATAATGTTTCATTAGTGTTAATGTTGCTTTTTGTTTGTTTTTATTTGTTTTTGGCGGTTAGGATGTGATTTTTTGTTTAAATTGCCAAAAGAGTGGTTTTTAATTTAATTTTGAGTGCTCTCTACCTCATATTTTTGACACTGTCAACGGTGGGTGAAAGTGAAGTGTGTGCCCCGTAGCAAAACCCATCTAAACCCCTGAGTTTGATTGATTTGAATCAAAGGCGGGTGGTATAAAATACTCACAAATGAAAGCGATTAAATATCTTAACTATATGATATTTATATCGATGGGATCATTTGTAGGATTGGGTGGTGAGGTGGAAGTCTCAAAGCCGAGCGATAGTGTGACAGGTGTCTCAGTATGCGAGGAAAAAGGGGATTTTTAGGCCTTGCTGCTTCGATGTAATGAAAAAGATGAAATTTAACGGTTTATACTGGCTTCAGTTATAAACACAAAATGAAAACTCACTATCCTACAAAGGCACTTGCTATGAATGGCTCATGTTGTCGTAGCAATTGGACGCACCACGTAAGGAGTCACCGATGATTGTTGAAGAGGTTGTTGAGCTATCGCGGCTGCAGTTTGCGCTGACGGCCATGTATCACTTCCTGTTTGTTCCCTTAACCTTGGGGTTGGCATTTTTGCTGGCTATCATGGAATCACTCTATGTGATGACTGATAAACAAATTTATAAAGATATGACTAAGTTCTGGGGTAAGTTGTTTGGTATCAACTTTGCTTTGGGTGTTTCAACGGGTTTAGCGATGGAATTCCAGTTTGGTACTAACTGGTCTTATTATTCGCATTATGTTGGTGACATTTTTGGTGCACCACTGGCCATTGAAGGTTTGATGGCGTTCTTCTTAGAATCGACCTTCGTAGGTATGTTCTTCTTCGGTTGGGATCGTTTCAGCAAGCGTCAACATTTAGCGGTAACTTGGCTTGTGGCTTTCGGTACTAACTTCTCCGCACTGTGGATTCTGGTGGCAAACGGTTGGATGCAAAACCCTGTGGGCAGCGTATTCAATTACGAAACCATGCGTATGGAAATGACCAGTTTTGCAGATGTCATCTTTAACCCTGTTGCACAGGTTAAATTTGTTCACACTGTCGCCTCTGGTTATGTGACTGGCGCAATGTTTATCTTAGCGATCAGCTCTTACTACATTCTTAAGAAACGTGACTTACCTTTTGCGCGTCGTTCATTTGCGATTGCAGCAAGTTTTGGTATGGCGTCTATCCTGTCTGTTATCGTATTGGGTGACGAATCAGGCTATAAAGTGGGTGAGGCACAACGCGTTAAGTTAGCGGCAATTGAAGCTGAGTGGCACACAGAGCCAGCTCCTGCAGCCTTTACTGCTGTAGGTTTCCCAAATCAAGAAACCATGCACACCGATTTCGCGGTGAAGATCCCTTACGCTATGGGTATCGTGGCAACACGTTCTTTAGATGAGGAAGTCACAGGTATTCGCGACTTAATTACCGAACACGAAGTGCGTATTCGTAATGGTATGAAAGCCTATGAAATGCTGGTGAAACTGCGTGCTGGTGATACTTCTCCAGAATTACGTGCAGCATTTGAAGCGGCTAAAGTTGACTTAGGTTATGGCTTACTCCTGAAGCGTTACACTGACAATGTAGTGGATGCGACTGAAGAGCAAATTAAAGCAGCAGCGAAAGACTCTATTCCAAGTGTTGCCCCAATTTTCTGGAGCTTCCGTATTATGGTTGGTTTAGGTTTCTTCATGTTGTTTGTGTTTGCAGCTGCGTTTTGGCAAAGCACTCGTCATCAGATCGAAGAGAAGAAATGGGTACTTAAAGCTGCGCTTTATAGCTTGCCATTACCTTGGATTGCGATTGAGTGTGGTTGGTTTGTGGCTGAATACGGCCGTCAACCTTGGACCATCTCTGAGGTGTTGCCGACCTTTATGTCTGCATCGAGTTTAACGACTGGTGATCTGTGGTTCAGTATTGTCTCAATTACCCTGTTCTATTCAGTGCTGTTGATTATTGAGATGTTCCTGATGTTTAAGTTTGCACGTCTTGGACCAAGCAGCTTAAAAACAGGTCGTTACCACTTCGAGAAACTAGAAGCCTAAGCAGAGGATTTCATTATGTTTGATTATGAAATATTGAGAATGATCTGGTGGGCTCTGATCGGCGTACTGTTCATCGGATTTGCGGTTACTGATGGTTTTGACATGGGGGTAGGTGCATTGCTGCCTATTCTCGGTAAAGACGATACTGAACGCCGTATTATGGTTAACTCTGTAGCCCCCCATTGGGACGGTAACCAAGTGTGGTTAATTACCGCAGGCGGTGCCTTATTTGCTGCTTGGCCTATGGTTTATGCAGTGTCTTTCTCTGGCTTCTATGTGGCCATGATGATAGTGCTGTTTGCCTTGTACATGCGTCCAGTGGGTTTTGATTACCGTTCTAAAATCGAGAATCCAAAATGGCGTAAGTCCTGGGATTGGGCATTGTTCGTCGGTGGTTTTGTTCCGCCACTGATTATCGGTGTCGCCTTTGGTAACTTGCTGCAAGGTGTGCCATTCAATTTTGATGAATTCTTGCGTGCTACCTATCATGGCGGTTTATTTGGTCTGTTGAACCCATTCGGTTTACTCGCAGGCTTAGTCAGCGCTGCTATGTTTATGATGCAAGGTGCAGCATGGCTACAAATGAAAACCGAAGGTGAATTGCGTGTTCGTGCTGCGAATGCAACTCAACTATTAGCCTTGTTAGTGGCGGTATTATTTGCTGCTGCAGGTGTATGGCTAGCTAACGGTATTGATGGTTATGTAGTGACTTCAACACTGGATCACCATGCATTGTCAAACCCAACCCTGAAAACGGTCGCGGTTGAATCAGGTGCTTGGTTAGCTAACTATGATAAGTATCCTATTACTATGCTGTTCCCAGTATTAGGTGTGGCATTACCACTGCTGGTAATCGTGGTGAGCCGCTTAAATCGTTCAGGATTTGCGTTCCTATTTAGCTCGCTGACACTGGCGATGGTGATTTTAACTTGTGGTGCAGCTATGTTCCCATTCGTCATGCCATCATCATTAGATCCTAATGTGAGCTTAACTATGTGGGATGCGACTGCGAGTGAAATGACATTAACTGTGATGACATGGGCGGCGATTATCTTCGTTCCAATCGTGTTAAGTTACACTGTATGGACTTACTTCAAGATGTTTGGTCGCTTAACCCGCAAACATATTGAAGATAACAAAGCCTCACTCTATTAGAATTAAGGAGCATCTACTATGTGGTATTTCACGTGGATATTAGGGGTTTTGTTAGCCTGTTCTTTCGGTGTTATCAATGCGCTTTGGCTTGAAAACACGGAGAACATGGACCGCTCAAGCGATGACGCTGAGTAACAGTTAACCTCCTATAGCATGAACCCTTTAAAACCCCGCAATCGCGGGGTTTTTTATTACCTGATTACTCAGTTCAAAGGATTCGCTTAGATGGTTTGATTTGCTGATATATCGAATGTAACAAGCAACAAACAACAAGTTAGCGGCGGCTTTCCATAAGAGAAACGGCTCAATATGATTTAGCCGAACAGTATTGATTAGCACAAAGCTTTAGTTCAAGCCTATTTAAAAGCTTATGCTTAATTGCCAAAGCCAAAGCCAAAGCCAAAGCCAAAGCCAAAGCCAAAGCCAAAGCCAAACAGGTCTCAAGGTGGAAGATTCACTTAGCAGGGGTTAGAGGATTTGTCTGTGATGGCTATTAGCGGTGTTCATCATTTTTTGACTTCGTTAATCAAGCAAAAAAATACCGCCCAAGAAGCGGGCGGTATCGTGACAAAGCAATGGTTTGACCTAGGCTTTAAATTGACTAATTTGCTGCTTAAGAGCGAAGGCTAGGGAGGATAACTCATTCGCTGAGTTCACCGTTTCAGTAGCTCTGTGCTCGCCCTCATTAGCCAGTTCGCTTATCTGGTGCAGATTATGGGTGATCTCTTGGGCAACACTGCTTTGCTGCTCGGTTGCAGAGGCAATATTGCGAGAGCTAATGGCAAGCTCGGCAATTCGACGGTTAATTTCTTCGAGTTGTTTGCCGGTTTCTTCCCCTTGATTTGCCGATGCGATACCGAGTTGGTGACTCTGTGCCATTTGACTGGTGGTCGTTTTTACTTGGGTTTGCAGTTTTTCAATGGTTTGCCCAATCTCTAAAATGGATGACTGAGTGCGTTGTGCTAAGGTTCTTACTTCATCGGCAACTACGGCAAATCCACGTCCTTGTTCACCCGCTCGGGCAGCTTCAATCGCCGCATTTAGCGCAAGTAGATTAGTTTGTTCAGCGATGCTGTTAATCACTTCAGTAACTTTACTAATCGCCTCACTTTCTTGACTGACTTTTTCCACGGCTTGATGACTACTGCTGAGTTGTTGGCTTAATTTCAACAAATCTTGTACTAACCGAGTTTGTTGCAGCTGGCCTTCTTTGGCAGCCATATCCACTTGTTGAGTTTGATTGGCCCCATCTTGAGCGTGATTTGCTACATCACGGATTGAAGTGGACATTTCCTCAATCGCCGTCGCAATTTGATCCGTTTGTTGCATCAGTGCTTGGGCTTCTTCACCATTTTGTTTGGCAATATCTTGGGCTTTAGATGCTTGCTGCTCAATACTTTGTACTGAAGTTTGTAAAGCGACAATCAAGTGCCTCAGCTCTGAAGACATAGAGGCTACGCTGTTGGTAATCCTATCAACCTCATTATGGCTTTCTGGCGCACAGGGCGGTATGTGATAGCTGAAATCACCTTTCCCTAAGACTTCCATATGTCGTTGAAGGGCGTGCAAAGGTTTTAACGCGCGAAGTAATACTAAAGACAGCAAAGCAGTTATTAACAAAATGCCGGTAATGGCGACGATGACGTTGATTGTTAAAAGATACAGACTCTCTTCATTTAATTCGTTCGCGTTAACTTGGCCGATTAATAACCAATTCCAGCCTGGGACGGCCAAAACGTGAGAAAACATTTGTTGATTCTGGCTATTGGTGTAGTACCAATCAGAGTCGTGTTGAACCGCTTGGCTGAGTGTTAATCCATCTAACATCGCTTCGGTTACCGTTTCTCCTGCCTTAAATTTAGGTGTTGCGACCAGAACATTATCTGCTTTACGCATTAGTAGAAAATGACCTGTTTCCTCTAAGGTCAGTTTATTCATTGCCTCTTTTAATTGTTCAAGTGTTTGGGTGATCTCGAAGCCAATATATAAGATCCCAATGACTTTACCTTCAATGTTTTTAATGGGTCGGTAGACAGTCATATAGTCTTTGCCAAAAAGTTTGGCATATCCTTCGTAAATATCTCCCTTCATTAACGTGGAATAACCTGGATGAGTTTTACCCAAGAAAGTCCCTAATGCTCTGGTACCGTCAGCTTTTTTAAGAGAGGTGGCAATACGTACAAAGTCATCTCCATCGCGGGCAAATACGGTAGCAGTACCACCAGTGAGGTTGGCGAAACGGTCGACTTTACTCTTAGAAGAATTAAGCTGCTCTTTCTCGTGAAATAATGCTGGAGTGTTCACGCCGAGCACATTGATGGTGTTATCCGACAGACTAAATTGTCCTGGGTACATTTCTTTAAAGACATCAGCATTACGTCTTGCCAGTTGAAGTAAGCTGCTATATTGCAGTTCAAGCATGTTTGATACTGCAAGCATTTCGGCTTTCATAGCACTAATGCCTTTTTCTTCTAGTACATTTGAAGCAGATTTGTAGGAAAGGGTACTCAGTATGCAGAAAATGATCAGGGTGAGGATAAAAGCAAGGGCGCCGATCTGTTTTGCAATAGGCCAATTTTTATAGTTCATTGTGCGATCCTATAGGTAAAGGTTAACGCTAATGTAACCTATGTTTTATGCCATGGTCTTGATATGGGTCTAAGATTTTCTATTATTTATAGATAGTTCGCCGACAGATTGCCAGCGTTAATACGATAACAGAGGTGAACTTTAATCAATAAGAATTAAGTTTTTAAATCGTAAGATTGAGTAATATTGCTGTGGATAAAAGGAAGTGTTTCGCAGCATTTTTGCGAGTAAGCCGATAGAAAATAACAAGGAGTAAGCTATGCTTGGCGAAAATCATGCGTTGATTTATGAGTTTCCAGATTTTATTGACCATATCCAACATCTAAAAAAACATAATACACATTTTGCAGCGATGGCTGAGCGATACCACGAGTTAGACCATAAAATCCGCGCCCTTGAATTAACCAAAGTGCCCACCGATGATGAGCACTTTGTGGCGTTAAAATTAGAACGACTTCATCTTAAAGATAAGTTATATCAATACCTTGTTCATGATGCGATTTGAGTCGATAACGCCTGTGTCGAGGCTATACGGCGTGTTTTCATCAGCAATAAATACATGGTTGGCACCCAAACGAGCGACAGCAACGTTGTGAGTAAAGTCCCACCGGCAATGGCGATGGCAAAGGGGGGCCAGAAGCCACCGCCCGCAATAATAAGCGGTATAAAGCCGCCGACCGTGGTGATTGTGGTTGAGCTGATATGACGGCCGCAGCTGCTGACCGTAGTAATTATCACCTCTTTATCACCCGCACGTGCATTTTCGGTATCCTCCAACTCAGCCAAGATCACAATCGCCGCGTTGATCGCAAGCCCCATTAGGCCGAGTAGGGCGATGATGACCGGAAAGCCAAAGGGATAACCAAACACATACACCGCAAGCAACCCAAGTCCCGCCGACTGTAATGCGCTCAGTAAAATAATTGCAGTGAGCCTAAAGGAGTTAAAAGACAAAACTACGGTGGCCAGCAACAAGGTGACGACAAGCATCAGATTGGATAATAGATTACCGACTGCCTCATTACGTTTTGCGCTTTCGCCACCAATTTCAATTCGATAACCCGTAGGCAGCGGAATAGCAGCGACTTTATCTTTTACATCATTTAATACTTGAGCGGGCAAGACGCCGCTGACGATATAGGCTTCGATCGTATTGACGCGTTGGCCATTTCGCCGCGGGATCGCCCCGCGACTGACTTGCACCTCATTGTGGGACAGCGCTGATAAGGGCACGGCTGTGCCAGAGGGGGTCACTAGCTGAATTTCAGAGAGGCGGCTAGCCTGCTCACGACTGGTGTCACCCAAACGCACACGGATCGGCAGCGATTCGGTCTGTTCGAGCACACTGCCACCGATAACACCCGTCGTGGCCATTTGCACTTGTCTGGCGATATCCGTCAAGGTTAAGCCACTGATCAAACTCGCATCTTCATTCACCTGCAACCACACTTTAGGTGCGCCAGCGCTCAACGTTGCGCGGGTATGCAGCACATCGGGCGTAGCGGCTAAGATATTGCGCACTTCATCGCCGAGTGAGCGTAACGTCTCAAGGTTAGGGCCAAATATCATTAACTCGACCGGCGCATTAAAGGGCGGGCCTTGCTCAAGTTTACGCACTAACACCTGCGCCTCGGGGAAGGCCTTATCTAAGGTTTGCTGTAACTCAGGGATAAGGGCGTTGGCGCGCTTAAAGTCACTGGCTTTCACCATGGCCTGAGCATAGTTGGTGGCTCCCTGTTGGCGCTGAGTTAGGTTGTAATAAAACGAAGGGGTATTGCCACCCACAACCCAATCGACTTGGGTGATGCCCTCGATTTGATGCAACTGCTTATCCATCAACTGCACTTGGTTTAAGGTGTTTTCGAGGCTGACATGGGGCGCGAGATACAGCTCAATTTGGAACATATCCCGATCCGACGGCGGGAAAAACTGCTCAGTCATTTTGCCCGAAGCATAAAAGCCTAGCAGGGGAATTATCCCGATAAGCGTTGCGCTTAGCAGTGGGCGATTTAGCGCAAACCTGAGGCTCGCCTGAAAGTAACCACTCACTAAAGGAACATTGATGCCATGCTGATACCAGACAGGATGTTTACCTTCAAGGCTAAAGCGTCCCGCAAGACCGGCGATCAAAGTATGGGAAATCACATAGGAACCCATTAGGGCAAACATCACTGACATGGCGATGCCGCCGACAAATTCTCCTGCGGCGCCCGGCATCAGCACGATAGGTGCGAAGGCTAAAATGGTGGTGATGGTTGATCCTGCCAAGGGTAGCCAGAGGTGATGTAAGGTCTCAGTTACCGCGCTTAAGCGACTCGTCCCCTGTTGGCGGCGCTGGGCGATGGCATCGACGATCACAATGGCATTGTCCACCATGATCCCAAGGGCGACGACTAGACCTGTGACCGACATTTGATGAATGGGTAAGCCGATGTATTTCATACAGGCCAAGGTGAAGAGGGCGGTCAGGGGGAGCGACAGGGCAACGATAATCGCGTTTCTTAAGCCTAAGGTCAGCAGTAAGACTGCCAGAATAATCACAAATCCTTGTAATAGGTTGATAATTAATCCGCCGAGGCGTTCGCTGGTATAGCTGTTTTGCTCAAACAGCCATTGGACTTTGATATTGGCCGGCAACTCTTGATTGAATTCATCGACTAGCTGTTTGACTTGCCCTTGCCAGGTATCGACGCGGGTATTGTTAAGCATGCGTGCAGCGACAAACACGCCCTGCTCGCCATCGACAAGGGCGATGCTGTCAGCGGGGGTTTTAGGTTGGCGACTGATGTGGGCGATATCCCCTAAACGAATAATTTGTCCCTGTGCATCCACCTTGAGTGGCACCTGGCGAATACGGCTTTGGGAATCGAGCTCACCCGAGACTTCGACGAGGGCGCGAAAGTGATTGTTATTGATCTCGCCCGCGGCAATTTTACTGTCGGCGCTGCTTAAGATTTTTGCTATGGTTCCCGGCGTTAATTGCAACTGGCTCATCTTATAACCATCGAGCTGAACCAGGATTTCCTCCTCGGGTGCGCCGTAGAGTTTAACGAAGTCGGTGCCAGATAAGAGTCTAAGCCTGCTCTGTAATTCCTTGGCGTAGCGGTTGAGCATATCTACCCGCGGTTGACTGCTATCGTTCCACACTAGACTTAAAATGGCGGTGTAGGCGTAGCCGACTTGATCGTCTAAGGTCGGTGTTTGTATACCATCGGGGAGGGCGTTTCTGGCATCGGCTAATAGATCCCGCGCTCTGGACCAGACGGGATCTGTGTCAGTGACGGTATCTTTAAGCTCTAACTGGATCACCGAAATACCGGGTCTTGAGGTGGATTGAATAAGCTTAATTTCCTCAAGGCGACGTAATTGATTTTCTAAAACTTCGGTGACAAGCGCCTCGACCCGCTCGGCAGAAGCGCCGGGATAAGGGGTAATGACAGACGCAAATCGGTTGGTGATATGTGGATCTTCGGTGCGCGGCAAACTGGACATAGCGCCAAATCCCGCGACCAGCAGTAGGGCGATCACTAGGCTGACTAAGCGACCATTTTCGACGAAGGCTTTAATCATGATTACCTCGTCGACGCGATGGAAGAAACGGCTTGGCCCACCACTAACTTATGTAAGCCTTGAGTCACATACTGTTCGTCGGCCTTAATCGCGCCTTGGATGTAGGCCATATCTTGAGTGGTGTAGAGGATATCGACATCACGACGCTCTATCTGAGTTGAAGTGCTATCGGTTGTTGAATGTGAAGATGGCGTGGTTACATAGATATTCCAGCGACCACGGATCCCATCGATAAGTGCCGATATTGGCACCCAATAGCCTGCTTGCTCAACGGTTTGTTGTTGATGCAAATAGGCGATTTCACCGTTGATCACATTGGCATGCGCAGGCAGGCTGATCCGCAGCTGCAGAGTGCGACTAATGGGGTTAACCTCGGCACTGATCCCGGCAATCTTGGCGGTAAATTGCTGATTATGCACGCTCACTGTCACATTCTGCCCATTGACGAATTGTTGTGCTACCGCCACAGGGACACCAATATAGGCCTCGGTATTAACGCTGCCGACTAAGGTAAACACTGGGCTGCCGGCGGCGACCACTTCCCCTAGATTGTGCTGCCGCTGGCTGATAATGCCGTCGAAGGGCGCGAGCAGCTGTGATTTATCGCGTTTTAGCTGGTTTGCTTGTAGTGAGGCCAATAGCCTTTGCTTAGCGGCTTCGAGGCTTGCCAGTTGTGTGCGGTTCTCATCGAGTAACTGCTCTGAGACATAACCCGATTTTTTAAGTTCGAGATTACGTTTAAGGGTGCTGGTAGCCAGGTCAACATCGGCTTGAGTTTGCGCAAGGCTGGCTTGGATCTCCTGATGCTCGGCATCGAGCAAGCGGGTATCGAGTTTGGCCAATACTTGCCCTTGTGTCACCTTAGCGCCGCTATCGACGCTTAACTCACTGAGCTTACCCGATAATTCGAAGCCGACGCCCGTGGTATTGCCCGCGCGGATCGTGCCAGTGAATACTTGCTCACTCTGATAGCTAGCCGACAAGCGCAGCGGCGCAGTCGTCACGGTTTGTAATTGCGCCGTGTTGGCATGCTCTGTCACTTCCTTCTGACAGGCCGTTAAGGCGGTGACGGCAATCACGCAAACGTAAAATGCACGCCAAGAACGTCGGGCAGCTCGATCCATTTGAATCCTTCCGTTGTAAACTCAAGGTTAAGTTTATGTAACTAGACTTGCTAGTCTAGTTGTGCAGAACTGGACTGTCTAGTCTATTTTATGCTTAACTAATACGAATTAATTATGTTGCTACCTTGAGTGAAGATATGACTCTGTCCTCCGATATCCCGATGAGCCGCAGTGAACAAAAGAAACAGCAAGTGCTGGTGGCGGCCATTGATTTGTTTTGTCGCCAGGGGTTTCCCCATACCAGCATGGATGAAGTGGCGAAACAGGCGGGCGTGTCCAAACAAACTGTGTATTCCCACTACGGCAGTAAAGATGATTTATTTGTGGCGGCGATTGAATCCAAGTGCGTTGGCCACAACTTAAATGCCGACTTACTCAGCGACCCTAGTCAACCCGAAGCGACCCTCACTGAATTTGCGCTGCAATTTGGTGAGATGATTGTTAGCCCTGAGGCGATTACCGTATTTAAAGCCTGCGTGGCGCAATCGGAGAGCCACCCTGAAGTGTCGCGATTGTTTTTTGAGGCGGGGCCACAGTATATGCTTGCGATGCTGACAAAGTATTTAGTGTCGGTTGAAGCGCTTGGACGATATAGATTTCCACAGCCGCATCATTGTGCGGTACGTTTGTGCTTGATGCTGTTCGGTGAATTGAAACTCAGGTTAGAGTTGGGGCTTGAAACCGAGAGTTTATTGGGAGAACGTGAGCAGTATATTCGGGGTTGTGCCGAGATGTTCTTAAAAGCCTACCGAGTGTAACAACATTAAGCGGTTGGTATCAGTTTGTATCTTCTTCGAAAAGAGTTTACTTTTGTTTGAAATCGAGCGTATTATCCGCAACAAATGACTTAACAGTAACGCAAGGAGCAGGCGTGACTAAATCACTTGATTCTCGAGTCAGCATAAAGCCCAGCCTAATGTATATAGGATTGGGATTAACGCCTTTTTTAAGTTATGCCGTGTCCGCGGCTGAGGCGCGTCAACCAGCGCAATATAAACCATTTAAGCTGAGCGTATCGCAGATTAGTACCCAGAGTGCATCGGTTGCCAATGGCGATACAGAGTTGCAGCGGGACAGCTTATTACTCAACGCCAGCGTCAATATTCCCCTAGATAAACAGTGGTCTATTGGAATGCGTGTCGGTTACGATAGGCTTGATTACGATTGGCGCAATATCCGTTTAACGGGGGCGAATAACGCCGCTGGCCTGTTTAGTGATGCGGGTGAAACCTGGGAAAATATCGACCGTTATCGCGCGGGCCTATCCCTTAGCTATCGGATGGATAAGCATTGGTCCTTTATGTTGTCGCCACAACTTCAATATGCCTATGCCGATACCGCATCGGCGAGCCATGCGCAGAGTTATGGTGTGGTTGCGTCGGCCATGTATGCCTTCGAGTCGGGCAATATGCTCGGTTTTGGCGTTGCGTATTTAAACGATATTGATGAAGTACGCACTATGCCTTATCTGGCGGTGAGTTGGCAGATTAATGATCGTTGGCGGTTAGCGAACCCATCCCAAGCGGGATTTAGTGGCCCTGCGGGTTTGGAGCTGAGTTATCAAGTGAGCCCAGCATGGAATGTCGGCTTTGGTAATTCACGTCGCACCGAGCGATTTTTAGTCGCCGATAAGGATACCGTGGTGGAGACAAACGAGTGGGTGAGTTATCTGCGTGCTGGTTGGCAAGCTACGCCGGCCATTGCGCTGAATCTTTACGCGGGTTACTACTTTAACGGTGAATTAGAAGTGACCGATGAGGCTGCGCTTGATCTCGATAACCAAGGCGCTGTGGCCTTGGATCTCGAGTTGCGATTTTAATTACTGGCCCAGCATAGCCTCTTTGAGGCTCTTCTGGGCAGGTTTTTCTCCTAGCCAAATTTTGAGTAAGGCCTGGCGGAACATTTCCCCTTCAATCGTGGCTTGTTCTTGGCCATTTTTATAGGCGGTAACGCCACGGCTTTTATCAGCGACCAAGGTGAATTGGTCGCCTTCTTTGATTTCATCCTTAAATAGCGCCATAAAGGCGTCAATTTGTGGCTGAATATCGGTCGTATTATCGGCGGTTGCATGCTCAAAACCTTCGGTTATCGCATCACGCATTTTCTCGGACGTAATCATTCCAGACGTAATATTCAGGCGAATCGCCGCAACCGGGGCATTGATCACCTCGGTCATGGTTTTGCTCGGGGTGGGGACATACAGGCTTCCCACATACAAATCCATAAAGAATTTGCTGCGAACACCAACGCCATTCAATTGCAGCGATTGAGCGTCGAGCGTGATGCTGTCGGCGACTTGGACACCAGAGACTTCTTTTGCTTGGGTGAATAGTGGAAAAAGCAAAGCGGTAGTGAGCGTTAAGGTTGAGAGTAACTTCATCATACACCTCATATTTTTTAGTTATGGCCGTTGAGCGTATCAATCATTCGGACTACTCAAACGGGAATTTATCTGTAGATTGCGAAGCGATACTAATCGAAACCAAAGACGAGCGATAGCCTGATCTGTGCCAAGCTATCGCCAAAGAGGTAAATCAAGTTGGACAGCTTTCTTTTGATGAACACCCTAAGAAAGCAAAAAGTCGGAATGATTGGTTCGACCCATTCGACTTATTGGCAGGCGGGATTAGCTACGAACGCCTAATTTATATTGGCCGTTTTGCTCAAACATCACCGCTTGTTTCTGCTTAGGGGATATGAGGATTGGGCCATCATCAAAAAATAGAAAGCATTTCCAATTGCGGGCGAAGACATCCCAACGGGTTTCAATCACTTGGTATTTTTCGTAGCAAAAATAGACCTGAGTATCATCTGGCCACTGGATAAACTCGGCCAACATCTCGGGTAGACTGTTATCTTCACTGTCCCACGCACTCTGCCAATGATCCGTTTTGACCCATGCGTTGGTTTTAGCGGCCCAATCCCCTTTAGTAAATTGCTCAGCACGGCTACTTTTATTGCTAATCCACTGATTCCAAACCAGCATGGCGCTTTTGTCCGTCAGCGGCAGAATGCCAGTCTTGTCCTCATCGCTCACAGGCAAGTCTTTGTGGTTAAAAATCCACTTACGGCGATAGGTATCTAAAGGTATATAGGTATGAGCCAAGCAATATCTCCTAGTAAATGGCAAGATTGAAACGGGCTCATTATAAGATGCTAAGCATGAATAACAAAATCGCCGAGTGGAGTTATTATCACTCGGCAACTGGCTTATTGTGCTTCAGTCATGATTCGGTTTAGCTCTGCCACATAATGCAGCGCTACCTGATTGTCAGGATCCGCATTTAAGGCATGTGAAAACGCAGTATGTGCACCCTCAGCTTGATTGAGTTCAACCATAAATAAACCAAGCTTTATCCAAGTCTGAGTCTCTGAAGGATATTTTTCTAAGTAGTCTAAATAGACGTTGACTGACTCTTGGATTTTTCCGCGTAGTTTAAGGATATGCGCATACTGCGGCATGTACTCATCACTGTGGGTCAAAATTTTGACAAGGGTTGACTCGGCCAGCTCAAGTTTGCTCAATTTTAGCGCAAGTAAAATAATGTGTTTTAACTCCATCTCCGTATAGAGTTCTTCGGGTAATGCGAGCAACGCATCCAGCGCTTGTTGAGGCTGTTGCTCAAGGCTGAGTTGAAAGGATAATGCAAGATGATATAGTCGCTTAGCTTCAGGATCCTTTTCTATTAGTGGAGCAAGATTATGCACAAGTAATGCTAAGCCCTGATGACTTTGAGATTTATTTAACCGTAAAATTTTTGTGTAGACATGCTCCATAGCAGATCCAGTATGGAGAGTATCAACATAGGCTTGCCTAACTTGAGTTAAGCTAAGCTGGTATAGATTATTTAGTTCCGTCCAAAGTAATTGTTCATCTGCTGAGAATGAATAGGCAGGGTGCATCTTTTTCCATATAAAGCACCTTCCTGGTTGATTATCTCTTTTCCATTGCTCTGCTAATGTATTAAATGGAGTAGTTCCCAGCTCGTTTATTCTATCTTGCAGTTTGTTACAAGCACTTTCTACTAGTTTAAAAACTTGATCACAGCTTGATGAAAATGCCTCATAATACCTTTCCGTCATTTGGTTTATTTGCTGTTGTGTCCAGCTTTCTACTTCTCTAGTTGTTAAAAATTTAGAGAACTCAAAGTAACCATAAAACTTGATTAATTGAGATAGTTTTTTATATTTTTTGTTTATTTTAAACTCGATTTTATCTACTTTATCAAGAGTGTTGGATGTTTTTTTTGCGTCTAAGTTAAGTTTCGATGTTAGTTTTTTTGCATCAGTGATTAAGTGTTGCAACTTGAGAAGTTCATTTTTTATATTTTTACATTCAGAATAAACTTCATTAAGATCATTTTCTTTTGTTGTGAACAGGCGACTATCGGATAGTAGTTTGCTTTTTACTAATGGATGAAGTGTTATTTTTTCCGTAGATTGATGAGTAATTCCTTCAATACATGCAGCATGTGATGACAAATTGATCAAATCAACATAAGGGTGTGTTTTAGCTTCATTTTCAAGTGATTCCATTGCTTGTTTAAGTTGAATTAAGGTCTCTGCTTGATAACCTGCATAAGTATTTACCCATAATGTATCGTGCCCTAAACTCGGCCCTAAACTTGCTTCTACAGTACCTCTTGCGTGGCTATATCCAGACTTGGAGTAACAAAAATCCACACCACTTAACAAGACCTGCCTGAACCCCATCTCTATAGCTAAACGAATAGCACTATTGGTGACTGTTGGTCCCACAGTCGGTATGTTGTCGAAGTCATTCTCATTATTCCATGGAAAGCGTTGCCCCATATATAGGCATTTTCCTTGCCATTGAGATAATATTTTGGGATTGACGTGATATGAATGTACAAGTAGGGTTTCATCGCTTAACTCAAACATACCTCTACTCACATCAAAGCTAACATCTTGAGGATCTACACAGACAACAATATCAATATTGATACCAAACTTTGCCAGCTTTCCTGCAATCCGCGATACAGCAATTACATATAAATTATCTTGATTTTCCTTTATCCAATGTATAGTGTCATCAAGTGATGGACCACCTGCGATAACAATACAAACCATTTCTTTATACTTATTTCTAAGCTCTTTTGCTTGGGTGTGATTGTCGGCAATATTCTCTAGCTGAGTTCTAACAAATATTTTTTGTGTAAAGTTAATGCTGTTGTCAAAATATTCATTCTGCAATCTAGATTCAACAGTATTTAGTAATGTGTTGTAATCATCAAGATGGCGAGAGGATACAGAAGATGAAGCGATTAACCTGTATTCACCTTTTGCTATAAAAAGTTTGATATCATCTTGTTTAAATAGTTCATCTAAACCAGATTCATCTATGATAACGAGTTTGCTTCGTAGCTCACTAGGTATATCTATAAGTAATAAAGGTAAAATAGTAGATAATTCAATAATTACAAATTTACTGCCATCAGGAATACCTTCAGTTAGCTCAAGTATATAGTTAGCCAACAGACCTGAATCCATACCAATGATTATGTTCAACTTATCTTGTTGGCTGAACAGTGTTTTAAATTTCCTATTATAGAAGGTTTTTGAATCGATTACCTCGAATGTATTGCGATTGATACTGGGTAAGTAGTACTCATTAAAGCGACTAATAGCAAAATTTTTAAGAATGTTAGATTGTAATTGCATGAAATTCTTACCCTGATAGCAATTGAAGGTATTGGTTATAGCTATATAAGACTATGTCATTACGATTCTTGCAAGCAACTCCTATACCAACGGTTAATTGACACTGTATACGTAACGCGAGGAGGGTATGAAAAGCGAACAAATGTTATCTTAATCCCAATAGAACTATGAAAAACTACATATATTATATATAGTTGCCTAAGATATGTTTGTAGGTCGCACCATGAACGTCAACATTTGAGCATGCACAGAGTTGGCAAGAATCTTGTATCGTTACTGTATTGAAGTATTTAATCATAAGTGTCGCAAGTAGTTAATTGAAGCTAACAATCTTGAGTGGGGAACTCTATGTTTGATAATAAAACAATTTTGATTACGGGTGGCACGGGGTCATTTGGACAAAAATACACCAAAACCATTCTCGAACGGTATAAACCGAAGCGATTGATCATTTTTTCTCGAGATGAATTAAAGCAGTATGAGATGCAGCAAGTGTTTAATGCGCCATGTATGCGTTATTTTATCGGTGATGTGCGCGATAGTGATCGCCTAAAGCAAGCTTTTAAAGATGTGGATTTTGTGATCCATGCCGCCGCACTTAAACAGGTTCCTGCTGCCGAATACAACCCTATGGAATGTATAAAAACTAATATCCATGGTGCTGAAAATGTGATCCGGGCCGCCATCAGTAATAATGTGAAGAAGGTCATCGCCCTCTCTACAGACAAAGCTGCGAGTCCTATTAACCTATATGGTGCGACTAAGTTAGCCTCCGATAAGCTGTTTGTCGCTGCTAATAACGTGGTAGGAGATGGCAAAACGCGATTTGCCGCAGTTCGCTATGGTAATGTTGTGGGGTCACGTGGTTCAGTCGTGCCATTTTTTAAACAACTGATTGCCAATGGCGCGACTTCGCTGCCCATTACGCATCCCAACATGACACGTTTTTGGATTACTCTTCAGGATGGTGTTGATTTTGTTTTAAAAAACTTCTCCCGTATGCAAGGAGGAGAGATCTTCGTACCTAAAATTCCTTCCATACGCATCACAGATCTTGCCGCAGCCTATGGGCCAAGTCTAGAGCAGCGGATTGTAGGTATTCGTCCCGGGGAAAAAATGCATGAGGTCATGTGTCCAGGGGATGATTCCCATCACACTATTGAATTTGATGATCATTTTGTGATTACTCCAAGTATTAAGTTTTTTGGTCGTGAGAATGACTATTCGAAAAATTTCTTAGGTGAGATAGGAAAATCTGTTCAGCAGGGCTTTGAATATCATTCGGGAAATAATCCACATTTCTTGAGCATTAGTGAAATACTGAATTTGGATTCTCAAGCATGATCCCATATGGTAAACAAGATATAAATCAGTCAGATATCGATGCTGTTGTTGATGTTCTATTGTCCGATTATTTAACTCAAGGGCCTAAGGTTCCTGCATTTGAGTCAGCTGTTGCTTCCTATTGTTCAGCTCGCTATGGCGTAGCGGTAAATAGTGCTACTTCAGCTTTACATATTGCATGCCTCGCTCTTGGGGTTGGGCCAAATGATTTGGTATGGACTTCTCCAATTTCCTTTGTCGCCTCGGCAAACTGTGCACTTTACTGTGGCGCTGAGATTGATTTTGTCGATGTGGATCCTCTAACGGGTAATCTCTGTCCAAATGCATTGGCAATTAAATTAGAACAAGCTGCTCGGATAGGAAAACTCCCAAAGGTTGTTATCCCTGTACATTTATGTGGTCATAGTTGCGATATGGCAGCGATCGCTGCACTTGCTGAAACATATTGTTTTAAAGTTATTGAAGATGCTTCGCATGGGATTGGTGGTAGCTATCGCGGATACCCTTTGGGTAGCTGCCTATACTCAGATATTACCGTTTTTAGCTTTCACCCTGTTAAAATTATCACCAGCGCCGAAGGCGGTATGGCCTTGACAAACAGCCCAGAATTAGCAGAAAAAATGGCCCTTTACCGTAGCCACGGTATTACGAAAGCTCCAGATAAAATGCTGAGACCTCACGAAGGGGACTGGTATTACGAACAGCACAGTCTAGGGTTCAACTATAGAATGACAGAATTGCAAGCTTCATTGGGTTTGAGTCAAATATCCCGCATTGATGAGTTTGTTCAGACAAGAAATAGCCTAGCATCTAACTATATGAGCCTTTTGGATGACTTAAGCATTAAATTTGTAGCTCCCTCTAATGTTACATATAGTGCGTATCACTTGTTCATTATCATACTAAATGATACTGAGAAACGTAGGATGATTTTTGATGAAATGCGTCAGGCAGGAATCACCGTACACGTTCATTATTATCCAATTCACTTACAACCATTTTATCTTAAAAAAGGATTTAAAGAAGGAGATTATCCAAATGCAGAGTTATACTATAAATCATGTTTAACGCTCCCGCTTTATCCTAAGCTTAAAAATGATGAACTAGAATATATTGTTAAAAAATTATCTTCTCTAATTAAAATGTAATTTTTATTATTCGTAAGGGTCTATTATTATTGATGACCAATTACGAGAGATTTTTTTCATTCTTTCTCTTGTTGGATCATAGATAGGAGTTAAAATCACCTCAAGCTCGCTATCTTTTAAAACAGTACTCGATAATATTTTTTGTCCTAAAAACCGATGATTGGCAAGGCTATAATCATAAAGCAATATTTTTTTTGATTCTATATATTGAATTAAATCACTATAGCTTGTTATAAGGTTGTAAAAGTCTCCTCCTACACCCCAGAGATTAACAACTTTGTTATCTTTTAAGCTACTAATAATTAAGTTATATAAATTTTTTTGATGTTCAGTATACTGTGTGAATCTATCGATAACCAAAATATCAGCACAAGGATTAATTTTTCTTATGATATCATGTCTTGTAGTATATTTTTTGAGAAGCACTTGTAATCTTGGAATATTTCCACTAACTAATTGATTCGACTTTATTATCTTTAATCCTGCAAGATGAGCTATAACATCTAAAGAATCTAACGTATAGTAGTGAATGTGTTGGCCGTGAACGATATTCGTGGAGGCGATATTTTGTACACTAAGTTTTGGCTTGCAATCCGGAACCTCAATGAAAATTAAACCTCCGACATCCAAGTATTTAGTAATGTTGTTTAAATATTCAATAGGATTAACAATGTGTTCTAATACATGAGTACTTATCGCTATCTGTATTGGATTATTTTTAAAATAAGAAGATATATCACTTAGATTGTTTAGATCAGCTTTAATATGATTAATTGAATCCGATTGAGTATAATCATGAAAGTCGATGCTAGTCAGAGTTGAATTATTAACTCTCTCATTAATCAGTTTCAGAGTTACTCCCGAGCCAGCTCCGAAATCAGCAATATGCAATCCATCCCGCACATACTCATTTATAAATTCATACATCTGCGCATATGGAGAGTTTTCTAAAGAAGATTCACACCACATGTCAGGTTCTGCATTATTTGAAAAGTATAATATTTTGAAAGTATCTATCGTATAGGGAGTGATAATTTGGACGTGATTACAATTTCTACAATTTCCTATATGAAAATTAATATTAATACGACTAATATCAATACTATTAGTATCCCAAATGCCAGATTTTAGTGTAGCTAAAATGTTCCAATCACATTTCTGGCAAATGGCACAGTTAACCACTTCATTAGATTGCAGCATTAATCATTCCTTGATAAAAATGTATCTTTAACGTTATTTAATTTAGAACTCACTTCTCTCATTTTTAATCTTGTCTCTGCGAGTAGTGGACACATGTAAACCGAATATGGAAATTTTTCTATCTCAGAACTACATTGTATGATATTGTTTTTATAAAAATATTCTTTCAGATTGTAGTCAAATAACACGAGCTTCTTCTGTGAGATGAGAATATCTAACTCTGGATTCTCATTCAATAAGGCGCAAAAATCTGCACCTATACCCCATAATCCACATTTTCCTTCCTCTTGTACTGATTTAATTAAGCATTCTGCTAGATTTAAACGCAAGCTTTTACACTTAGATTGATATTTAACTATTACACTTGAGGGATCTGGACTATTTTTTGGAAGAAGTAGTTCGTCAGAGCTTGAATCATTTCTCTTTAATAAAACTTGCAATCTAGGGATATAACCAGTACTGAACTGTTGATATTTAATTAATTTCAAACCAGAAGTCTTGGCCGCCAAGGCCAATGAATCTAAAGTAAAGTAATGAATGTGCTGAAGATTGACTAAGTTACTCATTCCTATTGAAGTGTCAGGATGTTCTAATGAGAAATCAGGGACCTCAACAAACAATGTTCCTTCTTTTTTAAGTCTCTTTCCTATTTCTGTTAGAAATGAAATAGGGTCTAAGACATGTTCTAGAATATGAGATGCCACTGCAAAATCAATACCATCTGTCCAATATGAATTATTAAGATTAGTTAATTTATTTAAATTGAATGAAATGTATTCGAACGATTCATTATCACATCGATTATTAAAGTCGATACCAATTAAAGTGCTAGTAGGGTATATTTCTCTTGCTACTTTTAACAACTTTCCGTCTCCGCAGCCAAAGTCTACGATGACATTAGGTAAGATAAGTGGGGAAGAAAAATTAAGCATGTCCATATAGGGAACATTCGATATTACATGTTCCTCATCCCACATGACTGCTTCTTGCGCGGAATGAAAATAAAGTTGGTCAAACAGAGATTGAGTATATTCAATGCTAACTTGAACATGTCCACAATCATTACATCTTGATAGAGGATATTTGTTAGATTGGCGCTCTAAACTGTGAGAAACTTGATGCCAGAGACCAAAAGTAATTTCAGAAAAATCAGTCCATTCTGATTTTCCACATAGTTGACACTTGATTCTATACATGTTGGTATCCTAATTTGTAATTCCGCCATCAATAGTAATAGTCTGGCCAGTAATAAAGGATGCACCATCGGATAGTAAGAAGCCGACTAGAGGTGTTATGTCATCCACATGACCAAGTCTGTGCATTGGTGTCCGACGAATAATTTGCTCGCGTTTTTTGTCACTTAGAGTAGATGACATTTCGGTATCTAAATATCCAGGGGCAATAGAATTAACAGTTATATTTCGTCGTCCATTTTCTCTAGCCAGTGCTCTTGTTAAACCATCTAATCCTGCTTTTGATGCAGAGTATGCGGCTAGACCGGTATAACCACGGCTTCCAATAATGGAACTAATGTTTATAATTCTTCCTGCACTATTTTGACTTAAAAATATACGTAGGGCCTCGCGAGCTAAATAAATAGCACCATGTAAATTTATTTGTAATAAAGAATCAGTCTCTATATTAGGAAATGTAGCTAAAATCCCTTCCTTTGCGATACCTGCATTATTAATAACCCCCCAAAGTTTGGCTTCATTAGCCCAGGTACATGCTTTTCTAACAAATTCAGCAGTTTGTTCTGCGTTACCTATTTCGACTTGAAACCATTGAAAAGTTGAATATTGGGAAAGTAATTCATCAATTGCGGAGTTTCTTTCTCGGCTACAAGTTGAAACTGTATAGTTTTCGGAAAGAAGGTACTTAACAATCGCTAGTCCAAGTCCTTTACTTCCGCCTGTCACAATAACATGCTTCATTATACTTTCCTTAATTTCTTTCCTGCTTCAGTCAAAGATATATTTGTTACGAAGGTTACAATGCGAGGCTTTGCTGCATTGTCTAAATTATTATTTAGAGTGGCTAATGCTGCTCTCGCTTTGGATTCATCGTGTGTGGCAATTTCGGCACAAACAATCGCATTTGTGATAGGGTTGCTCTTGGCATAGACTCTTGCGTCGATGACTTCATCTAATGAAAGGATTTTTTGTTCAATATCTTCTAGATTAACTTTAACACCGCCGATATTGACAATGTTGTCTTCTCTGCCAATAAAATATACACGATTGCCAATTATTTTTACTGTATCGCCTGTTTTAATTGTGATATCTTTTTTATGTAGAACTAATGACTCATCAAAAGTTAATTCCCATCCATTTAAATGTGAGTTTCTCCACTCTAATGGAAATCCTGCAATTCCATCTTTTACTGTGAAAACTACACCGGCTTCAGTTGTTGCATAGATGTGTCTTAATTTAGCATCTGGGAATGTACTTTTTAGGGCATCTAGAATTGCTTGAGTCGCAATTTCACCACCTAAAGTGATGGTTTTAAGTGGTGGAAGTTGTTTCGTCCATGACAGCAAAAAACTTCGTATTAATGATGGAGTTGCGCTGATAGCGTCAATATTATATTGGCATGCAAGTTGAGCTTTTTTAGTCACGTTTGCATCTACATCAACGACAAGCACATTATTTGAAATAACAGCTTGTAATATAACCTGTAGACCAGCAAAGCTCATTGGGTGATAGCACAAAAGCCACCTAAAATTATTTATTGATTGGTTAGTTCTTGGTAATAGATCACTCAATAGATGGAATATTAGCTTTGGTGTACCTGTTGTACCTGAAGTAAATAATCCGACAGAAAATTTTTTTGGGATATTATGGAAGTTAATCTGTTGATTAGTTCTGTTAAAAATTACTGGTATATCAAGATGCTGTCCAACATAAAGGGCGTGAAGCATTTTTGATACGAGTTTTTCATTATCGGAGGAACAATTAACTACTATAGAGGTTAAATCTTTATTATATGGTAACTCAACAATCTTATCTAAAGTATAGGTAACATTGTTTTCAATTAGATTGAATTTACCATTTTTTTCAAACATTAAGAATTCGCCTCTGTGTAAAGATTAATCAGTTCATCAACAGTATGGAAGGTTTTAAAACCGTCTCTAAATGGATCTAAACCAGTTGAAATTTCTAATGAAACTATCAAAGTTGCTAGATCTAATGAATCCATAGGTAAGTCATTTAAAAACTCGCTATTGAGGGTTATTGTTGGGCAGTCAACACCCTTTTCCGTGATAATTTTACGAGTCTTTTCTATTATTAAATTCTTTAGGTTTTTCATGCAGAGTTCCAGTCATTAAATGATTTTGATATTTTATCTAATGTGAAATGTTGTTTTTGATTAATCCAATCTTCTCTAAGTTGTTCGAAAATGTAAACGTCTAAAAACTGGCCATTTTTAAAAATATGCTGCTTTAGTTGGCCTACAAGTCTAGTTTTATGCAACTTTTGCAACTTGACCACTTTGTCATTAGCATCTAAAACATGGTTGACAATCTTGTTAAAATTTAACTGGTGAAAAACATAATTACAAATATAAGTATGCATTGTCACACCATATTTTAGTCTCGCATGCCGTTCATAGATATACGAACCTGTACTACAACGTCGATGGAAATAATCAATGTCACTGAAGCATAAAAAACCTATTGATGAACCGTCATCTTGAATCATGTAACCTCGGTAGTCTTTGCGATCTTTTAAAGACCTTATCCAAGTTCGTTGTTTCTCGATCGATGGTTCGACTAGATCTGTGAACATATGCTTTGTTATCTCTGGCGTTGTACGCCATTTCAATAATAATTCAGCATCTGTTTCATCTATACGCTTAAAGTTTAGTGCCATGCTTTACTTCTTAGTTTGCAAGATAACCACCCTCTACCGGCAATGTTATCGCATTAATCCATTTTGCCGCATCACTTATCAGAAAGGCGACAGCATTAGCTACGTCTTCTGGTTGTCCAATACCCATCGGATGTTGGTCTAACATATGTTGGAATTGAGATTCAGTCATATTCTCTTTAGTTCGCTGTGCCATTTCAGTGGCTATTAATGCAGGAGCAACACAGTTAACTCTAATATTATCTCTAAGTAATTCCATTGCTAATCCACGCGTAAGTGACATTAAACCCGCTTTACTCGCTCCGTAGATTGTATTACCAGTCTGGCCAATAAGGCCTGCTATAGATGATACAAACACGATAGAACCCTGTTTGCTTCTATCACGCTTCGTGCGAAATCCTTTGGCAATAGCCATAGCACTGGCAAGATTTACGTGCATAGTTTGGTCAAAAAATGCTTGGTCGAATAGGCGTATCGGTTTTGTTTCTTGAATTCCTGCGCAGTGCACAAAACTATCAAAATAACCTTCGGTCTTAGTTAAAGATTTAAACCAGTCATATAGCTCGTCGGTTTTTGCCATATCAAACACTGCAATTGAATGGCCTTCGCCTGACATTAACGCTAGGGTTTGATTAAGTTGCTCAACTTGGCGTCCATTGAGAACAACTCGAGCGCCAAGTTGGGATAGTAATATAGCACAGGCACGACCAATTCCTTTGGATGCTCCTGTGACTAAAATACGTTTCCCACTTAAATCCATGGGATTGTTTAACGTCATGGCTATAAACCTTAAACAGATAGATGCTCTTGTACTAGTGCAACAAGATCATCTACAGTCTTGATTTGTTCCAATTTGTCACCTTGAATGACAATGTCAAAATGTTCATCTGCCATAGCGATAATGCTTAAAAATGCTAATGAATCCCATTGTTCTATATCCAGTAATACTTCATTTCCTTTAAGTGTATTGGTGTCTAGTTCTAAAATTTCTTCAAGTTGATTTAAAAATTCTTGCTTGTTCATAGTATTTACCTTCTTTTGCTTTATTGTATAGGAGAATATTTTTCTATCGGCCTAAAACCAAAACTTTTGAGTTTAATGGACTGTTTTTTGTATTACACCAGAGTTAAGCAAGGCTATTTCTGGGTGCGAGGCTAATAAATTACAGATCTTTTCAGGGCTCGAATGCAACCAGTCTTTACCTAACTTATTGATTAATTGATTTATTAGCTCTAAATCATCTGCTTCGTCTACACAGAGACGGTATTGGCTCCATTTTACGTTACCTGACTCAATCGGTACGATCATCATGTTGGGTTGACTGTATAGGTATAGCGTTACATGTTCTCGCTCTGCTGGTTTAGTTGCAAAGTTATAAGCCTTAGTAAGATTCTCCATACTGAAGACTTCAACGTCAAAGCCACGAGGGAAGTAATCTAAGCTAACATGTGTGTATTGATTGCTAGCGCCTTTCATATGCATCAACACTGTTTCGTCGATTAGTTGTCCCGAAACAAGTGGGCAGTCAGCTGTTAATCTAATAATAATATCTTCAGGTTGAGCATTTAACTGAAGCGCTGCCAGATAAAATCGCGAAAGCACATCGTCTTCGTTTCCACAAAAGAAAAGATGATTATTCTCTATACAAAAATCTACAATAGGGTGATCACGTTCACTATCCGTTGTGGCAATTATATGATGATCAATGAGTGTAGATTCATGCACTCGTGAAACATGATATTCGAGCATTGGTTTACCATTGATCATCGCTAACACTTTGCCAGGTAATCGACTAGAACCCATTCTTGCTTGGCTTATACATATCACTTTTGGCATTTTAAGGTGCCTTTTTAAGAGGAATGCTTAGGTGTTGTTCCGATAGCGCTGTACCAAAAGGGATATCCATTACGGCCTGTTGTCCTAAAACCTGTGGCAAATAACGAGTATGTAATCCCTTGGCCGGACGTACTGAGCGAACATTTTGTTCAGTAAATATCTCGCCTTTTTTGATATTTTTGCAAACATATAATGAACGTCTGTATTCCCGTCCTCCTTGCTCACTGGGTTTTATATCATAACCTGCCATCCCAAGAGCGCTATAGGCTTTAGTGGTTTCCTGCTTAAGTAGAATAAACTCATCTGGTTCTAGCGAAAAAGCAGCATCAACTGAACCATCTGTTTTATCAAGTGTAAAATGCTTTTCTATGATAGATGCACCTAGAGCTACTGCTGTAATTGCGGCAGTATTGTCGACCGTGTGGTCACTTAGACCAATAGGGAAGTCGAATCTTTGACATAAATCGGAAATGGTTCTCAAGTTACAATCTTCAATTGGAGTTGGGTAGCCACTAATACAGTGTAATAAAGCAAGTTGAGTGCCTCCAGCATTCGCAATGGCGGTTACGGCCTCATTGATCTCTTCTAGTGTAGCAAGCCCCGTTGACATAATTATTGGTTTACCTGTTTTGGCTATAGCAGTGATTAATCCAATGTCATTAATTTCAAATGATGCAACTTTATATGCAGGGCAGTTAAGTGATTCAAGTAAGTCAATGGCAGTCTTATCAAATGGAGATGAAAATAACGTTATGTTATTTTTTTTTGCTCGCTGAAATAATTCTTCATGCCATTCCCATGGTGTGTGAGCTTCTTGATATAAATCATAGAGAGTACGACCCGCCCAAAGCCCACCTTCTAACCTAAATTCAGGGCCATTGTGGTTAAGTGTTATTGTTTCAGCACTATAAGTTTGAATCTTGATAGCATCTACACCTGTTGAGGCAGCCCTATCTATCATGGTAAGTGCTTGAGATAGATCTCCTTTATGATTACCTGATAATTCGGCAATCACATAAGGTGGTTTAAGAGAACTGATTTCTCTGCCTTGAATGAATATATTTGGCTTAAACATGCTTTATAATTCCAGTAGGTTTATTTATATCCTCCCTCCAAGCACTATGAAAGTGACGGATTCGGTCTTCGCATTTACCGAGTAAGCCTGGAGTATTATTACAGGTCATATTGCTTTGGCAAGATTCAGCTACAATTCTGTCTTCTTCTAAAATAGTATGATTAAATTTTGTGAAGTTCATACAAACTGCAGCTTTTAATGCTTCACTTGATTTAATTTCGCTTGGTGGATTTATCATCCTCAAACGAAAATTTAAAAGGGTAGTTACTGAATCTACAGGTTCATAAGTTTGTAATGACATGAGTGAACCATTTGTTAACCCAATGGCAAGATTCGGGTAAATAAAAAAATGATTATACTCATCAAATTTATCATGTGGGTTAATTTTCAAATGTTTTCTCGCGCCATTCCACCATTTATGGGTCGCTTCTTGTAACGGCGTATTGCCTGTGGAATGCCCGTTGAAATAATGAATTTCACATTCTGCTCTAGCAAATTTTGCAAAAGTGTCTGGATGAGTACCTGCAACATGATAAACTTCTAAAACAGTCTCGCAAGCTAATTTCCAGTTCGTTTTCCAGCTATAAATTCCTTCTTGAATATGATCATTAAAATCTGTTGATATTGTTTCTAATATAGAAAAGTACGGTCCTAAAAATTCTGATAAAGAGGGACCCGTTTGACTTACTCTAACGAAAAGCAGTTCACCACAACGCTCGAGGGCGAATTTTTTAAGAGATAAATGTTTTTTTGTTGTCTCATTTAACCCAAAATCTGTTTTATTTTGTGGAACACCTGCTAATGCTCCATTGCTTTTGTAACTCCAGCAATGATATGGGCATATTAGCGAGCGGTTCCCTTTTTTTTCTTGTTGAAGTTTAGCTTTTCTGTGACTGCATATATTCAATAGTGCAGAAAGTTCGCCATTGAAGTTTTGAACAAGAATCGGCGTATTACCAATTGTAATCGTGATAAAATCATTATTCTTTGATAGTTCATCTCTAAAGCCAACAAAAATCCAGTTATTCTCGAATACTGCGAACTTTTCTTGTTCAAATGTATTAGTGGCGTAGTAATATACTGGATGTAGTGATTCCGTGGTAATCATTGCTGTTCCTGCTCAGTTTTTAAGCCTATAAGTAGTTTCTGGATAATACGTTGGCAGCCTTTAGAGTCAATTAATTGGCGAGCTTGCTCACTCATATTTTCTCTTTTGCATATATCATGCCAGAGATTGGTGGCTTCTTCAGATACTTTGTCAAGCAAAGAAAATGTTCTTTTGCATTTTACTTCCGACGTACAGGCAGATCTGAGATCGATAGCAAAATACCAAGTGTTGTTTAACGGCGACTCTAATGCAGGTGTTTGATTATCTACAGTGATCAATGCGATTGTAGGAACTCCCATCGATGCCAGCTCTCCAAGAGTCCCCCCTGCAGCTGATATCGCTAATCCGGCTTCTACCATGATACTTGCTACAGATGCTGGATTATAAATTAAGCTAAAATTGCTATATTGTTGTTGTAATTGTTCTAAATTTAACTGATCTTGATGCTGTTTTCCTAATAGTAGTTGAATTGTTGTCCCTGGAAGACGGGATAGCAAACTCTTTGATAAAGGGTACGCGAGGGATTTACTATCAGTACCACCTAATGTAATAAGTATATTTTTTCTTTCATTGAGTGGTTTAAAAGAACATATTGAGAACTCTTTTCTAAGATATGTATATTTTGGACCTAAACAAAATTGGGAAGATGGAAAACGTTTGGCGTAACTATCTAAATTGGCATTTGGTGCAGGATTTATCACTAGGTCAACAAAATACTTTGAGCAGTCTAGTCCATCATCAAGCTTAACTTTAAATAATTTTAGCTGTTCTAATGTGTGCCATTCATCTGATGTTAGATCATAATCGTCTATAAAGATAACTGACGCAGAAAAGGATGATAACTCGTTAAAAGCAAGCGGCGAGGAAAGAATTCGGGTTGAGAATCCTTCTTCTTTAAGTTTATCTAATAAAGCATCTGGACAGGTTTTATAGATAAAAAGTATTTGGAAATAAGCTTTAGCAGCTTGAGCAAGTGCAAATAAGCGCATGATATGCCCAGCACCAATTTTATGGCTACTATTACCATAAAAAACACATAGAGGTTTAGCCTGCAAGAAAGCCACCGTCTACCGCGAGAGTACTTCCCGTAATCTTGTTACTCATATCACTTAATAAAAAATATACGCAGTTAGCAACATCCTCCGGTTCACTTAAACCCAGCGGATGCGAAGCGAGAAGCATTGATGTTTGCTGTTCTCCAATTGTTAAAAATTGCTTATTTGATTTTGCTCCTTTTACAATTGCTGGAGCAACACAATTAACCCTTATTGATTTTGATGCAAGTTCTAATGCTGCCGATTTGGTCAGTGAGGTAAGTGCTGCTTTTGATGCTGCATATAAAGTGCGTGCTTTTAACCCTCGTTGACCCGCTGCTGATCCAATATAAACAAAGCTTGCCCCTGGCACAAAGTGTTTTTGGCGAGAAAAAGCGGCTGTAAGCATGACTGCTGCGGAAAAGTTAATGTCGAAATAATCTCTGATCTGTTTTGGGGAAATATTTCGAAGCGGACTGTATCCTTGAAAACTAGCGTTGTGAATAAACCCATCGATCGGTCCATATTTTTCAACGATTGTCATCGCGAGAGAATTGATATCATCCAGTTGGCTCAGATCGAACGGAATCACATAATGCTCGTTGCCTAATTGTGCTTTTGTTTGTTGTAAGGGCTCTTCTCTACGACCAACAAGAATTAGTTTAGCACCTTCAGCATCCAATTTTTGGCAGATCGCAAAGCCTATTTCAGAGTCAATTGCAGCGCCTGTAACTAGGTATTGCTTATTCTTCATATTCATTTTTATTGTTGCACCAAAGAAAGTGGCTCGAAATCATCTTCAATTTCAATTATTTCTGGCGACACAATGGGGCCTATATCCGTGATTATTGCTCCCCAAGACCAACCAACACCAAATCCTCCTAACATTACCTTTTTAGTTTGATTATCAAAAAAATGTTGAAGCTTATGACATATGGCTAATGGCACTGATGCACTTGAAGTATTGCCAAAATCTTTCATATCTATCAGATACTTATCACCCTGGATTTTTGATTTTTTTCTGAGGTGTTCGAGGATAAACTGGTTGGCTTGATGCATAACAACCATATCGAGCTCATCAACCATTAGATTGGCTAATCTAAGGGTATCTTTTACGAGTTGAGGTACGACTTTCAATGTGAATGAAAATACAGCCGCTCCATTAAGATATAGACGAGAGTCATTATAGAGTTGTTTTTCTTCTTCTTCTGATCTTGGCGTTAATTCTGGCATGGTAGGATTACGCCTTCCGCCCGCTTTTACGGCAATATGCTGTCCACCAGTGCCATCTGTCCCAAAAATCGCATATGAATCAGGCCAATTCTCATCATATTCAAGTGCAGTAGCTACTCCTGCATCACCAAACAAAGGAAGCGTACCGCGATCTTCAGGGAGTAGATGTCGGCTTGATGTATCTCCACAAAGTACTAAAGCACGCTTACCATTTGAGCTGTTTAGTAACTGACTAGCGATCCAAGTTCCATAGACAAAACCGGAACAACCTAAACTAACATCAAGGCATGCAGAAGAAGTTGGAAGTCCTAATCTGTTTTGAATTAAGCAGGCTGTTGCGGGAAGTGCATAGTCGGCATCTTGCGATACGTAAATGAGAACATCCACCGATTCTGGTGACCAGTTCAAGCGTTGAAGTAAAACCTGTGCGGCAGCAATACACATATCAGATGCACAAAGATGTGGAGGTAAAATCCTGCGACTATGTATACCTGTGCTAGCATATATTTTATCTGCTTCTTCTTGAGTAAAGATCTCAGGAGTTTCAACATAGGAATGCCTATGGGGAGGCACGGCAGCTTGCATTCCTGCAATTTTGACTGATTTGATCACGGCTTCCATAAATAACCTTGTTGAAGTAAGAATGGGTATTGGTTTTAACTATAACATTGAATAATATAGCTTGAAAGTACCAAACTTGTTTTGGAAACACTCTAACTTCTTGCTTATAAGGCAAATTTTAGGAATATTGATGACAGTCACTCGAGTTAAAAATGTTACTATCTCTGGAATAGTATCTGTACTACCCGAAACAGAAAAGTTGAACCGAGACGCCGTTTCTTCTCAAGACTCGCAAGAAATGGCGCGTATTGTTGCTGCTACAGGGATTGAATCGAAACGTGTTGTCAGTCAGGGGCAAACAGCCCTAGATCTTGCCAATAAGGCTTGTGAGTTACTTCTAAGCAGTATGGATTGGGCTGAGGATGACATCGCTATTCTTCTTTTTGTCACTCAAACGCCGGATTATCCTTTGCCTGGTAATGCTGTACAACTCCAGCATAGACTTGGTTTAGATAAAAACACTTTGGCTTTTGATATTAATTTGGGATGTTCCGGTTTTGTATATGGACTGTGGCAAATATCACAGTTATTAAATACTTTACCGCGGAGCAAAGCTTTACTTGTGGTCGGTGATACAACCAGTCAACAATATAGTGAAAATAATCGTTCAGTTTCTGCACTGTTTGGAGATGCTGTTAGTGCGATTGCGATTGAGAATTGCAAAGATTGTGATGACATGGTTTTTTCCCTTGGAACTGATGGTGCTGGCACTCCTTATCTGATTCAGCCTTTCGGAGGCGCAAAAAAACCTGATGAAAAATTCGAACTGTTTATGGATGGTATGCAAGTTTTTGTATTTACCCTAAGAGAAGTTCCAAAATCAATTCAATCATGCTTATTTGAAAAAAAATGGCAAGTGAATGAAGTTGATTTCTGCGTAATGCACCAAGCAAATGAAATGATGTTAAAGCGATTAGGTGATAAAGTCGGATTCGCCGAAGAGCAAGTGATTATATCTATGCGAAAAGTGGGTAATACGAGTTCTGCATCGATCCCATTAGCCTTATGCCTGTCTCTTTCTGAAGAACTGCTTACCCGAAAAAATAAACTAGTTCTGTCGGGGTTTGGTGTAGGCTGGTCTTGGGGAAGTGTTGCATTGGCTTTAGATAAATTATCCGTTTGTACTTTAATAGACCTATCGCTCAACTCTAATTTGTAAAAAATGCTCCATTAAGATATGTGAGTTAGAATATCAGGGATTTCAAACTCTAGATAATCAGCCAGTGATAACCAATCTGATCTTTCATGTGCAGACAACATTTGAGGTAATAAAGACGCGATTCTGCTTTTCCCCATATCAGTACTGATAAGAGTCTCTAGTTTATCAAGACACATTCGAAGATGCTTAGATGCTTGAGCTTCTTCCCCTAGTCTAAGATGTTTTGATGTGATTATTAAATCATTTATTAGCAGGGGTATTTCAACATTCTCATTCATTTGTGAAGTCCTTGTACTGTGCTCCTAGTATTCTGGCGCTATCTAGAGAGGATTGATAAAACTTTATGTTAGGTTTAATTTTTATATAGAGTTCTAAACTTCTCAAATATCCTCTAAAGTTTAAATCAGTTTCCACTCTATCACCACGTCCATTAAGGACCCAATGTTTTGCATTATTTATTTTTGGTCCCAAAGAACCATCAGGCCAGAATGCATGAGTTTTATTCTTTGCATAACAAAAGTCACAACCAAACATGGATATCTCATAAGCACCTAAATAAGCTGCTAGATCTATAATAGGGTGAATTACACTTCCATTAGTATATAAGCGCAATTTGGGTTGGTAGTTTGATAGAGTATCGTATCTTGCATGTTTTGAATATGCACAATATCTATTTCCCTTCCATTCTCTAATAATGTCAGGTGATATAGTTGGAAAATACACTAATGAAATATTTTCTGTATCCTCAATAGGAATATGGTCTAGACGAATATTTATATCAATACTAACAACAATATCTGGATAGACGCCATGATTTATTAACCCTTTTAATGATGTATCGGCTGCAATCATTAATGGCCTTGAGTTGTCTGGTAACTGTCGCTGTTTTAGCAAAAAATCATAGTGATCTTCTAGTGTTGGGCCAGAGGCTATAACATGACACCGAGGTTTCTTATAATATTGTATAAGCAAGTCTGCGCTTGGGTCATTCTCAATATTTTTTGAATTACTTTTAAATCGAAACTCAACTTTGTCGTTATTAAGGTGTTGCTGATTAGCATAATTACGATTCAGCTCATATACAATTAAATCTCGAATAATAGCATTTTCATTGCTAACTAAATTGAGTTCTGGTGTGATTGCAATATAAGGAAAACTTAGAGTTTTTCCTGCTTGCTCATTCAAGTTTACATTGGGATGACTTAGCCATTCCCGCTGATCGGTGTAACAAAGCAATAATGCGAATACAGCCAAATTTAAAATGCAGACTTCAATGCGAGTATAGTGCGGATTTTCAATCAACAGACTTGGAACATCACCCATACCCACGCCATAAACCGTGACTTGGTGAGTATTTGATGGAAGTGTGCTAATAAACAGCTGTGCTTCAGCGATGCGGTCATGACGGCTACTTAGCTGAATACCATTAACACTGATAGTTTGGTTTTGGCCTTGGACTAAGTGTGCATCAAGATGGTCAACTGATTGGCTTTTTATCGCAGCAGCCACAATTGGCCAGCGTTTAGCAATAATACTCAGATTAGTGGCAAATAGTTCAGTCATTCCGTTTCCTCGGAAGCTTTCGTTTTGATATTTCCGACATCACTATCTGGTCTCTCCACAGGGACTCGAACCCCGATCGGCCGCTTAGGAGGCGGCTGCTCTATCCTGTTGAGCTATGAAGAGACGCCTGTGATTATACTGGTTTTATCTTTGATTAAAAGGCTTATGATTTAGTTGGTTAAATCTTAAGCGCGATGTCGTTTATCTGTACATTGTAAGCCGCATTTTGGTCAACGAGTACTGCTGTTGCACTTTCTTCACTCACTTGTTCAATTTGTACTGTTGCTCGGCTTTTCGTGGCAACGGCGCGCATTTCGTTAAGTCTATCGGGTAAGTTTCGTTGCAAAACCACTTGGAATTTATCTCCAACACGGATCCCATGTTTTCGCCCTAAGTTGAGGATAATTCTATCGCCTTGGCGGCTGACGACTTGTCCTAATAGTGGTCGGCAATTGAGCGTTCGATCAATATCACGAGTGGCTTCTTGGATTATCTGGCTGATATTTCTGCCATAGGATGAACGCCAAAAACGGTCACTATTAGGTGCAATAATTGCTTGTTCTTCAAATTCCCATGGTGCCGAAGTGTTGTAGGTTTTGCTCCAAACTTCTTCGCCGCTAATGCCGTGATAAAGGCTGAGCTTAAATTGGAATTGTCTTAGTGGCGCTTCATCCCACCACCCCATAAAAGTGGATTGCACAGGCTCTGTTGATATGTCGATGATTTGGGGTAATAAAATATATTGGCTATCGGTGATTTCACTTAGCCAACTAGGGAGTCGATAGCCGCGGATATCAACCAGTTCTTGTGCAATATCGAGCCTTTCTTTTGCGTGGATATGGCTAAATCCGGTTGATGAATAGTCATCTATGCTATTACCGAGCTTTTCGGATATCGCTTCTTCAAACCCCGATAATTGTCCGTAACGTAACTGTGCCCGGTCTTTTATTTGTGCCTGAGGGATTAGTATTGCGGCTTTCAGTTGGCCTGTAGGGCACTGTTGAGTTGGATCGTCATTAAGATCGAGCCTAAGTGAAACATAGATTTTGTTGCCTTGAATACGCTCGCTTAGTAATTGAATACTAATTGCTTGGGCATAACGATTAATCGCAAAACTGTTTTGTGTCAGATTACCGTTAGTGGTTTGCTGCTCACTAGAGATTTGGATGCCGGTGCTGAGGGTGGCATAACTTACCGCTTGGTTGATTGCTTCTTCTCTGGCTTGGGCTATGTTGCCATTTGCAATAATTGCTTCGCCACTCGCTTCAACCCACTCGGCTTTTGCTGGTGCAGTAAGTAATAGTAGGCTGCCGATTATGAGCAAATTCTTTCTCAGTATGTTCATTAATAAGCCCTTCGCGAAATCAGTCAGTTTAATGGCAGAGTTATACAGCCATAAGCAAATTGTATGCCCGATTGGTGTAATGTAGATAAAGTTATTGCGGGACTTGTCGATAATCTGAGTAGCTTATGCCAAGCAATATTTTGACTTGGTCTAATATTTGCTTGATTTACGCCAAAGGCTGCGACTTTATGTGAGTCGCATTGATTTAGACGATGAGGTTATTCCAATGCTGAAGCGTGCATTTATTCCTCTGGCACTTGTGGTGCTGGTAGGTTGTACGACGAAACCCGTTGTACCGCCCAAACCTAGCCTAGTAGATGGCAATGGTTTGCCGCCGACGGCGGTGATCAACCATTTATCCCAGCGTATAGTGACAGAGCTTGTTAAACAAAATGATGCGCTGCGTTCAGATCAACCTATTGTTGTTGCAACGCCTGTGTTAGTTGGTGATCTAAAAGGGACTAATGCACTTGCGCAGCAGCTGCAACAAGGGCTCATAACGTCATTACACAGTTTTCAATTTAATGTAGTGGATCTGAATTTAGCTGATGGCCTCAGTGTTACCCCTGATGGTGATTTTATTTTGACGCGTGACTGGCAAAGATTATCTACTAACTTACCCGTCGACCATATTGTTGTCTCTACTATGAGTCCAACAACCAATGGTATGGCTATCAATACACGGATTGTTACCCTAAGTAACAACCGTGTAGTTTCAGCATCACAGACTTTTGTTACCCAAAAAGAATTGAGCAATTACATGCAGCCCTCGGAACAAGTTATCTCTCAGGATGGGATTTTATACCGCCAGTCGAGCCCAGGTATGAATGAAGTGCGAGTACTAGGAGATGGAAAATGAAACGCTACTTATTAATAGCTGCAGCGCTTCTGCTAACCGGATGTGCGGCGAAAGATAAATATGTGCAGTGGGAAGATGTGCCGCCAAGTAGTTTTCCTAAGCTCACGGCAATAGGTTATGCCCCGCTAGCGACTCAACCTGCCAAAGAACAATCTCAACGAGTCTTAATGGCGATGCAAGCCTCAAAAATTGTGGCCTACCGTGAACTGGCTGAACAAGTGTATGGACAGAAGATCACCGCTAATAGCAGTGTCAGTGATTGGATGCTGACAGATGACAATGTTAAAGCTTCTGTGACAGGGGTTATCCGCGGGGCTCGAGTGGTGAAAAGCTATCCAGCAGGGGATCACTATGTGACTGAGTTAGAACTTGATTTTGCTAAGGTATGGCAGATTTATCAGCAGCAGAGTCGGCCGCAAAGAATTAAAGATGTTACCTATTTCTAGGTGTAGCGCAGAGTGCTCCTCTTCGTTGATATACAGATAAACAAAAGCCGCACAAAGTAGCGCGGCTTTTGTTTGTACCCGTTTATATGACGCTTTACTTACGCTTTTAAATCATTACCTAAGCTCGAAAAAGTCGAGGTTTTGCCTTTATCGTTATATGTCAGTGTAGTGGCATTCCTACTCGCCTGTAAGGCTTGAGCAAAGCGATTCAAACTTGCAAGATTCATTTCAATTAAACTGGCATTTTGAGCATTTAGCTCTTTGCATTCGGCAAGCGCTTCTTTCGCTGCAGCCAATTTATGGGACAGTTCGATTTGCTCTGTGAGTAAAGATTTATCGCTGTGATTAGCCAGCAAGTCATCGTTCGCTTTAAGCTCTTGCAGACATTTCGATTTTTGCTCCGCAAGCGATAAAAGCAAATCGGCGTTTTGGTCACCCAAAGCGCCTTTTTCCTTAAGAATAATTTGTTTAAGAACAGCCAAATGGGCGTGTTGTTGATCTACCAGTTTAGCTATTTCTGTCATAGTTACTCTTTATTAAGATCGTTCAATTCAGCTTCGAAGCTGGCAATGTTAGCAGCCAACTTTTCGGGGTCAATTTTATAGCGACCTTCGGCAATGGCTTGTTTAATTTCAGCCACTTTCTTTTGATCGACTTCAGGCAGGCTGGCCATTTTGGTTTGAGCTCCCTGTAACTGTTGAGCTTGAGCCGTAATGACAACAGAGTCACCTTTTTGTTGAGTCGGCTTAGCTGCAACTTGAGTCGACTGGTCGCTTTCGCTGCTCTTTTTGGTATTGTTTGAACGGACTTGCGCGGCCGCTCCGGCGTTAAATTTGCTAATATCAATTGCCATTTTAGGCTCCAGCGTCGTGTATACGGGATTTCTTAACTGGGGTATCGGCAGCTCATCGAAAAGCTTTAGCTTATTTTACATTCTAACTTCTACTTCGCCAATGGCTGTAACTATAGCATCTAGTTCCTTGTTTGAGCTGCTATTTTTGACTCTAATTTGGTCGCCAATATTACCATCTTGCAGTGCTTCGCCTAGGGTTTTAAGAACAAAATTGTTGGAACGAACATAAATCGATACCGCATCATTTTTACAAACAAAGCAAAGGTTGTTGGCAAAAATAGGATAATTTTTGGCAACGCGCCGCTTTACACGCACACCCGAAAGTTGATTAATGTCGTTAAATTGCATACCACGTAAACTATTTTGGTCGACGTAGCGAATTTCTAGCTGTGTAGGATTGATTAACTCGCCTGGCGCGAGAGTTTCACTCGCCACGACAACAGGAAAGAGTATATCAACACGGACCGACATAAAGATTTGCCATGGATAGGAAAGATCGGGAGTATCACAACTGACTTTTATCGTGTTGTTACGACTGATTTCACGTTCTGAAGCCAGCTCTACATGAATGGGAGACGAGCATTGGGATGGGAGCAAACGGTTATCTATTGTTTGTGGCAGGATCTCAACCTTAGCGTTTGCTGGTACTGAAATCTTTTCATTAATAAGGGCTTTAGCTAATTCGGATATCGCCGATATGCTAGGTGCCACGGGAGCAGCGTTTGATGCCGTGGAGATAAAAAATGCGAAAACACTCAAAAAATAGACTAAATTTACTTTCATAATGAAGAGACTAGCTTGTAACGCCAGAATGCACCTATACTTTTATCAAGCGTGAAACTGTTCATTGCCGTTAACTTGGTTGTTGAATGTCAGAAGTTTGACTCAGTTTCAACTATGTTTATCTATAACAAGACGTAAGCAATTAATATGCCTATACTCAAACGAGTTTTAGGGCCGTACATAAACAGAACAACAAGGCAGAGTTATGTCGAGTATTCTTGATTCAGTCAACAAACGAACCCAACTCGTAGGTCAAAACCGGCTAGAACTGTTGCTATTTAAGTTGAATGGTCGTCAACGGTTTGGGATAAACGTATTCAAAGTCAAAGAAGTTTTGCAATGTCCGCCATTAACGACCTTGCCTAAACTTAATCCCTATGTCAAAGGGGTTGCCCATATACGTGGCACCACTATTTCGGTCATCGATCTGAGTGCGGCTACTGGTGGACGTCCTTTAGCAAGTACGGAAAATTGCTTTATTATCATTTCGGAATACAACCGAAGTGTGCAGGGCTTTTTAGTCAGTTCGGTTGAGCGCATCATCAATATGAACTGGGAAGCCATTATGCCACCGCCACAAGGTGCGGGGCGTTACTCTTATTTAACTGCGGTTACTGAAATCGAAGGCGAGCTGGTTGAAATCTTGGACGTGGAAAAGATCCTAGATGAGATTTCTCCAGTCAAAACAGCGATCAGTGAAGAAGTGAATGATCAGCTTACTATCGACAGAAGCCAGCATTACCATATTATGGTGATTGATGATTCAGCGGTTGCTCGTAAGCAAATTATTCGTGCCTTAGAGTCGTTAAATCTACAGATAGATACGGCAAAAGATGGCCGTGAAGCGCTTGATAAACTCAAAGCGATTGCTGGCGAAATGAATAATGTTGCTGAAGAAATCCCGCTGATTATCTCAGATATTGAAATGCCAGAAATGGATGGTTACACCTTAACTGCTGAGATCCGGGACGATCCAAAACTCAAGCATATCAAGGTTGTGCTACATACTTCCTTAAGTGGTGTCTTTAACCAAGCCATGGTGCAAAAAGTGGGCGCTAATGACTTTATCGCGAAATTCAATCCTGATGAATTAGCTGCGGCAGTAAACAAGCATTTAAGTTTGTAGTGAGAGTGTGGGTTAGTGCCTAGTGGAGCTTTACGCTATAATCTAGCCCTTATTACATGATTGTTGTGCACTTATTGTGGTGCTTGCTATAGGATTTAGGACGTGAATGTGCCTGATAAATCACTCGCTGAAGCTGAATATAATCAATTTAGGTTGTTCCTAGAACAACATAGCGGAATTGTATTGGGTGAAAATAAACAATACCTAGTACGAAGCCGTCTTGCGCCATTAATGGGGAAATATAACCTACCATCATTATCTGATGTGGTTAAACATTCGATGAAACCCACGGAGCGTGCGCTCAGGGCTGAAGTTATCGATGCGATGACAACGAATGAAACGCTGTGGTTCAGAGATCGCTATCCATTTGAATTGCTAAATAATGTGTTACTGCCTGAATACAGTAAATTAGGCAGGCCATTAAAGATATGGTCAGCAGCCTGTTCATCAGGTCAAGAGCCTTATTCTTTGGCAATGACTATCTTAGAATATCAACAGAAAAAACCGGGTGCATTGCCTGGTGGAGCTTCGATTCAAGCGACGGATTTATCGCCTTCGATGTTGGAGCGTTGTAAGAATGCTGAATACGATAGCTTAGCTTTGGCTCGTGGCTTATCGGAGGAACGTAAGCGCCAGTTTTTTGATGCATTGCCCTCCGGCAACATGCGGGTAAAGGACAACGTTAAGCGCTTGGTGAATTTTCGTGCCCATAATCTGCTTGAGAGTTACACTTTGCTGGGCAAGTTCGACATTATTTTCTGCCGAAATGTGCTGATCTATTTTGCCCCTGAGGCAAAAGCAAAAATTTTGCGGCAATTTGCTGCCGCGTTAAATCCTAAAGGTATCCTCTTTTTAGGCGCTTCTGAATCGATAGCTGGTTTGACCGACGAGTTCGATATGGTGCGTTGCAATCCTGGTATTTATTATCAAAAGAAAACTTAATCTATTGATAATTAATGAAAATTGCCGACAAGTGTCGGTAATTTTTTTGCCAGCAATATCCCTCCAATACTTTCTTCCCTGATATCAGTTTGTTGGCACATGAATTGCTTTACTTCCGTGAGAGACACGATGGAGGCAATTTTATGGCGATTAGTTTTGATAAGGCCCTAGGGGTTCACCAATTTACGTTGGGGATACGCGCCGAGCGTGCCGAAGTGATTTCAAGCAATATCGCAAACGCCGATACGCCACATTATAAAGCTCGTGACGTCGATTTTTCTGCGGCGTTAAATGTGGCGAAATCCCAGCAACAGCAGCGTAATAGTCTAGAAATGGTGGGCAATGAGCAGCATTTTGGTTTGTCTCAATTGTCGGGGCAGTACGTCAAATTTCGAGTGCCAAACCAGCCTGATACAGGGGATGGTAACACCGTCGATGTCCAACAAGAACAGTCAGCATTTATGCAGAATGCCCTTGAATATCAAATGTCTCTAGGTTTTTTAGACAGTAAATTTAGTGGCATGAAAAAAGCGCTGAGAGGGGATTAATTATGAGTTTATTTAATATCTTCGATGTTGCGGGGTCGGGCATGTCGGCCCAATCTGTGCGGCTAAATACCACGGCGAGTAATATTGCTAACGCCGATTCCGTTTCTAGTAGTATCGATAAAACCTACCGTTCACGCCACCCGATTTTCGAGGCGGAGATGGCGAAAGCACAGAGCCAGCAGCAAGCTGCCCAAGGTGTCACTGTGAAGGGAATTGTCGAGAGTGATAAACCCCTATTAAAAGAGTATTCGCCTGATCACCCGATGGCGGATGCCGATGGCTTTATTTACAAACCAAATGTAAACGTCATGGAAGAAATGGCGGATATGATTTCTGCCTCTCGCTCATATCAGATGAATGTTCAAGTGGCTGAAGCTGCAAAATCTATGCTGCAACAGACACTTGGGATGGGTAAATAATATGTGTTATTTAGGAGGTAAGTTGTGAGCCTCATTAACCAATTGAGCCAAACTTCGTCGCAAGTAGCTCAAACAAAAACTCAATCGAATACAGTAGCGACTAATTCCTCTACAACTTCGACTAGCTCTACAGGCAACCCATTTTTGGATGGATTGCGTTTACCTAGCAAGTCTGCAGTGCCTGACGCTAAGAGCCAACAGCTGACTCAAGAAGATTTTTTCTCATTACTCAGTCAGCAGTTATCGATGCAGGATCCGTTTAAGCCCGTCGATAACGATCAGATGATTGCGCAAATGGCATCGTTTTCTACCGTTGATGGTATTTCTAAGCTCAATGATCAAATTGTTAATTTAAACAGTGTGATGACATCGAGCCAAGCGTTACAAGCATCCGGATTAGTCGGACGTAAGGTGTTATTACCGACGGATACTGGGTATATCTCTGCAGAAAGTCCTGGTTTGAATGGCGTAATCAGTACTTCGGAAAAAATTCCCGTCATCAACATTCGAATCGAAGATGAGAAAGGGCAAGTGGTTAAGACATTTACCGTCGATGGCAGTAATGGGGGCAATATCGATGTTAAGTGGGATGGTTTGAATGATAAAGGTGAACCTGTTGCGACCGGAAACTATGCAATAAAAGCGTCAGGTTTGGTAGAGGGGGAGACACAGGCATTAGCGGTATCGACTTATGCACATGTGACAAGTGTTTCCTTAGGGACTGCCGCCACGGGAGCTATTTTGAATCTAAAAGGCGGTATGGCCTTTAAGTTGTCGGATGTGCTTGCGATCACGGAAGTTTAATGGTTTTCAAGATGGTAAATGGACGCAACTTGTCCACTAAGAATTGAGCAAAAGTAGAGGTGAATTATGTCGTTTAACATTGCATTGAGTGGCATTTCGGCTGCGCAGAAGGATTTAAACACTACGGCGAACAACATTGCCAATGCTAATACCATTGGTTTTAAAGAGTCGCGTGCTGAATTTGCGGATGTTTACGCTAATTCAATTTTCTCAAACTCAAAAACGGCTGTGGGTGGCGGTGTCGCAACAAGCCAAGTCGCGCAGCAATTCCATCAAGGTAGTTTGCAACTAACTAATAACTCTTTGGACTTGGCGATTAAGGGTGGTGGCTTTTTTGTGACCGCTTCAGAAATCGGCACCTTAGATCATCAGTTTACCCGTGCGGGTGCATTTAAAGTCGACAAAAATAACTACATGGTTGACTCTGCTGGAAATTATTTGCAAACCTTCCCAGTGGACAAGGATGGTAACTCGACATCAGTAAGTTTAACTACAGCTAAACCAGTACAAATTCCAGACACTGCGGGTAGTCCTGTTCAGACTGAAAACGTTACCTTACAGATGAATCTTAATGCCAAAGATGGTTCACTCGATCCGGCAGCATTCGACCCTCTAGACTCGAAAACCTATAACAGCGTTACTTCAATGACAATTTATGATTCGCTGGGTGAGCCACATATTATGACCACCTACTTTGTGAAGCCAAACAATGGTTCTTACAATGGCGAAAACAATTGGGTCGCTTATTATGCAATTGATGGCAAGCAAGTTGATATTTCAGGCCCAGCGGGAACCTATCAGACTGATACCAATGGTGACGGCACTCCCGATGCAACAGGGACTGCGCAAACTGCAGGTGGTTGGAAGGGATCGGTTCTGAAGTTTAATTCGGTCGGTGTGTATACCGGTAGTGATCCTGCCGCCGTGACGACTGAAGTGCTTGGTGTGGGTGGCGCAGGGGTGTTAGGTCCTGGAGCGGATGGCACGCAAGCCGTTAATATCAAGTTCAATGCGCCAACACAATATTCTGCCCCCTTTGCCGCTACTGAATTGTCACAAGACGGAACTACCGTTGGACGTTTAACGAATGTTGAAATTGGCGAAGATGGTTTGATCACCGCCAGTTACTCGAATGGTTCAACTGTGCCATTAGCCCGCGTTGCCTTAGTTCGTTTTGCTAACGAGCAAGGTTTAACTCAGGTAGGTAATACCTCATGGAAGGCGAGTTTATCGTCAGGTCCTGCACTAGCTGGGGAACCTAATAGCGGCACATTTGGAAGCTTAAGTTCTTCGGCGTTAGAGCAATCTAACATTGACTTAACGACTGAGCTAGTCGATTTGATTTCGGCACAACGTAACTTCCAAGCTAACTCTCGTACCCTAGAAGTCAACAACACACTGCAGCAAACTGTTTTGCAGATTCGTTAAGTTGATTGTTCCCTTTCTAAGAGTTGCCGCCTGCGGCAACTCTTAGCCTCTTTAGGCGCCATAGCGATTTCCTCATTATCTTCTCTCAATTTATCAGTTAATTAGCATATGTTTTTATTGGCATGATGCTTGCTTTGCTATTGTCAGGTTGAAAATTTGACGGAGCAGTCTGTGGACAAATTCCTCTACATATCCATGAGCGGAGCTAAGCAAAACATGAATGAGTTGGCTTTGCGCGCCAACAACTTAGCTAACGCCAATACCGATGGATTTAAGTCGGATATGGCACAAGCCAGATCGATGCAAGCCTTTGGTGAAGGATTGCCATCGAGGGTATTTGCCATGGTTGAAACTCCCTCCGCCAATTTTCGTGCAGGTCCAATTAAAAGTACTGGACGTGATCTTGACGTTGCTATTAAAGGAGATGGTTGGTTTGCTGTTCAGGCGCAAGATGGCAGTGAAGCTTATACCCGTTCCGGCAGCTTAAGTTTTGACTCGACGGGTTTGTTACATAACGACCGTGGTAATCCCGTGATGGGGGATGCGGGGCCGATTGTGTTACCGCTGCCGATTGAAAAAGTCACTATTTCACAGGATGGCATTATCTCTGTACGCCCTCAGGGCGCGACAGCGGAAGTGATCGAAGAGGTGGGACGATTAAAGCTGGTCAATCCTGGTAACGCCCAAATGCTGCGCGGGGAGGATGGGTTATTCCGTTTGACCTCGGGAAATCCAGCGCCAGCCGATCCGAGCGTGTTTGTTGAAAGCGGGGCTGTGGAGGGCAGTAACGTCAATCCAGTGGATGAGATGGTGTCCTTAATTGATTTACAGCGACAATTTGAATTGCAAGTGAAAATGATGAAAACCGCGGAAGAAAACGACCGCGCATCATCTTCGTTAATGCGGATTAGTTAGGAGATAAATTATGCATCCAGCGTTATGGATTAGTAAAACTGGCTTAGACGCACAGCAAACCGATATTGCGGTGATTTCAAACAACGTCGCTAACGCCAGTACTGTCGGCTACAAAAAGAGCCGCGCCGTCTTTGAAGACTTACTCTATCAAACCGTCAACCAAGCGGGGGGCATTAGTGCCTCAAACACTAAGTTGCCAAACGGTTTAAATATCGGTGCGGGTACTAAAGTGGTTGCTACTCAAAAGATGTTTACCCAAGGCAATATGTTAACTACCGATAACTCGCTCGATCTGATGATCGAGGGCCCTGGTTTTTTCGAGGTACAACTCCCTGATGGTACCGCGGCTTATACTCGTAACGGCCAATTTACCTTGGATGATACTGGGCAAATTGTCACGCCTGGCTCTGGCTATGTGCTGCAACCTGCTATCACCATTCCACCTGATGCGACAAGTATTACCGTATCTGCCGAAGGTGAGGTGTCGGTAAAAATACCTGGAACTGCTGATAACCAAGTTGTGGGTCAGCTCAGTATGTCTGATTTTATTAACCCATCGGGTTTAGACCCTATGGGACAAAACCTGTACACCGAAACCGGTGCCAGTGGCACGCCTATCCAAGGCACTGCATCACTCGATGGTATGGGGGCGATTCGTCAAGGTGCGTTAGAAACCTCTAACGTAAACGTGACCGAAGAGCTGGTGAATCTAATTGAAAGTCAGCGGATCTACGAGATGAACTCTAAAGTGATTTCGGCGGTTGATCAGATGCTGGCTTATGTGAATCAGAATCTATAGAGGCACATTATCATGGCTAGATATATTATTTTGGCCGCTGCGCTCTTGCTTACGGCGTGTAGTTCTACCCCCAAGAAGCCGATTGCAGATGATCCCTTCTATGCGCCGGTTTATCCCGAAGCGCCGCCAACCAAAATTGCCGCGACAGGGTCAATTTATCAGGACAGTCAAGCGGCCAGTCTTTATTCGGATATTCGTGCTCACAAAGTGGGAGACATCATCACAATCGTGTTGAAGGAAGCGACCCAGGCGAAAAAAAGCGCGGGTAATCAGATCAAAAAAGGTTCTGATATGACTTTAGATCCCATCTATGCCGGTGGCAGCAATGTATCAGTGGGGGGGATTCCCCTCGACCTACGTTACAAAGACAGTATGAACACTAAGCGAGAATCCGATGCTGATCAAAGTAACAGCTTAGATGGCAGTATTTCTGCCAACGTGATGCAAGTGCTCAATAACGGCAATTTAGTAGTACGTGGCGAAAAGTGGATATCGATTAACAATGGTGATGAGTTTATTCGTGTAACGGGGATCGTTCGTTCACAGGACATCAAGCCTGATAACACAATCGATTCAACCCGTATGGCCAATGCGCGTATTCAGTATAGCGGAACAGGCACCTTTGCTGATGCCCAAAAAGTGGGTTGGTTAAGCCAGTTCTTTATGAGCGATTGGTGGCCCTTCTAAGGAGTCGTATCATGAAATTAAAACTTTTTTTTGCCGTAGCCATGCTCGCATTTTCTATGCCTAGCCAAGCTGAACGCATTAAAGATATTGCCAATGTGCAAGGGGTGCGGAGTAACCAATTGATTGGTTACGGCTTGGTAGTGGGTTTACCCGGTACGGGCGAAAAAACCAATTACACCGAACAAACATTCACCACCATGCTTAAAAATTTCGGCATTAATTTGCCTGAAAATTTTAGACCCAAGATAAAAAACGTGGCTGTGGTGGCTGTGCATGCGGATATGCCAGCCTTTATCAAGCCAGGTCAAGAATTGGATGTCACCGTTTCAAGCCTTGGTGAAGCGAAAAGCTTGCGCGGCGGCACGCTATTGCAGACTTTCCTTAAAGGTGTCGACGGCAATGTGTACGCTATTGCCCAAGGCAGCTTAGTGGTCAGCGGCTTTAGTGCCGATGGTTTGGATGGTTCTAAAGTTATTCAAAACACGCCAACCGTGGGTCGTATTCCTAACGGCGCGATTGTTGAACGTAGCGTAGCAACACCATTTTCAACTGGCGATTATTTGACGTTCAACTTACGCCGTGCTGATTTTTCTACCGCGCAGCGTTTGGCCGATGCGATTAATGATCTGCTTGGCCCTGATATGGCGCGGCCATTGGATGCAACGTCGATTCAGGTCAGTGCGCCAAGGGACGTATCACAACGGGTATCTTTTTTAGCCACGCTCGAGAATATCGAAGTGGAGCCTGCTGAAGAGTCTGCCAAAGTGATCGTTAATTCGCGTACAGGCACGATTGTGGTAGGGCAGAACGTCAAGTTATTGCCTGCCGCAGTGACTCATGGTGGTTTGACTGTGACCATTGCTGAAGCGACACAGGTCTCTCAACCTAATGCCTTAGCTAATGGGCAAACGACAGTGACGAGCAATAGTACGATTAACGCAACCGAAAGTAATCGCAGGATGTTTATGTTCAATCCTGGTACTACGTTAGATGAGCTAGTGCGAGCCGTAAACTTAGTGGGAGCAGCCCCGTCAGATGTGCTTGCTATCCTCGAGGCATTAAAAGTGGCAGGTGCTTTGCATGGTGAACTTATCATCATCTAATTTCTGTCGGGAAAATCATGGAAAAGCTTTCAAGTTCATCACATTTTCTTGATCTGGGTGGGCTGGATTCCCTGCGTGCCCAAGCTCAGAAAGATGAGAAGGGCGCCTTGAAAAAAGTCGCCCAACAATTTGAAGGTGTTTTTGTGCAAATGCTGATGAAGAGCATGCGTGATGCGAACGCAGTATTTGAGTCCGACAGCCCACTCAACAGCCAATACACTAAGTTTTATGAGCAAATGCGGGATCAGCAGTTATCCGTTGATTTATCGGATAAAGGTGTGCTGGGCCTTGCAGACATGATGGTGCAGCAATTATCCCCCGAGTCGAGCCAGTTTACGCCCGCATCCGTGTTGCGTAATGACGGTGGTATGAAGCTGCAACATGATGCGAAAGCATTCAACATTCCAGCTCAAGCAACCTCGGGAGCTGAAACTCAAAGCACTGCTGCGCCAGTTGTCGCAGCCCAAGGCGTACCAGCCTCGATTGCGCGCCCAAGCATTGAGGTGGATAACCCCAATGGGGTGACGTCTTCCTTAGATATCGATAAGCCAGAGCGTTTGTTGGCCATAAATACGCCTAAACCTACTTGGTCAGAACAACCCTTATCGCCAATCGAACCTGTGATCAGCGGCCAAATCTTGCCGACGGCGGCATTTAGGGAGACGCAAAAGACCCTTAAGTTTGGTAGCCGTGAAGAATTTTTGGCGACGCTTTATCCCCATGCGGAAAAAGCCGCCAAAGCACTTGGCACTAAACCCGAAGTGTTATTGGCACAATCGGCACTTGAAACTGGTTGGGGTCAAAAAATTGTCCGTGGCAATAATGGCGCGCCTAGCCATAACCTGTTCAATATTAAAGCCGACCGTCGCTGGCAAGGTGATAAGGCTAACGTGAGTACCTTGGAATTTGAGCAGGGTATTGCCGTTAGACAAAAAGCCGATTTCCGTGTGTATGCTGATTTTGAGCACAGTTTTAACGATTTCGTATCCTTTATCGCTGACGGTGAGCGTTATCAAGATGCCAAGAAAGTGGCGGCGTCACCGACTCAGTTTATCCGTGCATTGCAGGATGCTGGCTATGCCACCGATCCTAAATATGCTGAAAAAGTCATTAAAGTCATGCAGTCCATCAGCGAAGAGCTGAAGTCGATACTGCCAGGAGAAGACAAATGATCATTCTTCATAAGACGTTAGTATTGGGGAGTATCGGCTAATGGCTATCGATCTATTAAATATTGCCCGTACCGGCGTACTCGCATCTCAGTCACAGCTGGGGGTGACCAGTAATAACATCGCCAACGCCAATACAGCGGGGTATCACCGACAAGTTGCGACCCAAACCACCTTAGACTCCCAACGTCTTGGAAATGGTTTTTATGGTACTGGCACTTATGTCTCTGATGTAAAACGTATTTATAACGATTACGCTGCGCGCGAGTTGCGTATTGGCCAAACTACTCTGAGTGCAGCAGAGGCCAGCTTTGGCAAGCTAAGTGAGCTAGACCAAATTTTCTCCCAAATTGGCAAAGTGGTACCACAGAGTTTGAACGATCTGTTTTCTGGCCTTAACAGTCTAGCGGACTTACCTGCTGATTTAGGTATTCGCAGTTCGACCCTAAACGATGCCAAACAATTGGCAAACAGTTTGAATCAGATGCAGTCGACGCTAAATGGGCAACTCAGTCAAACCAATGATCAAATCACTGGCATGACTAAGCGTATCAATGAGATCAGTACTGAGCTTGCTAATCTCAACCTTGAATTGATGAAATCACCTAACCAAGATCCGATTTTATTAGATAAGCAAGACGCGCTCGTGCAAGAGCTGAGTCAGTATGCACAGGTGAATGTGATCCCCTTAGAAAATGGCGCCAAGAGCATCATGCTCGGTGGCTCTATTATGTTGGTTTCGGGCGAGATCGCGATGTCAATGAATACGACAACGGGTGACCCTTTCCCTAACGAATTGCAATTGGTATCGACCATTGGCTCACAAAGTGTAAAGGCTGATCCGAGTAAGTTAGGTGGTCAGTTGGGGGCATTGTTTGAATACCGTGACCAAACTTTAATGCCTGCGAGCTTAGAGCTTGATCAATTAGCCTTAGGCGTCGCTGACAGTTTTAATAAACTACAAGCGCAGGGTATTGATCTTAATGGTCAAGTGGGCGGCAATATCTTTAAGGATATCAACGATCCTTTGATGTCTCTGGGTCGTGTCGGAAGTCTTTCTGGAAATACAGGCAATGCAACCTTAGGTGTCAATATCGACGATACCAGCGCCTTAACGGGTGGCTCATACGAGTTATCTTTTACTGCACCTTCGACCTATGAACTGCGAGATACGCAGACTGGCGCTATCACGCCACTGACTTTAAACGGCACTAAGCTTGAAGGCGGCGCGGGATTCTCGATTGATATTAAAGCCGGAGCCATGGCATCTGGGGATCGATTCGCTATTCGCCCAACAGCTGGAGCGGCTAATGGTATTGAAGTGGTGATGACAGATCCCAAAGGCATTGCCGCAGCAGCGCCTAAAATTACACCTGATGCGGCAAACTCGGGCAATACCCAAGTTAAGTTGACGCAAATTACTAACCGTAATGCTGCAAACTTCCCCGTAACGGGTGGCGAATTGACCATTCAGTTAGATACCACTGCCGTGCCGCCCACCTTTGAAGCCTTCGATGCCAATGGCACATCTCTTGGCGCGCCAGCGGCGTATACGCCACCGAGCATTAGTGCATTTGGCTTTACCTTTGAAGTCGATAGCAGTGCTGCGGCTGTGGGTGACAAGTTTACCTTCGATTTATCCTTTGCCGAAGGGGATAACACCAATGCCTTAGCAATGGCAAAACTCAGCGAATCTAAAGTGATGAATGGCGGTAAGTCAACACTTGCTGATGTATATGAACAGACCAAGCAAGATATTGGTAGTCAAACCAAGGCGGCGAGCGTGCGAGTCGATTCTGCAGAGGCCATTTATCAACAGGCTTATGCAAGAGTAGAGAGCGAATCGGGCGTGAACTTAGATGAAGAAGCGGCCAATCTGATGCGTTTCCAACAGGCTTATCAAGCATCTGCGCGGATCATGTCAACCGCTCAGCAAATTTTTGACACTTTATTGACCTCAGTGCGTTAGGAGAAGTGACGATGAGACTATCAACCGCGCAGCTCTTTAATCAAAGCATTAGTAGCGTGCTGCAGAAACAAACTGCAACGAGCAAAGTACTTGAACAACTCAGCAGTGGCAAAAAAGTGAATACCTCAGGGGATGATCCTGTCGCGGCTTTAGGTATCGACAACCTAAATCAACGTAATGCCTTAGTCGATCAATTTATGAAGAATATCGACTATGCCAATAACCGCCTTGCCGTTACAGAAAGCAAATTGGGCAGTGCTGAAGATTTAACCGGTTCTATTCGTGAACAGCTGATGCGTGCTGTCAACGGCACTCTATCTGACTCAGAGCGGCAAATGATTGCCGATGAGATGAAAGATAGTCTTGAAGAATTACTCTCTATTGCCAATAGCAAAGATGAATCGGGTAATTATCTGTTCTCAGGGTTTAGTACTGATAAACAACCTTTCTCTTTTGATAATTCAACTCCACCCAAGATCATATATAGCGGCGATTCAGGGGTTCGAGATAGCTTAGTGCAATCAGGTGTCGCCATCGGAACCAATATTCCTGGCGATCTTGCCTTTATGAAAGCGCCTAATGGTCTTGGTGATTATAGCGTCAATTATTTGGCCAGCCAGCAAGGTGGATTTAACGTTGATACAGCCAAAATAGCCGATCAAGCGACTTATGTGGCTGATACTTATACCTTTAATTTTTCTGATAACGGTTCTGGTGGCGTCAATCTACAGGTGCTTGATTCAGCAAATAATCCAGTTGCAAACGTTGCTAACTTCGATGCGACGAATCCTGTGAGTTTTAATGGCATTGAGGTCAAGATAGACGGAAAACCCAGCGCTGGAGATAGTTTCAGCATGGAACCTCAGGCTGAGGTTAGTATTTTCGACACGATCAGTAATGCGATCGCTTTGATCGAAGATCCAAACGCAGCAAATTCTCCCCAAGGAAAAGCTCAGTTGGCACAGTTATTGAATAATATCGATAGCGGCGTCAATCAGATGAGTTCAGCCAGAAGTGTGGCGGGAAATAATCTGAAAACCGTCGAGCGCTACAAGGATACACATACAGAGGAGAAAGTGGTGAATACTTCAGCACTATCACTTCTGGAAGATTTGGATTATGCGTCAGCGATTACGGAATTTGAAAAGCAGCAGCTTGCATTGAACGCAGTCTCTAACGTGTTTAGTAAGGTGGGTTCTGTTTCCCTGTTTGACTTTATTTAACAGAAAGCAAAGACCTAACCCTCTGTAAGATAAATTGTTAAAAATTTAGCCAAGCTCCAAGCCTTGGCGGTATAACTAGGAAGAGGAACTCAACATGGCTATTACAGTTAATACAAACGTGACTTCGATGAAGGCACAGAAAAATTTAAATACCTCCAATAGTGGTTTAGCAACCTCTATGGAACGTCTATCGAGCGGTCTGCGTATTAACAGTGCTAAAGATGACGCGGCTGGTTTAGCAATTTCTAACCGTTTAAACAGCCAAGTGCGCGGCCTCGATGTGGGTATGCGTAATGCTAACGATGCGATTTCTATTGCTCAAATCGCTGAAGGTGCGATGCAAGAACAAACTAACATGTTGCAGCGTATGCGTGACCTGACCGTACAAGCAGAAAACGGTGCGAACAGCACTGACGACTTGGACGCGTTGCAAAAAGAGATTGATCAATTAGCGTTAGAAATTACTGCAATTGGTGATAGTACTGCATTTGGTAATACTAAACTAATGACAGGTTTATTTTCAGCAGGCAAAACGTTCCAAGTGGGTCACCAAGAAGGTGAGGATATCACGATTTCTGTGGGTACTACGAATGCGGCTAGCTTATCTGTAAATGCTTTATCTGTGGCGAGTTCTGGCGGCCGTTCTACTGCGTTAGCGAATATTGATGCTGCAATTAAAACCATTGATAATCAGCGCGCTAACTTAGGTGCTAAGCAAAACCGTTTAGCGTACAACATCAGTAACAGTGCTAATACCCAATCTAACGTTGCTGATGCTAAGAGCCGTATTGTAGATGTGGACTTTGCAAAAGAAACTTCTGTAATGACTAAGAATCAGGTATTGCAACAAACGGGTTCTGCGATGCTTGCTCAAGCTAACCAATTACCGCAAGTGGCGTTGTCACTATTGGGCTAAGCTTAAGTTAGCGTATTTTTTGTCGAGTACTTTTGCCTACTTTTTCTAGCTAAGATTAGAAAAGTAGGCAAAGTTTTTTAGTGGGAATTTTTATCTATATGAAAAAAAAGATTTTTTATATAGATAAAAATTTTTGAAAAATAATTCTAAAGATAAAAAAGGTGCGGCCGTTAAATATACTGTAACCACTAAGACCCGCCTGGCTTAAGTAGACAGGCAAGTTTAGACAAGCCAGGTATAAAGAGGAAACGATCATGGCCATTACAGTAAACACAAACGTTACATCTTTAAAAGCGCAAAAGAACTTAAACTCTTCAGCAACCAATTTGGCCACATCAATGGAACGTTTGTCCAGTGGTCTACGTATTAACAGCGCAAAAGACGATGCTGCAGGCTTAGCGATTTCTAACCGCTTAAATAGCCAAGTACGTGGTTTGGATGTGGGTATGCGTAACGCCAACGATGCGATTTCAATCGCCCAGATCTCTGAAGGTGCGATGCAAGAGCAAACTAACATGTTGCAACGTATGCGTGACCTGACTGTTCAAGCAGAAAACGGTGCGAACAGTACTGATGACTTAGCGGCATTACAGAGTGAAATTGACGAACTTGCGTTAGAAATTACCGCAATCGGCGATACTACTGCATTCGGTAGTACCAAGTTACTCGATGGTACCTTCTCAGCAGGTAAAACTTTCCAAGTAGGCCATCAAGAAGGTGAAGATATCACTATTTCGGTAACTGCGACTAACGCTGCAGCGCTTTCAGTAAATGCACTTTCTGTAGCAAGTTCGGCAGGCCGTTCTACTGCGTTAGCGAATATTGACGCGGCAATTAAAACCATTGATAACCAACGCGCTAACTTAGGTGCTAAGCAAAACCGTTTGGCGTACAACATTAGTAACAGTGCTAACACACAAGCTAACGTTGCTGATGCTAAGAGCCGTATTGTAGACGTTGACTTTGCGAAAGAAACGTCGCAAATGACTAAGAACCAAGTGTTACAACAAACAGGTTCAGCGATGTTGGCACAAGCTAACCAATTACCTCAAGTGGCCTTATCACTACTTTAATAACATACTGAAGTATAAGGCTCTAAGGGAGGTTCGGAGACGGATCTCCCTTTGCTACATAAATGGTCATTAAAGTTATAGTGTTTGTTAGGCAGTTAAAGACAAATGCTTAAGATGGTGAGGTATAGCTATGGATATTAATATAGCAAGCACATCAATGGCGGCTTCAAACCGTGTTGATTTGGCTCAAGTACCACTGAAAGCACCTACGGCGGATGTTGAATTAAAACGCGATGCTGCCGTATCTGCGGTTGAACAGTCTACAGAGCAAAGTGCGGCAGAGAATGAACAAAATCCCGGAAAGTTAACTCAAGTGGCTTCTGAGCTTTCTGATATGATGTCAATGATGCGTAAAGGGCTTGCATTTAAAGTTGATGAAAACTCAGGGCAAGCAGTAGTGACAGTCTTGGATAGAGATACTGGCGATGTCATAAGACAGATGCCGAGTGAGGAAGCACTGAAACTAGCGGAAAAACTGTCAGAAGTGACAGGTCTGCTAATGAAAACAGAGGCTTAAATCTCACATTGTAATTTATCCGTTGATGAGTGAGAGGTATTTATGGCATTAACAGCGACAGGTATGGGTTCGGGTTTAGACATTACTAACATTGTAAAAGTGTTGGTTGATGCTGAAAAAGCGCCCAAAGAAGCGATGTTTAATAAGACGGAAGACAGCATTAAAGCAAAAGTTTCTGCAATGGGAACCTTAAAAAGTGCGCTATCTACGTTTCAAGATGCCGTTAAGAAACTTCAAACTGGTGATGCATTAAATCAACGGAAAATTTCTGTGAGTAGCGACACCTACATAAGTGTTACTGCAGATAAGACGGCTCAAGCGGGTAGTTTTGGGATAAAAGTTGAACAACTTGCAGCCAATCACAAAATTGCGGGTACAAATGTTGCCGATCCTACTCAGCCTGTAGGTGAGGGCAGTTTAGGTTTTGATATCAATGGCAAAAGTTTTTCTGTTGATATCGGAGCAACGGATTCGCTTGCAACAATTGCTAAAAAAGTCAATGAAGCCTCCGATAACACTGGTGTTACTGCTACAGTCATTACGAGTGACGCAGGTAGTCGCTTGGTTTTCAGCTCCAATAAAACAGGTGAAGATAATCAAATAACCCTAACGGCTACTGATACTTCTGGAACGGGTATCACAGATATGTTTGGTACTGGCAACACAACAACATTGCAAGATGCCAAAAACGCTGTGCTTTATATCGATGATCAAAAGGTCACTTCACAAAGTAATGAGGTGAAGAATGCCATTACCGGTGTGACGTTGAATTTAAAAGATGCCGATATAGCAAAGACTACCACGATTAAAATTGAGCAAGATAACGACGCAGTAAAAACCAACGTACAAGCCTTTGTTGATGCCTACAATAGCTTAGCGACGGCAATTGATAAGATGTCTTCTTACGACAAAGATAAGAAAACAGCTGCTGCACTTCAAGGTGATTCAATGATCCGTTCTATTGAATCTCAGCTTAGGAGTATCTCAAGTGAGCGAATACCCACTGAGGATGGCGGCTCAATTGCACTCTATGATATCGGTATTAAAACAGACCGATATGGAAAACTCTCAGTAGATGATACAAAACTCAATAAAGCACTTACTGAAAATATGTCAGGTGTTGAAGCTTTATTTGCAACTCCCGATAAAGGTCTTGCCAATCGATTCTACGAACTTTCAGATAGTTATGTTAAGGCTAGGGGCTTGATTGCTGATCGGCAAACCAGTTTTACTAATCAGCAGAATCGTTTGGCAGACCAAAGAGAAGCTTTCACCCTGAAAATGGATCAGCTTACTGCCCGTCTAACCAAACAATTTAATGCGATGGATTTAGTCGTTGGACAACTGAATCAACAGAGCAGTGGTTTAGTTGATCGATTGAATTCACTTCCTGGAGCGGTTAAAAAGAGCTAAAAAGTTTTTGATAAAAGGAATAGTGTTGTGAAGCAACTTGATGAGCTCAATAGTGCACTAGAGCAAGTGCTAGAGCAGTTAAAACGAATTCCTGCAGAAGATGTTCAAACCGACGACTTGGTCTCAAATTTGCAGAGTATGGTAGACGAGCGTCAACTTTTACTCAATGTACTAGTCGCTGATGCCAATATGACGGATGCTAACTATCTTCAGCGTCAGCTTGCATTAACTCAAGACTTTTCTAAAAAGGCGAGTTTGCTCATGGCTGACAGGCAAGCATTATTACATGCGAGCAGTAAGAATAAGCGCCAGATCAGTGTTTATGAGACTATAGATTCAAATAGGTAGGTGTTTATGAGAGGGTCACTGCAATCATATCGTAAGGTTTCACTTGAAAGTGAAATTACTGTAGCTTCCCCGCATCGCATTATTCAGCTGATGTTTGCTGGAGCATTACAACGCTTGGCTCAGAGCCGTTACGCTATCGAACAAAACGATTTAGTCAATAAAGGTATCTATATAAATAAAGCTATCGGTATTATTACCGGATTGAGTAATAGTTTAAATATGGATGCGGGTGGTCAAATCGCGAAAAACCTCAGTGACTTATATGACTTTATGTTGCGCAAAATTTCAGAAGCCAACTTAAATAATGATGTAAAGGCGATTGATGATGTGTGCGATATTTTACGGACAATTAAGGAAGGTTGGGACGCTATTCCTGCCGATAAGCACAATATTTCCTCTCACGCGGAAGCTCGTTAGTCGTCTCTGGTTAAAGTGATAAAAGACGCACTCAGTGCGTCTTTTTTTTTGGCTTGTGTCAATTAATTGACTTTGAGCGCTAGAATCACTGCATAAATGAACTAAAATCAATTCAGTTTGGCATAATCCGCATTCGAAGCTTGCTTCTCGACTGCTGATAATACAATATTCATCACAGTAGTGATGGTGGCACAGATTGTTACATTGAATTTGTTAAGCTTTTACAGCAACTAATCATAAATAATTAATGCGAATTGATACCTAATTAGCGCTTTACGGCCTACTGAATGATGCAAACAGATCAACGAATTTTACTTGTCGGAACCCCATCAGAGCGCTTAAGTCGCTTGTGTTGCATTTTTGAATTTTTGGGCGAACAGATCGAAATTATCGCCATCGAAAAATTAAGTGCATGCCTCCAAGATACCCGTTATCGCGCTTTGGTGATCAGCACAGAGACTGTGTCCGTTGACGAATTAAAGTCGCTCGCGAGTCAGTACCCGTGGCAACCCATTTTGTCTTTTGGCAATGTGGGCGAGTTACAGGTTGCAAATATCCTTGGGCAAATTGAAGAGCCATTAAACTACCCACAATTAACAGAGCTACTGCATTTCTGTCAGGTTTATGGGCAAGTCAAACGTCCACAAGTTCCTACCAGCGCTAATCAAACCAAATTATTCCGTAGTTTAGTGGGCCGCAGTGAAGGCATCGCGAATGTTCGTCATTTGATCAGTCAGGTTGCGACATCTGATGCGACGGTGTTGGTGCTCGGGCAGTCGGGCACGGGTAAGGAAGTGGTTGCCCGTAATATCCATTACTTGTCTGAACGTCGTGACGGACCTTTTATTCCAGTTAACTGTGGTGCGATTCCGCCTGAACTACTCGAAAGCGAATTGTTTGGTCATGAGAAGGGCTCTTTTACGGGCGCTATTAGCTCACGTAAGGGCCGTTTTGAGCTTGCCGAAGGTGGTACATTATTTCTCGATGAAATCGGCGATATGCCTTTGCAGATGCAGGTCAAATTACTACGCGTGCTGCAGGAGCGTGTCTTTGAGCGCGTCGGTGGCACTAAAACTATTAACGCTGATGTACGCGTTGTCGCTGCGACTCACAGGGATCTTGAAAGCATGATTAGCAGCAATGAGTTCCGTGAAGATCTTTATTATCGTCTCAACGTCTTTCCGATCGAAATGCCAGCACTAAGCGACCGCAAGGATGACGTTCCTTTATTGTTGCAAGAGCTGGTAAGCCGAGTTTATAACGAAGGCCGTGGCAAAGTTCGATTTACTCAACGGGCGATTGAATCGTTAAAAGAACACGCTTGGTCGGGGAACGTGCGTGAACTGTCTAACCTAGTTGAGCGCTTAACAATTTTATATCCGGGCGGGTTAGTCGATGTGAATGACTTGCCTATCAAGTATCGTCATATCGATGTGCCTGAATACAGTATCGAGCTCAGTGAAGAACAACAGGAACGTGATGCGCTGGCATCTATCTTCACCAGTGAAGAGCCGGTTGAAATCCCTGAGACCCGTTTCCCGAGCGAGTTACCGCCGGAAGGGGTTAACCTTAAGGATCTGTTGGCTGAGCTTGAAATCGATATGATACGCCAAGCGTTAGAACAGCAGGATAACGTGGTTGCGCGCGCCGCCGAAATGCTCGGTATTCGCCGTACTACCTTAGTTGAGAAAATGCGTAAGTACGGAATGACGAAAGAATAGTCATATTCCAGTTGTTTATCCTATTGTTTTACATATCTAAATTCATTTCTTAATTTGGCATAGAATCTGCAAACACTCCGTCAGAAGCAATTTTTTGACGGAGTGACTATGTCTGCTCATCCACTAGCGCAACTTGAAACATTCAAGCACACTAGCAAACAATGGAACCAACTGCGTGAGGCCGCCAATATGTCCAATCGGATGGAGCATATTTTACAGGCTATGCCCTCTGGCGTGGTGATTTTGAACGGTGACGGTATTGTCACCGATGCAAACCCTGTTGCCGTGGAATTGCTGGAGCAGTCGTTATGCGGCGCGCGCTGGATTGATGTGATCCACACTGCGTTTGCACCGCAGGACGATGACGGCCATGAGGTGTCATTACGTAATGGCCGCCGAGTCAAATTGGCGATTACCCCATTAACGCCGGAACCTGGCCAATTAATTGTGCTGACGGATCTGACTGAAACTCGTCTACTGCAAAAAAATCTGTCCCATCTGCAGCGCTTATCAGCCCTCGGCAAAATGGTCGCGACGCTGGCGCATCAGGTGCGTACGCCACTGTCGGCTGCACTGCTCTATGCTGCAAATCTGGCCAGTCCCAAATTATCGGAATCTGCAAAGGCAAAATTTCAGCAAAAATTAGTCGATAGACTCAATGAGCTTGAACGCCAAGTTAACGATATGCTGCTGATGGCCAAAGGGCGGCAGGATGAATTGGGTGAGCTGGTTAACCTTGATGAGGTGATTAATACTGTCATGGCGAACTGTGAGCCGATTGTGACTCAGCGCGGCGCAGCATTGACAGTTACCAATGCCTCCAACGGTTTAATGCTGGCGAATGTGAATGCGCTCAGTTCTGCCGTGAATAATCTGGTGATGAATAGCCTTGAAGCCGGAGCAACGCAGATCCAAATCGTTGCTAATGATATCGGCGAGCAGTTAGCCCTCAATGTGGTCGACAATGGCAAAGGGCTGGATGCCAAGATGCAACAAAAAGTGTTGGAGCCTTTCTTTACCACCAAAACGCAAGGAACGGGCCTTGGCTTAGCCGTTGTGCAGTCAGTGGTGCGCAATCATGGCGGCCAAATCCAATTGAGTTGTATGCCCAATAAAGGTTGCACTGTGTCATTGACATTCCCGCAGGCGAAATCGGCTACTGTGTTGCCGCTGGAGAAACCCTATGTCTGAAGCCAAATTACTCTTAGTCGAAGACGATGCGTCCCTGCGTGAGGCATTGCTCGATACCTTGATGTTGGCGCAATACGACTGTATTGATGTGGCCTCCGGCGAGGAAGCCATTATCGCATTGAAGCAACATCAGTTTGATTTAGTGATCAGCGATGTGCAGATGCAGGGCATTGGTGGCTTAGGCTTATTAAATTACTTACAGCAGCATCACCCCAAGTTGCCAGTGTTGCTGATGACGGCATATGCCACCATTGGTAGTGCGGTCAGTGCGATTAAGTTGGGCGCGGTTGATTATTTAGCAAAACCTTTCGCTCCTGAGGTGTTGCTAAACCAAGTTTCCCGCTATTTACCGCTCAAACAAAATAGCGATCAACCAGTCGTTGCCGATGAAAAGAGTCTCGCGCTGTTGTCCTTGGCGCAGCGGGTGGCGGCATCCGATGCCTCTGTGATGATCCTAGGGCCAAGCGGCTCAGGTAAAGAAGTATTAGCCCGTTATATTCATCAGCATAGCAGCCGTGCCGATCAGGCATTTGTGGCCATCAATTGTGCAGCTATTCCCGAAAATATGCTTGAGGCGACCTTATTTGGTTATGAAAAGGGCGCCTTTACCGGTGCTTATCAGGCGTGTCCTGGTAAATTTGAGCAAGCGCAGGGTGGTACTTTATTACTCGATGAAATTTCAGAAATGGATTTGGGACTGCAGGCCAAACTGCTGCGCGTGCTACAAGAGCGTGAAGTGGAGCGTTTAGGTGGTCGCAAAACCATTAAGTTAGATGTGCGGGTGCTTGCCACTTCGAATCGAGATTTAAAGGCCGTAGTTGCCGCGGGGCAATTCCGGGAAGATCTCTATTATCGCATAAACGTGTTTCCACTGACCTGGCCCGCATTGAATCAACGACCTGCGGATATTTTGCCCCTAGCTCGGCATTTGCTAGCCAAGCACGCAAAGGCGCTAAATGTGCTGGATTTACCTGAGTTTGATGAGGCTGCTTGTCGTCGTTTACTTAGTCATCGCTGGCCAGGTAATGTGCGCGAGTTAGATAACGTTGTCCAACGCGCGTTAATTTTACGTGCTGGAGCTGTGATTAGCGCCAACGATATTATTATCGATGCCCAAGATGTGCCTCTGTCACCCGATGAAGCCGAATACGCTAATGAGCCTGAAGGTTTAGGTGAAGAGTTGAAGGCGCAGGAGCATGTGATCATTCTCGAAACCCTAGCGCAATGCCAAGGTAGCCGAAAGCTGGTTGCCGAGAAACTCGGGATCAGTGCGCGAACCTTAAGATACAAGATGGCCAGAATGCGTGATATGGGGATTCAATTGCCTAACTAAGGCAGGTTTTGCAACTTATCTAGTACCTTTGCCACTGGGTCACCCTGTGGCAATTTCATATTTGACGATTCCCTAAATTCTTTTTAGCACGGCTAAGTGAAAACTTGGCCGTGCTTTTGCATATCCTGTTTATCTAGAGAGTTTAATCGTCAATAACTCGACGATGGGGAGCACGACATGCAAATTGGCGCGAATTCATTACTGCAGGAAATGCAGTCACTTCAAGGTGAAATCAAACCTTCTTTTGGGATTTCACCCAATAATATTGTGCAGCAAGTGAATAACACCAGCGGTGCTGACTTTGGGCAACTCCTCTCCCAAGCGATTGGTAATGTCAGTGGCTTGCAGTCAACCTCATCAAATCTCGCGACCCGATTAGAAATGGGGGATACCACAGTGAGTCTTTCGGACACTGTTATCGCCCGTGAAAAGGCCAGTGTCGCCTTTGAAGCCACAGTCCAAGTGCGCAATAAGCTCGTTGAAGCTTATAAAGAAATAATGAGCATGCCTGTTTAGGCCAGTGAATAACGCAATTAGCAGGTACGAATCGTGAGCACAGAAATGATTGTTGGATCTAACGCCAGCACAATGGACCAAGGTGTTCAGCAAGAACATAAATCGGGTGTGTTGGGGAATCTAGGTGGTGTGGATATGATGCGCCAGATCACCATGATTTTAGCCCTCGCCATTTGTTTGGCATTAGCGGTGTTTGTCATGATCTGGGCACAGGAGCCTGAGTATCGTCCATTAGGTAAAATGGAAACTCAGGAAATGGTTCAGGTACTTGATGTGCTTGATAAAAATAAAATTAAGTACCAGATAGAAGTCGATGTTGTTAAGGTGCCCGAAGATAAGTATCAAGAAGTAAAAATGATGCTTAGCCGTGCGGGTATCGACAGTGCCGCGGCTTCAAATCAAGATTATCTTAGCCAAGACAGTGGTTTTGGTGTAAGTCAAAGAATGGAGCAAGCTCGCCTGAAGCACAGCCAAGAGGAAAACTTGGCTCGCGCTATCGAACAGCTACAAAGTGTTAGCCGCGCCAAAGTGATTTTAGCGCTACCTAAAGAAAACGTGTTTGCCCGCAATACGGCTCAGCCTAGTGCAACGGTTGTAATTAACACTCGCCGTGGCGGTTTAGGCCAAGGTGAGGTCGATGCCATTGTGGATATCGTCGCTTCTGCGGTTCAGGGCCTAGAGCCTTCACGGGTCACTGTCACCGATTCTAACGGCCGCTTACTGAATTCAGGCAGCCAAGATGGTGTGTCTGCAAGAGCTCGTCGCGAGCTTGAACTGGTTCAGCAAAAAGAAGCTGAATACCGCACTAAAATTGATTCCATTCTTTCACCCATTCTTGGGCCTGATAATTTCACTTCACAAGTCGATGTAAGTATGGATTTCACCGCGGTTGAGCAAACCGCAAAACGCTTTAACCCTGATTTACCTTCATTACGTAGTGAAATGACGGTTGAGAATAATTCTACAGGGGGTTCCTCTGGCGGTATTCCTGGTGCTTTATCGAATCAGCCTCCGATGGAGTCTAATATTCCGCAGGATGCGACCAAGGCAACAGAAAGTGTGACCGCAGGTAACTCGCACAGAGAAGCGACCCGTAATTTTGAGTTAGACACCACGATCAGCCATACCCGTCAGCAAATTGGCGTTGTACGCCGCGTCAGTGTATCGGTTGCGGTGGACTTTAAACCGGGCGCCGCTGGTGAAAACGGCCAAGTGGCGCGTGTTGCTCGTACCGAGCAAGAGTTAACAAATATCCGTCGTTTATTGGAAGGCGCAGTAGGTTTTAGTGCGCAGCGTGGGGATGTGCTTGAGGTTGTTACTGTTCCCTTTATGGATCAATTGGTTGAAGATGTACCTGCGCCTGAACTTTGGGAGCAACCTTGGTTTTGGCGTGCGGTCAAGTTAGGTGTTGGTGCGTTAGTGATCTTAGTGTTGATCCTTGCGGTAGTTCGTCCAATGCTCAAACGTTTAATCTATCCCGATAGCGTAAATATGCCTGAGGATTCAAGATTGGGTAATGAGTTGGCCGAGATTGAAGACCAATACGCCGCCGATACCTTAGGGATGCTCAATACCAAAGAAGCAGAGTATAGTTATGCCGACGATGGCTCAATTCTTATCCCTAATCTGCATAAAGATGATGATATGATTAAAGCTATCCGTGCGCTTGTGGCTAATGAGCCCGAGCTTTCTACCCAAGTCGTGAAAAACTGGTTACAAGACAATGGCTGAGAATAAATCAAAAGATGCCGCTGAAACTTCAGGCTTTAATGTAAAGGATCTCAGCGGTATCGAAAAAACGGCAATTTTACTGTTAAGTTTGAGTGAAGCCGATGCCGCCTCCATTTTAAAGCACTTAGAACCTAAGCAAGTGCAAAAGGTGGGTATGGCGATGGCGGCCATGGAAGACTTCGGTCAGGAAAAAGTCATCGGGGTACATAAGCTGTTTCTCGATGATATTCAAAAGTATTCTTCGATTGGTTTTAACAGTGAAGAGTTCGTCCGTAAGGCGTTAACCGCGGCTTTAGGTGAAGATAAAGCCGGTAATTTGATTGAACAAATTATCATGGGCAGCGGCGCCAAAGGTTTGGACTCGCTCAAATGGATGGATGCGCGCCAAGTTGCCACTATCATCCAAAATGAACATCCACAGATCCAAACCATTGTTTTATCTTATTTAGAGCCAGACCAAGCGGCGGAGATTTTTGGCCAGTTCCCAGAGAATACCCGCTTAGACTTAATGATGCGTATTGCTAACCTTGAAGAAGTGCAACCTGCGGCATTGCAGGAATTGAACGATATCATGGAGAAACAATTCGCCGGCCAAGGTGGCGCGCAGGCAGCGAAGATGGGCGGCCTAAAAGCGGCGGCCAACATCATGAACTACCTCGATACTGGTATCGAAAGTCAGTTGATGGAAACCATGCGCGAAACCGACGAGGAAATGGCGCAGCAAATCCAAGACTTAATGTTTGTATTCGAAAACCTGATCGATGTAGACGACCGCGGTATCCAAACCTTGCTGCGTGAAGTACAGCAGGATGTATTGATGAAGGCGCTGAAAGGCGCAGACGATCAACTCAAAGACAAAATTCTGGGCAATATGTCAAAACGGGCTGCCGAATTGCTGCGTGACGATTTAGAGGCTATGGGTCCTATCCGGATCAGCGAAGTAGAAATCGCCCAAAAAGAAATTCTGTCAATTGCACGTCGGTTAAGTGACAGCGGTGAAATCATGTTAGGCGGCGGTGGTGGCGATGAGTTCCTCTAATCGGAGTGACAATAGCGACAACAAATTGTCTCATCGGGTGGTGAGCGACGCTGAAATCGAGTTCAGCCATTGGCAATTACCCGATGTAACGGAAACCGAAGACGTGAGTATGTCTAACTTGTTCGGTTACAGCCCGCAACAAGCGCCGAAAACAGTGTCAGCGGAAACCGTTGCCCCGCCGACAATGGCGGAAATCGAAGACATTCGCGCCCAGGCCGAAGAAGAAGGTTTTAACGAAGGCAAGACTCAAGGTTACGCCGAAGGGCTAGAGCAGGGCAGACTTGAAGGATTAGAGCAAGGCCATACAGAAGGTCTCGCGCAAGGGCATGAGCAGGGGCTCGAAGCTGGGCTTGCCGAAGCCAAATCATTAGTCACTCGCTTTGAAGGGCTGCTGAGTCAGTTTGAAAAGCCACTGCAATTACTCGATGGTGATATTGAGCACTCCTTAATGACACTCGCTATGGCGCTGGCTAAATCGGTGATTGGCCATGAACTTAAGACTCATCCAGAGCAAATCTTATCTGCGCTGCGTTTAGGGGTTGAATCATTGCCGATTAAAGAGCAAAGCGTCAGTATTCGTATGCATCCCGACGATGTCGCTTTGGTTGAACAGCTTTATACCCGTACCCAATTAAACCGTAATCAGTGGCAGTTAGAGGCCGACCCCAGCTTAAATTCGGGAGACTGTATTATCAGCAGCCAACGCTCGTTGGTGGATTTAACCCTATCTTCGCGCATTGATGCGGTCTTTGAGTCCTTACGTAACCAGCAATCCCATTTAAGCCATCAGCAACAACAGCGCCAAGCGGACCTTGATGAGGAAAATTCCGCTAAAATTGCCTCGACCATCGAGTTAGATGACGAAGCTCGAAACAACCAGCAACAACATGATGGAGAGGAAGATGCAAAATCGCCGCCATCAACTGCTGAATAAGCTGAATCATTGCATCGACAAAGTCCCGCCGTTTCGAGCCGTCGCCAGTGGTCAACTGGTGCGTGTTGTTGGCTTGACCTTAGAAGCGAGTGGTTGTCGAGCCCCCGTTGGTAGCTTGTGCTCCATCGAAACCATGGCGGGAGAGTTGGTAGCCGAAGTTGTCGGTTTTGACGATGAGCTGCTGTATCTTATGCCGATTGAAGAATTGCGCGGCGTGTTACCCGGCGCGCGGGTTATCCCCCTCGGTGAGCAAACGGGGCTAAATGTTGGTTTATCCCTGCTCGGACGAGTGCTCGACGGTAACGGTGTGCCATTAGACGGTCTTGGCGCTTTATCGACCGATCAGCAGGCGCCGAGGCACAGTAACGCTATCAACCCACTTTCTCGCCGTGCGATTACTGAACCACTCGATGTGGGGGTGCGCGCCATCAATGCCATGCTCACCGTTGGTAAGGGCCAACGTATGGGCCTATTTGCTGGCTCAGGTGTGGGTAAGAGTGTGCTACTAGGTATGATGACCCGAGGTACCACGGCCGACATTATTGTAGTGGGGCTGGTAGGTGAGCGTGGTCGCGAAGTTAAAGAATTTATTGAAGAAATCCTCGGGGAAAAGGGCAGAGCACGCTCGGTTGTGGTGGCGGCGCCCGCCGATACCTCACCGCTGATGCGCCTGCGCGCCTGTGAAACCTCGACTCGTATCGCCGAGTATTTTCGGGATTTAGGCTATAACGTATTGTTATTAATGGATAGTTTAACTCGTTACGCCCAGGCGCAGCGGGAAATTGCCTTAGCCGTGGGTGAACCACCGGCGACTAAAGGTTATCCACCTTCGGTATTTGCCAAATTACCGCGTTTAGTTGAACGGGCGGGTAATGGAGGCCCTGGACAGGGTTCTATCACCGCATTTTATACCGTGCTGACCGAGGGCGATGACCAACAGGATCCGATTGCCGATGCTTCTCGGGCGATCCTCGATGGGCATATTGTGCTCTCCCGTTCACTGGCGGATTCTGGGCACTATCCCGCAATCGATATTGAGGCTTCCATTAGCCGTGTGGCCCCAATGGTGATTTCAAACGAGCACTTAGAAGCCATGCGCCGGGTTAAACAGACCTATTCCCTTTATCAGCAGAATAAGGATCTGATTTCGATCGGGGCTTATGCCCAAGGCAGTGATCCGCGAATCGATAACGCCATACGCCTACAACCTGCGATGAATGCCTTCTTACGGCAAACCATGCGTGATGCCTTTAGTTTTGCCGATAGCCAAGTCATGCTTGGGCAACTCGCGGCGCAATGTAAATAATCGAGACTGTTATGGCGAATGCCGATCCTCTGTTACTGGTATTAAAATTAGCCCTCGATTCAGAGGAGCAAGCAGCACTACTGCTGAAGTCGGCGCAATTAGAGTGTCAAAAGCGACAAAATCAGTTAGATGCTCTCAACAACTACCGATTGGAATACATGAAGCAGATGCAGTCACAGCAAGGTCAAGCCATCAGCGCCAGTCATTATCACCAATTTCACCGTTTTATTCGGCAAATCGATGAGGCGATTGCCCAGCAAAATCGTGTGGTCGCCGATGGTGAGAAGCAAAAAAATTATCGTCAGCAGCATTGGCTCGAGAAGCAAAAGAAACGCAAGGCGGTAGAACTACTCTTAGAGAATAAAGAGAAAAAACGCCAAGCGCTTGAGTTGAAGAAAGAGCAAAAGATGACCGATGAATTTGCTTCCCAACAGTTTTTTCGCCGCAATAAACCCTAACCAAAGCTCGCCATTGCTTGTTTAAGTTGTTTCTTAAATCTGTAACCTCCATTTGTTGGCATTTTATTTGCTTGCTTTATACCAGATATGGCAGAAGCCGCATAAATTGACGTTGCCTGAATGGAATTTTCTCGGGCGAATGTTTAGGAGCTGATATGCAACAAATGAACAATATCCTATTAGCGCCAAGCGCGAAAAACGGTGCAAGCTCTGGCAAGACGATGTCACAAGATACTAATAGTGAAGATTTTTCTGTTGCATTGGCATCAGTAACATCTACTTCTACTCCATCAACGAAAACTAGAGTTTCTCAAGAAGTGCCAGTTAAATCGTCACAATCAGAGACGAATGTGGACGAGAGTGATACCGATGATAAAGCCGATATCAACTTAATTTTTGCCCAGATTGGGATGGCAAATGAGATGAAGAAAGCGGCAGCACCGGGTGAAGCTTTGCCGCTTGATGCTGATATCATAGCAACTGAAGATGCAGAACCAGCATCTTCCTCTATCTTGGCCGATGATCAATCTCAGACTGATGAGTCTCTTGTTGTTGGCAATTTTTCCGATGAACTTGCTAGGTTTACTGAGTCCAGCACAGCAAACCTTGGCAATCTAAAGCTTGATTCCAATGGTGAGCAGAGGGAAGCTGGCTTGTTAACTACGGTCAGCCAAAATGCAGAGCAAGTATCTGCGCAGATATTACAACCGCAATCTTCATCACTTAATGGCGCTGAAGAGGTTGTAGATGATGCACTGACTGCTGCCCTTGAAATATCATTTAAGGCTAACTCCTTCGGCGAGGATTCATCTATTGCTGATGATGGATTTGTTCTGGCTAGTTTACGATCGGATAAGTTTATTAAAACGTCCGAAAATCATATTTTACCCATTGATGGAGAGCCTATTTTAGGTTCAAAAGAACTAGGTACAAAAGAGATGGAGCTTAGCGGTAAGGTGATGAATATGCCTACACCGCGGACCGATACAGCAATGTCACCTGTGGCTGTAGATAATCAAGCATCAATCAAAGCTTCTGCTAGCGATGTGGATATATTACAAGTTAATGCAGCTTCTGTTTCGAATGTTAAAGATTCCAATAGCTTAGGAACTGTGAGCATTGACCCTGATCTTGCTACAGAAAATCCTTCCCGAGCTGAAATTTCTGCTGGATTTTTACTAAAGGATGCCAAGTTAGCCGTCAGTCTCGATACACCGCAAGATAGTCGCTTAACGTCGTTCAATACAGACGAATCATCGGGCGTTGAATCTAAACCTGTTGAATTTAAACCTGTATCCTCATTGCATTCTTTGACTACGCAGGTAACAAATCGTCAGGATATTCCACAAGTGCAGCTTTCCTTGCGCCAAGGTGTAGAAACTCAAAACCAAATGCAGGAGATGATCCAGCGTTTTTCACCCGTGATGAAACAGCAGTTGGTGACTATGGTAAGTCAAGGGATCCAGCAGGCTGAAATTCGGTTAGATCCGCCAGAACTGGGTCATATGCTAGTTAAAGTGCAAGTACATGGCGACCAAACGCAAGTGCAGTTCCATGTTACCCAATCTCAGACCCGCGATGTGGTTGAGCAAGCCATTCCCCGCCTGCGTGAATTATTACAGGAACAAGGTATGCAATTGGCTGACAGTCATGTTTCCCATGGTGACCAAGGTCAACGCCGCGAGGGTGGATTTGGCGAAGCGGGTGGTTCGGGCAGCGGAAATATGGATGATTTCTCGGCAGAAGAGCTAGATTTAGGTTTAAATCAAGCAACTAGTTTAAATTCGGGTATAGATTATTACGCTTAAGAAGGTAACCTATAGTAATAAAGCGGATTATAATCCGCATCGTAATCCATTCCCGCATTTAGCCAATTAAAGAGTACAGAAGATGGCCAAGGAAGAATCATTAGAACTTGAAAGTACCGAAGCGCCTAAAAGTAAAAAGAAGCTATTTATTTTTATTGGGGTCGGTGTTTTAGCAGCCCTACTAATTGGTGGTGCTCTGTGGTTTTTTCTTGGTAGTAGTGATGAAGTACCCGCTGATGCTGAAGGTGCTAAAACCGAAGCAGAGGCGCCTGCTGCAGAACCTGCAATGGCTGCCTATGTGCCTATGCCACGTCCATTTTTGTTCAATCTTCCTGGGCCAGACCGCTCTCGACTTGTCGAAATTAAAGTGCAATTGATGGTTCGAGGCCAAGATGATGACGTGTTGACCCAAAAGCATATTCCATTAATTGAGGATGCGTTGTTAACCACCTTTAGCGGGGCAGATGTGCAAAAACTGAGTACTCAGGCAGGTAAAGACGAATTACGGCAATTAGCGCTCTTGAGTGTACAAAATACCTTGCAATCCGTGACCGGACGTAAAGTGGTTGAAAAAGTACTCTTTACCGGGTTTGTAATGCAATAACCCTTTATCTTCAGCACGTTAAAGAGGCGAAGACAATACTGTGAGTGATTTATTAAGCCAAGACGAAATTGATGCGCTCTTACATGGAGTGGATGACGTCGAAGAGGACAGTGAGAATGATGCCGCGGGGCTGGAAGCTCGCTCCTACGACTTTTCCTCCCAAGACCGTATTGTGCGTGGACGTATGCCCACGCTCGAAATTGTGAATGAGCGTTTTGCCCGCCACTTGCGGATCAGCATGTTCAACATGATGCGTCGTGCGGCCGAAGTGTCGATTAACGGTGTGCAAATGCTTAAGTTTGGTGAGTACGTACATACCTTATTCGTTCCAACCAGTCTGAATATGGTGCGTTTTCATCCCTTAAAAGGTACCGCGCTTATTACCATGGAAGCGCGCTTAGTGTTTATTTTGGTGGATAACTTTTTTGGTGGTGACGGTCGTTTCCATGCCAAGATTGAAGGCCGTGAATTTACCCCAACCGAACGTCGGATTGTGCAACTGTTGCTTAAGATTATCTTTGAAGACTACAAAGATGCTTGGGCACCCGTGATGGATGTGGAGTTTGATTATCTAGACTCCGAAGTAAACCCTGCAATGGCGAACATCGTCAGTCCCACTGAAGTGGTGGTGATTAACTCTTTCCATATCGAGGTTGATGGCGGTGGCGGCGATTTCCATATCACTATGCCGTATTCGATGATTGAACCAATCCGTGAACTGCTCGATGCTGGTGTGCAGAGTGATAAACAAGATACGGATATGCGTTGGTCACAGGCGCTGCATGACGAGATTATGGACGTAAAGGTCGGCTTTGATGCTACAGTCGTTGAGCATGAGCTCACACTCAAAGACGTCATGAACTTTAAGGCAGGGGATATTATTCCTGTTGAACTGCCAGAATACATTATGATGAAAATCGAAGACTTACCGACATATCGCTGTAAAATGGGGCGTTCACGCGATAATCTAGCGCTTAAAGTTTACGAAAAAATCCCACGTCCAGAGACGGTTAAGTCCGAACTGCAATTAGTGACACGTAAAGGCAAAGCCAGAGATATATCAGAATTATAAAGGTGAAGTGAGATGAGTACAGATGACGATTGGGCAGCGGCCATGGCCGAGCAAGCATTGGAAGAAGCAAACGCCATTGATCTTGACGAGCTTGTAGACGAGTCGCAGCCAATTAGTAAGGCCGAAGCCGCCAAACTAGACACCATTTTGGATATTCCTGTGACAATTTCTATGGAAGTCGGTCGCAGCTATATCAGTATTCGTAACCTACTGCAGCTTAACCAAGGTTCTGTAGTGGAGCTGGATAGGGTGGCGGGTGAGCCGCTAGACGTGATGGTGAATGGCACGCTTATCGCCCATGGCGAAGTGGTTGTGGTTAACGATAAGTTTGGTATTCGTTTAACTGACGTGATCAGTCAAACTGAGCGTATCAAAAAACTTAAATAATTTTAAGCCAGTAAGAATAAGCCTGAAGGACAGAGATGAGCATATCCGTAATTCTCAATGCAGCGTCAGCGGCTCAGGCGAGTATGGCTGAAGTAGCCAACCAAGGTGCAGTGGCAACGACAAAAGTGACCGAGCCATCACAAATGGCGGCAGCGGCGAGTATGCTTGGCGGCCTTATTTTAGTGCTATTGCTCATCTTCGTCTTAGCTTATTTGCTAAGGCGATTTAATTTAGTTCCAACGAATCACAGTGTGCTAAAAACCCTTGCAGTTACATCGCTTGGGCAGAAAGAGCGCCTCGTATTGGTTCAAGTTGGTGAGCAGCAGTATTTACTTGGTGTGAGTGGGCAACAGGTTAATTTAATTGATAAATTAGCCGAGCCTATCGAAATTGAGTCCACTTCCTTTGCAGAAAAGCTACGGCAGGCGAAATTAAAACAATGATGAAGTACATACTCACCTTAATTGGGGTCAGTACCCTGTTGTTTGCCGCATCGGTGGGTGCGGCCGATGGTGTATTGCCTGCGGTAACCGTAAAAACCGCCGCCGATGGTTCGACCGAATATTCGGTGACCATGCAAATCCTGTTGCTAATGACCTCGCTGAGTTTTATCCCCGCTATGGTCATTATGTTGACGTCCTTTACCCGCATCATTGTAGTACTGTCGATTTTGCGCCAAGCCATTGGTTTACAACAGACACCTTCTAACCAAGTTTTGATTGGCATGAGCCTGTTCATGACCTTTTTCATTATGGCGCCTGTGTTCGACAAAATTTATGACCAAGGGGTAAAACCCTATATCGATGAGCAACTCACGCTGCAACAGGCCTTCGATAAAGGTAAGGAGCCTTTACGGGCATTTATGTTAGGGCAGGTACGTACCACAGATCTGAAAACCTTTATTGATATCTCGGGGTATCAAAACATTAATTCCCCAGAAGAAGCGCCAATGAGCGTGTTGGTGCCAGCTTTTATCACCAGCGAACTTAAAACAGCCTTTCAAATTGGTTTTATGTTGTTTGTGCCTTTCTTGGTACTCGATCTCGTGGTAGCCAGTATCTTGATGGCCATGGGTATGATGATGCTCTCGCCGATGATTGTCTCTTTACCCTTTAAGATCATGCTATTTGTGCTTGTCGATGGCTGGGGCCTAGTAATGGGCACACTCGCCAATAGCTTTGGTTAGACGAGCGGAGATTCGCGATGACGCCAGAAGCTCTAATCGATATTTTCCGTGAGGCCTTAGCCGTGATTGTCATGATGGTTTCGGCCATCGTGCTGCCGGGGCTTGGTATTGGCTTAATTGTGGCGGTGTTCCAGGCGGCGACCTCAATTAACGAACAGACCTTAAGTTTTCTACCACGATTACTTGTGACCTTGCTAGGTTTAATGTTGATGGGCCATTGGCTAGTGCAAACTCTAATGGATTTCTTTATCGAAATGGTTAACCGCATTCCCCAAGTGGTAGGTTAAGTCCATGGAGCTGCTGCTCGATACCTTAATGCAAACCATAGCCTCTTATATGTGGCCACTGTTTCGAGTGGCCAGCATGTTGATGGTTATGGTGGTGTTTGGTGCCGCAACAACACCGACTCGGGTACGTTTGCTTCTTGCTATAGCTATCACTCTTGCCATTGCGCCGGTATTGCCACCCGTTAAGGATGCCGAACTCTTTTCCTTAAGCGCTGTTTTTATTACCGCTCAGCAAATCATTATTGGCGTCGCCATGGGCTTTGTGACCCAAATGGTGATGCAAACCTTTGTGTTAACGGGTCAGATCATTGGTATGCAAACTAGCTTAGGTTTTGCCTCTATGGTTGATCCGGGCTCTGGTCAACAAACGCCAGTGATAGGTAACTTCTTTTTATTACTCGCGACGCTGATTTTTCTCGCCGTCGATGGACACCTGTTGATGATCCGCATGCTCGTCGCCAGTTTTGAGACCTTACCGATTTCGAATCAAGGATTAACCTTGACAAGTTATCGCTCGCTGGCGGAATGGGGCTCCTATATGTTTGGCGCGGCACTGACCATGTCGCTGTCGGCGATTATTGCTTTACTACTCGTTAACTTATCCTTTGGAGTCATGACCCGCGCCGCGCCGCAGCTGAACATTTTCTCGATAGGTTTCCCCATCACTATGATTGGTGGACTGCTGATTTTATGGTTGACCTTGACTCCCGTGATGGCCCATTTCGAAGAAGTCTGGGCATCGGCACAGCTTTTGCTGTGTGATATTTTAGGGCTTCAGTGTCAAGCCAATGGCATATTCTAACCGGATAGGAACGCGTAATGGCTGAAGAAAGTAGCGGCGAACGCAGCGAGGAACCCACCGGGAGGCGCCTCGAACAGGCGCGAGAAAAAGGGCAGGTAGCCCGTTCAAAGGAGTTAGGTACCGCGACCGTATTACTCTCGGCGGCGACTGGCTTATATATGCTCGGACCTGGAATAGCGAAAGCCCTATCCAACGTATTCGAGCGCGTATTTACTATGGACCGCGCGGCAATTTTTGATACAAACCAGATGTTTAATGTATGGGGCGTCGTGGGGAGCGAGATTGGCTGGCCGTTACTCAAGATTATGTTACTGATTGTGGTGGTGGCATTTATCGGTAACGTATCCCTTGGCGGGATGAACTTCTCCACTCAAGCCATGATGCCCAAAGCCAGTAAGATGAGCCCGATTGCGGGGTTTAAGCGGATGTTTGGTGTGCAGGCTTTGGTTGAACTAACCAAAGGGATTGCTAAGTTCTCTGTGGTAGCAATTGCCGCTTATTTGCTACTCAGTCATTATTTCAACGATATTCTGCTCCTGTCTGCCGATCATCTCCCCGGTAACGTCCATCATGCGCTGGATTTATTGGTGTGGATGTTCATTCTGCTTTGCTCCTCCGTCTTAGTCATAGTGGTTATCGATGTGCCGTTTCAGATCTGGAACCACAACAAACAGCTGAAAATGACTAAGCAGGAAGTCAAAGACGAGTATAAAGATACCGAAGGTAAACCTGAGGTTAAAGGGCGAGTTCGGCAAATGCAGCGTGAGTTAGCGCAGCGGCGTATGATGGCTGAAGTCCCTAATGCGGATGTGATTGTGGTAAACCCTGAGCACTATGCCGTGGCCATTAAATACGATGTAAAGCGTTCTGCTGCGCCTTTTGTTATCGCTAAAGGTGTTGATGATGTTGCATTTAAAATCCGTGAGGTGGCAAGGGCGCACAATATTGCCATCGTTTCAGCGCCGCCGCTGGCTCGAGCGATTTATCACACCACTAAGCTTGATCAGCAGATCCCCGAAGGTTTATTTACCGCGGTCGCTCAAGTACTCGCTTATGTATTCCAGTTACGTCAGTATCAAAAAGGGCGTGGCCGTAAACCTATACCCATTCCACTTAATCAACCTATTCCTGACGAACTTAAATATTAGGGCGGTTGACGTTTAAGTAAATTTTGGCCGCCACAACTGCAGCTCCTCGCTGAGGGGAATAACGAGGCATTATTTTACGTTTAGCGTGCACCAACTTGCCAGAACAAACAAAAATGTAATCTCGAAACAACAGTGAACCCTGATAAGCTGTGTCGATATTTCTTAAGGCAATTTCTTTAATCTGTTACTTGGTTGTATAACACATGATGTTGGCGTATTTCTTGCTTTTAGGCTGTTATACGTCAAAGTTTAGGTATCTGTGAATGGATGTTAAAGCCACCCTAGGCCAAGTAAAACAGTTGAGACTGAGCTCTTTCAAGGGGATAGGTACGCCAATGCTAGTGCTTGCTGCATTGGCTATGATTGTGCTGCCTATCCCGCCGTTTCTACTCGACGTTTTGTTCTCCTTTAACATTGCCTTGGCTTTGATTGTTCTTCTTGTCGCGATTTATACCGACAGACCCTTAGATTTTGCTGCTTTTCCAACTGTTTTATTAGTTGCGACACTGCTGCGACTCGCGCTTAACGTGGCCTCGACCCGTGTGGTATTACTCGAAGGTCACAATGGTGGTGACGCCGCGGGTAAGGTGATTGAGGCCTTCGGCTCCGTGGTGATTGGCGGTAACTATGCTGTCGGTCTAGTCGTATTTATCATTTTGATTATTATCAACTTTGCCGTTGTCACTAAAGGTGCTGGCCGTATTGCCGAGGTGAGTGCTCGCTTTACCTTAGATGCGATGCCCGGTAAGCAAATGGCCATCGATGCCGATTTAAATGCTGGCATTATTAATCAGGATCAAGCCAGAACTAGACGCGCCGAGGTGACCCGCGAAGCCGATTTCTATGGCGCAATGGACGGTGCGTCTAAGTTTGTGAAGGGCGATGCGATTGCCGGTATTATGATCTTGGTTATCAACATTCTCGGTGGGTTTATTATCGGGATTGTGCAGCATGGTTTGACATTCTCTCAAGCCGTTGAAATTTATACTCTGTTAACCATCGGTGACGGTCTCGTCGCGCAAATCCCTGGTTTATTACTGTCAATCGCCGCGGCGTTGATGGTGACTCGTCAAAATGAATCTGGCGATATGGGGCAGATGCTAATTAGTCAGATGTTTGACAGTCATAAGTCTCTGAGCATCGCTGCGGGCGTATTATTCGTGATGGGCATAGTTCCAGGCATGCCGCATATGGCGTTTTTGGGTTTCGCAGCAATCACTGGCGGAGCCGCATACTTTGTGTATAAACGTAATGAAGCTAAACGCACTAAAGCCCTCGAACAGGTTAAAACGGGTCCAACTGAAAAACTGGAGAGAGAGCCAAAAGAACTCAGTTGGGACGATGTACACCATGTTGATACTATCGGTCTGGAAGTGGGATACCGTTTAATCCCATTGGTCGATAAGGGCCAAGGTGGGGAATTACTAAGTCGGATCAAAGGGGTACGTAAAAAACTTTCGCAAGAACTGGGCTTCTTGGTGCCTGCGGTACATATTCGTGACAATCTCGATTTATCACCCAATGCCTATCGCATTTCATTAATGGGCGTGGTAGTCGGTGAGGCGGATATTCGCCATGACTGCGAGCTAGCCATCAACCCAGGCCAAGTTTATGGCAAGCTCGATGGTATCGAGACTCGTGATCCTGCCTTTGGTCTCGAAGCCGTGTGGATTGCCCCTGAGCTGCGTGAACATGCACAAACCTTAGGTTATACCGTGGTGGATGCCGCGACAGTGGTGGCAACCCATATCAGCCAAATATTGACGAATAATGCGGCGAAACTCTTAGGCTACGAAGAAGTGCAACAACTGATGGATATGCTTGCCAAGCATTCGCCTAAGTTGGTGGATGGCTTTATTCCGGATGTGATGCCGCTCGGAAATGTCGTAAAAGTGATGCAAAACCTATTAAATGAAGGAGTTTCTGTCAGAGACTTGCGTACCATAGTGCAAACTTTGTTAGAATACGGCACTAAGAGTAACGATACAGAAGTGTTAACGGCGGCGGTGCGTATTGCATTGAAGCGCATGATAGTTCAAGAGATCTCCGGTCCTGAACTTGAAATCCCCGTCATAACTTTGGCGCCAGAGTTGGAACAGATGTTGCATCAATCAATGCAAGCAACCGGTGGCGATGGCCCCAATATCGAACCAGGCCTTGCAGAGCGCATGCAGCAATCCTTAGCGGATGCCGCTCAAAAGCAAGAAATGGTTGGTCAACCCGCTATATTGCTAACGTCAGGTATGTTACGTGCGACACTGTCTCGCTTTGTTAAATATACTATTCCAAATCTCAGAGTGATTTCTTATCAAGAAATCCCCGATGAAAAGCAAATACGCATAGTGTCTGCCGTCGGCCAGTAGAGGACGCATAAGTGAAGATTAAACGTTTTTTTGCCAAAGACATGCGTGCTGCACTGGCCCAAGTGAAGGACACGCTCGGCTCCGATGCCGTGATTATGTCGAATAAGAAAGTAAATGGCGGCATTGAGATTGTGGCCGCCGTTGACTACGACGAGCCAAAAGCGAAAGCGCCTGCAGCAGCACCTACCTTTATGGATGTGAGTGATGATTTAGTGTCACTTGGTGCCAAAGCGCCGATTCGTGCTGAAACTAAGCTGAAACCGTCAGCACCAGCGGACTCTCTCCAAGCTTTGCTCGAGAAGCAACAAAGTCGTTTAAACCAACAACTCACCCATCAAAAGCAAGACGCGGAGCTGCCTGCGTGGGCACAAGCATTACAGGCTCCCGCGGCGCAAAAAACTGAGCGCCGTGATATGGGAAATGCTTTCGATAAGAAGCCGCAGGTATCACAGAAGCAAAATGCGGATCTCGAAGCGATGCGTGATGAGTTAGCATCTTTACGCAATCTGCTCACCCATCAAGTGTCTGCGCTGATGACTGAACACAAAAAACGTATCGATCCTGTGGGCGCCATGCTGGAGTCAAAATTATTGGAGGCTGAGTTTTCTCCTGCGGTCGCGAACAAGCTAGCCGCGCTCAGCCAACACTATACTCCGGCAGAATTAGTTCGTGCCTTGCCACAAAGTCTAGCCAATATGCTTGATAATCAAGGTGATGATATCGTTAAGCAAGGCGGTGTTGTGGCGCTGGTTGGCCCAACGGGTGTGGGGAAGACCACATCTTTAGCCAAATTAGCGGCTCGCTTTGCTGCCCATCATGGTGCGGACCAAGTGGCTTTGATTACTACGGATCATTATCGTATTGGCGCGTATGAGCAATTGGCGACTTATGGCAAAATTATGGGATGCCCCGTTAAGCAAGCCCATGATCTTGCTGAGCTAGAGCAAATTCTGTATCAGTTCAGAAATCGCAAGCTAGTATTGATAGATACTGCTGGTATGGGCCAACGAGATATGCGTCTTTACCAGCAACTTGATAATTTAACTGCAAATAGCAGAATACCTATCCGCAGTTATCTGGTACTGTCTGCCACAGGACAGCGCCGCGTGCTGCAAGATGCTGTAAATCACTTTAAACGCATTCCCTTATCTGGTGTTGTACTCACCAAACTTGATGAATCCGTGTCGTTAGCGGGCGCATTAAGTGTGTTGATCCAAAGTGGGTTGCCATTAAGTTATGTTACGGATGGGCAGCGAGTGCCCGAAGATATGAAAGTCGCCGATACTTTATTGCTCGCAGAGCAAGCGTTAGCGGCCTTAGAAAACACTGAACAACAATCGTTACCAGACACAGCGTGGTCAGATAATATGACCTGTGCATTTGAGTAGAGTTATGACCCTGGATCAAGCAAGTGGTTTACGTATGATGAATCAACCCTATAACGAAAAAGTGAAAGTAATCGCGGTTACGGGTGGTAAAGGTGGCGTGGGTAAAACCAGCGTGTCCATCAATACCGCAGTAGCATTAGCCGAAAAGGGCAAGCGTGTCTTAGTGCTTGATGCCGACCTTGGCTTAGCAAACGTCGATGTCATGTTAGGGATCCGTGCTGAACGTAACCTTTCCCATGTACTCTCAGGCGATGCTGAGCTGGACGACATTATTGTCCGCGGTCCTAAAGGTATTGGCATTGTCCCCGCAACCTCTGGTACTCAAGGTATGGTCGAATTAAGTCCTGCGCAACATGCGGGGTTAATTCGTGCTTTCAGTGAGATGCGTACCCAGTTTGATATTCTTATCGTCGATACCGCGGCGGGGATTTCAGATATGGTGCTCAGTTTCTCCCGTGCGTCACAGGATGTGCTAGTTGTTGTTTGTGACGAGCCAACCTCAATCACTGACGCCTATGCGTTAATCAAAATCCTCAGCCGTGAACACGGCGTCTTCCGCTTTAAAATTGTTGCAAATATGGTGCGTAGTTTGCGCGAAGGTATGGAATTGTTTGCTAAACTCAGTAAAGTGACCGACAGATTTTTAGACGTGGCACTTGAATTAGTGGCAACGATACCGTTTGACGAGAATCTGCGTAAATCGGTACGTAAGCAAAAGCTTGTTGTTGAGGCTTATCCTAAATCTCCTGCAGCGATTGCTTACCATGGTCTAGCGAATAAAATTATGAGCTGGCCAGTACCCCAGCAACCTGGTGGGCATTTGGAGTTTTTCGTTGAGCGATTAGTTCAGCGACCAGATTTTCAAGAGGAAAAAACGAGTGAATAAAGCCGCAGCGTATACTTGTTTAGACAATAAAACGTCAATCGTTGAACAGTATGCACCGTTGGTTAAAAGAATTGCACATCACTTGCTCGCCAGATTACCTGCTTCAGTGCAGCTCGATGACTTGCTTCAAGCGGGGATGATGGGGTTATTAGAAGCATCATCTAAGTTTGATGGCGGTAAAGGTGCAAAGTTTGAAACCTTCGCCGGCATAAGGATCCGTGGTGCCATGTTGGATGAAATCCGTCGTGGCGATTGGGTTCCTCGTTCTGTCCACCGTAATAATCGTCGAATTGCTCATGCCATTGATGAGTTAGAGCAAGTGCTGGGTCGTGATGCACGCGACACAGAAATTGCAGAAAAACTTGATATGACGCTAGATGAGTACCATCATATTCTTAACGATGTTTCTGTTGGTAAAATCATAGGGATAGAGGACTTAGGCGTATCACAGGATATACTTACTACAAGCGATAATGTTAGTGATGGTACGTTTGAAGTGTTGGCAGAGACCCAGTTTCATTCTGCACTTGTAGAGGCAATAAAATTATTGCCCGAAAGAGATGCGCTAGTGCTATCGTTGTACTACGATGAAGCATTGAATTTAAAAGAAATTGGCGCCATTCTTGAGGTAAGCGAATCGCGTGTTAGCCAGATTCTAAGTCAGGCAATGTTGCGACTCAAAGGCAAACTCAAGCATTGGACATAAGTATAATCATTAATTGAGCACTGAATGTCAGCTCACCGGAGGAAACCTTGGACAAGAATATGAAGATTCTCATCGTTGATGACTTTTCGACAATGAGACGGATCATCAAGAACTTGTTGCGAGACTTGGGCTTTAACAACACCCAAGAAGCGGACGATGGCTCAACCGCCTTGCCAATGTTGCAAAAAGGGGATTTTGATTTTGTCGTCACAGACTGGAACATGCCTGGAATGCAGGGGATTGATTTGCTCAAAGCAATTAGAGCAGATGACTCCCTTAAGCATTTACCTGTGCTTATGGTGACCGCTGAAGCAAAACGTGAACAAATTATCGCTGCTGCGCAAGCAGGAGTGAATGGCTACGTCGTTAAACCTTTTACTGCAGCAACTTTAAAAGAGAAGTTAGATAAAATATTCGAACGACTCGCTTAAGCAGGGATGAGCTATGAAGTCACAAACATCAGGGCTCATCACGCTCGAGCAAGCGCAGCGTTTAGTTGAATTATTGAACGCTAATGAACAAACTCAAGCGGATGATTTATTTAGGGAACTCGCTGCTCCACTCCAAAGAGAGCTCTTTGACGAAGTCGGAAAACTGACTCGGCAACTACACAGCGCATTAATGGATTTCCAAATCGATAATCGTTTGATTGAGTTAGCTAATACTGAAATACCCGATGCTAAGGAAAGGCTGAGTTATGTCATTGACATGACGGAGCAAGCTGCAAATAAAACGATGGATGCAGTTGAAGAATGCTTGCCGTTAGCGAATGCATTAACCGCGAATATCCAGCAAGTGATGCCATCTTGGGATAAGTTAATGCGTCGTGAAATTGCACTCGGTGATTTTAAAGTGCTTTGTCACAATGTTCAGCATTTGATGTCGCGTAGTGAACTGGATTCAAACCGATTACGTGAATTGCTCAACCAAATATTGATGGCGCAGGATTTTCAAGACCTGACAGGACAAATGATCCGTCGGGTAATCGATCTAGTGATGGAAGTTGAAAGTAATCTGGTGTCTATGCTGACGGTGTTTGGTGAGCAGCCAATAATTGAGAGTCAGATTACTCAGAAAAATAATATTGAAGCTGAAGGGCCGATAATGAATGCCGAACTTCGTCAAGATGTCGTAACGGGTCAAGACGAGGTGGATGATCTGCTATCGAGTCTGGGTTTCTAACTGGGAGTCAATTTGATGGCCTTTGATGTAGATGAAGAGATACTCCAGGACTTTTTAATTGAGGCGGGGGAAATATTAGAGTTGCTTCAAGAGCAGCTTGTCGCCCTTGAAAATAATCCTGATGATACTGACTTGCTAAATGCCATTTTTAGGGGGTTTCACACCGTAAAAGGCGGCGCAGGGTTCCTTAGTCTGACTCCCATGGTTGATGTCTGCCATGAGGCAGAAAATACATTCGATTTATTACGCACAGGTAAGCGTAGCGTCACCGCTGAGTTAATGGACATCATTCTTCAAGCCGTTGATGCGATAAATACGATGTTTGCTCAAACCCAGCAAGGGGAGCAACAAGAACCTGCCGATCCTGCCTTACTTGCGAAATTGAAAATGCTCAGTTCTGGTGAGCCATTACCTTCAGAAATGGGGCAAGTTAGTGCAGAAGTTGAGCCAGAGCCTGAACCAGAACCAGAACCGATCATTGAACCTGTTGTCGAGGTTGCTGTTGTTGAGGAAATGCCTGCTGAAAATGGCGCTTCAACCAGCTCTAGTATTGATGAAATTGACGAAGCTGAGTTTGAAGCTTTATTAGATGCCTTGCATGGTTCAGGGAAAGGCCCCGGCGTAACGTCTCCAAAAGTTGAAGCGACTCCAGCGGTTTCAGCAAGTATTAAACCTCAAGCACAACCTGCCAGTGCCAGTGATGATATTACTGACGATGAGTTCGAGGCTCTGCTTGATGAACTTCATGGCTCTGGCAAATTTAGTGGTAAAGTTGAAGCGGCTGCGCCAGTAAAACCTAAGGCTGAAGCCGTGACTCCACCTCCTGCTCCAGTCGATTCTGATGAAATCACAGAGGATGAGTTCGAACGGTTACTGGATGAATTGCATGGAAAAGGCGGTGCTCCTGCTAAACCAATCACCAAAACTGAGCCTGCGAAAACAGTTCAAACTGCTCCTACACCAGTTACGCCTGTCACACCTAAGGTTAATGCTACGGCGCCTACATCTAAGCCAACAGCAACGCCTGCAGCGGCAACAGTAAAAACTGAGGTTGCAGTTGCTGAAAAAGTACCTGCCAAAGTGGCGCCAGCAGCTTCTGCTAATGTGCCTCAAGGTGAAACAACCGTTCGGGTTGACACCGCAAGACTTGACCAGATCATGAACATGGTGGGTGAGTTAGTATTGGTGCGTAACCGCTTGGTAAGCTTAGGCATAAGTCGTGATGACGAAGAAATGTCTAAAGCGCTTGCGAATTTGGATTTAGTTACTGCGGACTTACAAGGCGCAGTGATGAAAACCCGCATGCAGCCTATTAAGAAAGTCTTTGGCCGTTTTCCCCGTGTGGTACGTGACTTAGCCCGTACTCTCAACAAAGAGATCGATTTAGTATTGGTCGGGGAAGAAACTGACTTAGACAAAAACCTTGTTGAAGCGCTTGCAGATCCATTAGTCCACTTAGTGCGTAACTCTGTCGACCATGGTATTGAAATGCCTAGTGACCGTGAGGCGTGTGGAAAACCGAGAACAGGTGTAATTACACTTTCTGCTAGCCAAGAAGGTGACCATATTCTGCTTAAAATCGAAGACGATGGCGCAGGGATGGACCCTGAAAAGTTAAAACAAATAGCAATCAAGCGTGGCGTTTTAGATGAAGACTCCGCAGCTCGAATGACCGATAACGAAGCCTATAATCTGATCTTTGCTCCTGGATTCTCAACCAAGGTCGAAATATCAGATATTTCGGGTCGTGGCGTGGGGATGGACGTAGTTAAAACCCGTATTACCCAGCTGAACGGTACAGTCCATATCGACTCCATGAAAGGTAAGGGCACCATACTTGAGATTAAAGTGCCATTAACCTTGGCAATTATGCCAACACTTATGGTCGATGTGGCTAAACAAGTTTTTGCTCTGCCTTTGTCTAGTGTTAATGAAATTTTCCATCTCGACCTCACCAAGACCAATATTGTCGATGGACAACTGACTGTGATTGTCCGCAACAAGGCGGTACCACTTTTCTATCTAGAGCATTGGTTGCATCGAAATAAGACCAACTTTAAGCATGGAGATAAAAAACACGGCCATGTAGTGATTGTGCAGTTAGGCATTATGCAGATTGGTTTTGTTGTAGATGCGCTGATTGGCCAAGAAGAAGTGGTCATTAAACCGCTTGGTGCTTTATTACATGGTACGCCAGGTATGGCAGGGGCAACGATTACATCCGATGGCGGTATAGCTTTAATTTTGGATGTCCCAGGATTACTAAAGCATTATGCGAAAAATAAAAGTTAGTTTCCAAGCTAAGGAATGGAATGGCCATTAAAGTATTAGTCGTTGATGACTCAAGTTTTTTTAGACGACGTGTTAGTGAAATAGTCAATCAAGATCCTGAACTGGAAGTGATCGCGACGGCCTCTAATGGGGCCGAAGCGGTGAAGATGGCTGCTGAGCTTAACCCCCAAGTGATTACCATGGACATCGAAATGCCAGTCATGGATGGTATTTCAGCTGTGCGCGAGATTATGGCAAAGTGTCCGACTCCCATTTTGATGTTTTCATCGTTAACTCACGATGGTGCAAAAGCAACCTTGGATGCGTTGGATGCGGGCGCTTTGGATTTTTTACCTAAGCGTTTTGAAGATATTGCGACCAATAAAGATGAAGCAATTTTGCTCTTGCAACAAAGAGTGAAAGCTTTAGGTCGCCGTAGGATTTTTCGTCCAATTGTACGCCCTAGTGTTACGCCCGTGACACCCGTTACGCCACGGTCAAGTTCGGGCGCTGTGCTTGGGAGTGTTGGGACGTCAGCGCCAAACGTTTCGGCGCCAGTTCGTTCTTCACCAGTATCATCCATTCGTGCCAGTGGTAAGCAATACAAGTTGTTGTTAATTGGTACTTCTACAGGTGGGCCTGTTGCATTACAAAAAATCCTGACTCAATTCCCTGCAAATTATCCGCATCCTATTTTGCTGATTCAGCATATGCCCGCGGCGTTTACCCCAGCGTTTGCAAATCGACTCAATGGTTTGTGTAAAATCGAGGTAAAAGAAGCGGCAAATGGTGATATTTTGCGTCCAGGTTGCGCCTATTTAGCGCCAGGCGGTATGCAAATGATGGTTGAGCGAACCGGAGTGACGGGGCGCATTAAAGTGCTCGCGGGCAGTGCCGAAATGAACTACAAGCCATGTGTTGATATTACATTTGCTTCTGCTTCAAAAGCGTTTGGTGGTGATGTGCTTGCTGTGGTTTTGACAGGAATGGGAGCTGACGGTCGAGAAGGTGCTCGAATGCTTAAAGCCGCTGGTGCAACCATTTGGGCGCAGGATGAAGCGAGCTGTGTAGTTTATGGTATGCCACAAGCGGTAGCTAGTGCAGGAATTGCCACTCAGTCAATTTCATTGGAACACATGGCTGAGTCAATATTAAAAGAGTCGGTACGTGGCTAGTCCCAATTCACACTTAAGCACGAATGTTGTGCTTATAATGGTATTAATGTCGATTGCTATAGTGTGTCTTGGTGCGTTAAGTTTTGATTACCATAGAAAAATTTTAAAGCTGCGTTCAGATGTTAAGCGTTTAGAGTCAACTCAAATCATGCTGATGGTGCCTGATGAACAGGCTCAAGCCATTGCCGATTGGCTTGCTTCGCATCCTGAGCAGACTAAAGCAATGCTTAAAATGGCCGAGCCTGGAGTGCAGACAGCGGTAACACTTGGGCCTCAAGCGGCGTCCTCTTCAGCAGAGGTACCATCTCTGCTTGATAGAGCTTCAAATGGTAATGCCAAAGCGCAAGCCCAAATGGATTCTGTACCTGATGCATTGCGTTCAGAGACGGCACCATCTGTTTCAAGGGAAAGCGTGCCGCCTCTGGATAATGCTCCTGTGGTAATTTCTGAGAATGCTGATGGGGTCAAAGTCATTAGTTTACCCAATGGTGGGATTCGAGTGACGACAAGAGAAGGTGAGTAACACAGATGTTACTCTAAGTAAGCCTAGCTAATCGCCAAGCTTTAACATTAAAGAGGTCAGTGCTTTGAAGGTCTGGACCATTGCGAATCAAAAAGGTGGGGTGGGTAAAACCACGTCTGTAGCTAGCTTAGCAGGTGCACTTGCTAAGCGGGGCAAACGTGTACTTATGATAGATACCGATCCACACGCCTCGCTTGGTTATTATCTTGGTATTGATTCGGAAGAAGTTCCAGGGTCGCTCTTTGATGTTTTCATCGCACATAAAAACTTAACTAAAGAGTTGGTTCAGTCACATATCGTACCAACCTTAGTGGATGGCCTAGATTTACTGCCCGCCACTATGGCGCTTGCAACGCTTGACCGAGCATTGGGTCATCAAGAGGGGATGGGGCTAGTGTTGCGTAATTTACTTGCGCTTGTGGCAGATGAATATGATGTAGCCATAGTGGATTGTCCACCCGTGTTGGGGGTACTCATGGTAAATGCGCTCGCGGCAAGCCAGCATATTGTTATTCCTGTGCAAACTGAGTTTCTCGCCATCAAAGGTTTAGAGCGCATGGTGAAGACGATGGAGATTATGGGGAGGTCGAAGAAAACTCGTTACAGTTATACAGTCGTGCCAACGATGTATGATAAACGCACGAAAGCTTCTCCTGCCGCGCTACAGCTTTTGAATGAACAATATGGTGACAGCCTTTGGCGAGATGTCATCCCTGTTGATACTAAATTTAGAGATGCAAGTTTGGCACATTTACCTGCTTCGCATTATGCAAGTGGGTGTCGTGGTGTAAAAGCTTACGAAAGATTATTAGATTTTCTTCTAGTTGGGGAGTTTGGTCATGTCAAAATCGGTTGATGAAACTGTTTTTGATTTTTTTGAGTTACTGTTGCACGAAGAGGATAGTGCTCTTGTTGCTTCCCAAGTTAAACCTCAAGAGGGCGTTTCGACATCTTTAGCACTGAAGACAAAGACTGAAGCTCAGCTACTTAATGATGCCATTTTGGCCGATCATGAACAGTCTAAGACACAAGTCAAAAACACTGCTACGCCAGAAGTCCAATTGGCTAAGTCAAAGCCTACGATTATGGCGACCGCTGAGAGTGCGCCCCCTCTGGTGAATAAACAGGCGTTAGAAAAATTACTTGCGCCTGTGCTGAAAACGGCCAATGTTACAGAGGAGAAACCCGCGGAGGTTGTATCAACACCCGTTAAACCAGTAACACCGATGGTGTCAAAACCTGAGGAAACTGTTGAATCTAGTGTGGTTGAACCTGAACAAATTGAGTCTAACTCGATAACGCCAGAGACGCAGGTTGGTTTTGCACCTCCGAGTGTGACAAAAGATTTGCAAGAAGTGCTCGATGATGAATTTCAAGTACTATTCTTTAAAGTAGCAGGTTTAACATTAGCAGTTCCCTTGGTTAGCCTTGGTGGAATTGTTAAGGTTGAAAGGATTAACCATATCATTGGCCGCCCTTCATGGTTCTTGGGAGTACAAACCCACAGAGAAGAGCAGTTAAATCTTGTTGATACTTGTGCGTGGGTTATGCCAGAAAAATACACTGATAAACTGGCGCAATCGGTAAATTATCAATATCTTGTATTATTAGAAGGCAGTAATTGGGGATTAGCTTGTGAGTCCCTGCTTAATGCCGTAAAGATTAACAAATCGCAAGTAAATTGGCGCAGCAAAGCGGGGAAACGTCCTTGGTTAGCTGGTGTGGTGAAAGAACAAATGTGTGGCATTTTGCACGTTCAAGCCTTAGTTGAAATGCTTGATGCGGGTTTAGGCTGTCAGGACTCCATTGGTTGAGGTAAACATGAAAGATTCAAGAAATGTCGCAGCCGTGGCTGCAAGTAAAGATGATGCTGTATTGCAATGGGTTACCTTTAAGTTAGACAACGAAACTTATGGTATCAATGTAATGCAAGTGCAAGAAGTGCTACGTTACACCGAAATCGCTCCAGTGCCTGGCGCGCCACATTACGTATTAGGGATTATTAACTTACGCGGTAATGTGGTTACGGTTATCGATACTCGCTCTCGTTTTGGTTTACAGTCTGCCGAAGTGGATGACTCAACTCGTATTGTGATCATCGAGGCAGAAAAACAAGTTATTGGCATCTTGGTTGATAGTGTTGCCGAAGTGGTTTATTTGCGCCGCTCAGAGATCGATAACGCACCAAATGTCGGAACTGAAGAAAGTGCCAAGTTTATCCAAGGCGTCAGTAACCGCGACAACGAGCTATTGATCTTAGTTGACTTAGACAAACTGTTATCAGATGAAGAATGGGCTGAGTTAAATCAACTCTAAGCTTGAATTTGTCGGCGGCAGTAAATTCTGCCGCTTTTTATTGTCTATAAAATTGAGTATCGAGTCGTTCTTAAGCTTTGAGCATTATTAAGCTTTGCGGATTTAGCCTTTCGAGATGTGTAGGGATTATGAATGGGCGATGAATTTATAATCGCAGCTTTGGTTTATGTAATTGCGTGTTTGGGATTAGTCCTTTACCTCCAAAAACAATTAGGTAAGTTGCGCAGTAAAGTTGAGGCCTTGACAGTTTTAGTGAAGGAAGGTGACCGTCAGCGTGAAAGCTTTAAGCGAGAAATGCAGGAGCTCCGCAGTGGCACAATTGGGATGGGGCGACGTGTAATCGAGCTTGAAAAGCGCTTACATCAGCAATCTGAGCGTATTGAAGAGTCTACTCAACAAGACCCTCAAGCTAAACTTTACACTCGTGCGATGAAGATGGTTGCTCTTGGTGCTGGGGTGGATGAGTTAATCAAAGAGTGTGAGCTCCCAAAAGCCGAAGCTGAGTTATTGATCCGTTTACACCGAAAATAATGGCTCATCTATGGCGGCCTTCGGTCTCTAGAGCGCCACTGCGAGGTGCTGGAATCGACAAGGAGCAAACGACTGCAGGTCAATTTTGTTCAATACCAAATCTGACATTTCCACCATCCATGTTGGTCAGACTAGGTGGGGAGTAGCCGCTTGTTAATAACATTGCTGGAGCAGTTATTGAGCGATGCTGTGTTTTTCTAGTTGCGAAGCGCTCATGCAGCTAAGCATTTTAGCATCTCTCGTTAAGCCTGCTCTGTTTTAAGCCTTATCGACAATCTTCTTATGCATGTTATTCCACTGCTCTGGGAACTTGCCATCTAACATATAGACAAATGCAATGAGTTCTGCGATCAGCAGATAAAGTTCTTTGGGTATTTCTTCACCCAGTTCCAATAGTCGTAAAAAATTGCTGAGATGGGGATCTTGGTGAATATATACCCCTGAGGCTTTGGCGAGGGCGATAATTTCATCTGCTATGAGCCCTTCACCCGATGCGACTACTTTTGGAGCATGTTTCCCGTCATAGCTTAAGGCTACTGCTTGTTGGGTTTTACATTCTTCTGCCATAGATAGACCTCGTTAATTATGCTCTGGTTTTCACAAGAAAATGATCACCAGGGAGTAAGGTAGCAGGAATGGGCGCCAATTGTGTCGATAGTTCACCTGGTGTAAAACCTAGCTGGGATAGTTTTTGTCCAAGTGGGGCTAAAAAGTTATCGACACGACTAAGTAGCTGCTGATTATCCCCTTTAAACTGGATATCTAAAACCTGTTGATGAAACCGTGCAGCGATCAACAAGGGGCCTTGGGCGAGATTAAATTTCAATTGTAAATGCCAGCCCTTATGTTTTTGTTGTTCATCGTTGTCGGCTTCACGCTCGAATTTACCCTCTAATTGTTCATGGCGTTGATTAATCCCATAGGGAAGGGCAAAAAACCATACAAGGTTGCCGTTATTCTCACTACTAGCTTGTTGGTAAAGCTGTAAGCTTGAGGCGAGTTGCCCCATACTTTCTAAGCCACCCGCTTTACTAAATTGATTAAGTTGATGACTGGACAATCCGATTTTGGCTTGGAGCTGTTCTAAATAATCAGCCAACTTTGCGCTCATACTGTTGTTGCTATTATTCGCTCGAAATCCCAATAACAATTGAAATAGTGAGGTAATTACACCAGCGTTGAATAGCGTAGAAGCTTGGTTTAGTTGCGGTGTCGCAAGGTTTAACGTGGCTAATCCAAGAATTTGAGTCTTTAGTTCACTTGGGTCGCTCAATTGACCTAAAGGGGATGGGCTTAAATGGGGTAACAATTTTAATAGCTCAGCCGCTAAATTTGCGTTGCTACGCACAAGCATCTGGTCAATAGGTAGCGCGCCAGCCTTAGTAAAGGCTTTTTGAAGCACCTGATTAATCATTGTATTTTCTTCAGTATGTAGCTTGCGAGTATTTGAAATGTCTACTGGTGGCTGCGTTTTAAGGTTCTGGAGAGTCGCGTCACTAGCGAATTCTTTTGTCGATAATCCATTTAGTAAACTTGATACTTTTGCTTGTGGGTCCGTTGAATCAGATTTGTTATTTTGAGTTAACAAAGCATTAGCTATGTTTGTTGCATTCTTGGCCTCTATAGCGGCGCGTTCATTGAGATTTTCCTTGAGTTGAGAGCCAGCTACTTTGGACTCAAGATTTTGAAATTTATTACTTTGCTCCAAATTTTGCTGACCTGTAGTCAGCTTAGGTTCAGTACTAAGCGATAGACTAGCAGTATTATTGGCCTGCTTATTTTTGAACAAAGGGACGTCTGTAGCGTTCCCTACTATTTGAGTCTTTGTTTCGGGTATCGCTTCACGTTTAGTTGTTGCAGTACTTGCTGAGGCATCCGATTGAGATACCAGCCCCTCTAGCTTGCGCAGAAACTGGGTAATAATCTGCACTGGCTCCATTTTGCTCATCACAATATGGGTAGATTGTTTATCAAAAGTGGGAAGCTGAGTTTCATTTATTGGCGCGCCGATTTGTATTTCAAGTTTGCTCAGTATTGGGGTCAACACTAAAATAGGTTTCCCTTGAGAAAGCGCGATTTTTGCCTGATATTCTCCGGCGTTAAGCCTTGTGCCAGGATCTTGCTGCACAATTGCACCGTTAGCGAACTGGAATGTGTTCTCATTAACGATAACGTTTGGAAGCGGGTAGCCTTGTGGGCGAGCTGCAAAGGCGTAGAGCTTTGATTGTTGAATGCCGTTTTGCTGCGCGAGCAAAATAATTGCATCAGGCAGCTTAAGATTGACAGTTGTACCTAATGCAAGGAGTTGATTGGTCTGACTAACTGAGCTTGATTCAGTAGTCTGCGCAGGGATTTGGTTGACAAGTAATTGACTCGCGTTGAGTAAAACCTGGCGTTGAAGTGCATTAACCAGCTTTAAATTATATTCTGTACCGTTTAGAATAATACTGTCGCCTTCGGGGGATAACTGTACTTCAGCAGGGATTGGCCGAAAGTTAGCACTTGGCACATCACTTTGCGCTCCCGCAGTGATTAGTGATGCATTAGTCATTTGACTGAGTGGAATCGGCTCCATATTAGACCCTTGCTAGAATATCTTACGGTACGTTATTTAAAAATTAACAATTGACCAAACGATTTTGCTAAGTAAGCTAATGCGCTTTATGCAAGGCGATTGGATGGTATTTTCTCTGTCATACTGAGTATAAGACTTAGAGTACTAATCCTTTATCGTCACTTGTTAGTCGTCACTTTAACGAAAACTCGTTAACTCGGCAGTACATTTATTTAAGAGAGTAATATGAAGTTGAAATGGATAGGGGTTCTTTTAGGATGTGCCTTACTGCCCAAGGTCTATGGTGCAGAGACTGCTGTACCTGAGACCACTCCAAAGGATACGGCTTCAAATGTAAAAATTACTTACGAAGATCCAAGAGATCCCTTTGAAGGATTTAACCGTGCTATGTGGGACTTTAACTATCTATTTCTAGATAGATACCTGTATCGTCCCGTTGCACATGGTTATAACGACTATATTCCACTTCCTGCCAAAATGGGGGTGAATAACTTTGTTCAGAATTTGGAAGAGCCTAGTAGCGCGGTCAACAATCTGCTGCAAGGTAAGTGGGGATGGGCAGCGAATGCCGGCGGTCGTTTTACCATCAATAGTACTATAGGGTTGCTGGGTGTCTTTGACGTGGCAGATATGATGGGGATGCCGCGTAAACAGGATGAGTTTAACGAAGTATTAGGCTATTACGGTGTACCTAATGGCCCTTACTTCATGGCGCCTTTTGCCGGTCCCTATGTGGTTCGTGAACTCGCATCAGATTGGGTTGATGGTCTATACTTCCCACTATCAGAGCTGACGATATGGCAGTCCGTTGTTAAATGGGGTTTGAAGAGTCTCCATGCGAGAGCATCTGCGATTGACCAAGAAAGGTTAGTTGATAATGCGCTCGATCCATATACCTTCGTGAAGGATGCGTACTTACAACACATGGACTATAAGGTCTATGATGGTAATGTTCCTCAAAAACAAGAAGATGATGAGTTGCTCGATCAATACATGCAGGAACTAGAGTAAGCTTATGAGCTAACTTGGCTGCTAGCGTTAATGTGTAGCCAAGTTATTGCCATATTTAAGATTCTTCCTATGTCATGATTGAATGAAGTTGCAGTAAATGTTACGCAGGAATCTTTATGGCGTTAAATGGTGTTTCTATTCTGTGGGTTGAAGATGATCCCGTCTTTAGACAAATCGTTGCCACCTTCCTTATCGGCCGTGGTGCTGAAGTCGTGCAGGCCTGTGATGGTGAGCAAGGACTCACTAATTTTAAGCAACAGCGATTTGATATTATCTTAGCGGATTTGAGCATGCCCAAACTTGGCGGTTTGGATATGCTCAAAGAAATGAATAAACTAGACCCATTGGTCCCTTCTATTGTCATCTCAGGTAATAATGTGATGGCCGATGTGGTTGAAGCGCTGCGAATCGGTGCATGTGATTATTTGGTCAAGCCCGTATCTGATCTATTCATCATTGAGCAGTCAATTCAGCAAGGTTTACAACGAAGCCAACTTGATGATGTAACGCAGGCAGATTTTGATGCCTTGTCTCATCAAGAACTGAACGATAATTTGTCACTTCTCGAGCAAAGTGTAGAAGCGGCAAAGCAAGTTCAACAACAGCTTTTTCCCGCATCTAACATCAGCTATCCCGCCGCAAAAGTCGATTACAGCTTGTTTAAAAGTAGTGATATCAGCAGCTATTTTATTGACTCCACCATGGTGGGCAGTGATTACCTCATCATGTACATGGCTCATCTCTATCCTGAGGATAATCGCGCGGCATTTGCCTGTGTATTGCTGCGTAGTTTTGTGAATCAAAAACTGAAGAGTTTTCGAAGTGGCCAGAGTAAAACCATCATCGAGCCATTCAATATGTTGAGTTACTTGAATGAGCGCTTAGCTAAGTCTGGTCTAGATATTACCGTTGATATTGTTTACGTCGCGATAGAGTTAACTCGGTATCGAGCCGCGATAGCACAAGCAGGGAAGGGGCTAAGGTGCTATTTACGCAATGATGAAGGTTTAAGCCCACTGGCACTCCCAGAGAGCTTACAGTTGGGAATGTTAGATTGGGGGAAACCGAGTATTCAGTTCCGCACGATATTACCTCACGAGCAACTGTGTATCGCCACCAATGAATCAGCACATAAACAGCAATTATTAGATAATCAATTCAAAGGCCTAGTTTACGATCCCCATTTACCCGCTGGTGGTTTTTTGCAACTCAGTTTGTAATTTTGGGGGGAGGGTTAAGTGGCATGGAAGGCTTAAGGCTTTCGACAGAGCGCCACTATGCCTTCAAGCCTTCGCCTTGTCTAAAGCCCGTTTTACTCCCGCTGAATGATCAGATATTTAATACGATTAGTATTACAAGTTAATAAATAAAAAACGCTGCCAGGTGCAGCGTTTTTTATTATACAGATCAGAGATTAACGCTTAATTGCTTCGTGCTCAGCAGTGACAGCGATTTCATCTTCTAGCGCTTCAGCTTCATTGTGATGCTTACTTTCTGCTCCATGCATCCAATCGACTAACTTATCAGCCATAAAGTATAAGATCACGCCAGAAAGTGCCGCGGTAATGGCAATACCCGAGAAAATAGCCATTGCATTGGCAAGCTGTTCTTCTTTTTCACCGCCATGACCAATAAAGGAACCCACCACACCACCAATTTTGTTTGCTGCGGCCACAAATAGGAACCAAGAACCCATCATTAACGAAGCGATACGAAGTGGAGCTAACTTAGTGACCATAGATAAACCAATAGGTGATAAGCACAGTTCACCCATGGTATGGAAGAAATAAGCACCCACTAACCACCACATGCTTGATTTTGCGGAGGCATCACCACCCATCTCAACAACGGCGCCGATCATAAATAAGAAGCCAACGGCTAACAGCACTAAGCCCAAAGCAAACTTAACAGGCGAATTAGGTTCATTCTTACCTAAACGTACCCAAATTGAGGCTACAACAGGGGCAAAAATCACGATAAACATCGCGTTTAATGATTGGAACCAAGTGGTTGGAACTTCCCAAGTGCCGATCATACGGTCGGTAAAGTCGTTAGTGAACAGGTTCATCAGGCCGCCAGCTTGCTCAAAGCCAGCCCAGAAAATGATGGTAAATAGGCCCATTACCATGATGACTTTAATGCGGTCACGTTCAACTTTAGTGAGTGGCTCTTTACGAACTTCACCTTTTTCTGCCGCTTTTTGCTTTTCAAGCTTAGCTGCGGGAGTTCTACCTATATCACCGAGTAACTTTTGCGCAAACACAAGTTGGATGATCAATGACAGGATCATACCAATACCGGCACAGATAAAGCCGGCTTGGAAATTGCCATCATAAGCGGCAACCACAGAACCTACGATAATACCAGAGAGGAAAGCACCAACGTTGATCCCCATGTAGAAAATGGTGAATGCACCGTCACGGCGGTGGTCTCCTTCTTCGTACAGGTCGCCCACCATGGTAGAAATATTCGGTTTGAACAGGCCATTACCTAAGATTAACGTGCCTAAGCCAACATAGAAAACTTCAGTTTCCATACCAGGCACCCAAGCATGGGGCGTACCTAAAATAAATTGACCAGCCGCCATTAAAGTACCGCCAATCATAATGGCGCGACGTTGGCCCAGAAAGGTGTCGGCTAACCAACCACCAAGTAATGGTGTCAAGTAAACAAGTCCAGTGAAGGTCCCGTATAACGAAATGGCATCGGCTTGCGTCCAACCTAAACCGTGTCCACCTTCGCTTTGTACTTTATCCACCAAATACAGCACCAAAATGGCACGCATTGCATAATAACTAAAACGTTCCCAGAGTTCTGTTGTAAACAGAAGGAACAGACCTTTGGGATGGCCAAGCATTGTCCCTTGTGGTTTTGCTACGCTCATGAAGTTTCCACCTTAAGCTCGTGATTGCCTGTAGCGCCCCTGAAGCAGGATGATGTCACTACAGAAAATAGTTGTTGCTCTTCTCATTTCTCAACAGTCAATTCCTGATTTAACTTGCCCCTAAAAGCCAAACTAAATTGTTGAATCGCTGAGGTTTACGTATGAGTTATTGTTACGTTCTTATAATAAAAGTAATAATTTGAGCGATAAATGGGATATTTTCGCTAAAATCCCACCTTATATACCCTTTAAAAGTAACTAAAGTCAATTTTGGCTTGCTAACTGGTGAGATTATCTGCAACTTGCCGCCAACACCGATTAATATTGATTTTTCTAATATATCTGACTGCTGTTTAGATACCGAGCGGCAATGCTTTGGGGACTAAAAAACTGCTTCCATCGGTCTTAACTACTTTGCTATGATTGCGAGCCGTGAATGGACGTCACTCAACATAGGGTAGTGAGATTATATAAATGAAGGCATGGTACCTTTTGTACTGTAAGCCCCGAAGTGAAGCGAGGGCACAACAGAACTTAGCACTTCAAAATTTAGAGACATACTTACCCATGGTCTCTGAAGAAAAATCTCAACGCGGTCAGAAGCGGATCTGCCGTGTGCCTCTGTTTCCAAACTATTTGTTTATCAATTTCGATCCAAGCCAGACAAGTGTTAAGCAGGTCCACTCTACCCGTGGTGTGAGTCGTATCGTCAATTGACAAGAAAAAATGACACCAATCGACGACCGCATCATTCACGCCATTCGCATGAAAGAATTAACCCCATCCCTATCAGTTTTAGACAATGAATTAGAGCTAAAAACCGGGGAAAAAATTCGCTTTAAAGATGGTCCGTTTGTAGATTTAGAAGGCATTTTCCAAGAGAAATGCGCTAACAAACGTTGCCACGTTTTATTTAATATTATGGGACAGATCAATACCTTATCCGTACCTGAACATTCGGTTGAACGGGTGTAATTTGTGAAGTGTTTCACTTTGCAGAGTAAGATTTTTACTTAGAGTCTTGTAAGACATTTGCTATAGGTTGTTTTTTGTTAGTTTGGTAGCAATTGAACTTGAAATAAAAATGTTAATATATTTAGTGGCTTATTTTTGTCATGGCTACATCGTTATTGAAAATAACTAAATTTGCACCATTAAAAATCAAATATAAATTGCGTGCGTGTTTTTTATACAGATGACGTGATTGCTGAGCTTTACAATGCGTATCAAGTCCTAAGTCACGATAAATGTAAACTGCAACTAAAGTTTTACTTGATTTTATGCAGTTGCAGTACGAGGTTTAAGCTTGCTGCAAGTATGAGGTCATTACTTTAATACTGTTCTTAGCGTGTGAAGGTCGTGCCTTTACATAATCAGTAGAAGTGATTGCTAACTGATATTTTGATTTAAAGTTTTGAAAAATATAAATATTCGCTATGCGAAGGGCAATATAGGGGCCGCAATCTATGGGCGGTAGCGTGCCTGAAAGGCATAAGACAGAACAATTTCTGTCTTTTAGCGGATGCCGAAGGGGGTCTCGCCCGCCACGCGCAGCAGTGGCAAGTCCGAAGGCCTGCTAGCACTAGGACTGCCTTCGTTCACTAGAGCGCAGCAAAGAGCACTGCTCTATCACCTAGAACCTAGGGCCTAGAATCTAGAAGGAGCGTAGTCAGCTCCGCTTTAATGTTTTCCATCTTTAACCCAATCGGAGATATCTGGTGTTACAACAAATCAAAAAATTCATCATAGTGGGGTTAAGTGCCACTGTATTGATGGGCACTCAGGCGCAAGCGTTAACTCCCTCTCCGCAGATGATTGAGCAATTCAAACAATTACCAAAAGCCGAGCAACAGCGTTTAGCCAGGCAATATGGTATTGACCCTAACATGCTGTCTGGTGGCCAATCGCAACCTCAGATAGCCAATCCACAAGTCGTTTCCGAACGTGAAATGCAGCCTGAGCGCATTAATACGGCAAATGATAAGAAAGAAAAAGCGGAATTAGATTTTTCCGTGGACTCTTCGAACCTAAAATTGCGCCGCTTTGGTTATGAAATGTTCGCGGGTGAGCCAAGCACCTTTGCACCAGTTTCTGATGTGCCAGTACCGGGAGAATATCTTGTTGGCCCTGGCGATAACATTAAAGTACAGCTTTACGGGAAAGAAAATAAAGAATACGACCTAGTGATTAATCGCGAAGGAGTCATTCAATTCCCTGAATTAGGACCTATTCCTGTGAATGGTTTGACATTCTCTGAGTTAAGAGAAACGCTGTCACAACGTATTCAACAACAAATGATTGGTATTGAGTCCAATATCACCATGGGTGAATTGCGCTCAATTCGTATTTTTGTAGCGGGTGATGCTTACAAACCTGGTTCATACACCGTTTCTAGCTTATCAACTATTACCCAAGCGTTATTTGTGGCTGGAGGGGTTAACGAAATCGGCTCGCTGCGTAATGTGCAATTAAAACGTAATGGCAAACTTGTAGGTACATTAGATTTATATGATCTGCTGTTAAAAGGTGATGCATCAGGCGACCTGCGCTTACATTCCGGAGATGTCGTATTTATTCCTTCTATTGGTGGTCTTGTAAGTGTTTCTGGCGAAGTCAGACGCCCAGCCATTTATGAGTTAAAAAACAACGAAACCATGGCCGATGTGATTGCAATGGCCGCAGGTTTAAATCCAGGCGCGTATCCCAAAAGCAGTTCAGTAGAGCGTTACAACAGTAAATCTTTAAAGACCGTTATTAATGTCGACCTCACAAGTGAACAGGGCAAAATGACCTTGGCGAAAGCGGGCGATGTTATTCGTGTTAAAAATGCCTCAGAGCAATTTGAAAGTGCAGTGACAGTTGTTGGCGCAGTTGTTCGACCTGGTAAATATCAATGGTTTGCTGGGCAAAAAATCAGTGATATTTTTCCCTCAATTTGGGGCGATTTAGCCATCTCAGCTGATTTAGATTATGCCTTAGTGGTTCGTGAGGTTAACCAGTACGGCGATATTGAGGTTCATCAGTTTTCACCGGGCAAAGCGATTAGCAATAAAAACAGTGACCAAGATATTGAGCTAAAAGCCCGTGATAAAGTCATCGTGTTTAATTTTTCTGATGATGTGCAAAACCGTTTCGAGCTGAATAAGTTAGTTAAACAGCGCGTTGAGAAGGTAACTTCCTTAAATACAAACACATTAATTAGTTCCGATTTATTTAAAGCTGGATTTGTCCAGCTTGATAAGAGCAGATTAACCCAGCGCACGCAGTTAGCAGGGGTGGTTGTTACTGATAAAACTGAGTCAGAAGATGTCGCTGTGGTCAAAGGTGTCGTCAACAAAATGTTGGCTAACTTATTTGATGATACAGAGTTACTCAAACTCAGTAATCAAATGGCACGTCAAGAATTACTCTACCCTGTTATGGTTAAGCTGAATAATCAAGGCCGAGCAGGGGCAGGGATACAGGTTGTTGGAATTGATGGTCAGGTACGTTTACCTGGGCTTTATCCGCTAACCGCAGGTGCAAGAGTCAATGATTTAGTTGTTGCTGCGGGTGGCTTGAAAGAAGGTGCCTACACAACTAGAGCAGAATTAACATCAACTGTAGTTGATAATTCTGGCTCTAAAACTGAGCATAAAAATATTGACCTTGCTTTAGCACTGCAAAATAACCAAAGTGCCAATTTATTATTATCTGGTAGAGATATTCTCACTGTGATGACCACACCAGATTGGCAAGAGACCAAAGTGGTTGAGGTCAGAGGCGAGGTTAAATTCCCTGGTCGTTACAATATTCGTCGTGGTGAAACCTTAAGTGATTTAATCACCCGTGTGGGTGGCTTTACCGAATATGCAGCATTACCTTCGGCAGTATTTGTACGTGAGTCTGTGCGCCAACAAGAGCAGATTGAAATCAAAAAGCTGGCTGACCAACTCCGTCGTGATATTGCCACCCGTGGGATTTCGAAGGATGGTACGGTAGTTAATTATGCCGATGCACAGTTAATGCTAACTGACCTTGAAAACATTAAAGCGGTTGGTCGTTTAGTTGTCGATTTACCTGCTATTTCACTTGGTATTACTCAGGCAGATTTGCAGTTAGAAGATGCCGACATTTTATATGTCCCTTCAACTAAGCAAACGATTGCAGTAATGGGCGAAGTCCAACATCCTGCAACCCATAGGTTTAAAGAAGGTTTAACGATAGACCAGTATCTAGCCATGTCTGGTGGTGCAAGAGAACGTGCTGATGAGGGAAGAACCTATGTTATTCAAGCTAATGGTTCAGTATTGATCCCATCACGTTCAAGCTGGTTCAGCGGTGGAGAGCAATTGCAACCTGGTGATACTGTGATTGTTCCACTAGACACTGAATATAAAGATAACCTGACGCTCTGGTCGCAAGTGACAGGCATTATCTATAACACCGCAGTTGCTATCTCAGCCATCGCTGGTTTGTAATACGAAGATGATAGGTCGCTGCTTAGCAACTGCTAGAACGCTCACAAGCTCGCTCTAGGCCGCAGCAAAGAGCGCTGCTTTAGAACGCCACTGCGTGGCTCTAGAATCTAGAAGTTGCGTAGCGACACTCTGCTTTTCCTCGATTCTCGCGACTGAAAGGAGCTCTTATGCGATTCGAACAACTGGATGTTTGGAAACGAGCTTGCCGCCTATCATGTGATGTTTATAAGGAACTTAAAAATTGCCGAGATTATGGGCTCAGAGAACAGATGACCAGAGCGGCAGTTTCTATTCCCTCAAACATAGCGGAGGGCGAGGAACGTGAGTCAAATGCAGAGTCAGCAAGATTTCTTTATTTTGCAAAAGGTTCATCTGGGGAACTGATTACTCAGATATATATTGCGATAGAAATTGGCGTAATAGACAAACAAAACGGAATGACTCTTATCAAAGAGGCTAAAGAAATTTCAGCAATGATTGCTTCTTTGATAAAAATACGAAAAGGTAGTGTCCGAGAAGAGTCCGCAGATTATAAAAGTACGTAGAAACTAGGACGGCCTACGCCCTCTAGGACGCAGCAAAAAACGCTGCTGCTAGAACGCTCGCAAGCTCGCTCTAGGCCCTAGAACCTAGGATTTAAAACCTAGAATCTAGTACCTAGCACCTAGTGCCTTCTTTAAATATCTTTAAGCTTTCCTAGGGCCTAGCACCTAGGGCCTAGAACCTAAAAAAATGAACACACAAATTACTCAAAATCCAAACACATACCAATCCGATGCCAGATTCCCTCAAGTGCAAGACGACGAAATCGATCTTCGAGAACTGTTCTCTGTCATCTGGCGCGGTAAATGGATTATTTTGGCTGTTACCGCTGTATTTGCCATAGGTGCGGTCGTCTTTGCCATAAAGCAACCAAATATCTACAAATCTGAAGCCCTGCTTGCGCCTGCATCTGAGGAACAAGGCGGTGGTTTAAGTGCGTTAGCATCTCAATTTGGCGGTTTAGCTAGCCTTGCGGGCGTGAATCTGGGTAGCAAAGGCGGTACAGATAAAACCGAATTGGCAATTGAGGTATTAAAGTCTCGCCAATTTACCAGTGAGTTTATCAACAAGCACAATATCCTTGCCGATTTAATGGCAGCCAAAAAGTGGGATAGGGATAGCGATAAACTTATCTATGACCCAGAACTATATAACGAGCAAACCAATACCTGGGTGCGCGAGGTTGAACCACCATTAAAACCTGAGCCATCAATGCAAGAGGCTTATAAAGCGTTCAGCAAAATCATGGCGGTAAATTCAGCCAAAGACACAGGCATGGTGACGTTATCTGTAGAGCATTTATCGCCAACCGTTGCAGAGCAATGGGTCACTTGGTTAATTCAAGATATTAATAAAGTGATGAAGGACCGTGATGTCGCAGAGGCCCACCGCAGTACCGATTTTTTAAATAAACAAATCGCCCTAACCAATGTGGCCGACATTAAAACCGTACTTTACAAACTGATTGAAGAACAAGCTAAAACCATTATGTTTGCCGAAGTGCGCGATGAATACGTGTTTAAAACTATTGACCCCGCATTCGCGCCAGAAGAAAAGGCCAAACCCAAACGCGCCTTAATTTGTGTATTAGGCACGCTGCTCGGCGGCATGTTAGGCGTGATGATAGTGCTGGTAAGGCATTTTATGAGAAATGAGCAAAACTAGAATCTAGATTCTCGGAACTGTCTATTGGGACAGTTTTAAGAAAACAGCTGAAAACACTAAAACCTTGGCTTTACAAGAGATTGCACGAAACTGTCTCAAAATGGATGAAAAGTGACTCAGCTTGGATTGGAGGTTGAGATGAAAAAGCGTAATTTTCTCGTTTGGTTAGTGCCATTCAGCCAGTAGAATGAAGGAATTTGTCTTGTCTAGTGCACAAAACCTACAACCAAAATGGTTGAAATTACTACCGAATAAATTATCCGAGCGCTTATCCGGCAATCATAGCTTACTTGCTGCGATTAATAACAGTGGCTGGTTGATGTTTGATAAGTTAATAAGATTAGTCCTTGGATTATTGGTAAGCGCTTGGGTTGCACGCTATCTTGGGCCGGCTCAATTTGGTGAATTAGCTTATGTACTGGCGTATTTGGCCTTCTTTCAAGCAGTGGCACTGCTCGGCATGGATGGCATTGTCGTCCGTGATATTGCCAAAGATAAAGCCAAAGCAGGTGAAATACTCGGTACTGTTTTTACTTTACGTTTAATTGTTGGTTTCTTTTGTTGGTTAATCGCGATTGCTGGGATGGGTTTGGCTAATGGTTGGCATGACAGTACTGTATATATCACAGCACTTGTAGGTGCAGGTTTGGTTTTTCAAGCGGCTGACACTATTGATCTTTGGTTTCAGAGTCAAAGTCAGAGTAAGCGAACCGTTATTGCTAAGCTAATGGCTTATATTATTTCCAATGGCTTAAAAATTATACTTATTTTAAATAAAGCGCCACTGCTTGCATTTGCGCTTGTGATGACGATTGAGTTTTTGTTGGCCGCTTTGGCGTTAACATATGCATATAGAAAATTTACTTGCAAGCAACCTTGGCAGTTAATTAAAAGTCATGCAGTCAAATTGTTAATAGAATCTTGGCCATTTATTCTAGGTGGTCTGTCGATCATCATTTATATGCGAATCGATCAGATCATGATTAAAGAAATGCTGGGTGATGTGGAGCTGGGTATTTATGCTGCAGTATTGCCGTTAGCCATGTTATGGACATTTATACCTATGACACTTTCAGTCAGTTTGGCCCCCATGGTCGCAAGAGCGAAACAGCAAAGTGAACAGGTGTATTGGGCTTGTTTAAGTAATATATTTCGTGGTTTTGCATTGTTGGGTTGGCTCATTTGCATCCCTGTTGCAATAATATCCAGTTATGCTGTTGAATTATTGTTCGGTAGTGAATATGCCAAGGGTTCCTCGGTGCTTGCTGTCTTGGTGTTCACTAATTTGCTTATTAATATGGGTGTAGCACAAAGTCTATGGATTTTGAATGAAGGTAAATCAAAACTCAGCTTGTATAAGACAATTGTTGGTGCAGTAGTTTGTTTAACTTCAAATTTAATATTAATACCTCAACTAGGCATTATAGGGGCAGCAATCAGTGCTGTGCTGGCGCAGCTTAGCTCCACCATATTGACAAATGTTATTTTGTGTCGTGACGTGTTTATTTTGCAGATTAAGAGTTTGTTTCTAATCAAATATATCCATCACGTAAAATGATTTTAACACTTCTTTAAGTTTTAAATACTTTTTAATTTCTGATAGGTTGTAATTAAAATGAAAATTGCTGTTGCCGGAACAGGGTATGTAGGATTATCGCTCGCAGTGTTGTTAGCACAACACCATGAGGTGATTGCATTAGATTTAATCAAAGAAAAGGTTGATATGATAAATGCAAACAAATCACCTATACAAGATACTGAAATCCAGGATTATTTACTTAACAAATCCCTGAATCTTATTGGTACCCTTGATAAAGAATTAGCATATAAAAATGCTGACTTTGTTATTATTGCCACACCAACAGATTATGATGCAGAAACTCATTATTTTAATACCAAATCAATCGAGTCCGTCATTAAAGATGTTTTAACCGTTAACCCTGATGCGACAATGGTTATCAAATCTACTATACCGGTTGGTTATGTTCAGCGGATCAAAGCTAAGTTTGGTATTGATAACATTTTCTTTTCGCCCGAGTTTTTGCGTGAAGGTTCTGCCCTTTATGATAATCTGCATCCATCAAGAATAGTTATTGGTGAGCGATCGGAACGTGCCCGCATTTTTGCTAGTTTGCTCATCGAAGGCGCAGTCAGAAAAGATATGCCGGTACTCTTTACTGATGCAACCGAAGCTGAGGCTGTTAAGCTATTTGCTAATACTTATTTAGCAATGCGTGTTGGGTATTTTAATGAGCTTGACAGCTATTGCGAGACGCATGGCCTTAATGCCAGACAGATTATTGAAGGTGTGGGACTTGATCCAAGAATTGGCAATCACTACAACAACCCCAGCTTCGGCTATGGTGGCTATTGTTTACCAAAAGATACTAAGCAGTTGTTGGCAAACTTTGATCAAACACCTCAGGATCTTATCGAGGCAATTGTTCAGAGTAATGATACCCGGATGGATTTTATTACACACCAAATTATGGCGCGTAAACCTAAAAAAGTTGGCGTGTACCGTTTGATAATGAAATCAGGCTCTGACAACTTCCGTGCATCCGCTATTCAAGGTGTCATGGGCAGACTGCAAGGGCAGGGGGTTGAACTTTGTATTTATGAACCAGAGTTGAAGCTAACTGAATTTCATGATTTACCCGTTTGTCATGATTTTGAACGATTTATAGCTGACGTTGACATTATCATTGCTAATAGAATGAGCGAACAGTTACAAACAGTTGCTGATAAAGTTTATACACGTGATTTATTTGGGAAAGATTAACCATGGCTACAAAAAAAATTCTTGTTACAGGTGGTGCCGGTTTTGTTGGCAGTCATTTATGTGAACGTCTTGCTAAAGATCCCAATAATCAAGTGTATTCACTTGATAATTATTTCACCGGTTCGGAAGAAAATCACGTGCCAAATGTGTGCTATATCAAAGGTGAGACAGTTGATATTGCCAAGTTGGTAAATTTTATTCCAGATATGGTATATCACTTGGGTGAATACTCCCGTGTAGAACAAAGCTTTGACGATATCGAAACTGTGTGGCGATATAATAAAGACGGCATTTTTGCGGTATTGGAATTTGTACGTAAAGCGGGTTGTAAAATTCTTTACGCAGGCAGTAGCACCAAGTTTGGCGATGGCGGCATGGGACGTTCAGCCAGTCCGTATGCTTGGACAAAAGCCACCAATACAGAATTGGTGATGAATTACGGTAACTGGTTCAATGTACCCTATGCCATCACCTATTTTTATAATGTGTATGGTAAGCGGGAAATTGCTTCCGGAAAATATGCGACCCTCATTGCCTTATTGACTGAAAAGATGAAGCATGGTGAACCACTGACAGTGGTAAGTCCTGGCACACAAAAGCGAAATTTCACCCATATTGATGACATTATCGATGGATTAGTTCTGGTTGGTGAACAGGGCTATGGTGACGAGTTTGGTATTGGTAGCCCAGAATCTTACACTATCCTGGAAGTTGCTACATTGTTTGGCGGCGATATAGAAATGCTACCAGAACGCAAAGGCAATCGTATGACTGCTGACGTAATCAGCGATAAAACGCAAGCACTTGGTTGGTCGCCAACCCGCAGGTTAGCGGATTACGTCAATATGCTAAAAAATAATAATTGGAATAAATAATGAGTACTACAGAAATATTCGTGCCGCCACACCCACTTAACACGGCTGTACTTTTTTTGGTATTTAACCGCCTGGACACTACCAAACAGGTTTTTGAAGCGATTCGCCAAGCCAAACCACCTCGACTCTACATAGCAGCAGACGGCGCCAGAGCAACAAAAGAAGATGAAGCTGAAAAAGTACAGGCTGTGCGTGACTATGTTATAGAGAACATCGACTGGGACTGTGAAGTAAAAACACTGTTCAGAGAGAAAAACCTCGGTTGCAAATATGCTGTGAGTGGCGCGATCACCTGGTTTTTTGAAAATGAACAACAAGGTATCATTTTAGAAGATGACTGTTTGCCAAGCCAAAGTTTTTTTTGGTATTGTGAAGAGTTATTAACTAAATATAAAAATGATAATAGTGTTTATTTAATTTCAGGAGATGCGCGAGGTCCTGAGTCTTTTGGTATGAGAGAAGATTATGGTTTTTGTAAATATCCATTAATCTGGGGATGGGCGTCTTGGGCTAGAGCATGGAAAGATTATGATCCTGAAATGTCTGATTGGACAAACCAACGTGAAATATTGCCAAGTGAAATATCTAACTATAAACCCACAGTGAGATTTTGGGGAAATATTTTTGAACAAATGCATAATAAAGAAATAAATACATGGGACTATCAGTTTAGTTATTTACTTTTGAAGAATAAAGGTAAATGTATTGTGCCAAAATTAAATTTGATCACAAATGTTGGTTTTGGAGTAGATGCTACTCATACTTTTAGCACTGATTCTGAAGCAGCAAATCGAACAAGATATGAAATAAAAATACCATTAACTCATTCGTCATCTTTTGAATCAGAAATAAAGATTAATGACTTTTACGATAGAAATGTGTTTTTGTTAAAGTCATTTTTTAAACGAGTTGTTAGTAAGTCATCAAAATTAATTTTTGGTAAAATAGCTTAAAATATCTGCTGACAAGCAAAGTAGACTATAATTTTTTTTAAAGTTGTATGCTTACGTTTAGGTCAAAATTCAACTTGAGATTAAAATTATGACTCAGAAAAACTTTGCTCCAGTAGTGTTATTTGTTTATGCCCGTCCCGTTCACACCCAGTGTACTCTCGATGCGCTCGCAGCAAACCTTGAAGCGAAAGAGACTGAACTAATCATTTATGCTGATGCCGCACGCAGCGAAAAGGATGCATCTAAAGTTCAAGCTGTGCGTGATGTCATTAGTGATGTCAAAGGATTTAAAAGTGTGACTTTGCACATGCGTGAGCACAATGTAGGATTGGCACAAAATATTATCGAAGGTGTTAGCAATGTGACTCAGCAATATGGTCGAGCCATAGTGTTAGAGGACGATATTGTAACTTCCCCTGCATTTCTTGGATTTATGAATGCCGCTCTAGAAAAATATAAAACTGAGCCTAAAGTTTGGCATATCAGTGGTTGGAATTATCCGATTGAAACTGATGGATTGGGTGATGCCTTTTTTTGGCGGATGATGAATTGCTGGGGTTGGGCGACTTGGGCAGAGAGATGGCAGCATTTTAATAAAGAGCCTCTGCGCTTAATTGATAGCTGGAGTGATAAACAAAAACATTATTTTGATTTGGATGGCACTGGTGTCTTCTGGTCACAAGTTCTCGCAAATAATTAAGGGAAAATTAACACTTGGGCGATTTTTTGGTATGCAACTATCTATGAACATGGTGGATTGTGTTTAAATCCGAGTAAAAGCTATGTTGATAATATTGGACTCGACGGCAGTGGTGTACATTGTGGCAATTCGCAAACGCTTGTAACCACAGAAAATACCTTGTGCACCAAATCAAATCTAAACTGGCCGACTGAAATAGCTGAATCGAACCAAGCCGTTGAAGCCGTAAAACTTTTTTATAAGAACGAAAATAAGCCATTTATTGTGCGTGCGACTAACAAACTGGCACGCTTAGTTATCGGAAAGAATATTTTTTAATGAAAATCCTTATTGTAAACACTTCTGACATTCAAGGTGGGGCAGCACGGGCGGCGTATCGGTTGCATAAAGCGTTACTGGCTGAGGGTGTTGATAGCCAAATGTTAGTACAGTCCAAATCTTCGGATGATTTTACTGTGCATAGGCCTGAAACTAAGTTTCAAAAGGCAATGGGTAAAATTAGACCGACTTTAGATTCTTTGCCTGTTCTACGTTACAAAGACCGTACTAAAACATTATTTAGCCCTAGTTGGGTACCTTTTTCAGGTTTGGTGGAAAAAATTAACGCCCTAAATCCTGATGTGGTGCATTTGCATTGGATAGCCGGTGGAATGGTGCGGACTGAGGACCTCGCCAAGATTAACGCGCCCATAGTATGGAGTTTGCATGATAATTGGGCATTTACTGGTGGATGTCATATCATGTGGGATTGCACACGGTACATTCAGTCATGTGGTGAATGTCCTAGATTAGCAAGCAAACAAGAACAAGATTTAAGCCGTAAAGTTTGGCAGAGAAAGAATAAGACTTTTAGAAAAATCCCTAGTCTCAAAATTATCGGGCTGTCTAGCTGGTTGACGGACTGTGCACGCAAATCAAGCTTGTTTAAAGATACTGAAGTAATTTGTTTACCTAATCCAATTAATACAAAATCCTACTCACCGTTTGAACAATCTTATGCAAGAACACTGTTAAATCTCCCACTGGGAAAAAAAATAATTGCATTTGGTGCTATGAGTGCTACCAGTGATATCAACAAAGGTTTTCAATATCTATCAAACGCATTAGAATTATTGTCTACCGACTATGAGTTAGTTGTTTTTGGTTCGAGTGAACCTAAAAAGTCACAAGGCTTCAAACAAAAAGCACATTATTTAGGTCATTTACACGATGACATCAGTTTGCGTGTGCTTTATAGCGCTGCTGATGTAATGGTAGTACCGAGTTTGCAGGAAAACTTGTCGAACGCGATAATGGAGTCTCTTGCATGTGGTACACCAGTAGTTGGCTTTGCTATTGGCGGTAATGAAGATTTAATTGAACACCAAAAGACAGGTTATCTGGCTAAGCCTTTTGATATCGAAGATCTGGCACATGGGATTAACTGGATTTTAAATCATGACAATCCATCAGTACTTGCTATTGCTGCTCGCGAAAAAGTCATAGTTGAATTTGATAGTAAAGTTGTAGCGATGAAATATATTGAGCTGTATCAAACAATGTAAGTGGTGTGCCATAGTCAGGATAATGATGAGCAGACCGTTGAGATTGGAATTTTCCGGCGCCTTGTACCATATCAACGCCAGAGGCAATGAAAGAAAAGCGATTTAGCTTGATGAAGCGGATTTTGTGCTATTGCTGGTTACACTCGATGCCTTGTGTTATCTGCATAACTGAGTGATATATGCCTATTGCTTGATGAATAATTACTACCCCGGATGCTTGCAACGCTTATTGCTAAAAACAGAATTCCATAACTCATGGTACTTATGGCAAAGTTCAAGATGATGGATATGAACCCTATGGTTCATGAACTTGATGGCGAAAGTCAAAGTGAAAAACCTGACACTATGGTTTCAGTATCACTATTATGGTTTCACTAAAATAAACTTGGCTAATTATATACTGTAATATTACCAGCTTAGTCTAATATTAAGTGATAGTGCTATTATAGTTTCCTCTTGTTGGGTGGAGAGATGATTTTATTTGAATTGATTTTATTTATATTTGTAGTTTATTATATTTTCAGAAGGTTAGATAGAGCGGTTGCTAGTGGTGATTTAATTGGTTTTTTATTAAATCCAATGCTTTACTTCCTTGTTTTTGCGGTACTTTATTTGCTAGTTGCAAATATACTGGTTTATTTTGGTGCATATCAAATTTTAATAACAGGATTGCCGAGTAATGTTGATGAACTTACTGGTAGTAATTTCTATGTTTTGATATTTTTTATTGGTATTTTGTTTTGCTACATGTTAACTGCTGACTTGAAGGGGCTAAAATTCAAGCCGTTAAAGTATAATAAGTTTAATGAAAGTTGTTTTTTATTTTTGTCATTTTTTATTTTTTTGTTCTTATTTTATCTTTGCGTTAAACATGGTGGGACATTACTAGCATTAAGGGCAGATCGCGCAATAGTTTATGACTATTTTGCAAATCAGATTTATATGCCATACAAGATTGGTGTCGTTGTAAATGTATATAGTGCCTTGTTAATCATTTTGCTTTTCTCTAGAAGAAAAATCTCTAGAATAGTTGTGCTGCTTCCATTTTTATGTTTTGTTGCCTTAGATTTTATGCAGGGTGGCAGAAGCATAATAATAAGGTTGTTTATTATTATTTACCTGTGTTTTGCAATTTTAAATAATAAAACTTATTTTAAGCCAGCGATACTTTCAATTGCTGCTTTGGGGATTCTACCGGTATTAAGTAGATTTGCCGAGGGCGATGGTATTTATTCATTTTTTATAGCTTTCGGGGAGTTTATCTATACTCGTGTTACTGTAGATTATGTAATATATCACGGTTTCAATGGTGATGGCATTTACTTGGTCCTTAAATATATTTTATCTCTCTTGCCAGGAATAATTGGTAGTAGCTTAATAGGAGATGAAATGAATTATAGAGAGATGATTGCAAATATTAGTGGACTCTCCTTTGGCCTTGCAGGTAATATCGTTGCCGAAAGTATTTTTTATTGCGGTAACTTCTTCATTATAACTGCATTTTTTGTTCTGATAACGGCTAAACTTTTTTATTTGAAATTAACCATATGCAGATTGCCATTTGTTATAGGTTTGATAATATTTATCTCTAATGTGCAAAATATATACAGGACCAGCTTTTTCGAATTTGGATTGGTGATTTTTTATCTAACAATTAGCTATTTATCAATATTTACAATGTTGCTATGGAATAAAAAAATATATCATAGAGGTCATGTGTGATTAGTGTTATTACCGTTGTTTATAATGCACCATTTTGTTTAGAAAAAACGATTAACTCTTTGCTTAATCAAAATATTGACCGTAGTCTGATAGAATTTATTGTTATCGACGGTGGGTCAGGCCACGAAACTATTAATATTATAAATAATAATCGTGTTTGTATTGATTCTTGGGTGAGTGAAAATGATGCTGGTATCTACGATGCGATGAACAAAGGTATAAATTTATCTTCTGGTGAATGGGTTTATTTTTTAAATGCAGGTGATACTTTTGAAAAAAATAATGTGCTTTCGATTTTATTGGAACATATAAATAATATAACTGATGATATAAATATGGTGTATGGATCACATAAAGCGGATAGTGTTGAGCATAAACAAGAATGTTCATTACCTTTTCTTATCTCTCATATGATAAACCACCAAAGCATGATTTATCACCGTTCTTTATTCGAGCATGGTTATGATCTTCGCTATCGTTTTTGCGCTGATTATGCGCATCTGCTGTCTGTCTGGCCGTGTCTTAAACCCAAGGCTCTTGACCTCTGTATTGCTAATTTTGATACCACCGGCGTCAGCTCGCAAGCATCCAATAAAGCACGTATGTGGCAGGAGCGATTACAGGCAGTGTGGCGTTCTGATTTAAATATTACTGTAAAAATTATGTTAAGTAGCCGTGGTGTGATGGCATGGCCATACCATTACTTAAAAAATTGGCTGTTAAGGTTAACTAAATGAGTCAGTCAAAAATTGGGGTAGACTTATTTGTTGGTGTGTGCCTGACTAAAACAGATTGGCTAGCAAACGTAAAAACACTAATTCCCTCATTTCAGCACATAGTCGATGCTTGGGGGGGGGATGTTCTTGTTTTTGTTGTTTTACAAGGTAGTGAAGGCGAAAAAATATCACGGTCTGACTTACCAGATAATCTTTGTTTGTTTGAAATTGATTTTATGGGAGTGTCAAATGCGAGAAATTTATGTCTGGAACGCGCCAAGGAAATAGGTGCTGAATTTATTTTATTTCACGACGCTTCCATTTTTTGGCCAAAGAATAGTGCTGAATTTATTGCCACTAACCGCCTGGCTAATCCAAAAGTAAAAGTTAGATTTGCAGATTGCCTAATCGATGGTGGGCAGTCTATTCGAACGAGTCTACATGGACATCCAAAAAAAATAAACCCGATATATGATACATATGTCTGGTCTTATTTAATTAAGTTGTCTGACGTTCGCAGTATAAAGTTCAATGAAGCGTTTGGTCCCGGCCAAAACACTCACTTTAAAAGTGGTGAAGATGTTTTGTTTTTGTTTGATTATCTACAGGAAATAAAAAAGAGTCATGTGTTTGAGGCTGATGATTGTTATGTTTTTCATCCCAAAAGATCATTAAGTTATGATAAGCATTTAACTTATGCGACGGGACAGGGAAAAATATTTAGAGTGTTGTTAGCTAAATACCCTTCTTTTTTGCTCTATCGAGATTTTATTTTGTTTTTTGGCAATGCAGTTATGCGTTGTTTATTGTGTAAACCTAATTCCTTCCGAATTTTGAAGCATAGACTTATTGGCTTTTTTGACAGAGGTATAAATTAATGAAAGTAGCACTCATCACCGGCGTAACCGGTCAAGATGGCTCTTATTTAGCAGAGTTGTTATTAGAGAAAGGTTATGAAGTTCACGGCATTAAACGCCGTGCTTCTTCATTCAACACCGAACGCGTAGATCATATCTATCAGGATAGACATGAATCCAATCCTAATTTTTTCTTGCACTATGGCGACCTGACCGATACCTCGAATCTGGTGCGGTTGGTTCAAGAGATCCAGCCGGATGAGATTTATAACTTAGGCGCCCAGTCCCATGTAGCGGTGTCGTTCGAATCCCCCGAATACACGGCGGATGTGGATGCCATGGGTACCTTGCGCTTGCTTGAGGCTATTCGCATTTGTGGGCTGGAGAAGAAGACCCGTTTTTATCAGGCATCGACCTCTGAGCTCTATGGCCTAGTACAAGAGATTCCACAGCGTGAGACCACGCCCTTTTACCCGCGCTCGCCTTATGCAGTGGCAAAAATGTACGCCTACTGGATTGTGGTGAATTACCGCGAATCCTACGGCATGTATGCCTGTAATGGTATTTTGTTTAACCATGAGTCCCCCCGCCGCGGTGAAACCTTTGTGACCCGTAAGATCACCCGCGCCATTGCCAATATCTCCCAGGGCCTGGAGAAGTGCCTGTACCTGGGTAACATGGATGCACTGCGTGACTGGGGCCATGCCAAAGACTATGTGCGCATGCAGTGGATGATGCTGCAACAAGATGTGGCCGAAGATTTTGTGATTGCCACGGGCAAGCAAATCTCGGTACGGGAATTTGTGCGTATGTCAGCGGCTGAGCTCGGAATTACCCTAGAATTTACGGGTGAAGGCGTAGATGAAATTGCTACTGTGACCGCCATTGAGGGCGACAATGCTGCTGCGCTTAAGGTTGGCGATGTGATTGTAAAGGTTGACCCGCGTTACTTCCGCCCAGCGGAGGTTGAAACTTTGCTCGGCGACCCATCTAAAGCCAAAGCCAAATTGGGCTGGGTACCTGAAATCACGGTTGAACAAATGTGTGCTGAGATGGTGCAGAACGATTTAGATAAAGCTAAGCAACACGCCATTTTAAAAAGTCATGGCTACGATATTAGCGTATCCGTTGAGTAACGCATCCGCTAATTAACTGCTTACAATTAACCTGCTATATAAGTGACTTACTATTGCTTGATTAAGGGTTAATAACACAAAAGCTGCGGGCTAGGCTCTCAGCTTTTGTGCTTTGTACGTTTGAATCTTTATTATTTGTTTATTCTCAATTGTTCGCTTGATGGGTTTTTTATGAAAAACATATTTGTTGCTGGTCATCGTGGTATGGTCGGCTCTGCCATTGTTCGTCAATTACTTCAAAAAAGTGATGTTAATGTTGTGACCCGTGGCCGTGATGAGCTTGATTTGCTTGACCAGGTTGCAGTTCGGGATTTTTTTTCCACGCAAAAAATTGATCAAGTTTACCTTGCAGCGGCAAAAGTGGGTGGCATTATTGCCAATAATACTTACCCCGCTGAGTTTATTTACGAGAACCTCACTATCCAAAATAATATTATTCATAGTGCGCACCTCGCTGGCGTGCAGGAGTTATTGTTTTTAGGTTCATCCTGTATTTACCCAAAGCTTGCCGACCAGCCTATGACAGAAAGCGCACTGTTAACTGGTACCTTAGAGCCGACCAATGAGCCTTATGCGATTGCCAAAATTGCCGGCATTAAAATGTGTGAGTCTTACAATCGTCAATATGGCCGTAATTACCGCTCAGTAATGCCGACCAATTTATATGGTGAAAATGACAATTTCCACCCAGAAAACTCCCATGTCATTCCTGCGCTGCTGCGCCGTTTTCACGAAGCAAAGCTTAAGGGCGACCTGCAGGTGGTTGCATGGGGCTCTGGCACGCCGATGCGGGAGTTTTTACACGTTGATGATATGGCTGCAGCCTCTATTTATGTAATGAATTTAGACCAAGCGACTTATGAAGCCAATACCGAGCCTATGTTAAGTCATATCAATGTGGGAACTGGCGTCGATTGCACTATTCGTGAATTGGTCGAAACCGTTGCAAGAGTGGTGGGTTTTACCGGTGACATTGTATTCGATGCCACTAAACCCGATGGTACGCCGCGTAAGTTGATGGATGTATCACGCCTAAAATCTTTAGGTTGGCAGGCCTCGATAACCTTGGAGCAGGGATTACAGACAACCTACCAATGGTTCTTGGCTAACCAAGATAACTTTAGAAAGTAGGTCTGCATGTTTTTAGACCAACCTACCTTTTCAACGGTTATTGCAAGCACGCCTTTAGTGTCGATCGATTTAGTGGTAACCAACTCAAGTGGCCAAGTGTTACTTGGCCAGCGCTTAAATCGCCCGGCAAAAGATTACTGGTTTGTACCCGGCGGGCGAATTTTAAAAAATGAATCACTGGCCAATGCCTTTAAGCGTTTAACCCGTGATGAGCTTGGACAAGAGTTTACTATTGACCAAGCGACTTTACTCGGGCCCTTTGATCATTTTTATACTGACAATGTATTTAGTTCTGATGTTTTTGGTGATGATGAAAGCACCCATTATGTTGCTATCGCTTTTACCTTGCAGCTTGATGGCCCATTAGCCAATTTACCTCTTGCTGTGCAGCATGGCGGTTACCACTGGTTTGATGTACCTAGTTTACTGGCTGATCCTAAAGTCCATCTCCACACTAAGTGGTACTTTGATAAAACCTATACCGAGTTAATGAAGGATTGATGATGATTTTACCCGTAATCATGGCAGGAGGCTCCGGCACCCGTTTATGGCCTTTGTCGCGTGGCAATTTTCCTAAGCAGTTTTTAACGCTTTCTGGTAAAGCGAGCATGCTGCAAAACACGATTAGTCGCTTACAGGGCATTGAGCATGCACCTGTGATGCTAATTTGTAATGAAGAACATCGTTTTATTGCCGCAGAGCAGGTACGCCAGTTAGGTGTTAAACATAACGGCATTTTGTTAGAACCTGTTGGCCGTAATACTGCGCCTGCTATTGCTTTAGCGGCCTTTAAAGCGGTTGAAGCTGGACAAGACCCTTTGTTATTGGTGTTAGCGGCTGACCATGTAATCGAAGATGTTGCTGCATTTCAGCAGTCGGTTAGTCAAGCCGCTGAGTTAGCCGCTACGGGTAAGCTAGTCACTTTTGGTATTGTGGGTGATAAACCTGAAACGGGTTACGGTTATATTAAGCGTGGCGCTGCCTGTGAGCACGGTTTTGTGGTCGATTGCTTTGTTGAAAAGCCAGATTTAGCAACCGCTAAGGCGTATATTGCCAGTGGTGATTATTACTGGAATAGCGGCATGTTTTTATTTAAAGCCAGCCGTTACCTTGCCGAATTAAAAGCCTATTGCCCTGATATCTATGCTGCCTGTGAGCTTGCGATGCAGGTGCAGAATAATGACAGCGATTTTGTTCGGATTGATAAAGCGGCCTTTGAAGCCTGCCCAGATGATTCTATTGACTATGCGGTGATGGAACAGACTAAAGACGCAGTGGTAGTACCCATGGATGCGGGTTGGAGCGATGTTGGCGGTTTTGCTGCTTTGTGGGAAGTTTCAGCTAAAGATGCCGCTGGTAACGTATTCAATGGTGATGTTAAATCAGTGGATACTAAAAACACTTTAGTTTTTGGTGGCAATAAACTTATCACCACAGTAGGTGTTGAGGACTTAGTGATTGTAAACACTAAGGATGCTGTATTAGTTGCCCATAAAGATCAGTCACAACATGTTAAAGCGATTGTGGGTCAGCTTAAAGCGGAGCTGCGTAGCGAGGTCACATTCCACCGTGAGGTTTATCGCCCCTGGGGTAAGTATGACTCCATCGATAATGGCGAACGTTTTCAGGTTAAGCGTATTACCGTAAAACCGGGCGCTAAGTTATCGGTGCAAATGCACCATCACCGCGCCGAGCATTGGATTGTGGTATCCGGTACAGCCAAAGTAACCAATGGTGATAAGGATATTTTGTTAACCGAAAATCAATCGACTTATATTCCAGTAGGTGTGATACATGCGCTTGAAAACCCGGGCAAAGTTGATCTTGAATTGATTGAAGTGCAATCCGGTTCGTACTTGGGTGAAGACGATATCGTTCGTTTTGAAGATAGATACGGTAGAAGTTGATGAAAGTATCTATTATTACGGCTTGTTATAATAGCTCAGCAACTATTGTCGATACCTTAAAATCCCTAGAGCAGCAAACTTACACTAATATCGAATATATTATTGTAGATGGTGCTTCTAAAGATAATACTTTAGAGGTGATTCAAGATAATTGTACTCGGGTGGCTAAAATAATTTCTGAACCAGATCGCGGTATTTACGATGCGTTAAATAAAGGTATTGCGGCTGCTACCGGTGATATAGTCGGTTTTTTACATTCGGATGATTTGTTTGCTTCGCCACATATAGTGCAAAATATTGTCGATTGCTTTCAGCAAAACAATGTCGATGCTGTATATGGTGATCTCGAATATGTTGATAAAACGGATACCAGTAAAATAGTCAGATTGTGGCGCTCAGGTGTTTATGAAAGAAAGCAATTAGCAAATGGTTGGATGCCGCCCCATCCAACATTTTATATGAAGCGTGAACTGTATTCAAAGTTTGGATTTTTTGATTTGAATTTTAAGATAGCCGCTGATTATGACTCTATTTTGAGATATTTGTGGGTTAATAAGATTACGCTTGCTTACATTTCAAACGTGTTAATTAAAATGCGTGTTGGTGGTGCAAGCAATAGGAGTTTGAAAAATATTTATTTGAAAAGTAAAGAAGATATTTTTGCTCTGAAAAAAAATGGAGTTTTTTGGCCAAAGGCCCTGCTATTTAAGAATTTGAGTAAAATTCCACAATTTTTTATGAGATAACATGATGAAAATAACTTCGGATATTATTTCGGCATCGGGTGTTGCTTTTGGTACCAGCGGTGCAAGGGGATTGGTAACCCAGTTTACGCCCCAAGTTTGTATGGCTTTTACCCAGGCTTTTGTTGGCGTGATGAAGCAGCACTATGCATTCACTCATGTTGCTATTGCTATCGATAATCGCCCTAGCAGTGAAGCAATGGCGCAGGCATGTGCCAGCGCCTTGATTGCATTAGGTCTGCAGCCCATATACTTTGGGGTTGTGCCAACTCCAGCATTGGCTTTTGTCGCGATGCAGCAAAACATGCCTGCCATTATGGTTACGGGTAGCCATATTCCATTTGATCGTAACGGCCTTAAGTTCTATCGCCCCGATGGTGAAATCACCAAAGCCGATGAGTTAGCTATTCTCGCTGCTGACGCTGAGCTGGTTGAAGCTGAGCTTTATGAGTTACCGGCAATTTCGGATATTGCCGCTACGGCTTACATCGCCCGTTATCTTGATTTATTTAGTCCTACGATATTGGCCGGTAAACGTATCGGGATTTATGAGCATTCTAGTGCTGGGCGCGACCTTTATGCCAAGTTATTTCAAAAGCTAGGTGCAGAGGTTGTGAGTCTTGGGCGTAGCGATCAATTTGTGCCGATAGATACTGAAGCGGTAAGTTTGCATGATATTGAAATGGCACAGTGTTGGCAGAAAGAGTACAGACTCGATGCTGTTTTTTCTACGGATGGTGATGGCGATCGACCATTGTTATCTGATGAAACTGGTACTTACCTTCGTGGGGATATTTTATGTTTACTTGCTGCTCAGTTTTTAGGGATCGAGGCGCTTGCTATTCCCGTGAGTTGTAATTCTGCGGTTGAAGCTTGTGGTTCTTTTAAGCAAGTTTTTCGCACTAAAATTGGCTCTCCTTATGTGATAGAAGCTTTTGCTAGATTACTGACTCAATGCTCTCGTGTAGCCGGTTTCGAAGCAAATGGTGGTTTTTTGCTAGGGTCAGATATTGATGTAAATGGTGTGAACTTGAGTGCACTACCTACGCGTGATGCACTGCTTCCGGCCCTTGCTGTTTTAGCTATGGCTCGTAATTGTCCTATCTCACAATTAGTTGCTCAACTGCCTAATATTTTTACAGCAAGTGACCGAATACAAAATTTCGAAAGGACGCGAAGCCTTGCGCTGATTGAGCAGGGGATTGCATCACCTAAATCCTTTTTAGCAAAGTTATCTCTTGGTCAGTTTGAGGTGTTATCAGTTGACACTACTGACGGATTCAGAATGACACTGTCAAATGGCGATGTTATACATTTACGTCCTTCAGGTAATGCACCTGAATTACGTTGTTATGTAGAGTCAAAGTCAGTTGAAGCAGCCCAGTCACTTGTTGAATTAGTTTTGGCGGCTCTTATTGAAAGCAATTAGTCATTATATTGGTTATAGCTGAGTTAGGTTTGGCTGATTAATGTAAGATAATTGGGATTTGTTAGGCTGCCCTTGGACAGTTTCATAACTGTCCATTTTTATTTAGTTATCTGTTAATTTAGTGGTTTTATGTCAGCAAGCATCGCAGTTTTATTTGTTTTTTTCTTTTCTTTTATCTGTTTGTTTGTATTTCGTAAGGTTGCTCAACGTACTGGCTTAGTTGATAAACCTAATGAACGTAAGCATCACACTGGACAAATTCCCTTAGTAGGTGGGATTTCGGTTTTTGTGACTATGCTGCTTGCCTTACTGTGGTTACCTGAATTGTTGACTTTGCCATATTTGTATATGGGGTGTGCGTTGGCGCTGGTGATAGTGGGGGTCATTGATGACCGCTATGACATAAGTTTTAAGCTGCGTTTGGTGATACAAGCCTTGGTGTCAATTGCAATGATAGTGCTGGGTGAACGTAGTTTACATAATCTTGGGTATTTGATGGGGAGCGAGGCGTTACAAATACCTGAACTTGCTAGCTATGTGCTAACCGTGGTGGCGGTTATTGGTGCTATTAATGCGTTTAATATGGTCGATGGGATTGATGGCTTATTGGGTGGCTTAGCATCCGTCACCTTTGGCGGCTTGGGTTTGCTGTTTTATTGGCATGGCATGGCTAACTTTGCCTTGTTTTGTGCCCTGTTAGTCACCGCCATGTTGCCTTATATCATGCTCAATTTAGGTTTTCCGTTTGGGCGGCGTTTTAAGGTGTTTATGGGCGATGCTGGGAGTATTTTTATCGGTTTTACGGTAATTTGGTTGCTGATTGTTGCAAGCCAAGGTGAGAGAGCAACAGCGATCCGCCCTGTGACTGCGCTGTGGTTGATTGCACTACCGCTGATGGATATGGCGTGCATTATGATCCGTCGTATTCGTAAGGGCCAATCGCCATTTAAGCCGGATCGCGAGCATTTACACCATATCTGCCAACGTATAGGTTTGTCATCTTTTCAATCCTTATTGGCTATTTGTGCTGCGGCCACATTGATGGCGGGAGTTGGTATTTGGTCTGAGCTGGCTAAAGTTGATGAATATATTATGTTTTTTGCATTTTTATTGAGCTTTGCAGCGTATTTTACTGTGTTAAGTAATATTTGGCGTATTACAGCGTTTTTTAATCGTCATGTTAACTTTATGCGTTAAGTTTAGACTTTTCGAGCGGTTAAAAAATGTTGATTTACTGCTTATCTAGCAAATCGCCTCCTGCTATACTCCAGTGTCATATTTTTGAAATAGACTTTTTTTAAAGTCGTTTGGCATCAGTTGCTAGTAAAGGAAGAGAGTGATGGAATACCTCATACCGATTTTGAGTGTTTTTTGTTTAACTTGTGTTGCAATTAAAGTCTTAAATCCTATAGCTCAACGTGTTGGTTTAGTCGATTTACCCAATGAGCGAAAGCTGCATGAAGGTGCTATCCCATTGATTGGTGGGGTATCTATCTATTGCAGTGTATTACTTGTATCCAGTATTGTTATTCCGCAAAGCCAAACCTTAAACTTATATCTGATTTCTGCTGCGTTGATCCTCTTCCTTGGTGTGTTAGACGATAAGTATGATTTGTCGGTACGGATTCGAATGGCTGCGCAAGTTATCACCGCCTCTATTTTGATTTTTGGAGCTGGGTTATACCTCACTACTTTCGGCGATATATTGTACTTTTTTGAGTTTAAACTAGGCTATGCTGGTATTTTTATTACAACCATTGCGGTGATTGGTGCGATTAATGCCTTTAATATGGTAGATGGCATTGATGGGTTAGCTGGGATGCTAAGCTTGGTGACGTTTTCATCGTTAGCTTTTTTATTCTACTGGGCAGGTAATAGTTGGTTTTTAATACCTTTATTGTTTATTGGGGCAATCATTGGGTACTTACTGTTTAACCTACGCTGGCCGTTCCCTTCTTTAGATAAGATATTTATGGGAGATGCTGGCAGCATGCTGATTGGCTTAACGGTAGTTTGGTTATTGGTGTTGGGCACGCAAGCTGATAGTAATCATTTACACCAAGGGCAAGTGTTTTCCCCTGTTACTGCGTTGTATATTATCGCTATCCCGTTAATGGATATGGCGGCAATTATGTACAGAAGGGTTAAAAAAGGTATGTCGCCATTTAAACCTGATCGTGATCATTTGCATCATATTTTTGAGCGTGCGGGTTATAACCGTAAACAGACATTGATTAGGATATCGTTTGCTTCACTTTTACTTGCCGTGATTGGTGTTTGCGCAGATTTAGCTCAAGTTCCTGACTCAATTATGTTTGTTAGTTTTTTAGCTATTTTTGCTGCTTACAACTGGGCTCTCTCAAATGTATGGCAAATTTTGACTTGGTTCAGAAAAGAATAAATTTAGATTATTTATTTAAAAGCCAGCTAACTTAAGCTGGCTTTTTCTTTGGTATTTATAAGGATTTGTATGTCTAGGAAGTATTTTGGTACTGATGGTGTGCGTGGCAAGGTTGGGACATTTCCTATTACCCCCGATTTTGCGATGAAGTTAGGTTGGGCGGCTGGGACGGTACTTGCATCCACTGGTACGAAAGAAGTGTTGATTGGTAAAGATACTCGCATTAGTGGTTATATGTTGGAGTCCGCAATGGAAGCTGGTTTTTCTGCTGCTGGTGTAAATGTGGCTTTGATTGGCCCCATTCCAACGCCTGCAGTGGCGTATTTAGCTTCAACCTTTAGAGCTGACGCAGGCGTGGTGATCAGTGCTTCCCATAATCCTTTTTATGATAATGGTATTAAGTTTTTTTCAAACACAGGCACTAAGCTAAATGATGCACAAGAGCTTGAAATTGAAGCGCTATTAGAACAAGCGCTTGAGCATAATGCGCTGCAATGTGTTGCTTCTGAAAAGCTTGGCAAGGTGCGCCGCATTGATGATGCTGCTGGTCGTTATATTGAGTTTTGTAAGGGAACCTTCCCAAATCATTTAAGCTTGGCGGGATTAAAAATTGTTGTCGATAGTGCCATGGTGCAGCCTACCATATTGCACCCAATGTGTATCGCGAGTTAGGGGCTGAGGTGATTAGCATTAACGACAAACCCAACGGCGTGAACATTAACGATCATTGTGGTGCAACACATTTAGATAGCTTGCAATCTGCGGTGATGATCCATGAAGCGGATTTAGGTATTGCGCTCGATGGTGATGCCGACCGCGTCATGTTTGTTGACCATAATGGCCATGTGGTTGATGGCGATGAGATTTTGTTTATTTTGGCACAAGCGGCATATCAAAAAGGTGGGATGCAGGGCGGGGTAGTTGGTACGCTTATGTCAAACCTCGGTTTAGAACTGGCACTCAAACAAATGGATATTCCTTTCGTGCGGGCTAAGGTTGGTGACCGCTATGTGGTTGAGCAACTTAAAGAAACTGGCTGGAAACTTGGCGGTGAAGGTTCTGGACATATTTTGAGCTTACAGCATGCTTCCACAGGTGATGGTATTGTGGCTTCTTTGCAGGTACTTAAGGCCGTTTTAGAGTCGGGTAAGCGTTTGGCAGAGCTTAAAGCGGGCATGACGAAATTGCCGCAAGTGCTTATCAATGTGCGTTTAACCTCTGGCAGTGCGGATAGTATTTTGGCTAAAGACAGTGTTAAACAAGCTGTGCTAACCGCTGAGGGAGTTTTAGGAGACAAGGGGCGAGTATTATTACGCAAATCGGGTACCGAACCCTTAATTCGAGTAATGGTTGAATCTACGGACATTGCCTTGACCCAACAACAAGCTGAATTTATCGCAGAGGCAGTAAGAGCAGCGTAAAGCTGGCGCTGACGGCCTTCGGCCGCAAGTACGCTCGCCAGCTCGCTCTAGAACGCCACTACGTCGCTTTAGACTCTGGCAGCGAAGCGATCTAGCTTCTACGAGCGCCGCTTTACGGCTACGGAATGTGCGAGCGTTTCGTAATCCGTCAGCGATATGTTCGGCTTTTCGAAGCCCACCCTATTTTTTGTTGTATACTTGCTGGCTTTTTTGCTTTCTGGCCTTTGCTTGCAGAGATAGGTGATATGCGAATTCTTGTTACGGGTGGTGCGGGTTTTATTGGATCGGCTTTGGTCCGTATGTTGATTGAGCAAACGGAGTCAGTGGTGCTCAACTTCGATAAGCTGACCTATGCGAGCCATCCTGAATCTCTGGCGGGTGTTGCTGATAGTGAGCGCTATCATTTTGTGCGGGCAGATATTTGCGATAGGGCAAGGTTAGAGCAGGTGTTGCAGCAATTCCAACCCGATCTTGTGATGCATTTAGCAGCCGAAAGCCATGTGGACCGTTCAATAGATGGGCCCGCGGAGTTTATTCAAACCAATATCGTGGGAACTTACACATTGCTCGAGGCATGCCGTAGTTATTATCAAACTTTAGGGCAAGCACAACAGCGCCGTTTTCGATTGCACCATATTTCCACCGATGAGGTTTTTGGTTCTCTGACCGAAACTGGATTGTTTAGCGAAACCTCTGCTTATGATCCGAGCTCTCCTTATTCGGCAAGTAAAGCTTCAGCGGATCTTTTGGTTCGTGCTTGGCATCGAACCTATGCTTTACCAATAGTGATTACCAACTGCTCCAATAACTATGGCCCTTTTCAATACCCTGAAAAGCTCATTCCCTTAATGGTCATCAATGCGTTGCAGAGTAAACCGTTACCAATTTATGGTAATGGTCAGCAAGTTCGCGATTGGTTGTATGTGGATGATCACGTTAAGGCGCTCTATTTAGTCGCGACTCAAGGCCAGCTTGGACAAACCTATAATATTGGTGGCTCCTGCGAGCAAACTAATTTGACGGTTGTGCGGCACATTTGCGCCTTATTAGAGGAGTTAGTGCCTACTCATCCGCAATCTCTTGCAATGGGTAATGCGGGTTTTGCTGATTTAATTCAGTATGTAGTTGACCGGCCTGGCCATGATGTGCGCTACGCCATTGATGCCAGTAAAATTCAACGTGAATTAGGTTGGAGAGCGCAAGAGTCTTTTGAGTCAGGCCTCAGAAAAACGGTCGAGTGGATCATTAACCAGCAATATCTTAAAACGAGCGACTAGTACTCTTACTCGCGCAAGCGCGCCCTAGAACAGCACTATGCGGCTCTAGAATCTAGGGCGTTGCTTCGCAACTGTTTAGGCGGTCTAAGCCTCTGGAACGCCACTTGGTAGCTCTAGAATTTATAACCTTTTATGCATTCTATAACTATGCGCAGCACCTGAGTTTGTTTATGGTTTAATGGATGCTGGTTGTCTGCTTTGGTCTGCTTAATTACAGATTGACCGTTGTTTGAACAGTTTGCTTCTGGAGCTGCAGCTTCTAATCGCGGTATTTCTGAAGGCTGCACTTGTAAATCCTGGCCTCGTAAGTATTGCACCATATCATAATGCTTAAGTTGAATAATTTTTCCTTGATAAACTAAGTTCAGCGGTTCAAGGCACAATAACCATTGTTGTGGCTCGTTATTGTGTGGCTTGTTTGGTCGATGGACATTATCTTCATGACAGGTTTTGGAGGGCTCAAGGCTGAACGAGCCATTTAATTCCAGCCGTTCAATATACGCGCGATACTTGCTGCGTTTGGTCATCACATTAAAGTCGATAATTTGCTTATCTAAGAGCTGGCTTTCGATCTGAGTTTCGCCGCTAAAACAAAATGCAGGTTGACTTGGGCGCAGTATGAGTTCGCTCGATTTAGCTCCATTTTCAGATATCATCAGCTTTACGCCTTCGCCCTCCAGTATACAAAGTTGTCTATCTATGCCGTGGAAGAGTGAGAAGGGGCCGTTACTCGAAATGGTGGCGATGCTGAACCTAAAATCAAAGTTGCTGAGGTCTGCCCCCTTTGGCCATATCAGCAGTTGTTTAGTGCTGCCGCCGCCATTTTTCCATAAGCTCGATTCGCATTCTTCATAACGGATAATCTGGATAGTAGAGTTCACGTGTTGATTACTCTTTTTAATTCTGAGGATAGTCGATGCGAGGATCTAAGACGCTGACAAGCTTGCTTTAGAATCTAGAATCTCAGTGTTTTAGCGGGGGAGAATACTCAGCATCTCCCTGCTAAAACGCTGCAATGACCTCTTCTACATCCCTTTCTTTTTCAAAATATAATTTTCAGCTAATTCGCCGTTAATCCTATTGCCATCCGTGTCTAACATAAAAAGTTGGTTTTCACCGACGAGGTATTTACTGCCATCGGATAAGGTAATCTTTGAGCCATTGGTATCCCAGTCAAATTTCCCTACCACTTTAAAGATAGTTTCGTCTTTACCCAAATAAATGCTTTTCAATTCAAAGCTGTTATCAACCTGTAGTGTTAGCGTGGTTTTAATACCTTCGCAGCTTGCGCAGGGTATAACGCCTTCATACTCACCAGGCCAATCGAGCGCATTTTGGCTGGTATCGCCTAGTGGAATGGTAGTTTTAGCTTCTGAGTTTTGTGTGATTGAGCTGTGAGGAGTTGTGTATTGTGGGTCGCTACAGGCCGTGACCATGACTGCGAGTAAGGCGATAATAAAAAGTGGATGTTTCATATTCATCTCAACCGTTTGATTTGTAACCTTGGGGATCATAACTGTCATCATCATTTGCGCCAAGCATATTTATTAATGGAGCTTTGCATCTCACGAAGCTTTTTGCACCTAAAATAAGGGATAGCGGAGGAGATAAATTGGTATCGTGTGATGATCATTTTCTACTATCCCAATGTCTATCTTGGATTACTAGGCGCTAGCCTGAGTATTCTTGCTAGTGAGTTTGCAGATTGAATCTATACTAAAGACTACTACTTAAGAGTGAGTTTTTGATTTTATTGCCTGATTTCAATCTCAGACAATAGCTGCTGAGGTATATCATCGTTATGACGCGCATGTTAGATAGGATTTTATTTGATGTAAGTCGTTCCTCCACTATTGATGGTGGAGATTTAGTTGAGGCATCACAATTAATTGTTTCTTCTGTTTGCCAAGGTCTCAAAATCAGTCGAGCTGGTATTTGGTTATGGGCTGACGATCACCAAAGTATGCGTTGCTTTTACCTGCTGGATAATATGCAAAGACAGGAAGCTTTTGTTTTAACGCGTGAGCAATACCCCCATTATTTCAGCCTATTAGATAATGAAAGGGCGATAGTGGCTAATCAGGCTCAAACTGATAGAGCGACCCATGAGTTTGTAAAGGCTTACTTAGTGCCTCATGGCATTACCTCGATGTTAGATAGCCCTATACGCCATCGTGGCAAGATGGTGGGCATTATTTGCTCTGAACATCAAGGTGAACCAAGAGAATGGACTCGTGATGAAAAAGCTTTTGCCTCTGCTTTGGCTGATTTATTTGGCCGAGCAATGAGTGCAAAGGAGATTTTAGATTATCAGCTGCAATTACAGGCGATTAATACTGATTTAGAGGCTCAAGTCGCGCGCCGCACCGAAGAGTTAGAAACGGCATTATCCGATTTGCGTTCAACTCAGCACCATTTGATTGAGAATGAGAAAATGGCGGCGTTAGGAAGCTTAGTCGCAGGGGTTGCCCATGAGGTCAATACGCCTTTGGGGATTGCGGTTACGTCAGTGACCCATTGCTTAGATGAAGTTGCCTTGTTAAAAGCTGCATTTGAACAAAATGAACTGGATGAAGATAAATTTTTAACCTTTATTAATACCATGCAAGATGGTTTAGGGTTGATAGAACGCAATCTGACTCGCGCTGCCGAGCTGGTGCATAACTTTAAGCGAACGGCCGCAGATCAGTCTGTACTCGAGCGTGAACGATTTAATTTGAAGACTTATATTTTTCAGATTTTTAGTTCATTAAGACCATTGATGCGCAAAAAAAATATCGCCTTAGTCGTTGAACTTGATGACGATATTTCGATTGATTCTTATCCTGGTGCCATTGCACAAATTTTTACTAATCTCGTTGCCAATAGCTTTCGCCATGGTTTTCCTGACAATTTTGCTGGTGATAAGCAAATTACTATCCGAGTTGAACTGCAAGGCTCGAACATTTGCATGAGTTATCAAGATAATGGTGTCGGTATGACGGATGAGGTCAAACTAAAAGCCTTTGAACCTTTTTTTACCACCGCCCGTAAAAATGGCGGTACTGGCTTAGGCATGTCCATTATCTATAATTTGGTTACCCAAAAGCTCCATGGCAGCATTATGCTGACCTCTTCGCCTAATCAAGGTGTAAAAGTCGAGATTCAACTTCCTGAAAAATAATGCAGCACCTAGCACCTAGCACCTAGAATCTCGAAGTTGCATAGCGATGTTCTACTTTTTCTCGTAAGCCATCGGCAGCGATTAGGTTGTATTTATATGCTACAATCTGCGTCTTGATTCAATTCATTAATCCTTGATATATCAATGAGAAAAGGCATTCTATTGGCGGGTGGTACAGGATCTCGCCTTTATCCTATGACGCAGGTTGTGTGTAAGCAATTATTGCCTATCTACGATAAGCCAATGATCTATTACCCTTTAGTGACTCTGATGCAGACGGGTATAAGAGATATTTTGATTATTTGTACTCCTTATGATTTGCCACTTTTTAAGGCATTACTGGGAGATGGGCGATGTTGGGGGATCCGGCTTGAATATGCTGTGCAGCCTTCACCAAGGGGATTAGCTGAGGCCCTTATCATTGCAGCCCCCTTTCTTGCTGGCCACTCCTGTGCGTTAATACTCGGCGATAACCTATTTTATGGACAGCAACTTAGCACCAATCTACGCAATGCAACTCAATTAGACGTTGGTGCCACCGTATTTGGTTATCATGTCGCGAATCCTAATGCTTATGGCGTCGTTGAGTTTGATTCCCATGGCAAAGCTATTTCTATCGAAGAGAAGCCGACCGCAGCTCGATCTTCCTATGCTATTCCTGGTTTATATTTCTTTGATCACAAAGCGAGCCAGTTGGCTAAAAACGTTGTTCCCTCTGCACGAGGCGAATTAGAAATTGTCGATGTAATTAACCAGTATCTTCAACTTGGGGAGTTGCAGGTTGAAATTATGGGGCGCGGCACTGCTTGGCTCGATACGGGAACGCCGGATGCGATGGCTGAAGCAACACAATTTATTGCTGCCATAGAGAAACGCCAAGGGTTGAAAGTGAACTGCCCTGAAGAAGTGGCATTCCAGTTTGGTTGGATAGATGCTGTGCAACTTACCGCTTTAGCACAACCTTTAATTAAAAGTGGCTATGGTGAATATCTCTTAGGTTTACTAAATAAACAGGTATTTAATGAAGTGCATTGAAACCGAGCTTGCTGAAGTATTGGTGTTCGAGCCTCAATTATTTGGTGATGAACGCGGTTTTTTTATGGAAACCTTTCGGCAAAGCTACTTTACTGATTGCTTACGTAGTCGCGGATTTGAAGCTCCAGCGTTAGTGCAAGATAACTATAGTCGCTCGCAGCAGCATGTTTTGCGTGGGTTGCATTATCAACTCCAGCATCCGCAGGGCAAATTAGTACGCGTATGTGCTGGCAGTATTTTTGACGTTGCCGTTGATATTCGTACGCAATCTGTGACTTATGGAAAATGGGTTGGCAGGATACTTTCTGCCGATAATCATTTACAAATGTGGATCCCGCCTGGGTTTGCCCATGGATTTTATGTGTTGAGCGAATTCGCAGATGTGTTGTATCGCTGCACTGATTATTACGCGCCAGACGATGAATATGTGTTGCCTTGGAATTGTGCTAAGTTTGCAATCGACTGGCCGCTGTTAGATGAAACGCCCATTCTTTCTGCAAGGGATGCAAAAGCCGCCGTTAACGTCTAAACGCTAACGGCGGTTTTTTGTTATTTTACCGACTTATTTTCAGTGCTGGGGCGGGTGAACCAAGGTGAGCGAGCATCAGTATTATCAAAGAGATAATATTTCCGTCCCACCATTTGGCCCCCATCACGGGTGAGCGGCGACCAGACAATTGTTGCTCGGCTATGGGTTGATTTAATGGTCATCAAATCGAACGGAATAGAGATGTAAAAACCTTTAGTAAAGCTTCCTTCACCATATTCTTCCGATGAAAGGTTGGTCTTAGTCGCATAGGCACCGACAATCACACCACTATCAAATTGTTTCGAGAAATCAACTGTTATCCCTTTATCTTCGGCTAAATATTTGCCTGCACTGATCCTTAATAGGGTATTGGGGAACCAGTCCGGTTGATAATAGACGGTAGCATTACCTACGATCGTTCTTGTTTGTGCCCTGTATGAACGACCTGTAATTGGATCATATTGATGTTCATCGTCAAAGAAGCCGAACATGCTATCGGGATCGCGCTGTTTGACGTAATTAACATCTACACCAAAAGCCCATTGGCTGTTAAGTGGTCGATAGAGGAATTCTGTTCCCACACCACCATACATCATTTCTAAATAGCCGCCATAGGCTTGATAAGAAATGTTGTCGCTTAGATTATCCATCCAAGTTAATTGCAAGTTAGTGACTCTGACAGGATTATCATGAACATATTGACGGACTAGGGTTCGAACCCGTTTTAGATCGTTAGTATCTGGTGGAACTTCATATAGAAATTTATCGTAGTTATCATAAATATTCAGATATAGGGAACTTGCAAAATCAACATTATCTGTAAAACGATAATTAGCACTGCCAGTCACTCCAATATTGAACATATAAAAACCTTCAGAACCGCCGAAGGATTGAGCCATGGTGGGCGAAACATCGAAGCTAAGCTTATCTAACCAATCTTTATCAGTGTTATTGACTTGTTCTCCCTGTGGTAAGCTGGGAACACTCACAGTACTGGCATCAGTGATTTTAGCATTCAGATAGCCATAACTTGCCACTTGGGCAAATTTTTGCGCATCGATGCGGGTTTCGGTTATTGGTTGGCTATAACGAGTTTCAATCAACCGATACTCTTTGATACGAGCTGCATCAGTGTTATTAGCGAGTATGGTTGCCGCTCTTTGATGTGCTTCATTTCTATCACGGAATTTGGTTTGTTCACCTAGGACAGTTATGCTGTCTTTATCCAAATAAATTTTGGCGTTCGCATACCCTGCGATGGTTTGTAAGTCCTGAGCAACCCGATTCCAATCCACTTGGGTATTCTCAACAGCTTGAATGGAAGCGTTTGCAGGCTCTAGATTTACTACCTCAACATTTTGCTGTTCTGATTTATCCGCAGCGGAAGTCTCTGCACTCGCAGTCTCTTGCTCGACTTTGGCTGTGTTTACCTCCGCAGGGGAGCCTGTTTGTGCAAGTGTTAATGGCGTGGCAGGAAGCGGTTTGTATTTAGCAGCCTCTGGATCACGTTTAATCTGCGATAAGGTATTAAAATTAGTTTGCAGACTAAAACCGAGCGTCCAAGTATTACCACGCTCATAACTTAAATGTAGGTCGCCCCAGTCACCGAATCGATAGAGCATTCCATAGTTAAATTTACTGTCCTGTGGCATTTCAGCTGCTCCAGCTACTACGGGAAAATCGGATTGATAGTCATTGCCATCATATTCGACTTTTAAACGTAGTGGCTTCCAAGGCGTTTGGTATTCAACACCACCAAAAAGCGCTGCACAGCCCTTAAACCAACGTTGGTAATCTACGGTTCCACCTTTACCACCATAAGAGGTATCTCTATCACAGTTGTAATTTAGGTCTTTTTTATCGGAAGTGAGGTTGCCACTATTGCCTATATAGCCCCAGCCAATGCCCAAAGTAAAATCGAGAGGGCCTACTCGTTTTGTTGCAGCGATAAATTCGCCATCAAATAGACCTGTACCACCAAAGTCTCGCACGCCTATCGAGGTCTCTGGTAACCAATTGCTTTCTTCGAGCAGACGTACCTTAAAATCGATACCTTTATCTGTGTATTTGGTGTTGCCACTGAAAGTAGGATCGCTACTGTAAAGTAGGTCTTGCACTAGCGTATAGCGAATATTAGTTTCAAACCAAGGGAATAATTGCACTGAGGCGGTAAAGTGCTGATATTCATCGTTATAAGTGGTGGCAAAGTTAAACTCACCTTCAGGTGCCATGCGGCCAGTAGGCATTTGCATGAGACCAACGCCACCAAAATCTGACTGTGAAGGTTGGAGAGTAGGATAAGAAAACTCATCGGCGTTAACATGTAAAAAAGGCAGCAGTGCTAATGATAGCGCGGATAAACGCCCGAATGTATGCAAAGTGGGGGTCGAATTTTTCATTACAGAGCCCGATTTTTGAGTAATTCAATAATGTTGTTGTTTAATTTTTCGAGATCATCAAAGAGAGCTGAAAATTCAACAAAGAGTATTGCGCCAGGGGCGATATCCTGAGCTTGGTAATTCCAATAGGCGATGGGTTGTTTTATTGCGTTACCATCGGGTTGAATAATCCACACAAAGCTATTTTCAGCATTATCGAGTAAACCCGCTTGTGTCAGGTAATCCTTACTGCTGGCTCGCGATTGCCATAGTTGTTCACCTGTACGCTCTACTGCGCCAACGACTGTAATAGTGGTTGGACGAGGAGGTAGTACAAGTAAAAAATCGCCGTCTATAACTGGATTGAATGCATCGGTAATCCTAATTAAATCAAGATCTAATGGCTGATTAAGTCGCTGCCCAAGTTTAATATTACGTAAGTACTGAGCAAATTTAGCTAACTTTGCGATAAATTGACTATTATCGACTTGTTTGCCCATATTAGCTAACTCTTGTAATACTTGCTGACGAGTGACTTCTAATGTTGCCGTATTTTTTGTATCCAATAGGGCTGCACCTAGCCAATAAATTGGCATGGCCTCATTTTTAGTTGTTTGATTATAAAATGGAAGTTGAGTTAACCCATCCTGCACCGCTTGTCCGACTCTAATGGCTGAAGGATAGGTGATTTGCAATTGAGGTGGATTTGATGCCGAGGTACTGACAAAAAGTTGGGTATTAGCTTCAACATTAGGCAAAAATAGTGAACTTGCTAGCAGTGCCAACGGGGTAATATATGATCTCATTATGGCTCCACTAAGCGGCAAAAGGCTTCAGTAAGGTGATATCAATAAATGGCAGATTGGGTGCAATCTTCTGATGACTCTTAATAACGCTGCCAGTCTGAGGGTTTAGCCAAAACTCATTTTGATATTGGATATTCAGCGCATCCACAGAGACGCTTTCACTAAAATGTAAAGCCGGTGTGGGAGTGCCATTGATTAGAATATTTTCGTCGCTAATCAGTTTAAACTCTGATTTTGCTTTATAGCCATAGTGATAACCTGGTTGCCAGTCGAGCGTTCTCGTCCAAGTTTTGGGGGTGGAGCTTAAGTGTAATCCTAATAACAGTGGATCTGGCTCTTCACTTTCAACAGCCGCTAAATTACCCGTGAGCAGATTATGGGTTTTGACTAAACGGCCATTGACTGTCACTAACATGCCATTATCTGCTGATAACCATTTCAGCTCTAGCACTTTAGGTGCATTTTTAACTGAAGATAGGCTGATTTTAGGCTCTGCAAAGGCTAACACCACAAATGCTTGAGCTGTATCTTCCATTTTTACATAGATACTTGCATAAGGATTAGCTGATACCTGCTCAGGGGTGAGTACTACATCTTCATTTCCCCAAAAGGCGAGTTTAATCGTATCGTTTAATGCACTTATTCGTTGACTACAGCCTGAGAGGCTCAGACATACTGCTGAAACAGCAATTAAGGGAAAAATTTTTTTATATATACGCATCCGAGTTGCTTATTCTCAATAGTAGTTGTTAACCAATGTAAATATATGATGGCGTGATTTCAAGCTAGATTAAGCATACATTTTGTTTACAAAAAGCCTAAAAAAAACAACCGCCAATAAGGCGGTTGTTTAAATACACTGACTAATAGATTAGTTAGTGCCAGTAGTTGTGCCAGTACCAGTACCAGTACCAGTACCAGTCGCAGCAGGGCTACCATCAGAACTGTTAGCTGCTACTAAAACACCAGTAACAACTGCACCAGCTGCAATACCACCAGCAACGATACCACCAGCTGCGCCACCAGCACTGCCACCAGTAGTTGTACCACCAGTGTTAGCGTTAGCTGCAACTGAACCTAACATTGACATAGCAGCGATAAGTGCTAATGAAGTTTTTTTCATCGTGATTCCCTTTTAGAAAAAATTAACCTAATTTTTAGCTAATCTAGTACAGCATGATAGGCGATTCAACTTAAATGATCAATGTTAAATCTATTCCGCCTTTCAGACTTTAGACTGATTTACTGCTTAGCTGCTACTGAATAATCCTTAATTTTTAATGAGTTTCGCACATCTTAGTTAAGAAATTATGTCATCGCCTAATTTATAACATGGCAAGACGCGGGCTTCAATTCGATTTTTGCAAGCCTTATCTAGGTGTAGGTGGTATTGCATTAAGTTAAATTGAAAAATGCTTTAAGTTCGTCAAGTTGCGCTATACCGTCCTTATAACCTAATTCGATCAAGGCACTGGTGTAGGACTTCTCAAACAAAAGATAAGACACAATACTCGAGTCTGATTGTCGGTCGATACCGATAAATCCCAATAAGGTCTTAATCGCCCAGGGCATATCATCATAAAATCGGGCGGCGATTTTACTTAAATCTTCGCTGGGTTTTATCACTAAGGTTTTTATAGGGTGCAACGCTAGCTGACTGCGACTCTCTTCGGGGATAAGTGATAGTGTATGATTAATCCGCTCTAAGCGCTCCAGATCGCTATTTAAGGTGTCGGAAAAGATAGTATCCAGCAGATGACCAGCGATAGTCGCTGTCTTCGGATGATATTCTAATTCCATTGGAAAATGCTTATGGGGACTATCGAGGTTTATTACCAATAACTTACTGGCCCCTAAATGAATTGGGCTTGAGAGCGGTGCGAGTTGGTGGACTGAGCCATCACCATAATAAGCTTGATTAAGTTTAATCGACGGAAACACCATAGGGATCGCTGAGCTTGCTAATAGATGTTCAGTATTTAACATTCGCCTCTCGCCGCTGCGTCTGGCGCGAGTCCAGTTTTCAATATCCCGCGCCGCTTGAAAAAACGTCACCGAGCGTGAGTTGTTATAGCAAGAAGTATCGACACTGAGTGCCGTTAATGCGCCATTGCGAATATTGCGATCAATTCTTTTAAAATCAATAAGCTCATTCAATAAATGCCGTAAAGGCTCGTTATCGAGCAAGCTGCCAGCGTCGGTATTAACCTTATCATCCTGTAAGCCTTTGAGAGCCATCTTGGTTAGATGGCTTAACACGCCAGGAATCGAGGCGCGATACACTTTTCTGGTTTCAAAATGGCGCCAAACCCACTCGAGTTTTTTGACACCCAAATGAAAACATGACGCATGGGTGGCAATTGACGTGCCGTTAATGGCGCCAGCGGAAGTACCACATATTATTTTAAAGGGGATACCATGGTTGCGCGGATAAAGCTGGACCAGTGCTTTTAACACTCCCACTTGATAGGCGGCACGAGCGCCACCGCCACCGAGGACTAATGCTGTTGATGTTGGCAATCTTAATACTCAACGATTTGTTATTATAATTTTATTAAAGCAATGCCTACTCTAAAAAAGCAAGTCTGAGCAGTTATCTTAATGACATTTCTTTAGTTTTTGATGAGAAGCGTTGAAGGTGAGTGCTTAAGAGCCACTTTGCAATCAACAGACGGGAAATAAAAAAACGCACTTAAGTTTAACCTAAGTGCGTTTCTGTATTGAAAGGTTAATGGCTAACCATTAACTCACACAGGCACAATGTGCATTCAGCGCAAAAGACAGTGCTTAAGCTTGCAGATTCTTCAAGAAATCGACGATTTGGTCGAATGGCACATCTTGCTTTTCACCAGTGCGGCGGTTTTTGTATTCAAAAACGCCAGCGTCGATATTGCGATCGCCAATCACCACTGTGTGTGGAATACCAATCAGTTCCATATCCGCGAACATTACGCCAGGACGCTCTTTACGGTCATCCAACAGGACATCGATACCCGCAGCACTTAAGTCTTTGTATAACTGCTCGGCGATATCGGTCACGCGGTGTGACTTGTGCATATTCATTGGCAGAATGCCCACACTGAATGGCGCAATGGCTTCTGGCCATACAATGCCGCGGTCATCGAAGTTTTGCTCAATTGCTGCCGCCACGATACGGCTTACGCCCACACCGTAACAACCCATCAGTAGCACCTGTGATTTACCGTTCTCATCGAGAACAGTCGCATTCATCGATTTAGAATAGTTAGTACCGAGTTGGAAGATATGACCCACTTCGATACCACGCGCCATAGCGTAAGTGCCTAAACCATCAGGTGTTGGCTCACCTTCAACCACGTTCCGGATATCGGCAGCTTGAGCCAGTGGCAGATCGCGTTCCCAGTTGATGCCAAAGTAGTGTTTATCATCTTGGTTTGCGCCGGCGGCGAAGTCGCTCATCACGCTTACGCTGTGGTCGATGATGATAGGCATATTCAGGCCGACAGGGCCTAATGAGCCAGGGCCTGCACCAATGGCGTCACGGATCAGCGCTTCTGGGGCAAACTCTAATGGTGATGCTACTAAATCTAACTTGTCTGCCTTGATTTCGTTCAGCTCGTGGTCGCCACGTACAATCAGCGCAACCAGTGGTGCTTCTTCTGTTGCACCTTTCACAATCAAGGTTTTCACTGTCTTAGTGATATCTAAACCGAATTGCTCAACTAACTCGGCAATGGTTTTTGCATTTGGGGTATCGACTAAACGTAACTCTTCAGTCGCCGCGCCACGCGCTTCGGTCGGCATTGGCGATTCGGCTTTCTCGATGTTAGCGGCATAGTCGCTGCCAGTAGAGTAGGCGATTAAGTCTTCACCGCTTTGCGCTAATACGTGGAACTCGTGTGACATGCTGCCACCGATAGAACCCGTGTCCGCTAAAACTGGGCGGAAGGCTAAGCCCATGCGCGACAGAATGTTGCTATAGGCTTGATACATGGCCTCATAGGTTTCATTCATGGTATCCACGTCCAGATGGAAAGAATACGCATCTTTCATCAGGAATTCGCGCGAACGCATCACGCCAAAGCGTGGGCGCACTTCGTCGCGGAATTTGGTTTGAATTTGGTAAAGGTTCAGCGGTAATTGCTTGTAAGAGTTGACTTCTTTACGGATTAGGTCGGTGATAACTTCTTCGTGGGTTGGCCCCAGCACGAAGTCACGGTTATGGCGGTCTTTAAAACGCAGCAGCTCAGGACCAAATTTGTCCCAGCGACCCGTTTCTACCCATAAATCAGCCGGTTGCACCATAGGCATTAGGATTTCAATCGCGCCCGCTTTGTTCATTTCTTCACGAACAATAGCTTCGACTTTACGTAATACACGCAGGCCCGTAGGCAAGTAGCTGTATAGACCTGAAGCGTTACGGCGGATCATACCCGCACGTAGCATTAATTGATGGCTGATGACTTCTGCATTCGCAGGTGTTTCTTTTTGAGTAGAAAGTAGGTATTTGCTAACGCGCATTACCGATGTCCAAATTTGAGTTGAATGGGCGCCATTTTATCACCTGCTTCGATGATGTCACCTATGGATTGAGGTTAAATTCAATCAGCTGCAGACAAATGGCCGTTTTCATTTTACAAAGTGTGCCGCGTCGCCACAGAGGGCGATGCATACAGATAAAACTAAGTGAGTTATTTATCCCGCCTATCGCCAATCACCCGGGCGGGATTGCCGGCGACGATGGCCCATGCGGGAATATCTTTAGTGACAATACAGCCCATGCCAATCACAGCGTGGTCGCCAATGGTGACACCATCGACTATCCCTGCCTGTGCGCCAATCCACACATCTTTACCTATCACGACACCTTTAGAGTTTGAGGCTTGTTGATAAATGGGCGTATCGGGCGCCATGCCATGATTAAACGCATAAATAGTGACATGGTTAGCAATGCGGGTTTGGGAGCCAATCTGAATGCCCACTCGGCCGCCATCGAAGGAGCAGCCGTGATTGATAGCGACTTCGTCACCGAGCGTGATAGGGCCGTGCAAAAAGCATTCAGCGGCAATCATGCAGCGGTTACCGATTGTGATATCGCGATTGGGCTCGGCAAATAACTGCGCCTCGGGCGCAATAAAACAGTTCTCGCCAATGGTCACGGTTTCGAGGGCACAAAGGTTGGCTTGCACTTCATCCTGCCAAGGTTTGGCCCAGACTAAGTGTTTTTCTTTGAGTGAGAAATACAGCCAGGGCATCCAAGACAGACGCTTTTTATGTTGGCTTTGATAATCAGGCAAGGCCGTTGTGATTAGCTTCTGCATTTAGCCACATTTCCCCGGTTTGAGTTCTAATACCTGAATGTATTCCCGTTCATCATCATCGACCGCCATATGCCAAAAGATATCTAAATCATACAAAGCCACTTGATATAACTTGGGGTCATCTTTGGCTTTTTTATAGGCGGGGCGAGGGTCTTGCCCCAACACGCCGTGGATGAGCACGGCTAAATCGGTATAGGCGTCCTGCTTGCTGTAAGCGTCAATCTGGGTTGCTGCGAGTTCTGAAAACACTACGTGGATAAGTTTTGGTGCTTCTTGCGCGATACCGCCGACGGCACCTTCAATCGAATCCGAGAACGGAATATAGGGCTTAATATCGATAATGGGCGTGCCATCGACAAGATCCATGCCCGAAATCTCTAAGCATACTTTGCCTTTACGTTGCACCACCCCGTGGAGTTTGACCACGGATTGGCCTATACCATTCGGGCGAAAGGTCGAGCGAGTCGCGAATACGCCGAGTTTTTCATTGCCGCCTAAACGGGGCGGGCGTACGGTCGTTTTCCACCCTTGGGCGAGATTCTCATGGAAACAAAACAACAACCAAAGGTGGGAATATTGCTCGATACCGCGCACGGCATCGAGATGATTGACATGGGGTTCCAGCTCAACATAACCGCGCGCCTCCACCAAACCGGGCTGCCTTGGAATGCCAAATTTTTGTTTATAGGGAGTGCGGCAAGTGGCGACAGCGGTAATCTGGTTGGTAAATGTCATGCAAAAAATACCTAAAGCAAGGACAACAACCCAAACGCCGATGGTCTAGGTTGCTAAGTACATCAATATTGGCGTGCAGTATACACGCTTTGAACTAGTCGGCAGAGGTCATTTTGATGGCTTGGCCAACGCAGAGGGCGCGGCTGACGCAGCCTTGGGCTGCTTCTTCCATCATTACGCATTGTTTGATGATGATGCCATTGGCGCCTTTATCGGCCGCCGCGCGGCGGGCCTCGGTTCGGGCTTCACTTAAGGAAGCGGGCACCGCATTCACATCGGCTTGGCAAGATTCGCCCTGAACCAAACCTTTTAATTCGTAATGACCTTTAGGCAAACTATCGCCCTCAAACAGCGTGACATCGCCCGCCTTGAAGTAGTCATTAATCGCCTCGCCGTCCAAATTGCTGTTAAAACTGTAATCGCTGGCACAGGCGCTAAGCAGTAGCACTAATGCACTTGAGAGGATGATTTTCATGGTTTGACCTGAGATTAAGGGTAAATAGGCGCAGTCCATCGGACTGCGCGTTATCGAGCGATTTATCTGAGCAAATTCTATCGCTTAAGATACTTTTGATAAAGCTGCTGGTGGCGATTATTCAGATCTATTTGCCGTCCTTCAATCCAGATTGCATCAATTTTGTTGCTCATAGGGTCGAGGATATCCCCGTCACTCAGCACAACACTGCCCTGATAACCGACGGCGATGGCGCCTAAATCGGTGATCCCCAGCAGTTTTGCTGCATCTAAGGTCACCGATTTTAATGCTTGCTCGGGCGTGACGCCGTAAGCGGCACTGTAGCCCGCGGCATAGGGAAGGTTACGACTGTTCCAATCCGATGAAAACCCAAGGGCATAGGGAATGCCCGCACTTGCCAGCAACGAAGGGATTTTAAAGGGTAAATCCACAGGTTCATCTTTACGTTTGGGCAGGCTCAGGGTGTGCGGGTAAATCACACTGGCGTTCACTTCCCTTAGACTTGAAGCTAATCGCCATGCATCATAGCCCCCGACAATCACCAATTTAAATTGATATTTTTTCGTCAGGGCAATGACTTGCTCAATTTGGCTGACGCTGTCCGCATGGGCAAATAGCGTGGCCTTGCCTTGGTATAGGGGCAACATGGCCTGCCAACGTAAATTGGCTGTATTGGCCGAATCCTTTGCCTGATGGCTTAAAAAGTAGCGATAGCCATCCTCAAAGGCTGTGGTGAGTGTCGCTATGGCCTGCTGATTTTTCTCTATGGCCTTGGCTTTTTCCTTTTCATCCTCTGGCATGCGCTTGATTTGTGGCCAGTAAACATGAAATTGGCCTTCGCTTGGTTGCAGGGCGTCCTCAATCGTCCAAGCATCGAGGTCAACGACCACAGATTGGCCCGCGAGTCCGTCGCCACTGGGGACGATTTGTGCGTGGGTGATGCCATTGTAGCGAATGGTTGGCAATAGCTCGGAATCTGGGTTGTAAGCCGTTGCTGCGCTAATTTGCGGATTAAAATCACCGACTTCTGCATTATCGACGGTTGGGCGCACCATCTCGATTTCTACTAAACCAAGACTGGTATCGAGTGCGATAAGGCCGGGGTATAAGTGTTTGCCCGTGGCATCGATGATCTGCGCTTGGCTATCCGCGTCGTTGACGCTTAGCTGTGGCCCGATGGCGCTAATTTTACCTTGCTCAATCAACACATCGGTATTGGTTAATGTCCCTTGGCTGACGGTATGTACAGTGGCATTTTTAATCAACACGCTCTGGGTTTGCTTGGCCGCAGGGACGAGATTATGTGCCTGCGCTGACAGCGTGACAGCCAGTGTCGACAGCAGCAAGGTTGTGGGTAAGTGCTTCATTATTTTGCTCCCTGATGATCTTGGCCCCAAGCCTGATAATGGGTATCGCAGTGCCATTGTGGCTCGTTAAGCGGGGTGACTTTCTCACCCGCCTTGGCGTTATCATCACTACTGAGAATTTTTTGGATAAGGGCGGCGCGCTCTACGACGACCTGCTGCTGGGCAAGCAGGTCTTGGTCACGATCGAAATAGCGTTTACCCTCGACCCAAGCCTGGGTCACTTTGGCGTAAATTGACAGCGGCTCGGCGTTCCACAGCACGATATCGGCCATTTTGCCTGGGGTGAGTGAGCCAACATACTCATCGACCCTGAGTTGTTTCGCCGGGTTGATGGTCACCATATTCCAGGCATCTTCTTTAGACATATTGCAATACATCATTGACTTAGCCGCTTCTTGATTGAGTCTGCGCTGCATTTCGTAGTCGTCAGAGTTGATGCTGGTGAGCACGCCCTGTTTTTGCATTAGGCAGGCGTTTTGTGGAATTGCATCATAGACTTCAAATTTATAGGCCCACCAATCGGCAAAGGTCGAGGCGCCTGCGCCATGGGCGGCCAGTTCTCTGGCAACCTTGTAACCTTCGAGTACGTGGGTAAAGGTTTGCACCTTAAACTGATAGGCTTCGGCTAATCGCAGGAACATTAAGATTTCTGACTGCACATAGGAGTGGATATGCACATCGCGCTGCTGTTTTAACACTTCGGCCACCGCCTGTAGGCGATAGCTTGGATGTGGCGCAATGGTTTTCTTTTTCTCGCTGCTGCGTAAGTCATCATAGTCCTTCAGCGCTTTCTCATAGGCGAGTGCGGCATCGAAGGTTTCTTCAAATAAGGCTTTTACGCCCATGCGTGTTTGTGGGAAGCGCTGAACAAACTTCTCGCCCCAGTTACTCTGTTTGACGTTTTCGCCAAGGGCGAATTTGATACTGGCAGGGGCATTGGCAAATTTAAGCTGCTCGGCACTTTCACCCCATTTCATCTTGATTAACTGGGATTGACCACCAATCGGGTTAGCGCTGCCATGGAGTAATTGTGCGCTGGTGACACCGCCCGCGAGTGCACGGTAGATGGAAATATCTTCGGGATTGATCACATCGCCAATTCGCACTTCAGAGGTGACCGCATCTGTACCTTCATTAGTGCCACCATTGATCGCAATATGGGAATGCTCATCGACGATACCCGCAGTTAAATGTTTACCCGTTGCATCGAGTACTTGATAACCCGAAGGTGTGCTGAGTTGCTGACCGATTTTTTCAATTCGGCCATTGGCCATTAACAGATCCGCATGTTCTAAGATGCCCTGTTTATCTGAGGTCCACAGGGTGGCATTTTTAATATGGAGTTTCTCGGCTTTTGGCGCATCGCTTAAACCATAGGCGACGTTAGGGTAGGTGAGTTGACTCACTAAAGTCGGTGCAGCATCGGTCTTAGGCGTGCCTTCTTGTTCCGTCTTTGGACTCGAAGCGATAGCAATACCCGCCACATTAATGCTGCGACTTTGGGCGTCCACCATACGGCCTTGAATACCATCCTTAGCGAGCCAGAGGGTAAAACGGCTGATGCCATGAATGCCCGCATCGCTTAAATCGGCGTTAAAGCTCACACGGCCGTCGTCTTCAAGCTTAAGATTGGTGACTGGAATGCTCTTCTCTCCACTGCTTAGCTGACCTTGGAAGGCTTTTTTGCCCGTTTCTTCAAGGTTTAGATCTAAGGTGAGATTATTCAGCGTGAGCTGATAGTCGCCCAAGAGTTTGGCCTGTGGGAGTGAGCGAATGGATTGCTCTTCGCCCTGCAGCCAGACGCTATAAATCTGCCCATCCTTAAAGATATTGCCCTTAGTAATCACAAAGTCGGCCATATAGCCGGGGGCAAGTTTACCGGCGAAGTCGGCCGTCCCCGCCATCTCGGCGGCTTGAGTCGTCAGCGCGGCGAGGGCCTTGTCCTCACTCAGTCCCTGGGTGATGGCTTGTCGTAGACGTGGCCAAAATGCCTCGGTTTTGATGCCAAATTGGGTAAAGGCAAAAGGGATGCCTGCATTGGCGACTGCTGCAGGGTTTGTGGGCGCGCGTTCCCATTGTCTGAGTTCTGCAAGGGAGACTTCACGGTCGGCATCATCGGTGCCAACATCGGGTGCTTGCGGATAGTTGAGCGGCAGGATCAAAGGATAATTTAGGGCTTTTAATTCATTGATGCGCGCATATTCTTGACCACTTGCGAGTAGGTTGGCGGGCAGCTGGTGTTCTTTGAGCAAGTTAGCGGCGCGCAGCAAATCGTTGAGGTTTTTTGTTTCAAAGACGATTTGTTTCTCGGCTAAGTTATCTAAGCGTTCGAAAGCGATATTAAATTCAATTTGAGCATTTGCTGAACTATTAACCGATTTGTGCTTATTTTGGTTATACCAGTTTGCATCGGCAAAGGTTTGCCTGATAAGCGCGATACTGCCCATTAGAGAATTGGGATAGTCTTGTTCAGATGTGCCTTTATCGAAGGCCATAAAAGGTTGGCTGCGTGCACGATAAATCACCTCGTTGGCGGTTTTATCGGCTAATGAAAGGCTAACACCCGTACCGCGGAAAATACCGTCGAGTTTACTGCTTTGTACGCTGGTGAAGCCGTTATTGATCCAATCTCTTGCGCGTTCTTTATTTGGGTAAACGTAATTAAACCATTCTTTTTCAGCGTGAATTGCGCCATTTTCCGCATTACCGCCGATACGCTTAATATCATATACCGGACGAGTCAGCCCTAATTTGGGATATTCAAACTCGATACCATAATCGGTAAAGGGATCGATAAAACCGGGATAGATAGTATAACCACTGAGATCAACTTTTAGTGCCGCTTCTGGGATATCCCCTTTTTCAATAATGGCTTTGATCCGATTGTTTTCAACTAATAATGTGGCGTTTGCGAGTCGTTTCCCCGGTGCTAGGATTAATTCGGCATTGGTGAATGCCGTTAGCTTATTGACGGGGGGAATGGGATTAGCCTCGGCGAAAATGTTGTGGGATACCAAACTACTTATTATGCCGCAGCTTATTATTATCTTGTTGTTTATCAGCATTTTTCATTTACTTAGGTGGAGGGTGAGTAAAGAGTAACCTAAAGTAGATGTAATTACTAAAGCCGAATTGTAACGCAATTTAAGCATGTGCTTGAATGCTGAGGGGGATTCTGCTGGGCATAAAAAAGCTCGCAGGGTGCGAGCTTTTTTATGTTACTCAGTGTTAATAGCGCATCGCTATTACACACTATATTGGATTAGATTAAGAAATCATCCATAGAACGGCCTTTATTGACTTCGTTCTTAAATACCGTTGGCATGCGACCTTGACCTGTCCACTGGATCACTTCGCCGTTAACTTCGATTTGGTATTTTGCTGGACGAGGAGCGCGCTTTTTGCTTACAGCTTTAACTGCAACACCGCCTAAATCGTCGATTGATAAACCAACAGCTTCCATTTGTTGACGGATTTCTTCGATCTTTGCATTACGAGCAGCGATAGCTTGCTGTTCTTCTTCAGCCATAGATTCACGCTCTGTGAGAATCTTATCCAGTTTTGCAGCTAAATCACGCAATTCTTCGAGGCTCAAATCTTTTACAGCAGCTTTAAAACGACGACCGTGAGTTAATATTTCTAAAAATTCGCTCATATCTATTTTCGTCCCACTCTATTTTTATTACAGGATAATGGTGAACAACAGCTAAATGATAGAAACTAATATTGCTCGAATCAAATAAAATTATGCAATAAACAGAAATTAAATATTATTTAATTTTTGAACTTTTTATATGTGGCAAATAACTGTTCAAAAATGTGGCCAATACCACAGTCTTAAAAAATGCAAACAGGTGTTTGACTTTGGTTGACGTTAACGTTAACAGGACGTAAAGTGGCTCTATCCTGCATTGGTGATGACCAATGTTTTGTCCATGTACATGAAAGTGTAGGAAGGAAACCCTATGAAAGTATTGGTGCCTGTTAAGCGCGTAGTTGATGCCAATGTGAAGGTCAGGGTAAAAGCTGACAACACCAGCGTTGATACCGCAAACCTCAAAATGGCGTTGAACCCTTTTTGTGAAATTGCAGTAGAAGAAGCGGTTCGTTTAAAAGAAGCGGGCAGTGCTACTGAAGTAGTGGTCGTCAGTATCGGCAATAAAGCTGTTCAAGAACAATTACGTACCGCGTTAGCATTAGGTGCTGACCGTGCGATTCACATTGATACTGAAGAAGAGTTAACCCCAGTATCGATTGCCAAATTACTCAAAGCCGTACAAGAAAAAGAACAAGCGCAATTAGTGCTGTTTGGTAAGCAATCTATCGATGGCGATAATAACCAAACTGGTCAAATGTTTGCGGCATTAATGGATATGCCACAAGCCACTTTTGCTTCTGAAATCAAAGTTGAAGGTCATTCAGTGCAAGTGGCTCGCGAGATAGATGGCGGGATGCAAACCTTAAGTCTGCAGCTGCCTGCTGTGGTGACAGCCGATTTACGTTTGAACGAACCTCGTTACGCTTCATTACCTAACATCATGAAAGCTAAACGTAAGCCATTAGATATGCTCACTGTTGCGGATTTAGGTGTGACGCTAAAAGCCCATCAAACTGTGGTGAAGGTGACGCCACCTGCAGAACGTAAAGCAGGCATCATGGTTGCGTCGGTAGCTGAGCTGGTTGAAAAGTTAAAAAATGAAGCGAAGGTGATCTAACATGGCCATTTTAGTATTAGCAGAACACGATAATGCGGCACTGAAACTGGATACCGCAAAGGTTGTCACCGCCGCGCGTGCAATTGGTGATGATGTACATGTATTAGTGGTGGGCCACCAATGTGGTGCTGTGGCACAAGCCGCGCAAGCCCTGCAAGGCGTCGCTCAAGTATTGGTCGCCGACAATAGTGCCTATGAAGCGCATTTAGCCGAAAACGTAGCTAAATTGCTGGTGGACTTAGCACCAAACTACAGCCATATCTTGGCTGCAGCATCGAGTGCTGGCAAAGATACGCTACCACGTGTGGCAGCACTGTTAGATGTTGCGCAAATTTCTGAAGTGATTGGCGTTGTGAGCAGCGACACTTTTGTTCGCCCAATTTACGCAGGAAACGCTTTAGCAACAGTACAAAGCCATGACGCGATTAAAGTGATGACAGTCCGTGCCAGTGCCTTCGATGCGGCGGCGCAGGGCAACAGTGCTGCAGTTACCAACTTAGATAAAGTGTTTGAAGCCAAAACTCAGTTTGTGTCTCAATCATTGACTGTTTCTGCGCGTCCAGAGTTAGGTAATGCGGGCATTATCGTTTCTGGTGGCCGTGGTATGGGCAGCGGTGAAAACTTCGGTATGTTAGAGCAATTGGCGGACAAACTCGGTGCCGCTGTTGGGGCTTCGCGCGCCGCGGTTGACGCAGGTTTTGTGCCTAACGATCTGCAAGTGGGTCAAACCGGTAAGATTGTGGCGCCAAACCTCTACATCGCCGTGGGGATTTCGGGCGCGATCCAGCATTTAGCCGGGATGAAAGACGCTAAGGTGATTGTGGCAATCAACAAAGATCCTGAAGCGCCAATCTTCCAGGTGGCCGATTATGGTCTCGAAGCCGACCTGTTTGACGCCGTTCCAGAGTTGATTTCAACTCTAGGTTGATTTTATCCGTGATCTAAGTCAAAGTAAGCGGCTTTGCGGTGGCAACTGCTTAGCCGCTTATGTTTTTATGTGCCTCACGCCCGTGCATGGGCGTTCTTAGAAGTAGAGGCGCACCAAATATCAGTAGTGATCAGTAGGGTGATTCCGTTGATCGTTCACGAAAGGATTTGGTGCCGAAGTGGTTTGATTTATCACGATCAACTGCTGGGGTTGTGCCGAATAGGTACAACACTGCCATAGTATTTTCTGATACGGATATTAGGAATAGTTACTATGGAGCGCTACTGATAGGACAGGTGATCTTGGGTATCTATTGCCTTTTCCCACCAGTTCAGTCGCCCTCCATTCGTATTTTGACGAAGAAATAATCAATGACTGTAGTAAGTTACGCCGATTCGGCACTTTCTCTGCTGCCGCCTGTGGTCGCAATTGTGTTGGCGATTTTCACTCGCCGCGTTCTCCTTTCCCTCGGTTTAGGTATTGTGATTGGGGTGTTATTACTCAATCAATTTTCACCTGTGGCCAGCGGTGAGTTTTTATTTAACAGTGTAAAAGGACTCTTTTGGTCAGAAGATGGCGTAAATTCTTGGAATTTATACATTCTCGGCTTTTTAATTGTATTAGGGATGATCACGGCATTAATTACTGTCAGTGGTAGTGCGCGGGCATTTGCCGATTGGGCGCGCCTGCATATTCGCAATAAACGCGATGCCAAATTACTGACCATGTTTTTAGGCTGTGTTGTCTTTATTGACGATTATTTCAATAGCTTAGTCGTAGGTTCCGTCGCAAGGCCCGTCACCGATCGTTATTATATTTCTCGCGCTAAGTTAGCCTATTTATTAGATTCAACGGCGGCGCCAGTTTGCGTTATTTCGCCGGTATCCAGTTGGGGCGCTTATATTATCGCGCTGATCGGCGGCATATTAACCGCCCACGGTTTTGCTGACTCTGGTCATTTGAGTGTGTTTATTCAAATGATCCCTATGAATTTCTACGCTATTTTCTCTTTATTATTATTACTTTGTGTTGCATTTATGGGCTTGGATATTGGCCCTATGCGTGAGCATGAATTAAATGCACAGCGCGGTAATTTATATGATGAGAATAAAGGATTGCCACCTGGAGCGAATGCCGATTTACCCGAAGCCGAAACGGGTAAAATCCTCGGTTTATTCTTACCTATTACCGTGCTGGTATTTGCGACCCTGTATTTTATGATTGACAGCGGTGCTCAGGTGTTAGCGAAAGAAGGCATTGAATTTAATATTATTTCTGCTTTTGAAAAAACCGATGTGAGTTCATCACTGTTCTTTGGTGCACTGATTGGTTTAGCGGTTGCGCTGGTGCTTAACCTAGTACAAGGCGTTGAAAAGTCGATGGTCGTCAAAGGCGTGGTGCAGGGCGCTCGCTCTATGCTGCCTGCGATTTATATCCTGTTATTTGCTTGGACCATCGCGGGCGTGATTGGCCAGCTTGAGACTGGTAAGTTTATGGCAAGCCTCGCCACAGGGAACATTCCCTTTGCCTTCTTACCTGCATTGATGTTTGTGTTAGCGGGTCTGACGGCGTTTTCTACCGGCACCAGTTGGGGCACATTCGGCATTATGCTGCCGATTGCCGCCGATATGGCGATGGGCAGTCATACAGCCATGATGTTACCTATGCTGGCTTCGGTTTTGGCGGGCGCGGTATTTGGTGATCACTGCTCACCGATTTCGGATACCACGATTTTGTCGTCAACCGGCGCGAGCTGTCACCATATTGACCATGTTGTGACTCAGCTGCCTTACGCTGTGATTGTGGCGCTGATCAGCATGGTGGGTTATGTGGTGCTTGGCTTTACAGAATCGGTGAATGCGGGACTATTGACCTGTAGCGTGCTGTTTGTCTTGAGCATTGTGTGGTTACGGTTTAAATCCCAAAGTAACGCGAAATAAGCCTGACTTCAGCGAGCGGTTTATTCGCGAGTCTTCTCTGTGTATTTACCGAGCGCTAAAAACAAATCAGCCAGCATTATGCTGGCTGATTTTTTATCGTTCACTCATCCCAAATTACAGGGCGGTGTTGAGTCCACGTCGATTCAATAACCCTTCGGTGGTAGGCTCTTTACCTCGGAAGTTTTTGTAGGCTTCCATTGGTGCAATGCTGTTGCCCACTTCGCGAATCGTCTTGCGGTATTTCATACCGATTTCACGGTTGAGACCACCTTGCGTTTGCACATAGGCAAAGGCGTCAGCTGCTAAAATCTCACTCCACATATAAGCGTAGTAACTTGCTGAGTAACCACCCGGGAAGGCGTGGGCAAAGTAAGTTGACTTATAACGTGGTGGTACGGCGGTGATATTTAAGCCGTGCTTTTTCAGCGCATTGGCTTCAAATGTCGCCACATCTTGCAATGGTGCATCAGGGCTTAATGAGTGCCATTCCATATCCACTAGCGCAGCAGCCATATACTCTAAGGTATCAAAACCTTGGTTAAAGCTGCCGGATTTCAGCAGTTTTTGCAGCAAATCATCGGGAATTGGCTTACCGGTTTCATAGTGTTTGGCGTAGTTGGCTAACACTTTAGGGTGGGCAGCCCAGTCCTCTTCGAAGGTTGATGGGAATTCCACAAAGTCACGGGAGACCGAAGTACCAGCCAAGCTTGGGTAAGTCACCTTAGAGAACATACCGTGGGTACCATGGCCCATTTCGTGGAACATAGTGGTGACTTCGTTGTAGCTGACGAAGGTCGGTTGTCCTTCTGGCGCCTTTTTAATGTTCATCACGTTAACCACGACAGGCTTAGTGCCTTCGAGGAAGGATTGACCCACGAACGAGCTCATCCATGCGCCGCCACGTTTGCCTTCACGGGCAAAGTAGTCGGCATAGAAAATCGCCATGCTCGAACCATCGGCATCAAACATTTCGTAGGCTTTCACATCTGGGTGGTACACGGGTAAATCTGGACGTGGCTTTAAGGTGACGCCATAGAGTTCTTTGAGGGTGTAGAACACGCCGTCTTCGAGTACGCGGTTAAATTCGAAGTAAGGACGAATGCTACTCGCATCGAGGGCATATTTCTCTTGGCGAACTTTCTCGGCGTAGAATTCCCAGTCCCATGGCGCGAGTTCAAACTTGCCGCCAGTCTTGTCGATCATCGCTTGAATATCGGCCGCTTCTTTCTCTGTATTGGCTACGACAGCTGGCACCATAGAACCAAACATGCTGTATACCGCTTCTGGGGTTTTCGCCATTTGTGGCGCGAGGCGGTAGCTGGCCCAGTTTTCATAACCTAAGAGGGCAGCGCGCTCGGCACGTAATTGGGCTAAGCGAGACACTAAAGATGCGGTTTCGTTTTCACCCGTTAAGCCACGGTTTGCCGAGGCTTCCCAAATGCGTTGGCGCAGTTCACGGTTCTCTAAAGAGGCGAGCACAGGCTGGCGAGTGGTGTTGGTGATGTTGATTAGGTACTTACCTTCGTGACCCGCGGCCTTGGCATCGTTGGCTGCCGAGGTGATCTCGCTGTCACTTAGGCCCGCCAATTGCTCTTTGTTATCGACAACGATGGCAATTTCTTTGGTTAAGCGCAGTAAACGTTGTGAGAACTCGTTGGTGAGCGTCGATTGCTCTTCGTTCAGGGCGCGGATCTTCACTTTCTGCTCATCGGTCAGCTTAGCGCCGGCCATGATAAAGCGTTGGTGATACACCTCAACCAAACGAACCGCTTCAGGGGTTAAGCCTAAGTTATTACGGTCGTTATAAATGGCTTCAATACGGGCGAATAGTGCTGGATTGAGGTTGATGTTATCCGAGTGAGCCGCCATTTTGGGCGCCATTTCGCCTTGGATTTTACGCAGGGCTGGATTGCTGTTTGAACCTGCTAGGTTGTAAAACACGCTCGATGCACGGTTGAGCAGGGCGCCACTTTTTTCCATGGCGACAATAGTGTTGTCAAAGGTCGGGGCGGCAGGATTGTTAGCAATGGCCAAAATCTCTTGGTAATGCTCTTTAATGCCTTGCTCTAATGCGGGCTGAAAATGCTCGTCCTTAATCACGCTGAAATCAGGCGCTTGGTATTGCAGCGTACTGGCTTGGAACAGAGGATTTTGGGTTTGAACTGCGGTCACATTTACGGCTTTGGTATCTTGAGAGCTACAACCTGCCAGTGCTCCTGTCATCAGTGTGGCGCCAATGGCGATGGCAATAAAACTTTTACGCATAGTTGAGTGATTTCCTTAGAATTGTAGTTTTTTGTGACTCTAACGTTACTAACTTAAATGGGACTGAAAACCTATGGGGTGAAGTTGTAAGAAAAAGTAAACAAAAAAGCGCCCTACAATCGTAGGACGCTTGGGCTATTTCCTTGCAGGGAAAATAGCGGGACGACTAACTACTTACGGGTAAAGTTGTGGTATTTATCGATACCAGAGCTGCTACCCGCGTTGTGGCACACGGCACAAGATTCACCCGTAGGTTGCTTGAACCAGTCGCCAGTGGCTGGAACGCTGATCTCGCCACCGTTGCTCACCATGTGGGCTTTGACTGCATCGCCAGTATGGCAGGCATAACAGTTTGCCGTGACAGGGCTGGTCATCTTGTTACCAGGCTCAAGGATGTATTGATTTGGCACTTTATTTAAATCAATCGCGGTTTCGTGACAGGCAACACAGCTGGTGACTGGATTGATGGCGCCTGCACCGTTTGCGGTCTTGGCTTGAGTGCCATCGGCCTTCATCTCACCGACATTCGCACCATTACCCCAGTGCCAGCTGTGGATCATAGGACCAAAACCAGCACCCAGAGTGGCCGAAGTCCGTGCCATACCGTTATCGTGGCAGGCAATACAACCGTTACCGCCTTGATCGAATGCACCGTTTTTGTGGAAGGCGGTGGCATCGTTATGGCAAGTGGTGCAGCTATTATCGCTGATCACTGTGCGACGCTCAAAAGCTGAAACTTTTGCAGCTGTGACTGGATTTACCACATCTGAGTATGCGGTGAAGGATACACCCATTGAACCGTCATAACCGTTGGCTCTGAGGTTGCCATTGCTCTGATAGCGTTGGTTACCGTCGTATTCCATCCAGCCAGCAGTGCTGAAGGTGACACGTGCAGAGTAGGCATAGTTAGCGTTCACTGCGCTGATATCGGTCAGTAGGTGACAGATATTCTTAGTGCCATCGGCGTTATAGCCATAGTAATAGTTCGTACGGTTTCCAGGGCGGCCGACTAAGGTGTTATTGTCATAGGCATGTAGATAAGCGCCTGCATAGACAATCGGTTTCTTGGCATCAAATACCAGCGGATTTGAGTAGTTGAAGTTATCTTTAATGCTAAAGATATTACCGTCAGTATCTTTTACTGTCAGAGTGGTACACCAGCCTGGTGCGGTAACGGCAGAAGCTGCACCAGTTGGCGCATAATGATCAGTTTTTGTTGAAATATCATCAACTTTAACAGGGGTAGATAATTCAAGTTTATACTTAGCACGTAATGCTTGGCGCTCAGTAATACCTGTTTTACCTTCATGCATTGGACGCACATCGGCACCATTACTTGGCACGATCGCGCCTGGTACGCCGCCAGTGTTATGACAGTCGATACAGCCTGGGCCTGAAACACTGATATTAGTCGGTGCTTCAACGTGGCAAGAACTACAGTTCATCACACTGAAATCTTTAGTGAATTTCTGGTGATTAATGTGGCCAATCTTAGACAAGGTATTGGTAGCATAACCGCCGATTGAGAAACCTTCGGCATTTTTTGCTGCAAAGCTAACTGAGCCGTGACAGACTAAACAGCCTTCAACGAAGGTGACTTCGCTGTCCATGCCGGTGGCCACATAACTAGCGTGACGACGTGGGCTTGTTGAATAGTCTACGTGACAGGAATAGCAACTATCGGTCGTGGTTGAATGAGTGCCTTCGGGCTTATTCACCACCAGCGGTGCTGATCGAGCAATGCCAGTTTCAGCATTACCGCCGACTCTGAGCCATACAATGCCCTCAGTGGCTGCATTGACGCCTTTCATCGGTGCCTTAAAGCTATAGTGACCATCGCCTAATGATTTGATCTCTGCGCCTTCTGTAGATTGAGTCGCAGCGCCACCGATATTGACATTATCTTTGACAGGATTGCCACTTGCGTCTGTTTTGTCGGCTTCATTTCTATTATTGATAAAGCCTTTATCGGTTAATGCTGCAACTTTGGCTTCAGCATTTTTCAGTCCATTGATTAAGTTGCCGTTTTCGTCAGTGATCTGAAATTCATAGGTGATACTGCCTTCACCAAAGCTATAGTTCAGTACTTTTACATTAGTGACAGTTGAACTCGTTACTGGAGGTGGAACCCAAGGTTCACCTGGAGTTCCAGGTGTGCCGGGGGTTCCCGGAGTACCTGGTGCACCATCCACACCATCTTTACCATCACTTCCGCAACCGACTAGAGCACCTGTCAGTGCTAAGGCAACAAGGTATGCGAGTTTTTTAGAGGTGAATATTCTCATCATAATCTCCATTTAATCCAATACGCATTTAAAGGCACGGATTGCAGCACTAAATTTGCAGGGGAGATTAGTGCTTATAGCCGCTGATTTAATTTGCAAGCATCGTATAGGTTTTATTTTTTTTAAAATTGAGCACGTTTTGTCTCGAACGAAATATTACTGTTATGGGTATGTTTGTTTTTTGAGCCAAACCGCATTTAAGCCTATAACTTTGGAGGTAGATCGCATTTCTAAACTTTTGTTAATGTGAATTTTCTTATATAAAACAATATTTAAGGTTAAATTAAGCTTATTGTAACAATTGTCGTTTTAGAGCTTGCTCTGTTTTTACGTTTTGCAATTTAGAGAGGGTGGCGAACAATAAACAGACAATTCTGATATTCGCTGAAGCCGTCAAAATATCTCAGTAAAATCGAGAGTGAGATTTCAGTATAAAAGCTGAGACTGGCCTAGTGTGTTAGGGGGCGAGGCAATGGTAAACTTGGCGGCATAAACTCTGGATACAGAGAAATGATAACTCAGTTAGAAAAAGGGATTCATTTTGGCGCAATTGTACTTTTACTATTCAGCAATGAATGCGGGCAAATCTACCTCTCTATTACAGTCTTCTTATAACTACCGCGAGCGCGGCATGAATACCCTTGTGATGACGGCTTCTATCGACGACAGATATGGCAAAGGCAAGGTGGCTTCACGGATTGGGATTGAAACCGACGCACAGGTATTTAGCAGTAATGATAATTTGGTTGAGATGATCACCGCTGCCCATCAACAGAATCACCTAAGTTGTGTGTTGGTGGATGAATGCCAATTCTTAAGCAAAGAACAAGTCAAACAACTTACCTATGTTGTTGATAAAATTGATATCCCAGTATTGTGTTACGGATTGCGTACCGACTTCCAAGGTGAGCTTTTTACTGGTAGTCATTATTTATTGGCCTGGGCTGATAAATTAGTCGAGCTGAAAACCATCTGTCACTGCGGTCGTAAAGCCAATATGGTGGTACGCCTCGATGGTGAAGGTAAAGTGATGCGCGAAGGTGAGCAGGTCGCAATTGGTGGTAATGAAAGTTACGAATCGGTTTGTCGTAAGCATTTTCGTGAGTTTATTTGGGATTAGCATCGGCCTTAAGCCGATAATCGTTTCAATAATGCGTAAAAGTATTTTTGCGCTAACCACTTTGAGGCATGCTGCCAACTCATTAAAATAGCGTGAGATCTAACAACAAGACGCAATCATCCTATGCGGGTTAGATCTTGCTCAATTTAACTGCGATAACATTGCAGACATGTGGATATAAACTAATTACTAGTGGTTTGTTTATATTCGCTATTCAACCTGATGTGTTGAGCATAGGTTGGGAATTTTCCCACGTAGAAAGGATTTGATTAGTGATTTTTTGGAGCCGTTTTGCCTAATTCTACGCAAGAAATGCAATTCGAAAATTATCGTCCACGTCCGCCACAACCCGAACCTAAGGCTAAGCGTCAGCGTAAGCCAAGATCCAAGGGGCGTGTCTGGTTCCTATTTTTTATACTGATCCTCTGTGTAGCAATTTTGATTGGGCAGGAGGTAAAAACCTCCTTTTACCAATCAAAGTATGTTCACCAATATGCTAAGACCTTGACCTATGAGCTGAAAAATCAGCCCACTCAGTCAATTATCTATCCAAGCTACGGCCCCTTTGATGAGCGTCACGGCTACAGTAAGTTGCCGCAATATATCGATAGATTGCTGCAACGTAACTTCCAGGTGACGCAGCAAGTCGAGTTTTCTCCCGCGCTGCAGGAATACGCTAAGATGGGATTTTTCCCGCCTTACCATGAGAAAGCGCAATCGGGTTTGACTCTGCTCGACTGTCGTAACACTGATCTCTACGAGTTTACCTATCCTAAGCGTGTGTATCAGGATGACGATAAAATCCCCAATGAAATCGTCAATACCTTGTTATTTATTGAAAACCGCGAGTTATGGACTACTGAGCCAAAACTGAATCCGGTGATCGATTGGCCACGTTTTATTGTGGCGGGGATGAGTCAAATTGCTGAAATGGTGGGGATGAATGTCTCTACCGCCGGTGGCAGTACGCTGGCGACACAAATCGAGAAGTTCCGCCATTCCTCCCAAGGGTTAACCTTAAGCATTAAGGATAAACTGCTGCAAATTGGCTCGGCCACAGTGCGCGTTTATCAGCAGGGGGAAATTACCGAGCCTGCCCGTAAACGCATTATCCAAGATTATTTAAATACTGTGCCTTTATCCTCTGCGCCTAACCACGGTGAAGTGCATGGCATAGGCGATGGCCTGTGGGCGTGGTTTGGTACCGATTTTGATACCGCTAATAAACTACTTGCTTCGCCGCAAGTGAAGGCCAATGCGTCTAAGCGAGGCCAAGTGTTCCGTCAAGTGGTGGCGTTAATGATTGCCCAGCGTCGTCCCTCCTATTATTTGTTACAGGGACATGAGGATTTAGAAAACCTCGTCGACAGCCATATCCGTTTACTCGGCCAGTATTATTTGATTGACCGTAAACTGCGGGATGCGGCATTGGCTCAAAAATTACAGTTTAAGGTCGTTAAACCCCAGCGTAATACTCAGTCGGGAGCGGATAAAGGCGTTAATACCATACGCATTCGTACCGCGGGCATGCTAAATGTCGGTTTATATGATTTAGACAGGCTCGATTTGACCGTAAACAGCAGCTTGCACAGTGAATTGCAACAGCAGGTAAGTCATTACTTACGTAGCCTTGGGCAAGTATCAACGGCCGAAAAAGTAGGTCTCTTAGGTGAGCGCTTACTCGAGCCCAGCCAGCTGCAAAACGTGCTCTACAGTTTTACCCTCTATGAAAAAACCGAGACGGCTAACCGAGTGCGGGTGCAAACCGACAGTACCGACCAGCCTTTTGATATTAACGAAGGCAGTAAGTTAGAGCTGGGCTCGACGGCTAAACTGAGAGTGCTCGCAACTTACTTGGAGATCATTGCCGAAATCCACGACAAATACTCGAAGAAACACGGTATTGAGTTAGAGTCGATTGAGATTGAGCCCCGCGATCATCTCACGCGCTGGGCGATTGATTACTTAATTGTGAATCCGGATAGACGCCTTGACCGCATGTTGGATGCGGCGCTACAACGGGAATATTCTGCCTCACCGAATGAGCAATTCTTCACGGGTGGTGGTTTGCATGTATTTAATAACTTTAAGAAAACAGAAGATCTTAAGGTTCCGACCATGTATCAAGCGCTGCAAGACTCGATCAACTTGCCCTTTGTGCGCTTAATGCGGGACATAGTTAACTACAGCAGCAGCATGCAAAACGAAGGCAATATGGCGCGTTTGCTGCGTAACGATAAGGACCCGCGCCGTGAGGAATATTTACGCGTATTTGCTGATCGCGAAGGCAATACCTTCGTCAATAAGTTCTACCGTAAATATAAGAAAGTGGCGCCCAATGAGCGTTTAGAACTGTTTTTTGATGGCCAAACCCAAGCGGAGCAGCAGCTTACCGCGGCTTACCGTTATTTGCAGCCTAATGAATCCATGGCCTCGTTTAAAGCCTTTTTGCAACAGCGTTTACCGCAAAACAATTACACGGATAAACGCATTAAAGAGCTGTATAACAAGTACGGTCCTGAGAAATATAATCTGCCCGACCAAGGTTATATCGCGCGGGTGCATCCGCTCGAACTCTGGGTGCTTGATTATTTGAATCAACATCCTGAGGCCAACCTCAACGATGTGAAAGAGGCCAGTAAGGATGAGCGCCAAGAGGTTTACCGTTGGTTGTTTAGAACCCGACATAAAAACGCGCGGGATGTGCGGGTACAAGTGATGCTTGAGGTGGAAGCCTTCCTCGACATTCATCAGCGTTGGGCGCGTTTAGGCTATCCATTTGAATCTATGGTGCCTTCTTTAGGCTCGGCGCTGGGTAGTTCGGGTGACAGACCCGCAGCGCTGGCGGAATTGATGGGGATTATTCAAAACGATGGTTATCGTTTACCGACGGTGCGGATTAATCAACTGCACTTTGCCGAAGAGACGCCCTATGAAGTTCGGCTCGAAAACCAAAATACCCAAGGCGAACGAGTGATGCGCCATGAAGTCGCCCAAGCCTTAAAGGCTGCGCTGGCAAACGTGGTTCAAAACGGTACTGCACGACGTCTTAAGGGTATCTTTACCGACGACAACGGCGAGATGCTGGCAATTGGTGGTAAAACGGGGACCGGTGATAACCGTATCGTGACCCAGATGCAGCAGGGCCGCAAAGTGGCTACCACGGCGATGAACCGTACCGCGACGTTTGTTTTTTACTTAGGCGATAGCTATTTCGGCACTTTAACTGCGTTTGTGCCGGGCAGTAAGTCGGACGATTTTAGTTTTACCTCGGCGCTGCCATTACAGGTTATGAAAGGCATGATGCCAATTCTCGCGCCCTATGTGAAATCCTCGAAGGGCATGTGTGTGCGGGATGAGTAATGACTCACTTTTGCGATATGCATTTTTGATACATCAGCATTGGAATGCTAGCTTGAGGTTCCTTAGATAAAACAAACCCCGCAGCCGTGAATCGGTTTGCGGGGTTTTTATTGGCACCGACAGGCTTACTCGTCAGCGTTGATATATTGTTTGCGGTCTAAATCGTACTTACGCATCTTGTCGTACAAGGTTTTACGGGGCAGTTCGAGTTGTTCCATGGTCTGCTTAATGCTGCCCTTGTTATGACTTAGGGCTTCTTCAATCAATACCCGCTCAAAAAACTCGACCCGTTGCAGCAGCGACATGCTGGTATGCAGACTCGGGGCATTACCTAAGCTGCCGGCGAAGGCGGCTTCACCACCGAGTAATACATAACGTTCCGCCAGATTTCGCAGCTCGCGCACATTACCTGGCCAGTCGTGTGAGGTGAGGATAGCATTCTGCTCGGCATTGAGGGCAATCAGCGCCTTGTGATAACGCGCCGAGGCCATACGGGCAAAGTGTAAGAATAATAAGGGAATATCTTCGCGGCGATCCCTGAGTGGTGGAATGGGCACTGTCACTAGATTTAAGCGATAGAGCAAGTCTTGGCGAAACTCTCCCGTGTCGCACAGGGACTTTAAATCCACCTTAGTGGCGGCAATCACTCGAATATCCAAATGAATGCTCTTATTGGAGCCTAGGCGCTCGACCTTGCGATCTTCGAGCACCCGCAGCAGTTTGACCTGTAACGACAGTGGCGTACTTTCGATTTCATCTAAAAAGAGTGTGCCGCCGTTGGCATACTCAAACTTACCGATACGCAGTTTATCCACACCGGTAAAGGCTCCGGCTTCGGCGCCAAAAAGTTCGCTCTCAATCAAGTTCTCGGGAATCGCGCCGCAGTTAATAGCGACAAAGTTAGCCTGATTACGACTACTGTGGTCGTGCAGATAGCGGGCGACCAATTCCTTACCCGTACCCGTTTCACCTTCGATAAGCACATCGGCGGGAGTGTCGATTACTTGGTCGATAATATGGCGCATACGCAAAATGCCAACACTGTGGCCTAATATTCTTGGCCCGGGCACGTTATGGCTTTCTAACTCTTTCTTTAATTTACGGTTCTCTAGGGTGAGGCTGCGTTTATCTAAGGCGCGTTTCACCACATCTAGCATGTGTTCGTTGTTAAAGGGTTTTTCGAGAAAATCATAGGCGCCTTGTTTTAAGGCATTGACCGCCATGGCGATATCGCCAAAGCCGGTGAGCAGCACGACGGGTAAATCTGGGTCCTGCTGACGAATTTGCTGCATCAAGCTGATGCCATCTAATTGCGGCATATTCACATCGGAAATCACCACGCCCGCCCAGTCCCTGTCGAGTAATTTGGCTATCCCTTTGGGATCGGTAGTGGCGAAGGCTTTAATGCCTTCCAGCTCAAACAGTTGGACTAACACTGTGCCAATATGGGGCTCATCGTCGATGATCAGTACGCTATAGTCTTGAATTGAATTGGGCAGACTCATGATGACTGACGTTCCTCGGCTAAATAAATTGGTAAAATAATATGGAAAATCGCGCCGCCGTCCTCGGCATTGGCAACATTAATTTGCCCCTGCATAGACTCAATAATGCGCTGGGAAATGGATAAACCCAGGCCAAGCCCTGTACGCTCGCTGGTGGTGAAATAGGGCTCGAAAATCTTCTCCATTTGACTCTCGCGCACCCCGGGGCCTGAGTCTTGAATACTGATACAAAACTTGTCCGCACAGTTTACCCTAATACTCAGTGTCCGTTTTGAAGATTGCTGCATGGCGACAATCGCATTGCTCATAATATTCACAAACACTTGCTGCAATCGCACTTTATCACCCCAAACCTGATATTGGCCTTCGGGTAGCAGCACATCGAGCTCAACCCCTTGTTTGTCGATTTCGGGCTGGACTATGGTGAGTGCTTGTTTGATACAGCCCTTAAGATCGGTCGCGCTATCCGTGCCTTGGCTCTTACGGGTAAAACTCTTAAATTGGCCAACAATATCAGCTAAGCGGTCGGTCAGTTCGATAATAATCTTAAGATTATCAAGTGCTTTATCCTGCATATTGCGGGCGAGGAAGGTTTGGGTATTTTGTGCATAGCTGCGAAGGGCGGCTAAGGGTTGATTCAGCTCGTGGTTGATACTCGCGGATAGGCTGCCTATTACGGTCAACTTGGCCGCTTGAATAAGCTCATCCTGAGTATCTTTAAGGCGATCATTGGCCTGCTGCAGATCTTGGGTGCGCTCTTCCACCCTCTGCTCTAGTAAACTCTGGGCGAGTTGCATCCGTTGTAGGTTGCGGCGCCGCTCGCTGCTAAAGAGTAAACCTAAGGCGAGCAGTAAGTAGATAGAGGCCGATAGCAGCATAAGTGCGGGCATCGATTCGAGCAGGGGCTTCATTGGCGCAAGAATATGCACCCGCCAACCCGCTTTAGTCATCAAATGATGGGTATCCATATATTGCGCCAGATTTTTACCTGCACGGATCTGATAAATATGGCCATGACTCAGGCTATCTTCTTGATATTGTGGCTTTATCAGTAATTCGCCAATCGGCCGCTCTGCGTAACGTTTTGAGGCATTTAAGGCATATTGTTTAGTTTGCGTGAGTGGCGTCAGTGAGGTTAAACGCCACTCATCGACACTGGAGATAAATACGATATCATCGGGATCGCTGATGAGGAATTGATATTGCCCCGCCATTGCAATACTGGTGCTTTGTTGCTCGATATCAGCGATATCCACTTTCACAATAATGGCGCCCAGAATACCTTTTCCACCTTGTTGATAAATAGGATAGGAGAAGTAAAAGCCGCGCTTATCCGAACTGGTGCCCACCGCATAGTAGCGGCCTAAATTGCCCGAAATCGCATCGGTATAATAGGGTCTGAAGGAGTAGTCTTTGCCGATAAATGAAAAAGGCTGCTGCCAGTTGCTGGCGGCAATCGCAATGCCGAGGGCGTCGATAAGATAAATATCGGATGCCTCAGTGACATGCTGAATTTCTTCTAAATACAGGTTGAGCTCTTGAACCTTCTTAGCATTTTGCTGATCGTTTAATACATCGGCTAGCATAGGGTTGGTTGACAATACGTGGGGAATACTCTCGTAGCGTGACAGGGCACCATCTAAAAAGTTAACCAGTTCTTTGAGTTGTCGCTCTGATTGTTGTTGGATGTCAATTTTGCCCTGATGAAAGTGCACCCAGTAGGTTAATTTTAAGATGGCAAATAAGCCCGCAAGTAGCACTATGGTCATTAAAAGACGTTGTTTGGCCTTGGGCGTCATGGGCAACATAGCGGGTAATCCTGATCCACACTGAATAAAACAAAGCGAGCCTGAGTAGGCTCGCTTAAAAACTATCTAGAATCAAGGAATAATCCTTATTCCTTGAGATTAATATCCGTTGAGCTTATCCAGAAATTCTGGCAAGAACAGGGAGATTTGTGGCACGTAGGTGATAAGCGCCAAGAAGGCTAACATCAGTGCTAACCACGGTAGTACTGATTGGATCACCCAGCCGATACTGCGGCCTGTGATCCCCGCAGTGACGAAGAGGTTAAGCCCCACCGGCGGTGTCAGCATACCAATTTCCATGTTCACCACCATGATGATACCTAAGTGGATAGGATCGATACCTAACTGAGTCGCAATCGGGAACAGGATTGGCGCCATAATCAGCACGATGGCCGATGGCTCCATAAAGTTACCCGCCGCTAACAGCAGTAAGTTGACAATGATCAAGAAGCCCCACGCGGGTAAGCCCATGCCCACAATGTATTCGGCAATAATATGGGGAATACGCTCTGTAGTCAGCACGTGGGCGAATAGCATGGCGTTGGCAATGATAAACAGCAGCATGATGCTGACCTTTGCCCCGTCGCGCACCACATGGCGGATTTCTTTGTCGATTGGGGTTTTAATCAGTCCGAGCGCCATATGGCTTAAGTTACGGACAATGGCGCTGGGAATAGGCTCATTAGGGTTACGCCATGCGACATTTTTCAATGGGCCAATATCGCGATAACCAAATACCGCAATGAAATAGGCATACATACAGGCTACGGCAGAGGCTTCGGTTGGACTGGCCACACCGCCGTAGATTGAACCTAACACGATAAAGATCAGCGCCAGACCGCCTAAGGCTTTGGCACTGGAAATACCCAGTTGTTTAAAGCCGGGGAAAGGGCGTGATGGCAGATTTTTAAAACGGGCAACGATATAAATCACTATCATCAGCAGGAAGCCCATCATCAAACCTGGGATTAAGCCCGCCATAAACATTCTGGCTGCCGACACTTCCGTCGCCGCCGCATACACTAGCATCACGATTGAAGGGGGGATCAAAATCCCTAAGGTGCCAGAAGTGGTAATCACACCTGCGGCAAACTTTTCGGGGTAACCTGCTTTCACCATACCGACGATAACAATCGAACCAATGGCGGCCACAGTTGCTGGGGAAGAACCTGAAACCGCGGCAAACAACATACAGGCCATCACAGAGGCCATGGCTAAACCGCCACGGATATGGCCGATACTGTCCATCGCAAAGTCGATGATCCGTCGTGCCACCCCACCGGTTGACAGGAAGGCTGAGGACAGAATAAAGAATGGGATCGCCAGCAGGGTATAGTGCTCTGACGATGACTCATAAAGTTTTAACGCCACTGAGGCGAGGGAATCGTTGGAGAAGAATAAAATCGTCAGCATGCTCGAGAAACCTAACGCAATCGCGATAGGCATACCTAAAAACATACAGACGAGTAGGGCAGTAAAGAGGGTCGCAATGGCCATTACTTCGCTTCCTTATTGTCTGTTTCTTGTTGTGCGTGCTGAGCACCTTCATCAATTAAATGCATGCTTTCTTTCGCTTCGTCGGCAAATTGGAATCCAGAAACTTGGTTGCGTAGGATGGCGATAAACAGTTCTAAGAAACGCCAAGTCAACATGCTAAAACCAATTAATAGAATGCTTTGGGATAACCAAATGGGCACAGCGCCGTCTTCGACATCAATCTTTAAAGTGTTCCAAGCAAAGTCGGGATCTAAGCTGTTTAACAGAAACTTTGGAAAGTGAATATCTTCCATCGGTACGCCGATTTGGTACATTTGTGATAGATATTGCCAGCTACCCTTTAAAAACAATCCGCAATAAGCTAAACAAATCAATGCCGTCACTAGGGAAGTGATCTTTTTAGCCTTAGGGGGCAGATTTTTTACAAACGCATCAACACCGATGTGAGCACCGACTTTCACCCCGTAGGACATACCAAAGAGCACAAACCAACCACAGAGGGTTAAAGTCAGTTCTTGGATCCATAAAAAACCAGTATTGAAGAAAAACCGCGCCACTACCTCAGTAAACACTAAGAGTGTCATTAAGGTGATCAAGAGGTTAAGCACCCCTTCTTCAAAGTAACCAAAAATTCGCGATATCACAGCTGTACTCCCCTCGCTCAAATACCGCTTAACCTCAAAAAGAGGTTAAGCGGTTTATTTCATTATTATTTATTTGCAGCAACAGCGGCTTCAATCACATCTTTACCTACTTGGTCTTCAAACTTCGCCCAAACAGGTTTCATTACATCAATCCATTTTTGACGTTCTTCTGGTGTTAAGGTCACCAGTTGTGAACGTTTAGAATCAAGGATTAATTGCTTGTCTTCGTTATCTTTTTCAGCAGCGATCTTGTTACCTAAAGCGATGGATTCATCTAAGGCTTCTTTGATCACTTTACGTTTATCCGCTGGTAAGCTTTTCCAGAAGGCGTCAGACGTCACGACCATGTAGTCCAGTACGCCGTGGTTACTTTCTGTAATATGGCTTTGAACTTCATAGAATTTTTGTGAGTAGGTGTTAGACCAAGTGTTTTCTTGACCATCGATTGCGCGGGTTTGCAGCAGGGTAAACACTTCAGAGAATGGTTTCTTCACTGGGATAGCGCCCACAGCATCAAACTGGGCGGCTAATACGTCAGATGCCATTACACGGAATTTTAAGCCTTTAGCATCAGAAGGTTGTTTCAGTGGTGTGTTAGCAGAGAACTGCTTCATACCATTGTGCAGATAACCTAAACCGACAATCCCTTTACGGCTCATTGAGTTCAGCAGGGCTTGGCCAGCTTCGCCTTGTTGGAAACGGTTTACTGCATCCATGTCATTAAACAGGAATGGCAGGTCGAAAACCTGTAGGCGCTTAGTGTAACGCTCAAATTTAGAGAGAGAAGGCGCGACAAATTGCACATCGTTTAACAGCAGTGCCGCTAACTCGTTGTTATCCCCAAATAACTGTGAGTTAGGGAATACACTGACCGTATATTCACCAGGTAAACGTTGCTCAACGAGTTCTTTAAACTTCAACGCCATTTGACCCTTTGGCGTATTTTCTGCAACCACGTGGGAGAACTTGATTTCAACGGGCGCCGCAAACAGGTTAAAGCTGGTCGCGAACACTGAGGCCAGTGCCAGCATCTTAGCTACGGTTTTTAATGGACGTGTGATACCCATTTGTTGATTCAATGTCATTTTTGAGTTCCTTTTTCTGTTGTTAGGATTTGTCCTCAGCCTTGGTTAGTTTGTTACCAAGTGTGAGTAGGAATACAGCCTTGATTTCCCTGAGGTCTGTCTTAATAAAGGCAAATACCACGCCAACTTACGATGCACTCTGTAAGTGTTTGGTTAATAAAGTGTAGTTCATTTGATGTTTGTCACACTTTTAGTTTTGTGGGTGAGATCTCGCTCACGTTGATTTTGGCTATGGGTGGAAATCCACCCAAACTGCATTTTGTGGTGTATGAGCAGAGGTTTTTAGTTTGACGATTAACTGAGCAAAATAAGTTGCTTTTAGATCAAAAATGGTTTGAAAAATGGATGTGGAGAAGGGGATAGGTAGGATGGCTAAGATGAAGTAATGGGGTAGTCAGCCATGATCTTCACCTATTCGCTTAAGAATTTCATCACTCGGAAGTAACTCCAAATGCCCGCGCTCATCGAAGTACCAGCCAGTAATAAAGCCTTTTTGGCGCATGCTGACGAGATTTTGCATGACTTCACGGGCTTCTTTGAGAGCGGTTTGCTCATCACAGGCATGGGTATGTTTTAGATACGCTGCAATATTGCTGAGGGATGCAGATTGACTGACGCTGGCCATAGTATTGATCTCCAAATATGCCTAAGGCAACAATCAGCAGCGTTTAATTGGATTGAATATCGGGTAACAGACTCAGTTAAGCAGATGCTGATTAAGATCAAGCATAGTTGAGTTGAGCTAGGGGTAAAGTTTTTGGGGGAATTATGGTGGTCGCTACTGGGATCGAACCAGTGACCCCCTCCTTGTAAGGGAGGTGCTCTCCCGGCTGAGCTAAGCGACCCGGGGTAAATCAATACTGAAGAGTATGGTGGTCGCTACTGGGATCGAACCAGTGACCCCCTCCTTGTAAGGGAGGTGCTCTCCCGGCTGAGCTAAGCGACCCGGGGTAAATCAGTACTGAAGAATATGGTGGTCGCTACTGGGATCGAACCAGTGACCCCCTCCTTGTAAGGGAGGTGCTCTCCCGGCTGAGCTAAGCGACCGGAATTCTTTCAATACAAATTTTAATGTCATTCTAAAAATATGGTGGTCGCTACTGGGATCGAACCAGTGACCCCCTCCTTGTAAGGGAGGTGCTCTCCCGGCTGAGCTAAGCGACCGGAGAATGACGACACAGAGGATGAGAAGTATATGGTGGTCGCTACTGGGATCGAACCAGTGACCCCCTCCTTGTAAGGGAGGTGCTCTCCCGGCTGAGCTAAGCGACCCGGGCATATAACAACTTGTATACCATGATTAAATTTGCATTTAACACATGGTGGTCGCTACTGGGATCGAACCAGTGACCCCCTCCTTGTAAGGGAGGTGCTCTCCCAGCTGAGCTAAGCGACCTCTGCTGTGTGGAGCCGTATTATAGGGAGGTTCGATCGAGTGTCAACGCTTTTTAATGAAAAAAGCATTGGTCGCGCTATTTTTGCTCGGATTGACTTAATGTTAATCACGTCATCATTCAAAGTGTTACTTTATTGGACAATTTCGTCGGTATTTTCTTTTCAGGCTTTTTCGCTCATCTTGCCAAAAGTCAGCCAATTGCATCGTTAAGCGTTCTTTTTTGAGGGTTTGCGGCTTTTTTAGACTGAAGAGTGTTGTCGATACGGCTTGAACGATAAATAGAGGAGGGCGCTGCGCCATTCTCTTCATCTATTTTGCTAAATCTTGATGGCATGTTTCTAAATAGAGATGCGTAACCTTTATGTAGTTTCGATTACATGGCTTGGGTTTTCGAGTGTTTGTTTTCGGATATAGAATGCTGGATTCTCATCTTTAGCAGAGTAATCTAAAGCGCTCACCTTTGGGCCGATACTTTGAGGGGATCTGCAATACCTGCACTCAGTGCCATTTGCAGCGCAGACTTAGGCTGCTAGAATAAGCCCACTTTTTACCGTGATTGTCTTTATCTAGACGACTTTATATAGGTTAGTGTCCCATTATGACAACTAAGACGCGTTTTGCCCCAAGCCCAACAGGCTTTTTGCACGTGGGCGGTGCCCGTACAGCTCTTTATTCTTGGTTACAAGCTCGAGCCAATAATGGTGAGTTTGTTTTACGTATCGAAGATACGGATATTGAACGTTCAACTCAGGCTGCCTGTGATGCCATTTTAGAAGGCATGAACTGGTTAGGTCTAACGTGGGATGAGGGCCCGTACTATCAAACTAAGCGTTTTGATCGTTATAACGAAATCATCGCGCAGATGTTAGAGCAGGGCACAGCTTATAAATGTTATTGCTCGCGTGAACGTATCGATGCTTTAAGAGAAGCACAAGCGGCAAACGGCGAAGCACAAAAATACGATGGTTGTTGCCGTGATTTGCCAGCGCGCGACACCGATGAGCCTTTTGTTGTGCGTTTCAAAAACCCCATCGGCGGTTCAGTGGTGTTTGATGACCATGTTCGTGGTCGTATCGAATTTTCAAACGATGCATTAGATGATCTGATCATTGCCCGTACCGATGGCGTTCCGACTTATAACTTCTGTGTGGTTGTCGACGATTGGGATATGGGGATTACCTGTGTGGTTCGTGGTGAAGACCATATCAACAACACCCCACGTCAAATCAACATCCTTAAAGCATTAGGCGCGCCTATTCCCGAATATGCCCACGTGTCGATGATTCTAGGTGACGATGGTGCCAAGTTATCTAAGCGCCATGGTGCGGTCAGCGTAATGCAATACCGTGATGACGGTTATCTGCCTGAAGCACTGCTTAACTACTTAGTTCGCTTAGGTTGGTCACATGGCGACCAAGAAGTGTTCTCTTTAGAAGAAATGAAGCAGATCTTTAAGTTAGACGACATCAACAAAGCGCCTTCTGCCTTTAATACCGAAAAACTGCTTTGGTTAAACCAACATTATATTAAGACACTCGATCCTGAATATGTGGCGTCGCACTTACAATGGCATATGGACGATCAAAAGATCGATACCTCAAATGGCCCTGCGTTATCTGCGGTAGTGACGGCTCTGGCTGAACGCGCTAAGACCTTAAAAGAGTTAGCCGCTTCTAGCCGCTACTTCTATGAAGACTTCGCAGAGTTTGATGCCGAGCAAGCGAAAAAGCACTTACGTGGTGTCGCGCTTGAGCCATTGCAATTAGTGCAACAAAAACTGGCAGCATTAACTGAATGGACTGTTGAAGCTATCCACCAAGCGATTGAAGCCACCGCGACCGAATTAGAAGTCGGAATGGGTAAAGTGGGTATGCCATTACGTGTCGCTGTGACAGGTGCAGGGCAGTCTCCTGGCTTAGATATCACCTTATTCTTAATAGGAAAGGCGCGTTCTGAGCAAAGAATATCCAAAGCGATTGAATTTGTAGCAGATAGAATAAATTCCTAAAAAACGAGTTGACACATTTAGGTGCGCTGCATAGAATGCGCCCCGTAGTTGAGACACAGACGAGCGAATGCTTGTAGTGCACTTAAATACAGCTTGATAAGTTTGGGGCTATAGCTCAGCTGGGAGAGCGCTTGCATGGCATGCAAGAGGTCGACGGTTCGATCCCGTCTAGCTCCACCAAACTTACCGCCGATATTAAGCGGGATGAGCGTTAGTGATAATGCAATTCAAATTAATATGTCCTTGTGTCCCCTTCGTCTAGAGGCCTAGGACACCGCCCTTTCACGGCGGTAACAGGGGTTCGAATCCCCTAGGGGATACCACTATGTTTATCACATAGGGTTCCTAGCAAATGGCTAACGAGTCGTTTGGTAAGAACAAATCCAGTTTCTGCGATATATACTGAATGTCAGTATGTCGAAAAAATTTGGGGCTATAGCTCAGCTGGGAGAGCGCTTGCATGGCATGCAAGAGGTCGACGGTTCGATCCCGTCTAGCTCCACCAAATTCGCCGTATTAAGCGAGAGCACTGTTAGTCATTAATAGTTTTCAAATTAATATGTCCTTGTGTCCCCTTCGTCTAGAGGCCTAGGACACCGCCCTTTCACGGCGGTAACAGGGGTTCGAATCCCCTAGGGGATACCACTCTATCCCTAATAAGATAGAGTCCATCACAAATGACTAACGAGTTGTTTGAGATAAA